>NZ_AP022560.1:4800000-6225779 GCF_010726085.1 Mycolicibacterium moriokaense
CGACCACCGGCTCCACCAGCGGCGGCAGCACCAGCTCGACCACCGGCGCCAGTAGCGGCGGCAGCACCAGCAGCGGTTCGGTCTCCGGCTCCGCCAGCGGTTCGGGCTCCGGCGGCAGTTCCGGTTCCGGCGGCAGTTCCGGTTCCGGCTCGGGCAGCGACGACTAAGGCGTTGAAGAGACGGCCCCCTCGGTAACGAGGGGGCCGTCACCCGTTTACGACAAGGTCCAACGTGAGATCACCGCAGCCTCACGGCTTTCCGTCACGCACTGGCGAGCCGACGCGACCACTGTGATTGACTCTGCAGCTGTGACGCTGCACATTGACCTCACCGGCCGTCGAGCATTGATCACTGGCGCAGGGCAAGGAGTAGGCCGCGGGTTGGCGCATTCCTTCGCCAGCGCGGGCGCCGAAGTGCTCGTCAACGATATCGACGCCGGCCGCGCCGACGGCGTCGTCGACGAGTTGCGCGCGAACGACGCTCAAGCGAGCCCGGCGGTGTTCGACGTCACCGACTTCGACGCCGTCACGAAAGCCGTTGCGGCGGCGGGCGATATCGACGTCCTGGTCAACAACGCGGGCAACGCGGGCGCCGAGGGATTCGGCGGTCGCGGCCCGTTCGCCGAATCCGACCCCGCCGATTGGGAGCCGTATCTGCGGGTGAATCTGTACGGCGCGATGTATTGCACACGCGCGGTGCTCCCGGCGATGGTGGGTCGACGCTGGGGTCGCATCGTCACCATCGTGTCCGATGCCGGACGTACGGGCGACACGAACGGGGCCGCCTACGCCGCATCGAAGGCGGGTGCCGCCGGGTTGACACGCTCGATCGCGGCCGAGAACGGGCGCCACGGGGTGACGGCCAACAACATCGCGCTCGGCACCATGCGCACACCGATGACCGAGCAGTTCTGGGCCGAGCACGCCGACTCACCGCAAGCCAAGGCGATTCTGCAGAACTACGCGATTCGCCGGCCCGGCACCCCGGACGACGCCGCCGGCATCGCCGTACTGCTCGCCAGCGACCACGGCTCGTGGATCACCGGGCAGACGATTCCGGTGAACGGGGGATTCTCGTTCACCCTCTGAGCGTGAACGCCCTCGCCGCCGCACAGATCGCACTCCTCCCGTCTCAACCGAGAGTGCGTGATGAGCGATGACCTCATGCCATGATCGTCCGCATGACGCCACCGGCACACCCGCTGTTCGAGGAGTCCTGGGCCAGTGAGTACCGGTTCTTCCAGTTGGGACACGTCGTCGACGATGTCGTTGCCGCCGCCGGTCGCTGGGCACGGACCTTCGGCATCGGGCCGTTCCACGTGCTTCCTGTCGTCGGGCAACACGCCGACTATGGCGGCGAGGTCCGCACCGTTCAGATCCAAGTCGCTGTCGCGCAGGCGGGGCCCGTCCAGATCGAGTTGATTCAGCAACACTGCAACACGCCAAGCATTTTCAGTGAATGGAGCCGAAACGGTACGTCCGCCTTCCACCAGATGGCCACGCTGACAGCCGATTACGACGGGAAGGTCGCACACTTCAAGGCTCTCGGCTTTCCGATCGCCGCGGAGAGTCTCGGCGGCGGCTTTCGGGTGGCCTACATCGATACCGCGGCAGAATTCGGCTTCTATACCGAGGTCGTCGACGCCCCGTCCAGCTTCCTCGACCAAGTGCGCGGCATCTCCGATACCTGCGCCAACTGGGACGGCCGTGACCCGGTGCGCATCATGACCCGAGGTGGCTACCGGGTGCCCGACTGATCGAGTCGGCGATGTTGGCGACATCAGCGATAAAGCCGCCCCTACCTCGATGTAGTGAGCTAATCTAATGAACTTTAGGGTTTCAGAGGGAAGATCTGCAACCATTCGCCCCATGGAGCAGGAGGACGCAGGTGGGCGGTGACGAGTCCACCTCGGCCGACGATCTGACGGGGCCACTGCGGGGCACCACGCTCGAGGCGTCGGTCCTTGGTGCGCTGGACACCCTCGAGCGGGTGCTGCAGTTGGAGCCCCTGGGCGACAACAGGTTTCAAGCGACCAACGAAGCCGATCGGTTCGGACGTATCTTCGGCGGGCAGCTGCTCGCGCAGGCGCTGTACGCGGCGGCGACGACCGTCGAGGCGCACCCGCCGCATTCGCTGCACGCCTACTTCCTTCAGACGGGCGATTCACGGCGACCCGTGGAGATCGTCGTGCATCCCGTGCGCGACGGGAGGTCCATGGCAGCGCGGCAGGTGACCGTGGCGCAAGGCGATCGGACGCTGCTCACCGCGTTGGCGTCATTCCACAGCAACCCGGCCGAACCTGAATTGACCCACCAACAGCCGCATGTGCCCAGGCCGGAAGAGATGCCGCTGCTGCAACACTGGGTGTATCGGGTGCCGCCGCAGTTCCGCAGCAACGCGCAGACGTGGATCGACGTCCCGCCCGCGGTGGAAATGCGCATCGCCGAACCTACGACGTTCCTGGGCGGTCAGCAGACGTCCGGCCCGCGTTCACATTGGATGCGCCTGCCACGCAGCATCGGCGACAGGCCCGCACTACAGAATGCGGTCCTCGCTTACGCGAGCGACTACCTCATGCTCGACATGGCGCTTCGTTGCCATCCGCAACCCGCGGATTACACCTCGGTGGCGGCGGTCAGCCTCGACCACGCCATCTGGTTGTACCGCCCCGTCCGCTTCGACGAATGGCATCTCTACACGCAGGAGATCGCTGCGATCGCCGGACATCGGGCACTGGTTCACGGAGTCATTCGCGACGCCGCGGGACACGTCGTCGCCAACACCGCCCAGGAAGTCCTTGTCCGGCCCATCACTCGCTCGACGTGACGCCCCCGTCGTTGACTTCATTGCTGTCACAGCGGAATGTGTAGAGGCCAAGCAACGAGAGGTGACCGAGGGGTGATGATGCCGAACACAGTTGGCCGGGTAGCCGGCAAGGTCGCGTTCATCACGGGTGCGGCGCGCGGTCAGGGCCGCGAGCACGCCATCCGGCTCGCCGAGGAGGGCGCTGACATCATCGCCGTCGACGTGTGCGGCGAGATCGACAGCGTCCCCTATCCGGGAGCGACCGAGGCCGACCTCGACGAAACCGCCGCGCTGGTCGAGAAGTTGGACCGCCGGATCGTCACCGCGAAGGCGGACGTCAGGGACGTCGAGGAGCTCGGCAAGGCGCTGCAGCAGGGCATCGACGAGCTGGGCCGACCGGACATCGTCGTCGCCAATGCGGGCATCAGCGGAAGTCCCGCCCCCGCCGCGATGATCGAGGAAGCCGCGTGGCGCACGATGCTCGACATCAACATCACCGGCGTGTGGCACACGGTCAAAGTGGCCGTCCCCCACATGTCGGACGGGCGGGGCGGATCGATCATTCTCGTCAGTTCGATGCTGGGACTGCGCGGCGGTGGCTACATGGCCCACTACGCATCCGCCAAGCATGCCGTCGTCGGACTGATGAACTCGCTGGCCAATGAACTTGCCCCGCAATGGATTCGGGTGAACTCGATCCACCCGGGGAACATTTTGACGCCGATGATCGACAACGACCGGTTCCGTCGCACCCTGCGCCCGGACCTCGCCGAGCCGACCATGGCCGACGCGGGCGAGATCATCGGGAACTTCCACCTGCTGCCGGTGCCGTACTTCGAGGCGCGGGCGGTCAGCAACGCCGTGCTGTTCCTGGCATCGGATGAGGCCAAGTACATCACCGGCGCGGCACTCCCGATCGATGCGGGAGCGACGGCGAAGTTCTGACGCTCAGCGCGCGCCGCGCACCAGACGGCCGGGGCGTGCGCCGGTGTCCGCGCTGTCGCGACGGGTGACCACACCGCTGACGATCGTGGCGCTGTAGCCGCTGGCGCCCTGCACGAGGCGCTGACCGCCGGCCGGCAGGTCGTAAGCCATCTTGGCCGGGTGCAGCGTCAACGCGTCCATATCGATGACGTTGATGTCGGCCTTCTTACCGATTTGGATAACACCACGATCGCTGAGGCCGAACAGCTGCGCGGTGTCGTGAGATTGCTTGCGCACCAGATACTCCAGCGGCAGCTTCTCGCCGCGGTGACGGTCGCGCGCCCAGTGCGTCAACAGGAACGTCGGATACGAAGCGTCGCAGATCATGCCGCAGTGCGCACCACCGTCGGACAGTCCGACGACGCCCGCCGGATGCAACAGCATCTCGCGGATGGCGTCGTGGTTGCCGTAGAAGTAGTTGTAGAACGGCAGCATCAACATGGCCGTCGCATCGTCTTCGAGCATCAGGTCGTACAGCGTGGACAGCGGATCGTCGCCGCGCTCGCTGGCGATCTTCTCGACGGTGCGCTCGACGGTCGGTTCGTAATCCGGCGGATCACCAAGGGCATAGATGCGACCGAGTGAGTACTGAACGAGCGCAAACATGTTGTCGAACAGCTTCGTTGGGTCCGGCGGCAGGTCCTCTTCCGACAGGATCGCGGCCTTGACCGCGGGGTCGGCGAGCCGCGTCGCCAACTCCTGGCGGTCACACTCGGTCTTGAGTCGGCGGAAGGTTGGCCGATGGGTGAACGCGTGGTGGCCGGGGAAGCCGAAGAGCATGCCGAACGGCCGCGCGGCGATCTGCGGGTAGAGCTCACTGCCTGCCTCGTGCGCGGCCGCCGAGATGTCGAGTTGTTCGCGCCAGAGGTCTGGCGCCGCGTCGACCTGGATCATGCCGAACGAGATGGGCCGGTCGATCTCGGCGCCCAGGCGCTGCATCCACTCCAGTTCCTTCTTGGGCGCGATGATGTCCTCGCCGGCGACACCCTGCGGGGCCAACTCGAAGACCGCGCGCCCACCGGCCGCCATGGCCCGCCCGAGCCCGAACAACTCGTCCTCTGCGGCATAGGTTCCGGGCACGGGCTCGCCGTCGATCGCGCGGTGCCCCAGGGTGCGCGATGTCGAGAACCCAAGCGCCCCTGCCTCGATGCCCTCCTGCACGATGCGTGCCATCGCGACGATGTCATCCGGCGTGGCGGGGTCGTTGCGGGCTCCCCGCTCCCCCATCGCGTAGGCGCGCACCGAACCATGGGCGATCTGGCTGCCCACATCGACGGCGAACTCATGCTTTTCGATCACGTCGAGATATTCGGGATACGTCTCCCAGCCCCACGAGATGCCCTCGGTGAGCGCGGTGCCCGGGATGTCCTCGACGCCCTCCATCAACCCGATCAGCCAGTCTTCCCGGCCCGGCCGCACGGGCGCGAACCCGACACCGCAGTTGCCCATGACGACGGTCGTCACACCGTGCGCGCTCGACGGCTCCAGCGAGCTGTCCCAGCTCACCTGGCCGTCGTAGTGGGTGTGGATGTCGACGAATCCGGGTGCGACGATCTTGCCCGTCGCGTCGATCGTTTCCGCCGCGTCACCTTCCAGCGGCGCATCACCGGACCCGCGTCGACGGATCTCGACGATCCGCCCGTCCTTGACGGCGACATCAGCCTGGAACCGGTCCGCGCCGGTGCCGTCCACCACGGTTCCGCCAGTGATTTTCAGGTCGAACACAATTTTCTCCCTCGACGCCCGGGCAGCCGTTATGGTGTCGAATGTAACACCGTTACAGGCGGCGGCAGCCGGATTTCGGAGGCGAATCGTGACGCGAACGGCACCGGTCAGCGAGAACGTCGGCGACCCGGACCACCCCCGGCGCGAAGACGCGATCGGCGCGCCACCGCAACGGCCCACGCTGGTACCGGCGCAGCGTTATTACTCGCCGGAGTTCGCCCGGCTCGAGGCCGAACGCATGTGGCCCAGGGTGTGGCAGTTCGCCTGCACGGTCGACCACGTGGCCGAACCCGGCGACTACTTCGAGTACCGGTGCGGCGTCCACTCCGTGCTGGTGGTGCGCGGCGACGACGGCGAATTGCGCGCCTTCCAGAACGTGTGCCGCCATCGCGGCAATTCGCTGTGCGCCGGGTCGGGCGAGGGCTTGCGCGAACTGCGGTGCGGCTATCACGGCTGGACCTGGGATCTGGCCGGCGCGCTGCGGCGCGTGCCGCACAGGAAAGGCTTCGGCGCGCTCCGGCTGACCGACTATCCCCTGCTGCCGGTGCGCGTCGAAACCTGGGAACGTCTGGTGTTCGTCAATCTCGACGCCGACGCGGTCCCGTTGCGGGAGTACCTGGAGGCGATGCCCGACGACATCGCCTGGAACCGGCTCGGCGACTTCCGCTGCTACGCCACGATGACCATCGAGGTCGAGGCGAACTGGAAGACGATCGCCGACGGGTTCAGCGAGACCTACCACATCCAGACGCTGCATCCCGAGCTTCACAGATGTATGGACGACGTCTATGCCCCGCAAATCATCTGGGGTCACACCGGAAAGTCGGAGCAGTACTACGGGGTGCCGAGTCCGAGCATCAAGGAGGGGCTGACCGACAGCGAGGTGTGGGACGCCTACGTCGCGACGCAGGGTGCGCTGATGGGGGTCGCGGAGGACACGCCGTTCCCCGCTGATCAGGACGGGCGGTCGGCGGCCGACGTGATCGCCGCGCGGACAAAGGAGTTCGCCGGTGAGCGTGGTGTCGACCTGAGCTGGGCGAGCACCGACCAGGTGATGCGCCTACACCAGTACAACGTGTTCCCGAACATGTCGCTGTTGACCAACGCCGACCACTTGACGGTACTCACCGCCCGTCCCGGCCCAGATCCCGATCATGGTGAGCTGGTGATGATCGTCTGGATGCGGGTGCCGCCGGAGGCACCCCGTGTCAAGCCGACCGATGTGCGGATGACCGCGGCAGATGCGCACCCCGGTCTGGTTCTGACGCAGGACATCACGGTGTTGGCGGGTCTACAGCGCGGCCTTCACCAGCCCGGCTTCACCCACGTCGTGCTGTCCAACGAGGAGCGCCGCGTGATCAACATGCACCGTAATCTGGAACGCTATCTGGACCTGCCCGAGTCGGAACGAATCACCGGAGGTGAGCCGCTTGGCGCAGCCACGTAGCCGAACCGGCGACCCCGTCACGGCCGACCAGATTCTGGACACCGCGGCCCGGATGATCGATGTCGACGGGGTGGATGCGTTCACCATGCGCCGACTCGCCGAGCAGTTGGGCGTCGCCGTCACCTCCATCTACTGGCACGTCGGCGGCAGAGACAAACTCTTCGACAGCTTGGTCGAACAACTGCTGCGACAGATGGCCCACCTGCCGAGCGACGGCGAAAGCCCCGTCGAGCACATCGCCTCGCTCGCGCGGTCGCAACGTCGGATGCTCATCGACAAGCAGCATCTCCTGGCGATCGCACATGAACGTGACAGGACGCCCCAGTTGTTCCTGCCGATCCAGCAGCGGTTGGCGGCGGAGCTTTCCGAGTTGGGGGTCACCGGCAGCGAGGCTGCCCTGGTGCTGCGGGCGATCCAGGTTCACGTCATTTCCTCTGCGGTCATGCAGTTCTCGGCGGTCCGCGGGGCCAAGCACGATGAAGAGGACCCGTCGCTGTGGGCGGATGCCTGGCCCGACCGTGCGCTGGTCGACGCGCTGCAATCCCCTACCGACTACGACGCGGTGTTCGAGTACGGGCTGAGTGCACTGTTGGCACGGCTAAGTGATGGGTGACGCGAGCTCGGAGGCGACGATGGCAACGACTGACGCCGCGCTGCAGGAGATGCTCGACGAGTTTGCGCTACGAAAGCTGGTCCACACCTACTGCCGCGCCGTGGACCGTGGAGATATCGCAACGCTGCGGGAGCTCTATCACCGTGACGCCGTCGATGCCCATGGCGCATTCTCGACGGGCGCTGTTGACAGATTCTTCGAACAGCTTGTCGCCTCAAGGCCCTTCATCCGGATGATGGCGCACAACATCACGACGGCGAACTTCGCGATCGAAGGAAACAGGGCGGAAGGCGAGATCTACAACATCGCAGTCCACACGCTCGCCGGCAAGGAGCGAGACGTCGACCTCATCATCGGTGGGCGTTACCTCGACAAGTACGAGAAGCGTGATGGCGCGTGGAAATTGATCGAACGGGCCATCGTCACCGACTGGGCCCGGTTGGAAGACCCCTCGTCGATGGATGTGAGCCACCCGATTACCAAGGACGCTCTCAAAGGCGCCATGGACGAGACCGATCCGTCGTTTGAGTTCTTCTCACTGCTGGCCGACCCCTCACCGGGATAAGCACCATCTAAGATCAACATCGGCAAAGTCGACACAGTGACGCAAAGAGCGATTACGCTCCGGTTTATCCGCGAAGTCCAGACCAGGGCTACGCACACAGGAGTGTGAGTGCGATGCGCGATGGCTGGCTCTGAGCGGCCTCCGACTCGGGCCCAGGCGATAGTCGTCTGGGGCCTCGGCACACTTTTCCTGGGCTTGGGCCTGCTCACCGCTGTGATGATCGGCATTGTGGCTGAGCAGGTTCGAGACCGCCTCGAGGTGTCCGAACACGCGATCGGCATGCTCAGCGCCGTCTTCTACGTCGCATACTCGATTGCACAATTCATCGGCGGCATCATGCTCGACCGCCTCAGCCCGCGCCTGATTCTCGGAATCTCCTCGCTGATCGCTGCAGTCGGATGTGTAATTCTTGCCAACGCAACGAGCATCGGCGTCACCGTCGCAGGCAGGGTCATACTCGGAATCGGGCTCTCGACCAGCTTCCTCGGTGCGATTTACCTCGCACGAATCTGGTTCCCTCCGCAACGATTCGCGGTGATGTCCTCCGTTTCTCAGCTGGCGACCAACGTGATATTGGCCCTCATGCTCATTGGCCTTTCTGTCACCGAGACCATCCCGCCACTGCACGCCGCGATGGTTGGCATGGCCGTCGGCTACGTGGTTCTCGGGATTGCGATCCTCTTGTTGGTGTCCAGACCAGCCACAGCAGCTGCCACCGCTGCGCCAGGTGACACTGGCATTCTCAGACAGTTACGCGAGGTGGTGCGAGTACCGCAATTCTGGTTGGGTACAGCATTTTTCGCGAGTGTATTCGGTGTCCTCATTGCCTGGAACGACCTGTGGGGCATCATGAACCAGCGGGCGTATGGACGCACCCTGGAGATGGCTACGGCGTTGACATCGACCGGCGCCATAGCCGCCGGTGTCGGCGGCCTGCTGCTGGGTTGGATCTCGGATCGGCTCGGGAAGCGGTCGCGTGTCACGCAGATCACCATTTGGCTACTGACTTTCACGATGGCCCTGGTGTTGTTCCTTCCGCGCCTCCCGACCGCCGGCGTGTTCGTTCTCCTGTTCGTCTTCGGTTTCCTGCTGGGTAGCAACATCCTTGGTTTCGCGCAGATCGGGCAGCACATCCCCGACAACGCTCAGGCCACCGCGTTCGGGTTGATGACGAGCGTCGGCTTCCTCACCGGCGCCGGACTGGACTATGTGATCGGCGTCCTCGTGGGTGAGGCTCCACCAGTCGGTACGGACATCGCGATCAGCCACTACCGCGGAGCGTTGATTCCGTTGCTCGTCGTGCTGTCCGTCGGTGCACTGTGCTCGGTTGCACTCAAGGATCGAGCGCAACCACCGTCGTCCACGACCGTGGATCCGCTGCCAATCCCCACCGCAAAGTAAAGGAGTCCATCGATGGACGACCTGAAGCATCTCCTGCATGCCGTTGATGTCTCGAAACGATCTGTCCGCGAGGGTAATCATCCATTCGGGTCCGTCCTCGTCGACAGCGAGGACAACGTTTTACTGGAGCAGACCAACATCGAAGTGACCGAATCCGACTGCACCGGTCACGCGGAAACCGCGTTGATGCGGCAGGCGTCAAAGAAATTCGACAAGGAATTTCTTGCCACATGCACGCTCTACACCACGGCGGAGCCCTGCTCGATGTGCGCGGGGGCGATGTACTGGGCCAATGTCAGACGTCTTGTCTACGGCATCACGGAAAAGCAACTGCTCGCCGAAACCGGCGACGATCCCAGGAATCCCACACTGAGCCTTGACTGCCGACAGGTTTTCGGCGCCGGGCAAAAGCAGATCGAGGTGATTGGGCCGATCCCGGAGGTCGCGGACGCCGTGCTGGAGCCACATAAGAACTACTGGACTCAGAAGAGCTGACGCATCTAGACGCGCCCGAGTTCGTCGTCCTCCCATAGGAGTAGCTGCCGCACTGCCGGACGGGGTCCGTAGGGACGCAGCATCGTGCTCGACGGACGGGGCCGCACGCGCAGCGGCCACCAGAACCAGCGTCCGAGCAGCACGGCGATCGACGGCGTCATGAATGCGCGCACCACCAGCGTGTCGAAGATCAGACCTAGCGCGATGGTCGTGCCGATCTGGCCGAGCACGGTCAGGTCGCTGTAGACGAACGACGCCATGGTGACGGCGAACACCAATCCCGCCGCGGTGACGACTCCGCCAGTACCCGCCATCGCCCGGATGATGCCGGTGTTCAGGCCGGCGCCGATCTCCTCTTTGAAGCGGGATATCAACAGCAGGTTGTAGTCCGAACCCACTGCGAGCAGCAGGATGATGGCAAGCGGGATGATCACCCAATACAACTGGATGCCAAGGATGTGCTGCCACACCAAGATCGACAGACCAAGCGAGGCGCCGAGCGACAGCACCACCGTGCCGACGATGACGACCGCGGCCACCAGGCTGCGGGTGATGAACATCATGATGAGCAGGATGAGGCTCAGCGCCGCGATGACGACGATGATCAAGTCGTACTTCGCGCCCTCCTGGATGTCCTTGAACGTCGCCGCCGTGCCGCCGATGTAGATGTGGGATCCCGCCAACGGCGTCCCCTTGACGGCTTCCTCAGCCGAGTGGCGAATCGCGTCGATATGCGAGATGCCCTGCGGGGTAGCGGGATCGACGTCGTGAGTGATGATCATCCGGGCGGCTTTGCCGTCGGGCGACAGAAACAGCTTCAACCCGCGTTGGAACTCGGCGTTGTCGAACACCTCCGGCGGGACATAGAACGAGTCGTCGGTCTTCGACGCGTCGAACGCCGCTCCCAGCGCGGTCGAGTTCTGCAATGCCGCCGCGTTCTGACTGTAGATTCCCGACAGGGTCGCGTAGTTCGTCATGACCAGATCGCGATTCGTCATCTGACTGGCGATCTGGGGTGGGATCAGTTCCAGCAGTCGCGGCTGAATCGCATCCAGCTTGTCCAGGCTCGTGGTGACGTTGGCCAGCTGGTCGGTCAACGCGTTGATCCCGTCCAGCGCGTCGAACAGCGATCGGAACGCCCAGCAGATCGGGATGTCGAAACAGTGTGGCTCCCAATAGAAATAGTTGCGCACGGGCCGAAACATGTCGTCGAAGTTGGCGATCTTGTCCCGCAGGTCTTGGGCCACGGCAACGGTTTGGTGAAAGGCCTCGACCTGTTCGTGCGTGGCGGCGTTCGCCTGCGACTGGAGGGTGGCCTGCTGCCGCAGAATGCCGATCGTCTTGTCGATCTCGTTGACCTGCTTGAGCAGATCGTTGGCCCGGTCCTGCTGATAACCGAGATTCTGGATCTGCCCGGCACTTTGGGCGCTGATCTGGAACGGAATCGACGTGTGATCCAGCGGTGTGCCCAAGGGGCGGGTGATCGATTGCACCTGGGCGATGCCGGACGTGTGGAAGACGGCCTTTGCCACGCGCTCCAACAGGATCATGTCGGTCGGATTGCGCAGATCATGATCGGCCTCAATCATCAGCAGTTCGGGGTTGAGCCGGGCCTTGGAGAAGTGCCGCTCAGCGGCGGCGTAGCCGACACTGGACGAGGCACGGTCGGGCAGATAGTCGCCGACGTCGAAACTGGTCTTGTAGCCGGGCAACGCCAAAAGGCCCACCGCGGCGACCGCCAGCGTCGCCACCAGAATCGGCCCTGGCCACCGAACGATCGCGGTGCCGATCCGGCGCCATCCCCTGGTGCGTGTTTTGCGCCTCGGATCCAGCAGGCCGAAACGGCCACCGATGATGATCACGGCCGGCGCCAGCGTGAGGGCTGCCAGCAGTGCCACCAGGACACCGATCGCGGCGGGAATCCCCAGGCTCTGAAAATAGGGCAACCGGGTGAAACTCAGGCAGAACACCGCGCCCGCGACGGTCAGACCCGACCCCAGGATGACGTGTGAGGTTCCGCTGTACATGTTGTAGTACGAGGTCTCACGGTCGAGCCCGTTGTTGCGGTCCTCGTGGTAGCGACCCAGCAGGAAGATTGCGTAGTCGGTGCCTGCCGCGATGACCAGCAGGGTGAGGATGTTCGTAGAATAAGTCGACAGACCGATGACTCCGGAATGGCCCAGGAAAGCGACAATGCCACGGGCGGAGGACATTTCGATGAGGACGGTGATGAGCACCAGGATCATCGTCACCACAGAGCGGTAGACGAACAATAACATCACCGCGATCACGCCAATCGTCAACACGGTGACTTTCGTGGTGCCTTCGTTGCCGACCTCGAATTGGTCGGCAATTTGCGGCGCCGGGCCTGCGACATAGGCTTTGACGCCGGGCGGTGGCGGCGTGTTCTTCACGATGTCGCGCAGCGCGTCAACGGATTCGATCGACTGCGCTGAGCCCTGATCCCCCATGAGGAAGACCTGAACGTAGGCCGCCTTGCCGTCGGCGCTCTGCGAGCCGGCCGCCGTCAGCGGATCACCCCAGAAGTCCTGGACATGCTGAACGTGCTTCTGGTCCTGTTCGATGCGCTGAACCAGCGTGTCGTAAAACTGGTGGGCGTCCGCCCCGAGAGGTTCGTCGCCTTCCAGCACGATCATCGCCGCGCTGTCGGAGTCGAACTCCTGAAAATCCGCGCCAATCCTCTTGAACGCCTTCAGCGACGGCGAGTCAGGTGAGCTCAGCGCCACGTTCTGGGCTTCGCCGACAACTTCCAATTGCGGGACCAAGGAGTTGGTGAGTCCCGCGACCACCAGCCAGAACAAGACGATCGGCACCACGAGCCACCGAATCCACTTCGCGACGCGGTGGGTGAAAGTCGTGCGCGTTTCCAGGTGGTTTGTCATCCCGACTTGTCCAGACAGAAGGTGTAGGCGTTCATGGTGTCGACCGTTCTCTCGTCCTTGACCACGTCGTCGATGGTGATCCGGCAACCGAGGGAATCGCTGTTGCCCTGCGCCATCACGTTGACCAGCACCGCCGGCTGGGTCGTCGTGATGTCGTACCGCCACGGCAGAACGACGTTTTCGGCGCGCTGAGGTTGGGCATTGACATCGAGATAGTTGACCGTCGCCACGGTGCCCGGCGGGCCGAACACCTCGAGAACCACGTGCTTGGGATTGAACGGCACGATCTCATCGGCAAGCCCAGCCCCGGTCGACGTGTCGTGGTTCGAGCCGAAGATTCCGTGCAGGCGGTACACCGCGAAACCCGCCACGGCTACCACGACGACGGCGACGATCAGCATCCAGTTTCGACCAAGAAGGCGACCCACTGAAAACCGCTGCACCCGTCAGCCTTTCGATACCCGCAAACCAGGGTCAGATCGTGAACAACCCTATTTCAGTCAGGCGGTATGTCAACTTAGTTGAGAGTACGGTACGGTACCGGACAGCACAAGGGAGTCTGCCCGCGGATCTGAGCCGCAACACAACTAGCTGTTCAGGCGGGTGAGGCTCGGAATGATCACGTCGTCGACAAGCGATTGGACCGTGCGGCGAGTGGGCGGTCGCCCCGACCAGATGGACCGGAAGATGAGATAGCCCGGCATCACATCCCAGAGTTCCTCGCTGACCGCCGCTCCGTTGATCTCGCCCCGTTCGACGGCTTGCGCGAGGATCTGTTTGAACAAGGCTTTGCGTTGATGCAGGAATTCGTGCTGCATAACGTCGTTGAGCGCGGGATTGCGTGTCACTTCGACCATGACCACCCGCATGCTGCTGGCGTGAGTGCGGGCCTGCTCGCAGATCACCTCCCCCAATTGCAGGAGGTCGCCGCGCAGGCAGCCGGTTTCTGGGGCTACCGCGACCTGGCGCACGCCTTCGATGAATGCCGCCAACACCAGTTCGGCCTTCGTCGGCCAGCGTCGATACACCGTCGCTTTGCTGGCTCGCGCGGCCGCGGCGACGGCGTCCACCGTCAACCCGTCGTAACCCGACTCCTGCAGCAACCGCAAGGTCACCGCAAGGAGCTCGGCCTCGCGCGGGGACCACCGCGAGGACTCGGCAGGGCGAGCGGCACTGCGGGTCATCGCACCACCCTAAATCGGTTCAACTCATGTCAACCCCATTACCAGCGCGACTCGGTCAGTCGTTCACATATGAGATTCCTACGAGCTCCCGCCGGCCCGCTGTGAGGCGGACAGAATGGTCACGTGACGTCTGCGCCTGTCGGAAACCGCGGGCCCCGTCGCGCCGTCCTAGGTCAACTGCCGCGGATGTACCGCGCCGACGGGTCCGCGATTCGTGTGCTGCTCGTCGACGATGAACGCGCACTGACGAACCTGGTGCGGATGGCCCTGCAGTACGAAGGGTGGGAGATCGAGGTCGCCCATGCTGCCGATCACCGCGCTCAGCACCGTGGCCATCGTGCGGTTCGCCCTGCGTCCGCTGCGCCGGGCGTCCGCGACGGCAGCCGAGGTGGCGGCCCGAGAAGACCCGCGTCGACCTCACCGACGTGGTGACCGACGCCGTCAACGACGCGAGGGCGGCCGCACCGACGCATCGCTGGCTGACCGAAGCGCCCGACCGCGCGGTGTGGGTCAGCGGCGACCAAGCGCGGCTGCATCAGATGCTGGCGGTGTTCCTGTCCAATGCGCGGGTGCTTACCCCGGAGGGCGCGACGGTGACGACCTCGGTGTCAACGTCATCGGCGACGTCGCGGCCTACGTCGAGGTGTCGGTGTCCGACGACGGTCCGGGTATCGACGCTGCGCTGCTGCCGCACTTGTTCGAACGGTTCGTGCGTGCCGACAAGTCGCGATCGCGTGACGCGGGCAGTTTCGGATTGGACCTCTCGATCGCCGCGTCGATCGCCGAGACACACGGCGGAACCGTGCAGACCCAATCCGATTCTCGCAGAACCACTTTCAGCTTTCATCTACCGGTGGCTGCGAGGCGTCGGTCAGACATAGAGACGCAGAAAGCCCAGCGGTCCGGTGAGACACGGCTCGTTGTAGCCGCCCCAACCCGCGAACGGCACGGGTGGTGGCGGCGGAGGTGGAGGCGGACCAGCGAAGCCAATACCGCCCCACGGTCCACCCGGCCCGCCGGGACCCACTGGCGGTGGAGGTCCGCCCGGCCCGCCTGGCCCACCCGGACCGACGGGACCGATCCAGGGCTGTTGTGCCCATTCGGTACCGGGCACCGGCGGGGCGGCATCGGCCACCGCACCCCCGAACGCGGCGAGACCCAATGCGGCGACGGCGACCGATGTCACCGCGACTCTCTTCATGTTCTTCATGCCATACTCCTGCCTGGAGGCAACTGAACAGGTTGACTCTGGCCCTGTGTCGACAGGATCCAAAGTCATTGCAGGACAACGACAGCGGCTGTGGCGGTTCGCGTCCAGACTCGAGCTTAGGGGCCCGAAGCTGTGAATAAGCTGTCTAGAAGTTATGAAGAATGGCGCGACGAGGTCCCGCGGCCCCGTCAGGAGCAGCGATTCATTTCGAGCGGCCGAACCTGATGAATCGCCACAGATAGGTGGGCAGGCGCCGCACGGGAACGCTTCGCGGCCAGTCCTTCGCGCGGAAGTAGGCGTCGGATCCGCCGTCGACGAATATCACACTGCCGCAGAGAAAATCGGCAGAGTCCGAGAGCATGAAGAGCATCCAGTCGGCGAGATGGGCGGGGTCACCGAACCCGCCGACGGGCACGGGGAAGGCGTTGACGGCCCTGGCTTGACTTGGTGTCGCGAGCTGCTTCTCCAGCAGGGGCGTCATGATGGCGCCCGGTGCGAGCGCGTTGAGGCGGATACCTTCGCCCGCCCAGGGACGGGTGACGGCGGTGCTACGCACCCAGTGCGATACCGCGATCTTGGATGCGGCGTAGGCAAGCGTCGGCGCCAAGGGGCCGCGAAACCGTAATGAACGCAAGGCCTTATCGGCATCGTCGGCCAGCAGCGCGCGTATCGTACGCCGCGGCACCAACGGGCTCGTCGTCGTCGAATTGCTCCCGATCACGACCACCTTGGCGCGTCCGGTGGCGGCCAGGGCCGGGCGCCATGCCTCCAACAACGTCACCGCGCCGAAGTAGTTGACCGCAAAGATGCGCCGCGGACTGTCCGGTCCGGACGTGGGCCCGATACCCGCCGCCAGGACGGCCCCGTCGAGTCGGTGGTCCGCCGCCGACAATACGGCGTCGGCCGCCGCCTGCCGACCGTCAGCTGTCGACAGGTCGGCCACGACGTCGGCTTCCTTGACATCGACACGGATCACCGTGTGACCGGCAGCCCTGAGCTTCTCGGCCGCCTGACGTCCCATCCCCGACGCCGATCCGGTGACCGCGTACACGCCCATTCCACTTGTCCCCTAGCGTCGCCGTTTGGCCCGCTGCGCGCGTGCCAGCGTCGACCGGAAGCGTAACGGCAGTGCTCGCTTCGCCGGCGTCACCCCTGGGCCTGCGCGCGCCCCCCGGTCGGCGACATCACGGTGACCGGGACGTCGTCCTCCCAGGGCTGACGTACCACGAGATCGGCGACGTCGAAGGTACCCCGTTCGAACTCGCCGGTTGCGGCGTCGACGAGGCGGTACTGCTGGCGTTGCCGGTGGATGGGTTGGCCGTCGATGATGATGATCCGGACCTCGCCTGGCTCGAACTGGCAGCGCTTCTGCAAAGCCCGCACCAGGTTCTCGTTGTGCAGATGCCCGTCGCCGAAGCTCCAGCCGAGGGCGTAGGCGGCCACCATCTCACCCTCCACCACGGCGTAATCATCCTCACGCCCCGGCGGCATGACGCGATTCAACAACGTCACCACCGCGCGACCATGGGCGTACATCGCCCGGAAGGCGAGGCCGCGGTGCATGCTGGTCTCGGCGTTCTCCGGGCCGACAAGTCGTTCGAGCTGTTTGTGCTGCAGCATTCCCAGACCGATCCGTTGGGCATGGATCTTGTTCGTCGCCGATTCGGTCAGGCACCACGTCGAGATGTCCCAGTTGCCCGCGTAATACCGCATGCCCGGGAGGAATGACACCGCGGGGGGATGCAGGTTACCGACCACGATTGCGGCCACGATCACGGCCATCAGTGCCGCGACGATCCACGGATGCTCCAGGTCCCCAAGCCCGAGGCCGGCGTGGGCGACGAACAGCGATCCGATGCCAAAGATCATGAAGACGTTCCATTCCAGCGGCACTCCGAGCGGGATCGCCGTCAGGATCACCAAGTGGAAGATCACCATCACGATCGCGGCGACCACGGTCACAGTGCCGCCCTGGGAGAAGAACAGCGCCAGCGGGACACCCATCTCGATGGCGGTGCCGCCGTGGGCGAGCAGTCGCGGAATGATGCTCGGCCGCACGTCATCCGGATAGTGGCGATAGAGCGACTTACGCAACCACCGCGAGCGAATCAATGGGCTGTTACCCATCATGGTCGCCACGACGTAGGGAAAGTGTTTGTTCAGCTTCGACGTCGCGGCGCCGATCCAGATGGCAACCATGACCAGCTTCGCCGCGACGATCATGTCCACGCCGGGGAGGAGGAACGTCACCGTCAGCGCGCCGTAAACCTCACCGCGGCAGGCCAGGAAGATGAGCTTGTCGCGCAGGCTCACAACCGCGAGCAGCGTCAGGATGAGCACGATGTTCCAGATCGGCAGCAGACCGACCGTCGTGTTCAGCGCCGGAACCGGCCCGGTCCCATCGGAACACAGCGCGTAGACTGTCGCCACCAGCAGGCCCGCGTACAGCAGTACTTCGAACAACGTGCGGCGGTCACCGCCCGTGAACGGAATCCAACGGGACCATGGCGGCAACCGCAGGGTGCCGGCGCGGAGCCAATACAGCACCGACCCCATCGGTGGCTTGATCTTTCCCGTCAGCGGGCCGAATCCGCAGCCCAGGCCCAGTACCTCGAACAGCAACGACCACAGCACGACCTTCTGGAAGACGATCGGCTCGCTCCACCACCATCCGATGTTGCTCCAACCGTCGATCCCCTTGGTGGCCAGCGCAAAACAGGCCGCCCCGAGGACGAACAGCCCGATCTTCACCGCATAGACCACGTACAGGACGTCCGGGTTGCCCATGCCCCGCTCGGCGATGTGCCGGACGAGTGGCCTGAGCCGCTCGGATCGGCTACCCAGCCGCCACGACTCGTACTCGATCGACGGTGAATCCGCTTTGAAGAATCCCATCGCGCTCAGAACACCCCGAGTTCCCGAAGGGTGTCGCCGTAGGTGTTGACATCGGCGGCGAAGAGTTGCGGCTGCTCGAACGCGGCGAAGTGCCCGCCGCGATCCTGCACGCTGTAATGCACCAGGTTGTAACGCTTTTCGGCCCAGACCCGCGGCGTCTGCAGGAGTTCATACGGATAGACCGCGTAACCCGTCGGGACGTCCACGCGTCCCGTCCACTCACTCAGCGGCGAGTTTCCGGCCCGCTTGGCCTCGCAGTACAGCCGCGCCGCCGATGTCGCGGTGCCGGTGAGCCAGTACATCATCAGGTTGTCGATGAGGCGGTCGACGCGGATCGGCATGCCCTCGCGAATGTCGCACCACGCGTGGAACTTCTCCAGAATCCAGCCCGCCAGGCCGAGCGGCGAATCGTCGAGTCCGAAACCCAAGGAGTGCGGCCGTGTCGATTGGATCTCCATATAGGCCGTGCCGTCGGTGATGCGTTGGGCCGACGAGACGATCGCGGCCAGTTCGCTTTCCGACACCCCCGTCATCGCATCGGCGGGATCCCCGTCGAACGGGGCGAACAACATGTTGGTATGGATGGCGGCGACCTGCGGCGCATGGTGTTCGCCGAGGTGACGGACAACGAGCGCGCCCCAGTCCCCGCCCTGTGCGAGGTAGCGGTCGTAGCCGAGTTGAGCCATCACGTCGGCGACGGCGGCGGCGACCTTCGCTACGTCGATGCCTCGCTCCGTAGTTGGACCGGAGAATCCGTAGCCGGGCATAGAAAACACGACGACGTGGAATCGCTCGCGCAGCATCGGAAGTGCGTCCAAGAACTCGATGATTGACCCCGGCCACCCGTGCACAAGCACCAGGGGTATCGCGTTCGGGTCGTCCGATCGCACATGCAGCAGGTGCACCCGCTGGCCGGCGGCCGTTGTCACGAACGACCCCCACCCGTTGAGCTCGGCTTCGGTTGCGCGCCACTCGTATCCGTCGCGCCACCGATCAACGATGGATCGGAGGAACCGCTGTTCCGTGCCGTAGTCCCACCCGCTGTCCGGCAATTCAGCTGGGAAGCGTGCTGAGTCAAGGCGGCGGCGCAGGTCGTCGAGGTCGGCCTCGGCGACGGTGATCGGGAACGGCGTCAGCGACTGTGCCGTGGTCATTTTGCCCCATACCCGGCGGCGAGCGCCTGGTTCCGGACCGATGCCAGGTGATGCAGCAGAGCCTCGTTGCGGCCGAACACGACATGGTCGACGCCGGCTTCGAGACCGCGCTGACATGCCGCCGCCATCGGAAAGTCCTGGCCGTCGAGCACCTGGGCGGCGCCGTCGATTCCCATCTTGTACCAGGCCCGTTCCTCATCGGTGGTGATCTCTTTGGGCGCTGCGATGGAGAGGTGGATCACCGTCTCGCCGGGACTCTTCCCCGGGTATGCCCGTAGCATCTGCGACGTCCCAGGCGCCTCGATCAGCACACAGCTCGGGAACAATCCGTACACCACCGTGCCGAAGAACTGGTTCGGCCAGTCGACTTCCGGAACGTCCCGGTATTGCACGATGTCGCGGAACGGGAAGGCCCACCTGATGTTTCGGCCGTAGATGTCGTAGACGGAGTTGTTCGAAGCCAGCGGATCCAGGGTGTCGGCATGCACGTAGGGAAAGTGGTAGCCCTCGAAGTTCACGTCGACGGCGAGCTTCCAGTTGCATGCGATATCGAAGCGCCGGGTCTCCGCGTGGTGGTTGTGGTCGAACCCGTATTCCGACAACTGGTCCGCGATGCCGTCCAGCGCCGTCGACACGTCCACCTCGGCTGACAGTCCCACGACGATCAGGCCACCCTGCTCGCTGATCGGCAGCGGGATGAGACCGCGCTGCTCCAGGTCGGCTCCGGCGAACATCTTGCGGCCAGGTGTCCCCATGAGGCGACCATCCAGACCGTAGCTCCAGCCGTGGTAGGGACAGTTGAACATTCGCGCCGTGCCGCAGTCGTCGGCGACTTGCGCCCCGCGGTGGGCACAGCCGTTGATGAAGGCACGCAGCACGCCGTCCTTCCCTCGGACCACAAGCACGGGGACACCCATCACATCCTTCGTCGTATACGACCCCGGCGACGCGACCTCACCCGTCCACCCGATGACGTGCGGAACGCTGCGCAACATCCGGAGGTCGGCTTCGAATCGTGCGTGGTCGACGTAGGTGTCGCGCGGCTCGCGCCAGACGTCGTCGGCGATATCGAGAGTGTCGTTTTCGAAGTGCTTGAGCACCCATCGAGTGAGCTCGAGAGCTTCTTGTCGTGGCATGGGACACCTCATGTGGTTTCGACGAGTGCCGCGCGCAGCGCACGGCACTGACTGGCGAAGAAACGTTGGGACACTGAAGCGTTCGCGGCGATGAGGTCGAACGCGTGGAAGGCTCCGGTGGCGATCTCCTCGTGCACCGGTACGCCTGCCTCTCGCAGGCGGGCGGCGTACGCGCGGCATTCGTCGTAGAAGAGGTCCTGCGTCCCGACGCCGATCCACGCCGGTGCCAGACCCGACAGGTCGGCCCTGCGTGCGGGCACCGCCGTCGCGGGATCGGCACCGGCGAGATACCACCGCCACGCGTGTTGGTTGTCGTCGGCGGTCCACATCACCCGCGGTCGGTCGCCGTTGACACCGGTGCGGTCGTCGAGCATCGGGTACACCATCATCTGGAGTGCGAGTTGGACGTCGCCGCGATCGCGCACGAGTTGCGCGACCGCAGCGGCGAATCCGCCGCCCGCACTGGCCCCGCCGACGGCGATGCGCCCCGGATCGACCCAGGGCCTGCCTGCGAGCCAACACAGCGCGGCGTAGCAGTCCTCGACGGGCGTGGGATACGGGTACTCGGGAGCCAAACGATGCTCCACCGCCACGACGGTGGTGTCGGTGAAGTTGGCGAGCTTGCGGCAGAACCGATCCTCTTGTCCGGCAGTGCCCATCACCATTCCGCCGCCGTGGATCCACAGCAGTGCGGGTCCCGGTTCACCGATTCCGGTCGGTCGGTGGATGCGTACCGTGACATCGTCGTTGACGTTGGCCACCTCGGCCCCGCGAATCCGGCCCACCCGTCCGACCGCCTTCATCAGCGCCCGCGGCAGCGTCAGACCCCGTTGCAGCGCATAGCCTTTGGGGAGCACGCGGGCCGGCGTCCTGAGCTCCGGGTCGAATTGCGAGTAGTCGATGTCACCCACCTCTCGCCAGCATCGGCTGCGCAGGCGCGGGGATCATGCGGCCCGCACGCAGGAAGCAGCCGGTGACATGCTCGCGCGGGATCGCTTCGACCCTGCCGAAGAGGTCACCCGCGTCGACCCCGTCGACGTGAACGGTCGAGGTCGAACACGATCCGATCACCACAGTGGTGACGCCGTGGCGCAGCGATTCCGACAGCGCGGGACCGTTGAGCAGTTCGACGTCGTAATGCGTGTGAATGTCGATCAGACCCGGACTCACCCACTGGCCGGCGGCGTCGATTTCCTCGATGCCCTCGATCGGCTCCTCCGTCACCACCGCGACGTGGCCGTCCTTGATGCCGACGTTGCGTATCGCTGACGGTCCACCTGTGCCGTCGAAGTACCGGCCGTTCCTGATCACCACGTCGAAGCTCATGGGTTACCCCTCCACCGTCGGGCCGTGGCCATCACAATACACTTATCAATTACTGTATGGTCAAGAAATGGCCGAGCCGGAAGCGGTCGAGTTCGAACTCCCCCATCTGCGGATGACCGCTCTGGCCTGGGGCCAGGACGACGGCAGGCTCGCACTGCTAGTCCACGGCTTCCCCGACAGTGCCCACAGTTGGGCGTCTTCTGGCACCCATGTTGGCGGCCACGGGATTTCGTGTCGTAGCACCCTTCACCCGCGGCTATGCACCGACGGGACCCGCACCCGACGGCGACTACCACCTGGGTGCACTCATGTCCGATCTCATCGACCTGCATAAGCAGCTCGACGGCCGGGCCGATGCGGTGCTGATCGGGCACGACTGGGGGTGCTTCACGGCCAACGGACTCGCGGCGTACCCCGGGTCGCCGTTCGGCGCATACGTCTCGATGGCGCGCACGCCTGTGCTGGTGCTGCACGGCGAGCAGGACGGCGCGGTTCAGGTCGGCTACCTCGACGGGGTGATCGATGCTCCCCCGCCAGGCAGCCGGGTCCAAACCATCCCGGGCGCTGGGCATTTCCTGCAGGTGGACCAACCCGAGGCGGTATGTGCGGCGATCCTCGGCTACCTCGGGATCGACTGATGTTGTTTCGGCTCAGACGGTCAGCGCGACCTTGACGCAGTCCGCGGTGCGTGCCGCGACGGCGGTGTAGGCGGCGGGCGCATCGGTCAGCGGCATGGTGTGGGTGAAGATGCCGCTGACGTCGAGACGGCCGGACTGAAGCAGCGGTACCAGTTCGGGCCACGTGCGCTGCACCGGTGCCGTCGTCATCCGCAGGGTGATGCTGCGAATCAGGCTGATCGTCGCGGGGAATGGAAACGGATCGAGGTTGTGGACGCCGACCACCGAAACGGTGCCGCCCGCCCGGACCAGATTGAGGGCGTCCGACATCGATGCGTCGCTTCCGACGGCGTCGATGACCGAAGCCGCGCCTCTCCCGTCTGTCGCGTCTAGAACCGCCTGCAGCGCAGGCGGTTCCACCGACGTGGCTCCCAGCCGTTCCGCACGGAGACGACGGCCCTCGACGGGATCGACAGCGAAGACAGTTCCTGCGCCGAGCGTCAGAGCACTTTGGACCGCGCACAGGCCGACCGCACCGAGACCGAGGACCACCACCGTGCCGCCCGGCGGGAAGTCGGCCCGCTGAGCGGCCGCCCATCCCGTGGCGAGGTTGTCCGTCAGGAGTAGCGCCTCCTCGGTGTCGATGTCGTGGGGCAGACGCAGCAGCTGGAAGTCCGCGGCCGGCACCGCCAGCAGTTCCGATTGCGCGCCGCCGAGTTCACCCGCGCCGAAGATCCGTGGGCCGCCGACGCATGTCACCGGATCGCGGGTGGCGCACCCCACGCAGGACCCGCAGCCGGCGACAGATGAGACGAGCACCTCGTCGCCCACCGCGAATGTCCTGACGTCGGGCCCGACCTCGACGATGGTGCCGACCGCCTCGTGGCCGAGCGCCACCGGCGCGCCAAGAGGGTAATCACCTTCGTAGAAGTGCAGATCCGAACCGCAGATCGCCGCGGTACTCACCTCGATCACCGCGCCGCCGGCGCCGGGCAGAGCCGGGTCGGGCAGCGTCTCCACCCGGACTTGCCCCGGGGTATCGATCACCACGCTCTTCATCGGTAGTCGCCTTTCTGGTCAGCGTCGACGGCGGATGTGCGACCTTGCCGGCCGCGATCGAGCCATACTCGGCTACGGCCGCAGTTCGTAGTCCGCGGCATTCGGGCGGTTGGTCCATCTCCAATAGTCGAAGATGCGGAACCCGTACAGAGTAGGCACCTCTCCGGCGGCGTTCTTGTAGTAGCTACTCGTGATCGCCGGGTGGCTGTACACCATCTGCTTCAGCCGCTCCTGGGCGCGCCGGTGGTAGTCGTCGCACACGTCCGCCCGTACGGTGGCCGAGCCGAATCCGCCCGCCACGATCATGTCGATGCAGCCCATGATGTAGCGCATCTGGCATTCCGAGTTGTAAATGATGCTCGCGCCGTTGACGCCGTTGGTGCCCGGCCCGTACATGCAGAAGAAGTTCGGAAAGCCAGGCACGGTGATGCCGAGGTAGGCGTACGGGGAATCGCCCCACGCGCTGTTGAGTTCGATCCCGTCGAGGCCGCGGACGTTGATGGGACCGAGCTGGTGGTTGACGTCGAAGCCGGTGGCCCAGATGAGGACGTCCGCAGGCCGGTGTACGCCGTCGACAGTGGTCACCCCGGCGGGGGTCACCTCGGCGATGCCGTCGGTGATGAGCTCGACATCGTCGCGCTGCAGCGTCTTGAGCCAGGTTCCGTTGTCCTGCAAGGTCCGTTTGCCCATCGGCGGGTATTTCGGCGTGACCTTGTCCAGCAGTTCCTCGTCGTCGCAGAAGGCCCGCATCCACGCGATGAACATCTCGCGGATGGCGTGGTTCGACGCGTTGCACGAGAGGCCACCGTTATCCCAGTCCGGGTCGATCCTGACCTGCTCGTCGAGGGCGTCGGCGATCGGCCACCAGGAGACGAACCGCAGCCACCGCCCGTAGTACGGGAGATGCCGGATCGCCCAGCGGACCCCGTCCGGAATGGCGTCGTGATACATCGGATTGGGCGCCATCCACTGGGGCGTGCGCTGATAGACGTCGACGTGGCTGGTCGTGTCCGCGATCGCGGGTACGAGTTGAAATCCGCTGGCGCCCGCACCGATGACCGCGACCCGCTTCCCCGCCAGATCGACATCGTCGCGCCAGTCCGCGGTGTGGAAGGATGGGCCACGGAAGTCGCTGGCGCCCTTGATGTCTGGGATCACCGCGTTGCTGAACTGACCGACGGCACAGATCAGCGCGCGGGAGGTGAGCTCTTCGGTGCCGCCATCGGCGCCGGTGATGGTCACCCGCCAGGTCGCCGATTCGTCGTCCCACACCGCGCCAGTCACCGCGGTGTCGAAGCGCACGTGCGGGACGATCTCGTGGCGCGCCGCGACGTCCCGGAGGTACTGCAGGATCTCGGGCTGCTCGGAGTAGTAGTGGGTCCAGTGGTCGGTCGGCTCGAACGAGTAGGCGTAGTACTGATTCGCGATGTCGACGCGGCATCCCGGATAGCGGTTGGCCAGCCAGGTTCCGCCCACCTCCGACTGCTTTTCGATGATCGTGAACGGCGCACCTGCCGCCTTGAGTTTGATCCCGGCCAACAGGCCTGCTTCACCGCACCCGATGACGACCACGGGGAAGTCGGCGCGCTTATCGGGCGTCGACGCAAGCTCCGGTCCACACTGATCGGCGTCGCTGAAGCGGAGATCTGCCGCGACGTAGTCGACGTGCTCCTCAGTGACCGTTCCCGCGGACATCACGTCGAACATCACCCGCATCTGCTGGGCATCGGGGACGAACGGCGGCGGGCAACCACGGTCGCGATAGTCGCGGATGACATCGAAGGCGCGCTTGCGCACCAGCTCCTTGTCGGGCTCGCTCATGCCGCCCTGGAGGTCCATTGCGATGAGCATGTAGGGCCCGGGAAGCTCCTCCAGCAGCCCCATGTCGCCGGTCATGTGCACCATCGACATCAGCAGCGCGGGCACGCTGGCCTGCTCGACGGCGTCTCGAATCACGTCGTCGGAGTCGTCGAACGGCAGCCCCAACAACGGGTTCGCGGTGTCCCAGGTGGTGGTGTCGCCTACCGAAGTGTGACCCATCGCCTCACCATACATAGACCATCCGCTGACCATACGCTCTTTGAAATACGTATTGTCATCGCGTCGCGGCCGGGCTACCGTCGATGAATGACGGATCTGCAGGTGCGACGCGTGCGGTTCGATCTCGCCGGAGACGACGTGCCGTTCAACTGGCATCCGCAGCGCCCGGCATTCGCCATGCAGTGCAACCTCATCACGTTCTTCGCGCCGGGTTTCGAGAAGTTCATCGTCGACGCCACCCGCGAGGCGATTCCGCTGATGCGTGACCCCAAACAGGCTGAGGAGGCCAACGCCTATCTGCGCCAGGAGGCTCAGCATTCGGCGGCGCATATGAGTCACTTCCGTGCCCTCGCCCGACGCTGGCCGGGGCTATCGGAGACGCTGGACGAGGTCGTAGCCTCCTACGACCGGCTCACCGCCACAAAGCCTTTGGCGTGGCGGCTCGCCTATACCGCCGTCATCGAGAACACCTTCACGCCGTACTTCAAGGTGTTCCTCGACCACGAGGACAAGTTGTTCGAACCCGGTGACGAACGCGTGGCATCGCTGTTTCTCTGGCACTTCGTCGAGGAGATCGAGCATCGCAGCTCCGCACTGATGGTCTACGACGCGGTACACGGCGACTTTCCCTACCGAGTACGGACGATCGGAGGCGTCGTCAAGCACATCGGTGAGATCCTCGCGATCGTCTCCCGCGGTTTCCAGAAGCATGTACCGGTGGCCGACGGTGGCAAATTCGGTCGGCTGATTCCGAACGGATTGTCACCGCGATCCTTGCTTGCCGCCACACGCGCCGCCCGCGAGCTCACCGACCCTGGCCAAGCGACGTACGCCGGTGTGCCCAGGCGCGAACTACTCGCCATGCTGGTCGGGCTGGTGCGATCCCAAGGCCCAAGCCACGACCCCACGTACGAAAAGCTGCCGGCCTTCGCGGGGCGGTGGTTCGATCGCTACGAAGAGGAACCGAAGTGCGCGGCCCGCTGGTACTCGGTCGGCGCGGCCAGCGGCTAGCGCGACTGTGCGCCGCGATACCGCCGATATGATCGCGGCATGCAGGTGAGCGAGTAATGGTTCGCAGCCACGGCTGGTCGGGTAACACGCCCACCTCGGACGAGGAGGCGATCACCCGGATCCTCGACGCGGCCGACGAGATCATTGCCGAGCGCGGCTCCGCGATGCGGATCGCCGACGTCGCCCGGTCGCTGGGTGTCACCCGTCAGACGGTGTACCGCTATTTTCCGGGCACCGAAGCGCTGCTGCTCGCCACGGCCATGCGGTCCGGCGACGGCTTCCTCGAACAACTGGCCAATCATGTTCGCGGTGAGACCGACCCGGTGACCGCGATCATCGAGGGCCTTGCGTTCGCGATCGAGCACCTGTCAAAAGATGAGCGCATCGGTTTCATCATGACCAAGCGATCCCGCGGCGAGGTCGCCCACACGCTCACCTCCGACACAGCGCTGGCATTCAGTCTCTCGATGCTTCATCGATACGAGGTTGACTGGGAGGCAAACGGTTTCGATGAAGACGACCTCAGCGAACTGGCCGAGTACCTGCTTCGGGTGCTGCACTCCTTCCTGGTCGACCCTGGCCAGGCCCCGCGCGAGGGCGACGCCCTGCGCAGGTTTTTGGCTCGGTGGATCGGTCCGGCGGTCATCTACCCTCGCTTCGCCGATGCGATGGGCGCGCTGACCAAAGTCGCTGCGCCGCCGTCACGGTCGCGGCGCCGTTCCGCGTCCTGACCATCAGTAGAGGTTCAGGGCCCGTGCGGCCACCGTCGCGAGTTCACCCTGCAGATTCGAGATCGGCGCGCTGCCGCGCAGGTGGATCACGTTGGTGAGCAGAACGACGTAGGTGTCCGAGCCGGGGTCAATCCACAACGACGTTCCGGTGAACCCGGTGTGGCCGAAACTGCCGATAGGAAGCACCATTCCGCGCGGCTTGGAGTGGGCGGTATCGATGTCCCACCCGAAGCCGCGGAGGTTCTGGCCTGTGATCGCGGGATAGTGCGGCGCAAGCAGCGGATGCTGGATGTTCGGTGTTGTCGCGATGGCTTCTTGTTCGGCGGCATTGGCTGCCTCGACTTGTTCGGGCGTATGTCCCGGCTGCTGCGGAGTCGTCATCACCTGCAGCGCGGCTTGTGTCAGCGGAAAGTCACTGGGGCGGCGCGCGAGCCGGTCAAGCAGGGCCTGCGCGTAGACGCCGACGTCGTGTGCGGTCGAGAAGACACCGGAGCTGCCCGCCACTGCCCCCATGCGGCGCACGGTCGGGTCGTGCACCGTGCCGCGAAGCAGACGATCGAGATCGGGGTTGCTGCCCGGGTTCGCTCGGCCTTCCTCGTCGCGTGCCGTCGGCGCGATCCGCGGCAACAGGTCGATGTTCCAGGAGTCCGCAGGGCACGTATCAGCCGGTGGTCCGGGCGCCCACGCCACCGCCGATCCCCTGATCTCATGTGGCCCACACACTTTCGTCGGTGGCAGATAGCGGGTCTCCGCCATCCCGAGCGGCGCGAAGATGTTCTGTTGCGCGTACACGTTTTCCGGCTGACCGGTGAGCCTCTTGATCATCTCGCCGAGCAGGATGAAGTTGACGTCGGAGTAGTGGAAGCCCGCTCCTGGCGTCGTCTCCAACGGTTTAGTGAGCGCGCGGCGGATGCCCTCCGCGTGGTCTGCACCGTTCAACCCCCAGGGGTCCCGGAGGTCCAATTCGCCGACTAAACCTGAAGTGTGCGTGAGCAACATGCGCACGGTCACCTCGGCACGTTGCGGATCACCGGAGGGATTGAAGTCCGGCAAGTACGTTTGCACGGCGTCGTCGAATTGAATTCTGCGTTGTTCGTGGAGTTGCATGATCGCAGTCGCCGTCGCGAGGGGTTTTGTCAACGAAGCGAGGTCGAAGATGGTGTCTTCGGTCATCGGCTCTTCGGAGGACGGTGCTCCGTCGAGACCCAATTCGCCGGCAAGCTTGCGTACGCCGTAGGCCTTCTCGTGCACGATTTTGCCGCCGTGACCGATCAACACCACCGCGCCTGGCAGGGTGCGCGCCACAATCGCGTCGTTGATCAGTTTCGAGACCGTGGGTAACTCCGGAGCCGCTCTAGGCGCCTGGGTCGGCGTGGTCGCCTGTGTGCTGGTTGATGACGGCGTGCTTTCGACTGCCGGCTGTTCCGCATCGCCGCAAGAGGTCAACGCAAGTACGACAACGCCCATCGCAATGGCCTTCCGCGAAGAGCCTTTCGCCATGGCCACCTCGCCAAATCGAAGGTGTGCGTTCGTCACCACAAGTCGACCAACAGCATAGGGCGCCGCGGCCGCGCGAGATCCGGCGTCGGTGAATCTCGCGAGCCGGGAAAGGTTGGGCCGCAGATCTTGTTAGCATCGCGCCGTGGTCGACTCGCCGGCGTCACCCAGTCGCAGAGCACGTACGCGGCGCGAGGTCCTCAAATATGCCGCCTCCGCACCCGCTCTGCTGGTTCTCGGGACGGCCGCGGCGACACTGCGGGGACAGCAGGCCTCGGCCGCCCCCATGAAACTGATCGATTTCACGCACCGGTTGGTACCTCCGAACCAGATCAAAGCGGCGGGCTTCGACGGGGCACTGGTATATGTGTCGGAGTTGCGGCCGGGCGCGGACTTCGATTTCAAACCCGTCACCCGCGAATATGCGGACGCACTACGGGCTGAGGGCCTACACGTCGTCAGCTGTTATCAGTACGGAAAGCCCAACTGGCCGAACGCGCCGTCGGACTACACCCGCGGCTATGACGGGGGCGTCTACGACGCGCAGACCGCTCTGCTGAATCATGGCGCGGCCGGCGGTCCCGCGTCCGCGCCGATCTTCTTCAGCGTCGACGAGGACATCGACCTCGACACGTGGAACAGCGTCGCGGTCGAGTGGTTTCGCGGGATCAACTCGGTGCTGGGTGTGCCGCGCACCGGTATCTACGGACATGCGAATGCGTGCGGGTGGGCCCTGGCGGACGGCGTCATCGGACCGTCGACCAGTGCCGGCCACACCTGGGCCTGGCAGACGCGAGCATGGTCGAACGGTGAGCGCGAGCCTGCGGCCGTGCTGTATCAGGACGTGATCGTCACCCCGAACGATCCCGGCGTCATCCTGGCCAACACCAGCGTGGACGTGGACATCGTCCTCGCTCCCGACTTCGGGCAGTGGGACCTTGAAAGATAGGTCTTTAGAACTTTCCAAGGCCGCCGCACGATTCTGCTGTCAGCAAGTGCGGGGGCCCCACCCGACGAGGTCCCCGCACTTGCCTTATTCAGCAGGCTACGCAGCCCGGCCTGCCGATCAGTAGTTGTTACAGCTATTGGCGATCGATGCCATGGCGCCGAAGTACTTCTGCCCCCACGACGTCGTCTGGAATTCTTGAACCAGCTGCACGCGTTCGTTGGGCGGCGCGGCCAGGAAGTTGGTCAGCATGACCGCCGCCAGCGGGTTCGCGCTGAACTTCTGCGCCAGCGCCGGGTTCTCGGAGTTGAGCGCGGCCATGACCTGCGGATAACTGCAGGTCGTATCGATGATCGGGTCGGCGGACGCCACACCGGTACCCGTGGCAACCGACAGCGTGAGACCGCCGACCGCGGCGACCAGCAACTTTTTCGATGAGAGGTTGAGCATGTTCGGGGACCTTCCAACTTATGCAGTGGCCCCCGACTGGCCCTGACGTGAACAGTGCGTTCATCGTAGCTCGCGATTTCGGCGCCGTCACTGCGTTTTTGTGCGACTTCGGCGTGGCTGGTCACGCTGAGCGTGACTGCGCACGCCGAAATCGCACGGATGGGTGACGTGCCCGGCGATACTCAGCTCATCGCGTAATCGCATCCGAGGAGTTCTGATGGCCGCCCCGAACCTGCCGCCCGGCTTCGACTTCACCGATCCCGACATCTACGCCACCCGGCTGCCCACGGAGGAGCTCGCCGAGGTCCGTCGCGCGGCGCCGATCTGGTGGAACGAGCAGCCTCCCGGTGTCGGCGGGTACGACGACGGCGGGTTCTGGGTGGTGAGCAAGCACCGCGACGTCCGCGAGGTGTCGTTGCGCAGCGACGTGTTCTCGGCGGCCGAGAAGACCGTCGTCCCCCACCTCAAACCGTCGGTCGACATCGAAGGTCAGATCGCGGCGTCCAAGTTGTCCATGCTGATGATGGACGACCCCGAACACGCCCGGCTGCGCAAGATCGTCTCCCGCGGGTTCACCCCGCGCGCTGTCGAGCGGTTGCGCGCCGGGCTCAACGAGCAGGCGCAGCGCATCGCCGCCGAAGCTGCGACCCACACCTCCGGCGACTTCGTCCTCCAGGTCGCGCGTGAACTGCCGCTGCTGGCCATCACCGGACTTCTGGGTGTTCCGGAGGAAGACCACAAGAAGTTGTTCGACTGGACGAACCAGATGATCGGCGGCGACGATCCCGAGTTCGAAGAGCACAACTCGCTGGCCGCGGTGGGCGAATTAATTGGCTATGCAATGGAATTGGCGGCCCTGAGGAAGGAACAGCCTGGCGAGGACATCGTCAGCACGTTGGTCGACTCCGAAGCCGACGGGCAACTCACGGAGGCTGAGTTCGGGATGTTCGTCGTGACGCTGACGGTCGCGGGTAACGAGACCAGCCGTAACTCGATCACCCAGGGCATGATGGCGTTCACCGACCATCCGGACCAGTGGGAGCTGTTCAAGGCGCAGCGACCGAAGACGGCCGCCGACGAGATCATCCGCTGGGCCACGCCGATCACCGCGTTCCAGCGCACCGCGTTGGCGGACACCGAGGTTGCAGGTGTGCCGATCAAGAAGGGCCAACGGCTGGTGCTGTTCTACCGTTCGGCAAACTTCGACGAGGATGTGTTCGCAGATCCGCACACGTTCAACATCCTGCGGGATCCCAACCCGCACCTGAGCTTTGGCGGTACCGGCGCGCACTACTGTGTCGGCGCCAACCTCGCGCGGATGACCGTCGATCTGATGTTCAATGCGATCGCCGACCGCATCCCCGACCTCAAACCGATATCCGAACCTCAGCGGCTGCGGTCGAGTTTCATCAACGGCATCAAGCACTGGCAGGTGGATTACCGGGGCGCAAAAGTGTGATTTCGGCGTGCTTAGTCTCGCTGAGCGTTACCTAGCACGCCGAAATCGCAGAAAAACGGTGCCCGCGTGGCTCGCGTACCCATAGCACGCCGTCGCCGGCCGTCACACCCTCCCGGATGAGCTCGCGTTTGAGGATCTTGTTCGTCGCAGTCTGCGGCAGGTCGTCATTGATCCGCACATAGCGAGGCCAGGCTTTCGGAGACAGATCCGGTTGCGCCGCAAGGAATTCCCCGAACCGCCGCGGCGTCAGTTCACCGTTGAGCACGACGGCCGCCATCACCTGATCCCCGACGTGCTCGTCGGGCACGGCATACACCGCGACCAGAGTGATCTCCGGAAGACGCTGCAGAATCCGCTCGATCGGCCCCGCCGCGAGGTTCTCCCCGTCGACGCGCATCCAGTCCGCGGTGCGGCCCGCCAGATAGATCCACCCGTCGGCGTCGCGGTACGCCAGATCACCCGACCAGTACATGCCGTGGCGCATCCGCTCGTTCGTCGCGGCCTGGTCGTTGTAGTAGCCGGTGAACCCGCCGGACCCGTATGTGTTCACCAACTCCCCCACAGCGTCGTCGAAGTTGGAGAGCGCCCCGTGTTTGTCGAATTCCGCAGTCGCACATTCAGTCACGGTGTCGGGGTGATACACGCTGACTCCCGGATAACCCTTTCCGATGGATCCCGGCGGGCAGCCGTCCTCGCGCATCACCACCACGGCGAACTCACTCGAGCCGAAGCTGTCCACCACCCGGCAGCCGAACCGCTTGGCGAACAAGTCGATATCCCGTTCCGTCGCTTCGTTACCGAACGCCGCCCGCAGCGTGTTGTCCGCATCGTCGGGGCGCTCCGGTGTCGCCATTATCAACGCGAGTGGCTTGCCGACGTAGTTCATGTACGTGGCCCCATACCGGCGAATGTCGGACAGGAATCGCGACGGCGAGAACTTCGCAGGCACCATCGCCGCCCCGCACGCGATGGCGATCGCCCATCCGGCCGCCACACCGTTCGAGTGGAACAGCGGCATCGACAGATAGGCCACATCGTCGGCGGTCAGCTCGAAGCGCTCCACCAGGCTGGCACCGCACAGCACCGCCATCGCGTGTGCAAACGGCACCGCCTTGGGGTCACCGCTCGTTCCCGACGTGAAGATCATCAACGCGGTGTCCTGACCGCTAACCTCGCGAAACGGAACAAGTGGTTTCGCCGCTTGGACCGCCGCGCCGTACTGCTCGCCGTCAACGTCGACCACCGTCACCGGGCCAAGATCCAGCCCGTCGAGCAGCGGATGGTGGTCGCTGTCGACGAGCACCATCCGGCAGTCCGCACGGCGAATGTCCTTCGCCAGCCCCTCGCCGCGCCGCGTCGTGTTGATTCCGCACAGCACATAGCCGCCGAGCGCTGCCGCGGCCATCGAGCGCAGCATCGCCGGTGAATTGCCCAGTAGTGCACCGACATGCAGAGGCTCCTCGGATGCGGCCAGTCCGATCAGTGCCGAAGCTTCCGCCGACGCCTCGGCCAGATGCTCGCGCCACGTCCACGTCCGGTCGCCGTGCATCATCGCGACACCATCGTCGTCCAGGCGTGTGCGCAGGAGCTGCTGCACCGTCTCAATCATCGGCGGGCCGGTAGCGAAGCAAGGTCACACCGTCTTCGTCGCAGAACACCGGAACGACCCGCATACCGATCCGGATGTCCTCGGGCCGCACGTCGACCAGTTCGGTACTGACGCGCGGACCCACATCCCATTCGACGACCGCCAAGAGCTGTGGCAGCTTCTCCGCCCACGGCGGCCCGGTCGGGCGGCGCGCGACGGTGTAGGTGTACAGCGTTCCCGCGCCGTCGATCTCGCGCCACTCGAGGTCGTCGGCCAGGGTTCCCGGCGCGAGCGTGCGCGGGTAGAACACGTATCGGTCAGCCGACGGCGAGTATTGGATCAGGATCCGGTGTTCACGCAGAGCGTCCCAATACGGCTGCGACACCGGGGTCGGTTCGGGCAACGGGGCGGTCATCTCAGTCGCCACCCAGGATCAGGGCGACCTGCTCGCTCATGATGCCGCCGGTTCCGCTGACGAACGCGGTGTTGCAGTCGGCCACCTGCGCCTGCCCCGACCGGCCCATCACCTGCCGCGCACCGTCGACGACATGGTGCATCCCGCCGGCCATACCAGCCTGCCCGTAGGACAATTGGCCGCCCGCGGTGTTGAGCGGGAAGTCGCCGCGGAACGTCAGGTCGTGCTCCGTCAGCCACTTCATACCCTCGCCCTTGCCGCAGAAGCCCGCGTCCTCGAGCGTCATCAGCACGGTGATCGTGTAGCAGTCGTAGATCGACGCCACGTCGATGTCTCTGGGCTGCAGTCCCGCCATCGCGAAGGCCCGTTCGGCGGCCCGCGCAATCGGTGTCCGTAGGAGATCATCGGCGTAGGTTGGTGTCTTGAACCGGATATGCTCGCCGAAACCCTTGAGCCACACCGGGCGATGACGACCGCGGCGCGCGACGTCGGCATTGGCGATCAGCACACCGGCGCCGCCCTGCACGGGCATCACGGTTTCGAGCATGTGGATCGGGTCGGCGATTACCGGGCTGTTGAGCACGTCGTCGACGGTGATCGGCTTACCGTGGAACACGGCGCCCGGATGGGCGCAGGCGTTGGTCCGCTGATCCACGGCGATCCGCGCCAACGCCGCGGCGTCGTAACCGAATTCGTAGCCGTAACGCTGGGCGACCTGCGCGTAGGGACCGTTCTGGCCGACGTTGCCGTACGGAATCTCGAACTCCGCCTGCGGTGAACCGTAGTTGTTGCTCGACGCGCCGTACCAGCTCAGCGTCCGCCCCGGCTTCGACTCCGAACGTGGAACCTCCCTCGATCCGGGTACGACGGCGAGCACCGCATCGCATAGCCCCAATTCGACGGCGGCCGCGGCGCGCCACACCATTCCCGCGGCGGTGGCCCCGCCGAGATCCACCCGGTCACCGAAGTTCAGCGGCAGACCCAGGTATTCGGACAGCGTCGCTGGTGCGAACATGTCCGACTCCGCAATGCCGTGCGTCGAAAGACCGTTCACCACAGCCGGTTCGACGCCGGCATCCTCGATCACCATCTTCGCGAGTCGGGCGTACTGATCGAGCGTGAACGACGGCGGTGCGCTCTGGCGCTTCTCCGCAGGCAGTTCCGCGATGCCGATGATCGCCGCCTCGCCACGCAGGCCCGTCACGACTGGCCCCTCGACGGCAGTGCGACGGTCGCGGTCCCGGGCATCAGCACCTCGTCGCCACGCTTGCAGTAGATGTCGAGGTCGATGAGCCCGTCGTCACGCTTTCCGGTGATCACCCCGCCGAATGTCAACGGCTGCCCGGGATATGCGATCGCCCGGTTCTGGACGGCGAACGCCACCAACCGGCCGGCGCCACCGATCCAGTCGGTCAACGCCCGCGACAGCAGTGCGGCCTGCAGCGGGCCCTGAACGAGGACGTTGTCGTAGCCCTCGGTGTCGCGGGCCCAGTCCTTGTCGTAATGGATGCGATGGCCGTTGTACGTCGCGGCGCTGAAGAAGAACATCTGCGTCTCGTCGACGGTGACCGTCAATGCCGGGATCTCGTCACCGGTGGCGACGTCCTCGAAGTAGGGTTGCGTCCCCTCGCGAGCAGACGTGAAAACCCCCTTTTCGGGTCCATTTTGGGGGTTTTCGCGTCTGCTCGCGGAAGAAGAGTGGGGCGCGGAAGAAGGGTGCGGCGCGGAAGAAGACGGAGTCATGCTGGCCGCGCAATCATCGACGTCGTGGCTTCAGCGAGAAGCTCACGATGCTGGTTGCGGTACTCGGCGCGCCAGGTCACCAACACGAATCTTCCTGACCTACCTTCCTTCTCGACGATCGACTCGACCGTGCGCGTCATCTCGACCTCATCACCGTGGTAGGCGGGCAGATGAAATGTGGTGTTCTCGCCGCCGGCCATGCGCCGCGGCGCCTTCGGGAAAGCCATGCTGCCCGTCGCCGCGCCTGACGATCCGTCGGGCCGCAAGTCGCCGAGAGCGGCGACGCCGAGGATCGCGTACTGCAGGTACAGCGGCGGGCAGATGATGTCGCGATAGCCGTGCCGCCGCGCGTAGTCCGGGTCGAACCACAGCGGGTTGTGATCGCCGACCGCGGCGGCCCAGCGCTGCCAATCCCGGCGGTACACCTCCCCGGTGGCGACGGCGACCACCTCTCCGACCTTGGCGGCCGACTCCGGATCGATGAGGCTTTCGACGCTCACTGTGCATCCCCGACAAGCCATTTCGCGGCGATGTCGGCACCCCCGCCCAGCGTCGACAACACGCGGGCACGCTCGGAGAACAGATGTAGCCCGGTGTCGACGACGTACCCCATTCCGCCGTGCAGCTGATGAGCGTCGAGGGTGACCTTCTTGATCTCGGCCGCCCGCATCCGCGCGATCGCGGTCTCCCGCGTCGCCGTGCGGCCACGCCCGATCCAGAATGTGGCCGACTGCGCAGCGAGACGCGCTGCCGCCAGCGCGATGTGCATATCGGCGACGATATGCTGCGCGGCCTGGAACGAGGCGATCGGTCGACCGAACTGCTCCCGCATCTTCGTGTAGTCGACGGTGCGGTCGATCACCGCCTCGCCGACACCGACCAGGTCCAGACAGTCCAGCGCGACAATCGCGTTGGCCGTGCGCCGCAGCTGCTCGTCGTCGACCGGCACCGGCTCGTCGACCAGAACGTCGTCGAACCGGACGGTGAACACCGGAAAGCCGCCCATGATGGGCAGGGCCTCGATGTCGATGCCGTTCGCCGCGGTGTCGACTGCGACGACGCCACCGTCGGTCGTCGTGATGATCACGTCGGCCCGGTCCGCGTCGGCGACGTAGCGCACCTCGCCGCTCACCCGCCACGTGTCCTCGTCACGGCGCACACGGACGCGGGGCGTCGCATCCGCAGCGTCGCGCGGATTGAACAGCGCACAGGTTCCGCGTGCCTCACCGGACGTCAGCCGCGGCAGCCACGCCGACCCGACGCCGAGCCAGTCGACGGCCAGGGCGGCATACACCGTGCTCTGCACCACCCTGGGGCACAGCGCCCGGCCCGCCTCCACACAGAAGACGCCGATATCGCCGAGGCTGCCGTCGACCACCAACCCGAGGACACCCGCCGACGCCAGCGCTTTCCACTGCGCGTCCGGCTCGAGGTCGGCGGCGAGCACGCTGCGACACATCGCGGCGAGGTCGCGTTCGTCCTGCGAAGGAATCACCCGCATGCGTCACCGCCCGTACGACGGCATCCGGTGACCGCGTTGAGCGATCACGTCACGCAGCACTTCGTTGGTGCCTCCCCCGAAGCGCATGAGGGGCGAGACCCGGTAGAGGCGCTCGAAGAATCCGTCGAGCGGTGCCCCGGCGCTGCGGTGGGCGCGCAGGCCCTCGGGCCCGAGCAGGTCGATCGCGAGGTCGGCGATCCGCTGGCGCAGCTCGCTGGTGAAGATCTTCTCGACGCTGACCTCGACGGACGGGATGCGACCACTGTCGAGTATCGAGGCCGCTTCCAGGCCCATCAGCCGGGCAACCTCCACGTCGGCCTCGGCCTGGGCGAGCCGCCGCCTATAGGCCGGGCCGGGATCGGGAGCGAGCGCGGTCAGCTCATCGAGCGCCCGACGCAGGTCGCCGACGTTGATCAGCGCGCCGCGTTCCAGATCCAGCGCGCCGGTGATGTAGGTCCAGCCCATGTTGAGCTCGCCGATCAGGTTGGTGACGGGCACGCGCACGTCGCGGAAGAACGTCTCATTGGTGCGGTAGCCCGACCAGGCGTACAGCGGGTGGATCTCGATGCCCGGGGTGTCGATGGGGACCACGATCACCGAGATTCCGCGGTGCCGCGGTGCGTCCGGGTCCGTGCGCACGCACAACCACTCGTGGGTCGACCGCTGTGCCCCGCTGTTCCAGATCTTCGAGCCGTTGATCACCCACTCATCGCCGTCGCGGACGGCGCGGGTGCGCAGGCTGGCCAGGTCGGTGCCCGCGTTGGGCTCCGAGTAGCCGAGCGCGAAGACGATCTCTCCCCTGGCGATCCCGGGCAGGAACTCCTTCTTGTTCTGCTCCGTGCCGTGGCGCATGATCATCGGCGCCACCGACGTCACCGTCAGATCCGGACCGGGTACGCCGGCGTACTCGAACTCGCTCATCAGCAGGTGCTGATGCATGGCGGTCAGCCCGAGACCGCCGTACTCCTTCGGCCAGTTCAGGCCGAACCAGCCCTTTTCGCCGATCTTGCGGCGGAACGCCGTCAGCTCGCCGCCCTGGTGTTCGAGGCCGTGCTCGGCCATCTCCGCCCGCAGCGCGGCGGTGACGTTCTCCTCGAGAAACTGCCCTACCTCGGCTACCCAGGCTCGTTGCTCGTCGTCGAGCTCGAAGTCCACGCAGGCGACACTATCGAGAAAGTGTGCACTCGGCGGGCGAACGCGCTGCGATTTCGGCGTGGCTAGTAACGCTGAACGCGACTGCGCACGCCGAAGCCGCAGGCTCGTCATCGGCATAGTTCGTCGCCCGGGGGCCGTGGTTTGTAGTCTTCGGGGATGCCGTTCGAGAACGGCGAGGTCTTCGCCGGCTACGTGATCCAGCGGCTGCTGGGCACCGGTGGTTCGGGTGAGGTCTATCTCGCCCAGCACCCCCGGTTGCCTCGTCAGGATGCACTCAAGATCCTGACCAAGACCTCCGAGGTCGACGGTGAGTTTCGGGCACGGTTCAACCGCGAGGCGGAACTGGCCGCGACCCTCTGGCATCCCCACATCGTCAGCGTCCTCGATCGCGGTGAATTCGAGGGTCGGCTCTGGATCTCGATGGAGTACGTCGAGGGCACCGACGCCGGTCAGTTGATCCGCGAGACCTATCCCCGCGGCATGCCGGAGCAAGACGTCTTCGAGATCGTGACCGCGGTGGCCGATGCGCTCGACTTCGGTCATGAGCGCCGTCTGCTCCACCGGGACGTCAAACCGGAGAACATCCTCGTGACCGCCCCGAATGGGCACCGGCGCCGAGTCCTGTTGACGGATTTCGGGATCGCTCGCCGCATCGATGACGCCAGCAACCTCACCGATACCAACATCGCGCTGGGCACCATCAACTATGTAGCCCCCGAGCAGCTGCTGGGCCGGGCGCTGGATGGCAGGGCCGATCAATATGCTTTGGCCGCCACCACCTTTCACCTGCTGACCGGAAAACCTGTCTTCCAAGACTCGAATCCCGCCGTCATCATCAGCCACCATCTGGGCACGACGGCGCCGCGGATATCGGAGCGCCGACCCGATCTGGCGTACCTCGACCCGGTGCTTGCGAAGGCGCTGTCCAAGGACCCCAACGAGCGATACGCGACGTGCACGGACTTCGCGCGTGCGCTCACGGAGCGGGAGCGACGCGTGCAGGCCGCCGCGCAGGCGACGGGACCGATGCACGCCGCGGATGAGCGCCCGACCACGCAACGCCTGGAGCGTCTTGTCGTCCACGGCACCGCGCGCGGTGTGCAGCGCAGGGCGCTGGACAATCGAGATGCGATCGGGCTCTTGTCGTTTCACCTCGTGCCATATGAACCCGTCGCCGGCCGGGACGCGCCGGTGCCCGTCGAGATACAGACTCAGCTCGTCGCGGATCAGCTCGCCGACGGAGACGAGGTCGAGGTCACCGGGACATGGGACGGCGACCGTCTCGACGCGGACACGATCGTCAACATCTCGGCCGGAGTCCGCCCCAAGCAGCGACGGGCTCCGCGGAAGCCCAAGCCGCGAAGGACCCTGCCGCCCCGCGCCGAGAAGACGCGCACACGCAGGTGGATCCCGATCGCCGCACTCGTCGCGGTGCTCGCGTTGACGGCGGGCGCCGTGCTCTACTTCACCGACGGATTCGGCCTCTGGACCCGTCCGGGGCCGATCGTCAAGCCGGTGAGCGCGACCGTCTTCGCCCCCGGCGGCACACCTGACAACCCGCAGGACGCCGGCCTGGCCATCGACGGCAACCCGGACACGGCATGGAAAACCGTCACCTACCGAGACGCCGACCCGTTCCCGAAATTCATTGAGGGACAGGGTTTGTTGTTACATCTTTCCGAGCCGACGGCTTTGAGCGCCGTCACCATCGACTTGTCGAGCACCGGCACCGAGGTGCAGATCCGGTCCTCGCCCACCGAGAATCCCGCCACGTTGGCCGACACCACCGAGCTCACCCCCACCACCACGTTGGAGCCGGGCGAGAACCGCATCGAGGTGCACAACCGGACCAAGACATCCAATGTGCTGGTGTGGATCTCGAAACTGGGCACGACAGACGGCCAGAGCCGCACGGAGATCTCAGAGATCACCCTGCAGGCGGCCAACTGAGTGCGCGCCCAACGTCACCCGTGCCCTGAGAGCCACCTCCCGATCCCGGGAGGATCCGCGACGTGGTCCGGTTCCACCAGGCGCATCGCCGCATTCACGGCCACCGGCGCCTGGCAGCTGTCGGGGTCCTGAAGCACGACCCGGCCCCCGGCCGCTTTCACCGCCTCGCAACCACGCGCACCGTCGTCGTTCGCGCAGGAGAGCAGAACGGCCGTCACCGAATTGACGAGGTGCGCTGCGCTGGAGAAGACGACATCAATCGAGGGTCGCGAATAGGCGACCGGCTCATCCAAGGTCAGGTGCGCGCGGACACCCGGCCTGGTCTCGTACTGTTCGATGGGTGTCTGCGGCTCGTTCGACGGAACTCGGTCGTTACCCAGCAGGAGGTGATAGCCCGCCGGCGACACCGTCACCGCGCCTAATGGACAGGCCCAGGGACTGGAGTTCGGTTCGTGGACCGGAATCGCGGTGTAATCCTGAAGCACCTCGACAAGTCCCGCATACTGCGGCGCGCGGTGCAGCACCACGCAAACCACACTCTCACCGATGTTTTCGAGCGTCTCGAAAATTCCCGTGCACGCCCCGATGCCGCCGGCGCTACCCCCGATGACGACGACGTCAGGGCCGGACATGCTCGTTCTGACCCCTGACGTAGATCCCGAGCCGACGCTCGACCGGGGTGAACAGTCGCTTGCCCTCCCCGGTGAGGCCTTCGCGCGGGCCGGTGACGAGATTGCCGAAGGGCGCTAGGCTTTCCCAGAACAGCCGCTCGACCCTGCGCTGCAGTGATTCTTCGAAATAGATGAAGACATTCCTGCACAGGATCAGGTGGAATTCGCCGAATGTGCTGTCGGTGGCGAGGTTATGCGAGAAGAACTCGAGACTCGACCGCAGATGGGGGCTGAGGATGCACCGGCCGTACTTGGCGGTGTACCAGTCCGAAAACGGCCTTTCGCCGCCGCTGGCCTGATAGTTGCGGGTAGCACCCACCATGGCATCCGCCGGGTAGATCGCCGACGCCGCTACCCGCAGTGACCCATTGTCGATGTCCGTGGCGTAGATCGTCGTCCGATCCAACAGACCGGCCTCGTCCAACAGGATCGCGGCCGAATAGGCTTCCTCACCCGTCGCACAGCCCGCGATCCAGACCCGTATGCGCGGGTAGGTGGCCAGCCTGGGCAACACGCCCGTACGGATCTTGGCGAACACCAACGGGTCCCGGAACATTTCGGTGACATTCACCGTCATCGCCGACAGGAAAGCCGACAACAGCTCTGGCTCGCGCAGGACCCGGCCCTGCGCCTCGGAGATGGTGCCCAAATCGTGTCGTTCGACGAACGCCATCAGCCTGCGGTTCCTCGACGCGTCGCTGTAGTGGCGGAAGTCGTAGCCGAGATGGTTGTACAGCGTGTAGAAGAACGCTTCCGCCTCAATGGCAGTCAACTCGTTGGAGCGAGCCGCTTCCGGCTTTTCGTCGGGCTTACTCACTGGTGCTTGAGACCCGCGGCCTGCCGGTCAGCCACACCCGGAGCACCGACGTGAGTTGATCCATGTCGACGGGTTTGGTGACGTAGTCGGAAGCGCCTGCGTCCAGGCACTTTTGGCGGTCACCCTTCATGGCCTTCGCGGTGAGCGCGACGATCGGAAGACTCTTCCAGTGGGACTCGGCCCGGATCCGGCGCATCGCCTCGTATCCGTCCATGACGGGCATCATGATGTCCATCAGCACCAGCCCGATCTCCGGGTGAGCGGCCAGGCTGTCGAGCCCCTCCTGCCCGTTGCGGGCTGGGATGACCGTGATCCCATACCGCTTCAACAGGCTGCCGAGCGAGAAAACGTTTCGCACGTCGTCATCGACAAGCAACACGGTGGTGCCCTGCAGGGATTCGTCGATTCGGGTGGTGTTGGCGAGGATTTCGCGGGCCGAATCCGGCATGTCGGTCGCCACGCGATGGAGAAACAGTGCGGTCTCGTCCAGCAGTCGCTCCGGCGATCTGGCGTTCTTCAGAACGATCGCCGACGCCAACGCTTCGAGGCGCTCCGTTTCCGCCGCTGTCAGTTCACGGCCCGTGTGCACTATCACGGGCAGACTCTGCTGCTTGAGCTGATCCTTGATGCGGTCGATGAGGTCGATGCCGTCGATGTCGGGCAATCCGAGATCGAGAACCAGGCAGTCGTAGGACGTCGAGCCGGCCAGTTCATCCAGGACTTGCTGACCCGTACCGACGCAGGTGATCTCGATATCGTCGCTCTCGATCAACTGCTGAACGACCGCACGCTGATTCACGTCGTCCTCGGCGACAAGGACGTGTCGCGGCCCAGGCTTCAGGAAATCTGCGACGGTGGCGAACATTGACCGGAGCTCGGAGATGTCGCTCGGTTTCTGCAACGTCTGGATGGCGCCCATACGACGGCCACGCCCACCGTCGTCGGAACCGGAGACGACATTGACCGGAATATGGCGGGTGTCGAGATCGTGCTTGAGGACGTCGAGGACCACCCAGCCGGCCATATCCGGCAGCCCGATGTCCAGGGTGATCGCCGCCGGCTGCCGTTGTTTCGCCAACGCCAACGCTTTTCGGCCGCTGCCGGTGGCGACGAAGTCGAACCCGGCCTCCGTCGCCAGGTCGGCCAGCAGACCGGCGAAGATCGGATCGTCCTCCACGATCAGCAGAACAGGTTTGGCGCCTGTCGGCCAGGTGACGTCCGAGATGTCGACGTCTTCGAAGCGGGTACCAAGACCCCCGGTGTCCGCCGAGACGGGCCCGGCATCCTCACCATCCGACTGACGCGACACCTCACCATTCGACCGACCGCCCTCACCGGTGGACACCGCCGTACCGGCCGGCACCGCGGAGCGGTCTCCCTCAGGCAGCGACGGCGCCTCGACCGGCAGATAGCAGGTGAATGTCGATCCCTGCCCCAGGGCACTGCGAACCGTGATCTCACCCCCGAGATTGCGGGCCAGTTCCCGGCTGATCGCCAGCCCCAGGCCGGTCCCGCCGTACTGCTTCGCGGTGCCGCGACCCGCCTGCTGGAACGACTCGAAGATCAGACTGTGGTCCTTCTCGTCGATGCCGATTCCGGTGTCCGCGACGGCCAGGGTCAGATAGCCATCGCCAGGGTGGCCCTCCATGTCGCGCGCTCCGGACAGCTCGACCGTCACCGAACCCTCGTCGGTGAACTTGATCGCGTTCGCCACCAGGTTTTTCGCGATCTGCTTGACCCGCGTGTAGTCACTCATGACTTCCCGCGGCGCGGCGTCGGTCAGCACGACACTGAAGGCCACACCCTTGTTCTCGGCGATCGGGCGGAAGTTGCGGTTGAGAAAGCTGACCAGCTCCAACACATCGATCGGTTCGATCTCGAGGCGTATCGAACCGGATTCGACCTTGGCGAGGTCCAGTACTTCGTCGATGAGGTTCAGGAGGTCCTTGCCGGCGTGCTGGATCGTTTCCGCGAACTCCTTTTGCTTTTCGGTGAGCGGCTCATCGGAATCGGCAAGGAGGCTCGCCAGGATCAGGATGCTGTTCAGCGGGGTGCGCAGCTCGTGCGACATATTCGCCAAGAACTCCGACTTGTACCGTGACGACACGGCCAGTTCCTCGGCCTTCTCTTCGAGAGTCTGGCTGAGGCGGTGCAATTCCTCGTTCTTGTACTCCAGGGAACGCGCCTGCGTCTCGAGTCGCTCCGACGTGGCCCTGAGCTCTTCCTGCTGCGAGCGGAGTTCCTCGGTCGTCTCCTCGAGCTCGGCGTTCTGCGCCGACAATTGATCTTCACGCAGTGTCAGTTGCTCGTTCGTCGCTCGTAGCTCCTCCTCTTGAGCCTTCAGTTCCTCCGTCTGCGCCTGCGCCAGCTGCAGCAATTCCCGAGTCTTCTCCGCGGATTCGATCGCACTGATGGCGACACCGGCTCCGAGCGCGATGCTCTCCACGAGTTCGATGTCATCCGGTGTGAACAAACGGAGGGCGGCGAGCTCGAGAACGCCGAGCACTTCGGATTCGAAGCTGATCGGGATCAGCATCAGCGATACGGACGCGGTCTTGCCCAGTCCCGACACGATCTCGACGTAGTCGTCGGGAGCGCCCACCACCTCAATCCTGTTGCCTTCCAGTGCACACTGGCCAACCAAGCCGTCACCCAGGTTGAACGAGGTGGGTAGGTCCTCGCGGCGGTGGAAGGCGTACGACGCCGTCAGGGCGAAGCGGCCGGGGTCGTCGGGCTGTCGGAGGTAGAGCGCTCCGTGCTTGGCGTCCAGCGCGTCCGCGGCGCCCTTCATGACGATCTTGGCTGCGGCAGCCACATCCGGTGCAGTCTGCACCTCGGTCATCAGGTTCGCCTGAATTTCCTTGGAGCGACGCGCCTTCTCGTCCCGTTGCGCCGCGCTGGTCACGGTGCGGTGAATGTTGCGGCTGGTGAAGAAGAGCAGCACCGCCAACGTCGCGACGATGACACTCGCCAATGTCCAGAGCAACGCACGGGTCGTCGCAATCGCCTGCCGCACCCGCAGACTGGCGACGTCGACCGTCTCGAGCGTGTCCTGCTCGATGCCTTCCAGTTGCTGCTCGAGCAGTGCCACCTGACTGCTGAGGTTTTCCGCGGAAGCCGCGGCATCTCCGGTCGTCGCGAAGTTTTGCATACCTGTCCGGTAGTCGGACTGAAAGCTGGCCCAGGTATTCAGCGCCTGCTGATATTGGATCCGCTGGTCGCTGTCGGTATCCCCCGCTGCGGCCGCCCGCAGCTCGGCTTGAATGGATTTGTCGAGTTCTTCTATCTCGGCGGCGTGTGCGGCACGTCGGCTCGGATGGTCGAACAGGAACTGGTGGTAGGTGGTCAGCAATGTCTCGAGGTTCCGCTGAATTTCCAGCACGTCGACCTGCGCGTTGCGCGCTGCGTTGCGCTCCTCGAAGAGGGTGTTGATCCGATTGGTCTGAATCGTGTAAAGCGTATTCCCCAAAATGACTGCGAGAAGTGCGGATCCGCACAAGAGGGCCAGTCTGGTCGCAAGCGTCATGTCACCCTAGCCTTCACCGGTACCGCGGGCGGCCCGCCCCGCACGCCAGTTCTGAACCCGGTCGGCAAGGTCTGTCACCTCGATCGGACGGGCATGCCAGAACCCCTGCTGCAGAACACATCCTGCCTCGCTGAGCCAGTCCGCCTGTTCGCGCTTCTCGACTCCTTCGGCGATCAGATCGATCTGCATGCACGCAGCCACGGCGATCTGACCGCGCACCAGCCGTTGCGCACGGTCGCTTTCGTGGACGTCCTCGACGAACGAGCGATCGATCTTCAACCAGTTGGCGGGGATGTGTTTCAACGTGGTCATGCTCGCGTGGTCGACGCCGAAATCGTCGAGGGCAAGGCTGAACCCGAGTTCGCGCGCGCGCTGCAGGTCCGCGTATGCGGGTGAGGGGTCCTTGGTGAAAGCGCGCTCGGTGAGTTCCAGACAGATGCTGTCCGGGGCTATCCCGTAGTCGCGGTGCGCGGCGACAAGGTGACTGAGGAATTTCTTGTCCAGGACTTGGGCCGGCGACAGGTTCACGTGCAGCTTCAGGTCGTTATGGCCAAGAGCCACATAGTCTTCGAAGCTTCGTGTCACGGTCCACCGGCCGAGAGCGCCGGCCTGTCCCGACGCCTCCGCCAGCGCGATGATCTCGTTCGCGGGCACGTCCCGGTCGGGTTCATCAGGTTCGCCGCGAGCCAGCCAGCGCACCAACGCTTCCAGTCCGAACAGCTCGCCGGTGACCGCGTTGACGATCGGCTGGTAAACCATGCGCAGATCCGAACGCGCGATGGCGTCGGCCAGCTTCGCCCGCAGATGTGCATTCCCCCGGCGGCGCGACCCCATCGATTCGGTGTACAACACACATTCGTCCAGACGATTGATCTTCGCTTCGAACATGGCGATATCGGCCTGGGTCAGCAATTGCTGCGGTGTGTGAGCCGTCGCGCCCAAGACGGAGATACCCATGCTCAGCGAGGGCTGCAGTGTCGCGTTCTTACACTGCACCGGCTGCGACTGCACCTGCTCGAGGATGCGATTGCCTCCAGCTACGGCCGCGCTAGCGGACTCCACGTGTTCGAACAGCACGATGAACTCGTCGCCACCGACACGGCAGACCAGGGTGTCGCCCCGTACCGCCGCACGAAGTCGATCCGCCACTTCGACGAGCAGTTCGTCGCCGGTTTCGTGGCCGTAGGTGTCGTTGATCGGCTTGAACTTGTTGAAGTCCATGTACAGCAACGCCGCCAGGTCGCCGTCCTGCTGGCGGGCCAGCTCTTCAAGCCGCTCGGTCAGTTGTCTGCGGTTGGGAAGGTCGGTCAGCGGATCGTGAGTCGCGAGATGGGTGATCACCGACTGCGCCTGCTTGATCTCGGTCAGGTCGTGAATCACCACGGCGACGCTGAAATCGTCCGAGTCGCCGATCGGTGACAGCGTGATCAGAACGTCGACGTGGCGATCGCCGTGTGCCGCAAGCGTCGTTTCCAGCGAGCTCTGCCGGCGCGTCGCCAGCGCGTCGTTCAACTGCTCCCGCAGCCGGCCCCGGTGACCGTCAACCGCGAGCTCGACGATGGATCGGCCGATCAACGTGTCGCAGTCCTGAGTGAACAACGCTTCGGCGGCCTTGTTGCAGCTGCGTATCTCGCCCGCACCGTTGACCGCGAGGATCGCATCGCTGGTGCCCTGCATCACGGCGGCATACTCGGCCTGGACCCGGAACAGGGAGGCATTCGAAATCGACAATGCGGCCGCCACCGCTACTGCGCGAAACAGTGCGACCTCGGTTTCGGTGAACGAAGGTCCGTCGGGTCGGCCGACGCACAGGGTGCCGACGAGCTCGCCCCGGGCCGTCAACTCCTCGACCAGCACCAGTCGGTCGTTCGGGTTTCGATTCCGGTCGGTCAATTGCTCGGCGAGCCACTCTCGCGAAAGACCGGACGGTGCGGCCGACTCCGGGCGCGCGAACGAGTGGCGCCAACCGTCGCCGGAGGTCGGCAGGCGCAGCAGGCAATCGCCTCTGACCAACTCGCTCAACCCGGTGACGATGGTCGTCTCCAAGGAGGCCAGATCGAGGGTCTGTTCGGCGAACATGTTGGCCAGCCGCGCCCGCGCCCGCGCACCTGCCAACTCCTCCCGGTGCCATATCTCAGCGGCGCGAGCCGCCTGCAGTTGCTCTTCGTGCAGCTCGGCGGCCTCGCGGTGGAGCCGGGCGAATGACCGATCCAGCTCCAACAGCGCCTTGACCTTGGCGTACAGCACCTCCCGAGCGACGGGCTTGACGAGGAAGTCGACCGCACCCAGGTCATAGCCCCGGTTCAGATCGCCGGCGTCGGCCTGGCCGGTGAGGAAGATGATGGGTGTCGACGCCATCTCCTCGACGTCCCTGATCAGCTGCGCGGTCTCGAAACCGTCCATTCCGGGCAGGTTGACGTCGAGGACGATCACTGCGACCTTGCGCTGAAGCAGCACAGTGAGGGCCTCTTCGCCGGAACCTGCCGTGACGACCACACACTTCAGCGGCGTGAGCACGGTCCACAGCAGATCGCGAAGTCGAGTGTCGTCGTCGACAACGAGGATGGTCTGCATGTCGTCGGCCGGTATGCGCTTCGGCGTGGCGCCATCGGTCAGCGTGGATGGCGCACACCTCCCCCGTTCACCGGGCGTGCACGGCGGGTTCTGTCCGCGCAGGCCCCTGTGAGACATCGAGCCCCCTTCGACCAGCCAAAAGACAGATTTCGACCACAATAGTTCGGTTGACTCGGGAAGGGACCGAAGCGGGCGGAACGACACGAATTCGCAGTATTTGGTGAATCACCAGGTAGACAGGACTCGATGCCAAGTATGGATGTGAACCAACGGCTGCGACCGCAGCCTTCGGACGGCTATATCTACCGCACGTCCTGGGCCGTGCCCACCGGCGACATCGGCGACCAGCTGCAGTTGCGCCTAGACGGGGTGGCCCGCTACATCCAGGAAGTCGGTGCCGAGAATCTGCTCGATGCAGGCGAGGCCGAGGCGCATCCGCACTGGCTCGTCCAGCGCACGGTGATCGATGTCATCGAGCCGATCGAGTGGCCCAACGAGGTGTCGTTCAGCCGCTGGTGCTCGGCACTGTCGACGCGCTGGTGCACGATGCGCGTCGATCTGGTCGGCAGCGAGGGCGGCCGGATCGAGACCGAGGGTTTCTGGATCGCGATCAACGAACGCACCCTGACACCGCAGCGGGTCTCCGACAGTCTGATCGACAAGTTCTCCAGCACCGCAGATGAGCACCGCCTCAAGTGGCGGCCGTGGTTGACCAACCTCGACGAGGCCGATGTGGTTAGACCATTCGCGTTGCGTCGCACCGATATCGACGTGTTCGAACACGTCACCAACACCGCCTACTGGCATGCCATCCACGAAGTGATGGCCGAAGTGCCTGAGGTGTGCCGCGCACCATATCGCGCGGTGGTCGAGTATCGCCGGCCGATCCAGTACGGCGAAGACGTCACCCTGCGATGGGCCCGACGCGACGACGACGTGAACATCGCGATCGCGGTCGGCGATGAAATCCGTGCTGCCGCATTGCTGCGAACGCTCAGCTAGCCGATCCGAAAAAGAGGTGCACGTGGAGTCGGACCCGAGCTACCAAGACATGATGGTTGCCGACCGGGTGTTCGGCCCGGTGTGGTCCCGGCCGGGATTGAGCAGACGAGACCCCCAGTCGCCGCTCGATGCCGGCTGCACGGTGCGTTGAGGTGGCGATGACATCGGTACGGGGCGCCACAGCCGTCATCACCGGCGGCGGAAGCGGAATAGGCCGGGCTACGGCGGTTTCACTCGCGAACCGCGGGGCCCGTGTCGTCGTCGCGGACATCCACGCGGACAACGCGAATGCGGTCGCGGACCAGATCAGGGCGGAAGGTCACGAGGCCGAGGCTTTTGTCTGTGACGTCGGTACGGACCGGGCTTTCGGGGCTCTCAAGGCCTTCACGATGGAGCGTTTCGGGGGCGTCGACATCGTGATGAACAACGTCGGCGTTCTCACCAGCGGACGGCCCGATCACCTCCCCATTGCCGAATGGGAACGGATCATCAACATCAACCTGATGTCGGTGGTACGAAGTAACGCCACGTTCCTGCCGATCCTCATCGCGCAGGGCCACGGCCATATCGTCAACACCGCGTCCTTCGCGGGCCTTTACACGTACTCATATGACCGGATTCCCTACGCCGCCACCAAGGCTGCGATCGTTCAGATCTCGGAAGGACTCCGGCTCTACCTGCACCCGCAAGGTATCGGTGTCACCGTGCTATGTCCGGGACCGGTGGCGACCAACATCCTCGCCACGATGCCTGAAAGGTTCGGACCGGAAGTTCAAACCGGCCTTCCCGGACCGCAATTCGGAATCCTCCTGCCCGATACGGTGGGCGAGATGGTGGCCAACGCCATCCTCGACGACACCTTCATGCTGTATACCGACGATCAGGTCCGTGACCTCCTCATCGAGCGCGCGACGGACTGGGACGCCTTCATCGCCAAACAAACCGACACATTGAGCGGGGGCGGCGGAGGGCAGCTGACCAGCCCCCGGCAGGATCCGGCGACATCAAGCGACTCATAACGGCGACAAACCGCGCGGCGCGGTGTCAAGGTAGGACCGATGTCTCGACGAATTCTCGCAGTGCCGCTCTCGGTGGCCGCGGTGGCCATGTGGCTCGCGGCTGCGCCCGCAGCGGCCGGCAGCGAGTGCGGCATCATCCTGCCCGTGGCTGACCGCCTGGAGGCGGCGCTCAATACGGTCGCTCCAGCCGGGACACCGTCGTATGTGGCAGGCCAGGTTCGAAAGGCGGTATCGCCGCTGTACGGCTTGAGAACTCCGTCGGCCATCGATCTCCGGATCCGGTCGGACATGCTGGCGGCCCAGATCGACGACAGTGATCCCTATCGACCGGCAAGCCCAGACCTGCTCGTCCGCGATCTCGCCGCGACGAGAGAACTGCTCGCCGGGGCGCGCGGATCCTGTGCACCTCAGGGCATGCCCTTCAGTTGACTCAGTTAGCTCCCGGGTCCCCATATTCGAACCGACAGCCGTTCGGCGCCAGGCCAAATGGCGTTCGCAGCCGGTGACGCACAGAAAGCCGCCTCGGCCTGGCGGATGGTCAAGCCGACCGCATGAAGTCCGTCTTCCTGGTGGGCCCGACAGATGACGGTCAGTACCTTGCGGGTGTGCGGGTCGACTTCCTGGGCTTCGATCGTCAACACCACGACGAGCGTGTACCCGGCCCCGGTCGGCAGATAGAAGGTGAGATCGCGGCTGACCAGACCGCCACCGTTGACCACCAGATAACCGTCCCCGCTGGGATAGGCGGCCTGCCCCACCATCTGCGTGCGTTCGTAATGCCAACGGTCGCCCGGTGCGCGCCAGGTTGCGAACCGGGTGTTTGGACTGCCGTTGAACATGTTTCGGGCGATCGGGATGATCAGTTCTTCGCGACCGTCGGCGTCGACATCCTCCAGCCCGACGCCGCCCGGACTCGACGGCTCCAGCAGCTCGTCGATGGTCTGCACGACCTCCCCCGCCGGGTCGGTCACGGTGACCTTTACCGCCCGTGGCTCCGGCAACTCGGGGACAGAGAAGTACGTGACGGTGAAATCAAGAGCACCGGAGTGCAACGAGCAGTCGACATGTGGCGACGTCCCCTCCGGACTGATGATCGGCATCGACTGCGGGCATGGCGGCAGTGCGGGGGCGGCGACGGCGGCTGGGCACACCGTACCGACGGTCGCCAATGCGACGACGCCGGCCAGTGCTGACAACCGCTTCACGTATGTGCCTACCGCTGCGGCGTCGGTTTGGTGGGAGTCGGCGGCGCCGGCGGCGGCAGCGCCGGAAGCTGTTCATCCACAGGTGGTTTGCTGCCTGTCTCGGGCCCGATGTCGGCAACCTGCCAGCCATCGCCCACCTTGTTCACCGTGACGCGCAACAGGATGATCGACACCTTGGGCGTCGGGTTCTGCAGATTACGGGTCGTCTGGTGGGCCGACACCACCACGCGATACGAACCGTCGGGCTGCAGGACGGGATCGGTGGCCAACACCTCGCCGCTGGAGGTGACCTGCGCCTCCAGCATGACGGCCGTGAGCAGCTCGCTGGCGTTGACGTACTTGTCCTTGAGTTGTTGTGACACACCGTCTTCGACGGCGCGGAAGAAGGCGTCCGGATCTTCATACGTGTAGTTCAGCGATTTCAGCGCATAGTCCTTGGCGAGCTGTGCCGCTGCCTCGCGATCGGCCACGCTCTGCCGTAGCTGCTCGAGCTGGCTGGTCGCCTGCTGATATTTGATGAACCCGAACACGCCCCCGCCGACAAGCACCGCAACCAGCGCCGCTGCGACCCATACCCAGGGTCTCGTGGGACCGGATCGTGACGTGTCGACGGAGTCTGCGCCATCGGTGGCCGCGGTATCCGTGTCTTCGGTTTCGGCACGGTCTGTCGCCGCCTTGGGCGGGGACTCGTCTGAGGCGTCGGCATCGCCGGCATTGCTGTCGGTCGAGTCGGTCATGTCGGCTTCTTTCATTGCAGTCTCTTTAGGGCTCATTGGTGCCATTCGGGCACATTGAGCTGAACCCGCACACTGCCAGTATCGTTGAACGTCGATTCCCAGAAGTCGAGCCAGTGCCCGGCGTCGATTTTGATGTCGTGCAGCGGTTTGAGCGCAGGCTGCAGCACAGTGGCAAAAGAGCCAAGCGGGCCGGCCAGCATGTCGAGGTATTCGCGGAGTTTCTGAACCAGGACCGTGACCGCATCGTCCGGGCCGATCACGCCCATGCCCGCATGTGAAATGCTCTCGATCTCGCGGATGAGCTCCAGGAACGCCGGTATCGAGCGCGGTAGCTGATGGCCGGTCTCGCTGATCACCTGGCCGGCGTTGAGGTCGCCCAGGTTGGTGGTGAGGACGGAGACATTGTTGAACAGGGTGGCCATCAGGGCCTTGTCATCGTGGATCACGTCGGCGGTCAACCCGGCGGTGGTCGCCAGGGAGTCGATGGTGTCGTCGTTGTCGGCCATCGCCGCAGCCACTTCGTTGATGATGGCGTGGATCTGGTCGAGGTCCAGCGCCGTGAACAAGACATTGATCTTGGCGAGCAGGTCACTGGCCGTCACGACCGGTGCGACGCGATCAGCGGGGATCACTGCCCCGTCGGTGTAATACGGCGGCGCTATGAGCTTCGGCTTGAAGTCGATGTACTGTTCGCCTGCGGCCGAGAGATTTTCGATGGTGATCGGGCTGTCGGCCGGAACCCGGTGCTCGTCGTCGAGTTCGATCGAGACCGCGAGGCCGGTGCTGGTGGTCTGGATATCCGACACTCGGCCGATCTTGATGCCGCGCATCGTCACCTCTGAGGTCGGCATTAGGCCGCCGGAAGTGTTGAGCAGCAGGGTGAGCCGGGTGACCTGCTTGGCCGGACTCACGTCGAGCACACCGAACGACATGTAGACGGCACCGAGCAGCGTCATCACCGCGAGGATGACGAGCGTGGCGCGGGCGTTGAATTTCATGGCGGCAGCAGTCCCATCGTCTGCATCGCCTCGACCGCTGCGTCGGTCTTGTCCGCCGGATCCACGCCCTCGTTCCCGGTCGGGGGATGAAGCCCGGTGATCGTGAACTTCGGTCCGCCCTTGCGGAAGAACACGAGAAGTTTGTAACGCAGGAACGCGACGAACTTGTCGGCCAGCACCGGGATGGTGGTGTCGACGGTGGCCATCGTTCCGACCATGGGTGTGAGGTAGGACAGCATCTGCATCAGATCGCCGGCGATCGGGTTGATCAGCTCGGCGTTGAGAGTGCCGATGTCCCGAGAGTTGTTGACCACGTTCAGGACTGCCAACGTGATATCCGACAGGCCTTCGAGCTTCGCCGGACCTTCGGTGACGAGCCGGTTGAACACCGTGGTATTCGCCGCCATCGCGGTGCTGATGTTCTCCATGCTCGAGAGCATGCCGTTGATTGTGTCCTGGTTGGCCGCAAGGTCATTGAGCACACCGGCGACGGTGCGCTGCATCCGGGTCAGCTCGGCGGGGTCGTCCGGGAACGCCTTGTTGACCTCGACCACGGTGTTTTGCAGCGTGCCGACCGCGCCGCCGCCCACCAGGTTCGACATCGACCGCAGGAGGTCTTCGACGTTGTCGGCCGGGGCGGTGTTGCGCAGCGGGATGGTATCGCCGTCGCGCAGGACCCCGGCCGACCGTTCCTCCGGTGGAAGCAGGGCGATGTAGATGTCGCCGAGCGGTGTGGCCTGACGAAGCTCGGCGCGGGTGTTGTCGGAAAGCGTGGTTTTACCGGCTATTTCGACGTACGCGACCGCGGTGTTGCCGTCGAGCTCGACACGGTCGAGCACACCGACCTGCACCCCACCGGAGTCCACCTTCGCGCGGGCCGGCAGGTTCAGCACGCTGGAGAATTCGATCTTGATCTTGTACGCGTCGTGTGCGGTGAACGCGCCCGGAACCGGCAGCCGGGTCGGATCCAGCGAGCATGCCGCCGCCGCAATGACCATCACCACCCCCAGCAGCACGCGAACAGCACGCATCGATCGTCCCGTCATCCGAGCGCGGCCCCCAGGACGAGATCGGTGAGGCCGAGGGTAACCGGATCCGAACCGTTACCCGACGCGCAGGCCGACGCGGCACCGGGAATATTGCGCTGCGTCAGCGCCTGGCATATCGCACCGGCTTGGGTCGGGGCTATCGCCACCTGCGGGGGAATGTAGGTGACGTTGTGAGTGCCCCACGCCGGCTCATAGATGTCGGCCATCCAGTTGCTGAACTGCGGCCACGAGTTGATCATGGCGAGGATCGCGGGCTTGTGGTTGTTCAGCAGGTCCCGCAGCCACGCGACCTGCGAGCCCGCAGTGTTGTACATCCGCGGGCCGAACCGCTGCATGGCGTCGACCAGGATCGGCAGCGAGTGCGACAGATAGCTCAGGGACCCTGAGAAGTTCTCCGACAGGCCCTCGATCAACTGGGTTGTCTCGGGAAGCGTTCGGATGACCGACGCGAAACTGTCCCAGTTGTTGAGGAAGTCCGATGTGAGGATCTCGCTGTTCTCGAACAGCTGCCGGTAGTCGGCGTCGGCCTTGTACGGGTCGCCGAGCATGGTGACCAGATTGCGCATCGTCTGGTTCAGGCCTGGCCCGGTGCCTTGCAGCGAACGGCTGGCCGCGCTCAGGCTGTCGTTGATGGCTCGCACACCCGGCGCGTTGGACGGGTCCTGACCCGGTTGGGCTCCAATAATGGCGTCCGCGAGGTTGCCTACCGCGGAGAAGGTTTCGCTGATGCTGAGCGGGGTCTTGGTCGACTCCAGCTTGATGCAGCCCGGACCGGTGAATTTGGGACCGCCGGTGTAGGCCTTGGTCAGCTCGATATGACGATCGGTGACAATCGACTGCGAGTAGGTCACCGCACCGACATCGACGGGCAGGTCGAGATCGGCGGGCACGGTGAACTGGACCTCGACGTGGTCGGGCTTGTTGACGACCGCGCTCGTGGAACCGACTTCGATGCCCAGGAGCGCCACCTTGTTTCCCGGGTAAAGCCCTACCGCATCGGTGAATTCGGCACACATCGTCCGGGTGCTGTTGATTTTGGGCGTCACGACCTTGGCACCCATGACCGCCGCGGCCACGACGGCGACCACGACGGCCGTCACCGTCGCGATACCCAACGGGGAACGCAACCGCGCGCGGACAGCGCAGAGGCCGGCCATGTCAGCAGTGCCTCATGATGTTGGGCAGGCACAGGTCCTGGCCGGGAGCCAGCCGCACGTCGCTCTTGTCGAAGATGACCCCGTTGCCACTGAGCATCGGCACCACGATGTTGAGCGTCTGCCCCAGGCCGTCCAGTGCCATGCCCCATCGTTCCGGATGCGCGGTAAGCGTGTCGGTGATGTCTTCGAGACCTTCGGTGATGGGTGCGACCTCCCGACCGTAGAACGTCGCGACGCGGTCGAGAACTCGGGCCAATTCCTTGAGCAGACTGAAGAACTCGACGATATCCACCGCCCTCGAGGTGTACATCCGGCTGAGGGCAGCGAACTGCTCGACGAGCGTCATGAGTTGTGCCCGGTTGGTGACCATGGCTCGTATGCCGTTGTTGACGAAGTCGAGGCTGCGGTGGAAGTCGGCCGTGGATGCACTCATCGACGTGGTCAGGGCATTGGCCGACGAGATGAGGTCGCGCACCGCGTCGGGATACTTGTTGGCCGCGTTGGCAACCTCGGTGAAGGTGTCGTGGATGACGTCGCCGTCCACCTCTTTGATGACCGGCGTGGCCGCCTGGATGATGTCGTTCACCTCGAACGGTAATGTGACACGGCTTGACGGAATGACCTTGTGCCCCAGCGGCATAGCGCCCTTCGGGTCGAGCGAGATGTAGTGGCCACCCAGCGGGGTCAGCAGCTTGACGTCCAGGGTCGAATCCGAGCCGACCATCACCGATTTCTCGACATCGAACTTCATCTCGACGACCGCGCCGTCGAGGCGAACACTGGTGACCTTGCCCACCGGGATGCCGGCGATACGCACCTGATCGTCGACGCGTACACCGGCCGAGTTGGCCATGTGGGCGGTATAGGTCGTGTGACCTGTCGGGTTGAGGTAGGCCATCGCGGTGACCGCCAACGACACGACGATGACAAGGACGCCGATGACGCCGTGCCTGCGATTGCGGGATGCCGCTTCGCCTTCATCCAGCACACCCCGACGCCTGCCCAGCCGTGCGCGCCAGTCGGTGAGTCGGTTGTGCCACGCCGTCATCGGCACACCACCAAGTTCTGTTGGGCGAACGACACCTGGCCGATCCCCGGTAGTTCGACCTCTCCGTTCGAGCAGAAGAACGTCGGCTGGGCCGGCTGCGCATCCACCAGCCAGTTGCGCATCCCCTGGATCAACGACGGCGCCAGGGACAGGCCCGCGATGATCGTCGGCGTCTGCGGCCACATTCGGCTGACGAGGTCGTAGAGCGGAACCGTCGTCCCGTCGAAGGTGCGCTCGGTGTATTGCAGAAGATGGGTCATGGTTCGGAGCCCGGGCAGCTGAGTGTCCAGCGAGGCATTGAACTCCTCGCCCACCGAAGCGAACCTCGCCAGCGAGTCATTGAGCTCGGTGATGAGGTTGAACAGTTGCTGCGACTTGCCGCCCAGGTCTTGGGAGATCGCGCTGAGATTGCGAATCATGACGGTAATGACAGCCTGCCGGTCCACGGCCAACTTCGATATGACGTCGAGGTGATGAAGGAACGGGCCGATGCCGGATTCGTCGCCTTGAATCAGCCGCAGCAGGTTCTCCCCCAGGAGATTGAACTGGGCGGGGTCAAGGGTTTGGAATATCGGTTGGAAACCGTTGAACAGCTTGGCGACGTCGAAGGAGGGAATGGTCTGTCCCAGCGGGATCGTGCCGCTGTTGACCAACTGGCTGTCCGGCTCGGCCGGTTGAACGAGCTCCACATAGCGTTGACCGATCAGCGTCTGATAGCGCACGGCGGCAACGGTGTTGGTGAACAGCGGGTGGTCGGTTTGCGCGGTGAAATCCACCTTGGCGATCCGGCCGTCGAGGCGGATGGCCTCCACTTTGCCGACCTGTACGCCGGAGATGCGCACGTCGTCACCGACGTAAAGCCCTGACACATCGGAGAACTCCGCGGTGTAGCGAGACACCTTCCCGCTGACGGGGCTGCGTAGGGCGGTCAACACGATGAGCGTGCAGACCGCCGCGATCGCGGTGAAGATCGTCAACCACGTCACGGATTTGGCGACACTTCTCATCGGCCACCGCCTTGGGGCACCGTGTCAGGGAGGGGCAGCGGCATGGGCGGGGCGGTGGGAGAAAGCATGGGCGGGGCGGTGGGAGAAAGCATGGGCGGGGCGGTGGGAGAAAGCATGGGCGGGGCGGTGGGAGGCACCGGAGAATCCGCGGGCGTCGGTAACGGCAGGGCCGCCGCCAACCCCGGCATCGTCTCCAGCGTGAGTTCGAGTTGCATGCGGACCTTGCCGTCGATGATCGGAAAAGCCGCGCTGGTGCGGTCCAGCAGACCGGACAGCCGGTCGTACGCCGGCGCGAAGCTGCCCTGGAAGTACGAAAGCGGCAGCGACACGCTCATCATCGCGTCGATGATCGGGACCAGCCACGACATGTTCTTCGCGAGAATCTCGGTGGTGTCGAGGAGCAGCTTGGTGGTCTGATCCAAGATCGTGTTCATCCGCTGAACGCCGTCGGGGTGTGCCAGGAACTCCATCCCGTTGAGCAGGTCGTACGCCAACCCGATGAGTGGGACGGAGTCGCTGACACCGTTAATCACCGAAGCAAACACCGAAAGCGACTGCGAGAAGGGCACTCTCTGGGAGTCGGCGAGCATCTTGATCAGGTCGAAATAGGACCGGGTCACCGGCTGTGTGAGGTCGGAGTGCCTGCGCACCACCTCGATGATGTGGTCGACGTCGGGCGAGTCGATGATGTCGCCGAATTTCTGGCCTTCACGCAGCAGTCCGGTGATCGAGGTTGACCGCGCGTTGGTGTCGACCATCAGCGTCTGGTTCGGACGTAACCGCGGTCCGGTTCCGCTGCTCACCAGTTCGACGGCTGCGAGGCCGAAAGTGTTGGAGGACATGAAGTTCGCCGTTGTGTCGGCGGTCAGGACCGCCGCCTGGCGTGGCTCGAGCTCCAGCGTGATCTTCTGCTTGTTGTATCCGACCGTCTGCAGGCTCTCCACCGATCCGATCGTCAGACCGCGGAACTTCACCTCCGCTCCCGGCGTCAGTCCCTCACCGAGGGTGTCGGCCAGTACGGTCAGCTTGAACGTGTTGGCGAAGCCGCCGGTGCCCATCTGGTAGAGCACAGTGCCCGCAACACCCAGAATCACCGCGGCGATCAGGCCGCGGATCCGCAGTGAGCGCGAACTGAGCGCGCGCACACCCTGATTGGCAGACAGCGGATTACTCGATAACAGAGGCATGAGCGGCTATCCCGATATCCGAATGCCGGCGCTGTTACCCCAGAACAACAGCGTCAGAACCATATCCACGGCGACGACGGTGACGATGCTGGCGCGGATCGCTCGGCCGGAGGCCCGGCCGACACCTTCGGGGCCGCCGGTGGCGTAGTAGCCGTGATACGCGTGGATGACGATGATCAGTGTTACGAAGATGGCCGCCTTGAGCACCGAGAACACCACGTCGGACGGCTGGATGAACGAGCTGAAGTAGTGGTTGTACGTGCCCGAGGATTGCCCGTGCAGCACGTTGACCACCAGCGAGCACGACACATAGCTCAACACCAGGGTCACGATGTACAGCGGAATGATGGTCACCATGCCTGCGAGCACGCGGGTGGTGACGACGAACGGGATCGACCGGATACCAAGGGCTTCCAGCGCGTCGATTTCCTCGTTGATCCGCATGGCGCCGATCTCAGCGGTCATCCGGCAGCCGGCCTGCGCACCGAAACCGATGCCCGCGATCATCGGCGCCATCTCACGGGTGTTCGCATAGGCGGACACGAAACCGGTCAACGGGCCCATACCGACCATGTCGAGGGCCCCGTACCCTTCGATTCCCACCGCGCCGCCGACAGCCGCGCCCATCAGCACCAGGACGCCGATGGTGCCGCCACCGACGATGAGCGACCCGTTGCCCCACATCACGTCGACCAGTAGCACCCCGGTCTGGTGACGGTAGTTCCGCAGGGTGTGCGGTATCGCGGCGATCACCTGGATCAAGAACGAAAGCTGGTGACCGAGGCGCTGCAGAACCGAGTCACCTTGACCGACGACCCATGCGGGGGCACGCAGGACGCGCGGTAGATGTCGTGATGGTGTCGCCACTTCAGCCCACCCTCAGCGGCATGGACATGGACACGCCCTGCGTGATGATCAGGTTGAGGATGAACACCGCGACCACGCCGATGACGACGGAAGCGTTCACCGCATCGGCGACGCCGCGTGCCCCGCCCTTGGCCTCCAGCCCACGCTGACAGGCCACAAGTATCACGACCATGCCGAAAAGCCAGGTCTTGAGCATGGCGATCACGACGTCGCCGACGCTGGCGAAGGACGCGAACGAGGCGATGTAACTGCCAGGAGTGCCGGACTGGAAGCCCACATTGATCGCGTAGCCGGCCGCCAGGCCCATGAAGATGATGAATGCGCACAGCACCGGCGCCACGAGCACCATCGCCGCCAGCCGCGGGGCGACCAGCCGCTGCACCGGGTCCACGCCCATGACACGCAGCGCGTCGACCTCTTCACGAATGGTGCGTGCGCCGAGATCTGTTGCCACCGCCGAACCGGCGGCCCCGCCCAGCAGTAGCGCCGCCACCATGGGTGCGCCCTGCCGGATGACCCCGAGCCCCCCGGCGGCACCCGAGATCGACGAGGCACCGACCTGCTGGATGAAACTGCCGACCTGCACGGCCACGATGACCCCAAACGGGATCGACACCAGCAACGCTGGAATCGCGGTCACGCTGATGATGAACCAGGCCTGATTGATGGTGTCCCGCCACGGGTGGCGCAACCGAATCAGATCCACGATCAGGTAGCGGAATGACTGCGCGGCCAAGTCGAAGAAACGGCCCAACGTCTGCAACGAGGAATCGGACTTGGCAAGCGCGTACCGCAGTGGCCTGCTCAGGGCGGCGGGAAGCTGACGGCCCTTCGCCGTCTCCTGCGGTTCCTGATGCGGACTGAAGGTCACCGCGACGAGATCGGGGACGTCTGCGCCGTTGCTGGTGGCGAACGCATCGATATCGGGAAGTCCACCGACTTCCACGCCATTCGCTGCGTCCGCCGCTGTCGCGCGATCCACCCTCACGGTCAAATGTTGGTTCCCCCAGCACTCGGAGACGACGATTCCCCAGTACGCAAGCCTGGGCTGTTGTGCGTCCCACCAGCGGTGCCATAGTGCGGGCGTTCGATCGCGGTACTAACTGCCCGCTCCGAACAGCCATTGGGTGTTACGCACGCGACAATTAAACCCAGTCAGGAGGCTTTGCGGGCGTGGTTTGCATGGTTGGGCGGGCGGCGCCGGTCAGGGCAGGGGCGCACTCCACGTCAACTTGGTGCCACCGGTCGGTACCGCTTCGACGGTGAACGACCCACCGACCTCTTCGGCGCGCTTGTGCAGGTTCCTCAGCCCGCTGCCGGTGATCTCACCCTCGATGCCGCATCCGTTGTCGGTGACCTCGATGGTCAAGTCGTCCCCGACCCCGACGCTGACCGCGATCGAGGCGGCTTGCGCGTGCCTGACGGCGTTGCTCACCGCTTCTCGGACAACAGCTTCGGCGTGGTCGGCGAGGGTCGCGTCGACCACCGAAAGCGGCCCCGCGTATTGCACGGTGGTGCGAATTCCTGCGGTGGCGAATTGTGCGACGGCTTCGTCGAGCCGTTGGCGCAGCCGGGTCACCCCGGCTGACGACCCGTGCAGGTCGAAGATCGCCGTCCGGATGTCCTGAATCACCTGTTGGAGGTCGTCGACGGATTCCACCAGCCGCTGCTGCACCTCCGGCGCCCGTGCCCGCGGGATCGTGCCCTGCAGGGCGAGGCCCACCGCAAACAGCCGCTGGATGACGTGATCGTGCAGGTCACGGGCGATGCGATCGCGGTCGCTGAGGATGCTCAGCTCACGCATCTGGCGCTGCGCGCTGGCCAGCTGCCAGGCCAGGGCCGCCTGGTCGGCGAAGGCGGTCATCATGTCGAACTGCTCGGAACTGAACCGCGGCGCCCCGACCGGGCGTAGGGCGACCAGCACGCCGGCGACCTCGTCGCTGGCACGCAGCGGCAGCACCAGCGCCGGACCGGTCTCCGCCGCGTCCAACTCGATGTGGTCGAACCGACCGGGGGTGCGCTGGACGAATGCGTCTCCGATCGGTGTGCCCTCGACGGGGATGCAGCGCACCGACGCCCCCGGTCCGTCACCGGAGGTCGCGGTGACGACGAGCTCGGTGGTCTCGGCGACGGGTAGATCCGCATCGGCCGGGACGGCCACCAGGGTCAGCTCGGCACCGCTCAGATGCCGGGACTGGTCGGCGACCATGCGGAACACCGTGGCGGGATCGGTCCCCGCGAGGAGCTCGGTCCCGATATCGCGGGTCGCCTCGATCCACGACTGCCTGGTCCTGGACTGTTCGTAGAGCCGGGCGTTGTCGATCGCGATGCCAGCGGCGGCCGCCAGGGCCTGGACCAGTACCTCGTCGTCCTCGCTGAACGGCAGCCCGCCCACCTTCTCCGTCAGATACAGGTTGCCGAACACCTCGTCGCGAGTGCGCACCGGTACGCCGAGGAACGTTCGCATGGGCGGATGGTTCGGGGGGAACCCGACGGAGGACAGGTGATGCGAAATATTGTCCAGGCGAATCGGTTTGGGGTCGTCGATCAGCACCCCGAGTACGCCACGGCCCTCCGGGAGGTGGCCGATCAGCTCACGCGTCTGCTCGTCGATGCCCTCGTAGATGAACTCCACCAGTTCGTGGTCGTGGCCGCGCACGCCGAGGGCGCCGTACTGGGCGTCGACCAGCTCGATGGCTGTGTGCACGATCGTCTTCAGGGTCTGATCCAATTCGAGACCCGCGGTGACCACCAGCATGGCCTCGACGAGACCGTCCAGGCGGTCCCGACCCTCGACGATCTGCTCGACGCGGTCCTGCACCTCCGTGAGCAGCTCCCGCAGCCGCAACCCCGACAGGGTTTCACGCACCCGCGGCGCACGTGGCTCAGCGCTCGCCCCCGGCCCATCGCTCACCGCCTCATCGTGCCACCGGGCTCGCCAAATGTCGGCGATTCCGGGGGGCAACTGACGCGGCTGACGTTTTTCCCTGCTCACGTTGAAGTCAGGTGCTCCGGGCGGTTTCGCCTCGGTGGCATCGGTATTGCGTCATGACGCCATCGACACGGCCATCACTGCCGCCGGCCACGGTTAGAGGTCTGCGCATACGACAAAACTAGAAATGCACAGGGGCACGGCGAAGGGCCGAAGGTCCCAACCATCGATGCCAATTGCGCCCTACATCGTCGGCGCGAAGAGGCCCATCATCGGGTGATGGCACGCAAGCAATGGCTGGTCATGGAGCCCTTGGCGGCGACGGCGTCTGAGGCCGGGTCGCGCGACGCGCCCTTCCGCACCCGGCTCGCCGGCGCGGGACGGCATCTGCCGACGACCCGCCTTGCAACGGACAAGCTGATGTCGACAACCCGACACCGCACCCACATCGACCTCGAACGCCTGACGGGGATCCGAGAGCGGCGCGTGTCGGTGGGCGACGAGGACTCGTACAGTCTGGCGACCGCGGCGGCGGTGAAGTGTCTCGACAACGCACAAACAGACGCCGCGTCGGTCGACGCGGTGATCAACTGCAGCATCACCAAGCTTCGCAGCGACTTCACCCAGTGGCTGGAACCGACGATGAGCGGCGCGGTGGCCCGCGCGATCGGCGCCGAGAACGCGCTGACATTCGACCTGTCCAACGCGTGCGCCGGAATGTTGACCGGAGTCACGTTGGCCAACAACTGGATTCGCCAAGGCTTCATCGAACGCGCACTCGTGGTCAGCGGTGAATACATCTCGCAGTTGGGTCAGAACGCGGCGCGTCATATCCGCACCATCATGAGCAAGGAGCTCGCCTCGCTGACCCTCGGCGACGCCGGGGCGGCCCTGCTTCTCGAGCGGGCCGAGCCCGGCAGCGCGGGCATCGACTTCGCGGGATTCACGACCGTCGCCCAGTACAGCAGACTGTGTCTCGCCTATCCGACGGACGACGAACCCGCCGCGCGCATGTTCACCGACGCGCGGGGCATCCACAAGGCAGCGATGGCGAACACCCCGGTGCTGCTGCACGAAGTGCTTGACACGGTGGGCATCTCGATCCACGACATCGACCACGTGATCACACATCAAACCTCTGCCCGGGCGATCCGCAAAGGCATGGCGAAGATCTCCGCGGAATTCGGTGACGCCCCGCAGCATGATGCCGTGATCACCGTCGACCGGTACGGCAACACCGCGTCGACCACTCACACCGTCGCCCTCGTCGAGGAGCTGGAGGCCGGAAACATCAAGCCTGGAGAAACAATTGCGTTGATCGCTCTGGCGTCAGGGCTGGAGATCGGCATCATCCTGCTGACGCTGGATGAAGAAATGGTGGGTCGTCATGGGCATGCTGATTGATCGCGTCGCCATCGTGGAGCGCGGATGGCGCAACCGCCACAGCGCCCTGCGGCTCGCCGTGAAGTCGGCCGAGGACTGCCTCCGCGGAGCCGGACGCACGGCCGACGAAGTCGACCTGTTGGTCAACGCGGGCATTTACCGCGATCGCAACCTGGCCGAGCCCGCCCTCGCCGCCCTGATCCAACAGGACATCGGCGCCAATCCTGAGGAACCGCACCAAAACGCGCACGGCACATTCTCGTTCGATGTCGCGAACGGAGCGTGCGGTGTGCTGACTGCGCTGCAGATCGTCGACGGATTTCTGAACTCGCGCGCTATCGACTGCGCCCTGGTGGTGGCCAGCGATGCCGATCCCGGACGCCGCCAGAGCGAGGACTTTCCGTTCACGCCTGCCGGAGCATCGCTGCTGTGTTCGCGGGCGACCCACGGGCGCGGGCTCGGACGAACGTACTGGAAGAATCTGCCCGAGCACAGCGACGCGTTCCGCGCCACCGTCGGACTGCAGAACGGGCGACGAAACATGCTGCGCTTTCAGGAGACATCATCACTGGACGCACACTATGCAAAGGCCGCGGCACTGGCTGCCGGCCAATGTCTCGACGAATCGGGTCTCACGATCGACGACGTCGACGCCATCGCCGCCGCGCCGGCGCGACCCCGCTTCCGAGCCGTACTGGCGAAGCAGTTGGGTGTGGAGACCGAAGCCATCACCGTCGGCGACGATGCGGGCATGCACACCGTCGCATTGGTCTCCGCATTCGACCGCGCCGCCAAGGTGATCGGCGAGACAGGCGTGATGCTTGTCGCTGCCGCGGGTGCCGGAGTCACAGCCGGCGCCGCGCTGTACCGGTTCTGAAATCAGCTCACTGTCCGAGGACTACAACCCCGTCGGGTACGTCTCCGGCGTCTCGCCGGCCTCCCACACGCTCGTCGTCTCGAGTGGCTCGAGCGCCCGCGTTCGGTCGATGTGGATGATCGCGTCGAACTGTTCGCCGGGGCGAACATGGTAGTAATGGCTCTGCCTTTCGGTCTCGGGCAGATAGATGACGCCGATGGCCCGTCCCAACCGAACGGTGTCCAACGGATCGGCCGCGGCACGGCTGATAGCCGGTGACACCAGGAACTCCGGGCGCCCGGACTCGTGGAACAGTTCCTCGACGCTGCCGTTCAAGGCGGGCCTGACGACCTTGCGTTCGGCGATTCCGCCCCATTCACTGGCAGCCGTGACGGTGCCCCAATACGTGGTGAAGCCGATCAGGCGGCAGTCCTGACCGTACCGCTCACGTACGAGCTGACCGAGGGTGAGCTGCCCGTCGCCACCCACTTCGGTGGCCCTGGCGTCCCCGACGTGAGAGTTGTGGGCCCACACCACGATTCGAGCTGAATGCTGATCGCCGTGACGGCTCAGATGTGCCATCAGCGCTTGCAGGGTCTGGGCCATGTGGCGATCCCGCAGATTCCAGGACGTGACTCTGCCGCTGAACATCGCCCGGTAGTACACCTCTGCGTCCCGCACGGTCTGCGCGTTCTGCTGGGCATAGAACGCCTCGTCCTCGGCCAGCAGACCGTCACGTCGCGCATATTCCGCTGCGGTGCGCTGCATCTCGACCAGTTGCTCGAGCGCTTCGCGCTCACACGACAACCCGGCACCGAACGCTGCGGCAAACCCGTACGCCTGACCGTCGTCGGCCGACACGTGGTCGAAGCACGCGTACCTGGCCCTCGCCCGCGCCGCCGCCCGCGGATCAACCTTGTCGAGGTAGGAGATCACTTCTTGTATCGACCGGTGCAGGCTGTAGAGGTCGAGCCCATAGAAACCCGCCTGACGTCCCCCGACGGTTCGGGCGCGCTGGTTGTGGTCGTACAGCCAGTCGACGAACTCGCGCACCGCGGTGTTGCGCCACATCCACGCGGGGAACCTCTCGAAGCCCCTTAATGCCTCCTCCGCGGATTGGTCATCGCTGCGACCGTGGACGTAACGGTTGACCCGATAGGCATCGGGCCAGTCGGCCTCGGCGGCGACACCGACGAAGCCCTTCTCCTCGATGAGCCATCTGGTGATTTCGGCACGCGCCCGATAGAACTCGTGGGTCCCATGCGAGCTCTCGCCGATCAGGACGATGTGGGCGTCCCCGATGATCTCCTCGAGCACCTCAGGAGACGGCACACCGCCGGGTGCGTCGACGGCAACACGCTCGATCGCCTCCGCGGGGCTCTCCTTTATACGGATCGCAGCGGTGGCGAAACCCGTTGTCGGGGTGGCAAGTAGGCCACGCACCTCCTGATCGCTCACCTGATGGAAATCCCAGAACGACTCACCGACCGCCAGAAACGGCGTCGGCATCGAGGCACAGACGACATCGTCAACGATCGCCGCGAACTCGCGGCAGGTCGATTCGGGTGCAGCAGGCACCGCGATCACGATTTCCGCGGGCTCCATCTCGCGCAGGGCCTGCACTGCGGCGAGCATGCTCGCACCTGTCGCCAAACCGTCGTCGACCAGGATCACGGTCTTACCCGCCAGGTCCAACGGAGGCCGATCACCGCGGTAGGCGGTCTCCCGTCGGATGAGCTCTCGTCCTTCGCGTTCGGCGACATCGCGCAGCTGTTGCGGCGTCACCCGCAACGCACGGAGCACGTCGTCGTTGACGACCACCCGCCCGCCGCTGGCCAACGCGCCGACGGCGAACTCCTCATGCCCTGGGGCGCCCAGCTTGCGAACGACGAAAGCATCAAGGGGCGCACCCAAGGCCGCCGCCACCTCCCAGGCGACGGGTATGCCGCCGCGGGGCAGCCCCAGCACGATGACGTTTTCGCGCCCGCGATAGGCGCCGAGCAAGTCGGCCAGCACCCGACCCGCTTCGCGACGATCGCGGAAGACGCGCCTGGGTTGGCTCCTCAACGTCTCGGAGGTCCGGCCCATCTCTGCACTCCCCCTTCTTCAGGGCTGCAGGGTCGCCGGCTGTCCGGTCACGCGCTCGATGTCTTGAGCAGACACAGCCATCAACCGCTTCCCCAGGTCCGTCAGCGCGCGGCCGACGGCCAGCTCGTCACCGATCTCAGCGATATCGCGATCCTCCGGATTCAGCCGCGCCGTGCCGATACCCACCTCTTCTATTTCGCGCCAGCGCAGCCGCGCCTTGGCTCGGGTGAGCCCCATGTGCTCATCGATCGACACCTCGACTGTCCAGTTCTTCGCGACGTGATCTGATCGTTCCCCGGTCATCGCAGTCATCTCCTCTTAGTCCACTCCTGTATCCGACCACCGCACATCGGCGTCGGGTAGGGACCGAAGTCCCCGCTCAGTGGGCCGTTGGGCGATCAGTGTCCGCGACGGCCGCTGTCGGACCTGCGGCAACAGCTACGGCGAATGTCGGTCGGATCAGGGACTACCGGCCCTAGCCGCATCGTGGCTGCACACCGCACTGTTGGACCATGATCGCGAACGGACTGCGGCTCGCCGGTGCGCTGGCGTTCTTGTATGCGGCGCGGAGGTACTACCGCAACTGGGGCACCACCAAGGAAGAAAGCCAGATGTACCTCGACGGCGATGCGCTCATCTTCGGGCCCGTCGTGCGGAGTACCGAGGCGGTGTGGATAGACGCTCCGGCCAGCGCGGTATGGCCGTGGCTGGTGCAGATGGGTCACGACCGCGGCGGCCTGTACACATTCGAGAAAGTGGAGAACCTCGCCGGGCTGCATTACGTCAACGCCGACAGTATCCATCCCGAATGGCAGCATCTCGCGCCGGGCGACATCGTCAGGCTCGTTCCCCGCGGTTGGATGGGATTGCGCGACGGGTTCGCCCTCGAGGTGGTCGAGGTCAACGATCAAGAGTCCGAGAAATCTATCGTGTTGCGGGGTTCGGTGGGCCAAACCTGGAATGTGGTGTGGTCCTTCCACGTCATTCCTCACTGGGAGGATCGCTGCCGCCTTCTCATCCGGATTCGGACGCCGTTGCGTCTACCGAGTCAGGTGCCGGTGACCGAGCTCTTGGGACCGGCGACGGCGTTCGTGACCCGGGGCATATTGCTCGGCATCAAGCGGCGGGCGCAGCAGCAGGTGCAGGCCGAGGTGTCGGCCTCCCAGGCAAGCGACGATCTGCACGTCCTCTAGTTTTGCCGGGCTTCTCCGCACCAGGACGCGGAGGAGCCCGGCCCCCTCAGGCGATGGTGAATTCGCGATCCGGCTCGGATCCGAAGGTGAACCGTCGGCCGGTGACGCTCAGCGGGCGGATGCGCACATAGTGCTGTTTCACCGTGGCCGTCCACGGGAGCAGTTGGGCGCGTTCGGCTTCGGCGATCTCGTCGTCGGTATGCAGCGATCGCGCGAGGCCCTTGACGATCACGCTCCATCCTTCGTCGGCGTTGTGGTCATCGACCTCGAACAGCACGTTGTGGTTGATCGCGGTGCTGATCAGCTTGGTGCCCTCCGCCGTGCGGAACAACACCGTCCGGTTCTGGACGACGAAGTTGACCGGAAATATCTCCGGCTGACCGTCGACGGCCGTGACGAGCCGTCCCAGCGCGGCGCTGGACATCAACTTCCAGCACTCACTCTCCGGCAGGATGGCGATCGGTTGCGTCGGTGTGGTCATGGTCATGAGGCTACCCAACACGGTGGTCCCGCGAATGCGGCCAAAAGTCACATAACTTCAGGACTCAGGGGGTCAATTCCTCGAGCGTCGGAGGGCCGAGGCCGACAGACCAGAAAAATGAGCTGTCGCGTCGTTCAGGTTCCGCTTCGCCGCTGGCGTCAAACCCTGTTCGAGTCCGAACTCATACCCTCGGATCGCAAGCACATGCACAATCGGCAGGCGATCGAAACACTGCTGGCAGGTCGCCATGATCGCCGGAATCGAAATGGCGTGCGACGTGAAGCTGAAGTCCATTCGCGGTGCCGCGCGTTCCAGCGTGAAGGATTCCACCGCGGCATCCTTGGTAGCGTCAATGAACAACACGCGTTGCTTGGTGCTGATGAGTTCGGCGTCCTCGAGCAACAGCTGATAACCCCACTGCAACTCCGCGTTGGAGCACAGCCCTTGCGCCTCAAGCCAATCGACGAACGCCCAGCCCAATCCGTCATCCTGCCGACCTACGTTGCCGATGCCGTAGACCAGGCAGGAGTCGTTGTCGAAGTCGTCGAGTCTCATGAACCGGATGCCGATCGAGCACGTTCGTTGATCACGTTCCCGGCGGAATCAAAGACGGTGACAATCAGCGGCATCTGTCCGAAGGCGTGCGTCGCACAGCTCAGACATGGATCGTATGCGCGAATCCCAACCTCGATGGCGTTCATCATCGCTTCAGAGATCTCACCGCGCCCCTGCAGATACTTCTCGGCTACAGAATGCACCGTCCGGTTGATGACCTGATTGTTGTGCGTGGTCGCCACGATCAGGTTCGCAAACGTGATGTCGCCTTCTGGACCGGCACGGTAATGGTGAAGCAACGTACCGCGCGGAGCCTCGACGACACCTACGCCCTCACCGACCCACGCGTCGGCAGTGGGGGTTACGAGTAAATCCTCGTTCTGCAGATCGCGGTCGCGCAGTAGTCCCTCGATCAGTTCGGCGGCATGGAGCACTTCGATGGCCCGTGCCCAGTTGGTGTGCAATGTCATGTTGTTGGCGGATCCGTCGGTATACGCATGGAAACGCTCGAGGGCCTCCTGTGCGCGCGGCGTCGACAAAGACTTGGTGACATTCATCCGCCCGAGCGGGCCTACCCTTACCGAGCCGTCCTCCCTGCCAAGATCTTTCAGGAAGGGGAACTTCATATACGTCCAGTCCTCCACCGCTTCCGAAAAATGGTCCAGGTAGTCGTGATAGTCGATATCCCGGACGACGTTCTTGTCCTTGTCGACGATGCGTAGTGTCCCGTGGTAGTAGTCCACGTTTCCGTCGACGTCGACAAGGGACATGTTCAGGGCAGGGACGTTGGCGAAACCGTCGACCTCGCTTCGATGCTTGTCGTGGAATTCGTAGAAGACGCGAAGACCGTCCTGTGCGTAGTCGATGATTTCGTCGATCGACGGGAGGCCCTCCGCGCCATTCAGCAGTCGGTCGCATTCGGCCCTGCTCAAGCTCTTGTGGACGCCTCCCGGCACCGAGCTGATGCCATGCATTCTTCGGCCGAAGACCGATTTGATGACCTCCTGCCCCCACTTGCGCAGCATTATCACTCGCCGCATCAATGCTGGGTCGGCTTCGATGAGGCCGAACAGATTTCGCTGCTCGGGCGCGGCGTCCATCCCGAACATCATCTCGGGAACGACCAGATAGAAGTATGCCGTCGCATGCGACTGCAGCATCTGCGCGTAATGGCCGAGCCGGCGAATCTTCTCTGCAGTCCGCGTGATTCCGACTTCCGTCTTCACCCCGACGCCGATCATGTCGTCGAGTGCTTTCGCGCCACACAGATGGTGACTGACGAAGCAGATTCCGCAGATGCGCTGCATCAGCATCGGCGCCTCCCAGAATGGGTGGCCCTGAACGAATTTCTCGAACCCACGGAATTCGACAACATGCAGCCTCGCGTCGACGACATTGTTGTCGTCATCGAGGTGCACGGTGACCTTGCCGTGACCCTCGATTCGGGTTACGGGATCGATGATCAGTTTTCTGCTCACACCAAGCCTTCCAGATCAGTCGAAATGGTTGACCGAGCGCGGCAGCGCAACGGGACGACCGTTGATGAGGTCGTCGAGCACCGTGAAGATTGCGTCGGCGTCCGGCGGACAGCCGGGAATGAAGTGGTCCATCTTGACCACTTCGTGGCAGGGGTAAACCTTGGTGGTGAGTCGGGGAATATCGGGATGGGAGGGGATGACGGGTTCGGCCCCCGGTATCGCCGTGGGTGAATTGATGTACGCCTCGGAGAGACAGTCCTTCAGCTCGAACACATTGCGCATTGCAGGGACGCCGCCCCAGACGGCGCAGGCACCGACGGATATCAAGACGTCGCAGTTGTTGCGAAAATGCCGCAGCGTTTCGATGTTCTCCTCATTCGCGACACCACCCTCGATGAATCCGATCTCGCATCGCTGCGTGATTCGCTTGATATCGGTGAGCGAGGATCGGTGGATGGTGATCCTCGCCAAGAGTGGAACGATTCGCTCGTCCATGTCGAGGAACGACAGGGTGCATCCCCAGCAGCCACACAGACCGATCATCGCCACGTTGATCTTGCCCCGCCGTGCCGTCGACAACGCTGGATCAGGTGGCGTCGAAGGCATTTCGTGCGATGCGATTTCCTCGGTCACGGTGCATCCGATTCATCTGAGGGATTAAGCGCCCGTTCCCGGACGGTGCGGACTTCATACTTTCGTCGACCGATAGGGACGTCGAATCCGACCCCCTTTTTCAGGATGGCACCAACAGGGCAGATCTCCACGGCATAGCGAACCTGCTCGGAGGGCATCGCGTTCGCACGGTCGGTATCGACCTCGATCCGGGACTCACTGCCGCGGCCGCTGATGCTGAAGATCTTCTCCCCGGTGGTTTCGTCGCGGACGAATTCCACACAGCGCTGACAGAAGATGCAACGATCGCGCTCCAGCCAAATGTTGTCCGACGCGTGGTCCCGTTCGCGAACCGGGAAGTGGTACGGGAAACGGGAGACCAGCATGTCTACCTCGTAGGCGACGGCCTGTAGCGTGCAACGACCGCTCTTCTCGCAACTCGGGCAATTGTGGTTGCCTTCGGCGAAAAGCAATTCCACCAATGCCTTTCGGGTATCAGCCGTCTCCGGCTCGTCGACCTCGACGTGCATACCGTCCGAGACGCGAACCGTGCACGCCGCGACCACGACGCCGTTCACCTTGACCGAACACACCCGGCAGGTACCGAGGCACGGTTTTCCCTTGAGGTAGCACAGCGTTGGGATGTACACACCCGCCTTGGCGGCGACATCGACCAGGATTTCGCCCTCGTCGGTCGACACCAGGTGTCCATCGATCTCGATGCGGATGGTCATGCCGTCCCGTCCGTCTCCAGTTCGGCCACTGCCTCGTCGTACCCGGCCAGCGCACCGTCCAGATCGAACGACGGCAGGAGGGCCTGCTCTTGACTGCGCAACCTCTTTCGATAGAGCTCGGGAAACTTCTGCATGGTCGTCAGAATGGGATTGGCCGCGGTGACCCCCAGGCCGCACCGACTGGCGCTCTTGACCACCGCACCCCAACCGGCCAGGTCATCCAGATCCTCGTGGTCTGCCGTGCCAACGGTGATGAGCCTCAGCTTGTCGTGTAAGTCGACTGTGCCGGCTCGGCACGGAACGCAAATGCCGCAGGATTCTTCGGCGAAGAACTTCGTGTAGTCCCTGGCGATGTCCAAAAGGTCACGGGAGGCGTTGAAGACAGTGACAGCGCCATTGCACGGGATGTCTTCGTAGGCGATGCGGCGTCGGCCGTCCACGGCCACCGACAGACACTCCCCCGATGGGCCACTGATCTGCACGGCGCGGGCGTCGCGCGCGCCGACCATCATCAGCACCTCATTGAGGGTGATGCCCCATTGGACCTCGTATACGCCGGGACGGTCGCAGTCGCCGGCGACGCTCAGCAGGCGTGCGCCCGCCGAGTCCGGGGTGCCCATGCGGCGGAACCACTGCGCCCCTTCCTCGATGACGCGGGTTGCCGCAGCCAAAGTCTCGACGTTGTTGACGCTGGTCGGTTTGCCGAGGTAACCCTGTTGGACCGGGAAGGGTGGTTTCAGCCGGGGCGTACCCCGTTTGCCTTCGCAAGACTCGATCAACGCCGACTCTTCACCGCACACATAGGAGCCGGCACCCATCTGGATACGGATGTCGAAATCGAATCCCGTCCGGCCACCGATATCGGAGCCGAGCAGGCCGTCATCCCGGAGTCGCTGAAGCTGTCGTTCCAGATACCGTTTCAGGTAGACGTATTCGGCACGGAGGTAGACGATCCCGTGAGAACTGCCGGTCGCGTAGGCCGCGATGACCATCCCCATGAACACGTCGAGAGGTGATCGCGTCAGCAGCGCCCGGTCCTTGAAGGTGCCGGGTTCACCCTCGTCGGCGTTGCAGATGACGTACTTCTCGTCGCCCGGCGCGGCGCGGCACAGCTGCCACTTGAGCCCGGTTCGGAACCCCGCGCCGCCGTATCCCCGTAGCCCGGATTCGATGACTGCGCCGATCATCTCGTCAGGAGTACGGGAGAGGCAGTTCTTGAGCAACGTCTGGTAATCCGGCTCGCCGCGGAAGAACACGGGCCCCCGCGTGTGGACATTGGACTCCACCAGAGCGTCGACGTAGGCGATGTCGTCATCGGGTAGCCCCGCGGGGTTCGCGATCTCGGCGGCGACCTTCCCCGTCTTCAACTGCGCAACGATGCGTGCGACGGTATCCGGCGTCAGTCGTGTGAACACCACGCCGTCGACCATCATCGCGGGTTCCTGGTCGCTGAGACCGATGCATGGCGTTTCGAACAGGCCGAACATCCCCTTTGCGTCGGTTTCTCCGAATCTGACGCCGGTCTCGCGCTCGAGCGCGTCGTAGACCTCCTGATAGCCGTTCATCTTGGCGATCACCGTGTTGCTCAAGTAGATCTGGTGCCGCCCCGACGGCTCGCTACGGAAGAAGTGATAGAAGGACGCGGTCTCCACGATGTCGAGAAGGGACCGGTTCAACCCTGCCGCGAGCTGCGGCAGGACGTCGTTGGGCAGGTAGCCGTACAGATGCTGGACATCCCACAGAATGTCGATCAGCCGCGTTCCGTCGTGGCCGTAGCGCCGGAGCAGGGTATCGATGTCCGCGTTCATCTGTTACCTCGCAGTGTATCCCGCGATTCGCGCTGGTGGTCCAGCTCGGAGCGGCCGGTCTTGGAGAGCGCCGACGATGCCGGCGACCGCGACACGTCGGCCATCAGTCCTAGACATGGTCCGAGCCAAGGGCCAACACCTCGTCGAAGCCCGCGGCGAGGCTGTCCATGAACACGTCGGGGTCGGGAATCGCGCCCGTGTCCACATCGATGCCCAGCGTGCACACATCTACATATGTCAACAACGTGACGTTGACGGCCGCGCCGATCGTCGGGCCGAATGCGTACTGTGTCAACACCTTCGCGCCACCGAGGAACACGGGCACGGGTATCCCCGGTACGTCGCTGCACAGGAAGTCGATATTGCGCAGGATCGAACCGATGTACCAGCGAGGCATCATGTTCAGCGCCCCGGCGATCCATTGCGTGTACGGCAGCGACTTCTCGTGGCGTACCTTGGCGGTCCTGTCGCGGATCTCACGGATTCGCTCCTCGGGATCGGCCATGCCGACCGGCACGTCGAACCGCATGAGGGTGATATGGTTGCCGCCCATTTCGTGCCCCTCTTCGCGCAGGCTGATGGGCATCGTCAGGTGAAGGTCGCCGACCGTGACGCCGTGCTTTTCGTGGTATAGGCGAAGCCCTCCGGCGACGCCCGCAACGAACGCGTCGTTCAATGCACCGCCGCCCCGATGAGCGGCCGCCCGCAGCTGTGCGAACGGGACCTCGAGCACGTCGAGCTTTCGGATGAGGCTGCGCTTGCTCATCAGCGAGGAGCCCCTGCGGCTCACGGGACGCATGGTGCGGTAGACCGAGGCGGCCAACTCGGCCGCCGACGAAACCGTGTCCACTGGCCGCAGAATGCTGTCGGCAATCAACTTCGGAGCATTCTTCAGCGTGCCCGTCAGCGCGTCCACCATCAAACCGGCGCCGTATCGCGCCGTGTCCCGGTAGCCTCGCAGCCGCTGCGGCGGGGTTGCGTCAGGCAAGGCGTGACCAAGGTCGTGCCGCTCAGGAGCCTCGGACAGATCGAAGAGAATCATCCCGATCTGGACGCCCCCAACTCCGTCGGTCAGCGCGTGGTGGAACTTGAGAACCATCGCTGCACGGTTGTTTTCGAGTCCGTCGATCAGCGTGGCCGTCCACAGGGGGCGAGCGCGGTCGAAGTCCGCCATGGCCGCGACCCGCGCCATCTCCAGCACTGTGTCGATGGTGCCGGGTGCGGGCGCCGTCACCCTACGCATGTGGAACCCCAGGTCGAAGTCCGGGGCGTATTCCCATCTCGGTGGCGCCGGCGCCGGCGACGGAACTACACGCTGGCGCACCATCGGTACGGCACGCGAAACGATGTCGAAGCGATCGCGGACCTCGTCCCAATCCGGCGATCGGTCGAGCATGACCACCGTGACCACCGTGGAACGTAACCGAGGATCGCTTTCCATGCCCCAGGTGAAGGCGTCGCTGCTTCGCATGAATTCGGTCATTTGTGGTCACCGGCCGCCGGGGTCTGTCGTCTGGCGACTGCCTGGCCGACATGGGAATCGGAATCCTCAGCCTGCAGAGAACTCGCATCCAGTGCGGTCAGATGCTCCATGTGATCACGATGCGCTTCGCGCAGCGCCCGGCGGCAGGGTCACAAGTCCTCAAACCGCAGGGACATCGTCGTCCCGGCCGGCGTGCTTCGGCACGTGAGTCCGCGAGCGCCAGCACCTCGTCGAAACCGGCAGCGATCTCATGGGTGGCCTCCTCGTTGGGTTGACCTTGTTGATCAGACCACCCGAGGACCTCACAACGGTGGGGCCAACGCACACTCCCTGAGTGCTTTGGTCCTTTTGCATGGCATCGCTTACAGGGCACTGACGGGCCCATTGCCGAACGGGTGAGGACCAAAGACTCCCGCCCGAAGACCCGGCATCGTATTGACTTGCCCTATGTCTTCGGTTGGTTCCCCGGAAATCGTGGTCGGCGTCGACGGATCGCCCGCCGCGAAGGTTGCCGTCGATTGGGCCGCACGCGACGCCGCGCAACGCGGTGCAACGCTTATCCTCGTTCACGTCGTCAGCAGTGTCCTCGGCTCCTTGTCTCAAGTGCCCCTGCCCACCGGCATCGGGAAGCGGCAGAAGCACTGGGCTCACGAAGCCGTTGCCGAGGGCGTGGCGGTGGTGGCGGAAGTGGAGAAGGACACCGGCCCCCTCGAGGTCCGCTCCGAGATCTACTACTCGTCCGCGGTGCCCACTCTCGTCGACATGTCGAAGGGAGCCGACCTGGTCGTGGTGGGCAGTCGCCGCCACAGCGCCGTCGGCGGCCTGCTCGGATCGGTGAGCGCGGGGGTCGTGCAGCACGCGCACGGCCCGGTCGCGGTCATCCACGACGAGGATCCGTTGATGCCGCATCCGGCACAGGCACCGGTTCTCGTCGGGATCGACGGCTCCCCCTCATCCGAGTTGGCTACCGCGATCGCCTTCGACGAGGCGTCGCGCAGGCACGTCGACGTCATCGCCCTGCACGCCTGGACCGAGTTCGGGGTGGGCGACTATCTCGGCATGAACTGGCTGGAGATGAAGACCTCGGAGGATGCGGCGCTGGCTGAGCGACTCGCGGGGTGGCAAGAGGACTACCCGGATGTCAATATCCAGCGCGTCGTCGTCTGCGAGCATCCGGCGCGCGCGCTCATCGAGCACTCGGAAAAGGCGCAGTTGACCGTCATCGGCAGCCACGGGCGTGGCGGATTCGCCGGCATGCTGCTCGGTTCGGTCAGCGCCGCGGTGGTTCGATCAGCGCGGATGCCGGTGATTGTCGCGCGCGAGCCGTAACCTCATCTCGCGTCGAAGGATCCACTGGGAAATCGAACCGTGCATCCAGGCCTGAGCTGTTCGACTCGGCCTCGGCACTCGATGACGACCGGTGGGACATCGCACGGATCCACACTGACTTCCGCGCCCTTTCCACTCACCCGGATGTACACGTGATGCCCGCGATAGTGGACCGGGAATCCCAGTGCACCAAGAGAATCCGGCCAATGGGGCGATAACACCATGCGATCGCCGCGGGTTTCCAAGCCGGTGAAGCATCGTTGTATGAGGTCGACACTGCCCGCCATCGCCGCGAGGTGAATACCCTCGGAGGTGGTACCACCCTGGATATCAGCGACGTCGGACTTCAGCACCTGCTCGAAGAACTCCATGGCGCGATCACGATTGGCCCTGGCGAGCACCCAGGTATGGACCACTCCGGAAAGCGTCGACCCGTGCGACGTCCGGGCCAGGTAGTAGTCAACCATCTCCGGGATCTGCTCGGGGGCAAGGCTGTAATCGAGCCGATGAAGCACCTCGCGCAACTCGTCCGACGAAAGTAGGTAGAGCAGCATCAGCGCGTCAGCTTGCTTGGACGCCTTATACCGGTTGATGTCGTCACCCTCGGCCTCGAGTATGCGATCCAACCGTTGGATGTTGCCGTACCGGGTGCGGTACGCGTCCCAATCCAGTTCCGCCAGCTCGTCGTAACCCTCGAACTGACTGATGCGTCCATCGCAGAACGGCACGAACATCCGCCGGCTGACGTGATCCCACCGCTGCAGTTCGGCATCGGTCAGTCTGAGCCGCTCGCGAAAGTCGATTCGGCTGGGCAGCGGCAGGAGCTTCAGAGCGTCCATCGCCCGCATGATCACCCAGACAGCCATGACATTGGTGTACGCGTTGTTGTCGATGCCCTCGAAAGGTCTACCCGGATAACCGGTATGGAACTCGTCGGGTCCGATGACGCCGTTGATGTTGTAGCGGTCGCGTTCCTCGTCGTAGGTCGACCTGCTGACCCAGAATCGCGCGATCTCCGCCAGCATCTCGGCACCGTAGTCGATCAGATAAGCCAGATCGCCTGTGACCTGGTAATACTGCCAGACGTTGTAGGCGACCGCGATTCCGATGTGGTGGGCACGATGGCTGGGATCTGGATTCCACCGGCCAGAGCGGGGATTCAGATGCAGTACCGGACTCTCCTCCCGGCCGTCGCTGCCGGACTGCCACGGAAACATGGCACCGTCATAACCGGCGAGCTTGGCGGCGCGGCGCGCCTCGACCAATCGCCGATATCGGTAGCGAAGCAGCGACCGTGTGATCGACGGCAGCCGCAGATTCAGCACGGGGAAGATGAACAGCTCGTCCCAGAAGATGTGTCCGCGATAGGCCTCACCGTGCAGGCCGCGGGCGGGCACGCCGACATCGAGGTCCTCGCTGTTGTAGGAGACCGTCTGCAACAGATGCAGTAGGTGCAGTCGAAGAATGCGCAATTCATCGGCGTGGTCCTCGAATTGGATCGACAGGCGCTCCCAGAGGTGGGCCCAGCGAAGGGCGTGGGCATCGCGGATCTCGGCGAACCGCTCCTGGCGTCCGAGTCGTCGTTCCGCCGAAGCGGCGGGCTCGGACGTCGCGACGTCGCGGCCGGTGACCAAGGTGACGACCTTCTCGACCGAAACCGACTGACCCGCCGTCAGTTCGGCGAAGATCTCGTGGCCGATCTCGAATTCCTCATCGACCAATCGGTACGTCGCGGGTGCCGGCTGGCCGTCCCGCCACACGGTGGTTCGGGCGGCCAGCGCCACCGGGATCTGTGACTGCGTCGTACTCACCTCGAGCAGCACCGAATTCGGCGTCAGTGCATGCTTCTTCGGAGATGTGAGGTGGGTGCTGGCGAGATCTCGGTAGCGTTCGACCATGGTGTTGCCGACATGGCCGTCGAGCGTGGATCGCACCTCGATCGTGCCGCTCCAATCCTCGGCGGTGACAGTCATTTCCATCGCGGCGACATGCGCCTGATGCATCGCGACGAATCGGTGCTGGGATACGGACGTGGTACGGCCGGCGTGATCGCGGAAGCGGAGCTCGCGCGTCAGGACGGCGCGCTGAATGTCGAGAACCTGGCGATAGTCGAGTAACTCGACTTCGTCGACGTCGAACCAAGGCCCACCATCGATGCGGAAGGTGAGCGGAAGCCAGTTGGGGAGATTCACCAGACTTTCATGAGCGGTGGTGGTGCCGGCGATCACGTCGTCGAGTCGGTTGAACACGCCCGCGGCATAGGTGCCCGGGTAATGGACCTGCCCTGCTTTGGATTCCGGTGCGGCGCCGCGCGTGGCGAAGTAACCGTTCCCGACCGTGCACAGGGCCTCACGGAGCTTTTCGTTCGGCGGGTCATAGCCGTCGTATGTCAGGGTCCATGCCTCGTCGGAGGTCTGCTGCTCATATGCCAGCCAGTCGCCGCCGCGGCGCAGAAACTCCTCGACCTCGGTGGGACTGTTCAGCATGAACTGGGCGGCCGTAGCGCGGTCACGGTCGCCGTCTTCGTCATGACGCACCACGATCCCGACACCGTTGAACCGAAGGGCGTCGAAGGCGTCTTCGTCGGTGAGATCGTCGCCGATGAAGATGGGCAGCACGCGCCCCGTCTGATGGATCTGGTCGCGCAGCCAGCCAAGCGCTGTGCCTTTGTCCCAATCGATATCGGGTCGCAGTTCGACGATCTTGCGGCCGCCCGTGACCCGCAGTCCACGACGCTGACCGCGTCGACGTGTTGTCGCGACGACGTCGGCCACCTGTTCGGGGGCGACGTTGCGGTAATGGACCGCGACGGCGTAGCGCTTGTGTTCGATGTTGACGCCCGGAATTTCTCCGAGATCCTCGCGCAGTTCGGCCGCAACACTTTCCAGGATCGGAACCGCAGCGGCGGCTGCGTCGTTGTGACGGTGCGCGCCGTCGGGTCCGACGATTTCGAAGCCGTGGCTGCCCGAGTACCAGATTCCAGGTATCGCCATCCGCTCCCGGACATCGGCCAGATCGCGGCCACTCAAAATGGCCACTGGACATAACGCTGCGAGTCGCTCGAGAGTCTTCGCCGCGCCCTCGACGAGCTCAGCCGCATCCGGTTCCGCCACGATCTCAGCCAGAGTGCCATCGAAGTCGAGGCATACGAACGGCTGCCGCCCGGCGACAATTCCGACCAACTGACCGTAGGAGTCGAGCGCATTCGGCAACTGCGAAATGCGCTTATCACCCCGCCGCACGGTGATCTGCGCGAGGTTCTCGACGACCACATCCGCCCCGCTCTGCCGAAGCTGCGTGGCGAGCCCCGTGTGGTCGACCCAGATGACCAGACCGAAACCCCCGTTGCGGGCCGCTTGCACCCCGGCCTCCGCGGCCTCGACGACCGCGGTGCGCGCCGGCGTCGTCTCCAATCTGTTGGTGGCGGCCAGCAGCACCGCGGGGTCGGGCTGCCCGGGCAGCCCGAGGGCATCGGCGACCAGACCGTCTGCGTGGATGTCGAACAGGTCGTCGAGCCCGGCCGCTTTCAACACCTGTTCGCTGTTGCGCCCCGGGCAATACACAGCCGTGGCGACCCCTGCTTCGGCTAGCTTGCGCACGAGGGCGACTGTCGAATCGGATACCGCCCAACCGTCATTGGGAGCAGTTTCGGTGACCACGGCGTCGAGGCCGAAGACCACGGCATCGTAGAACCGGGGATCGATGGTCGCCGTCGCCTTCATGTGTATTCCTTGTTGACTGTTCGATGGTTCATGCAGGTACGACAGCGAGTTCCACTGGCTCTTCAGCGATCTCGAAAAGCCGCTCGGTATCGGCACGCGTACACGGTGCTGTACCGGGCGTCATCAGCATCGCCGTTCCCGCGGCGATGCCGAAGCGAACCGACGTGCTCAGCGGCCATCCGCGCGTCAGACCCACGGTGATGCCGGCGACCATCGCATCGCCGGCGCCGACACCACTGACCGCGCGCATCGGGATGGCGGCGAATCGGTAGCTTTCGGTCGCCGTGGCCAGCACCGCACCCTCGGACCCCAACGACACGACGACGGCCTCGGCGCGGCCGGAGTCGATCAGCTCGTGGGCGGCATCCAGCTGTTCGGATTCGGTCGCCAACTCACGTCCGACGCATTCGCGGAGTTCGCGCGCACTTGCCTTGAGCACAGCGACGCCACCCTTGATGTGTTGGAGACCGGCCCCCGAGGTGTCCAGGACGAATCGGGCCCCGGTCGCTCCGCACATATCCGCGATCCGCTGGTAGAAGTCCGCGGGCACACCCGGCGGCAGGCTGCCGCTGGCCACCACGAACTGCGTCGACATGGCCTGACGGCGCAGCTGGTCGACGCACTCGGCCTGTTCGGACGGGGTCAGTCGCGGGCCAGGAAGCAAGAACCGGTACTGCAGACCGGTCGCCTCCTCGTCGATGGTGAAGCTCTCCCGCGTCGGCTCGGCGATGTCGATGCGCCGAAAGGGCACACCCGCCTCGGCGATGAGCTGCGTGAGAAGGTCACCACTGGCACCTCCGGCAGGGAAAACCGCCGCGACCGGCGCTCCGAGGACGTGCGCGATCTTGGCCACGTTGATGCCTCCGCCACCGGCGTCGTAGCGGGCACGTGAACAGCGGATCTTACTGGTGGGCCGCACCTCCGGCGCGGCGACGGTGATGTCGAGCGCCGGGTTCATCGTCAAGGTGACGATCGAATCCATGGCACAACCTCCTCGCTTCATGCGCCACCACTGATCCGACTATGCGACATATCGAGACGGTAGGGACTGAAGTCCCGCACCGCGGTGGCGTTCGTCGCTGATACCCGCCGTTACCGCCGCAGGGGACCTTTGACCCCAAGGATCGGGCCATCGGACGCTAGGTGGGCTGCCCGGCACACACAAGGGTGGTGCCATGAGCGACAGATACATCCGCGACATCTCGACGTTGCGCATCGCCGACGCCGAAGAGGCCGGCGGTAAGGGCGCGAATATGGGCGAACTGGTCGCCGCGAAACTGCCCGTCCCACCCGGGTTCGTGCTTCTGCGGGACTGCTACCGCGACTCGATGGCGGCGGGCGGCGTCGATGACGATCTGGCACAGCTGCACCGTGACGCCTTAGAGCACGTCGCCGACACCGTGCACCTGCCGGAACGGTGTGAGCAGTTGCAGGGACTCGTGCAGAAGGCGGGTATCGCGGATGCGGTCCGTGCGCCGCTGCTCGATGCCTATCGAAAGCTCGGGCCGAACGCCGTTGTGGCCGTGCGGTCCTCGGCCACCGGTGAGGACGGTGCCGACGCGTCCTTCGCCGGGATGAACGCCACCATCACCAACGTCAGCGGCGAGGACGCGCTCGTCGAGGCGGTGCTGCGCTGCTGGATGTCGCTGTTCTCGCCGCGGGTGATCACCTATCGCGCCAGCCGGAGCTTCACCGGGATCCCCGCGATGGCGGTCGTGGTCCAGCAGATGATCGACTCCGAGAAGGCCGGCGTGGCGTTCACCGCCGATCCGAGCAACGGCGCCCAGGACCGCGTGGTCATCGAAGGCGCGTTCGGGCTTGGCGAAGTCGTGGTCTCCGGCCTGGTCGAGCCCGATACGTACATCGTGTCCAAGGAGTCCCTCGAGATTCTTGACGTCCGCCTCGGGCATCAGTCGTTCAAGATCGTCCGCGGGCCGGACGGTAACGACAAGCGGGTCGATCTGAGCGACGGACGGGCCGACGCGCGGGTGCTCGACGACTCCGAGCTGCGCCGGATCGCCGAACTCGCCATCGCCACCGAACGACACAACGGGTGCCCACAGGACACCGAATGGGCGATCTCCGGCGGTCAGGTCTACCTGGTGCAGGCCAGGCCGATCACCACGCTGCGTCATACGGCGCCGCCCACGTCGAACGAGCACGCCGTGTTGGCCCGCGGCCTGGCGGCGGCGCCGGGCGTGGCCACGGGGAAGGTACGCGTGCTCGAGACTCCCGACCAGGGCGACCGGTTGCTCGAGGGTGAGATCCTGGTCGCCCAGATGACCAACCCCGACTGGCTGCCGACCATCCGCCGCTCGGCGGCGCTGGTCACCGATACCGGTGGCATGACGTGTCACGCCGCGATCGTCGCGCGCGAGTTGGGCGTGCCGTGCATCGTCGGGGCACGCACCGCGACGCGGGACCTGCACGACGGCACCACCGTGACCGTCGACGGAGCGCACGGGCGGGTGTTGGCCGGGCGCGTCGAGGAGGAGACCCCTCGGGCCCGAACACAGACGATCGAGGGCCGGATGCCGGTCGAGATTCCGACTGAGGTCACCGGCACCAAGGTTTACGTCAACCTGGCGATGCCCGACACCGCCGAAGCCGTTGCCGCACAGGGACCCGACGGCGTCGGACTGCTGCGTGCCGAGTTGATGCTGACCGAGGCACTGCAGGGCCGGCATCCACGCGATCTGATCGCGCGCGGTGAGGAGGGAACTCTGGTCGACGGGATGGTGGCCTCAGTTGGTCGGATCGCTGCCGCGTTCGGCTCGCGGCCGGTCATCTATCGGGCAACTGACTTCCGCAGCAACGAGTTCCGCGGTCTCAAGGGCGGCGAAGCGTACGAGCCTGTCGAGCACAACCCGATGATCGGCTATCGCGGCTGCTACCGCTACATCAAGGAACCCGACCTGTTCGCCCTGGAACTGCAGGCACTTGCGCGCGTGCGCGAGCAGTCGCCGAACGTGCACCTGATGATTCCGTTCGTCCGGACCCGATGGGAACTCGAGGAGTGCCTGTCGCTCGTCGACGCAAGCCCGTTGGGTCGTCAACGCGGGCTCCATCGCTGGGTGATGGCCGAGGTGCCGTCGGTCGTGCACTGGCTGCCCGAGTACATCGGCATGGGGGTCGACGGCGTCTCGATCGGGAGCAACGATCTCACCCAGCTGGTGCTCGGTGTCGACCGTGACTCCGACATCTGCGCTGAGCTGTTCGACGAATCCGATCCGGCAGTGCTCGATGCGATCGGTCAGATCATCAGCACGGCAAGGAAATTCGGAATCACATCCTCGCTGTGCGGGCAGGCGCCGTCGACCAAGCCCGCGTTCGCCGAACACCTCGTCAGGATGGGGATCACGTCGGTCTCGGTGAACCCGGACGCACTGGTGGCCGCGCGACGGACGATCGCCGCGGCTGAGCGACGACTGCTGCTCGAGGCTGCGCGGTAGCGTGCTGATAGACGACGCGGTATTCCAGCAGCGAACGCATGAGGGGTCGCGGCTGGAATACCGTTTCGCAGGTTTGGAACCGACGGTAGCGCTAGGCGGTTCCGGCCAGCGCCTGGCGGACCAGCTCTTGGGCCGCGTCCAGGTGCATCTCAGCCTGTTCCACGTCGACGGGGAACTCGCCGTCGTAACTGTTCGATGACCTCGCCAACACCGACATGCACATATGGGAGGCCGCATGGGCATCCTCGGTCGCGGCCTCCAGCTCGCTGGTCAGTTCGGGGGTGGGTGCCGGCAGATGCGCCCGAAGGCCGACCGCTGCACTGTCATGCATCTGCCGACACGCCTCATCCATCGCCTCGCGGTCGACGTCGGTCAGCGCGCGCTGCGCGTCGGTAAGGGACCGCTGCAGATCGACGAACGGCTCGCGCGCCCCTGACCACCAGTCCAAAACCGCTGCCTGGTGGGCAGATTCCGGCCCGGAGGGAACGGCGTGCCGATCGCCGGTCACCACGAGGGTGATCGCTGCGCTCAAGAGCACGATGGCCACCACGACGATCGCCCCGGCGATCGCCCATTTGGTCCGGTACCAGACGCCGTCCGACGGTTCCGGCGTCGCCTCGATGGGGCTGCCGCATTCGCCGCACAACTGCCACCCATCCGGGTTCGGGTGACCGTGAGGACACTCCAGCATGCTGTCAGCCCCTGTCCACATTCAGTTTGAGGAAGCTCTCGATTCCGAAGGCCTGGAAAAGACGCCGCCGCACCGGCGACAGTTGAGGACCTGCCGTTGCCGCATCGATGATCTCGGGTTCCGCGACGTCATAGCGGCGGCCGCCCACCTCGATGACGGCCCTCCCGGACTCCTGCACATTGCGCACCCAGTCGACATCGGTCCCATAGGGCAGCGGTATGACGAAACCGTTCGCAACTTGATCGGCCACCACAGGCGTGGCGTAGTGCCGCCCCGATCGGCGCCCGCTGTGGCGGATGACTGCCGCATACCAGTATCGGCGCCCGGCCAGATGCATCATCGGCGGGTTGAGCACGCGCTTGTTGAATTGGCGCACTTCATCCTTGAGCCGATCCGTGAACTGCGTCTTTGTGGTGCTCATACGCCGATATTCATCGCCGAAGGCATCCGCGCATAAGGGCCGACCGGACACGAACAGAGGGACCATTGGCACCTGTTCCCACTGAATCCGCCGCCAAGCGACCTCGCGGCCAAACACACGTCATCGCACGACGAGTGACCAATACGCCGGTGACTTTCGTCTCTAGTGCCACAAAAACTGAGCGGAAAAAATGGAGACGCTCATACACATCCAAGAGGAATGCCTATGACCCCGACCGAGCCCGAGCTCGAAACCGAAGACCTCGAGGCCGTCGCATGGCGGTTCCTGCGATCGGAGTTCTCCACTCCCATCTACGCCGACTGGCCGATCGACCGACGTATTGAAGCCTATCTTCAGCATCACGAGGCCTCCGACCTGCTCCGCGACGGGTCCTTCAACGGGGTGCTGGAACACGTCATGGCCAATATCGGTGCGGCCCTGCGCAACGGCGTCCTTCCGACACCGGACTGGTAGGCGACGCCGTGACAATCATTCGTAAGACAGCCGACGACTGGAAGGCCGCACCGAACTTCACTCGGACGACATCCGACCCTCACGGCGCAGCAGACTCACGCCACCGCCGTCGTCGCGTCATCGTCGGCCGTCGCTACTCCGTCTCAGCGGTTGTAACGCCACGGCGCGATTGCGGCCGAATTCTCTCCATACGGTTACAACCGACGGCGCGCAAAGGCAGCGACCCGGCTGCACAAGCGCCTCAACGCGGAAGTCGCAGAAGGTGACAACGCGTCACTGCGTCGAGAAGCGCACTTTGCAGCAGAGCTGAACACGCATCGGGTAACGCCTGGACCGCCCTAGGTCCCGCTAGTCGAGCGGCGCGTCATCCAGTCGGGTAACCACGTCCGCCAGCGGACGGCGCGGTGTGGCGGGAAGCGGATCACTATTGATGGGAGCCCAGCCGACGCGCAATAGCATTTGCGGATAGCTCTCGTTGCCGAGAACCTCTACCCGGACGGCTTCGCGCGTCTCCGGAATCTCCAACGGCTCGGTGATCGGGCAGCTCGCGAGCCCGAGCGCGGTCGCAGTCAGCAGCACCACGCTGGTGGCTTCACCGGCACGAAGTCTCGACACATCATCGTCGTTCGTAGTGCCCAACGCGAGGACCACCGCGTTGTCCTCCGCCGCATCCACGTCAGGGGGTTGAGCAAGTGCTGACCCGGCGAACCACCGCGCCGGAATCGCCGCTGACGCGTCCGGTACCGGCGTGCTCCGAGCGGGGACACCTGCCACCGACGCATACCTTCCACTCCACGCCGCCAATTCCGCCGAGTACTCGGAGTCGGAGGAATGCCGCAAGGCGGCGTCGGCGACGATGTGCTTCAGGTGCGTGATGTCGTCGATCCTGCGCATGGTCACGCCAGCGCGCGCAGCGCGCGCACCCATCAACGCGAGATCACCAGTGGCGACAGGCCATTCGCTGTAACTGCGGCGATCGGTGCGTCGACGCGGGATCGCCGCCGCCAAACTGATGTCGAGATCGGCCGGCGTCTGCCGACGAAGCTCGATCGAGGCCAGATGGTCGGCATCGACGGGATTGGGGAACCGGTGAATCCGTGCCGCCCAGCCCAACGCCGCGAAGGCGACCACGCAGTGGTTCAGTGCAGCACCACAACTCAGGAGCAGGTCCCGAGAGTCGGGATCTGTATTCGGCAGCTGCCGATCACGGTCGGCGTAAAGGTGCAGGCTCTCATCGCCCACCACCCAGCGCCACGGTTGTGAGTTGTGCACCGACGGGGCCCTCGTGGCCAGCAGCAGCGCCGACCGCATCGTCTCGGTGCCGGGAAAATGTGAGCTCATTCGTCCAACCTCGATAGGAGAAGTCTTGTGTCCTCTGTCAGGCTGCCGTTTCCGCGTCGATCTGGAGAGGGTCTAAAGACCCGTATCCGAATGACTTGCGGTGTCGACCTATGACTGACGGGCCACGATGACCGGAATCCGCGCTGCGTGTGCGACGGCCGAGCTCACCGAACCCAGGAGCAGGCCCGCGAATGCCCCGCGACCGTGGCTGCCCACGACCAGGAGCTGTGCCTGCTGCGATTCGTCGAGCAGACGCTGGGCCGGCGCGTCGTGACTGACGACCCGCCTGACGACGACGTCCGGATAGCGTTCGCTCCAGCCGGCGAGCCGTTGCGCGAGCTCTTCATCGGCCTGCGCCGCCACACCCTCAGGAGCCACGTCGATCGCGAAATCGGCGCTGTTCAGCCACGTGTGGACGGCGACCAGCTCGACGCCGCGCCGTGATGCCTCGTCGAAGGCGATGGCCGTCGCGCGCTCGGATGCCGGCGAGCCGTCGATACCGACGACCACCGGCGCACTAACGGCATAGTTCGTCACCGGCTCCTCGTCGTGGATGATTGCTACCGGGCAATGGGCATTGTGAAGCAGCCCCGAGCTGACCGACCCAAGCAACAACCCCTTCACACCGCCGAGACCGCGGCACCCGACCACGACCATCTCGGCATCCTTCGACAGGTCAGTAAGGGTGGGCACCACCGGTCCGGGGACCACCAGATGCTCGGTGGGGAAACCCGGTGCGCCGGAGGTGGCCTCGTGCACCACCTTCATGGCGTCGTTGACGACCTGCTCGGCGAGCCGATCCCGTTCGGTCCAGTAGTCGGCCGATATCGGAATGTCCACCCACGCACCGGTGTCCACCGTGGGCAAGACGTGAACGACCGTCAACGGCACGTTACGAAGTGCCGCGTCTCGGGCGGCCCATTCCGTCGCGATATCCGATGCGGGCGAACCGTCGACGGCGACGACGATGCCGTGGTGCTTGGTGTCCGAAGACGCGGTTGAAGCAGACATTTCATTCTCCTTGGATTAGCGCGAGCCGACCGCTCGCATCGGACGATCGGACGTTGCACCGCGGGTGAGGATGCGTCGACTCCTGTTGAGGGTCAGCGGAATCAAGTGCGCGGTGACAGTCGCTGTTGCAGACAGCTCGGTGTACACCCCGTTGACGACATTCTCGATATCCGGTCGCGTGCGATCGGGGAATCTGGTGCGCAGCTCCGCTACGACACGGTCGAGCTCGTCGCGCACCGTCGGCTCCGCGAGACTGGCCATTACCGGATTCTGCGCCGGAACTGCGCTCCCCTACTACGGACCAAAGTCCCCGAAACGGGTAGCGTGGGTCACATCGTGCTGGCGGGTGTGGCTTGGGTTGCCGGCACGCGAAAGCGCTGGTACACGGCGAGGGACTAAGGTCACTTCCGCTCGTGCCATTGGGCTCCCGCGCTTCGGCGCATCGGGTTTCTACCGTGGTGACATGACCTATGTGATCGGTTCAGCATGCGTTGATGTCATGGACAAGTCGTGTGTACTGGAGTGCCCGGCCGACTGCATCTACGAGGGTGCGCGCACCCTCTACATCAATCCCGACGAGTGTGTCGACTGCGGGGCGTGCAAGTTGGTCTGCCGTGTCGAGGCGATCGAATATGAGACCGACCTCGAGGACGACGAGCTGTGGCACCTCGAAGACAATGCCGCGTTTTTCCAGACTGTGCTGCCCGGGCGTACGGAGCCGCTGGGCTCGCCAGGTGGAGCGCAGAAGGTCGGCAGGGTCGGCGTCGATACCCCGGGTATTGCAGCCATGCCGGTGAAGGATCACGTAGACCACTGACCGACACATCGTAAGGCGCTGCAACGCAGCCTCTTTGCGCAGCGACCAACTTCGGAAACCGGCTATTAAGGGCATTTCGCCACGGTCGACGAGGGGTCCATCGGCCCTATTACTACTCCGCCGCTCGGAGCATTCTGACGATGATCAACCGAACAGGAGCGTGATCATGGCGACCGATGTCCAAACGCAAAGCAGTGTCGAACAGCTGACCCACTACTGCCGCACCTGCGGTCACCCAAAAGAATTACACAACTTGGACTTTCGAGGTAGCCCGAAAGAAGCTCACGAGCTCTATCGACACGGCGAATACGTGTGCCATGACATGACGGGGTTGAACTCCACCGTGCACTGCATCTGCGTGGGGTGGAACAGCTGGACCTAGCCACTTCTGTTTTATCAAGTCGCGGGCTTTGGTCCAGTCGTCACGTGTCGAAGGTGATGACTTCACCACGATTGATCGACACCCAGTCGCGAGCCTCGAGATAGGAGCGGAAGGTCTCGGTGATCAGCTTTCCGTCTTCTGGCGTCTTGGGCCGCTGTAGCTCGTACAGGTGCGGGAACTCCGTCCAGGCGACGACGGCGTCCCAGAGCCGCAGCGCCGCCTCGCCCGTGGGGGGGTCGATGAGCACCGGGCCGAAGAGGCATTGCCCGTCGGGAAAGAATATCGTCGGTACGCCGTATCCTCCGGCGTCGACCACCCGCTGGTGCTCGGCCATCACCTCGTCACCGGTGGTCGGATCCGCGATCGCCTGGTCGACCAGTTCCGGATCCACACCGAGTTCGGTGAGCAGATGGCGCGCGACGGCCTTCTCGTGGGGCTTGTGTCCGTCGACATGCAGCGCCCTGCCCGCCCGGGCGTACCACGCGTCGAGGTCCGCCATCGAGCGTCGCCGCAACAGCGCACCGATGCGCATCATCGACCAGCCGTAGGACCACTCCCGTTCCCACGCGTGCTTCTTGCCCTCCTGACGGTTGATCTCCTCGAGGCTGAAGAAGCGCCAGTTCACGTCGACGCCGGTCAGGTCTCGGACCTCGCGAATCCACAGCGACGTCTGATACGCGTAGGGACACATGACGTCGAAGTGGAAGTCGATGAAGGCCGGACGAGTCGTCACACCTGAACCCTAGGTCGCAGCGACGCGCATCTCAACGATGGAGCCGATCAGCCGACGCGGTTGTAACGTCATGGCGCGATTGCGCCTGAATTTCAGCCACACGGTTACAACCGGCGGCGTCCAAAAGCGCGAATGGGAAGTGTGACGATCGTGATTGATCGCGAGGAAAGGAGTCCGATGGACCCCGTCATCATCGAATGTGCGATCAACGGTGTGACGTCGAAGGCCGCAAACCCGCATGTGCCCGTCGAACCTTCCGAGATCACCGCTGACGCCTTGGCCTGTATCGAAGCTGGCGCGGCGATCATCCACAACCACATCGATCTGCCCGGGGTCAGTGTGGAGCGCGCGGTCGAGCGGTATCTCGATGCGTGGCGTCCGGTGCTTGCCGCCCGGCCCGATGCCCTGCTGTATCCGACGATTCATTTCGACGCCGACGGCTCATGTTCGTATGAGCATCTGATCGCACTGGCCGCGGCGGGTATGCGTATCGGGATCACCGATCCGGGCTCGGTGAACCTGGGCATCAGGGACGCCGACGGCCTGCCCTCGGGCGACTTCGTCTACCGCAACTCCTTCGAGGTGATCGGCCGCGCCTTCGACATCAGCCGCGACGGAGGGCTCGGCCCGAGTCTGGCGATCTACGAACCGGGCTTTCTGCGTGCCACCCTCGCGTGGTGGCGCGCCGGCCGATTGCCGCCCGGGGCGATGATCAAGCTGTACTTCTCCACCGAACGGGGTTACCTCGGTGCGCCTTTCGGGCTGCCCCCGACCGAACGCGCGCTCGACGCATACCTCGAACTGCTCGAGGGATGCGATATTCCGTGGGCGGTTTCCATCGTCGGCGGTGACCTGTGCGCCAATCGACTCGCCGAGCTTGCCCTCGAACGCGGCGGGAACCTCCATGTGGGACTGGAGTTCTACGGCGGCGACCGCACGCCGACCAACGTCGACCTGGTGTCGGAAGCCGTGGCGCTGTGCCAGCGGGTGGGCCGACCCGTCGCGACGCCCGACCAGGCCGCACAGATCCTCCGATTGCCACGGCGATAGCCAGCTGCGGGCACGAGAACCCCTGCTATTCGACTGCCACGGCCTCGACGATTTCAAGGCGCGCCGCGCGAACGGCCGGTGGAATCGCCCCGAGCAACGTCAACATGAATGCGGCGCAGGCGAAGACGACAGCCAGCACGGGGACCGCGTAGTCGACATCGATGCTGAGCACATTGGTCAACGCGGACGTAGCCAGATACTGGTTGACCGCACCGAACAGCGCCCCGATCACCGCGCCGACGACACCGATGCCTGCCGCCTCGGCGACGACCGTGCGCAACACGAAGCGGCGCGAGGCGCCCATCGCCCGCATCACACCCAATTCGCGGCGCCGTTCCAAGACGGACAACATCAGGGTGTTGAGCAGCGCGATGCTCGCGACGAACACGACGATCCACGCCATGACGTCGATGAGACTGGTGGTCGACGCCATCCCCTTCTCGATGGCTGCCACTGACTCGTCACCGGAGAACACGAGGACGTCGGACGGCAACCGATCCTTGATCAGCGCTTCGACTTCGGCGCGATCCGCGCCGGGCGTGAGCTTGACGTCCAGGATGGTCGACCCGGGACGATCGAACCACTCCTGCATCTGAGTCAGACCCATCGATACGAGACCGCCGAAGAGCGAGAAGTACGGGACCACTTCCAGCACCCTGACCTTGCGTTCGCCGGTGGGGGTGGGCAATGTCACCACATCGCCTGGTCCGATTCCCAGATTGCGGGCGATCTCGCGTGACACCACGACGCCTTCTCCAGCAAGCATCTGTTGCAGGACTTGCGGATTCATGTCGCTGACCGGGGGCCCAACCGAGCCGGGCGCGAGCCCCTGGACAACCACTCGGTTGTCGCCGAGCGTTGCGAATGCCATCTGTGTAGGAACAGCTGCTGCGACGCCTGGGATCGATGCAACCGAGGACTGGGCGTCCGATGGCAGCATTGGTGCGGTCGGGAGCACGCCGGGCGGGGAAGGGCTCACAAACAGCGCGGCGTCGGTGAGCGAGGCGAAACTCGCGTTCGTCGAATCGATCGCGTTGGTGTTGGCGCCCGTGCTCTGCACGGTGATCGACACCGCGATCATCACTGTCATCAGCGTGGCCCACACTCGCCGAGGGGCGCGTTCGATCGTCGCCGCCGCCAGCGCGCCGGGTGAACCAAAGGCCCGGGCCACCGCCGAAGCGGCGCGGACAATCGTGGCCGCGAAGGCGAAGCACAGAGCGATATCACCGACCACCGCGAGCCCGATGGCCGCCACCGACAGCTTGCCGAGGTCGATGGACGCGATGTATGCCGCGGCGCCGATGAAGAACACCCCGAGGATGCCGACCACAGCGCGGACCGATGGCGGAACGGTATCGGCGGTCGACGTGCCCACCGGGACAAGGGCTTCCGCCGGCGTCACCTTGTACACCTGGCGGGCCGCCAACGCCGTCGCCGCGACGCTCACGGCGATGCATGCGGCCACGGTGACGGGTATTGCGTAGCCGGGCAGGATGTAGTCGGTTCGCGTTTCGAGGCCCTGCAGCAGACCAGCCGGCAGACCTGCGATTGCCTGTCGGCCGATCAGAACGCCCAGCGCCGATCCGGCGATTCCGCTGACCAACCCAACCAGACCTGCCTCAGCCAGGAGGTCACGCACAATCTGCCACTTCTTGCCGCCGACGGCCCGAAGTAACGAGATCACGGGGCGGCGTTGGGATATCGACATGCTCATCGCGTTGAAGATCAGGAATCCGGCGACGATGAGCGAGCAGGACGCCGCCGACAGCATCAAGGTGCTCATGATCGAAACGGCTCCGCTGCTCTTGGCGGAGCGGAAAGTCGGATCGGTGACGACGGCCCGTCCGCCTACCGCCTCGGTGACATCGGCACGTACCGATGCGAGATCGGCGTTCGGCGCTGCGATCACCAGCACCGAATCGATCATGCCGACGCGATTCGTCAATTGCTGAAGCAGCGGCAGCGGCCCGAGGATGAAATTGCCGCCGTTGATCTTTTCGGCGTCCGCACCCGTGATCACGGCAGCGACCGTCGCCTTGCCGTTGCCTACAGCAATGGAATCACCCACCGCATGTCCGGTCGCGACGCCGACCGCGACAGCGCCCGGTCCCGTTGCCAACGAGCCGATCTGATCCTGTACCGCTCGCTGCAGATCGCTCTGCATGGCATTGATGCTCTCGTCCACGCCGAGCAGGACGACGCGTTCGGCGGCCGGCCCGATGGACGTTCGCAGCATGGGTACGGCCGCGGCCACCCCCGGCACCTTCGCGACGTCGACTCGGACGGCTTCGGGTAACCCGGTGTCGGTGACGCCGGAAACCTCGAGATTCGCATTTCCGCCGATCCCGGCAACGAAACGGTCGGCGGATCCGGTGATCGACCCGGCGATGCCGAACACCGCAACGAGGAGCATCGCCGAAATCGCCACGACCGTAAATGACAGCACGGTACGGCCGGGGTGCCTGCGCCACTCGCGGATATTGAAGACGCGCAGGCGGTCGATGATCATCGCAACCCTCCAGCCAGCACGTCGGAACCGATGCGACCGTCGGTGAGCGTGATCACCCGATCCGTCGTTTGAGCGGCTTCGAGGTTGTGCGTCACCATGACCACCGAGCGTCCGTCCTGATGTGCGATGGCGGTGAGCAGGCCCATGATCGCCGCCCCGGTCTTCGTGTCGAGATTGCCGGTCGGCTCGTCGGCGAGGATGAGCGGCGGGTTCATCATCAGCGCCCGCGCGACGGCGACACGCTGCATCTGACCACCGGACATCTCCGACGGCCGATGCTCTGCGCGTTCCGCGAGCCCGACCAGTGCGAGCAGATCCAACGCGTGCGACTTCACCTTCGATAGCCGTGCGCCATCGAGCAGCTTGGGCACCGCGACGTTCTCCCAGGCCGTCATCGTCGGAAGCAGATTGAAGAACTGGAAGACGAATCCCACGCTGTGGCGGCGGAATTCCGACTGCTTCTCGTCGTTGAGATTGCCGATCTCGTTACCTTGGAACCGGATTGATCCGGCATCCGGCCGGTCCAGTGCTCCGAGCATGTGAAGCAAGGTGCTCTTGCCCGCGCCCGACGGGCCGACGATCGACACGAATTCGCCGCCGCGCAGACTCAAGTCGATCGAGTCAAGGGCGCGCACACTCTGGCCGCCGATCTGGTAGGACTTGGTGACGTGGGTCATCTCGAGCATCGCTGGTCTGCCTTTCATTTCGGTGGTCATGCGACACGCTCCCGCGCATCGCGAGCTGTGTTCAGCGCCGGCAACGGTCCGCAACGAACATCGAATCGTTCGCGCACCGTGTCGAGGATGCGGCGCAGGTGGTCGCGCTCGCGACGGTGCGTGAGCATGAACCGCACCGTGGCCGCCATGCGGCGCGGAAGTGGGTACCAGCGGTCGAAGTCGATTCCGCAATCAAGGAACACCTTGGTCGGCACAACGTCGTAGATGAGGCTGAGGTTGTACTGCGCAAGCGTGAAGAGCGTGCACGGGAACGCCAGGCTCGACTTCTTTCGCAGATCCCGCATGTCCAGCTCGTACAACGGGACTTCCTTGATCTTACCCAGGAACAACAGGTGTGTCAGGAAGTAGCCCGCAAACGACGTCAAATGCATTGTGGCCGAGTAATTCTGGATTGAAACCACCGAACCGCCCTCGGATACATAGGGTTCGTAAGGGTGGTCGCCACCGTCCAGGTATCCGGTGCAGTTCACTATCCAGCTGCCGGGCTGGATGGTCCTGGTGGCGCCACTACGAAGTAGCATCTCGGTCACACCGTTGCGGTCGACGACATCGACGAAATGATCCATGATCACGTCGTTCAGACCTGCCTCGATTCTCCGGTTCTCCTCTTCGGACAACACCCCGATGAGGAAGTTGTCCGCCTCGGGGGTCAACCACGTACCGAATTTCGTGCGAACCGAATTCGTTACCGCCGTCTCATTGGTGCCGTCGTATAGGCGGGACGCTTTGCGGGCGATGCTGCTCACCAGCGCGCCGCCCCACCACCTGCGGGCGCCCGCAGGGTAGAACTTGTCGCGGCTCGCGAAGAACGTGCCGGAACCCGCCACCAGATTCACTTCGCGGCCGGGATATTCCGTGATGAGCGCGTCCGCGGTGTCCATCGCGGTCTTACCTCCACCGATGATCCACACCGGTGAGTCGCTGGCACGTATTTCACCGCTGCGCATATCGCAGTAATCCGGAGACACCGATTGCACACGCGTGCTGGAGATTTCGAGCGGATCGTTGGGTACCACGCGGAAGCCGTAGGCCTTGATCAGCTGCTTCGCCTCCACCACCATGCGCTGGCCGCCCGAGGACCTGCAGGTGATCAGCACATTCCCGTCGATCTCATCGTGGGACTGCATCGACCACCCGAAGTACTCGTCGATCGCCACCCGCTGCCTGAGCAGGTCGAGGCAGTGTTCAAAGTGGTCGAGAACTTCGTCCTTCGTCGCGAGGTACGACGGATCCTGGTCTAGGGTCCACTCGATGTTCCCCGCGGTGAAGAGGCCGTGCGGCTGGTGCAATCGAACGTAGTCGTACGTGTCGACCCACATGCCGCCGGACCGCTCCCTGGCATCGATCAGCACGATCTTCTGATCGCGGGTCAGATACTGACTTGCCACAAAAAGGGCGTTCAGCCCGGCGATGCCGGCTCCTACGATGCAGAGGTCGGCGTGCTCGACCCGCGTGGACGTCTGTACAGACGAAACTGCAGTACTCATTTCTTCTCCTGTGGATGTAAGGGCTTATGCGGCCTGTTCGCGTGCCGCGTTCATCAATCGATCGAGGATCGTCTGGGCCAGCTGTTCGATCGACGGGCCGACCGCCAAATCCAAAGCGTTCAAACGCAGTCCGATCGCTCTCTCGAGGCTGGCCGCGATCTCGAGGCCCATGATGGAGTCCATCCCGACCTCGTGCAGCGGCTGCGACAACGCGAAGCTCGGCTCCTCCATCTGCATGACGCTCGTGACGATCTTGACGAGCATCGCCTGGATGTGGTCGCGACGGCCCTCCTCGGACAGGCCCTTGAGGGCTTCGACCACCTCGGCGCCCGCGCCAGAAGCACCCGAACCTGCGGTGTCGGTGAGCAACGTGATCCGTCGGTCGCCGGCCATCGGGACGAGGGACGCGGCGAATCGCGACCAGTCGGCCTCCACCACGGTGAGGGTTTCGAGGTTGCCGTAGATGACATCGCGCAACCCCATCAAGGCGTCATCGATACTCATCGCGGAAAGCCCCATCTGTTCGAGGTACTTGCCGGTATTCGCGTCGCGCGCCACGATGCCTGTCTCCCCCAGAACTCCCCACTGGATGACCGACGCGGCCCGTCCCCGGCGCCGGCGAAGCGTGGCCAGCGAGTTGAGCACGCAGTTGGCGGCGACGTAGTTCGCTTGTCCACGTGTGCCGAACAACGATGAGATCGACGAATACATCACGAAGAAGTCGAGATCGCCGGTGAGCGAGTGGAGATTCCACGCGCCCTGCGCCTTGGGGCCGAGTACACGATCGAGGGATTCGCGGTCCTGGTCGGCTAGGCTGCGATCGTCGAGCACCGTGGCGCTGTGGATGATGCCGCGCAGCGGCGGCATCGTTGCCGCGATGTCGTCAAGGACGCTGGCAACATCGGCTAGGCGGCCTACGTCCGCGGCGTAGGCCCGTACGGTCACACCGCGCGTTTCCAGGTACCGGATGGCGTCGCGAGCCCCGGGCGCGTCGACACCTCGACGGCTCATCAGTGCGAGGTGTCGCGCTCCTTCGCCGACGAGCCACTTCGCCGTCTCCAGACCGAATCCGCCCAGGCCCCCGGTCACAAGGTACGTGGCGTCGGTACGGATCGGCCGCGGCGCCTCGACGCGCAGGTGCAGTTCTGGATCGCGGATGGCCACACACACCTTGCCGATGTGCTTGGCACGCGCCATCAAGCGGAACGCGTCTTTGATGCGACTCGCGCCGAACAGCGTGACCGGGACACTCCCCAAACGCTTTTCGGTCATCAAGTCCAGCAGTTCGGAGATGATCCCCGCGATGTACTCGGGCCGGCTTTCCATCAGCCGGTCGGCGTCCACCGAGGCGTACACCAGGTTCTCGTTGAACGGTCGCAGGTTCAGCGGAGCGTCCTGCTCGAAGCTCATTTTGCCGATCTCGATGAACCGTCCGAACGGCGCAAGGCAGGCCAGACTCTTGGTCATCAGTTCGCCGGGTGAGAAGTTGAGGACGACATCAACGCCCCGGCCGTCGGTCCACTTCATCACGTCGTCGGCGAAAGACACGTCCCGCGACGTGGTGACATGCGTCAGACCCAGCGAGCGCAGGTAGTTTCGCTTTTCATCCGAACCTGCGGTCCCGATGACCTCGGCGCCGATCCACTTCGCCACCTCGATCGCCGCGAGTCCGACGCCGCCAGTGGCGCCGTGCACCAACACTGTCTCGCCCTTCTGCAGGCGGGCGATCTTCAACAGCCCGTGATACGCGGTGATGAATGCCACCATGGAAGTGCTCTCCTCCAGAGTGACAGCGTCCGGCAATACGAAGGCACGGTCCGACGGCACGATCACGTGGGACCTGAACCCGTCGGTGCAGAGGGCATACACGCGATCGCCGACGTCGAGGCTCGTGACATTGCTGCCGACACGGGAGATCCGACCGGCGACCTCCATGCCGACACCGGTCCCCGAGTACGTGTCTCTCGTGATCCGATCCGACATGAGACCCATGGCCTTGAGAACGTCCTTGTAGTTCAGCGGAACGTATTCGGCCTCGATTTCGACATCGTCGGAGCCAAGAGGCTTTCGCTCACATGGCACAAACGCGAGTTCATCAAGCGTTCCAGTGCTTTTGAGCTCCAGTGCGTAGGCGGTTCCGAGTACTACCGGGGTCGTCTCCACGTCCTGCGGCTGCACCGTCTCGACAGCGGATGCCCGGTCGACTCTGGCGCAGAACAGCTTTCCGCCGCGGAGCGCGACTTCCTGCTCGTCGCCCACCCTGCCGAGGACCTGCAACAGCTCGTCGACGTCATCGAAGGACTCGTCGATGTCGACGAGCGTCACTCCCAAATCGAAACGCTCCGAGATGAGTGTGCGCCCCACCCCGAGGAGCACAGCGCGATCGATCGCGGCCTCGTGAGAGTCGTCGTCGAGCACCTCTGCACGTCGAGTGACGATGAAGTAGCGCGCGGGCTTGCCGGACGGCAACGATTTCACCGTGTTCAGCAGCTGCTCTGCCAGACCGGCCCCGTCCGCGATCGGGTTCGACGAGTCGGTGGGTTCCGATGCCCACCGCAGATCGACCAGCCACATGGGTTCGGGCTGTGTCGACAATTCGTCCAAGACCGGCCGAATGTCATCGTCCCGCAGGACCAGCCACGAGGGCGGTGCGCTCGGCTTCGCTTCGAGCGGCACCCACGTGCGTGTGTACAGCCGTCGCTGGTGTTCATCATGCCGGGGAATCCTGGGCAGGAACCGGCATCTGAACCCGAAGACCTGGGCGACGACCGTGCCGTCCTCGGCCAGCAGGGTGAGGTCACCGGTGACCCCGTCCGCGTCTGCCCGAACGATCCGACCGTGGCTGTATGCGGCCGCCGATCCACCGATGTAGTGAATCCGATCTATCCCCACCGGAATCAGGTCCTCGCGCGGTCCCTCGTCGACCGACGCGATCAGGCTTTGAAACGCTCCGTCCAGCAGCACGGGATGAAGGTGATAGCCACGTGCGTCGATCTCGTCGGGCAACGCCAGCCCGGCGAGCACCTCACCGGCTTCCGTCGCGGACCGGCGCAGCGAGCGGACCGGCTGAAACCGCGGGCCGTAACGCAGGCCGCGTTTGGCGAGTGAGGCGTACAGCGTGTCGGGTGAGACCTCGTCTGTCAGCCGTCGCCGAATCGCCTCGATGTCAACCGTTTCCGGGATACGCCCGGACGAGTACACCTTTGCCCGCGCGCACAGTACGGGCTCGCTACCATGACTTTCACGATGGATCGAAAACACCCCGGAGTCGGGTGCGATCGTCGCGGCCACCAGCGTCGGATGCTCGGCCTCGAGCGGCAGCGCCACCTTGAATTCCAGATCTTCGATCGAGCAGGACGGGCTTCCCGACAGCGCCTCGCGCGCCGCGAGGGCGAGCTCCACATAGCCGGCACCGGGGAAGATCACCGTTCCCGCTACGCGATGGTCTTCGAGGAAAGGCAGGGAGCCGAAGGAGACCTCCGAGATGAAGCGGCGCGGCGAGCTCGTCTCGACGTCGGAGATCATCGGGTGCCGCTCGTATGCCACGCGTCGCTGTTGAATGTGCTCGCTCTCGTCCCAGGGGCTCGCCTGCTGCCAGGGGTACTTCGGCAGCGCGGTGTAGGCACCGGGACCGAAGAACGTGTTCCAGTCGATCGCGGCGCCGCCGGCGTAGAGCGACCGCAGCGCGGCGTGCATCGTCTCGAGTTCAGGCGCACCCCGGCGAAGGGACGCGATCCCGACACCTTTGGCTCCAACCTCGCCGAGCACGTCGCGGATGGATGCCGAAAGTACCGGATGCGGACCGATCTCGAGGAAGGCGCGATGACCATCGGAGACAGCCGCCTTCAGAGCGTCGCTGAAAAGAACTGTGCCGCGGACGTTTTGCCACCAGTACGCCGCATCGTGACGATCGTCGGTCATCCGGGCCCCGGTGGCCGTCGAGTACACGTCAAGCTCGGGAGGCGCCGGCTGCAACGGCTCCAGCGCGGCGAGCAACTCGTCGTGGATGTCCGCCATCACCTCGCTGTGGTAGGGCACCTCCACCGTGAGGAAGCGGTTGAACCGCCCGGCCGCGGTGAGCTCTGCGGCGATCGCTTCCAGCGCCTCGGTGTCCCCGGCGAGGGTGATCGAAGTCGCGCTGTTCACCGCGGCGATGGACACCAACGGGGCGAAGCGTTCGACGAATGCCTGCGCCTCGTCACGGTTCACGCCCACGGCGAGCATCGATCCCCTACCCGCGAGCTGCGCTTGCAGTCGGCTTCGTTGGTAGGCGACCAGCATGGTGTCGGACAGGCTGAGCGCATTCGACGCGTAGGCTGCCCCGAGCTCACCGACGCTGTGCCCCAACACGCCATCGGGATGAACTCCCCACGAGCGCCACAGTCGGGTCAAGGCGATCTGCAGGACCGCGTTCGCCGGCTGAGCAATGTCCGTGCGGGCCATGCGCGAAACCGATTCGTCGGCGAGCATCTCGTCGAGGATCGACCAGCCGCTGAACTCGCCAAAGGCGTCGTCGCACTCCTCGACCGCCTCGCGGAAGACTTTCTCCGTCTCGTAGAGCTGACGCCCCATCGCCCACCACTGGGGACCCATACCTGTGTAGACGAACAGCAGCTTCGGCGCGTCCAGCACCGGTTCCACCGCTGCGGCACCTTCTGCGGAATACGTTGTCAGCGAGTCGATCAGCGATGATCGGTCAGTCGCTGGGAAGGAGGTACGCAGGCGGTGGTGGCCGCGGTGAATTGCCGCGCTCCGGCAGTAGGTGGTCACGTCGACGTCGGGATCCGAGAGCGCCTCGCCATGCTTTGCGGCGAGTTCGACCAAGGCCTCGGGGCTGCGCGCGCTGACGAGGAGCACAGGATCCGTCGCCGGCTCGGGGTGTGAAGCAGGAAGGTCGGTCAGTTCGTCCGTTTCCCACGGCTCTGCGAGCACGACGTGTGCGTTGGTCCCGCCGTAACCGAACGAGTTCACGCCGGCGATCCTGCGCTCGCCCAGCCGTGGCAGCGCTTCAGTTTGCGTCGGGATCGCAAGGTTGAGCTCGTCGAGGTCGATCGCGGGATTGACCGACTTCAGGTGCAGGTGCGGCGGGACCGTGCCATGTTTCAGCACGAGCGCCGCCTTGATGACACCGGCTGCGCCGGCCCCGGCCTCGAGGTGTCCGATGTTGGTCTTGATGGAACCGATGCGGCACGGCTCTCCATCGCGGTCGGCCCCGACCACCGTTCCGATCGCGCTGGCCTCGATGGGATCACCGACGGGAGTGCCGGTTCCGTGAGCCTCCACGTAGGTCACCTGCGACGGCTGAACCCCCGCTTGTGCGTACGCCCGACGCATCACTTCGATTTGTGCGTCTCCGTTCGGCACGGTGATCCCGTTGGTTCGGCCGTCCGAGTTGGCTGCCGTGCCGAGAATGACGGCGTGGACGGTGTTTCCGTCGCGCCGGGCGGCCGACAGCGGCTTCAGCAACAGCACTGCCGCGCCCTCGCCACGGACGTAGCCGTCGGCGCTGTCGCTGAATGCCTGGCACCGCCCCGTTTTGGACAGGAAGCGGCCCTTGGCCATCGTGATCTGCGTCTGCGGTGAGAGCAGCACATTGACACCACCCGCCAACGCGGCATCGCTTTCGTCTGCCCAAATACTCTGGCAGGCTTGATGAATCGCGACGAGGGACGACGAGCACGCCGTGTCGAGCGAGACGCTGGGCCCTCGCAGGTCGAAAACGTATGACAGACGATTGGACAGCATCGTCAGCGTGGCGGCAGTCGCCGAATGCGTCGTGATCCGGTCGCGGTCTCGCAGATCTGACTTGAGCGACAGGTGGTCCATCATGAAGCCGCCGATGAATACTCCCGTCCTGGCCCCGGCGTGGTCACTCGGTGGCTCGCCGGCATCTTCGAATGCCTCCCAGCTGCACTGCAGGAGCAGACGCTGCTGCGGATCGAGGATCGCGGCTTCCCGGGGCGGGATCCCGAAGAAGGTGTGGTCAAAGGCATTGGGGTCGTCGGCGAGCATTCCGGCCTTCTGCACGTAGCTTCTGCCGGGCGCCCGACCGGTCGGGTCGAGGTACTTCTGCGGATCCCAACGGCTGCCTGGGATGTCGACGATGCAGTCGCGACCCGCGAGCAGCGCCGTCCACAACTCCTCGTGATCGGTGATTCCGCCCGGCAGCCTGCACCCGATGCCGACGATCGCGATCGGTTCGCGTGGCGGCTGCGGGTGGACCGTGGCTGGCTCCCAATTCGACTTCACCGTGTTCTCCTTGTCTCTCGCGAGATACGGTGCTGCCGATCGCTTCGGAGAATGTTCGGCAATCGTGAAATCCGCAGGTCTCACCGATTCCTGGGCTCGGCGGTCGTTATTCGGCGGATTTTCAATACAACAAAGCCCAAGTCAGGAATCTGGTCCTGACCTGGGCCTTCTGGAATCAGACCAACGCAGGGTTTCCCACGCCGATGGTGATGCGCGGAGACGCGACAGGGTCGAGCCACTTCAGCACCGCACGCATCTCTTCGCGACCGATCGCGACGCATCCCCACGTGGGACTGCCGTCGGTCACATGCAGAAAGATCCCTGACACACGTCCAGGGATGCGCTGCGGATTTACCACGATGTTCACGGCGTAGTCGTAGACAGGGCCCGAGTCGTAGAGGTTCTCCGCAATCGACGAGGGACTGTCAGGTCCGCGCACGTGGGTGTTGTACGTCGGCGATTGGGGGTCCTCGTCCCACCAGTCCTGGTTCGTGGTCTGGAAATACGGCATCTTCGTGCCCGGATTCGGCTCGCGGCCAAAGGCCTGATCGAATTCGAAGGTACCAACGGGCGTCCGATGTACACCGTCAGCGGGGGCGCCGACACCGACGGCTCCCACTTTCGCGGGTATCGGCCCCAGGACCACCTTCCATTGCTGGCCGAAACGCTGATAGGCGGTGAGGGATCCGGTCGTCGCATTGGCAGCGGGGACGCCCACGACGATCCACTGAGCCGTTGGTGCGGCGGTTGCGGGTGCTGCCAGCGGCACGCCAAGCAGTACCGCACAGATGAGTCCAAGCACCCAACGCTTCACACGCTGACATGTTTACCGTCGTACGTGTCATCCGCGGCAAGGTCGGGTAACGATTCGACGCCAGCCGTCAGCCGGCGATGACGCCCTTTCGCCGCAGTTCGGGTTCCTGGTCGTCGCGGCCGAGCAGGCCGAGTACCTGCTTGGTGTGCTGCCCCAATGTCGGTGCCGGGCCTGCCAATCGGGCGGGTGTGCCGTCGAACAGGGCCGGATGCCTCGGAATGCGGGTGCGGCCGACCACCGGATCGTCGGTTTCCTCGAATAGTTTCATCGCGACGGCATGCGGGTCGTCAGGCAGTTTCTCGGGAGGCACGATCATGGCGTACGGCACATCCTCGGTTTCGAAGCGAGCGGTGGCTTGCTCAACAGTGAGGCGTTCCGCACCCGTATAACAACCCTCCATCACCTCCGCCATCAACGGCCGGTGCTGATTTCGAAGCTCGGCGGTCTGCAGGCGCGGGTCGTCGGCGCCCGGTGCATCGAGCGCACGGCACATTCCGATGAAATCGGAGTCCGAGATCGGCGTCACCACACCCCATCCGTCAATGAATCGGAAGGGTTTGAAACCGGAGGTGAAGCTCGACGGCTGCGAGCCGTCGGAGTCGAGTAGAACCTCATTGCCTGCGGCATCGGTCCACAGGAACGAGACGACCGCGTCGACCATCGAGACGTGTACATGTTGTCCGCCACGGCCATTGGCGCGCGCGAGCAGTGCGGCGGTGACCGCCTGGCTGGCGTAGAGCGCGGTGACTTTGTCGGCGAGCACCTGCTGCAGGAATATCGGCTCTCCGACGTCAGGCGCGGCCTGACTCGACGCGACACCGCCGTAGGCCTGAATCACGGTGTCGTAGGCACTGCGATCGCGGTACGGCCCGACCTCGCCGAATCCTGTCAGTGATACGTACACGACATCGGGGTTGTTTTCGGCGACATCGTCGTAGCCGACGCCGAGCCGCTCGGCCACGCCAGGACGGAAGTTCTGGATGACGACGTCTGCGCGCGCGGCGAGTTCGAGTGCGATCTCCCGGCCGGCGTCGCTACGGATGTCGACGGCGATCGACTGCTTGCCGCGATTGCAGACGCGGAAGACGGCGCTCAACCCGTTCACGCTCGGGCCGATCCACCGCATGATGTCGCCGATGTCAGGGCGTTCTACTTTGACGACGTCGGCGCCCTGGTCGGCGAAAAGCGCACCGATGTAGGGACCGGTCAGCGCAATCGACAACTCCAGGACGCGAATTCCGCTCAGCGGCCCCGCGTGTTCCATGCGCGGCTCGTCGGCCGAACTCATCTATCAGTTCTCCACAAGGTCGGCGAGCGGCTCGGCCTCCGTCAACCAGTGGCGCCCCGCCTCGCGGGCGGCCTCCCACTTGGGAATGCTCACCGAGTCGTCCTGGCCGAGGTCCGCAGGTGTCGGGCCGATGCGTTGTACGAGCGGCGCGAGGGCCTTCTGATCGAAGTTGTAGATTTCGGCCGCGGACAACCCCAAGATCTGCCGGGTCTCATCGATGGGAATGTCCCAGAACGCGTGCCGCAGCCACTTGCGGGTATTGGGCCAGGTCCCTTCCGGATGGGGATAATCGTTGCCCCACAGCATGTTCGGGACACCGATCTCGTAGCGTCGCGCGAGTTCTCGGCGCTCGGTCGTAGTGGCCCCGATGAAGCAGTTCCGGTCGAAGTACGCCGAGGGCGGCATGGTCAGATCACCCTCGAGCAGCTTGCTCATCTTCTTCGCCGAGTGTTCACGCAGGAATCGGGTGTCCATCAGCCACAGCAGGTCGTTGGCCCAGAACGCACCGCACTCGGTAGCACCCCATCGCAACTTTGGAAAGCGCTCGAATACGCCCGCCCACAAGGCGAACCACAAGGGTCGAGCGCCCCACCACCGCACCTCGGTCGTGTAGATACCCAGGTGTTGGCCGTACTCCGCACTCGGCGCCGGACCCACGTGGGTGTGCACCGGCATGTTCAGGTCCTGGCAGACCGCCCAGACTTTGTCGTAGCGCCGATCGTGGTAGGGCGGATAGTCGCCCCACAGCACCGGGATCAGGATCCCGCCGCGCAGACCGGCCTTGGCCGCGCGCGTGATCTCGGCGACCGCGGCATCGACGTCCGCCAGGATCGGGATCACCGCCACCCCGGCCCGACGTTCAGGGCTGTGGCTGCACAGCTCTGCCAGCCACCGGTTGTGGGCTCGCGCCCCGGCCATAGCGCGGCCAGGGTCGAGGTCGCCCGACTGTCCCAGGCCGGCGCCGAAGGGTGCCCCCGCGACGCCCGTCACCGCGTCGGCGTCGGGGAAGATGACCTCGCCGGCAACGCCGTCGCCGTCGAGCTCCTTATCCCGTTGTGCGACATCCCACCCGCCGGCGATTCCCTCGCCGTGTTCGTCGAACCACTGCTCGGCGAATTCCTCGTCGATGAATCCGCCGGCCTGCGCCGCCGCGATCTTCTCGGCGAGGTACGCCTCGAAATCCTCGCGGTATTCGGGATCGACGTATTCGCGGTACCGCTCGGTCGGAAGCTCCGCATGGGTGTCGGCAGAAATGATGAGGTACGGGTCCATGACGGGGCCTTTCGCTACCAGGTTCGGATGGGGTCGGGCTCGAATACTGTGCTGCTCGCGCCCGCAGGCACCTCGCGCAGCGGTTCGGCGACCTCGGCCACGGTCGGGCCGATGCGGTCGGTCAGGGGTTTGAGCGCGCCGAGGTCGAATCCGTAGACGGCCGCCGCGTTCCCGCCGAGCATGGCCGCCACTTCCTCGGTTGGCACTTCGGAGAACGTGTAGCGCAACGCTTCTCGGGTGAACGAGCCGGTGCCCTCGAGGTGCGGGTAGTCGCTTCCCCACATGATGCGGTCGACGCCGATGTCGTGGCGCTCAGCGCACTCGACCGGCCGCATGAAGCTGGCGCCGACATAGCATTGCCGAGCCCAGTACTCGCTGGGTTTGAGGCTCAGCGAGCCGGCGGTGGGGCCGGCGAATCGGGCGATCGCCGAACCCACGCGTCCATAGCGGGCCGCCGCGACGTCGAGCGAGTCGAGCGTCGCCGGGATCCACCCCGCGCCCTGCTCGGTGAGCACCACGGTGAGGTCCGGATGACGGTCCAGTGCGCCACTGAAGATCAAATGCCACAGCGCGCGGTGGGCGAACCAGTGTGTCTCGTACACCCACACCGCGAACGAGCTTCCCCAGCCGTCGAGGGGGCTGGGGCCGGCGTTGCCGCCGTGGTGGTTGACCACGACGCCCGCCTCCGAGCAGGCCGCCCACAGGGGCTCCCAGTGCTCGGCGTAGAGCTGCGGGATGGCCGCGCCTGGCGGGATTCCGGGCAACAGAACTCCGCCGCGCAGACCGAGTTTGGCGATCTGCGCGATCTCGGCGACGGCTTCGTCGAGGTCTTGGAGCATGACCTGTCCGACCCCGGCGCGCCGCTCGGGTGACAGCGAGCAGAAGTCGGCGAGCCAGCGGTTGTGCGCCCGCAACCCGGCCCAGCGCAGCTCGAGTTCACGGGCGCTCTCCGGTGGTGTTGCGGCCAGGCTCGACGAGGGGAAGAACGGCGGGATGGTGTTGGGGTAGAGGACCTCCCCCGCGATCCCCTCCGTGTCCAAGTCGGCGTTGCGACGGTCGCTGTCCCAGTTGCGTTCGGCCTCCTCATCGGCGAGGTCGGCGAACGGGTTGACGTATGTCGCTGCCCAGCTGTCGAATTCGTCTCTATAGGCGGGATCGAGATACTCCCGATAGTCGAGCAGGTCGGCGCCGGCGTGGCAGTCCGCCGAGATGACGGTGTACCGGTCCACTGGTTACACCCGCGTCGGCTCGGGCCTCGGCGCGGCGAGCAGAGCCACGTCGTCGTAGCGCTGGTGCACATACGGCAACAACCACTCCTGCGGCACCCGTTCGGCGATCCGCCCCACTTGAACGGTGCGCCGGCGACACCACGTGATCGACGTGACCTCGCGGACCACGATGTCGGCGACCGGGTCCAGCGGCGACTCGCCCAATTCGACAGTGCCATCGATGGTCTCGAGCAACTCGTAGTGCCGGTGGTACTCGCCGTAGACGAGGTGCGGATCGGTGATGCCGTCGCCGTCGGGAGCGCGCAGGAACTTGAAGTAGAACTCGGTGTTCACCTGGTCCGGTGGTAGCTCGCCCGGGCCGGTCACCCGACCTCTCACGCTGATCAACGGATACCCTAACCGCCCGACGGTCGCGGTGACGGCGTCTCCGTCGCGGTCAACCGCGATGTCAGCCAGTTTCTTTGGTTCACCGAAGGTTTCGCGTCCGCCGGTGACCGATTGTTCGGTCGACTGCGGCATGAATAGCGGATAGTCGCCCTCCACGTCACCGTGCCGGGCGGTCACCGAGAACACCGCCGACCCGAACGGTGGCCTGCCCTCGATCTGCACTCGCTGAAGCTGGACCCGCACCAGGGGTTGCGCCGCCGGCTCCAGCGGCCTGGGAAGGACGGCAGCGACGATCTCGGGATCGGTGAGGTAGGTGACGGTGACGGCCTCGGTGGCGATGGGCGCCTTCGTGGCGTCGATCTCGTGGTCGACTCGCGCCTCGGGCGGACGAGGGCCATAACGAACCATGTTGGTGCTCAACGCTTTCCTCCTTCGGTGTCCGATGCGTTCTCGGCGTGCTTGCCGAGGACGTCGACCAAGTAGTCGGGCTCGCCGCGAGCCAGAATCGATGACGCCTTCTTGCTGACGACCTGATCGGACGGGGCGGGCGGCCCCATCATCCAGAAGCTGTCGGCACGAAGACCCTCGATGACCTGATCGGCGACCTTCTCCAGCGGCGTGAATTCGATGTGCACGCCCGCGGATTCGAATCGGTCCACCACTTTTTCCAGGGTCTGGTCGGGGGTGCGGCGTTCCTGGGTTGCTGCGTACTGCTTCGGCCGGTGGCGCCAGGACTCCCAAATGCCGGTGTTCAGAAAGCCGCCGGGGAACAGGACATGTGCGCGCACTCCGGTTCCGGTCATCTCCAGGTGCGTGTAGAGGCTTTCGGTCAGGCAGAGCACGGCGGCTTTGGTCATCGGATAGACCGCCGTCGCCGGACCGCCCATCGCCCCGCGGGCGATCGGCGCGAACCCGCCGTTGCCCGAGCAGGTGTTGACGACGTGGCCTTCACCCTGTTCGAGCAGGATCGGTACGAAGGCCTTGATGCCGTGGACGACGCCCAGCACGTTGACGTCGATCCCCCAGCGCCAGTCCGCGAGGTCGTGATCCCACATGTACCCCTCGGAGACCGCGCCGGTGCCCGCGTTGTTGCAGACGATGTGCACGGCGCCGAAGTGATCGAGCGCTTCCTTGGCGAGTGACTCGACCGAGGAGTAGTCGGTGACGTCGGTGACCACGCCGACCGCCTCGATGCCCTCGTCCGTCAGCGCCTGGGTGGCCTCCGCGAGCGGTCCGGCGAGGACGTCGGCGAGTACCACTTTCATGCCCTCTTGGCCGAAACGCCTGCCCATCGCGCGCCCGATCCCACCGGCACCGCCCGTCACGACGGCCACCTTGTTTCGCAGGTCGTTCATTGTGGGCATCGTCACATGGTCGCGTATATCACCGCAAGCAGTCGCATTATGCGACTATCAGCTCATGGCTGCCCGTCCGTCGCCGCAAACCGAGCGGGTCGTGAACCTGTTCGAGCACCTGGCGGGCGAGGGGAATCAAGGGATGACGTTGGCCGAGGTGTCGCGCCGGCTGAACGTTCACAAGGCGAGCTGCCACTCGATGCTGTCGGAACTGCTACGGGCCGGTTGGCTGCTGCGGGACCCCCTGCGGAAGACCTACCACTTGGGCCCGGCGTTGGTGCGCCTTGGCCGAGTAGCGGCCGGCCGCTATCCGGCGCTGGTACTGGCCCGCTCGGCGATGGTCGAACTGTCCACCGCGACCAGCGCGCACTGCGTGGCCTTCGCGGTGGACGAGGACCATTCGACCGTCGTCGATCAGGTCCGAAGTCGTTTGGGCGGCGGTCATCCGATGCCGATCGGTACGCAGTTCCCGCACCGCCCGCCGTATGGGGCGTCGACTGTGGCCTGGGCCGAGCCGGATGTCCGCGAGCGCTGGCTCGCCGCGCTGCCCGAGGACGTGCGCGACCGCTACCGCGACGCCATCGCCAATGCCCGGCAGCGCGGTTATGCCGTCGGGCTTCACCTTCTACCCGATGTGCGGCTGCAGGAACTGGCGCTCATCGTGCGAAGTGCTGAAGTGCGGTCAACCCGGCTGAGTCAGCTGGCACAGGAGTTGACGGACGAGCTGATTCACCAGGAGGAGTGGTTTCCCACCAGCCTGGAGGCCGACCGCACCTACGAGGTCAGCCATATCGACTCACCGATCCTCGGGCCGGGATCACGAATTGCGTTGATGCTCAGCCTGGTGCCGAGTGCCGAGCCGATGACTGGCGCGGAGGTCACCCGAATAGGTATGCAGCTCGCCGCGGCGACCCGTCGGCTGAGCGCGGCGCTGGCAGAGGCGTGATCTCTCACGCACCAACGCGATACGTGGATGCGCCACCTCCCGATGCAATGAGCTAGGGATCAACCATCGATGCGTGCGTAGACGCGTTGAGACGCGTATTGACCTCCAGCTCAAGCAACTTGCGATGGTTCTCCCCCAGTTGCGTTGCGGCTGCCACCGTCGCCGCAGCCAGAGCGAGCATCGCGATCGCCAAGAACCAGTTGACAACCACAGGCAGATCGGCGTTCAGTCCGACGTACAGTGGCCACGAGGCGGAGGCGAACACCATCGGAAGAGCAACGGTTGAAATGGCGAACGCGGCCACCGCCCTCTTCCATCCCGAAAGGCGGTCTGCGACCGCGAAGAGCAGGAATCCACCCACGATTGGGACCGGTGCCATCTGCGGCGCCACCACAAGGAATTTCAGCGGCGGATCCCCGTAATATCCCCACGCCTCAAATGAAGTGCCGAGGGTTTCGACGACGACAACGGAGACGAAGGACCCGAACGCCAGCCAGTGGAGCTTGCTGCGCGGCACACCGTTTCGCATTGCCTGTGCTACGAGGTACGGCAGCAGACCCACCCAGGGCAGGTACCCGATCACCAAGAACCACGGGATCTCCCGACCGAAGTACGTATATGCCATCGGGTGGTTGTCGGCGTAGACGATCTTGCCCAGGATGTCGTAGATCGGCTCGTTGAACGCACAGATCAGCGCTCCCACGCAAACGACGATGGGCACCACGTCTCGACGGCGCACCGACAGATAGACGGCGTACATCGCAGACGCCGCGACGACCACTCCGAAAGCCGCCAACGCCAGAAGCGGCGAGATTCGGGACTGCAGGTCCGGAGGTAGATCCGACGCGAGAAGCATTATCGCCCGCCTGATTAGTCGAACTTCGGCTGAGTCGCTTGCGTGGTCACGATGGCACCTGCGAGTCGCGGGCATCGATAGCCGACGTTGAGGAGCCAGCGGCCAGATGCCGGCGGTCCCGCAACTCCGAACGAACAAAAGCGGTCAGCCCGAACGACATTGCGATGGTATAGAAGCCTGCAAGGTTGGCCATCCAATGCGGGGCGTCAGAATGCAAGGTGAGCCAGACTGGCCAGGAGCATGCGGCATGCGTGGTCCCGAATGCAGTCGCCGGCACCACCAGGAATCCCGCCCGCCGCCACCCGGTCAGTCGCGGCTCCAGAACAAGCACAAGCCACACGCCGATCACTGCGGCGGCAGCGTTCACGAAGGCCCACCACAACGGAAAGCCCACCACCTTGAACGGTGAGAAGTCGTAGTAGAGGCCAACTCCCAATACCGAGACACCGAGGTACTCGACGATCAGGTCCATGACGAACACGCCGGCGAAAACCTTGTAGATCGACAGTCCGTTACGCACGAGCCGAGACGCAATGTATACGGCGCCACCCCAGAAGAGGGAGTACCCCATGAGCAGGAACGCCGGCTGCGGAACGCCCATGCCGACATAGACCACCCACGGGTTGTCTTTGGCGTACCAGACCTTGCCCAGCGTGTCCACGGTCGGCTCTAGGCCCATGGAGATCACACCGCCCACGAGCATCACCAACGGAAGCGTGTCGCGTTGCCTAACGACGTAGACGAGGCACCAGATCACCGCGACGACGAACGCTCCGCCCACCACCAGGGTGTAGGCCCAGGCCGAGCTGGCGGCCGTTACCCACTCCGGCCGCGGACCCAAGCCTTCGAACGGCATCAGCGCGTAGTCACTCATTTCGCTCCTCAACTCTCGCTGCGGTCGCGACGTCGCCGGCTTTGGCCACGCACCTCCAGAGTCACCGTCATGGATACGCATAATATTGATATCATGGCATTCAGGCGGCACTATGCGAGATTCTTCGATTTGAATGGTACGCATCATGCGTTTCACGGGACCTGCTCGGTGACAGTCGAAACCGGATTAGGTATCACCGACCAGACGGACAAGCTGGTTAGCTCATAGACCAGTCCCCGACGTGGCACGGCTGCAGACGTCGCTGGCCGGCAGTCATTGTGCTTTTCAGGGAGCGCTGGGGCGGGTATCTGTGTTCGTCATCTATTTCCCGACAAAAGGAATCATTGTGAGCCAGACGAGCCAGCGGGAGCTCGGCGATACAGATCGTCCGATCGAGGATGAGCTCGAGGATGCCTTCGCTCGAATGATTGACGAGGGTACCCAGCGCCTCCACCGGACATGGCGCGAAGTGCTGGCGACCGGGTTTTTCGGCGGTACCGAGGTCGCGATGGGGGTTCTTGCCTACCTATCGGTTCTGCACGCGACGCAGAACCCACTGTTGGCAGGTTTGGCGTTTTCCATCGGCTTCCTCGCTCTCCTGCTGGGTCGCAGTGAGCTCTTCACCGAAGGCTTCTTGGTACCCGTCACCACAGTGGCCGCCAAACGCGCCAGCATGGGCCAGTTGCTGAAGCTGTGGACAGGCACCCTGATTGCCAACCTTGCCGGCGGGTGGGTACTCATGTGGCTGATCATGACCGCGTTTCCGAAGCTGCGCGCGCAGGCCGTCGAGTCCGCAACGCACTACATTGCCGCACCGCTCTCCGCGGAGACGATCGCACTGGCGCTGCTCGGCGGGATGGCGATCACCCTGATGACCCGCATGCAGCACGGCACCGACGCGATGGTCGGCAAGATCGCCGCCGCAGTGGCCGGCGCCTTCGTGCTCGCGGGTCTGCAGATGTTCCACTCGATTCTCGACTCGCTGATCATTTTCGGCGCGTTGGCGACCGGCGATGCGCCCTTCGGCTATCTCAGATGGCTCTCCTGGTTCGGTTACACAGCGTTGGCCAACGTGATCGGCGGGCTCGGCCTCGTGACACTTCTTCGGTTGGTGCGAAGCAAAGACCGTCTCCAGGAGGAGCGTGAGGAAGCAGACGAAAGCCATACTGGTAGCGACGCTTCCAAGCCGGAAGCCGCCGAATGATGGCGTGCTCGGTCATCAGCTAGCGCCCGATGCCTATCGATAGATCGTCGCAGGGCCGTCCAAAAAGGAATGGGCCCAATCCTGGGTCGACTTCCACGGCAAGATCTCCGAGGTTCTCGAATCGGTCGAGCCTGCAGCGGCAGGCCGACTTTGTGCGGCAGACGCTCGGCGACCGGCCAGGCGGCGCAGTTCTGGTAGTACGGGATCGAGGAGAAGCCACATCGGACCAGGGGCATAGCCGCTCTGATCACCTTCAAGATGAGCTTCAATCATCCCCGGAGCCGACGCTGCATTCGCCAAGGCCGAAAAGCCTTCTTGGTACAGACGAATTCGGCATCTACGGATGCGAAGCTTCGGTGGCTTACGCATTCGGCGTGGCGCATGCTGAATACGGGTGGGACGGCGCTTCCGGGACCATGTACCAAAACACTCCTGGCACAAGGGAAGATCGTCTTCAACAAGGCATTCGTCGGAGCCCATATCGATATCTCGCGCGGGAATGGGACCTACATATCCGGCGGGTTCAGCGGCTCTCACCGGGATACGTCGACGGAAGCGACATCCAGATCCTGCCCAGTCCCAGCGTGGGCGACGTCCACTACACCTACCGCGGCTGAAGTCGCACGTTCCCGAGAAAGTGTGAGTCGACCGCTACTGCGCTAGGTATCCCCCATCGACGGGCAGCACGGCGCCCGTGATGAAGGAGGCATCGTCCGAAGCGAGGAAGACGATGGCGCTCGCGACCTCGGCCGGTTCGCCGATGCGGCCCATCGGATGCATCCGTTCGATCTCCTCCAGATATTCCGCGCCGCCCGGCTCCTCCGGGAGCTGCTTGACGCGTTCGGTTCGGATCGTTCCGGGAGCAACGGCGTTGACTCTGATCCCCCGGTCGGCCCACTCTACCGCCAGGTGCTTGGTCAAGCCGGTGGCAACGAATTTGGCGGGACCGTAGGCCGCCTGCCGCTTCTGTCCGGCCAGTCCGGATATCGAGGAGAGGCAGACGATTGCCCCGCCACCGGTCGGCAGCATCGCCTCAATCGCGAACTTGCACGTGAGGAACATGCCACGCCCATCGATGGCCATCACTTCATCCCAGCCGGCGGTGGTCACCTCCGTCGCATCCCCGAGCGGGATGATGCCGGCATTGGCGACCAGCACATCGAGCCGGCCAAAGCGGTCGGTTGCCGCTTCGATCATCCGCCGCGCGTCGTCCTCCACCGAGACGTCGCCGATGACCGTCTCGACCTCCGTGCCGCCGTTTCGCAGCTCATCGGCCAGCGCCTGTAGCGGCTCGTCCTGAATGTCGGTCACGATCAGCCGAGCGCCCTCGCGTGCGAAGAGCACAGCGGTCGCACGACCAATGCCGAACGCCGCCCCGGTGATCACGGCGGATTTCCCTAGGAGGCGTCCCAGCCCTTCGGTCACAGCTTGCTCACCACGCCATCGTTTCACTGTTGATCGACGATGTCCGTCGTTTGAAGGTTGCGGTGCCGCTTCGGCACCGCTCGACCCGGCACGTTGGGATCACGCCGGAGTGGCTTCGATTACGGACGATCGAGGGCCAGGTGTGATGGATTCCAGCGTAAACCCGTTGTCGAACAACAGCCGGCTCCATTCGGTAGCCGTGCGCTCACGGCCGCCGAGCAGGACCAGCATGTGCAGGTCCAGGAGCGCCATCGGGTGGGCGGTGGCAGCTTCGGGGAGGACTTGCTCCACGATCAGCAGGCGGCCATGTTCCGGGATCGCCCGCCGACAATTCCCGAGAATCTTCCCCGCGGATTTGTCATCCCAGTCGTGCAGGATCTGCGACATCACATACACATCGCCATTGGGAGGGACTTCGTCAAAGAAGCTCCCACCGACGATCGCGACTCGGTCATCGACGCCGGCCGAGCGGAATTTCGACCCCGACCCCGATACGACATGAGGCAAGTCGAATAGCACGCCCTTCAAGTGGATTTGAGCTCGTAGCAGGCGAGAAACAAGTGTGCCCTCCCCACCGCCGATATCGACAACGGTCGCTATGTCCGACCAGTCGCGGTTGAGCAGCGGTAACAACCGCATCTCGACCAGTCCAGCCTGGCCCTCGGCGAACTCCTGTGCAGCAAGCGGCTTTTCGGACAGCCATTCGAAGTACGGCTTTTTGAATGCTTCTGAAAAGGATTCCTTCCCAGTGCGCACAGAATGAAGCGCGTGTCCCCAGACGGTGTAAGCCTCATTCGACATCAGTTTGACCAAGTGCCGCAACGAACCGGGTGTGTCCATCCGCAACAGCTCGCCGGCGTCAGTCAAGGAGAATCGCCCGAGGGTGTCTTCGTCGAACAGACCCTCTGCCACGAGTACTCGGAGGAATCGACGGAGCGCATCGGCGTTCGCTCCCACACTCGTCGCAAGGTAGTGCGGCGAGCGGGGTCCATCCGAGAGCACTTCTGGCACACCGAGTTCGCAGACGGTCGAAATCGCCTGGGAAACGATGAATCCCATGATTTGCTTTCTGACCCGGTCATTCGTTTCGTGCATCGTCACGCCGCCTCGGGCAGCCCGGGAAAGAGCGAGGCCTTGGCCGCGGTCTGCAGGTACGACGCGCCTGCCGTCCCTCCGGTTCCGGGTACAGATCCGATGATCTTCAGCGTGATGCCCCAGTGGCCCCGCTTCATCGCACCCCATGCGCGGTCAAGGCGGCGCATCGATTGCTCAAGATGAACTGCGTCGGCCAGCGTGCTCTGTGTCGTAAGGTAAGCCTCCTGCAAGGTGACTTCCCCGGCGTCGATGTGGTGAACGTTTTGAATGTTCTGAATGTGTTGCATGTGATCACGATCCGGTGGCGCGCACGAGAACTGAATCTCGCGATATGCACGCGACTGAACAGCACTGCGGCCGTCGGTAAAGCCGCGAATGACGGAGAAGGCTTCGATCGGCATCGTGGTCAGGACTCGAAAGAGCATGGGTATGGCTTCGAGACGGCCGGATGCCCCGTCGAGGCAGTCCGCCGCAAGTGCGGTTTCGCCGGCCAGAAGGTTCCGTGTCGCCGATGAGATTGCCGTCGCGGTCTGTCGGTACAGACCCTCGAAGATTTGAATGGAGCGGATGAACATCTGCTCGTCATGCAAGCGGGTGGTTGGTAGCAGGGTCAACCGAACCGCGGTGACGATGTCGGTCGGGAGGCTTTCCAGCGCCGATGCTGCCGCGCACGCAAACTCTTGGTAATGGCAGTCGGCGTGAGCTAGCGCCGCCGTACCCGTGGCGGCCAGGTTTGGATCGAGCGTGCACTCGGGCGCGAACTGAGCAAGTTGCGTCACGACGCGAGTCGCTGCGCGCAGCCTGGCCAGTTGCGGGCGACGGGGCGACGCTTCGGCCGCCCTCGCCTCCAACAGCGCGAGGTCGATGGCCGCGGCGGCGATGTATGCATCTACGCGTTCACAATCTGCGGATCGGACCACGTGGTCGAAGTAGTCGAGGCCGACGTACGTCGAGTAGGTGCCGTGATCCATGTCGAACGTCATCGGCAGCCAGGCGGCGAGAAGCGGATCATCACGCAACCCGCCGTGAATATCCCTCAGCATGGCTGCGACGTTTGGTCGCACACTGTTTCGTCCGACCGCCTGGTAGTGGGCAAGGACGGCAGCGAACGGAAAATGTGCGCCCCTGTCCTGCCACCGCCGAAGCGCACGTTCTATTTCGACACCCGACAATTCGGTTGGCGTGCCGCGATACGCATGAAGGCTCCTGCCACCCACACCAATTGAGCCATCGTCGACCAATTTTGCTTCCGTCACCACCGGCGATTCGTGATTCGCCTCGAGATCACGCTTGGCCCTTTTCCTTGCCGGCTGCTTGCCAGACATTGCTCCGGCTGCTGCCGACGTCGTCGAGTCGGCGAGATCCGACGTGTGCCCGATCGCTTGCTCTTGGGTGTATGTAGCCATGCTGGAAATAGTCCTTGCCACGGACTATTTCCGTAATCGCTGCGAAGCCAGACACCTCTCGCGAAGAGGAAAGGATTTCCTATCCGCGCGGTAAGTGCTGAGGTCCGCTCGGCCGTCCGATGGTGGTGATCCGACCAGCCCGCACACGCCCCCACGTTCGCCCTGCCGGTGCCGCAAGGAAGGCGGACTAGGAGGTCCTTACCAGACGGATAGGAAACCCTTCCCATTGAGGAGGGAAATCTGTCTTCCGGCCGATTACGGAAGCTCTTCCCGATCACCATGATCACCATCATGAGTACTCGATCAAGCAGACCAGTGGCTGGAGACCACGGCGCCGAGCTGTGCACATTTCATCCTGGTGGAGTCTTTTGATGAAACTCCTTATCTTGCATCGTGTTCCGTATTCTTTCATCGAATACCATCGCGTGATCGATCACGGGCTCCACGACGTCGTCTACGTGGGCACGCGCGCACAACTTACGACAATCCCTTCCGACCTTCGCTGCAAGAGGGTTGAACGGCCCGGTCAAGCGGGTCTGGTCGAAGAAGTTCTCACCTTGTTTTCTCCCGACGATCACATCGATCGGGTCATCAGCGTCTCCCAATACGAAGCAATGGAAGCAGCCCAGATACGGCGGGCCCTCGGGGTGGAAGGGGACATGCCGGAGCAGGTCCACATGGTGAACGACAAGGTAGCGATGAAGGCCGCAGTGGCAGCAGCGGCACTTCGCGTACCCAGGTTTGTCGGGTGTTCCGAGGCGCTCACATCTTCATCTGCAGACTTGGCTGCTTGGGCCGGCAAGACGGTGCTCAAACCCGTCGATGGGACCGCCAGCAAGGACGTGCTCGTTTTCTCCACCTACGCTGACGCAATCAGTGCAGTAGCCAATAACTCCACAGGTCTGGAAGCCTTGGATCCGGGACGGTTCCAACTCGAGGAGTACGTCGAGGGGCCGATCTTCCACTTCGATGGTTTGATGCTTGCCGGGGAGCCGGTCGCGATCGTCGCCAACAAATATTTGGGCACCTGTCTAGAGTTTGCCCAAGGTGTTCCACAGGGGTCGATGCAACTCGACGACGACGGTGGGCGTTGCCGGGTAGCACTTGACTATCTTCGGGCCGTCGGAATCCGCAATGGTCCATTTCATCTCGAAATGATCGAGGCCATCGACGGCATGGTTTTTCTCGAGGTTGCGGCCCGCGCCGGAGGTGGCGGTATCAAGGACACATTCCGGATGGCCACGGGCATTGACATGGTTGCAGCTGCTTTGGCCATCAGCCTGGATAGGTCGCCTCGCGACGTCAATCCGCTGAAACAGTGGTTCGAAAAGAGGTCGGGCAGCAGGACATATGGAGATTTCATGTTCCCAGGTCACCTGCTTCAATCGCGGCACTGTGCGATCGAGGGCAGTGAAAAATTCCGAGGCCATCCAGATGTGCTGAAATGGAAGGAGCTGGAAGCAGGGACTTCCCTTCCAAACACGGTGAGCTACTTCGATTTTGAGTTGCCGGTTTGCGGCATCGTGGCAGGAAACTCAAGTTCTGAAGTTGAAGCACTGCTCCGCGAAATTTTGACTACCGTGCGGGTTATCCCAAGCGGAGGGCCCATCCCATGCGGCACGACGTCCATGGCGTAGCTCAAATGCGAAGGCCCTCAATGATGTCGAAGCCCGACGCGAGAGGTACGCAACGAGTCAACTCGAGTCCGGAGGACCTGTAGAGCCGCGCATACTCAGCCCGGGTGCGCTCGCGTCCACCCGTCATCACGAGCATGTTGACATCGACCAGCTTGCTCCAGTGGTACCCGTCATGATCTGGAATGACGCGCTCCAGGACGAGGAGTTTTCCGCCTCGGGGCAGCGCCGCCGCGCACCGCGAAAGGATCCGGACGCACTGCTCATCGGTGCACATGTGGAGCACGCTCTTCATCGTGCACAGCTCCATCGGTGGGACGGACTCCTCCGCGCTGCCCTCGACGATGCTCACTCGGTCAGCCACTCCCAGGTCTCGGAAGTTGTCCGGCGCGCCACGGACGGAGATGGGTAGGTCGAACAACACGCCTTGCAGCCCAGGGACTTTGGCCAGCATCGTCGCGAGGAAGATGCCATACCCGCCACCCACGTCCGTGATCGTCGAAATACCCGTGAAGTCGTAGGCCTCCGCGGTCTCACGCGCCACTCGGGTCGTGATCTCGTGCCAGCCCTGATGGAAGAGATCTGCAGTGGCCGGCTGTTCCGGAAGCCATTCGAACAGCGGCTTGCCGCGTCGCCGTTCGAAGGCGCACTGGCCGGTCCGGACCGACTCGACGAGGTCGCCCCATGTCTGGTAGACCTCTCCGCCGGAGAACATCCGGATCTCTTTCGCCATGGACTGCTCGTGGTCAGAGCGCAGACAGGCTCCGACAGGTGTCAAAGAGACTCGGCCTTCTGCGTCGCGTTCGAACAGGTCGACGGACACGAGCAGCCTGAGGACTCGCTCAGTCGCGTCGGGGTCGATGCCGAGCTCCTCGGCAAGCTCGGCCGCCGTCCGGGGACCTGCGGCCAGCGCGTCGGCGATGCCCAGGTTGACGACGGCATAAATCGCGCAGGAGAAGTAGTAGCCATGGACGGCGAGGTGGAGCGCGTCTCTGTCGGATAGCTTGGGGAGCATGAACGTTGGCTTTCTGCGGGTGCCGGTTCAGACCGGTGATGTTATCTCGGTGGATGAGAGCTAGGAAGCGAAACCGCCGGTCGTAAATCGGCGGTACTCGTTAGCGATCCGGTCGACGTAGGCCGACCCAATAAAGTTGACTTCGTCGATGCTGGAAACCGTCATGACTTCCATCGCGGTCCCGCACAAGAATGCACCGTCGAACGCTTCAAGCTCGGCGTACGGAATGTCGCGTTCGATTACAGAAATGTCCAATTTCGGGCACAACTCCTCCATGATCAACTTCCTGGTGATTCCCGCCAGAGCTAGTTCGGTGGTGGGCGTGAACAGCGTGTCGCCCCGACTGAAAAAGATGTTCGCACCGCTCGATTCGCAGACCATGTCCGTCGTCGAGAGAAAGAGGACGTCGTCACTGTCATCTGGCTTTTCGCGGTAGCTCAAATAGCTCAACGCGTAAGTCGTCGACGCTTTGGCTTGATAGGGATGGCACGAGGCGGGCGGTCGTCGCCACGCTGACGTCGTCAGCCGATACGGTTGGGCTGTCGAAACCGCCTGAAACGGAAGGGCAAGTATGACCACCCTGCTCGAGCAACCTCGGCCCTTGAAGCTGACATCCGCGTCGTCGTAGAACACCAACGGCTTGATATACGCGTCGGCCAACTGATTGACCCGCAACAACTCGTAGCAGGCATCGGTCAGCTCCTGATTGGAATACTGCAGAGTGAGCCCGAATACACCGGCGGATTGACGCAACCTGTCGAGGTGTTCTTCACATTTGAGTATTTTGCCGCCGTAGCTGCGGATGCCCTCGAAGACGCACGACGCATACGACAATGAATGAGTGGCGGGCGACAATCCCACCTCGGTACTTCTCACGAAGCTGCCATCGTCCCAGGTAACGTCGCTGATCATTCGGGTTCCCGTCGAGATGCTGCGGTTACGTCGGTCATTTCCGCGGTCGCGAATTCGTTCATCTCTCGTGTGCGGCGTGTGTTTACCGGGATCAGCCAGTTCACTAGGTCGACGATATGGTTTGCGCCGAGTCGCATCTTTCCCTCAATCGCTCCCCGGCCCAGGCAGATGTTGTCGAACCCCAACTCACTGGCAAGCTGATAGACCCGGTAAAAATCGGCGATGTACAAATTGATTCCATCCGGAACATGGTCGCGGTCTTGACCTCTGACCAGCTTCGAAAACACAGCTCGCTCCTCGTCCGCATAGCCCAGAGAGCCGGACAGGGGAACATCGGAGGCTCTGTCGTAGTCGAGCCGCAGGTAATATTTCGCCGCATCCGTCGAACGTGCCAACATACTCAGAACCTCGCGGGTGTAGAGATTTCTCGAATGCCGATATTTCGCTCCATTCAGGGCTTGCAGAACAGCGAAATCGTCGAGGGCTCGATGGCTCGCCGATATATCAGACAACCGGTATACCTCACTCCGACAAGCGTCTTCGGCCTTTCGCGTAATCCTTCTGATCGCCTTGTACTGTTTGTCGCCGACTGCTGTTCGCAGGGCGGAATCGACACATCCTGACGTCCGGAAGTAGGCCACCTGCATGAACGGAACTGCGATGGACTCGGCAGCGTGCATAGCGTCGTTGCGCGGCGTTTTCGGAAGCGATGGAATCAACAACCAGTCCGAGTCGGCTGCCGAATCCATCAACTCCGCCAGCTTCGGCCCGTCGGGCTCGTCCGACACCGGCATGTAAAAGTACCCGGGCGCGACGTACGCATTTTCTTGATGCAGGGGGTCACCGTTGACCCCGCGATGCCGGAGCACGGCGTCCCAGTGGGCGATCCCCATCAGAGGGAGCTGAGGCCCCGCAACGTTGTAGCTCGCGCAAAACGCATCACGTTGGGGCTGCAAGTCCATCGAATCCCTCACTAGCATTTCGATCCCACCAAATGACCGTTGCAGGCGATCTCGTCAGAAATCTCGACGAGGCGTCGTTCGTCGGTGAAGTGAAGCGCCCGGTCGCCCAGTTCACGCAGGCTGGGGTTGTGAGTGATGATGAAGAAGAGCGTGTCCGGCAATGCGGACGTCACCGCCTTCAAAATCGACTGCTCGGCATCCGAGCTCAAAGACGACGTCGCTTCATCCAAAATGGCGATCGCGGGCGGGTTGACCAGCACATCCAACAACGCCAGCCGTTGCAACTCCGTCTTGCTCAGGTTGAGCCGGCCGGTCGTGGGCACCAACTCGTCGAATCCCCCGGGAATGCGCGCAAGGACGTCGTCCAATTCAAGGAAATCAACCATCCGAGCCAATTCTGCTTCCGTCGCGTCGTTGAAGTGTTCCGACAGTTTCCCCGGCTTGAAGACCGGATTCGACGTCATCAGAAGTACGTCTTGTTCGTGCATCTGCGTCACGTAGCCCGTCGTACAGCCCAAAGTGGATACGACGCCTTTCGTCGGCTGCAGACCGCCGACAACGAGTTTCGCGAGCGTCGACTTGCCCACTCCACTCGCACCCGTGATCACCACGACGTCACCTCGATGGAACGAGTCCGTGAAACTCTCGAGCAGCAACGTATTCGATTGCGGTGCAGCGATGGTGACGTCCGAAAATGACACACGTGTGCCGTCGCCGTTCAAAGGTACACAGGCACGGTCGGGTTCGATGGTGACGGGACGGGTAAGCAGGCGATCCGCACTGACGAGTACCTGCCTGAGCTCCACGAGCCATATCCCGACGCGTGCGAAGACGGCAATCAGGCTGTAGCAGAGGCTCAATGCGAGCACATTGGCCAAGCCAACGCCACCGTGTGCGTGCATGAACACCGTAGAACCCACGATGACCGAAAGGAACGCCAAGCCGATCACGTCGAGCCTGTAGACAAACCATCGGTGCGCCCTCTCGTTGTCCATGGACGCGAATGTGTGGTTCATCAGACTTTCATTCAGCCAACTCACCAGAACCGAGTTGTCCCTCGCGAAATCGAATCTGCTCGACCTCCATGTGAAGGCCTCGACCTGCGCGAACAGTACTGAAGTAGTTCTGATCACCCGGTCGTTGAAGTCTTGCAGTCGGCCTCCTGATCGCCTCAAACTGTGCCAGTAGGCGAAGCACATTCCGGCGAAAGGCAGTAGCACGAGAATGTTCTTGCTCAGAACGAAAGCGGCGCTCGTGACGAGAAGCGTTGCCGCGGACAGTAAACGGAGCAGGACTACGGGGAAGACTTCGTCGACACGCCGCTGATCCCAAGTGAGCTTGCTCTGGCTGTCCTGGTGGACCTCCGCTGGTATCGATCTGTCGAGCGTCGGACTCATGATATTCGTGAAGTAGTTGACGCACTGTCGAGTCGCCGCGCTGATACTGCTTTGTACGACCAAGAGCGCACCGGAAATCGACAGGACAGCGCTGACCGAAAATACGCTCAGCAACGCTACCAGGAATGTTCGTGCGTTTGAGGTGGAAAGGCCACTCGCCGTGAGGTAATCGCCGACGATCGTCAGGACTTCCCGGCACAGGAACAGAGCGATGGCAACGAGCACGATCTTGGCCAACCCCAAGTTGATCAGGCTCCGAAGCACCGGCCGCCGACGCTCGTCGGAGCCCGCGCCATGAGTACTTTGGCGAGGAAGTGTGCGTTCCTCGGAAGTGTCGCCTCGCGTCGCGGCCGGGAAAGGATCCGGGCTAGGAGCAGGCAGGTTCGGTTTGACGTCCACAACGGCGCCGTCCGCCACCACCCAAATCTCCTGCGCAGCGGCGATCTCGTCCTGCTTGTCCGTGGCATAGACAACCGTCGCGTCCTGCCACGGTCCCCGAAGCAGCGAACTCAGCAATCCACGTGCAAGGTCGTCGTTCAGCCCCGACGTTGGCTGGTCGATGAAAATACGCGATGGCTCCGCCAGTATCGCGCGAGCGATTTCAAGACGCTTGCCCTGCCCGCGGGAGACATCCCAGTCGGCATTCACTTCTCGAGAGGCGCCCTCGAGCAACTCGGTATAGAAGGTCTCGGGCAGCCTGGACAGTTTGACAGCTTCCCGTGCGTCGTCATCGGAAAAGTCGGCGCGGTAAAGGCGCAGATTCTCGCGGAGTCCGCCCGGGAAAACCCACGGCTCGTCCGGGAGGAACACGGTCAAGCTCTCGGCGCAGCTGCTCATCGTGTGAGCGGCGGTTTCCAACACCGATGTTTTCCCGCTCCCAGCAGCACCGACAACTGCAATGTGCTTCGCAGACGTCGTTGGTAGCTCTATCGTTCTGGACTCGGCGTCCGATCGACCGGTAGCGGACAGGTACTTCGATACGTTGCGGTGGCCGACGACGCCTTGAGAAATGCTCTGCACAATTTCCGGGACGTTGTTGGCGACCGATCTCAGGCCACCGATCAGAGCCATTGCCGACAACACACCGGCCGGGTCCACGTACCCAACAACGGCTAGCTGTGTGACCGCGGCGGCAAGCATGGCGATGACCGGCGTGAGAGTGGAAATGAGATTGACCGAAGCGATCAGGCGCGCCGCCTTCTTCAGCGCCTGCTCCTCGCCACGACGTTCGTGGGCATATCGGCGAGTTAGTTCGTCGTTCCAGTTCTTGAGCCACACAAGCAGCCTGTTGTTCAATGAGAACGAGGCGACATCGATGCGAGCCGCCGAACGCATGGATTGTTCGGCGTAGATTCCGTTCAATCGCTTGGTGATCCAGAAGATTGCGGTCGAACCGACAAAGATCATCGACAGGGCTGACAACGCACTCGGCCCCAACGCCATGAAGAAGAATACGGTGGTGAAAGCTATCGTTGCGACTGCGAGAGCCATGAACACGGCGCCCGACCATGCGGCTTGGACACGCGCTGCTTCACGGTCGAACAACGTCGTGAAGCCGACTGAGCGGTAATCGAAATTCTTCTTTCGCAGCAGCCTCTGCTCGATGTATGTCCGACCTCCTATTCCTGCAAGCTCGGCGAGTAGGAAGGAGTGATTGAGGGCCACCCAAGCCGAAAACGTCAGTAGCAGGCAGCTGATTGCGAGCGCCAGGTTCACCACGAGGGGTGTCTCTGGCTGGATGAGATGCTGGATAAGCGATTTCAGCGTGATGGCCGCCCCGAAAGAGCAACCCGCGTTGACGGTGATGGCCAAGAGCGCGAGGCAGACATCTCTGCGGAGCGCGTTGAACACGGATCTGTGTAGGCGTTCCTCATCGTTCGCTCGCACGTCGTCGGCGTGGGCCGCATCGCACCAGCGCTGCCACTTCGAAACATTCACGGCGCGATCGGACCGATCGCCGGCTTTCGGAAGCGAAATCCAGAAGATTTCCTTCAGCATTTTGACAGCTCGGGCGTCGCGTCCTCGGCCAACGCAATGGAAGCGATCCTGTCGCACAATTGCGTGATCATCGCCCACCCCTCGGCGAGCGCTTCCCTCAATTCGTCGATCTCGGTCAGCGAGGCTCGATTGAGCAGATCCAATCCCATTGTCACGTGGGCGCCGTCGTCCTCCCCGTGGTCTTCGAAGTGTGGCAGGTCGGGGAAGGCACGTGCCGCTTCCCGGTGCCAGATTTCGCCGCTCCCTTCCAGAACGACGTGCATCAGAAGGGTTCGCACCATGTCGCTTCGGTAGAGCATCTGGTCCCTGAACCAGTCCATGGTCGACAGAAACGTGGGGTCCGCGACGGGGCGGTGCCGCGATTGCCGCTGTTTACGGAGGTTGTTGTTGTGTCCCAGTTCTTCGACCAGATGGTCGAGCGCGACGTGTTTGTGCTCAGGATCCGTCGTCATCGCTACACGCAGATGCAGAAGATCTTGAAACACATCGGACCAGGATTGCTGGCAGTCCAGCAGTCGGTTGCGAACATCGTGATCGGCCAACGAAGGGTCGTCGATCAACCGCAGCAGCTTGCTGGTTCTGAATTCTTCCAGGTACTTCTTGTTGTCCTCGAGAAGTTGATCAGCCGGACGGGACTCGGCGGGTGCGAACACGGCGTTGGGCCGGTCCGGATTCTCGTACAGCGCTTGGCCGTTGAACTGGATCGAAAGCGCCCAGAACCCATCGTGAGTTCCTTCGAAACCGTGCCACGTATCACTCGGTACCAGAACGATGTCCCCCGCCGTGACGTCCTGTTCCCTGCTGCCCATGGTTCGTCCCGACCCCTCGCAGACCAGGATCAGGCTCGGCTCCGGGTGTTTGTGTACGGGCAGCACCTGCCCGCCCGCCAATCTGACCCAGCTGATGGCCAAGTTGCTGGAGGCGGGAATGAATTGCGCCACTTCAGGATGCTGGGCGAACATCTTCACGACACCCAAGTCGTGGACCTGGCCGTCGACAATCGCGTGATTGATCGAGGCGAGGTCGTTCCTGGCGATGATATGCATTGTTCAACCTTTCACGGGAGGGTGGGCGACCTTGGGAATCGCGATGGGGTTTCACGAGCAGTACCGGTCGAGATAGTCGATGGCACTGTGGAAGGCCTCACGCTGATTGCTTGCAATGACGATCCAGCCAACCTTGTCCTTGTTCGTCCGGGGCCGGCCCGGCGACAGTTTCGCGGGGTCGACGTGGAGCCTGACGATGTCGACGCCGCGCATAGCTTTCCGAAGCACCTCTGGCTCGGTGGGTTCATAGAACTGATGCGATGCTGCGTACATGTAACGCGCACGTTCCTCGGAGTCGGTGAAAGTGGTTGCGTCGCTATGCCAGCGGAGTGTTTCCCTGACTTGACTGATTCCGGTCGTGAGTTCGACCAGCAGCCCGATGTAGTCGCCACCGACGCGATTGTTGATCTCGATCAGTCGAAGTTTGTCGTCCGCGATCTTCAACTCGATATGGCACGGCCCGTGCTGATGTCGTATCCGCGTGAGCAATCGTTCGCAGTAGCCGCTGATCTGGTGGAACTGTTCGGCCCCGACGACGTCGGGGGAAATGATGTGTTGTTCCTCGGCCAGGGTGTTCCTGTGCAGTTTCTTGTTGGTCACAGCGAGAATCCGATGTTGGCCGTCGATGGTCAGCGTCTCGACACTGACCTCACGTCCCGTTAGATACTCTTCGGCCAGCGTGACGAAGTCTTTTCCACCCAACTGCGGTAGGGCAGTTGTCAATTCGCGCTCATCACGAATGAGGAACACGGCGTCACTGCCAGACCCCGTTGGATCCTTGAGAACTATTCCCCGACGGTGCTGGTCGAAGAAGACCTCGACCTCAGCCTGAGTACGGCATATCGCACTCTCGACGGCGAACTCTGAATCGGCGAGAAATTCCCGCATCAATCGTTTGTCGATGCACAGCTCGCATGCGGCCAGGCTGATTCCAGGGATCGCGAAGCGGTGACCGGCGAGCGCTGCGGGGAGCAAACCGGACTCGGTGAATGAAAAGATGTAGTCCACTCGCTTCGACTGTGTGACTCGTTCTAGCGCAGCGGCGACGGTATCCGGCTCGAAGTCAGGAATGGGGTGGATGTCATCGGTGAGCGTGCGCAGGTTCTCGCCGATCAAAGCCGAACGCTGTAGGACGCTGAAGTCGAAACCCAATCCCGCGCAGTGCGTGAACGTCTCATCATGGCCGCCCACGAGAACGATGTTCTTCATCGGGGACTCACCGCCGGTTTGGGACGCTGACTCATAAGCGTTGGCTTGTCGTCGGCCGGCGTGAAAACTCGAACCGATGCCCGCGCGGTTTCCACGCAGAGTTCACCGCTTGAAGGCAGCGGGCCGGACATCCGAGTAGTCATGAAACGATGGTGGGCGTCAAGAAGGGGGTTCCGTAATCGCAGGGAAGCCAGATTTCCCTGTTGGAAGGGAAGACTTTCCTAGCTGCGGGGTAAGGCACCCGGGGTCTGGTTGGTGACAGGCCAGCCGGCGTTAGTGGCAGCGGCTCACCTTGGTGACCGGTTGTGAATGCATACGACCTGGCCCTTGATGATGGCGCGTTGACCAGACAGCTCTGCGACGCCGTAGTGGCCAAATGAGAAGGGCCGCATCTCTGCGGCCCTTCTGTGGTGGAGCTGCCGGGAATCGAACCCGGGTCCTACGGCATTCCCTCAAGGCTTCTCCGTGCGCAGTTCGCTATGCCTCTACTCGGATCTCCTGATCACGCGAACAAGTCAGGATGACGATCCCAGTCGCTGTTTGGTGTCCCGATGAGTCCCGCGACCGAACTCATCGGTTGATCCCTCTAGATGACGCCAGGATCCGGGTCGAGGGCTCTCCCGGTCTGACGGACTCACAGTCGCTTAGGCAGCGAGTGCGAAGTCGCGCTGATTGGAATCGGCGCTTAATTGGTTGCAACGACGCTTACGGTGGTCTCTTGCCTGCACCGGCACGCTTCCCTTGATTCGATGCGCGAAGTCGAAACCGTTCAGCCCCTCGCATCCCCGCCGACCTTCGGCAGGACAGTTCATTCTACGCGAGCAGCAACAGTGCAGGCCACGGGTTTGTTCCCGCGTCGCGCGGTTTCCGCAGTTCAGATCCATGACCGCCGGGATCCGGGGCGAAATATTCGGCCCGCGGACCTCGTTTGTCGCTACGGGGAATCCCCCCGAGAGCGGAGGACCATATATGGAAGCCTGGGACGCCATCAGAGCCCGACGCAACGTCCGGAGCTACCTGGCCGACCCCGTCCCCGACGATGATCTGGACCGCATCGCGGAGGCGGGGTGGCGCGCCCCGTCGGCGTCGAACCGCCAGCACTGGGACTTCATCATCGTCACCGATCGCGAACATCTCGAGCAGCTTTCGACGGTCTGGCAGGGCGCACGTCACATCGCGGCCGCACCCGCCGCGATCGCGCTGGTCATCCCGGAGCCGTCCGACGAGCGAACGAAGCTGATCGATCAGTACGACCTGGGCCAGGCGACGTTTGCCATGATGATCGCGGCAACCGACCTCGGCATAGGCACCGGCCATTCGTCGGTGGGCGACCAGGAGAAGGCCCGCGCGATCCTCGGCGTCCCCGACGATCACATCGTCGCGTACCTGCTGGGCGTCGGGTATCCGGCCGACCGGCCGCTCAAGCCGATCGTCAAACCCAACCGCCGCCCGTTCGCGGAGGTCGTGCACCGCGGACGGTGGTGAGCCGCCCGTCGGTGGTCAGTGATTCGGGACGCCGGTGTACTCGGGGTTCGGCGGGACGGACAGGGCGATGCCGATCCGATTGGTCGCGCCGATGAACGCCGCGATCGAGATGCCCTCCAGGATGAGGTGATCGTCGAGCCCCAGCTGCCGCAGCCGGTCGAAGTCGGAGTCGCGGATGGACTGCGGGTCGTTGTTCACCGCCACCGCAAGGTCGGCGAGCGCCCGCTCGCGCTCGGTGAGCTCCGCGACCTGGTGGTGGTCGATCGCGACGCGCTGGCCGAAAGACCAGTCGCCAGCGACCTTCCCGAGCTTGTTGGCATGGTTGGTATGGCAGTAGGCGCACCGATTCTCTCCGGAGACGACGGTGGCGATGACCTCGCGCTCGCGCGCCGTCAAGCCGCCGCGACCGTCGGTCCCGAGCAGCGGCAGCAGGTAGGCGTTGAGCCTGCCGAGGTCGTCCTCGTTCAGTGACAGCGCGCGAAACCAGTTGGACGTCAGGCCTTCCTCGCGCAGCTGCTTGGTGAAGAAGCCGCGCACCCCGGGGTTCTTCAGCTCGTCGACCTCGGGCACCTCGAGCCTCGAGATCCGGGTGGGCGTCAGGCCGTTGGCAGCGACGGGGGCGTCCGCAGTAGTCGTCATGGAAGGCAGCATGCGTCCGACGACCGTCACGGCCAACAGTTCGGCCACAGAAGAATTCAAACCTTGCGCACAGCGCGGTCGTTTCTCAGATCACATAGTTGAGGTGCTCGACGATCCGCCTGCCGACGGCCTGGTCGCCGCCGTAGGTGATCTCGTCGGCGTGCTGCTCCAGCGAGGTGCGTCCGCCGGCCAGCCGTGCGAACAGGAGCCCGTCAAGTTGGATCGTCGACGTGGGGTCCTCGTCGCCGAAGTCGTCGACGACCTTGGCGCGCCCCTCGACCGCCACGTTGATCGTCCGTCCCAGCGGCCCCGTCAGCTCGAACGAGACGCGCGACCCGTCCGGAGCGCCGCCCAGCTTGCCGACAACGAAACCCATGCTCGCCGCCATCTCGTCCAGCGCGAAATCGGAGGCGGGCCCGACGAGCTCGCCCGCGCTGGCAGGGGCGCCGACGGCGTCGCGGATGTCATGTTCGTGCATCCAGCAGTCGAAGGTGCGCACGCGCATGAACCGTCCGTAGCTGTCCGGTCCGGCCGGTGTGAACGTCACGTCGTTCCATTGGGCATTGGAGAGATCGGACAATGCTTGTCGCCGTTCCGCGGTCGTGGCGCGGAACATGTCGAGCAGCTCGGCGGCGCTGAGGGTCCGGAGCTTGCGCACCCAGCGCTCGTTCATGACGCCGATGTCGTTGCGAACATGTTCGAGCGTCGACACGTCGATGTCGGCCTCCGGGGTGTCGACGCCCTGGAGCATGGATTCGGTGCCGATGAGGTGGGACACCACGTCATGCACGTTCCAGCCGGGCAGCGGCGTGGGCGTCTGCCAGTCGGTGTCGCTGAGGTCGCCGACGAGCTCGTCGATGTCCCTCCATACGGCGAAAAGCCCGGAGAGCACGGCCGGCTTGTCGAGCACAGTGACGGGGCGCGAGGGGCTGCTCACCCAGCCGACGCTAGCCCTCGTGGGCCGCAAGTGTGCGCGAAATCGTGGGTCTTGTCGGTGCCGCTCCTAGAGCCCGATGTAGAGGCCGATGACGATGCCGGCGGTCAACACCGTCCACCCGTGGACGATCACTTTCAGCCAGGTCGGCGCATGCCGGATGTCCATGAAGTACTGCGTCACCAGGTAAACCTTGACGAACGCGATGACCAATATGACGGCCATCGCCAGCCTGCTGAAACCGAGGAGATGGTCGATGCCGAGCAGGTAGGAACCCAGGGTCAGCGCCGCCAGCACCACCCCGACGACCACGGCCGTCGTTTTCGTTGTTCCCGAACGTGTTTGGATCAGCGCCATCTCAGTTCACCAGGTAGAAGAGCGGAAAAAGGACCAGCCACAACAAGTCGACCATGTGCCAGTAACACGTCGCCGACACGAACAACTCACGATCCCGCGGCCCGGTCAGTCCCGAGGCCGTGCGTGGGCGGATCAGCCCCAGAACCAGGGTTCCGACGAGCACGTGGACCAGATGCGCACCCGTCACTGCGAAGAACAACATCCAGAAGGTGTTGGTATGGATCCACATCCCGTGGTCCATGGCCATGCCGTACTCCGCCGCCTTGATGATGAGGAACAACAGCCCGCAGGCCATCGCGGCGATCAGGCGCTGCGATGCTTCCCGGTACCGATCTTGTTGCGATGCGTCGATCGCCAGGACAACCAGTACCGAACCAATGATCAATACGACTGTGTTGACCAAACCCAATGGCTGATTTAGTAGCGACTGACCTTCGGCGAACATCGCGGGTTCATGCGCTCGGTTCCACACAATCACACCGAAAAGCGCTGTGAAGATGGCCATTTCGGTGAGGATGAAGACCCACACTCCGGCCTCGCCGGGGACGACGGCGGGTCGACGGGTCGGCGGCGCAGTGGTCGGGGTGCTCGCCACCGATTGACTCGTCATCGTGCGGTCACCTTTCGGGCGGGTGCGGGTGCCGCGTCCGCCGCTTGGTCGTTCGGGAGGACGCCGTTCTCCCCTCGCTCGAGCGCGAGGCTACGTCGATGCCCGAGAATCAACTGAATAAGCAGCATGATGTACCAGGCAAAGAAGATCGCGCCGGCGATCCAGAAGCTGATGAACCCGGTCCACGAGAAGGGCCCGCTGGTGAAGAACGGAATCAGCGACCCGGTGAGCGACCCGAACGCCATACACAGGCTGTACCAGCCGACCCACCGGGGAAAGATCGGAGTCGATGCTTTGTCGCTGAGGATCCCCCACGCGGTGGATGCCGCCTGGACCGCGCCGGGTTGCCACAACCCGATCAGGGCCAGCCACGTCACGTGGTTCAGCAATTGATACGTACTGTCCGGCATGTCCGGACGGAGCAGTCCTACCAACATCATCGAGCCGCAGATCATCATCAACGTTGCGGCGATGACGGCTGAGCCGAATTCGGTGACCGCAGCGACAAGTCCCACCCCGTGCACTCGACGCAACCGGTCAGCGATGGCCACGCCGAACGGCATGAAGCACGTGCCTCCGACGATCACCAAGATGACGCCGAGCCTCTTGAGATCCACGTTCTCGTGGAAGTAGGCCGCCGTCACATCGGCCGCATTCGGTCCGGGCGGGGGCAAGAATCCCGCAAGCAGGAATCCAAGGCCGATGAACGTCAAGATGCCAAGACCGGAGAGAATGCCGAACAGTCGGACGGCCGGAGGAACGTCCGAGGACGCCGTCTCAGTCATGCCGCGGTACCTCCGGTCAGCGGGTTCGCAGGCATCAGCAGGGCCCTCGCGTGCTCACAAGTCATGAGTGGACTCCTCGTTGATCCGTGCCTCACCAGGGCGTAAGGCTGCGGATGACGACCCGTGGGTGATCTCCGCGCCGAACGCGACTTCAGCATGCCACACACTCACAGCTACCGACAGTGATTGCGTAGTGAACAGCAGCATTTCCTACGCATTGTGCCACGATACCGGAAGATAGTCGGCAATATCGGGCAGGATTCAGCGACACGACCGAAGAATCGGGAGACTCTCAATCAGGTACATATAACGGAGATCACTTTCGATGATCCGCCGCATTAGCCCTCGAATGCGAATAATATTGGTTGTTTAGCTGCGCAAATTCGAACGCCAGGCCCCCGGGAGATACCGAGACATTGCCGAGTCCAAGCCTCGATCAGTCACCTTTTGTTACAGACAACAGCTCCGACAACTCCAGCGATCCGGCCACCGGATGCGTTGAGATGGCAGCGATTTGATGGGAGACGAGTCTGCTGACGCCAAGGACATGCGTCTGTCCCCGCCGGCCACGCAAGGGGCCTCGGCGGGTGTAGCCCTCCTACCCGGGAGCGATATCTCCGCGCTGCCCCGCGCGAACCTCGACGACCTCGATCGCGTCCTGATCGAATCGCTGCTGAACGACGGCAAGATGACGAACCGCGAGTTGGCCGCGCATGCCGGAATCAGCGAATCCGCGGTCAGCATCAGACTCCGCAAATTGACGGCGAGCGGCGCACTCATTTTCACGGCTGTGATCGATTGGGAAGCAGCCGGTTTCGAATGGTTCGTGATGGTCCGGCTGAAGACACACTCTCGGTCACCACGCGAAGTCGCCGACGAAGTGGCGGTGTTGGACCAGTGCGAGGCCGTCGCCGTGACCATCGGCACCCACGACGTCGTCGCGTTCTTCCTCGTCGAGGACCGCGCCGAGCTGCGTCAACTCACCAACTACGCCCTACCCGCGATCAAGGGCATTTCCGCGATGCGCGTCGATCTCGCCACCGACACATCGGTTACACCCAACGGCCGCAAGCTTTTCCTGGCACGCGGGGCGCCGCCCATCCGGCTACCCGCGCCGAAGGTCGAGCTGGACGATCTCGACGTGGCGATCCTGCAAGCACTGATCATCGACGGACGGCAGTCCAGTCGGAAGACAGCGCGAGCACTCAACGTCTCAGAAGGAACGATCCGTGCGCGAATGTCGCGGCTCACCCAAGCCGGTCTGGTGCGGGTCGTCGCCATGGTCGAACCGGTCGCGATGGGCCTGGCCGGTGTCATCGCGTTCGTGTCCATCAGGGCGGATCGCGCCAAGATCAACGAAATCCACGAACAGCTCGGCAAGGTACCGGATTTGGTGTTCATCGCGGTGTGTGTCGGCAGCTCCGATCTCAGCGTCGCAGTCACCGCAGCGGATCCTCAGCAACTGACCGAGCTCGTATCGTCGCGCATTCAAACGATCGACGGCGTGCAGGCCACCGACACCTTGTTCATGGTCGACGTCGTGCGATTCAGCCCGTATCTCAAGCGCCTCGATCCCACCGACGCATAGCGCGCGACTGACCAGCGTGCAGGCATGTCACCCGGGCGGCGATTGAACGGGCCTGGTGTCGGTCGGCCCTAGCCATCTCCAGCTTTGATCGGTCCACGGCGCCGACAACCAGGTCTTCGTCGGCTCGATGACGAACTTCATCGGACCGCGCTCACAGAATGTGCGATTGTCCGGCGTGACGGCGCATTTCGTGCCCTCATGCTGGATGAAGCTGCGCGGCGGCAACGGCTTCTCCGCCCGCGTTGCGGGGAATCTGACCGCCATCGACCAGTCGTAGTGCACGGCCCGATCCCCGTTGATCCATCCGATATGGCTCACTCCGGCAGGTGCTCCGGGTATGTATCCGGTGCATCCGAAGTTGCCGCGGCCCCAGATGCCGCAGTTCTGTCCTGTCGGTGCGACAAACCACACGCCTCCGGGAAGAGCGAAAGTGTTTGCATCCAGCTGCTGGTAGTACCGAATATCTGGCCACGGGCTGGGCTCTTCTGGCGGTGGCGGCGGAGGCGCGGGTGCCGCGGGGTCCGCGTGAGCCGTTGGAACGGTACCCACAGCCAGTGTCACCGTTAGCGCGGCCGCCATGACAAACGCACACCGGACCGCTTGAGATATGACTGACGCGGCCGTCGGAATTGATTCTCGGCAATGCCTTTGGCGTTGGTCGGACATCTGGTCATCCTTCCCGATGCGGACCGCGCGGTAAGTTTTCATCAGCACCTGCCGCACTAGAAGATGTGCGGCGTGTTGCCGTAACACGTCGCGTTTCCTAGATCGAGGGTGCTCTGGCAGAGCACCTTGCCGTCGTGAATGATGCGAACGGTGACCCACTTGTTCGGCCGTTCGTTAGGCCGCCAATCCGCTCGAATTTCCGCGCGGTCTATGCCTCCGAGCACCGCTGTATCCATCCGCCAGGGCAGCGCGGCTTGCCAGATGAAAGCCCGTTGCAGTGGATCCATATAGACGATGTTCACGCGGTCGATGAAGTTGGAGACGACTTCGTACGTCACCACATCATCGGTCGCCTGCGCGCACGGCGTGGCGGGCATGGAACCGAACGCCGCGAGGAACGCTGCGGCCACGAAGCTCAGGACTTGCCGGCGGATCGGGATCATGGTCCGACCAGCACTACGGTCGCGAGGTTCTTCCCAGTGCTCTCGTTCCACAGCATGCTCACGCCGAACTTCGTGTATGCGCAGTCGGGGATGGCCTGGTATCCCTGCAGGAGAACGCTTCTGATGGAATCACCGGTGTTTGGGGCGGCACCGTACAGTGAAATCGCCTTCCCGCCTGCTACGCCGAGATCGTGGATGATCGGCAGGGGGTCGGCCACGGGTACATGTCTCGCTGTGTGATTGAGGTAGACATCGCTTGACCGATTGACGATCTCTGCGGCTTCCTCGACGACGGGGTCATATTCCAACTGGCCACATGTCGATGATCCGCGAACCTGTTCGACGGCCCCTTGCAGGCTCGGGGCAGGATCAGCTGTTGCCGGACAGGCCAACACGACGGTTGCCGTCAGGGTCGCCGACGCTGCGGCGATAATTCTCGGGCTCCGAATAGGTTTCACGTCATCCACCAGTCAGTCGCATACGTGTTGGCGCTCGATCTTGCTGCCGAAGCGCATCATCTGCTGAAACGACGGACCGCTGTGCCAGGCCGGCATGCGCGCCTTGATGCCGTCCCGCACGTTCGACATCTGTTGCCACAGCCGGTAGAAGCTCTCGCTGCCGTACAGGGGGAAGAACAACCCGCCCAGGTAGTCCTCCCCGATGGTGAACGTCTGGACTCTGGGAGTAATGAAGTCCAACGAACGGTCGAGGTTGGCTGTTACGGCGTCGGCCTGCTGGGGGATGCTTGGGGCCGTCCAGTCGCCGTTGGCAGTAATCAGGTGCATGTTGAGCCGCTCGGTCTGCGCGCGTAACTGCTCGAATTGCGAGGTGTACCACTGGCACAACTCTGCTTCAGCAGTGATATCCGCGGGGGTGACCTGATCCCGCCATTCTTCAAACGGATACGGATACTTCGGCGTCCAATTCGACGGAGTGGGGGTGATCACCGGAAGCAGCGGGGCCGGAGAGTCATCGTTTCTGATCGGATCGGCGAATGGCACGTACGTCTCACCCGGCCCAGGGGGAGGCTCCGGCGCCCAGTCGCTCGGGTCAGCGAGAGCAGGACCGGCCAACAGCGCTACCACGGACGCAGCGACCGCAATGATTGCCGCAATAGCGCCTGCCCGGCGCACATCGCTGCCACACAACATGTTTCGCTCCCTCCAGCGAAGACCGGCCGTCACGACGCGTCTAACCGGAAGGGACCACGGCGTCAATGCCGCCTACATCGGTGATCTGCCAATTCTGGTTACCGTCCATCGTGACGCTGTAGGTCGCTGTCGACTGCAGGCCTTCGGGTGCTTGAGACGTCTTCGTAAGGACGCTGACGAACGCATCGACGACATAGATTCCGCCGGATTCCGACCGCACCTTTGCCACCAACGGCTTGGCGGTGGAGTCCCACTTGAGTGGCACCAGAAGCTGTTCCATCGAGTCGGCCGCTTTGGAGAGCTTGTCCTTCAGCTCCGGCGAAGTCCCCTCGACAAGCTTGGTCTTCCAGGCGCCTAGATCCTGGTAGTTCATCTCAGCGGCGTTGACCGCATAGTCCAGCGCCGCATTCTCGGCGTGTTTGAAGTTCTCCGCCTGCCGGGCTTGTGCTGCGAGTTCCTGCTCAGCACCCATGTACAGCCATGTCAGGACTCCGACGGCGATGGCCAGGAGCGCGATGACGGCCCCGATGACCAGCGATCGCACCGACACCGTCGCGGTCGCACGTCGGCTTTCCGCCTTCGGAACGTCCTCGGCTTCTCCGGCTTTCACCTTCGGGGCGCTGCTGGCGCTCTCGTCCAGATCGGCGCTTGCGGTTTCTGTGGTCGGCATTTCGGGCTCCTCATCCGTCATTGTTTGGCACCTTTCGGCAGCTGGATCACGGCGGCGGGATGGTGACGTGCAATGTGATTGCACCATCCTCGGGTACTGCGGCCAGCATGCTCGACAAGATCCGACCCGAGTCGAAGTTCATCAGCGATCCCGCGATGCCGCTCATCTTCGGCAACAGCGCCTCGGTGATGACCTTGAGATCCGGTGCGCGATCATCCAGGAACGTTTGAATGCGTCCCAAGAAGGTTTGGAGCAACTGCAAATTGTGCGGGTTGTTGTCCCGGACCAGGTCCATCGCGACGTCATACATGTGGTGCAGTCGGGGCCCGAGTAGACGCAGGTCCGGCACCAAACTGGCCAAGGTGGGGCCGAGCCAGTCGGCGTTCTCCAGAAGTGTCTGCATGTTGGCGAGAGTGAGCTGCCCGCGGCCATTCATGTCCGATGTGGCGTTTCGCAGCAGCACGCTCGTGCGGCGCAGATTGGTCAAGACGACGTCTGGATCCGGAAGCGCGGCATCCGCTTCCCCGACGATCTGCTTGAGTTGCCCCGGGTCCATCTGCCGCAACACGCGCACGACGCTGGTTGCCAACTCCGAAATCGACGGGGGCTGCTGAATGACTTCGGTCGCAATCCGCTGACCGCTTTGCAGCATCGGACCGGCCGAATTCTGCGGGAACAGGGCGATATAGGTTTCGCCGAGCGCGGACAGGTTCTCCAGTCGAACAAAGGTGTCGACGGGAACTCTATGGTCGCCTTCGACGTAGAAGTCGACGGTGGCGCGATCAACGTTCGCATCGATGCGAGTGACCTTGCCCACCGGGACCCCGCGCAGGAGAACCCTGGAGTCGACGACCAGCCCGTTGATGTCGGGCACGTCCATGGAGAGGTCGATGCGGTCGGAAGGTGGGCTGATCCGGATTCCCAGTGCCGCGACATACGCAATGCCGAACACGATGATCGCCGCAAAGACGCCGAACGACAGCAACACTCGCACCAGTCTCATGGCATCGCTCCCAGCATTCGGAGCACATCCTCGACGTTGCCTGACATTTCGCGGCCGTCAGGTCCGACGATCGAGGTGATGTTGATCGCGGGATACTTGTCGACCGGCAGGAACAGGTCGGTCCACAGCTTGCGCCACCTCGGGATCTCGTCCTCGACGGCCCACTTGCTGTGCTGGATGGCCTCCATCGTCGTCCCGAGCGATTCCAGCAGGGGAACCAGCCAATAGCCACCGCTGTAGATGCTGCCGATGGACGGCAGCAGAATTCCGACGTAGGAGGCGACTTCGGTGCCCCGGTCGAAGCCCAACATGCCTGCGGGTGAGAACCAGTGCTGGAATTTCGGCAGCTTCGCGTACATGACATCGCCGGTGCCGGCGACCCCTTCGAGCCACTTGTCCACGACATCGAGGTTGGTCGACAGATCCGATAGGTCGACGGCGACGCGGCTCGCCAATTCCCGGATCTCGGCCTCGGGTGGATTCAGGTTGTTGATGCGAATCACCGAGTTCTGGGCACGCTGGATCGAGCCGCTCGCAACGAAATTCGCGAGGTTGGCGATGGTGTCTTCGAGCTGGGGCGGCGATGTTGTTTGCACGAGCGGGACTCGGCCGCCCGGCATCAGGGGCGGTGCGGAGACGTTCGCATCGGGTTCGAGTGCCACGTAGATGTCACCGAGCACTGTGGCTTGCTGCAGCGTCGCATGAACGTTTGACGGCACCTCGACACCGGAGGCGATGCGTGAGGTCACGTTCGCGTGGCCGTCGGCGATGTTGATACCGGTGACCACGCCGACGTCGGTGCCGTCGAGCACCACCTTCGCGCGGTCGGGCAAGTTGAGGACGTTGGCGAACTCGAGCACGATGTCGTAGCCGTCGCGGTAGGCATTGCCGGGTTGGGGTAACGAGTTGACCGTGATCGACGCGCATGACGAGATAAGCGCGGCACATGCGAGCAACGCCGCCGCGATCCGCCGGCTCATCGGTGCGCCGCCTGCATGAGCACGTACTGCAACAGCGCAACGTCAACGGCGTAGGGCTGGCCGGCCACGTCAGCGCAACTGCCGGGCATCACGGTGTTCATGAATCCGCACTGGGCCAGTCCGTCGTGTGTCGGGATCCGGTACATCGGCGGCCGCCACGCAATGGTGAACTGCTGCTTGTTGAAATGGTTGGCGGCGGTGTTGATCCACCACGGCACGGGATTGAACAAGTCGGCGAGCGCGTTCGAATGCGGAGTGATTTTCCGCAACGCCATGGACACCGAATCGAGCGTCAGCTGAGTCTCGTCGCCCATGTTGTTCTCGAGGTCCGCGACCAGCGTGACCAGCTCCGGGAAGACGTCGGTGAACCGTGCTCCCCCATCGAACGCCGAGTTGACGTCGGGAGTGGTCTCCACGGCATCGAGCAGGATCTGCTTCATCGGACCCCTGATCTCGGTCAAGGTGGTCGTCAGGTCCGACAGGTTGGCAACGACGGAAGCCATGTCACTGATCGCCTCATCCGGACTGTCGAGCAAGGCAGAAGAAGTCGACAGCAGTCGGTTCACGCCTGCACCGTTGTCGTGGAGCGATCGCGCCAGGCCGTCGATCGTGCCCGCGACGTTGCTCGAGTCTTCTGGCGAGATCGAGTTGACGAATTCGGTGGCCGACCCGATCACCTCCGACAGCGACTTCGGAGTGACGCTGTGGTTCAGCGGAATGCAGTGTCCAGGAGCCAATTTAGGCCCGGACTCGTAGTTCCCGACCAGCTCCAACGCCCGATCGGCGAGGATCGAGGTCGACCTCGTTATCGCCTTGACGTCCGCAGGCAACGGGTTGTCGGCGGCCACCGAGAATTCGACCTGCACGTCGGTGGTTCTGTCGGAGATTCTGGTCACCTCGCCGATGCGGTAACCCATCTGGGTAACCGGGTTGCCGACGTAGAGGCCGATGCTGTCGGACATGATCGCGCAGTAGCCGACCGCCTGCTTCTGCCTCGCCGGTGCGGCACAACCGAGTCCGGTGCCAGCGATCGTCATCGCGATACACCCGGCGGCGACAGACCGAAACCAGGTGCTATTGCGTGACGTTCTCATCAGCACGGACTCCCCGGCATCGGAAAGCACAGGTCCGTCGCCAGCAGCTCGGGACGCGCATTCTGCGCATCGAGCACGCGATCAAGTTTATTGCGCACCTTCCGCAGACTGCGGACGACGAGCCCGCTGCGGTCCGCCCACGAACGAAATGTCTGCTGCCAGTTGCGCATCTTCTCGATGAATCTCTGGCGATGCTTGTCGTAGAACGGCCCAAGCGGAAGGAGCGAGTCGCCCACCTCGCCCAGCGCCTGTAGCGCTCCGGCGAATCCTTCGCCGTAGATCACGAGTGTCTGCTCGAGGATGGCGACTTTCGAAATGAGGACCTTGAGCCCGTCCTTGTAGTTGGCCAAGCTCTCGATGTACTCGTCAGACAGGTTGAGAATCGCCGAGATCTGTCCGCGCTGACGGTCCAATGTCTCGACGAGGCTGTTGCCTGCTTTGATGACGGCCGACACCGTTTCCGTGTTGGTGCCGGCGAGGCCCCGCTCGATCTCGTCGATCGATTCGCGGATCGGCTTCGGTGCCACCTGATCGGTGATCTTCGTGGCATCCGTCAGCGTCTGCACGAGGTTGTACGGCATCGTGACCCGTTCTACGGGGATCACCCGGTTGCCGAGCGGGCTGTCGCCCAAGGACGTGATGTTCACGTAGTAGCCGCCGACGACGGTGAGCATGCGGACGTCGACCTGTGACTGATCCCCCACGAAGGCGGCGGCGTCCACGCTTGTGTCCACCTTCACGCGAGTCGGCTCTTTGGAAAGCGACTTCACCTTTCCGACGTCGATCCCGGCAATGCGGACCGAATCTCCTGGGCGCACCGACGATGCGTCGGTGGTGTAGAAGGAAACGGTCTGCCGTCCGGGGGGACTGATGTACAGCATCGCCACGATGACGGCCACGGCAGTGAGGACGGCCAATGCCACCACCCCGTAGGCCGTCGGGTTTCGCAACACCTTCACGAGTTGCACAGGACCACCTTCTGACCGTTGAGGAGAACGTCCATCATCGGCGGCAGCTGGGCGGGTCCGCGTGAGCACGTGAGCGGCTCCCCTTCGGCAACGGCTGGCGACTCGATGCCCTCCCAGATGACAGGAAACCGTTTGAACGCCTCAATGGCGTTGTCCAGGTTCGTGAACGCCTTGTCCAGGGCCGTGTCGAGATCGACGCCGGGCTTCAACCCGAACGCGCGCATCAGCCGCGCCACCGGAAGCGCAAAGCCCGGTCCATAGAGATCCGACTTCCGAAACTCATCCATAATCGAAAGTGCTTGATCCAATGGTCGATTGACCCAGTCAATGACCTGAACCAACTTCTGCGAATTGCCACCCATCTCCGCAGCGACCGCATCCAGATTGTGCATCAACGTGGCCACAACCTGCTGACGATCCGACACGAACCGAGTGAGCGTTCGGATGCTGTCGAGCATGGGACCCAACCCGCTTCCGTCCCCCGCGAGGTATGCGGCCGCATTGGAGGTGAACGTGTTGATCTCGTCGGGACTCAGGGTGGCAAGGACCGGTTGCAGGCCATTGAACAAGGTGGTGATGTCCAGCGACGGTTGCGTCATAGCCGTCGGCACGTGTGTCACGACCTGTGCCGTCGGATCGTCTTCCGCCGGGTCGACCACGTCGACGTAACGCAGACCCGTCAGCGCCTGGTACTTGACGGCCAATCTCGTCTTCGGGGTCACCGCGAATCGCTTGTCGAGCGTGAAGCCGACCCTTGCCAGGCTCTGCCCGGATTCCCGTACCAGCTCGATCGACTTGACCTTGCCGACGCGTACGCCCATCACCCGCACATCAGCGTCGAGGTGAAGACCCGATACGTCCGTGAAAGCAGCCGTATAGTCCCGCGTTTCGCCCGAAACCGGCTGAAGCATCACGTTCGCCAACAGAATGAAGAGCACCAGCGCGGCGGCTGCGCTGAGCCCGAATCGCCAAAGATCGCCGATGTGCTTCATGGCGTGGCTCCCATCACGGCCAGTGGGGCCGCGACGCCGGGCAGGCTGTCGAGAACGATGTGTACCTGCATCGCCCTCTGCTCGGGTGTGCCGCCGTACATGTTCTCGAAGCGCTGCCGCAGTTCCACCAGGGTCTGGGAGATGTCCGGCGGTCTGACAAGTCCCGGCACCGTGTCGGAGAGGATCTTCACGATCTCGACCGCGGGGAGAAGGTCGTCGACGTGTGATGACTCCAGCCGACCCACGGCGGCGAAGAGTCCGAATGCGGCGAGCTCGACGGTGGGCAGATAGTGGTCCTTCCAGAACTGTTCTGTCACTTCACCGCCCGTATGGTCGAACTCGACCAATCCGGCGCGGTCAAACCTGTCGCCGGCGTCAGTCGCCGCATCCACGAAGCCCGGGAACGCAACGCTGAGGCCGGCCGCATTCCGCATCAATTGCGCCGTGCTCACCGTCTGCACGTTGTCGACGGCCTTGGTGACGGTCAACATCGTCTCGATCAAAGGATTCAGCCCGTCGACATACCGCGTGGATCGGTCGATGACGCTGACCAACTGCGGGGTGACGACACCATCGGTGATGTCACCCAATCGAGAGAGCAGGGTCTGCAACGTGTAGTTGCCGCGCGTGGCTGCCTCAATTTGCATACCGTCACGCAGTGGCTGGCCGCCTTGGCCCTTCGAGATGTTGATCCCTGTGACACCAAAGTAGTTAGCGGGACGGAAGTCGATAGTAAAGGTGTCGGTGAGCCCTGCGGCCGCACTGCTGCGTAGGTCGGCATCGAGACGCACGGCGCCGCCGGGCAAACTCGAGACACTCTTGACCTCCCCCACTTCGACGCCGTGCATGATCAGGGCCGTGCCCGTGTCGACACCCTGTCCGACGTACGGACTGTCGATCTGTATTGAGATCAGATCCTTTTGCCGGCTCGCGAAGGGATTGGCGACGACGAGTGCGACTACGGCGGCGATCGTTGCAAAGACGCCAATGCCGACGACGGTGAGGATGCGTGTCTCCTCGTCCGCTGTCTTTCGCATGAGCACGTCGATCACCTAACCCTTGAAGACGAACTCGGGACGGAGTCCCCAAAGGGCAACGGTCAGCAGGAAATCCAGCACCATGATCGCCACGAGGCTTGCACGGACCGCACGCCCGGACGCCTGGCCCACACCGACCGGGCCACCGGACGCGAAATACCCGTAGTAGCAGTGAATGATCGTCACTGCTGCACAGAAGACCGCGGCCTTTAACAGCGAATACGCAAGGTCCGTGGGTGACAGGAACTGGACGAAGTAGTGTTCATATGTTCCGCCCGGCTGGTTGAAGAAGATGCGAATCATCCTGTCGGACACGAAGAAGCTGATGATCAATGTCAGGACGAACCCCGGTACGACGCACAGCATTGCGCCGACGAGCCGGGTACCGACCACGAACGGTATCGGCCGCAGCCCCATTGCCTCGGTCGCGTCGATCTCCTCCGAGATCCGCATGGAGCCGATCTCCGCGGTCATCCGACAACCTGCTTGAGCAGAGAACGCGATACCCGCGACGAGTGGAGCCATTTCCCGAACGTTCGCGAGACCGCCGACGATGCCGGACAGAGCACCAAACCCGATGATGTTCAACGTCGAGAACGCTTCGATCGCGATCGAGGCACCCACCGCCAGACCCAGAATGATCAGGACGCTGATCACACCGCCGTCGACGATCAGCGATCCGCGGCCCCAGGCGAGGTTGTTCATCACCTGAAAGGTCTGTCGGCGGTACCGGCGAAACACCCATGGGAGCAGCCAGAGCGTCTGCCCGATGAACAATGCCCACTGACCTGCGGTCCGGAATGGTTCACGCACGACTCGGATCAACGTTTGCGCGAGATTCCACGACCGCGTCGGTGCTGCAACCCGAGATGCCGTCATCATGCGACCGCCATCGGGAAGAACATCGACTGCAGCTGGGTGATAGCGAGGTTCACAATCACCACACCAACCACATTGAGCGCCACGGAGGAGTTCACCGCGTCGGCGACACCGCGTGGTCCACCCTTGGCTTCAGTGCCCCGAAGCGAGGAAATGATCGCGACGATCGCGGCGAATGTAGCCGCCTTCGCCATGGCGAACCAGACGTCGGTCATCTTGGCGAAGGAACCGAACGACATCCAAAAACTGCCCGACGTCACGCCGCTCACCGTCAACGCCAGAGCGTAGGACGCCGCGACAGCGGAGGCGATGATGATGGTGCACAGAATCGGCGAGATGAGAATCAGGGCGAGAAAGCGCGGCACGACGAGCCTTCGCACAGGGTCGATTCCGAGGACGCGCATCGCGTCGAGTTCTTCGCGTATCTGCCGGGCGCCAAGGTCGGAAGCGATGGCCGAGGCGGCGGCACCGCCCATCAGCAGGCCGGCCGTGATCGGGGCACCCTGCCGAATGACGCCAACTCCGCTAGCCGCGCCGACCAGGGAACTGGCGCCGACCTGGTTGACGAGTCCGGAGGTCTGAACCGAAACCATCGCGCCGAACGGGATGGCCATGAGGATCGCCGGTGTCGCCGTCACCTTCAACAAGAACCACGCCTGCGAGATCGTCTCGCCCCAGGGCAGTCGCAAGGTGAGGCCGTCCACGACGATGTACCGCAGTACCGAAACCGCCATGACGACGCCGCGCCCCGTCGTCGCAGCGCTTTGCACTGGAATAGCTACGATCCGCGCCGCGACTTTGCTGACACCGGCGAGCACCGTTCCGCGCAGCTGCCCACCGGAACGAACGCTAGTGGTCACGATCGCCATCTGAGTGCTGCCGCAATGCTCCACCCTGCCCGGTCGATTGTTGGAAGTTCGGTGATCCGGATACAAGTGAGATGTCTACCACATTATCGCACCCTGTCTAGCCCAAAAACACCGGAAATTTTCGACTCAGGCCTGTTAGTGTTTAGATCGCGTAGCTGGATGCCCCACTTGCTGCGGACTATACGACTATGCCCGGGGTAGCTTCGAGCCACTTGCACTACTCACGCCAAACGGCCTTGACGAGGGAAGTCGAGATGTCTACTCAGCACAGCTGGGTGGCCCTTGGGTCGCAATCCGCACCGGCCAGGATGGACGGCGCGCCGGAAGCCGAACTGTTTCGATCGCAAATTCCTCGTCCGTCGGCGAGTTATCTGAAACCGATTTCGGACGGACCGGCCCGCCATCAACAGGGGCGCGCTCCGTTGGAATCCGCTTCCTTCGCCGGCCCTCCGGACCGCTGTTCTCGCGACGCCCATGCCACCTTCCCGGCGCGCGCACTCGGAAGGTCGCCACAAACCAACAAAATTAGCTATATCCTCGGCACGGGCAATTCCGACGTTGCTGGCTCATGCCACCGCACGCCGAGCCGGGCACCCCTGCCGCGACGAACACCTCTCTCTCGCGCATCACGCAGTTGCCGCACAACTCCTACGTGCTTGTCCGAATGAACCTGCGATGCCAACCGTTGACCGTCAGTCCGAAGGTGTCATTCTTCGTCCACCTGTCACGGGCGCGCTGACGGCCAACGTCGCGTCCTCGGTGAATTTGAATGCCGCGAACCGCGCGGATCCCGACGAAATCGACCGTGCTCTAATCGATTTGCTTCTCCGCGACGTCAAGATGACGAATCGGGAGCTGGCATCGAGCATCGGAGTCAGCGAGTCGGCCGTCAGCACCCGACTGCGCAATCTCACCGCGTCGGGCGCGATCAATTTCACCGCCATAATCGATTGGGAGGAAGCAGGTTTCGAGTGGCTGGTCATCGCGCGAATACGCACACACAACCGATCTCCTCGAGAGGTCGCAGAAGCCGTGAGCAGCCTCGCACAGTGCGTGGTTGCCGCGGTGAGCCTCGGCGACCATAACGTCGTCGCCTACTTGTTGGTCCAGGACCGTGCGGAACTGAAGCGGCTCACCGACGATGACTTGCCTTCGATAGCGGGAATCGCCGACATGAGTTTGGATGTCGCTACCGACACGATCATCACTCCAAACGGACGCCGTGTGTTCGTCGGTCGCGGCGTGCCGATCCTTCGGCTGCCCGCACCACGCGTTCCGCTGGATGACCTGGACGTGGCCATTCTCGAGGCACTGATCGAAGACGGGCGACAATCCAATCGCAGGATCGCTCACGCGCAGCGAGCATCCGAGGGAACGGTTCGCGCGCGGATCAATCGCATGGTGCAAGCCAATCTGGTTCGAGCCGTCGCGATGGTTGATCCCGTTGCCCTCGGGTTCGCCGCCTTCATCGCCACTATCAGCATTCGAGTCGACAGATCCCGGATCCTGGCAATCAGGGATGAACTCGCCGCAATTCCCGAGATTGCGTTCATGGCGGTTTGCGTCGGCGACTCCGATCTGAGCATCGCGGTCACCGCAAACGCGCCAGAAGAACTCGTCGAGGTGATCGCTGAGCGGGTGCAGACCATCGCCGGAGTTCACAGCATAGAAATTCTGCTCTTCGTCGACATAGTTCTCTTCAGTCCCTATATGAAACGTCTTGCAAAGCCCGGACGGTAAGCGACGTAGCCACATCGCCACTCAACAATCCGAAACAACACTTCTCGGCGACATGCGGTTCGCTAAATGCCGATCAGCGGCGCTCTGAGGTGAATTTTGCGTAGAGTAGCCTTGATTAAGGGGCCGTTGCCCCACGTGTCACTCAGAGGGGAAAGACGGTGGCGAAAGCGGTCGGACCGGCGCGCAAGCACCTTGAGGCAGTGAGTTCTGCCGCGAGTTCCGGCCCTGAATTGGACCACCTGGACCGAGCGTTGATCGAGCAGCTTCGCCTGGACGGACGCAAGGGCAACCGTTCCCTCGCAACCGAACTGAACGTCAACGAGGTGACTGTCGCGACGCGATTGCGGCGACTGGAAGAGGCCGGTGCGCTGCGCGTGGTCGCTATCACCGACATGCGGCTGTTTGGTCACCGGGAGTTCGCCTTCGCCATGATCAATGTTTCCGGCCGGTCCGTGTTCTCCGTAGCCGCCGAGGTCGCCGAGTTGTCGGAAGCCATCGGCGTCACGATCTGCACGGGACGCTACGACATCATCGTGGCGATGCTGGGGCGGGACAAGCTTCACCTGGCCGACCTGTTCAACACGACGCTGGCAAAAATCAAGGGCGTGAGCGCCGTACACGGCTGCATTGCGCTCGACGTCTTGAAATACGACTCCAAGTGGTCACTGCTCAACGTCGATCCCGGCACCATGCCTGAAGCACAACCGAGCGACACCGTCGACCAGATGGACCTCGCGATCATCGAACGACTTCAGCTCAATGCGCGACGGAGCAATCGCCAGATCGCCACGGATCTGGGCGTCTCCGAAGGCACGGTCCGTGTTCGTATCAAGCGAATGCTTGCTGACCGAGTCTTTCGCATCCAGGCGGTCTCCGACATCGTCGCATCGGGTATCAGCGCACACGCATTTGTCGGCGCAAAGGTTGCTCCGGGCAAGGTGAGCGATGTCGCCGCCGCGCTCGCCAAGCGTGAGGACGTCGCCCAAATCACCAGGGTTCTCGATGATTTCGATCTCATCGCCGTGTTGATCGCCCCCGACCGGAATGCACTCATTTCCGGCATTCTCGACGAGATTGCGGTTACGCCCGGAGTGCGCAGCATCGAGGTCTTCGATGGAGTCGATACGCTCAAACACACCTACGCGTGGACCTGGATCGTCTGATCAGCTGGCTGAGCTCGCTCTCCGGGCACTGCGTCGGCCAACGCCGAGATCAGCGAGAACGACGGCAGCGCAGTGCTTTCCGGGAAGACCGGATACTCCCCCACCCGGATGGCAGCTAGCAGACCCGAGGTACAACCCATCGACAGCAGTGCGGTAGCCGCCGGCGCCTGCGGCGGGACGGATCGGTCCAATCCGAGTCGGCAGGTTGTCGATGTGATAGATGCAGCCATTCTCCGCGCCCGTGCGAACAGCAAGATCATGGGCGGTCTCGACGAACGCGCCAATCTGCAGACGTTTGAAATCCGGTGCGGCTTCGGCCACTTTCTCCTCTAGTCGACGCTCTGCCTCCCCGCGCCACTTATCCCATCCGCCGACCGGTTCTACCGGAGCCGGGCTGTACAGCTGCACGATGTCTTGGCCCTCGGGAGCCTGGCTTGGATCCACGGCAGAGAGGATGCCGAGACAGAACGTGGTCCGATCGGGCAATTCACCGCGCGCCGACTGTTCACCGGCGGCGACAACTTCTTCGAGGGTCCCCATGTAGATCGCGGGCTTTCGCAGATCCACGCCGTCGCGCCGGTTCGGCTGATGGTTCGGCAGTTCAATGCGGCCCGAGAAGGCGGCGTTGATGGTGAACGTGCCGAGACCTGTCGCATTGGCCGGAGCTTTCCGAAGCCGCTCGGCAATCTCGCGAGGTAGTGCCTCACCCACGAGATCGGGAACGCGGTGCACGGGGCATGCTGCGATGACGGCACGGTCAGCATGGAGTTCGCTGCCATCGGTCAACTCGACGACACCACCACGCTTGTGCATCCGCACCGCCGCGACCTCGCTGGAAAGCCCAACAGCGCCGCCGTGCGCCGTCAGGCATCGCTCCAGGGCGGCCACGAGCCCGCCCATCCCCCCGACGGGCCGAGCTGCGCCCTTGTGGTGGATCATCGCAGGCGCCAACAGCGCAATGGCGCTGCCGTCAACGGAGAGCGGGGCAAGGATCGCTCCGGTGCCCGCGAAAATCCCGCGGACGGCCTCCGACTCAAACAATGCCTCGATTCCGTCCGCAGCGGTTGCGGTCAGCGCCGACGCGAGCAGTGAGCGAACCCGGCGACCTCCCGCAACTGCCCGCAACGCTGCGGCGAGGGTGGCCAAGCTCGGCCTCTTGGGATGTGAGAGGCCGTATGCGTCCTGGATTTTCAGAATCTTGATGGCGGCCTCAGTGAGCTCTGCGTATGTGTCAGCGTCCCGCTTGGAGAATCGCCTGATGTCGTCGACCGTCTTGCCCAGATTTGCTTGGAGAACGATGGATTCGCCGTCGTCACCAAGCCATGCCCACCCGTGAGCGTCCAGATCTCGATGGCCGAACTCCTCGAGTCCGAGTTCGCGACCAACGCCCGCCGCCCGAAAGTAGACGTTCTCCCAGGCTCCTGGACTGAGAATGTGCTCCGGCGCCTCTGGGATGAACGCGCGCGATGCTGCCATTCCGCCCAGCCAGTCACGCTGCTCCAACACGACGACCCGCAGACCTGCTTTGGCCAGATAGCACCCCGCGACCAGACCGTTGTGTCCCCCACCCACAATGACGACGTCGTAGTGGGTCTGGTCGAGGTCGTTCATCATCAACTCCGATTCTCCGTGACTCGCAACGCAACAGCTCTACGAGCGGTCACTCTGTTCAACCTCGGGCCACCGTCAGCGGTCGAAGCTCATGTAGTGACCGTGTGGTGTCCAGCCGATTTGGAAGGGCAATTCGATCCGTGTGATGGGCCCGGCGGTGAAGTCATCAGTGTCGAAAATCTGGAACTCCGAGGTGTTTTCCATGAAATGCGAGATCGGGACGATCAAGTATCCGTCACCCTCGGGCGCCGATGCCGAACGCGGCGCGAACGTCGGCTCCATCAGGGCAACGGACTGCCCCTTACCGTCGACCTGGTAGAGCTCCTCGGCGCCCGTGTGGACGTTGCGCCTGACGACCGCATTCAGCGACCAGAGACTGTCGCCGCAGGCCATGAAACCCCACTCGTAGTTCTTGCCGTAGAAGCGCTCGTCGACCTTCGGGAACTCGACCGCACGATCGTCGAGGCGTTCACTTTGGACCGCACCGGTTTCGAGGTCGACGGTCCATCTGCCCGTGACAGCCGCACCGAACGGCACGAAATCGACACCGAACTCGACTTGGTCCTCGAACGGGAACGGCGGACGGTCGTAGATCGGTCCGTCGAGGATCAGCTTGTTCCCAACGTGATTGGCCGACATCGTGTGCATGATGTATTGGCTGTCGAAATCCGCTGTGACCCACTTGATGGGTCCGTTGATGTCGTCTCGCGGGATGAGGGCCAGCCTGGTCGGCAGGGAAGGATCCCAGCCGAAGACGGAAAGGCCACGCTCGATGCGTGATTGATCGACGATGAACGGTTGGAACGGTAGGACAACGTATTTTTCGGTCAGCCACATGTCATGGGCGTTCTGGGCGTATGGGGCATCGTCGATATCCCGAGTCTGAATGCGGCCGTCGGGGTGTATCCAGTGCAGCGTCACATACGGCTCATAGTCGCGGTACGCCCAGCCGTAGAGGACGCCGCTCTCGGCATCCCACTTCGGGTGAGCTGTGAAAGTGTTGTCCCCGAAGCATGTTGGCGGGGTCATCCCGGGAGACAACCGGTGTGACCACGGCACGATCCCGCGGGTTTTCAGCGTTACCGGGTCGACGGCGACAGGTGGAATTCCTTGTTCACCACTGGCGAGCAACTCGCCGGCGAACGGGAAGATGTTGACGATCGGACTGCCGGACGGTACGCCCGCGGTGTACTCGTTCGGAATCGACGCGCCCAACCCATAGCCCCGCCAATCGGTGAAGACACCGTCTGTCCACTCGAACAGCGACTCATTGTGCTTCTGCTCCAACAGATATTTCGGCGTCTCGATCCACTTGTTGGTGAAGTGCGCCCTGCCTTCGGAGAGCACCAGCCCCTGGACCATGGCGTCCGTCGCAGCCTGCCCGTTGAACCCCTGCTTTGTTGGTCGCTTCCATGTTGGCCCCACCCGGTAGAAGCCACCGTTGAGGTCCGGTGGAATCGCTCCGTCCGTCACCACACAATCCTCGACATACGCCTCGAAACGCATCGGCTTCAGCGGCCCCATCAAGCGGATGTCGTTCGGAATGGCAGTGACCATGTCGACCTTCCTTGGCGCGAGAGGTGATGTGGACAACAATAGGGCCCCAGCCGCAGATAAGTCAATTTTGCGTAGATATTGTCCAGTTCTACTGTGCATAGATTCGCACAGTGCGAATATGGTCGGCATTACACGAAGGTCGATTGGCCGCCAACCAGAGTGAGAGGACCCCGCGTGACACCCGTGCTGAGCACTCCCCGCTCGACGCCTCCATGGATGACCGACGATGTCGTCGCCGTCGCCGAACTCGCGAGAGAGTTCTTCGCGCGACATGTCACTCCAGCCGCCGAGCAGTCCGTCGCGGAGGGCAGGCCCGACCGAGATCTCTATCGGCGGGCCGGCGACATGGGCCTGCTGTGCATGTCGGTGCCCGAACAGTACGGCGGTGGCGGAGGCACGTTCGCCCATGAGGCCGCGTTGCTGACGGAACAGACACTGGCGGGCGATCCCTCACTGCACCTGGGTGTGCATTCGATCATCGTGCCGCACTACATCCTTGCCTACGGCTCTGAAGCACAGAAGCTGCGGTACCTGCCGCGCCTCGCAAGCGGCGAGTGGATCGGGGCCATCGCGATGACCGAACCGGGCGCGGGCTCTGATCTACAGGCCATGGCGGCCCGGGCGCGACCGGTCGACGGGGGCTATGCCATCACAGGTACCAAGTGCTTCATCTCGAACGGACTCAACGCCGATATCGTCATCGTGGCAGCCAAGACCGACCCGGAAGCACGTGGCGCCGGCATCTCCCTATTCATAGTCGATGTCACCGAACGCGCCGCCGGTGTGGCGCCGACCGGTTTCTCCCGCGGTGCACCCTTGAAAAAGATCGGCCAAAAGGGCCAGGACACAGCGGAACTCTACTTCGAGGACTTCCTGGTGCCCGCTGACTCGGTGCTGGGAACGGTCAACGGCGGCTTCTCGCAGCTGAAGACCCAACTCGCCGCCGAACGGGTCATCCTCGGCGTCTCGGCGGTGGCGGCGATGGAACGTGCGGTCGCGCTGACGGCGGAATACGTCAAGCAGCGCAAGGTGTTCGGCGGCACACTGATCGATATGCAGAACACCCGTTTCGAACTGGCGGAGTGCACGACGATCGCGAGGGTGTCGCGCACCTTCATCGATACCTGTATCGAGGCGCTGGTACGCGGCGAACTCGACGCCACCACTGCCGCGATGGCCAAATACTGGCTGTCCGAGCAGCAATGCGCGGTGATCGACAGGTGCCTCCAGTTATTCGGCGGCTACGGCTACAGCTTGGAATATCCCATCGCACAGATGTACGCGGATGCTCGAATTCAGAAGATCTACGCGGGCGCCAACGAGGTCATGAAGGAACTCATCGCCCGCTCCTTGTGAGTCAGTAGATCGAGGGGGGCACTCCGCCGCCATCTATGACCACCCGTTGACCGGTGATGTACTCGCCGCCGGATCCTGCCAGGAAGACGACAAGCTTCGCGATGTCCCCCGGCTTGCAGATCCGGCCGAACGGCGAATGCTGTTCTGTCGCTTCGACGGTGCCGCCCGACGTCGTGGCCTTGATCAGCTTCGCGCCCATGTCCGTGTCGATCACCCCGGGTGAGATGATGTTGACCCGGACACCGTTGTCGCGCTCCTCGCGGGCCAACACTCGGCAGGCCGTCTCCATTGCGGCCTTTGCCATCGCATACGGCGCGGTGTTCGCTGGGCACGAGTCAACGACTGTACTCGAGACCATCACGATGTCCGATCGTTCCTTCTTGCGCATTCCGGGTAACAAGGCGCGGATCAGCGCGAGGGGCCCGAGCGTGTGCACGCCGAGAAGATGGATGAACTCCGACGGATCCGTCTCTGCGACGGAGTTCCCCCGACTTGCCACGCCGGCGTTGCTCACCAAGAGATCAACATCGCCGAATCGGTCGGATACTTGCTCGACCGCGCTCCGCCACGACTCTTCGTCGGCGGCGGACGCGTAGACCGACATCGCCTGCGCTCCAGTTGCTTCGATTCCAGCGACCACCTCGGCCGCGGCTTCCGGTGAGCGTTTGTACGTAACCGCCACCATCGCACCGGCGCCGGCCACCTCACGGGCCACCTCTGCTCCCACCCCGCGCGAGCCGCCAGTGATCAGGGCCACGCGGCCGCGCAGTGGCTGTGACGGCGCCGCTGTCGCCACAGACAGTGCGGAGTCAGACAAGTTCTCAACCACCTTCTCTTGCAATGCCGCTAGTCAGACTGCCTCATGCACCTTCCGGTCGCTGTCATTTCTTGGCTACCTCGGGTTGGGTGAAATTCTCCGCGGGCGCGTTCTTTGGTGCGGTCGCCGGCCGACTGAGCTGCGCGACGTACTCCTCAGGTTTGAAGCGCCGGGTCGCTCGTGCGTACGCGAGGTGCGAAGCGGGCCACATCGCCGTGACCTTGCCCTCGTCGTTGGTGTACCAGCCTGGGCAGTTGTCCGTGAAAACGGTGCGGTCGAGTTTGGCCTCCAGCCAGGCTTGAAACCTCTGATAAGTGAACGGGCTGACCTCGAGCGACGCCAGCTGCTCGCGTTGCTTGTGCTCAACTGCTTGGCGGATATAGGACGCCTGCCTCTCCAGCAGGAACACAATCGTGTTGGTGATGCTGTTGGTATTGGGACCGAACAGCATGAACATATTCGGGAAGTTGGGGACCGTAATGCCCAGGTACGCCGCAGGTCCGCCCGCCCACTGCTCGTGCAGATCGGCGCCACCGCGTCCGCGAATTCTGATGGGCGCAAGAAATTCGCTTGCCTTGAACCCGGTGCACCACACGATGACGTCGGCATCGATGTGCCGACCGTCAGCGGTGATCACGCCACTCTCATCGACAGACTCGACCGCCGAGCCGATGAGGTGCACATGGTCTCGGCCGATCGTCGGATACCAATCGTTGGACAGCAGCAGCCGATTGCAGAGCAGCCGGTAGTCGGGAATCGCGGCGGCCACCTCCGCCGGATCCTTCACGTGCCGCTTCAACCGAAAGATCAAATACCACTGCGAGAGTCGCCGCACCGGCTCGGCCGCTCGTGTTACCAGTGGATAGCGCACCTCGTAGGCAAGGAACAACGTGATGTGGTGCAGTGTGCGCAGCCATCCGAACCGACGCATCAACGCGGTCTGCAGCCGCCCAGGAACTCGCTTGCTCTTCCACATCACCCAGTTCGGCGAACGCTGGACCACGGTGAGGTCCTTGACCCGGTCCGCGATCGCCGGCACGACCTGAATCGCACTGGCGCCGCTGCCGACCACAACGACCTTCTTGTTGGTGAGATCCACATTGTGATTCCACTGCGCCGAGTGGAAGGAATCGCCCCGAAACTTCTCCAACCCGGCCACGTTCGGCATCTTCGGCCGGCTCAACTGGCCAGTCGCCAAGACGAGGATGTCGACCGTCACCGAGTCCCCCGCCGTGGTCGTCACCGTCCATTTGCCGGTGGCGTCGTCGAAATCGGCAGTGGCGACCTCGGAGTTGAAACGAATCAGCGGCTGAATGCCGAACTCGACCGCCACTTCGGACAGGTAGTGCTGGATCTCCGACTGTGAGCCGAATAGCGCCGACCAGTCCGGCTTCAATGCATATGAGAACGAATAGATTGGCGACGGCACGTCGCACGCGGCCCCTGGATAGGTGTTGTCGCGCCAAACCCCGCCGACCGCTGAAGCCCGCTCGAAGATCGTAATGTCCTCGATTCCCGACCTTTTGAGCTCGATCGCCGCTGCGAGGCCCCCGAAACCGCACCCGACGATCGCAACCGATGTCTCGGTCCTCGGGCGCCGACGAGTCACGTTCTGTAGCACATGTTGAACGCCCACGTGGCCTTCTCTCTTTCACTGGTCAGAAAATCACCCGCGAACGGGGAGCGTTCGCGTCGATCGGTTGTACGTGAGTCTGTGTTACGACTTCGAGGCCGACGTGCTTCGCAGAACCGGCATCGCCTGGGGCGGTGGAGGATCGACTTCGAGCGCCTCCTTACCGAGGACGTACTCCGCCGTGGATCCTGGCCAGTTCTTGGACAGATGGTCAACCTTCACCAGGCACCGCGCGGCATCGGGAACCTCGAACTTGGCTCGGCGGGTGCGTCCCCCAGGCGCGCTATCCGCCACCTTGCCGCGACGGTAGATCGGCGCTATGTGCTCGCCGAGGAACTTCTCGAACACCGCCTGACCTTGTTCTCCGGTGAACCATTTCGAGAGTGCCCGCAGGGCCATCTTGGTCGCCAGCTGTGAACCGAGCTTGGGCCGACGGTTGATCGCGACCAGCTCCCGCTCTTCCCAGGACATCGTCAGCAGCGCCATGTCGGCGAACGCTCGGAGCACGAACATCGCGGGCTTGCGCAGAACAGGATGCAGATCGCCGATCACAGTTCCCGCCGGATAGTCACCAGTAGCGAAGGGAGACAGGATCTCCCGTGCCTGCAGGCCGGTGGCGAAGCGGTTTCTCGCGTGTGCGATGAAGTCGACGAGTTCGCCGTATGTCGACGGCAGATGGTCGGGGTTGGTACCCAGAAGTGCGGCAGGCACCTTCTGCTCCATGCAGAACTGATCGCGTTCGACGCTCGTCAACTCACCGTGCAGCAGTTCATAAGTGGCGAGGAAGGAATCCGACAGCATCGCTTGGGTCAATGCCAGTTCGTACTCGGCGTCCGCCCGATATGGGATCTGCGTCAAGGGCTCCACACCCACGATCTGGGCATGTCGTCGACGCACGATGCCACTCACATGCTCGGCGTCCTCGGGGCTTCCGTACGTTGCCGCGTACGTGTACCAGGCGACGTGCTTGAACCGACCGACTGGGTCGTCGTTGAAGCTGTCGTGGTCGACCGCTGCCGCTGCGAAGGCCGGATGCAGTGTCAACAGCATCGCCTCACGCAGAAGACCGATGATGAACACCGTCGGGTCCATCATCACGCGCCAGGTGACGGAGCCGGGTCCGAGCGCGAATTCCGTTGGACCTTCTTCCGGCGGGATCGCAGGACTGCCCGATTCGCCGGTCGATACGGCCGCGATCTTCATATCAAGCCTCTCTGCATTCGGGCGTCGCACCGGCGGAACGTAGCCGGTGTCAGAAGTGCGGTTAGGAGCGGTCTCAAAACGCATATTATTTACCCTTCCGATCTATAGTCAATATTTTGCGTATTTTTTCAAGCTTATGACGCCGCATACATTCGTATGAGCCGCGCGAAGTCAGGAGGGAAGACGATGAACCCCACCGTCCCGGACATGCCGATCCGCGAGGCGCCACAGGGCGCGCTCATCGCCTACACGGTGCTGATGGTGCTGACCACGTTGGCGTTCTTCATGTGGTGGGCCTTGCGTGAACGCAAGCGCGGACCCGCACTCCTGTTGTTCCTCGTCGGGGGTGCAATCTCCGGACTGATGGAGCCATGGTTGGACAACGTCGTATTGGTCGGCTATCCGCCACACCAGGTCACTCCGGTGTTCGTGGCTTTCGAGCGGGCTGTCCCGATATTCGTCCCAATCGGCTACGCGTGGTTCTGTGGAGGCCTGCTCTATGTGCTCTACCGCGCGTTCTCGACGGAGTTCACCGCGCGCAAGATCTGGACCCTCTACGCCATCGTGGCGGTGATCGACTTCATCGCGATCGGCCTCTCCGCCTGGCTTGGCATCCTCGAGATCTTCGGCGACCCGCCGATGAAGGTCGCCGGCTTCGTGGTGTGGTGGGCAGCCATCGACGCCCTACAGATCGTGCTCGGCGCCACGCTAGCGGTGTTCCTGGTACCGGTCCTGCGTGGCGCGCAGCAGTTGTGGCTCCTGCTGATCCCATCCGTAGTCCTCGGCGCCGCAGCGGGAATCGTGGGCTGGCCGATCTCGACCGCTCTCAACTCTGGTTGGCCGATGTGGGCGAAGTACGTCTGCGCGCTCGCCTCCATCGGTATCAGTCTTGCCTGCACGCACTTCGTCGCGAAGTGTGCACCGCCGCTCGTGGAGTACGTCCGGCGCTTGCAGTCGCCTGCGGACCGGGTCTCTCCCGAGACGAGAAGCGCTCGTACCCTCAGTCGCGGATCCTGACAGAATGCGTACTAACTATTGATCTCTGATACGCATATATGCGAGCATCGTGGCAGATTGGTTCTGAATGCACCAGGTCGGGGGCTGTACCGCGAATGTCGCTGCACGACAACGCGGGTCGAACAGCACCCGGGTACGACCGAAGAGGTGACCGTTGACGGAGTTGATGCTCAGCCAGGCACCACCGATGTATCCGGTCCCGCCGGCGGATTTGTCCGCGCCCTTCGGCTGGAGCCTGGCCTTCACCGTCATCTGCGTCATGTTCTGGCTGGTTGCCCTCGCTTGGGTGGTCCGACTGGCGCTGCGCGGCGAAAAACTGGGCCTCGTCTTCCTGCTCGGCGGCTTGTGCATGGGACTCCTCGAGCCCTACTTGGACTATCTCGGCCTGCTCTGGTTCGCCAGCGACAACGTCGCCGTCACAGTCAACCTGTTCCAGCGCCACATTCCGCTCTATGTGGTGCTCGGGTACTCGTTCTTCTTCGGACTGCAGGCGTACGTCATCTACCGCGCGATCGCGCTCGGTAAGGGCGCCAAGTTCTTCCTCTACGCCTACGGCCTGTCCTGGCTCTTCGACGCGGCCCTGCAGATCACGGGCGCCCAACTCGGCCTCTACAAGTACTACGGGCAGCAGCCGTTCCTGTTCTTCGGCGCCCCGGCGTGGTGGTACACCATCGATGCCTCTTTGCAACTGACCGCGGGGCTCGTGTTCTTCCTGCTACGGCACCGCTTGGTCGGTTGGGGCCAATTGATCGTGATCCCAATGCTTCCCGGCATATACGCCGGCCTCAACGGTGCGCTCGGATGGCCGACGTTCACCGCGCTGAACAGCAACTTCGATCCAGAGCTCAACGGCAACGGCTCCACCGCGCTCGTCTACCTCGGAGGTCTGGTGACCATCGTCCTCACCGGGCTGCTGGTGTGGCTCGTCATCGCCGAAATCGGCCGCGCGCAACGCCGTGCAGGCATCGACGTCAACCGCAACGTGTCCCTGCGCGAAGTGCTGTTGGCCAAGATCGGCATCGGTCTCGACGACCCGGCAACAGTCGGTTCCAACGACTTCCTCAGTCAACCGATACGTCGCTGATAGCGGGACTGCGTCGCCCGCAAAACAGCACGCGTGTCTAGACGGCGGTGCCGTCGGCCACCCACGGCACCTTGTCGGCCGTGGCGCCGTCGAGGACCATCGCGGCGACCCGTTCCCGATGCTGCTCGGCGCTCCCCAGCAACACCGCGTTGGTGGCGGCGCGCTTGAAGTAGAGATGCGCCTGGTGCTCCCAGGTGAACCCGATCCCGCCGTGCACCTGAACGGCGTCGGCGGCGACATGACTACCGGCGGCGGAGCAGACGGCTTGCGCGATGCTCGTCGCCAACGCCGGATCGTCGGATCCGTCGGTGAGCGCCCAGATCGCGTGGTACGCCGTCGATCTCGCGTGCTCGACGTCCACAAGCAGATTGGCGAGCCGGTGTTTGACCGCCTGAAACGATCCGATCGGCCTGCCGAACTGCAGCCGTGACTTCGCGTACTCCACTGACAGGTCGAGCAGATGCTGCGCGGCGCCGACCTGCTCGACCGCCAGCAGCGCCGCACCGACCTGCAGCGCATGGTCGAGGACCCGCGCGGCCTCGTCGGGTCCGGCGATCAGCGTCGCCGGCGCTTTCGAGAAGGTGACGTTCACCTCGGAGCGGGTCAGGTCGAGCGTCGCCAGCGGCGCGCGCTCGACCCCGTCGGCCGAAGCGTCGACCGCGTAGAGCGCCACCCCGCCTGCTCCGCGTGCGGCGACCAACAGCACATCGGCGATACCGCCGTCGACAACCTGGCTCACCGTGCCCGAGATCGCGTCGCCATCGGCGGTCACCGAGACCGCTGACGGGTCGAATACGCCCGCCCGATCCACCACCGCGAAAGCCGCGGTGCGCCTGCCCTCGATGAGATCACCGAGCAGTTCATCTCGCGTCGACCCGGATGAGGCCGCGACCAACGCCGGGATCGCAAGGTAGACAGTGCCGAACAACGGACCGCACGCCAATCGCGCGCCGAGTTCCTCGATGGCCACCGCCTGATCGACCAACGTGCCGCCGACTCCCCCGTCGGCCTCCGGCACGGACAGCCCGAGAACACCGAGCTCGCCGCCGAGCCGCGCCCACACCTTCGCGTCGAACGGCGGGTCGGACTCCATGAGTGCGCGGATCTTCTCCTCGGCGAAGTGCTCGGCGCTGAACTTGCGCACCGCATCGCGCAGTTGCGCCTGCTCGTCGGTAAACCTGTACTCCGCCTGGAACACGGTCTGTTCCGCAAGCTTGTCAGCCACGGGGAATCTCCTTCCACGGCATGCCCGAATCGGCACGCAGGTCGCCGGGCAGTCCGAGAATGCGCTCGCCGAGAATGTTGCGCATCACCTCCGAGGTGCCGCCTTCGATGGTGTTGGCGCGGCTGCGTAGGAACCGCTGCTGGATCGGCCCCTGCCAGTCCTTCTCGCCGGTGGCCGCGCCCTGGCTGTAGCCGCGATACAGAAGTCCTTCTGGCCCAAGGAAATCCATGCACCACTCGTAGATGTGCTGATTGAGCTCGGCCCCGACCAGCTTGCCGATCGACCCCTCCGGCCCCGGACCGCCGACCGTCGCGGCCGCGCGCGAACGTTCCGAGGTCAACCGCTGCGCCTCCGAGCGCAGCCACAACTGGGTGAGCCGGTCGCGCAGCACCGGAGTGTGGCGCTCGTGGCGCGACGCCCACAGTGCGGTGGCGTCGGCGATGGTGCCCGCACCGCGCCGGCTGCCGCTACCGCCGAGGGCCGTGCGTTCGTTCATCAGCGTCGTCATCGCGACGTTCCAGCCGTTGCCCACCTCGCCGAGGCGGTGCTTATCCGGGATGCGCGCGTCGGAGAAGTACACCTCGTTGAATTCGGCCTGCCCGGTCATCTGCCGCAGCGGCCGCGTTTCCACCCCAGGGCCGTGCATGTCGATGACGAAGTAGGTCAACCCCTTGTGCTTGGGAACGTCCGGATCGGTGCGCGCCAGCAGCAGACCCCAGCGGGCCCGGTGGGCCAGGCTCGTCCACACCTTCTGACCGTTGATCACCCAGTCGTCACCGTCGCGCACCGCGGAGGTGGCGAGCCCGGCCAGATCGGATCCGGCGCCCGGCTCGGAGAACAGCTGACACCACAGGTCCTCGGTGGTGGCCAGCGGCCGCAGCCATTGCCGCTTCACCTCGTCGGTCTGCGCGTGCTCACGGATCGTCGGCGCGGCCATGCCGTAGCCCATCGGGTTGAGTCCGAGCGGCACCGGCCCGCCCGCACCCTGCAGGATTCGGTCGGCGACGGCCTGCAGGCCCCGCGACACCCCGAGCCCGCCGAGGCCTTCGGGGAAGTGCACCCAGGACAGGCCCGCGTCGTAGCACGCACCCAGGTATTCGGGGATGGGCACGTTCTTCGGGTCGTGGTCGGCGACCACGGCCCGCGCCAGCTCCGCGACCCGTTCGGCATCAGCGTCGTTGCTCATAACCAGTCACGATAGAAACTCGACACCCGTCGACTGTCACCGGGGACCGTATTGGGGCTGCTAGTCGGGTTTCGGGCGCAATTCCGGCCAAACTTCCCGTTTCACGATTGTTATTCAGGTTTGTCTCAGTTGTCACACGGGTAACTCAGGTAACAAGGGAGTGCGTGGCTCGCCACACTCCAGGAAAAGAAGAAAGAGTGGAATGGAATATTCGGATGCATACCGTTCTGTACTGCAGCCCAAAGGGCGTCGTTTATAAAACCCGGGCCTATAGCAAGGCCGATATCGATCAGCTCGTAGCAACGCATGGTCTGCGGTGCTTGACCAGCGCAGACCGCCAGTACGACTTCTGGTTCGCCGCATCGCCGCCCAAGTGCCAGCGCCGGGCCAACACCATTGCCACCGAACTACTGATGGCGACAACGACATTCACCGCACGGACCGTGCCGCTGCTGCGCGGCTGCGTCGTCATCGCCACCCATGATTCTGACGGTGACCTCGACGGGCTCAGCTGGCAGCAGCTCGACGAGCTCGCCGCGAAGAACCGCGCAATCACCAGCCGGCAGGCCCGCATCCTCGCCCGCAGGGTCGCCAGGGATGCCCGCCGGCGGCGACCCCGCCCCGCGCGTCGTTCCGCCCCACCCGTCGCTGCCCAGGCGCAACAGCCGATGGATGCCGCCGGTAGTCGCTAGCAAGCGTTGACACGTCGCGGGGTGTCGGCAACACTCCGGTCGTGACCGAATCGGGGTGGGCGAATCTGGTCGCCGGGCTCGACGCCGCAGGAAAGCACCTCGACGAAGCCACCCGGGATCTCGATCCCGCCGAGCGCGCCGATGGTCAGCGCGCACTGCTCCGCGCGGTCAACAACCTGCTCAGTCGATTCGAAACCTCAAGCGACGTACCGGAACTCACGCCGTTCAACGGCTGGCGGCAGAAGTTCTTCATAGACAACCCCGACTACCGGTACTGGATCACCGACATCGGCGACGGGACCGGTTACCGCATCACCGGCAACGTCGGATCGTCGGTGTACCAATCGATCACGGTGTACGCCGGGCGCAGTGTCGCCGATGCCTCGGCGGTGGCCCGGGTGGATTCCGACGATCTGGCGGTCGACGCCGACGGCAACTTCACCGTCACCCTGTGTCGCGGGTCCGGCAACTCGCCGTCGGAGGTGGAGATCCCGGCCGAGGCGTCGTCGGTCTGGGTGCGCTACGTCCACGACGAACAGGCACCGGTCGACCCGGGGACGTGCCGGATCGAACGACTCGATGCGCCCGGCCCGGCCACCGCACCCGACGACGCCAAGTTCGCCCGCGATCTGTCGCGCCTCGGGGCGTTCATATCAAAGGTTCCGCGCGCCTTCGAGGTGTCGGCGGCCGAAGACCTGGCGCAGACCAACTCCGTGCGGCACTGGTCGGCGATGACCGGTGGAGCAGCGTTCACCGAACCCGGTATCCACTACCTGCGGGGGTCGTGGTCATTGAGACCCGACGAAAGCCTCGTCCTCGACGGTCCGCTGGTGGCGTGCCGCCACTGGAACATCGTGCTGTACAGCCGATTTCTGAACTCCCTCGACTATCGGCGCCGCACGGTGTCCCGGACCGCGGCGAACGCCACTATCGAAGACGGGCGATATCGCTTCGCGCTCGCCGGCCGCGATCCTGGCCTTGAGGGCTACGACTGGCTGGACACCGAGGGCCGCGCTTTCGGGATCTTCGTGATGCGTTTCCTGCAGCCCGCTTCCGAACCAACCCTTCCCGATGTGCGCGTCGTGCGCATGGGCGAGCGGCCATGACGTGGCGGCCGTCCGCGCGCACCGCCGCCGCTCTCGCGATCTACGAGGCCGCCGAGCAGGACCGCACGAGCCGACCGGAGCGCTACCTCCTCGAACCGGGCGCGATAGTTGATCGCTTGGCGGCCCGCGGTATTGACGAGCGCCGGTTCGCGAAGGGTTGGCGTGCCGGACTGGAGATGTTCCTGCAGTCGGCGAAGGAGGAGGGCCGCCTCAACGCGGTGGGCGCACGGACGGCGGTGCAGTCGGCGCTCGGCCGGTTGACCGCCGGGGCGAAGATCGCGCAATGGCGCGAGGAGAATCCCGCAAGGGCCGACGCGCCGCTGGCACCGCCGATCGTCATCGTGGGTGGGTGGCGCACCGGCACGACGTTCCTGTTCCGTCTGCTGGGCAGCGATCCGCGACTGCATGCACAGCTCCCCGCCGAACTCGCCGCGCCGTGGTTGTTCGCGGATTCGGCGCCGCACGCCGGACCCGAATTGTCCGCGGCCGGAAGCCAAATGCTGCACACCCTCAATCCCGATATGGCGTTCGTCCATCCGTCCGGTCCGACACTGCCGGAGGAATGCGTTCTCGGTATGGGCACCGACATGCGTAACTGGGGCTTCACGTCGTTCATGCGACTGCCGTCGTACGCCACATGGCTGGCCGACCAGGACTTCGGTGATTCGTATGCACGGTATCGCGAAGCGCTGCAGTTGCTGGCGTCCAACGACGACCGCCGGTTCGTGCTGAAGGCGCCGGCCCACACGCCCGAGCTCCGGCATATCGCACGAGAGTTTCCCGGTGCCATCGTGATTCAGATTCACCGCGATATCGTGACGACCATCGCCTCGGGCGCCAGCCTGTTCGCGGTGTACCAGTCGACGTACAGCGACAACGTGGATGCCGTCGACGTCGGTCGCAGGCAAGCCGACCAGACCGAGCTGTGGTTCCGTCGGGCGGCGGAGTTCCGCGGGTCAGCGGAACGGAACGCGGTCACGCTCATCGACGTCGACTACCGGGAACTGGTCGATGACACCCCGCGCGTGCTCGAGAAGATCTACTCGGCCGTCGATATGCCGGTTCCGGCGCTGGAAGAGTTCATCGCCGATTACCACGCGGCGCACCCGCGCGACGCTCACGGGACCCACCGTTACCAGCCGGAAGACTTCGGAATCGACGTCGGCGAACTGCGCGAACGCTTCGCCTTCCTGGGCCGCTGACAGTCTTCGCCCTGACCCGCCTACTTAGAGGGCGGCCGAAACCCTCCCTGGGCCACCGAGACAGAGATACCGCTGCCGATCTCCCCGTCCTCGTCGAAAAGTATCGCCGATCCGGTCGCGATGCCGTCCTGGGTGGAATGACTCTGCGATGCCAGGCCGATCAGCGTCCCCTTCGGCAACCGGCTCAGCGTGAGAGTGTAGTCGGCGTTGATGAACTTCAAGCCCTCCGAGCTCCAATTGACCAGTGAGGCAATCACATCGGCCGCCATCGCCGCGCGGGTGAACGGCGTCAGCGGTTCACCGTCGATGAGCGGGATGGACAACCTCAACCACGTGTACTTCGCGCCGCCGTCGCCGGCCCAGGTTTCGTCCGGGTCTTGTATGGACGCACCCCAGCCGTAGGTGCTGACGAACAACGGGTTGGCGTTCGGCTTCACATCCGTTGGGATCGGGGGCATTTCGACGTTCGGCGACCAGATGTCTCCCGGAGGTTGTTCGCCCCGGCGGAGAAAGAGTCCACTCGCCTGGGCGACGACCTTGCCCTCCTGGTGAATGACGGCCTCGACCAGTCGCAATCGCTTACCGCTGCGAATCTCGCGGGTCTGCACCTCAATCGGCTCGATGGCACATGGCCTCGGTAGGTCGACGGTCAGCCGCGCGGGAAGGAAGTCCGGGTCGTTGACGAATCGTTCGACGGTCCAGCCCAACAGGCCGCCGACGACGTGCCCGCTGAGCGACGGACCCCATCCGCCCCTGGCGATGGAACGCGGGTGGAAGCTCTCACCCCGACGGTCGAAATAGGCGGTGCCCGGTTTCTCCGGCGCGATCGTCGACTCAGCCAACGGGGATGCTCCTACGATTCGATGACCTAACTAAGGGCCATCAGTATCACCTAGCCCGGTTTGGGAGGCGCACTCAGTGCCGGACGACGGGGGTCGCGGCGGGAAACCGGGGACTAACCGGCGGCGATCATCGCGACCGCGGCGAGCGCCGACACCATCCCGACCGCTTGCCAGCGCGTCACCCGCTCGCGAAGCACCACGATCGCAAGCAGCACCGTCGCCGCGGGGTACAGCGCGATCAGCACGCCGGCCAGCGACAGCATTCCGGACTGCAACGCAAGCAGGGTCGCGACGTTGGCCACGGCGTCGAGCACCGCGGCGGTCAGCGCCAGGCGCAGCGGCACACCGCGTTCCAGCGTCAGGTTCGCGGTGAAAACTGCCGCCAGCATCACGATCGCGGACGCCGCGAGCCTGCCGAACACCAACGGCCACAGCTTGGCCTCGACGGGTACCTGGTCCAGGAGCACGAAGTTCATCCCGAACGCGACGCCGGACCCGACCGTCAGCCATGCGACCTTCGCGGTGAACGTGTGCGGCCTGACGTCCTCGTCGGTGGCCTCCCGGCTGACGAGTACCACCGCAACCAACGCCACCACGACGCCGACACCGGCGATGAGTCCCGGCCGCTCCCCCAGCCACAGGCCGACCCCGACCGGTATCCCGGCGACGAGGATCGCCGTCAGCGGTGACACCACGGAGATCGGCCCGGCGCCCAGCGCCGCGTAGAACCACCAGACGCCGAACGCCTGCGCGACCCCGGAAGCCAACCCCCACACCACCGCGGGAGTCGAGATCTGGCCGCCGACAGGCACCGCGACCACCGTCAGCAGGAGGAGTGCCACCGGGTAGGAGATGACCACCACGCGCAGCGCGGCGACCCGGCGCGAGGCGATGCCTCCCACGAAATCGCTTATGCCGTAACCCAGCGCCGCGATCAGCGCTGTGGCGAACGCGATCAGGTCATGCCCTTGGCGCGGCGGCCCAGCTCGCGGCTGATCTCGCGCTGCGCATCACGCTTGGCCAGGTCCTGGCGCTTATCGCGGGCTTCCTTACCGCGCGCCAACGCCAACTCGACCTTGACCTTGCCGTCTGAGAAGTAGAGCGAGAGCGGGACGAGGGTGAGATTGCCGTCGCGGATCCGCCCGATCAGGTTGTCGATCTGCTTGCGGTGCAACAGAAGTTTGCGGTTCCGTCGCGGCGCGTGATTCGTCCACGTGCCGTGGTGATACTCCGGGATATGCAGGTTGCGTAGCCACACCTCGCCGTCGTCGACGGTGGCGAACGCGTCGACCAGCGAGGCCTGCCCGTCGCGCAGACTCTTCACCTCGGTGCCCACCAGCTGCACGCCGGCCTCGAACGTCTCGAGAATCGAATAGTTGTGCCGCGCTTTTCGATTCGTCGCAATGACCTTGTTGTTGGACTTTTCGGCGTCGGCTTTTTTGGCCATGGCTATCTTCGGACGTAGAGCCGCAGGGTGATATATGCCGTGATACCAGACATCGCCAAGCCGAGGAACAACATCCACGGCGCGCTGAAGTACAGCACGTCGGCGTAGTCCACCTTGGCGATCAGATTGGCCCGATAGAACTGGTCCAGCGCGCTTTCCAGGAACAACGCCCGCACCAGGATGAGCCCGACGATCGCGATGACCACGCCGACGAACGCCGCCAGCATCGCCTCCACGAGGAACGGGAGCTGGGTGTACCAGCGGCTGGCCCCGACCAGTCGCATGATGCCGATCTCGGTGCGGCGGGTGTAGGCGGCCACCTGAACCATGTTGGCGATCAGCAGAATTGCGCCGATCGCCTGCACGAAGGCGACAGCGAACGCGGCGTTTCGGACACCGTCAAGGACGGCGAAGAGCCGGTCGATCAACACCTTCTGGTTGAGGACCTGCTGCACACCCGGCTGGCCGGCCATCGCCTCGTCGAACTTCTGATGTTGTTCGGGATCGTCGAGCTTGACGATGAAGGACGACGGGAACGCGTCCTGACCCGCGAACTCCTTGAACTCCGGGAACTTCTTCACCGCGTCGGCGTAGGCCTCTTCGCGGTTCAGGAACCGGACCGAGCGCACGTCGTCACGGTCCTCGATCTGCTGCCGCAACGCCTTACACGGATCGGCGTCACAGGTGGGGTCGTTGGCGGAGACGTCGTTGGTCAGAAAGACCTGGCTCTCCACGCGGTCCAGGTAGATGTCGCGCGACTGGTCGGCCAGCCGCACCACCAGCAGGCCGCCGCCGAACAGGCCGATCGAGATCGCAGTGGTCAGGATCATCGCGATCGTCATCGTCACATTGCGACGGAACCCGGTCAGGACCTCATTGATGAGGAATCCGAAGCGCACTAGCGGTCCATTCCGTAGACGCCGCGCTGCTCATCGCGAACAAGCCTGCCCAGTTCCAACTCAACGACGCGCTGGCGCATCGAGTCGACGATGTGGTGGTCGTGCGTGGCCATCACCACCGTCGTTCCGGTGCGGTTGATGCGTTCGAGTAGATCCATGATGTCCTTGCTGGTCTCGGGGTCCAGGTTGCCGGTGGGCTCGTCGGCCAGCAGCACCAGTGGGCGGTTGACGAACGCACGGGCGATGGCGACGCGCTGCTGTTCGCCACCGGAGAGCTCGTTGGGCAGCCGGTTGGCCTTGCCCGACAGGCCGACCATCTCCAGCACGTCGGGCACCACGCGGTTGATCACCTCGGAGCGCTTGCCGATGACCTCCAGCGCGAAGGCGACGTTCTCGAAGACCGTCTTCTGCTGCAGCAGCCGGAAGTCCTGGAACACGCAGCCCAGAACCTGCCTCAGATCGGGGATGTGGCGGCCCGGCAATTTGTTGACGTGGAACTTCGACACCCGGATGTCGCCGGACGTCGGGGTCTCCTCGGCGAGCAGCAGCCGCATGAACGTGGACTTGCCCGAACCCGACGGTCCGATGAGGAAGACGAACTCACCCTTGTCGATCTTGACCGACACGTTGTCGAGCGCGGGTCGCGCCGACGACTTGTACATCTTCGAGACGTTGTCAAGGGTGATCATCACGGGTCGCCAGTGTAGCGGGGGAAACTCAACGGGCTAGCTGGGCGGAGGCGTCAGCGCCGGGCTGGGCCCGGGCAACGTCGGTGCCGAAGGCAGGGTGATCGGCCCCAGCGGACCCGGACCGTCCGGATCGATCACCGTGCCCTCCGGGGTGGGTTCCGTCGTCGTCGGAGTGGTCGATGTGGGGCTGGTCGGCGACGTCGGGCTGGTGGTGTCCGTCGGGCTGGTGGTGGTCGTCGTCGTGGTCGTGGTGGTCGTGGTCGTGGTCGTGGTTTCCAACGGCTCCTTCGGCAGCCGCACCTGCGTGCGGGGCACCCACGTGTAGTTCGGATCCGGCACGAAGCCCGGCGGTACGACGGCGGGCGTCTGTTCCGGTTGGGGCGGACGCGCGGGCTCGACGTTGTGGTACACCCAGAACAACCCGATGAACGCGACGAGCAGCACCAACGTCGAGACCCGCATCCGGCCCCCGAGCTTGAACTTCAACCAGGACGTCATTTCCGCTCCTCCGGCGGGCCCTGCGTCTCGTCCTCCGCGCCGCCGGACGTCGCCGGGTGCACGATCGCCTCGACCATCGGCGTGCGCCCGTCAGTGGGCGACACGATGCCCGCGCGCCGCAGCGCACGGACCACAAGCACCCGGATGCGGCGGCCCACCTCGAACTGTTTGCCCGGCAACGTGCGGGCCACCATCCGTAGGTTCACGGTGTCCAGTTCGATGCTCTCGACACCCATCAGTTGGGGCGCGTCCAGCAGCAGGGCCCTCAGCCCGGGATCCTCCATCGCCTTTTCGGCCACGCCGTGCAGGACGTCGTTGACGACGTTGAGATCCGCGGACGTCGGCACCGGGATGTCGATGACGGCGCGCGCCCAGTCCTTGGACAGGTTCACCGTCTTCACGATCTGACCATTGGGGATCGTGAACATCTCGCCCTCGCTGGAGCGCAGCTTGGTGACGCGGAGCGTGACGTCCTCCACCGTGCCTTCGGCGGGCAGCGCGATACCGGCGACGGTGAGCGACACCAGGTCACCGAAGCCGTACTGCTTCTCGGTGATGATGAAGAACCCGGAGAGCAGATCCTGCACCAGGCGCTGTGCGCCGAAACCGAGCGCGGCACCCAGCACCGCGGCCGGCGCGACCAGCGAGCCGACCGGGATCGCCAGGATCGAGGTCACCTGCATGATCACGATGACGAACAACAGGGCCACCGATACCCACGAGATCACCGATGCGACGGCCTGGCGGTGCTTGGCACTCTCGGTGCGCACCAGCTGGTCGCTTTCCTGATACTCCGCGTCGATGCGCCGGACGACGCGGCGCGCCGCCCAGTTGATGAACCGCGCGGCCAACAGGCCGCCGATCAGATACAGCGCAATCGGCACGCCGCGCTCGAGGATCCAGATACCCATGCTGCCCTGCCAGAAACCGGTCCACCGGTCGGCGAGGGATAAAGCGATCAGGTTGCTATTCGTCATCTCGTCTGTTGCGCCAACGTATTCCGGCTTCCAGGAAGCCGTCGATATCGCCGTCGAGTACGGCGGCCGGATTGCCGACCTCGTACTCGGTACGCAAGTCCTTAACCATCTGGTAGGGGTGTAACACGTAGGAGCGCATTTGGTTTCCCCACGAGCTTCCGCCGTCGCCCTTCAAGGCATCCATTTCGGCGCGCTCTTCTAAACGCTTGCGTTCCAATAACTTTGCCTGAAGAACCCGCATCGCCGAGACCTTGTTCTGCAGCTGCGACTTCTCGTTCTGACAGGTGACCACGATACCGGTCGGGATGTGTGTGAGTCGAACCGCGGAATCAGTGGTGTTGACCGACTGGCCGCCGGGACCGCTGGATCGGTAGACGTCGACGCGCACGTCGCTTTCCGGAATGTCGATGTGGTCGGTGGTTTCGGTGACGGGCAGCACCTCGACTTCCGCAAACGACGTCTGACGGCGGCCCTGATTGTCGAACGGGCTGATACGCACCAGCCGGTGCGTGCCCTGCTCCACCGACAACGTGCCGTAGGCGAACGGCGCATGCACCGCGAACGTCGCACTCTTGATCCCGGCCTCTTCGGCGTAGGACGTGTCGAACACCTCGACGGGATAGTCGTGCTTCTCCGCCCAGCGGATGTACATCCGCATCAGCATCTCGGCCCAGTCTGCGGCGTCCACACCGCCGGCGCCCGAGCGGATGGTGACCAGCGCCTCGCGCTCGTCGTACTCGCCGGACAACAGCGTGCGGACTTCCATCGCCTCGATGTCCTCGCGCAGCTTCTTCAGCTCGGCGTCCGCCTCGGCGAGCTCGTCGGCCGAACCCTCCTCGGTGGCCAGCTCGTACAGCACCGGAAGGTCGTCGAGGCGCCGGCGGAGATCCTCGACGCGGCGCAGCTCGCCCTGGGTGTGCGACAGCTCGCTGGTGACCTTCTGCGCACGGGACTGGTCGTCCCACAGGTTGGGGTCGGAGGCCTCGTGCTCGAGCTTCTCGATCCGGGATCGCAGGCCATCGACGTCGAGCACCCGCTCCACCGTGGTCAGGGTGGAGTCAAGGGCAGCAAGGTCGGTTTGACGGTCGGGATCCACGGGAGTTCAGGGTACCTGTGCACGATCTGAACATCGTTATCCGTGAGTCACAGCAGACAGACGGGCTGCGCGTTTAGCATCGGTGTTGGCAACCGGCCCGGCCGCGACGCGACAGCCCCTTGCGCGTGGTCGGGCAGCGACAACCTTCAAGCAAAGGTATCCATGCGCCCATATCACGTGGCGATCGTCGGCTCCGGCCCCTCGGGCTACTTCGCTGCCGCGTCGCTTCTGAAATTCGCAGACGCCTCAGAAGAATCAGATGTGCGGGTCGACATGCTCGAGATGCTGCCCACCCCGTGGGGGCTGGTGCGCTCCGGCGTGGCGCCCGACCATCCGAAGATCAAGTCGATCAGCGCGCAGTTCGAGAAGACCGCGTTGGATCCCAGGTTCCGGTTCTTCGGCAACATCGTGGTCGGCGACCACGTGCAGCCGGCCGAACTGGCCGAGCGCTACGACGCGGTGATCTATGCGGTCGGTGCGCAGTCCGACCGGTCGCTGGGCATCCCCGGCGAGGACCTGGACGGCAGTGTGCCCGCCGTGGACTTCGTGGGTTGGTACAACGCGCACCCCGATTTTGCGGATCTTGCGCTCGACTTGTCGTGCCGTCGCGCTGTTGTTATCGGCAACGGCAACGTCGCACTGGACGTGGCGCGGATCCTGGTCACCGACCCCGACGTGCTGGCGACCACCGACATCGCCGACCACGCGTTGAAGTCGCTGCACGACCGCGGCGTCGAAGAAGTCCTCATCATCGGCAGGCGCGGGCCGCTGCAGGCGCCGTTCACCACGTTGGAACTGCGGGAGCTCGGCGCGCTGGAGGGCCTCGGCGACGTCGACGTCATCGTCGACCCGGCGGACTTCGCCGACATCAGCGAGGAGCAGCTGGAGGCGGCGAGCAAGACGGTGCGCAACAACATCAAGGTGCTGCGCGGCTACGCCGAGAAGACGCCCGAAGGTGCCAAGCGCCGGATCGTGTTCCGCTTCTGCACCTCCCCCATCGAGATCAAGGGCGACAAGAAGGTCGAGTCGATCGTGCTCGGGCGCAACGAACTGGTCGAGGAGAACGGCCGCGTGGTCGCCAGGGACACCGGGGAGCGCGAGGAGATTCCGGCCCAGCTGGTGGTGCGCGCCGTCGGTTACCGCGGGGTCGAGTTGAAAGGCCTGCCGTTCGACGGGCGCAGCGGCACCATTCCGCACACCGACGGCCGCATCGAGGGCAGCCGCAACGAGTACGTCGTCGGCTGGATCAAGCGCGGCCCCACCGGCGTCATCGGCAGCAACAAGAGCGACTCGCAGGAGACGGTCGACACCCTGATCGCGGATCTCGCCGTCGCATCACTGGCCGACTTCGGCGACGATCACGCCGAGCGGCTGGCCGAATGGCTGGTGGAGCGACAGCCCAAGGTGATCACCGACGACCACTGGAAGCTGATCGACGAACACGAACGCTCATCCGGTGCGCCGCACGGTCGGCCGCGGGTGAAGCTGACCAGCGTGGCGGAGCTGTTGCGCATCGGCCACGGCTCGATGTCGACGAGTCAGTAGATCTCGGGCCCCGCCGGCGGTGCCTGCGGCGGGGCGGCGGTCGGCGCGAACCGCCAGTTGTCCGGATTCTTCGGCGAATACATCACGGGGAAGAGCTGCGACATCGTGGGCCACTGGTCGACGTCGACCGCCAGGCGTTGGTAGACGACGTGCTCGTCGACGGTGGGGCCGTTGATGACACCGGTGATCGTGACGAACTGCTCGCCGGTGACGCCGTCGGGCCGCGGACTGACACCGGTGACCAGCAGTTGGCCCTGCACCCAGTCGCTGCCCACACCGCGTCGTCGCATGATCCACGGGGCCGCGATTACAAAGAGAACACCGAGCATGACCACGAGCAGCGCGAGTTCCCACACACCGACATGGTAGGACGTGGAGCATGACAAGCATCCGCGATGACATCACCTTTGCGCTGCAACTGGCCGATGCGGCGGATGCGCAGACGCTGGATCGCTTCGGAGCGCTCGATCTGCGCGTCGAGACCAAACCCGACCTCACCCCGGTGACGGATGCCGACCGTTCGGTGGAGGAAATGGTCCGCGAGGCGTTGTCGAGCCAACGGCCCGGCGACGTCGTCCTCGGCGAAGAGTTCGGTGGCACAGCGGTTTTCGAGGGTCGCCAATGGGTCGTCGACCCCATCGACGGAACCAAGAACTTCGTGCGCGGGGTGCCGGTATGGGCCACGTTGATCGCATTGCTCGACGACGGTGTCCCGGTCGTCGGCGTCGTCAGCGCTCCTGCGTTGCAGCGGCGGTGGTGGGCCGGCCGCGGCGAGGGCGCGTTCACATCATTCGGCGGCCAGACCCGCCGTATCTCGGTGTCGGGTGTCGACGACATCGCGTCGGCCAGCCTGTCGTACTCGGACCTCACCACCGGGTGGGATGAGCTGCGGCCACGATTCCTGGAGCTGACCGACGCGGTGTGGCGGGTCCGCGGCTACGGCGATTTCTGGTCGTACTGCCTGGTCGCCGAGGGTTCGGTGGACATAGCCGTCGAGCCCGAGGTGAAGCTGTGGGACCTGGCGGCGCTGGACATCCTGGTACGTGAGGCGGGTGGCACATTCACCAACGTGGCCGGGCAGGCGGGTCCGCACGGCGGTAGCGCCGTCGCCACCAACGGGTTGCTGCACGACGCGGTGCTGGCTTCGTTAGCCCTCAAGTAAGCGACGTATCGCCTCGAGCGACAACTGCTCCTTCGGGACGAAACCCAGCGCCGGGCTGGAGGCGATCAGCTCGCCGTACTCACGCCCGGAATGGGTGGAGGTCAGGATCACGGGCGACGGCGTGGGGCATCCGACGATCTGTTCGGCCAGGTCGAAGCCACTTTCCTTACCGAGTTTGATGTCGACGATCGCGACGTCGGGCTTCTGCTCCTCGATGCACTGCAGCGCCTCGGCGCTGTTGGTCGCGACACCGACGATCGATACGCCCTGCCGACCCAGCAGTTTGGCCGCGATCTCGAGAAAGTCCGGATTGTCATCGATCAGGACGCAGCGCAACGCCTCCGCCCCGTTTTCCATGGCGTCAGTTTGCCTGGCGGCGGTGCCGGCGGTCATTGCAGGTAACCGGAATTCGTCAGGCCTGCCCGTTGAGCGGGACGGCGATACGCAAGGTGGTGCCCGCACCCGGCGGGCTGTCGACGGTCAGGGATCCACCGAGCGCCTCGACCCGGTCGACCAGCCCGATGAGGCCCGACCCTCGCGACGGATCCGCACCGCCGGCTCCGTCGTCGTGGATCGTCATCAGCAGGTGATCGTCCTGCACGACGGCGCTGAGATCGATGAACGATGCTCCGGCATGCTTGGCGACGTTGGTCATCGATTCCGCCGCCACGTAGTACGCCGCCGCTTCGATCGCCGGCGGCAGGCGGTTCGCGACCTGCAGATCCAACTCGACCGGCACGCTGGACCGTCGGGACAGGCTTCGGAGTGCAGGTCCGAGGCCGCCCTCGGACAGGATCGCCGGATGGATACCGCGGGAGACTTCCCGCAACTCCTCGACGGCATCGATCAGACCCGCGTGCACAGCCGCCACCGGCTCCCGGAGTTCCGACGCCTCGGGAAGGTCGACGTCCACCGTGCGCAGCTTCAGTGCGAGGGTGACGAGGCGCTGTTGGATCCCGTCGTGCAGATCGCGCTCGATGCGTCGCCGCGACTCGTCAGCCGCCGCGACGATGCGCGCCCGCGACGCCATCAGGTCGGCGCGCGCCTGTGCGTTCGCGATGGCGGTTGCGACCAGGTCGGTGAATTCCGCCATCCGGATTTCCGTGTCGTCCGGCAGCGGACGGTCGATCGCCGACAGCGCGGTGATCGCGCCCCACTCCATCCCGCCCACGGTGATCGGCGCGCCGACCGCGGAGTAGGTGCCCGCGGGCAGGTACGGTGGCGCGACTTCCGTACGCCGCGCGGGCATACCGGTTCGTCGCACATGTGCGGCGACGGTGGTGTCAATCGAAATCCGTTCGCCCACCGTGACGGGATCGTGTGTGTGCGGCCATGCCCCGCAGACCGTGGCAGTGCCGTCTGATTCGAACCGCAGGAGCCGGGCGATGTCGGCGCCCACCAGCAATCCGATTTCGTCGGTGACCGCAGCGAAGACCTCACTCGCGGGCCTGCCCTCGGCGACGAGCGTCGCGACATGCCGCAGCGCCGTCTGCTCGTCATTGAGCCGGGCCAGCTCATCGCGGTGATCCTTGAGCGACTCGGCCATCGTGTTGAAATTGCTTTCCAGAACCCCGATTTCGGCATTTCCGGTCTGAGGAACGCGCGCTTCCAGGTCACCCGACGACAACCGCTCGGCCATGCGGGCGGTGCGCCGAACCGGGTTGACGACCGACCGTCCCAGGTACACCGCGCTCACGACAGTGACCAACACCGTCACGATGAGGCCGACGCCCGCCACCGCAACGGCGCGTTGATAGAGCAGCTCCGCCTTTTCCTGTTGCTCGCGGCTCTGCACCGTTTCGGCCGCCAGATATTCCTCCAGCTGCCTTCGCAATTCGTCCATCCGCCGCTTGCCCTCTTCCGTCACGGCGGGGTCTCGCACCCACGGCTCTCCGCGCCGTGCGGCCGTCACCAAAGGAATCGAGTAGTCGTTGACATACGACAGCGCGTTGCGCTGAAGTTCCTCGGCCTGCGGGACCTGTTCCGGATCGTCGACGATGTCGCGCAGCGTCGCCAGGCGGCCAGGGATGCGTTGCCTGCCGACTTCCCAGGGCCCGAGAAAGGTGCTGTCACCGGTGAGCAGGTAGCCGCGTGCGGCGGTCTCCATATCGATGAGCGATCGGCGCACATCGCGGGCGGCGAATGACTCCTCCGCGGAGTTGACGGCGACGGCCCGGGCGTCGTCCACGCCCGACATCGCAGAGAGCAGGAACAAGAACGACGAGGCGAGGATCACGGCGAGGATCACGGCTACCACCACGACTCGCGTGATCAGTCCGCCTCGCACGCCGGCTCACCTCGGATTCCGGAATTGTTGCAGGTGAGTATGCCGCGCTTCGGGCGACTATGTGCGGTGGGCAACAGTTCCGGCGGCTTTGGCTCCCGAGCCGCGCATACCTTACTCTGGAGTCAGTTCCGCGAACTCTCATAGCGAGGCAGCTGACATGACGAACACCCTGCCGTCGAAAAACGGTTCCGCTCCGCGGCCCAAGCGGGGTAAGGAAAGTGCCGTCGGTCTGCGCAAACACAGGCGCACCCCGACCGATGTCGGCCTGGCGATCGTGACGCCGCTGGTCGGCCAGGACTTCCTCGACCGCTACAACCTGCGGGGGCCGCTCAACCGCGGTCTGAAGTACGGCGTGAAGCAGGTGTTCTCCGTTGCGGGTGCGGCCAATCGGCAGTTCAAGCGTGTCTCCGGCGCGCAGAGCGGGCCGACGCGGCTGAAGAAGAGCGGCTCCGACTATTTCGACCTGACGCCGGACGACGAACAGCAGATGATCGTCGACACAGTGAGCGAGTTCGCCTCAGAGGTCATCCGCCCCGCGGCCCGCGAATGCGACGAATCCGCCTCCTATCCGGAGAACCTCGTCAGCAAGGCCACCGAGCTCGGCATCACCGCGATCAACGTGCCCGAGGATTTCGACGGCATCGCGGCGCACCGCGCGGCGGTCACCAATGTCCTTGTCGCCGAGGCATTGGCGTACGGAGACATGGGGCTGGCGCTGCCGATCCTGGCGCCCGCAGGCGTCGCGTCGGCCCTGACCCATTGGGGCAGCGCCGATCAGCAGGCGACGTACCTGAAGGAGTTCGCAGGCGAGCACGTGCCGCAGGCCTGTGTGGCGATCGCCGAACCGCATCCGCTCTTCGATCCGACCGCGCTGAAGACGACGGCCACGCGCACCCCCAGCGGCTACCGGCTCGACGGTGTGAAGTCGTTGGTGCCGGCGGCCGCGAACGCCGAATTGTTCATCGTGGCAGCGCAATTGAACGGAAAGCCGGCACTCTTCATCGTCGAGTCGTCGTCGCACGGCGTGTCCGTCACGCCGGACCCGAGCATGGGCATCCGAGCGGCGGCACTGGGACAGGTCGAGCTCGACCACGTCACGGTCCCGCTGTCGGCGCGCCTCGGCGCCGACGGTGCGACCGATGAGGACTACTCGGAGGCCATCGCGCTCGCCCGTCTCGGCTGGGCGGCGCTGGCCGTCGGCACGGCGCATGCGGTGCTCGACTACGTCGTGCCGTACGTGAAGGAACGCCACGCGTTCGGCGAGCCGATCGCACATCGCCAGGCGGTGGCGTTCATGTGCGCCAACATGGCGATCGAGTTCGACGGTTTGCGGTTGATCACCTGGCGGGGCGCATCGCGCGCCGATCAGGGTCTGCCGTTCGCCCGGGAAGCGGCGCTGGCGAAGCGGCTCGGCACCGACAAGGGCATGCAGATCGGGCTGGACGGTGTGCAGCTGCTCGGCGGCCACGGCTACACCAAGGAACACCCCGTCGAACGCTGGTACCGCGACCTGCGCGCAATCGGAGTCGCCGAGGGCGTCGTCGTCATCTAAGACCTACCGAAAGACGGATCATGGCAATCAATCTGGAGCTGCCCCGCAAGCTCGAAGCGGTGATAGAGAAGGCGCACCAGGGTGCCGCCGAGATGTTGCGACCGATCTCCCGTAAGTGGGATCTGCGCGAGCACGAGTATCCGGTCGAACTCGACACGCTGGCCACGCTGTTCGAAGGGATCTCGCAGGCCAACGCGATCGCGTTCGCCGGCGCCGAGGCGTTCGCGGCCAGCGACGAGACCAAGGACTCCAACCATAACGGCGCGAACATGTCGGCCGTGCTCAACGTGATGGAAATCAGTTGGGGCGACGTTGCGTTGATGCTGTCGGTGCCTCGTCAGGGCCTCGGCAACGCAGCGATCTCGTCCGTCGCCACCAAGGAGCAGTTGGAGCGGTTCGGCAAGGACATCTGGGCCGCGATGGCGATCACCGAGCCGGGCTTCGGCTCGGACTCGGCGGCCGTGACGACGACGGCGAAGCTCGACGGCGACGAGTACGTCATCAACGGCGAGAAGATCTTCGTCACCGCCGGATCCCGCGCCACGCACATCGTGGTGTGGGCGACGCTGGACAAGTCGTTGGGCCGCGCGGCGATCAAATCGTTCGTCGTGCCGCGTGAGCATCCCGGCGTCACCGTCGAGCGACTCGAGGACAAGCTCGGCATCAAAGCGTCCGACACCGCGGTGATCCGCTTCGACAACGTGCGCATCCCCAAGGAGAACCTGCTCGGCAGCCCGGAGATCCAGGTGGAGAAGGGCTTTGCCGGGGTGATGGAGACCTTCGACAACACCCGTCCCGTGGTGGCGGCGATGGCCGTCGGCATCGCCCGCGCCGCGCTCGAGGAGCTGCGCAAGATCCTCACCGAGGCAGGGGTCGAGATCTCCTACGACAAGCCCTCACACGCGCAGAGCGCGCCCGCCGCGGAGTTCCTGCGGATGGAATCCGACTGGGAGGCCGCGTATCTGCTGATGGTGCGCTCGGCATGGCAGGCCGACAACGACATTCCGAACTCCAAGGAAGCGTCGATGGGCAAGGCCAAGGCCGCCCGCGTCGCCAGCGATATCACGCTCAAAGCCGTCGAATTGGCAGGCACCGTCGGCTATTCCGAGCAGACGCTGCTGGAGAAGTGGGCGCGCGACAGCAAAATCCTCGACATCTTCGAAGGCACGCAACAGATTCAGCTGCTGGTGGTGGCTCGTCGTCTATTGGGGCTGTCGTCGTCCGAACTGAAGTAGCACGCCGATCAGAAGCCGTCGTGCACCACGACGCGCGTCCGACCGGTGACGCCGCCGCCGATGATGGTGCGCAGTGTGTGCGGCGCCTCGAGCACCGACACGTCCTTGGTGATCTCGCCGAGGTGGCGCGGCTTGAGTTCGCCAGCGAGCTGATGCCACACGTCGCGCCGCGCGTCGATCGGCAGCTGCACCGAGTCGATTCCCACGAGGGTGACACCCCGCAGGATGAACGGCATCACCGTCGTCGGCAGGTCAGCCGATCGGGCCAGACCTGAGATCGCGGCTGTACCACCGTAATTCAACGTGCTCAGCGCGTACGCCAACGTGTCACCGCCGACGCTGTCGACCACGGCCGCCCATTGCGACTTGCCGAGCGGCCTGATCTTCTCGCCCTCGGCAGGCAGCCGTCCGATCACCTGGTAGGCACCCAGCCCCATCAGCCAGTCGTGGGCCTCCGACTTACCCGTCGAGGCGACCACCTCGTAGCCGAGACCGGCCAGCAGGTCGACGCTGACGCTGCCCACTCCTCCGGTCGCGCCGGTGACCAGAATCGGACCGTCCGCCGGCTGCACGCCCGCCGCGCGAATCGCGTCGACGCTCATGGCGGCGGTGAACCCCGCGGTACCGATGGCGGCCGCCTCGGCCGTCGTCAACTCGTCGAGCTTCACCAGATAGTCGGCCGGGTAGCGAGCGGTGTCGGCGTAGCCGCCGTGGCGCCCGGTGCCGATGTCGTACCCATGGGCGACGACGCGGTCGCCGACGGCGAAGTCCGGCGACGAGCTGACCGTCACCGTCCCGGCGACATCGATACCGGGTATCAGCGGATACTCCCGCGCGACACCGCCTTTCGGCGTGATCGCCAGGGCGTCCTTGTAGTTGATGCTCGAGTACTCGACGGCGATCTGGACGTCACCGTCCGGCAGGAAGGACGTGTCGACGACCTCGTGCTGCAGCGTGATGTTGCCTTCGGCGTCCTGGTGTGCGACCAGTGCATTGACTTCAGCCATGCCGCCCATTTTCACCTGGGCCCACACCGAAGGTAGGGGAATGCAAAGGTCCCCGATCACCCGGGCGAACCGAGTGTCGGGGACCTTGCGACTTACGGCGTCAGCTGCCGAGGTGCTCGATCAGGTCGGGCTTCATCTGCTGAAGCTGTTGACCCCAGTACTCCCAGCTGTGCGTGCCGTAAGGCGGGAAGTTGAACACCGCGTTGTGACCGCCCGCGGCGATGTAGTTGTCGCGGAACGTCTCGTTGGTCCGGATCGTCAGACCCTCGAGGAACTCGGCGGGCACGTTCGCGCCGCCCAGCTCGTTCGGCGTGCCGTTACCGCAGTAGACCCAAAGGCGCGTGTTGTTGGCCACCAGCGCAGGGATCTGCAGCATCGGGTCGTTGCGCTTCCAGGCGCTGTTCGGGTCTTCGGTCGGGCCCCACATGTCGTTGGCCTTGAATCCGCCCGCATCACCCATCGCCATGTTGATCAGGAACGGCCAGCTGCCCTCAGAGGGGTTGAGGAACGCCGACAGCGCGCCCGCGTAGACGAACTGCTGCGGGTGGTACACCGACAGGATCATCGCCGAGTTGCCCGACATCGACAGGCCGACGGCGGCGTTACCCGTCGTGGACACGCCACGTTCAGAGGCCAGCCACTGCGGCAGCTCGCTGGTCAGGAACGTCTCCCACTTATAGGTCTGGCAGCCGTTCTTGCCGCAGGCCGGGGCGTACCAGTCGGAGTAGAAGCTCGACTGACCGCCGACGGGCATGATGATCGACAACGGGGTCTCGTAGAACCACTCGAACGCCTGGGTCTCGAGGTCCCAGCCGTTGAAGTCATCGCGGGCGCGCAGGCCGTCCAGGAGGTACACGGCCTTCGAGCCGGTGCCCTTCTGGAATTGAACCTTGATATCGCGGCCCATCGACGGCGAGGGGACCATGAGGTACTCCACCGGCAGGCCCGGCCGCGAGAACGCCCCAGCGGTCGCTGTCTGCCCGGTGAGACCGAGGACGCCCGGTAGGAGTACTGCCGCTACGGCAGCCACCACAAATCGGCGCGCCCAGGGACCTCGAAACTTGTCAACGAAGCTCATACTGCAAACCCATCCATCTTCCGGTTTCCGCATGCCTTTTCCCGCGATCGAGCGATCGCTATCGACAGCGCAGCATTGTATTCACCGCGTTGTCGTGCCCGCTCGACTGAGCCCGGTGGCCATTGAGCGGACCGAGAAAATTTCAGTTGTCGCGTGTGCAGTAAAACATGCTGCCAGCAACGGAGAAAGTCCGACGGGCATCGGTCGTGAGATTCCTGTGAACATTGTGGTTAACGCCGACGTCAGCGTGACCGGCCCTTCGCGTCGTAGGCTGCGGGGTATGGCAAAGTCCCGCGGCCCCCGCCTGGCCGTGGACGACTGGATTCAGGCGGGCTACGCGATTCTTGCCGAAGAAGGCATCAAATCGCTCAAGATCGATCGGTTGTGTAGCCGGCTCGGCGTCACCAAAGGCAGCTTTTACTGGCATTTCACCGATATCGCGAGCTATCGCATCGCGCTTGTCGACGCATGGGGCGCCTCGCGCGACGAGGAACGGCGCCACTTCGAGAGCCCCGCTGACGTCCCGCCGCGGGAGCGGCTCTCGCAAATGATGACGACGCTGGTTGAGGCGCGTCATTGGACGCTTGAACGGGCCATGCGGGAGTGGGCCCGCACCGACGCGGCGGTCGCGGCAAGCGTGCGCGCCGCGGACCGGCGGGTACTGGCCGCTGTGCGCAAGGCCTTTCTGGATTACGGGTTCGATGCCGACGAGGCCGACCTGCGCGCGTCGGCGACATTCGCGGCCGGGATCGGGTTTCTGCATCTGTCTGGGCCGAAGCCGATTGCGCGAGGGGCGGCCCAGCGAGAACGCTTCCTCGACATCATGCTGACGCGATGAGTTCCCCTGCTGTTCGCCGAGACTGCTAAAGGATCGCGACTCGACTCGACTTCGCGATCTGGCTGGGCCCCCGCGAAGCTGGGGACAGTTCGGCGCTAATGCGCGCCCAGTTTCCGTACTAAATAGTATGGTAGCGTCGCCGTCGTGACGTCGGTCAAGATCACCCCGACCATCTCCCCCGAGTTCGTCGCCCGGTTGGCCGAACGTGCGCAGGAAGCCGAACAACTTCGACGGCTACCCGCCGAAACATTGGCCGACCTCACCGCATCCGGCTTTACCGACCTGCTGAAACCCGCCCGCTTCGGCGGTGCGCAGGCCGACTTTCCCGCGATCCTCGATCCGGTTCGCCGGATGGCGCACGGCTGCGCGTCGAGCGCATGGACCATCGGCTTCTACGCACTGCACAACTGGATGCTCGCCCTTTTCGACGAGCGTGCCCAGGAGGAGGCGTTCGCCACGCGTCCGTTCCTCGCGCCCGCGCCGCTGGCGCCGACGGGTCGTGGGGTCCCATCAGGCAACGGCATCCGGCTGACCGGCCGGTGGTCGTGGGCGACGGGCGTGATGGACGGCAACTGGATCATGGTGGGCGCACTCTGCGGCCCCGACGATGCGATATATCCGGCGTTGGCGCTGCTGCCGATGTCCGATGCCCGCATCGAGGACGTCTGGCACACCGACGGCATGCGGGCCACCGGATCCAATGACGTCGTCATCACCGATGCGTTCGTGCCGGAGCACCGGCTCGTCCGGGTCACCGACATCTATTCCGGCAGCGCACCGGGCGCCGCACTGCATGACTCCAATACCTATCGGTGGCCGATGGTGCCTGCGCTGTCGTTGTTGGCGGCGATGCCTGCACTTGGCAGCGCCGAACGCGTCGCCGAGATCTTCGCCGAGCGACTCGGCGAGCGCGTCCTCGCCTACGAGGGTGTCGCCCAGAAGGACAAAGCGATCGCGCAGGCGCGCCTCGGCGAGGCGCGGGTCCGGCTTCGCGCACTGCGAGGACTGCTCAGGGACACCGTCGCCGGCATCGAAACCGTCGTCGCCTCAGGCGACCCCGTATCCAAGCCGGTGCGTGCCGATGCCCGGCTGGCGGCAGCGCATATCGTGCACGAGTCACGCGCAGTGATCGGCGATCTGCTCGAAGCATCGGGCGCCAGCGTGCACTTCACCGACAACCCCCTTCAGCGCTTCAAGCGCGACGTCGATGTCATTGCCGGTCACGTGGTGTTCGACTACGACACCAGTCGCGAGCTTGCCGGGGCACTCACACTGGGTATGAAGGTCTCGCGCATCGCAATGATCTGAGGAAGGGACACCATGGCCGACGATCTACGTGACCGGATCACGAAGGCGTTCCAGAAGAACGGCGTGAACCGCGTTTTGCGGCTGATGCCGTTCCAGACTCTGCTCGAGACCACCGGACGTAAGTCGGGCCAGCCCCGCCGGACTCCCCTGGGTGGACGCCTCGAGGGCAACCAGTTCTGGTTCGTGTCGGAGTTCGGCGAAAAGTCGCAGTACGTCAAGAACATTGAGGCCAATCCCAGGGTCCGCGTCCGACTGAACGGGAAGTGGCACAGCGGCACCGCCCACCTGCTTCCCGACGACGACGCGCACGCTCGGTTGCGCTCCCTTCCACAGATCAACAGCTTCGGCGTGCGGACCTTCGGGACCAACCTGCTGACCATCCGGGTGGACCTGGTCGATTGAGTCCGGGGGTTGACCCTGCCACAGAAGTAAAACTAATGTCAGTTTTAGTTCAGATCTGATTCGAAGCGCCCCGTTGTCGATGGAGACACCATGGAATCCTTTGTTCACCTGCGGAAAGGGCGCACTCCCCGGCGCCTGCACGCCGATCTGGACGGCCTGAAGGACGACGAACTCGGCCGCGGCGGCTTCACCGGCCGCACCGCGAACATGTATCGCCGCAACGACCCGACGGCGTATCGCTCGGTCGGGCCGCTGCGTCCCGTCGACGTGTTGTCCTCGGAGCTCAAGCCCAGCGATGCCAGCGATGCCGCGGGCGGTCCCCTGCTGATGTTCAGCAATGCCGATTGCCTCGTCCTGTTGTCGCGGCGCACCGAACCGATGCCGTTCTATGTCCGCTATGTCGACGGGGATCTCCTCAACTTCGTACACAAGGGGTCGGGTCTGCTGGAGACGGAGTTCGGGCCGCTGCGCTACCGCGAGGGTGACTGGGTCTACATCCCCAAGGCGTGCACGTTCCGCCAGGTGCCCGACGAAGAGTCAACGCTGTTGATGATTCAGGCCACCGACGAGTTCCGGGTGCCGTCGCCCGGCTACCTCGGACGCCACTTCCCGTTCGACCCGTCGCAGGCCGTCATCCCGGAGCCGGCGCCGATCGACGATGACGGTCGCGATGAGTACGAGGTCCGGCTGATCCACGAGGGCGGCCCTACAACGCTGTATTACCAACACAATCCGCTCGACGTGGAGGGCTGGCGCGGCGACAACTTCCCGTTCACCTTCAACATCGCCGACTACAACGTGGTGACGTCGAACAGCGTGCACCTGCCGCCGACGGTGCACCTGTTCATGGAGGCCACCGGCGTCTACGTGATGAACTTCCTGCCCAAGCCCGCCGAAAGCGTGCCGGGCACCGAGCGCACACCGTGGTATCACCGCAACGTCGACTACGACGAGATCGCGTTCTTCCACGGCGGATCCCTCTACGGCATTCCGATGCCACCCGGCCTGGTGTCCCATGCGCCGCAAGGGGTTCACCACGGCGCTCCCGAGAAGGCCCGCGAGCGCGCCCGGCGCAAGTTCGACGACTACGACAGCGTCGACTGGTCTGTGATCGCCATCGACACCCGACGTCGGTTGGTTCCGTCGGAAGAGGTCCTCGCGAACGACCTGGGTCAGCATTAGATACGCGGCCGCGCGAAGAAACGAGAGTATTGAATGACCACTGCTGTGAAGCACGAGTACGACCGGATCCCGTATCTCGTGGCATACCAGAACAATTCGGGTGTTCGCGACGTGTACGGCGGTGTCGCCGAACTCGTCGTCCTCGAAAGCCACCTGCTGCGACCGAAGGGCAAGCCGTCCGACACCGTGCTCGTGTTCATGCACCCCATCGGGGGCGGCGCGTACCTGCCGATGATGAATGCGCTTGCGCGCGCGGGACATCACGTCATCTACTGCAACAGCCGGTTCCGCGGCACCGACTCCGCGCTGCTGATGGAGAAGGTGGTCGAGGACCTCGGCGAGTGCATCAAGGACGCGAAGAACCGACTGGGCTACGAGAAGGTGGTCCTCGCGGGCTGGAGTGGTGGCGGTTCGCTGTCGGTGTTCTATCAGCAGCAGGCCCAGAACCCCACCGTCACGGCCAGCCCGTCCGGTGACGGTCCCGACCTCACCAAGCTCGGCCTGATCCCTGCCGACGGGATCATGCTGCTGGCGGCGCACGTCAGCCGCCACGGCACGCTGACCGAGTGGCTGGACGCGTCGATTCTCGACGAGACCGACCCGTCCAAACGCGACCCCGAGTTGGACCTGTACAACCCGGACAACCCGAACCAACCGCCGTACACGCCCGAGTTCCTGGAGCGCTACCGTGCGGCGCAGATCGCCCGCAATCGCCGAATCACCAAGTGGGTCAAGGAGAAACTGACCGAATTGAAGGCGCAGGGCCGACCCGATGACGAGTTCGCATTCGTTGTACACGGGACCATGGCCGACCCGCGGTGGCTCGACCCCACCGTCGATCCGAACGAACGCACCCCCGGACAGTGCTATCTCGGCGATCCTCGGGTGGTGAACAACAGCCCCGTCGGACTGGCCCGATTCTGCACGCTGCGCAGTTGGCTGTCGCAGTGGAGCTACGACGACGCCAACGGCGACGCCGTCAAGTGCGGCCCCGACATCGCGGTGCCCGCGCTGGTCATCGGTAACCTCGCCGACGACGCCTGTACGCCCAGCCACACACAGCGGCTTTTCAGCGCGATCGGGCATACCGACAAGGAGATGTACGAAATCCCCGGCGCCAACCACTACTACTCCGGACCGGAGCAGCGCGGGACGCTCCGCCAGGCCGTCGACATCTGCACCGACTGGCTGCACAGGCACGAGTTCTCGAAATGAGCGTCACCGGCCCACTTGACGGCATCCGGGTCATCGAGGTCGGCACGCTGATCTCGGGACCGTTCGCGGGCCGACTCCTCGGCGACATGGGAGCCGAGGTCATCAAGATCGAGCCGCCGGGTGCGCCCGACCCGTTACGCACCTGGGGCCAGGCCGAACTCGACGGCCACCACTTCTTCTGGACGGTGCACGCGCGCAACAAGAAAGCCGTCACGCTGAACCTGCGCGAGGCTGCGGGACGCGAACTGTTCCTCGATCTCGTCGAGCGCTCCGACATCATCGTCGAGAACTTCCGGCCCGGAACGTTGGAGAAGTGGAACCTCGGCTACGACGTGCTGCGCGAGCGCAACAAGGGAATCATTTTGGTGCGGGTCTCCGGATACGGGCAGACCGGTCCAGAGGCGCACAAAGCCGGCTACGCGTCGGTCGCGGAGGCGGCCAGCGGCCTGCGCCACATGAACGGGTTTCCCGGTGGTCCGCCCCCGCGCCTCGCGCTGTCGCTGGGCGACAGCCTGGCGGGCATGTTCGCCGCCCAGGGCGCGCTGGCCGCACTGTATCGACGCACCGTCACCGGCGAGGGGCAGGTGGTCGACGCGGCGCTCACCGAATCCTGTTTGGCCGTACAGGAGTCCACGATTCCGGACTATGATGTGGGCGGCGTGGTGCGCGGGCCGTCCGGCACACGCCTCGAGGGTATCGCCCCGTCGAACATCTACCCGACCGCCGACGGCAGCTGGGTCGTCATCGCGGCCAACCAGGACACCGTGTTCCGCAGGCTGTGCGCCGCGATGGGACAACCCGAGCTCGCCACCGACGAACGGTTCGTCAATCACGTTGCACGCGGCCGCAATCAGGATGAGCTCGACAAGATAATCGGCGACTGGGCGGCTACCCGTCAGCCCGCTGACATCATCGCCACCCTCTCGGAGGCCGGGGTGATCAGCGGGCCGATCAATACCGTCGCCGAGGTCGTCGAGGATCCGCAGCTGAACGCCCGCGGGATGATCGCCGACCACTGGGATGAACGTGTCGGACGAAACATCAAGGGGCCCGGTGTCGTACCGGTGCTGTCGGAGACCCCGGGGACCATCCGCAACGCCGGTCCCGCCCGCCCTGGCCAGCACAACGAAGACATCTACCGCGGCCTGCTCGGCCGCACCGACGCCGAGCTCGCCCAGCTGCGGGAGGAGGGTGTGGTATGACCGCACTACCGGCGCACGTCGGCATTCGCGACGTGTCACTGCGCGACGGACTCCAGATCGAGGATCCGATTCCGTTGTCGGCCAAGCTCGAAATGCTCGCCGCCATCGCCGCCACCGGCGTCAAGGAGATGGAGGCGACGGCGTTCGTCTCACCATCGAAGGTGCCCGCCCTGGCCGACGCGGCCGACCTCGCCGCCGAGCTGCACAACTTTCCCGACATCGAATTCTCGGCACTGGTGGCCAGTCCCAACGGGGCCAAGCGCGCGATCGCCGCAGGACTGCGATCGATCGAGTACGTGGTGTCCGCCGCCGACGGCCACAGCCGTTCCAACGTCGGCCGGTCCACCGCCGAGGCGACGGCGCAGATCCCCGAGATCGTCGCGATCGCCCACGACAGCGGCGTGTCCGTCGAGGTCATCGTCGCCACCGCGTGGGACTGCCCCTTCGACGGCCCGACACCGCCGCGGCGTGTGCTCGATATCGTGGCGGCAGCCTGCGACAACGGCGTCGACCGTCTGGCGATCGCCGATACCATCGGCACCACCACACCGCGGCGGGTCAGCGATCTGGTCGCGCTCGTCCGACCGCGGATCGGCGACATCCCGCTGGGGGCACACTTCCACAACACCCGTGGCGCCGGTCTGGCCAGCGCCTATGCGGCGGTCGAGGCGGGTATCACCCGGCTCGACGCCTCGGTCGGCGGGCTCGGCGGCTGTCCGTTCGCACCTGGCGCCAGCGGCAACATCGCGATGGAGGACCTGGTCTACCTGTTACGCGACAGCGGAATTAGCGTCGACGTCGACCTGCAGGCGGCCATCGAAGCCGCGCGCGTCGCACAGAACGCCGTCGGACATGACCTGCCGAGCTCGCTGCTGCGGGCAGGCGACCGGATTCTGATTCCATGAAAGCTCGCGCCCTCGTCACGCGTGTAACGCCATGGCGAGTTTCGTGGAGAAATCGCACCCTGACGTTACATGCGGCGCCTCACCCAGATCTTTTGGACACGTAACCATGCCAGCCGAGACGCTGAGCGCCAAGGGCCGCCAGACCCGGGAGGCCATCGAGCAGGCCGCCCGTAAACTGTTCGCCGAGCGCGGCTTTCACGGCACCACGCTGAGCGACATCACGTCGGCGGCCGGTAAGTCGCCCGCGGTGTTCTATCGCTATTTCGCGGACAAAGAGGACCTGCTGGCGGCACTCGCACAATCGTTTCTGCACGACGTGGTAGCACCGTCGGGCCTGAGCGTCGATCTGCCCGAATCACCCGAGGACGACGCGTTCTTCCACGCCGTGGTGACCGGCTACTGGAACATCTTCAAGCAGAACATCGGCATCATGATCGCGGTCGCCCAACTCGCCGCGACGCAGCCGCGTTTCGCAACTGTACAGAACGAGTTCCGCCGCTTCGGCATGGAGATCTTCGCTGCCTCCGTGCGCCGGGCCCAGGAACAGGGCTACGGTGGCGAACTGAATCCCGAGCACACTGCGGCGGCGATCGCCCTGCTGTTCGAGAACTTCACCACCGTCTTCGTCGGCACGTCCGGCCTCGGCCTCGAGATCGGGGACGAGGACGCGATCGCCACACTGTCGAGGATCTGGAAGAAGACGCTGTACGGGTTCTGAGCAAGTACGTCAAAAGGAGTCAACGTGGATTTCACCCTGCCGGACCACCTTCCGGGCCTGCTCGACGAGATGGACGCGTTCATCGAAGCGGAGATCAAACCGCTGGAACGCGAGAACATGCAGTACTTCGACCATCGCCGTGAGTATGCGCGCACCGACTGGGAGAACGGCGGCATCCCGCGCCGGGAATGGGAAGACCTGCTCGGCGAGATGCGCAGGCGCGCCGACAAGGCGGGCTGGCTGCGGTACGGCCTGCCGTCGCAATTCGGTGGTCGCGACGGCACCAACATCGATATGGCCGTCATCCGGGAACACCTGGCGCACAAGGGACTCGGGCTGCACAACGATCTACAGGACGAGTCGTCGATCGTCGGCAACTTCCCGCAGGTCATCATGATGGACCGGTTCGGCACCGAGGAGCAGAAGAAGGAGTGGACCGAGGCGCTGATCACCGGGGAACGGTCGATGGCGTTCGGGCTGACCGAGCCCGACCACGGATCGGACGCCACCTGGCTGAAAACCACGGCCGTACTGGACGGCGACGAGTGGGTCATCAACGGCGCCAAGCGGTTCAACACCGGCGTGCATCGCGCCACGCACGACCTCGTGTTCGCCCGCACGTCCGGCGAACCGGGGCAGGCCCGCGGCATCACGGCGTTCCTGGTGCCGACCGACACCCCAGGCTTCACGGTCCCCTACTACTGGTGGACCTTCAACATGCCGACCGACCACGGCGAGGTCGAACTGAAGGACGTCCGGGTACCCGCCGATGCCGTGCTCGGCGAGGTGGACCACGGCCTCGAGGTGGGCCAGACGTTCCTGCACGAGAACAGGATTCGTCAGGCCGCCAGCAGCCTTGGCGCCGCACAGCACTGCATCGACCGCGCCGTCGAATACGCCAACGAGCGGATCGTGTTCGGCAAGCCGCTGTCGGTGAACCAGGCCGTGCAGTGGCCGCTGGTGGAGCTGCAGACCGAGGCGCAGATGGTGCGGCTGCTGGTGCGTTATGCCGCATCCGAACTCGACCGCAACCACCACATGGAGGTCTCGGACAAGGTGTCGATGGCCAACTATCGCGCCAACCGGTTGGTGTGTGAGGCCGCCGACCGAGCCATGCAGGTGTTGGGCGGCGTCGGCTACAGCCGGCACGAGCCAATGGAGCACATCTACCGTCACCACCGCCGGTACCGGATCACCGAGGGCGCCGAGGAGATCCAGATCCGGCGGGTGGCGCAGCGGCTCTTCGGATTCGGACGCAAGTGAAGGAACAGCTCGAGGCTGTGCTGCGCCCGGAGTTGGGCGATGTCGTCGTCGAGAACCTGCGCGCGCTGACCGGCGGGGCGAGCAGGACCACGTGGGCGTTCGACGCCGTCTCCTCGGAGCGGCGGGCGTTGATCCTGCGTACCGGACCGCCCGACGACATCCACGCGAGCATGGAGCTCGAGGCGGCGGTGCAGCAGCGCGCCGCCGCCGCGGGCGCGCCGGTCCCCCACATCGTGACCGCGGACAATTCCTCAGCCGCACTGGGTAATCCGTACCTGATCTGCGATGCGATCGCCGGCGAGACGATCGTGCGGCGGATCTACCGCACGCTCGACGACTCCGGCCGCGAACGGTTGCTGCGCCAGTGCGCCGAAGCGCTGGCGGCGATCCACCGCGCGGACCCGACGGGTGTGGACCTCGCCGAGTCGGATCAGCTCACCGAATGGCGTGATCGGCTCGACGAAATGGGCGACACCACAGCGACGTTCGAGTGGGCCTTTCGATGGCTGGCCGCGAACCGCCCGCCGACGTCACCGCATGTGCTCGTGCACGGCGATTTCCGGATGGGCAATGTGATCGTCGACGAGAACGGACTCGCGGCCGTCTTGGACTGGGAACTGGTGCACACCGGTGAGGTGTACGAGGACCTGGCCTGGTTCTGCATCCGCGCCTGGCGGTTCGGTGCGCCCAAGGACATGGGTGCGGGCGGGTTGGGCAGTGTCGAAAGCTTCCTGGCCGCCTACGAAGCGGCCGCCGGGACCAAGCTGGATCGAGACGCGTTCCGCTGGTGGCTGACCGTGGCGACGCTGCGCTGGGGCGTGATCTGCCGTTTCCAGGCCGAACGGCATCTGTCGGGCGTGTCGCCGTCGGTGGAGTTGGCCGCGATCGGTCGCCGCGTCGCCGAAACCGAGTGGGATGTGCTGGATCTGCTGACGGGGGGCGGGCCGCGATGAGCGGGATCTACGGACGGCCGACAGCGGCCGAACTGGTCGCGGCGGTGGCCGATTTCCTCGACAACGACGTGCGCCGCGCGACCGGTCCCGACGCACAGCCCGCCGATGCGGGGGCGGTGAACTTCCACGCCCGTGTGGCCGCCAACGTACTGCGCATCGTCGAACGCGAACTGCTCGACGGGCCTGCGACCGACGTCAGCGCTGCCCTGGAGGGGTTGGGGTACGCCGACGAGACCGCACTCGCGATGGCCATTCGCGCCGGCGATCTCGACAACCGGGCCGACGACGTGTTGGCCGCGCTGCGCACGATCGTTCGGCGGCGGCTCGACGTCGCCCACCCCGGATATGCCGATTCCTAGCGATTTGTGTGCATCGAGGAGCGGTGAGCGCTCGCGAATGCACACAAATCGCTCAGATCCGACGGGCGCGGGCCAGCCAGGCCGGCTCGTCGACAATCGACCCGGCGGGTAGGCCGATCGCGTCGACGTGCGGTTCGTGCACCACACCGCGATAGGTGGTCTCGTCGAGCGCCTCCAGGATCCAGCCGTCGCGGAGCGCCTCGCGGATCACGCGTTCACTGACCTCGGGGCCGAAGCCGCGACCCTTGTCGGACAGCGCCAAAACGTGCACCAGCGCTCCCGGGGTGCAGGCGGCGTGCAGGCTCGCGACGTATTTGACCCGGTCGGCGTCGTCGAAGATGTGGAACAGCGCGCTGTCGATGACGGTGTCGTAGCGCGCCTCGACGCCGAGGTTCAGGGCGTCGGCGACCTCGAAGCGGGCGTCGACCCCCTTCTCGGCGGCGTTGGCGCGGGCCTGCTCGATCGCGGTCGGTGCGCTGTCGACGCCGAGTACGTCGTAGCCCAACCGGGTAAGCAGGATCGTGTGCTCGCCGGTGCCGCAACCGGCATCGAGCACCTTGCCGCGTACCAGGCCGGCGCGTTCGAGGCCGACGATCGCGGGTTGCGGCTCGCCGATCACCCACGGTGCGGTGTGGGACTTGTAGGCGTTGTCGAATAGGGAGAGGGTGGGTGTGGAATCCATGCGATCCAGCGTTCTACCTCAACCTAACTTCAGGTCAAGGGAGATCTAGGTCATGTCCATCACCGACTCGGATGCGATCGTCGACGTCGCCGATCAGCTGTTCGGCGCCATCACCAACGGCGACATCGCCGCGGTCACAGCACTGTGGGACGACGACGTCGTCGTCTGGAAGGTTGCCGACCGCGAACGCGACAAGGAGCGGGCGCTGCGGGTGATCGAGTGGTTCATCGGCACGACCACTGACCGTCGCTACGAAGTCCTCGAACGCCACGTGATCGACGGCGGTTTCATGCAGCAGCACATCCTGCACGCCACCGGGCGCAACGGCGGATTGATCGCCATGCGCGTCTGCATCGTGGTCAAGGTGGGCGGCAACGGACTGATCACCCGGATCGACGAATACTTCGACCCCGCGGAGATCGCCCCTCTGCTGGAGCCGACGACCTGACAGGAGACGACATGGCAAGCCTCAGCGAATTTTTCAGCGATCCGGCCTCGACCGGGGCGTGGACCGTCGTGCCCGAGCAATCCAGAATCGTGGCGAAAGCGAAGTCCTTCTGGGGCGCGATGCCGGTCAAGGTGCGCTTCACCGAGTTCACCGGGGACGGCCAAGTCACCGCTCCCCAAACGGTTTTCGGCCGCCTCGACATCAAGGTCGCCTCGCTGCGCACCGGCATCGGCAGACGGGACGACCATCTGCGGTCCGCCGATTTCTTTGAGGCCGAGAAGTTCCCGGACATCAGCGTGGTGGTCACGGCCGCGGACGCCGTCGACGTCAATTCCGTCGACCTGCGCGCACAGCTGACCGTCAAGGGCACCACGAACCCGCTGAACCTGAAGGCCAAGGTGACGCCGGTAGGCGACGGCGGAATGCGCCTGTCGACCGAGGCGACGATCAACCGCAATGACTTCGGCGTCGACGGCAACATGGCGGGGATGATCCCCGACACCGTGAAGATCTCCGGCGAGATCGTGTTCCGACACGTGGACTAACCCGTACGATCGGCCTCATGGTCGAGTCATCGCGTCCGCTGCGGGTCCTCGTCTACAGCGACAATCCCAGGACCCGAGAGCAAGTGAAGCTCGCGCTCGGCAAGCGCGTGCACCCTGATCTGCCGGAGCTGACGTACGTCGAGGTCGCCACGGGTCCGATGGTGATCCGGCAGATGGATGAGGGCGGGTTCGATCTGGTGATCCTCGACGGGGAGGCGACTCCGACCGGCGGCATGGGGATCGCCAAACAGCTCAAGGACGAGATCGCCGACTGCCCACCGGTGCTCCTGCTCACCGGACGACCCGACGACCGTTGGCTGGCCAGCTGGTCCCGGGCGGAGGCCGCGGTTCCCCACCCGATCGACCCGATCCAATTGGGCGATGCGGTGGTGTCGCTCCTGCGCGCACCCGTTCAATAGCAAACGCACGAATCCACTTGTCGCCCTTGCCGATTCGCGGCATGCCAAGGCAGCGAAAGTGTGATCTTAGACATACTAACCCCAACGTGTGGCGCTCATCGCCAGGCCCGCTAGGGTGTGGGTAAGCTCACATCGACAGCCCACGAGGGAGCGTTAGCCCGGCATGGATTTGTACACGCCAATATTGGTACTCGGCGCGGTCGCGGCCGCCTTCGCGATCGGCTCGGTCGGAATCGCTCTGGTGGTCGGCCCCAGGCGCTACAACCAGAGCAAACTCGAGGCCTACGAGTGCGGCATCGAGCCGGTTCCTGAGCTGGCCAGCGCGCACTCGGCGGGCCAGCGGTTCCCGATCAAGTACTACCTGACGGCGATGTTGTTCATCATCTTCGACATCGAGATCGTCTTCCTCTACCCGTGGGCGGTCGCATTCGACAATCTCGGACTGTTTGCGCTGGTAGAGATGCTGCTCTTCATGGTGGTGGTGTTCGTGGCCTACGCCTACGTCTGGCGGCGGGGAGGTCTGTCATGGGAATAGAGGAAAAGCTGCCCGGCGGGATCCTGCTCTCGACGGTGGAGAAGGTCGCCGGCTATATCCGCAAGGGCTCGCTGTGGCCGGCGACGTTCGGGCTGGCCTGCTGTGCGATCGAGATGATGGCCACGGCCGGCCCGCGGTTCGACATCTCACGGTTTGGTATGGAGCGGTTCTCGGCGACCCCGCGCCAAGCCGATCTGATGATCGTCGCAGGTCGGGTCAGCCAGAAGATGGCCCCGGTGCTACGCCAGATCTACGACCAGATGGCCGAACCCAAATGGGTGCTGTCGATGGGGGTGTGCGCGTCCTCGGGCGGGATGTTCAATAACTACGCCATCGTCCAGGGCGTCGATCACATCGTCCCGGTCGACATCTACCTGCCCGGCTGCCCACCGCGCCCGGAGATGCTGCTGCACGCAATCCTCAAGCTGCACGACAAGATTCAAGAGATGCCGCTGGGCGTTCACCGCGAGGAGGCGATCCGCGAAGCCGAGAAGGCTGCCCTTTCGGTCACCCCGACCATCGAGCTCAAGGGTTTGCTGCGGTGAGTGAGGACGAAAACGGCGCCCGCCCCGGGCCACAGGCCGACATCGACCCGCCCGAGATCATCGGCGTGCGGCGCGGCATGTTCGGGGCCCGAGGATCCGGCGACACGTCGGGCTACGGCCGCCTCATCCGCCCGGTGGCACTGCCCGGCAGCTCGCCCCGCCCCTACGGCGGTTACTTCGACGACGTCGTCGACACCCTGGAAGCCGCGCTCGGTGAGGACGGCTATGCCGAGTCGATCGAGCGGGTCGTCGTCTACCGCGATGAGCTGACCTTGGAGGTCGACCGCACGCAGTTGCCCACGGTGGCGCAGGCGCTGCGCGACGATCCCGGGTTGCGGTTCGAATTGTGTCTGGGGGTCAGCGGGGTGCATTACCCCGAGGACAAGGGCCGTGAGCTGCATGCGGTGTACCCGCTGATGTCGATCACGCACAACCGCCGTATCCGGGTGGAGGTGGCCACTCCGGATGAGGATCCGCACATCCCGTCGCTGTACGGCGTGTATCCGACCGTGGACTGGCATGAGCGCGAAACCTACGACTTCTTCGGGATCATCTTCGACGGCCATCCCGCCCTGACGCGTATCGAAATGCCCGACGACTGGGTGGGACACCCGCAACGCAAGGACTACCCGTTGGGCGGAATCCCGGTGCAGTACCACGGCGCCGAGATCCCGCCGCCCGATCAGCGGAGGGCCTACAACTAATGAGCACATCGCCAACCCCGCCCGAATCGGGCGGCGGTACCGAAACCGTGGTCGTCGTCGGCGGACAGGACTGGGACCAGGTCGTCGAAGCCGCCAAACAGAACGCCGCCGCGCACGCCGGTGAACGCATCGTCGTGAATATGGGTCCGCAGCATCCGTCCACCCATGGGGTGTTGCGGTTGATCCTGGAGATCGAGGGCGAGACGATCGTCGAGATCCGCTGCGGGATCGGCTATCTACACACCGGCATCGAGAAGAACCTCGAATTCCGCACCTGGACCCAGGGCGTGACCTTCGTGACCCGCATGGACTACCTGTCCCCGCTGTTCAACGAAACCGTCTACTGCCTCGCGGTGGAGAAACTGCTCGGCGTCACCGACGACATCCCCGAACGCGCCAGCGTCATCCGCGTGATGATGATGGAACTCAACCGCATCTCCAGCCACCTGGTCGCCCTGGCCACCGGCGGCATGGAACTGGGCTCCATGGGCGCGATGTTCTACGGCTTCCGCGAACGCGAACAAATCCTGTCGATCTTCGAAACCATCACCGGGCTACGGATGAACAACGCCTACATCCGCCCCGGCGGTGTCGCGATGGATCTACCCGAGGAAGCCATCCCCCAGATCCGCCACATGCTCGAGCTGATGCCCAAACGGCTCAAAGACCTCGAAGACCTGCTGAGCGAGAACTTGATCTGGAAGGCCCGCACCCAGGGCATCGGCTACCTGGATCTGACCGGCTGTATCGCGCTGGGGGTCACCGGGCCGGTGCTGCGCTCTACCGGCCTGCCGCATGATCTGCGTAAGGCCCAACCCTACTGCGGGTATGAGACCTACGACTTCGACGTCATCACCGACGACGCCTGCGACTCCTACGGCCGGTATCTGATCCGGGTCAAAGAACTGCACGAGTCGCTGAAGATCATCGCCCAGTGTGTGGATCGGTTGGATGTGCCCAATCCGGGGCCGGTGATGATCGAAGACAAGAAACTCGCCTGGCCCGCCGACCTCAAACTCGGCCCCGACGGGTTGGGTAACTCCCCCGAACACATCGCCAAAATCATGGGCCACTCCATGGAAGGGCTGATCCACCACTTCAAACTCGTCACCGAAGGCATCCGCGTCCCACCTGGACAGGTCTACGTCGCCGTGGAATCCCCCCGCGGCGAACTCGGTGTGCACATGGTCTCCGACGGCGGCACCCGCCCCTACCGCGTGCACTACCGCGACCCCTCCTTCAACAACCTCCAAGCCGTGGCAGCCATGTGCGAAGGCGGCATGGTCGCCGACGCCATCACCGCCGTCGCATCCATCGACCCCGTCATGGGAGGCGTCGACCGATGACCGTATTCCTCGAGCTCGGTCAGCGACCCGACGAGCCCGGCCCACCGATCCAGGGCCCCAAGACATATCCCGCCGACGTGGCCGCGCGCCTGGCGGCCGATGCCGAGACGATCATCGCCAAGTATCCGCACAACCGCTCGGCATTGCTGCCGCTGCTGCACCTCGTCCAGTCCGAGGACGGGTGCCTGACACCGGCGGGAATCGCGTTCTGCGCCAAGCAGTTGGGCCTGACCGACGCCGAAGTCACCGCAGTGGCGACGTTCTACTCGATGTACCGTCGCACGCCGACCGGTGAGTACCTGGTCGGGGTGTGCACCAACACCCTGTGCGCGATCATGGGCGGCGACGCGATCCTCGACACGCTACAAGAGCACCTGGGTGTGCACGCCGGTGAAACCACCCCCGACGGCCGCGTCACCCTCGAACACATCGAGTGCAACGCCGCCTGCGACTACGCACCCGTCGTCATGGTCAACTGGGAATTCTTCGACAACCAAACACCATCCTCGGCCCGCGACCTCGTCGATGCACTGCGCGAGGGCCGACCACCCGTCCCAACCCGCGGTGCGCCGCTGTGCACGTTCAAGGAGACTGCGAGAGTGCTTGCGGGCCTGCCCGATCCGGAGGCGGCCGCGGCACAGACACCGGCCGGAAACGCCACTCTCGCGGGGCTGCGCATCGCGAAGGAACGCGGCATGGAGGCGCCCGCGGTCGACGCGGTGACAGACTCGGCCAGTGGACCCGACGACGCGAAGGTCGCCGCAGAGGCCACGAGGGACCAGCCCGCGGCGGGCCCGTCGGCCACGGTGCCGCCCGAGCCGAATAAGCCCGAAACCGACCCGAAGGCAACGGATTCGAAAGAATGACACCACTGACTCCCGTGTTGAGCCGGTTCTGGGACGAACCTGAACCCTGGTCGATGGAGACCTACCGTCGCCATGACGGCTACCGTGCGCTGGAGCGCGCGCTCGCCATGGATCCCGACGATCTCATCGCCACCGTGAAGGACTCGGGCCTGCGTGGGCGTGGTGGCGCAGGGTTCCCGACGGGTACCAAGTGGTCGTTCATTCCCCAGGACGACACGGGGGCGGGCGCCAAGCCGCACTATCTGGTGGTCAACGCCGACGAGTCCGAACCCGGTACGTGCAAAGACATTCCGCTGATGCTGACCACGCCGCACTTCCTGGTCGAGGGCGTCATTATCGCGGCCTACGCGATCCGGGCGCACCACGCGTTCATCTACGTCCGCGGCGAGGTCGTACCGGTGCTGCGGCGCCTGCAGGCCGCGGTCGCCGAGGCGTACGACGCCGGCTATCTCGGCACCAACATTCTGGACTCGGGCTTCGATCTCGAACTCATCGTGCACGCCGGCGCGGGCGCCTACATCTGCGGCGAGGAGACAGCGCTGCTGGACTCGCTGGAGGGTCGACGCGGGCAGCCGCGCCTGCGCCCGCCGTTTCCGGCGGTTGCGGGCCTGTACGCGTCGCCGACGGTGGTCAACAACGTCGAATCGATCGCCAGCGTCCCGCCCGTGCTGCTCAACGGGGTCGACTGGTTCCGGTCGATGGGCAGCGAGAAATCGCCCGGCTTCACGCTGTATTCGCTGTCGGGTCACGTCACCACGCCCGGACAGTACGAGGCGCCACTGGGCATCACGATGCGCGAGCTGCTCGAGTACGCCGGCGGAATAAGGGCGGGCCACAAGCTGAAGTTCTGGACGCCCGGCGGCTCGTCCACGCCGCTGCTCACCGACGAACATCTCGACGTGCCACTGGATTACGAGGGCATGGCGAGCGTCGGGACGATGCTCGGCACCAAGGCGTTGCAGGTGTTCGACGAGACCACCTGCGTGGTGCGTGCGGTGCGGCGCTGGACGCAGTTCTACGCACACGAATCGTGTGGCAAGTGCACACCGTGCCGAGAGGGCACCTACTGGCTGGCGCAGATCTACGAGCGGCTCGAGACCGGCAGGGGCACCGAAGCCGACATCGACAAGCTGCTGGACATCGCCGACAACATCAACGGGAAGTCGTTCTGCGCGTTGGGTGACGGCGCCGCCGCACCGATCCTGTCGTCGATCAAGTACTTCCGCGACGAGTACGTCGAGCACCTGGCCGGCGGATGTCCGTTCGACCCGCACGCCTCGACGCTGATGGCAACGGAAGGGGTGGGGGTCTAGATGGGTCCATTTTCTGCGCGAGCAGACGTGAAAACCCCCAAATTGCCGCGAAAAAGGGGGAGTTCGCGTCTGCTCGCCGAGGAAGGGGTGGGGGTCTAGATGACCGTGACCGAACCGGCCCACGACGCCCCCGCTGTCGAGATGGTGAACCTCACCATCGACGGCATCGAGGTCAGTGTGCCCAAGGGCACCTTGGTGATTCGGGCCGCCGAGCTGATCGGCATCCAGATCCCGAGGTTCTGCGATCACCCGCTGCTCGACCCGGTGGGGGCCTGCCGGCAGTGCCTCGTCGAGGTCGAGGGCCAGCGCAAGCCGATGGCCTCGTGCACGATCACCTGCACACCGGACATGGTGGTGCGCACCCAGTTGACGTCGGAGGCCGCGGACAAGGCGCAGCAGGGCGTCATGGAGCTGCTGCTGATCAACCATCCGCTCGACTGCCCGGTATGCGACAAGGGCGGCGAGTGCCCGCTACAGAACCAGGCGATGTCCAACGGGCGGGCCGAAACCCGCTTCGAGGACGTCAAGCGAACCTTCCCCAAACCGATCAACATCTCGTCCGAGGTGCTGCTGGACCGCGAACGCTGCGTGCTGTGCGCGCGCTGCACCCGTTTCTCCCAGCAGATCGCCGGTGACCCCTTCATCGAACTGCTCGAACGCGGTGCGCTGCAGCAGGTCGGCATCGCCCCCGGCGAACCGTTCCAGTCGTACTACTCCGGCAATACCGTGCAGATCTGCCCCGTCGGCGCGCTCACCGGTGCGGCGTACCGCTTCCGCGCCCGGCCGTTCGACCTGGTGTCCAGCCCCAGCGTCTGTGAACACTGCGCCTCGGGGTGCGCTCAGCGCACCGACCACCGCCGCGGAAAGGTCTTGCGCCGGTTGTCCGGTGACGACCCGGAAGTCAACGAGGAATGGAACTGCGACAAGGGCCGGTGGGCGTTCACCTACACCACCCAGGGCGATCGCATCACCACTCCCCTGGTCCGCGAAAACGGTGAGCTTCGACCGGCGTCGTGGTCGGAGGCCATCACCGTGGCGTCCGAGGCACTCGCCGCCGCCCGCGGCAGCGCTGGCGTGCTGCCCGGCGGACGGTTGACCGTCGAGGATGCCTACGCCTACTCCAAGTTCGCCCGAATGGTGCTGCACACCAACGACATCGACTTCCGCGCCCGTGCACACAGCGCTGAGGAGGCCGAGTTCCTCGCCGCGCATATCGCCGGACAGCCGATGACGGTCACCTACGCCGATCTGGAGAAGGCGCCCGCAATCCTGCTGGCCGGCCTCGAGCCCGAAGAGGAATCGCCGATCGTGTTCCTGCGGCTGCGCAAGGCCGTCCGCAAGCACGGGCTTCAGGTCAAGTCGATTGCACCGTTCGCCACCCGGTCGCTGGGCAAGCTGAGCGGACAGCTGATCGCGACGGCGCCCGGCGGTGAGGGTGCGGCGCTTGACGCGCTGGCCGACGACACCCTGCTGAAGCTGCCCGGCGCCATCATCCTCGTCGGCGAACGCCTGGCCACCTCGCCCGGAGCGCTCTCCGCCGCAAGCAGATTGGCCACCGCGACCGGTGCGCGACTCGCGTGGATACCGCGACGTGCCGGTGAGCGCGGCGCCTTGGAGGCCGGGGCACTGCCCGGCCTGCTGCCCGGCGGCCGACCCCTCGCCGACGCCGCTGCGCGCGAACAGACCGCGGCGGGATGGAATATCGGTGAGGTGCCGAGCACGCCGGGCCGCGACACCACCGCCATCCTCGACGCGGCCCGCGCGGGTGAGTTGGGGGCGCTGGTGGTCGGCGGTGTGGAACTCGCTGACCTGCCCGACCCGGACGCCGCCCTCGCGGCCCTCGACGCCGCACCGTTCGTACTGAGCCTCGAAATGCGCGAGAGCGCGGTCACCGAACGAGCCGACGTGGTCTTCCCGGTGGCACCCGTCGTCGAGAAGGCCGGCGCATTCGTCAACTGGGAGGGCAGGACTCGCCCCTTCGAGGCGGCGTTGCAGACCAACGCCATACCCGACCGGCGGGTGCTGGCGTTCCTCGCCGACGAGCTCGGGTACGACCTCAACGTGCCTTCGGCTCTGGTCGCCGGTGAGGAGATGGCGCGGCTGGGACTCTGGGCCGGCGAGCGGCCGAGCGCCCCATCGGTGCCGCCGGCACAGCCCGCACAGCCCGGCACGGGTCAGGCGGTGCTGGCCGGCTGGCGGCTGCTGCTCGACGAAGGACGCCTGCAGGACGGTGAACCGCACCTCGCCGGTACCGCCCGCGAACCCGTCACCCGGCTGTCGGCGGCCACCGCGGCCGAGATCGGCGTCGCAGACGACGATTTGGTGACCGTCCGCACGGAACGCGGGGAGATCACGTTGCCACTCTCGATCACCGACATGCCCGACGGCGTCGTGTGGCTGCCGCTGAACTCGCCGGGCTCGGCGGTCCACCGGCAGCTCGGCGTGACTCCTGGAACCGTCGTCTCGATCGGACGGACACAGCGATGACCCATCCCGATCCGACACTCTTCGGCCACGATCCGTGGTGGCTGATTCTCATCAAGGCCGTTGCCATCTTCGCGTTCCTGATGCTGTCCCTGCTGGTGGCGATCCTGATGGAACGCAAGATCCTCGGCTACATGCAGATGCGTCCGGGCCCCAACCGCGTCGGCCCGTGGGGGCTGCTGCAGTCGCTGGTCGACGGCGTCAAGCTCGCCCTCAAGGAGGGACTGATCCCCGCCGGGGTGGACAAGTTCATCTACCTTGCGGCACCGGTCATCTCCGTGGTGCCCGCGTTCATCGCGTTCTCGGTGATCCCGATGGGCGGTGAGGTGTCGATATTCGGGCATCGCACCGCTCTGCAGCTCACCGACATGCCGGTGGCGGTGCTGTTCGTGCTGGCCGCCACATCCATCGGCGTGTACGGAATCGTGTTGGCCGGCTGGGCTTCCGGATCCACCTATCCACTCCTGGGCGGGCTGCGCTCGAGCGCCCAGGTGATCTCCTACGAGATCGCGATGGCGCTGTCGTTCGCGGCGGTCTTCATCTATGCGGGCACGATGTCGACGTCGGGCATCGTCGCCGCCCAGCACGGCCTGTGGTTCATCTTCCCGCTGCTGCCGTCGTTCGTCATCTACGTGACCTCCATGGTGGGCGAAACCAACCGCGCGCCTTTCGATCTGCCCGAGGCCGAGGGTGAACTCGTCGGCGGATTCCACACCGAGTACTCGTCGATCAAGTTCGCGATGTTCATGCTCGCCGAGTACGTCAACATGTTCACGGTGTCGGCGCTCGCGACAACCCTGTTCCTCGGTGGGTGGCACGCCCCATGGCCCATCAACATGTGGGACGGCGCCAACACCGGCTGGTGGCCGCTGCTGTGGTTCACGGCGAAGCTCTGGGGCTTCATGTTCCTGTTCTTCTGGCTGCGGGGAACCTTGCCCCGCATGCGCTACGACCAGTTCATGGCGCTGGGCTGGAAGATATTGATTCCGGTCTCGCTGGCCTGGATCGTGATCGTGTCGTCCGCGCGCAGCCTACGCAACCACGGCGTCGACCAGCTCGTCACGGCGCTGATCACCGTGGCCGCTGTGGTCGGTCTGCTCCTGCTAGTCGTGCTGTGGAGACGGTTGCGCGGCAAGGAGATTCGCAAAGTCCCCGAGCAGGTGCTCGACCCCAGCGTATTCCCGATACCGCCCCTGCCCAACAAGGGGACGGCTACCCAGGCTTCCACGGAGTCCTCGAAAGCGGAGACCCCGAAGGAGAAGTCTTCAAAGGAGAAGACACATGCCTAAGTTCCTCGACGCGATCGCGGGTTTCCGGGTCACGTTCGGCACCATGTTCAAGAAGCGGCTCACCGAGGAGTACCCGGAGAAGCCGGGCCCGGTGGCCAAGCGCTATCACGGTCGGCACCAACTCAACCGCTACCCCGACGGGTTGGAGAAGTGCATCGGCTGCGAGCTGTGCGCGTGGGCCTGCCCCGCCGATGCCATCTACGTCGAGGGCGCAGACAACACGGAGGACGAACGGTACTCCCCCGGTGAGCGTTACGGCCGCGTCTACCAGATCAACTATCTGCGCTGCATCGGGTGCGGGCTGTGCATCGAGGCATGCCCGACGCGCGCGCTGACGATGACCAACGAATACGAGATGGCCGACGACAACCGCGCCGACCTGATCTGGGGCAAGGACAAACTCCTCGCCCCGCTGAAGCCCGGCATGCTTCCCCCGCCGCATCCGATGGCCCCGGGAAGCACTGACGAGGACTACTACCTCGGCAACATCAAGCCCGTCACCGAGGACGTCACGTGACGGTGGACCTCCTCGCCTCAGCGGCCGCCGACGTAGCCGGTCGCACGTCAACGACTGAAGCGGTGTTGTTCTGGGTGCTGGGCGCCGTGGCGCTCGCAGGAGCCGTCGGTGTGGTCGCGGCGAGGAAAGCGGTGTACTCGGCGATGTTCCTCGCCACCACGATGATCGTGCTGGCGGTCTTCTACATCGCGCAGGACGCGCTGTTCCTCGGCGTCGTCCAGATCGTGGTCTACACCGGCGCCGTGATGATGCTGTTCCTGTTCGTGCTCATGCTCATCGGCGTCGACATCTCGGAGTCCCTGGTGGAAACCATTCGGGGACAACGCGTTGCGGCGATCGTGGTCGGCCTGGGATTCGGCATTCTGCTCATCGCCGGAATCGGCAGCGTCTCGGTCGGCGGCTTCGTCGGCCTGGCCCAGGCCAACGCCGGAGGCAACGTCCAGGGCCTGGCCGCGCTGATCTTCACCAAGTACCTGTGGGCGTTCGAGCTGACGGGTGCACTGCTGATCACCGCCGCCCTCGGCGCGATGGTGCTGGCGCACCGCGAACGCTTCGAACACCGTAAGACGCAGCGTGAACTCGCCCAGGAGCGGTTCAAGAAGGGCGGCCATCCGACGACGCTGCCCAATCCTGGTGTGTACGCACGCAACAACGCCGTCGACATGGCGGCTCGTCTTCCCGACGGATCGCCTTCCGAACTGTCGGTCAGTGCCCTACTGCAGAAACGAACCGTGAGTCAGACCAACGGCGGCGGAAAAGACGAATGAATCCCGACAACTACCTGTATCTATCTGCGTTGTTGTTCACCATTGGTGCGGCCGGAGTGTTGTTGCGGCGCAACGCGATCATCATGTTCATGTGTGTGGAGTTGATGCTCAATGCCTGCAACCTCGCGTTCGTGACGTTCTCGCGCATGCATGGGCATCTCGATGGTCAGATGGTGGCGTTCTTCACGATGGTCGTCGCCGCCTGCGAGGTGGTGGTCGGACTCGCCATCATCATGACGATCTTCCGTACCCGCCGCTCGGCCTCGGTCGACGACGCCAGCCTGCTGAAGCACTGAGGTGACGATGACACTTCCGGTGTGGCTCACCATCGCCCTGCCGCTGGCCGGCGCGACGATCCTGCTGCTGGGCGGACGACGCACCAACGGCTGGGGACACCTGCTCGGCTGTGCGGCCTCACTCGGCGCGTTCGCTGTCGGGGCGGTGCTGTTCACCGACATGCTCGGCCGCGACCCCGAACACCGCGGCGTGCATGAGGCGCTGTTCTCCTGGGTGCCTGTCGCGGGTCTGCAGGTCGACTTCGGTCTGCAGCTCGACCAACTGTCGATGTGTTTCGTGCTGCTGATCACCGGCGTCGGCTCACTGATCCACATCTACTCCATCGGCTACATGGCCCACGACCCCGACCGCAGACGGTTCTTCGCCTACCTCAACCTGTTCCTGTCGGCAATGCTGCTGCTCGTGCTCGCCGACAACTACCTCGGCCTCTACGTCGGGTGGGAAGGCGTCGGCCTGGCCTCCTACCTGCTGATCGGGTTCTGGCAACACAAACCGTCCGCGGCCACCGCAGCCAAGAAAGCGTTCGTGGTCAACCGCGTCGGCGACATCGGCCTGGCCGTCGCGTTGATGGTCATGTTCGCCCACATCGGCACCATTTCCTTCGCCGGCGTCTTCACCGCCGCCCCCCAGGTCTCCGAAGGCGTCCTCACCGCCATCGGCTTACTGCTGTTGCTGGCCGCCTGTGGCAAGTCCGCGCAGGTGCCGCTGCAGTCCTGGCTCGGCGACGCGATGGAAGGCCCCACCCCGGTCTCCGCACTCATCCACGCCGCCACCATGGTCACCGCCGGCGTCTACCTCATCGTGCGGTCGGGACCGGTGTTCGACCTGGCCCCCAACGCCCAACTCGGCGTGGTGATCGTCGGTGCGGTGACCCTGTTGTTCGGCGCGGTCATCGGTTGCGCCAAAGACGACATCAAGAAGGCGCTGGCCGCCTCCACCATGTCGCAGATCGGCTACATGGTATTGGCCGCCGGTTTGGGCCCGGCGGGCTATGCGTTCGCGATCATGCACCTGCTGACCCACGGCTTCTTCAAAGCCGGACTGTTCCTCGGCGCCGGCTCGGTCATGCACGGGATGGACGACGAGGTCAACATGCGTCGCTACGGCGGCCTGCGCAAGGCCCTGCCGATCACCTTCGCCACCTTCGGGCTGGGGTATCTGGCCATCATCGGCATCCCGCCGCTGGCGGGGTACTTCTCCAAAGACGGCATCATCGAAGCCGCCCTGGGTGCGGGTGGCGCCAAAGGCATCATTCTCGGCGGCGCGGCCATCCTGGGTGCGGGGATCACCGCGTTCTACATGACCCGGGTAATGCTGATGACGTTCTTCGGCGAAAAGCGCTGGGCCCCTGAGGCGCATCCGCACGAATCACCGGCGGTGATGACCTGGCCGATGATCCTGCTGGCCATCGGCTCGGTGGGCTCGGGTGCGGCGTTCGCGATCGGCGGCACCCTGGAGCACTGGCTCGAACCCGTCGTCGGCACCCACGAGATCCACCACATCGCACCCGTGTGGGTCATCACCACCATCATCCTGGCCGTCGTCGCCGTCGGCATCGCCATCGCCTACCGCATGTACGGCACCAGGCCGGTCCCCGAAGAAGTACCCGTCGGCTCCGCACTCACCGTGGCGGCACGCCGAGACCTCTACGGCGATGCGCTGAACGAAGAGCTCTTCATGCGACCGGGTCAGCTGCTCACCAAGGGGCTGGTTGAAATCGACGACGAGGCAGTGGACGGCGCGGGAACCGGGTTGGCCGCCTTGGTATCCCGCTCATCGGAGGGCTTGCGACTGTTGGCTACCGGATATGCGCGTTCCTACGCGTTGTCGATGTTGGCCGGCGCGTTACTTGTCGTCGGCGCGATCCTGGCGGTGCAGCTGTGGTGACCTCGATTCCCTGGCTGACGATTCTGTGGGCCGTGCCGACGGTGGGCGCGGCGGTGGTGATCCTGCTGCCCGCGTCGCTGCGCGCCGCCTCCAAGTGGCTGGCGCTGGCGGTCTCGGGTGTGGTGCTGGCCATCACGGTGCTGCTGGCGGTGAACTTCGATCCCGCTGGTGAGCAATACCAATTCGTCGAGGAGCACCGCTGGATCCCGTCGTTCGGTACCGGCTACATCCTCGGGTTGGACGGCATCGCGCTCGCGATCGTCGCCCTCACCGCGGTGCTGGTTCCGATACTGCTGATCGCCGGCTGGAACGACGTCAGCGACGAGGCCGCGTGGGGTGGTCGTTCGACGCACGCGTACTTCGCGCTCACGCTGGCCGTCGAGGGCATGGTCATCATGTCGCTGGCCTCGCTGGATGTGCTGCTGTTCTACGTCTTCTTCGAGGCGATGCTGATCCCGATGTACTTCCTCATCGGCGGGTTCGGCGGCGCGGGGCGGTCGAAGGCGGCGGTGAAGTTCCTGCTGTACAACCTCTTCGGCGGTCTGGTGATGCTCGCGGCGGTCATCGGCCTCTACGTGGTGACCGCGGGCAGCGACGCGTTCGAGGGCGGCACCTTCGACTTCCGCGCGATCGTCACCGCGGTGTCGAGCGGTGCCTTCGTCGTCAACCCGACCGTCATGCACCTGCTGTTCCTCGGCTTCATGTTCGCGTTCGCGGTGAAGGCGCCGCTGTGGCCCTTCCATCGTTGGCTGCCCGACGCCGCGGTCGAGGCAACCCCTGCCAGCGCAGTGCTGATGATGGCGATCATGGACAAGGTCGGCACGTTCGGCATGCTGCGGTACTGCCTGCAGTTGTTCCCTGACTCGTCAACGTATTTCCGGCCGATCATCATCACGCTGGCGGTGATCGGCATCGTGTACGGGGCGATCGTGGCCATCGGCCAGACCGACGTGATGCGCCTGATCGCCTACACGTCGATCTCCCACTTCGGCTTCATCATCCTCGGCATCTTCGTGATGACGAGCCAGGGCCAGTCCGGGTCGACGCTCTACATGGTCAACCACGGCCTGTCCACTGCGGCGCTGTTCCTGATCGCCGGCTTCCTGGTGTCGCGCAGGGGCAGTCGCCTCATCGAGGCGTACGGCGGCGTACAGAAGGTCGCACCGGTCCTCGCGGGCACGTTCCTGGTCTCGGGTCTGGCGACACTCTCGCTGCCCGGGTTGGCGCCGTTCATCAGCGAGTTCCTGGTGCTGATAGGCACATTCACCCGGTACCCGGCGTTCGCGGTGTTCGCGTCGACCGCACTGGTGTTGTCGGCGGTGTACATCCTGTGGATGTACCAACGCATGATGGGCGGCCCCGTCAAGGAGGGCAACGACTCACTACGGGATCTCGTTCCCCGCGAGATCCTCGTCGTCGCACCGCTTATCGCGCTGCTGATCGTGCTGGGCGTGTATCCCAAACCCGCACTCGATGTGATCAATCCGGCGGTCACGCACACGTTGACCACGATCGATCAGCCTGACCCGGTGCCTCAGTTCGCAGAAGGGCCGACGCGATGAATCTGCCCACTCCCGTCGTCGAGTACGACCTGCTGTCTCCGATGCTGATCGTGTTCGGCGTGGCCATCCTCGGTGTGCTCGTCGAGGCGTTTGTCTCGCGGCAGCGCAGGTACGCAGCACAACTGGCGCTGGCCCTCGTCGGACTGGTCGCCGCGCTGGTGTCGGTCGTGGATCTCGCCTTAGGCCTGCAGGGCAGCGTCGGTCGGACCGCGGTGATGGGTTCCGTCGTGATCGACAAACCCGCGTTGTTCCTCCAGGCCACCATCCTGCTGGTCGGCGTGCTGGGAATCATGCTGATCGCCGAGCGTCAGATCGGTGCAGACGCGGAGGGAGGCAAGGGAGTTCGCGGGCTGGACGCGTTCACCCCGCAGGCGTCCGCGATTCCCGGCGCGGTGGCCGAACAACTCGCCACCAAGGCGGGCGCCATCCAGACCGAGGTCTTCCCGCTGACGATGTTCGCGGTCGGCGGCATGCTGCTGTTCCCTGCAGCCGACGATCTGCTCACGATGTTCATTGCGCTCGAAGTGCTTTCGCTGCCGTTGTATCTGCTGTGCGGTCTCGCGCGTCGACGTCGTGTGCTCTCGCAGGAAGCGGCGCTGAAGTACTTCCTGCTCGGCGCCTTCTCGTCGGCGTTCTTCCTGTTCGGTGCCGCGATGCTGTACGGCTACGCGGGAACGCTGGATCTGCGCGAGATCGCCGGCGTGGTGGCGGCCGGGTCCGGGAAGACCTCGCTGGCCCTGATGGGTACGGGCCTGCTGCTCGTCGGAGTGCTGTTCAAGGTCGGGGCCGTGCCCTTCCACTCGTGGATTCCCGACGTCTATCAGGGTGCGCCAACGCCGATCACGGCGTTCATGGCCGCCGCCACCAAGATCGCCGCGTTCGGCGCGATGCTGCGACTGTTCTACGTCGCACTGCCGGAACTGCGCGACGACTGGCGTCCGGTGCTGTGGGCGATCGCGATCCTGACCATGGTGGTCGGAACCGTCACCGCGATAACGCAGACCGACGTGAAGCGCATGCTCGCCTATTCGGCGGTGGCGCATACCGGCTTCATCCTCACCGGCGTGATCGCCGAGAACGAGGCAGGCCTGTCGTCGACCCTGTTCTATCTGTTCGCCTACGGGTTCAGCACGGTCGGCGCATTCGCGGTCGTGAGTTTGGTGCGGAACGCCAACGGTGACGAGGACACCGCGATGGCGCGCTGGGCGGGGTTGGGTAGGCGGTATCCCGTTGTCGCAGTGGTGTTCTCACTGTTCCTGCTGGCGTTCGCGGGCATCCCGTTGACGAGCGGGTTCGTCAGCAAGTTCGCCGTCTTCAAGGCAGCGGGTGAGGGCGGCGCGATACCGCTGGTCATCGTCGGCGTGCTGGCCAGTGCCGTCGCCGCGTACTTCTATGTGCGGGTGATCGTGTTGATGTTCTTCACCGACCCGCCCGACGACGCGCCGCAAGTGGTGGTGCCCAGCGCATTGAGCACCGCGGTCGTCACAGTCACCGCGGCAATCACCTTCGCCCTCGGCGCGCTGCCGCAGCCGCTGCTGGACCTGGCGAACACCGCCAACCAGTTCCTGCGCTAGCTTCGTCGCATGACGCAGCCGCTCGTCATCGTCGCCGACCACGGCCCGGTCCGTGTGCTGACCCTCAATCGACCGGAGGCGCGGAATGCGTTGAGCCGCGGCCTGATCAAGGCGGCCTATGCCGCCTTCATTGAGGCCGACTCCGACGAGTCGGTGCGGGCGGTGGTGCTCACCGGAACCGATCCGGCGTTCTGCGCGGGTGTCGACCTGAAGGAGGCGCAGCGCGACGGCATCATGTACTTCGCGGAGTTTCGTGAGCACAGCTGCATCGAAGCCACGGGAAGAATGCGCACACCGATCATCGCCGCGGTCAACGGGCCGGTGTTCACGGGCGGCCTCGAAATGGCGCTCGGCTGCGACTTTCTCATCGCCTCTGAGCGGGCGGTGTTCGCCGACACCCACGCCCGCGTCGGCATCCTGCCTGGCGGCGGCATGACGGCGCGGCTGCCCCAACTGGTCGGGCTCGGGATGGCCAGACGACTGTCGATGACTGGTGAAGTCGTCGACGCGGCGCGTGCCGAACGCATCGGGCTGGTGACCGAGGTCGTCCCCCACGATCGGCTGCTCGACCGGGCGATCGAGTTGGCCGCGCAGATCGCCGAGGTGCCCGGTCCAACCATGCTGGGGCTCAAGGAGATCTACACGACCGGCGCGGCGACCGTCATCGAGCCTGCTCTGGCGGCCGAGCAGAAGATCGCATTCGCGCAGCAGCGCGACTTCGAAGGACTCGGCGATCGGTTCCGTGCGGTGAGCGAGCGAAACAAGGGTCAGATCGACGACCCGGAATAGTCCCCGGAATAGGCAGGGAATAGCCGTCAGCTAACGTCGGTTGTGGCCGTCATGACCTCTTTGACGGGTAAGACCGCACTTGTCACCGGCGCATCGCGAGGGATCGGGCGCGCCATCGCACAGCGTTTGGCCGCCGACGGCGCGCTGGTCGCGGTGCATTACGGAAGCAATGACGCCGCCGCTGCCGAGACGATCGACGCGATTCGCGCCGCCGGCGGCGAGGCGTTCCCCGTGCGCGCATTCCTCGGTGTCGACGGCGACGTGGAGACCCTGTTCGGCGCGCTCGAGAAGGAACTCGATGGCCGTCCGCTCGACATCCTGGTCAACAATGCGGCGATCTCCACCGCCGAGGCCACCGTCGAAAAGGCGACGCCCGAGCAGTTCGACCGAGAGTTCGCGATCAACGTTCGCGCACCGTTCTTCATCACCCAGCGCGCGCTGCCACTGCTGCGCGACGGCGGGCGCATCATCAACATCTCATCCGGCGTGACGTGGTTCGCGACGCCGCAGATCGTCTACTCGATGACCAAGGGCGCACTCAACGTCCTGGGGCGGTCGCTGGCGAATACGCTCGGCGAGCGTGGGATCACCGTCAACAACATTGCACCGGGCGTCACCGACACCGACATGAACTCGTGGCTGCACGACAGCGACGACGCTCCAACCGGCTTCACCGAGATCACGGCGCTGGATCGAATCGGCGCCGCGTCCGAAATCGCCGACGCCGTCGCCTTTTTCGCCTCAGATGACAGTCGATGGGTGACCGGCCAGACACTGGATGTGAACGGCGGGTTGTATCTCGGGCCGAGGACTCCACTGCTACCGAGTTAGGTTGGACGACCACGCCGGCTGAGCAGACGGAAAAGTTCCCGACACGCCGACGATTGCGAGCCCTTTGCGTCTCAGTGTCAGACGACCACGCCGTGGACCAAGATCGCGGTGGTCTGGTCCACCCAGTCGGACCCGAGCGGTTCGTCGGGTCGCAGCACAAACCTGAGCAGGGTGGCGCCGCCGATCACCTCGACGAGCCGGTCGGGATCGATATCGGGATGCACCTCGCCGCGTTCCACCGCATCCGCCAGTCGCGTACGCACGGCGGCGAATGCGTCGTTGAAGCGGTCCCGCACGCGGGTGTTGAGTTCGGCGTCGGCGGACATGTCGGCGATGAGCCCCGGCAGCGCGGCCCGGACCAGCGAACTGCTGAAGACCGCGCGGGCCGCGTCGATCATCGCGCGGATGTCGGCCTTGATGTCGCCGGGCGCAGTCTCGATCGCGGTGGGCTCGGCGGGAAAGGCAGCCTCGTGCACCAGTTCAGCCTTGCTGGACCAGCGCCGGTACAACGCCGTCTTGGTGGTACCCGCCCGCTCCGCGACCGCGGCCATCGTGACGTTGGAATAGCCGACCTCCACCAGTAATTCCGAGGTCGCGCGCAGGATGGCAGCGTTGATCCGCGGATCCCGGGGCCGCCCGGCGCCCGGGGTCTTGTCAAGGACCGAACGGTCTGCTTTCATAACGCTACGCATCGTATCGTAATTATCGGCCGAAGGACCTAATCTGATGCCAACCGAACCGGCTGTCGAAGATGTCAGCCGCCTAGAGCACTCAAGCCGAGACCTCACCGCGCTCCCCGGGGTCATGTCGAAGTGGCTGTCGACCGTACTGCCCGGCGGCGTAGCGCCCGAGATCACCGTGGAGAGCGGTGTCGACGCCAATGGCATGTCCTCGGAGACGATCATCCTGACCGGGCGATGGGACGAGAACGGCGAACAGCGCGAGCAGAAGTGGGTCGCCCGGGTGGCCCCCGCCGCGCAGGACGTGCCGGTGTTCTCGGCCTACCGCATGGACCACCAGTTCGACGTGATCCGCATCGTCGGCGAGAAGACCGACGTGCCGGTTCCGCCGGTGCGCTGGCTCGAGCCCACCGGTTCGGTGCTGGGCACGCAGTTCTTCTTGATGGATTACGTGGAGGGACGCGTTCCACCGGACGTGATGCCATATACGTTCGGCGGCAACTGGTTTGCCGATGCCTCCGAGGAGAGTCAGCGCGAGCTGCAGGACGCCACCGTCGAGGTGATCGCCAAGCTGCACTCGATCCCCGAGCCCGAGAAGACCTTCGGCTTCTTGAACGACGGGTCGGATCCGAATGCGTTGCGACGCAACCTCAACTGGCTGAAGTCGTGGTACGAGTTCGCGGTTCCCGATATCGGCCGGTCCCCGCTGGTGGAACGCTCGCTGGAGTGGCTGGAGGCCCACTGGCCCGCCGACGTCGCCGCCACCGACCCGGTGCTGGTGTGGGGCGACTCGCGCATCGGCAACGTGCTCTACGACGGGTTCCGACCCGCGGCCGTCCTCGACTGGGAAATGGCCACATTGGGCCCGCGGGAGATGGACGTCGCATGGATCATTTTTGCCCACATGGTCTTTCAGGAACTGGCCGGCCTGGCGGGCCTGCCCGGCCTGCCTCATGTCATGCGCGAGGAGGACGTCAAGGCCACCTACACCAAGCACAGTGGAGTCGAGCTGGGCGACCTGACCTGGTTCTACGTCTACTCCGGCGCGATCTGGTGCTGCGTCTTCATGCGGACCACCGCCCGGCGGATCCGGTTCGGCGAGATGGAGGCACCCGACGACGTCGAATCGCTCTTCTATCACGGCTCGGTACTCAAACGACTCATCGGAGATGATGCCTGATGCTCGGACCCACTGATGAATTCCCCATTCATCAACTGCCCCAACCTATCTCCTGGCCAGGGTCGTCGGACCGCAACTTCTACGACCGCTCCTACCTCAACGCCCACGACCGCACCGGTGACATCTTCTTGATCACCGGCATCGGGTACTACCCCAATCTCGGGGTCAAGGACGCATTCGTGCTGGTGCGCCGTGGCGACACCCAGACGGCCGTGCATCTGTCGGACGGCATCGACCAGGATCGGCTCAACCAGCATGTGCTGGGCTACCGCGTCGAAGTCAGCGAACCGCTGCACAAGCTTCGCGTCGTGCTCGAGGAGACCGAGGGCATCGCCGTCGACCTCACCTGGAACGGGCTGTTCGACGTAATCCAGGAACAGCGTCACGTACTGCGTTCGGGAACCCGCGTCACGTTGGACGCGCAGCGATTTGCGCAGGTCGGCAGCTGGAGCGGAGTGATCTCGATCGATGGTGAGGAGATCGCCGTCGACCCCGACGTGTGGATCGGCAGCCGCGACCGGTCGTGGGGTATCCGCCCGATCGGCGAGCCTGAGCCCGCGGGCAGGCCCGCGCATCCGCCGTTCGAGGGCATGTGGTGGCTGTACGTGCCGATGGCGTTCGACGACTTCGCCATCTGCCTGATCATCCAGGAGGAACCCAACGGTTTCCGCAGCCTCAACGACGTCACCCGGGTGTGGCGCGACGGCAGGGTCGAGCAGCTCGGCTGGCCGCGGGTGAAGATCCACTACACCTCGGGCACGCGGATTCCGACGGGTGCGACCATCGACGCGACCGCGGCCGACGGCTCCCCCGTCCACTTCGACGTGGAGTCCAAGCTGCCGGTGCCGATCCACGTCGGCGGCGGCTACGGCGGCGACTCGGACTGGCTGCACGGCATGTGGAAGGGCGACAAGTTCACCGAACGATTGACCTACGACATGACCGACCCGGCGATCGTCGGGCGCGCCGGCTTCGGCGTCATCGACCACGTCGGCCGCGCGGTCTGCACCGAGGGCGGCAAGTCCGTCGAGGGCTGGGGGCTGTTCGAGCACGGCGCGCTGGGGCGGCACGACCCGTCGGGCTTCGTCGATTGGCTCACCGTCGCGCCCTAAAAGCTGCGATTTCGGTGTAGCCAGTCGCGGAGGGCGCGACCAACTACACCGAAGTCGCAAAGAGGGCGGCCGCGGCGATGGGAATCCCCCTCCCTACGTCGCCACCCACCACCGCCGCATACGCCAACACACCCGCGATCGCCAAGCCGAACCCGCCGTAAACCCCGCGGACCTCCGAACGCGCCGCCGCTCCCCCGAGCGTGATGCCGAACGGGCGAATGATCGCCGCAGGTGCGACAAGCGCGTAAGCGCCCATCCCCGCGAAGAACACACCGATTACGGCAATGACCGCGATCGTCACCGCGGCTAGCCGACTGCTTCAGACTGGGCTTGCGGTGCAGACGCCGTAGCGGCGCGGCCGAACACCATCGAGTCGTCTATGCGGTCGAACCGGCTGCCAAGCGCGTCCCGCAGGTAGTTGTGCGTCATCGCCCATGGCCGCCGCGCCCCCGACTTCGGCAGCACCTTCTGTGCGCGTAGGACATAGCCGGACGTCAGGTTGAACACGGGCTGCTCGGGAATGTCGACGTCCCCGAGATGCGGGTAGGCGTGGGTGTAGCCCTGAGAATCCATGTAGGCCAACAGTTCCGCCACGTTGCGCGCCGTCATGTCGGCGCCCAGCGTCCACGACGCGTTCGAGTAGCCGAAACACCATGCCGCGTTGGGCACATCTTCCAAGAGGTGGCGCCGGAAGACGAACCGGTCGTGCGGGTCGATCTTCTCGTCATCGATGCTTATCGCGACTCCGCCCAACGCATGCAACTGGATTCCGGTGGCGGTGATGATCACGTCGGCGTCGAGATGTCTGCCCGACTTCAACACGATCCCCGTGGGATCGAAATGGTCGACGTGGTCGGTCACCACGTCGACATCGCCGGCCGCGATCGCCTTGTAGAAGTCGCCGTCGAGGATGAAGCACATCCGCTGGTCCCACGGGTCGTACGGCGGGGTGAAATGGGTGTCGATGTCGTAGCCCTCGGGCAGGTTCTTCTCGGCGACACCACGCAGCAGCCGCTTGCTGAACTCGGGGGCGCGACGGGAGACCAGCCAGAGCACCGCACCGAACAGGGACAAGGCCGTGCGTGCCAGCGCGTGGGAGATTCTGCGCGGGAGCACTTTCCGTACAGCGTTGATCACGGGTTGCACTCGCTGGACGGATAACAGGTACGACGGGGTGCGCTGAAGCATCGTGACGTGGCCGGCCTTTTCGGCCAGCGACGGGATCATGCTGACGGCCGTCGCACCGCTTCCGATCACGACCAACCGCTTGCCGGAGATGTCGAACCCGTCGGGCCAGTGCTGCGGGTGGATCACGTCGCCCGTGAAGTCCTCGACGCCGGGGAACGTCGGCATGTACGGCTCGTCGTAGTTGTAGTAGCCGCTGGCGAAGACGAGGAACCGCCCGCGGTAGGTCTTGGGCTCCCCGTCGTGTTCGGTCTCTACGGACCAGGTGTCCGTGGCCGAATCCCAGTCGGCGGAGATGACCTTGGTACGGAACTGGATGTGCCTGTCGATGCCGTGTTTACGCGCGGTGTCGGCCATGTACTGCCAGATGTCGGCGCCGTCGGCGATCATCTCGTCGCGCGTCCACGGCTCCCACGGAAAGCTCAGCGTGAAGATGTCGCTGTCGGAGCGAATGCCGGGGTACTGGAACAGATCCCACGTGCCGCCAAGGCGTTCACGCCGTTCCAGGATGGTGTAGGTCAGGTTGGGGTTCTTCTCGCGGATGCGGTAGGCCGCCCCGATGCCGGAGAAGCCCGCGCCGATGATCAGCACGTCGCTGTATTCAGTCACGGAGAACCTCCTATGCCGACTTGACCGCCTCGACAGTCGCGCGGCCGAACACCATCGATTCCTCGATCCGGTCGAATCGGTGATCGATGGCGTCCAGCACATAGTTGTGGCGCACGTTCCACGGACGACGGGTGCCCGACTTGGGCAGCACGTGTCCGGAGCGCTGCACGTAGCCCGCGTTGATGTTCCACGCAGGCTTCTCCGGCATCGGCTCGCCACCCAGGTGCGGATAGGCGTGTGTGTAGCCGTGGGAATCCATGTACGCCAACAACTTCGCCACCGAGCGCGCGGTGAGGTCGACGCGCAGCGTCCACGACGCGTTGATGTAGCCGACGGCCCACGCGGCGTTCGGGACGTCCTCGAGCATGTGCTCCTTGTAGACGAACCGGTCCTGCGGCTTGACCTCCGCACCGTCGATACTCAACGCGATACCGCCGAGCGCCTGCAGCTGAATTCCGGTGGCGCTGATGATGATGTCGGCGTCGAGGCGGTGTCCCGAACGCAGCACGACGCCGTGCTCGTCGATGTGGTCGATCTGGTCGGTCACCACATCCAACCTGCCCGCGGCGATGACCTCGTAGAAATCGTTGTCCAGAATCGCGCACAGTCGCTGATCCCACGGGTCGTAGCGCGGCTTGAAGTGAACGTCGACCGGATAGCCCTTCGGCAGTTGACGTTTCGCGTAGGCGCGCACGTAGGCCCTGGCGAGTCGCGGTGCCGTCCGCGCGAAGGCGTAGACGAACACCGTGAAGAAGGTGTTGTAGATCCTGGCCGCGACATAGCCGACACGCTTGGGGAACACCTTGCGCAGGAACTGCACCACGGGATTGATGCGGGGCGTCGACAGCATGTACGTCGGTGAGCGCTGCAGCATCGTGACGTGGCCGGCCTTCTCGGTCAGCGTGGGGATCATGCTGACCGCTGTCGCGCCGCTGCCGATCACCACGATCTTCTTGCCGGCGTAGTCGAGCGACTCCGGCCAGTGCTGCGGGTGGATCACCGGGCCGGAGAACTGCTCGATGCCTGGGAACTCGGGTTGGTAGGGCTCGTCGTAGTTGTAGTAGCCGGTGCCGAAGAACAGGAAGCGGCAGCGGTACGTGGTCGGCTCACCGTCGTGTTCGGCGCTCACCGTCCAGGTGTCGGTGGTCGAGTCCCAGTCGGCGGACAGCACGCGGGTGTCGAAGCGGATGTGCTTGTCGATGCCGTGCTTGTGCGCCGTCTGGGTCAGGTACTCGCGGATGTCGTCCCCGTCGGCGACGTTCTCCGGCCGTGTCCACGGCTCGAAGGGATAGCTCAGCGTGAAGATGTCGCTGTCGGAGCGGATGCCCGGATAGCGGTTCAAGTCCCAGGTGCCGCCGATGCGCGACCGCCGCTCGAGAAGCGCGTAGCTCAGGTGCGGGTTCTTCTCGTGGATGCGGTACGCAGCACCGATCCCCGATATCCCGGCGCCGATGATCAGCACATCGAAGTAGTCGCTCACCAGCTGATCGTCCTGCAAGCGCTCGACACCCTGGCCCATCCGCAACCTCCTTTGGTTCCGCTGGGTACCACGATATGGCTCAGGACCCGAGCGCGTCCACGATCGACGCCAATGACTCCACGGCGATCGGTCCGGGCTGGTACAGGCAGATTTGCTCGGCCACCCCTTCGACCCGGTCGCGGATGTGCGCGGCGACCTCGGCGGGGCTGCCGCACGCCACAATGGTGTGCAGAATGTCGTCGTCGATGAGCCTGCCCATGTCCTCCCAGCGCCCCTGCTTGGACAGCGAGTTGAGCTCGGGCTGCAGGTCGCCCCAGCCGTGCACGTCGAGCACGGGGCGGTAGGCGGGCGTCGACCCGTAGAAGGCCAGCAGCCGTCGCGCGGCGGTGTGGTCGGCGTCCTCGGTGCCGACCGACACGATGATCTCCGGGACGATCGCGAAATCGGCGGCGTCGCGGCCCGCCGACGCCAGCCCCTTGCCGACGTTGGGCAGGGTCACCTCGTGCAGGAAGCGTTTGGACCCGAAGGGCATGACCAGCAGGCCGTCGGCGACCTCCGCGGTCGCGCGCGTCAGCAGCGGACCCAGCGCCCCCAGATAGATCGGCGGCGGACCGAACGGGTTCGGTCCCGGGTTGAACGTCGGCGTCATCAGGGTGTGCCGGTAGTACTCGCCGCGGAAGTCGAGACGCTCGCCGTCGTTCCATGCGGCGAAGATGGCGCGCAGCGCAGCCACCAACTCCTTCATCCGCGCGACCGGCCGATCGAAATCGACGCCGTAACGCTTCTCGATCTGCGCGCGCACCTGCGTGCCGAGGCCCAGCGTGAAGCGCCCCTGCGCCAACAGCTGCATGTCGTTGGCCTGATGCGCGAGCTGAACGGGGTTGCGCGGGAACGCGATTGCCACGTTGGTCATCAAGTCCAGGCCGCCGACGGCCGACGCGACGGCCAACGGGGTGAAGACGTCGTGCGGACCCTCGAACGTGAACACGCCGCTGGCGCCCGCCTCGCGCAGTGCGTGTGCGCGATCGATCGCATCCGTGGGGCCGAACAGCGCAGTCATGACCTTCATCGCATGAGAGCCTAGTCACGTGACCATCCCACCGAGTGTCGATGTCGTCGTCGTGGGAGCCGGGTTCGCGGGCCTGGCCGCCGCGCGGGAGCTGGTGAAACGCGGCCGCGAGGTGGTGGTGCTCGAGGGGCGCGACCGTGTCGGCGGGCGCTCGTCGACGGCGACGATCGCCGGAGTGCCCGTCGACCTGGGCGGCACGTTCGTCGGGCCGACGCAGGACGCGGTCGTCGCGCTGGCCGCCGAACTGGGCTGTGAGACCGTGCCGACCCACAGCCGCGGCAAGAACCTCATCCGCTGGCGCGGCAAGGTCCGGGCCTATCGCAGCACCATTCCGCGGCTGTCCATCATCGAGTTGCTCGACGTGTCCCGCATCCAGTGGCGGTTCGAGCGGGTGTGCCGGCGGGTGCCGGTGGACGAGCCGTGGACGTCGCCGCTCGCCGAGACCCTCGACTCCAAGACGCTCGACGAGTGGCTGCGGTATGTGCACGCCAGCGCCGGGACGCGGGACCTGATGGCGATCATGGCCCGCGTGACGTGGGGTTGCGAGCCCGACGCAGTGTCCATGCTGCACGCGGTGCGCTACGTCAAGGCCGCGGGCGGTCTCGGCCGCATGCTCGACGTGGAGGGCGGTGCCCAGCAGGACCGCTTCCCCGGCGGGACGCAGCAGATCGCGGTGCGGATGGCCGACGAGCTGGCCCCGCGCGTGGTGCTGGAGGCGGTGGTGCGCAGCATCGAGCGGCACGCCGACGGCACGTTGACCGTGACGTCGGATAAGGGTGCGGTCGCCGCTAGGGCGGTCATCGTCGCGGTCCCGCCGGAGCATCGTGCGGGCATCACGTTCGTGCCGGATCTGCCGCCCGAGTACGGCAAGCTCGCCGCGCACTGGCCGCAGGGCAATCTGAGCAAGGCGTATGTCGCCTACGAGACCCCGTTCTGGCGTGCCAACGGCTGCTCGGGTGAGGCGCTCTCCGACGAAGGCCCGGTGTTCATCACGTTCGACGTCAGCCCCAGCGATGACGGCCCCGGGATCCTGCTGGGGTTCACCGATGCGCGAACGTTCGACCCGCTGCCGCCTGCCGATCGGCGCAAGCGGGCGCTGGCGGGTTTCGCGATGTTGTTCGGCGAGGCCGCGCGCGAGCCCATCGACTACCTCGACCACTGCTGGAGCGCAGAGGAATTCGCGCCTGGCGGCCCGACGGCAGCGGTGCCGCCGGGTTCGTGGACGACGTACGGGCCGTGGTTGCGCAAACCCGTCGACGGCATCCATTGGGCCGGAACGGAAACCGCCGACACGTGGACGGGGTTCCTCGACGGCGCCGTCCGGTCGGGACAGCGTGCGGCCGACGAGGTGGATCGGCAGTTGTCGGCAGACTGAGGAAGGCAGGCCGATCGCGTCAGCCTGCGCCGGCGGGCCGTCGCGTCCAGCTGCGTCGCCGCCGTCGGACTGCACCCCGCCCTGCCAACCTCGTAGCGACTAAGTCGCTGAAGTCGGCCTCGCCAGTAGTAGTTGAGCGACGGTGTCGCTAGGAGGTTGTCACAACGGCATGTCCAAGGACGCCCGACAGCCGGTGGCCCCGACTAGGAGCTGACCGCACCCTCCTCACGGACCGAGTCGATCAGCCAGCGCAGATGCTTGTTGACGGCGTCGGGGCATTCCAGGATGGCGCAGTGACCGCCCGACAGTTCGACGAACTGCGCAAGGTTGGGGACCTCCTTGGCGATTCGACGCGACGACACCATCGGCAGCAGTCGGTCCTTGTCGCTGCCGATCACCATCGTCGGCACCGAGAGGTTCTGCAACCCGATGTGCTGGTGGGTGCCCACCGTGTCGACCAGGGCACGCGCCCATCCGCCCCGGCCCGCGGGTGGCGTTCCGTTGAACAGTTCGAACACGAAGTCCACGATGGCGGGATCGGCGTCACGCCCGACCGCAAGGGCCGACAGGAAGCGGCGCCCAGGGATGTCGGCCACCGGCAGAAGCGGCACCGCGCCAAAGGTTTTCAGCAGTGTGCCCGCCGCGCGCACCCTGGCGGCGGTTAGCGGTTTCGGCACCGGGAGGAACTGCACGTTACGCAGCAGGTCGCCGGTGGTGGTGTTGATCAGGGCGGCCGCATCGATGCGCTCCGCCACCCGATCGGGATAGCGCTCCGCCCAGGACGAGATCGCGATTCCACCCATGGAGTGCCCGGCGATGACGGCCCGCTCCCCCGGCGCCAGCGTCGCCTCGAGGACGGCGTCGACGTCATCGGCCAGGCGATCCAGGCTGTAGCCGCTGCGCCTGGCCGGGACGGCGCTTCTGCCGTGACCGCGATGATCGAAGGCGATGACGCGGTGGTCCTTGGCGAGGTCGGCGATCTGGTGGGCCCACACGCGGATGGCGCAGGTGATGCCGTGGGTCAGCACGACGGGATAACCGTCCTCGGGGCCGAATACCTCGGCGTGCAGGCGGATGCCGTCCTTGGACCGCACTCCGACGCTGCGGCCTCGGCCCAACTGCTCGGCCGGGGCGAATCGCCTCGCCGGTCGCTGGCCTCTTTGACCTGGTGCCATGGGTGCTCCCGTCGTGCTCGGCTACGTTGCCGGACTAACTATCCTATCGGGCGGTTGGTCAATTCCGGCGCAGGGTTAAATGATGGCGTCGACGAAGGAAGGGCCCGCGATGCGCGCGATACAGATTGCCAGCCTTGATGGACCGCAAGCCGCCAAGCTTGTCGAGATCGATGAACCGGCCGGTGACGGCCTGGTCCTGATCGACGTGCACGCGGCCGGCGTCGCTTTTCCCGATGCGCTGCAGTCGCGCGGGCTCTACCAATACAAGCCGGAGATGCCCTACATCCCCGGCGCGGAGGTCGCCGGCGTGGTGCGCAGTGCCCCCGAGGGTGCGCACGTCTCGGCGGGCGACCGGGTCTGCGGCCTGACGATGCTGTGCGGGGCGATGGCGGAAGTCGTTGCGCTGCAATCCGACCGGGTGTTCAAACTGCCGGACTCGGTGTCATTCGAGGCAGGTGCGGGCCTGCTCTTCAACGACCTCACCATGCACCACGCGCTGCGCACCCGCGGGCGCCTCGCCGAGGGTGAGACCGTGCTGGTGCACGGCGCCGCGGGTGGCATCGGGACGTCGACGCTACGGCTGGCGCCGGTGTGGGGTGCGTCGCGGACGATCGCGGTGGTCAGCACCGAGGACAAGATCGAGATCGCCAAGGCGGCGGGGGCCTCCGATGTGGTGCTGGCCGACGGCTTCAAGGACGCGGTCAAAGAGCTGACCGGAGGACGCGGTGTCGACATCGTCGTCGACCCCGTCGGTGGGGACCGGTTCACCGATTCACTGCGGTCGCTGGCGCCGGGCGGCCGGCTGCTCGTGATCGGGTTCACCGGCGGGTCGATCCCCGAGGTGAAGGTGAACCGGTTGCTGCTCAACAACATCGACGCCGTCGGTGTCGGTTGGGGCGCCTGGGCCGGTACTCATCCGGGGTATCTGCTGGAGCAGTGGGCGGAGCTCGAGCCGCTGCTTGCGTCGGGCAAGGTGTCCGCGCCGACACCGGTGGTCTACCCGCTCGAGCGCGCCGCCGATGCCATCGCGTCGCTCGAAGACCGCAGCGCCAAGGGCAAAGTCGTCGTCGCCGTTCGGTGAGGCTGCTTCGTCGGCGCCGCAGCGTCGCGGTCCGCCGATTCGATGCGGGCCGCTGGGTGGACGACGGGACTGCAGCCGCCGTCGACCGTGACGGGTTGACCGTCGCGACGTTCAACATCTGGTTCGACGACTACTACGCCGAGCAGCGGTACCGTGCGATCGCGGAGCTGCTGCGCGAGCGCAGGCCGGATGTGGTTGTGCTCCAGGAGGTCACGCCGCCAGCGCTCGACATGTTCACCGCCCTGCCGTGGGTGCGCAACGAGTACCGAAGCGTCTCGGTGGTCGGCGGCGAAGCGGGAAACTACGGGATGCTGATGCTGTCGCGGGTGCCGATCGCCGACGCGAGTTACGCCCGTCTGCCGACCCGGCAATCGCGAGGATTCCTCAAGGCGGAGTTTGCGCTGACTGGCGACCGACCCGTCGTCTGCGGCGTCCACCTCGACAGCGGGAAATCGTCGGCGCGGCTGCGCGCCTGGCAGCTGCGGAGGATCTTCCGCGCGCTGAGGAAGGCTCACGACGCCGTGGTCCTTGGCGACTTCAACATGCGCGACGCGGAGAACGGACGCATCACCGCCCCGTACGCCGACATCTGGCCCGTACTGCGACCGCACGATCCCGGCTACACGGAGGACACGTCGATCAACCTCATGCGCTTGGACGCCAAGAACAAGGAGCGGCAGGTGCGTTTCGATCGTGTGCTGCTCAAGGGGACGTGTTGGCGCGCAACGACTATCGAGCTGCTGGGCACGCGGCCGATCTCGGCCGACCTGCCGCGAGTGTTCCCCTCGGACCACTTCGGCGTTGCGTGCCATCTCGATTTGTGTGCATCTGCGAGCGGTGAGCGCTCCTAAACGCACACAAATCACAGGTATGGGTCGGCCCAGGCGCTGATGATCCTGGCCGCCCGCGCCGCCTGGTTCTTCCCCGTGAGCAGATGGTCGGCCCCCTCCAGCGAAATGAAGCTGCGGGGATGCCGGGCGGCGCGGAAGATCTCGCTGGCGTTGGCGATGCCGACGGTGTTGTCGGTGGGTGAGTGCATCACGAGAAGCGCCCTGTGCAGGGTGCGGATGCGCTCGCGCAGATCGGCGGTGCGGACGTCCTCGATGAAGTGCAGCTTGAGCGTCAGCGCCTTGCCGCCGATCAGAAAGGGCGCCTCGCCCTCTGCCTCGATCCGCTGGCACAGCGCGTCAAAGGTGCGCTCGACATGGGCGGGTTGGAAGGGCGCGCCGATGCTGGCGACGGCGGCCACCCCCGGGCATTCGTGGGCGGCGGCGATCACGGCCGAACCGCCGAACGAATGCCCGACGAGCAGTCGAACCTCCCGGCCCGAGGCGTTCATGAACTCCACGGCCCGGACGGTGTCGGCGACCTTGTGCGAGAACGACCCGTCGCCCCAGTCGCCCTCGGAATCGCCGAGACCGAGGTTGTCGAAGCGCAGCACGCCGATGCCCTCGGCGGCCAACTGCTTGCAGATCCGGGCGGCGGCGGGGCTGTCCTTGCCGAGGGTGAAGCCGTGCGCGAAGACGGCCCACCCGCGTTGCTCGCGTTCGGGCAGATCGACGAGTCCTGCCAGCATGGGACCCGTGGTGCTGGGGAATCTGACGCGCTCGGCCACGGGCGTCATCCTGTCATCCCGCGGCGAGAAGGGCGCCGAAGCGGTGCCGGCGCCGTCGGTACCATCTCCTACGTCAGCTTCAAGTGAAGGTGTTGTCGAAGGAAATACATGACTGCACACGTCGAACAGTTGGAGTTCCAGGCCGAAGCGCGCCAGCTGCTGAACCTGATGATCCACTCGGTGTACTCCCACAAGGATTCGTTTCTCCGGGAACTGATTTCGAACGCCTCCGATGCGCTGGACAAACTGCGGCTCGAGGCGCTGCGGAACAAGGACCTGGACGTCGACATCTCCGACCTGCACATCGAGCTCGAGGTCGACAAGGAGGCGCGGACCCTCACCGTCCGCGACAACGGGATCGGGATGACACGCGACGAGGTCGTCGACCTGATCGGCACTCTCGCCAAGTCGGGTACGGCCGAGCTGCGGCAACAGTTGCGGGAGGCCAAGAAAGCCGAGGCCTCGGAGGAGCTGATCGGCCAGTTCGGTGTCGGGTTCTACTCGACGTTCATGGTGGCCGACAAGGTCGACCTGCTGACCCGCAAAGCCGGTGAGAGCGGCGCGACCCGATGGGTGTCTACCGGTGAGGCCACCTACACGATCGAAACCGTCGAGGATGCGCCCCAGGGCACGTCCGTCACGTTGCACCTCAAGCCCGAGGACGCCGAGGACGAACTGCATGACTACACGTCCGAGGCGAAACTGCGTGAGTTGGTGAAGAAGTACTCCGACTTCATCGCCTGGCCCATCCGGATGCAGGTCGAGCGGCGCACCCCGCCCGCCGAGGATGGTGGCGAGGAGGTCGTCACCGTCGAGACGCAGACGCTGAACTCGATGAAGGCCCTGTGGGCGAAGTCCAAAGACGAAGTCTCCGAGGACGAGTACAAGGAGTTCTACAAGCACATCGCCCACGCCTGGGATGACCCGCTGGAGGTCATCGCGATGAAGGCGGAGGGCACCTTCGAATACCAGGCCCTGCTCTTCATCCCGTCGCACGCGCCGTTCGACCTGTTCACCCGGGACGCCAAGACCGGGATGCAGCTATACGTCAAGCGCGTCTTCGTCATGGGCGACTGCGATCAACTCATGCCGCCGTATCTGCGCTTCATCAAGGGCGTGGTCGACGCACAGGACATGTCGCTCAACGTTTCTCGGGAACTCCTGCAGCAGGACCGGCAGCTGACGGCGATTCGCCGGCGGTTGACCAAGAAGGTGCTGTCGACGGTCAAGACCCTGCAGTCCGAGCGCCCCGAGGACTACCGCACGTTCTGGTCCCAGTTCGGCACGGTCCTCAAAGAGGGTCTGATGTCGGACTTCGAGAACCAGGAGACGTTGCTGAGCATCGCGTCGTTCGCGTCCACGCACAGCGACGAAGAGCTCACCACCCTCGCCGAATACGTCGAGCGGATGAAGGACGGGCAGGAGAAGATCTTCTACGCCACCGGACAATCGCGTGAGCAACTGCTGAAGTCGCCGCACCTGGAGGCGTTCAAGGCCAAGGGCTATGAAGTGCTGTTGCTCACCGATCCGATCGACGAGATCTGGGTGGGGTCGGTGCCCATGTTCGACGGCAAGCCGTTGCAGTCCGTCGCCAAGGGTGAGGTGGACCTCGACACCGAGGCCGACAAGGAAGCGCACGCCGCCGAACGCGAGGAACAGGAACGGGAATTCGCCGACCTGTTGACCTGGTTGAAGGAAACCCTGAGCGACCACGTCAAGGAGGTGCGGTTGTCCACCCGCCTGACTGAGTCCCCGGCCTGCCTCATCACCGACGCCTTCGGCATCACACCGCAATTGGCGCGCATCTATCGGGCCTCCGGGCAGGCGGTTCCGGTGGGTAAGCGGATTCTGGAACTCAACCCGAAGCATTCGCTCGTGACCGCGCTGCAGCAGGCGCACCAGGCCGGTGGCGACGAAGCCCAGATGGCCAAGCTCGCCGAAACCGCCGAACTGCTCTACGGCACCGCGCTGCTCGCTGAGGGTGATGTACCCGAGGATCCGGCGAAGTTCGCCGGACTGCTCGCCAATCGACTGGCGCGCACCGTGTGAAGGCGCCGCGATATCGCGGCTAGAGCAGGCCGAGCTGCTGCAGATCGGTGACGTATTTGACGATGACCGGCGCGCTGATGTGCGGGATGTCGTTGTTCGAACCGTAGCGGCCGATGCCGATCTTGGCTTCCTGCACGGCGGCGCGGAACCGATCGGTGCGGCCGCTGGCTCCTCGGGTCGGCGGCAGCGGCTGCAGGTCGTTGGACTGCTGCAGCAGCATCGCCAGCATCTGCAGCACCGAATGCTGGCGCTGGGTCTCGGGTAGGGTACGTAGGCCCGCTTCGAAGCGCCGCAGCCACTCGCCGAAGTCGGCGATGCGCTCGATGGGATAGCCGGCGTCGATCAGCCAGTCGACATACTCGTCGAGACCGACGCCGTCGTCGTGGGGGTTCATCACGTGATAAGTCTCGAACCCTTCCACCACCTCAGCGCCCAGGGTGGCGATCGCCTCGGCGACGAATTCCACTGGCAGCCCGTCGAAGTGCGCCCGTTGGCGCTGACCGTCGGCGTCGAGTTGATAGAACGACTTGGGCGCGACGCCGGTGGCCACCACGGACAGCACCATCCGCGTCACGGTGTCCGACAGGTTGAGCTGACCCTGATAGGTCGCGTCGGCCATGATCATGGCGGACCGGAACACCGCGACGGGTAGCCCGCACAGGTCGTGCGCCTCACGCAGCAGGACCTCACCGGCCCACTTGCTGTTGCCGTAACCGTGGCCCTCGACGCTACGGGTGGGGCTGATGTCGCGGATGTCGGCGTGCTCGGTGAACGCCGACCGCTCGATCTGGTCGCCCACGTTGGCGGTCGACACATAGTTGTAGGGCTTCAGCTTGGTGGTGAGCGCCAACCGGATCAGTTCGGCGGTGCCGACGACGTTGGGACCGAACAACTCCCGATAGGGCAGCACACCGCTGACCAGCGCGGCCGAATCCACGATCAGGTCAACGGTTTCGGCCAGCCGCTGCCATGTCTGCCCGTCGAGACCTAAATTGGCTTGCGTCTTGTCACCGGCGATGACACATAGGTGATCGGCGGCCAATTCCTGGAAGTGTGCCAGCAGGTGCGGATCGCCGGCGTCGAAGGTCTTCTCCAGTCGGCGGCGCGCATCGTCGTCGTCCTCGCCGCGCACGAGGCAGATCAGGGTGCCGTCGACGAGTTCCAGTTGCTCAAGCCATTCCAGCAACAGGTAGCGCCCGAGGAATCCGGTCGCGCCGGTCAGCAGCACCGTGCGCACTTCGGCGCTCGGGCCGGGCAAGGTGGGGGCAGCGGCCAACGTGGTGTCGTCGAGGAACTTGTCCAAGGTGAGGTCGCGGGCATGCACCTCGGCGGCGTCGCGGCCGTGCACCGATTCGAAGGTGGCTCCAGTGCCGCCCGGTGCTGCCGAAAGACGTTGCGCGAGTTGCGCGATGGTGGGTGCTTCGAAGATGGTGCGCACCGCGGTTTGGGCGTTCAGGGTGGTGTTGATCGCGGCGATCAGGCGCATCGCTGACAGCGAGTCGCCGCCCAGGTCGAAGAAGGAGTCGTCCACACCGACGCGGTCGACACCGAGCACTTCGGCGTAGATGTCGGCCAGGCTCTGCTCCGCGGCCGTCGAGGGCGCTCGATACCGTGCCGAATTCTGGTACTCCGGTGCGGGCAACGCGTTTTTGTCCAACTTGCCGTTGACCGTCAACGGCAACGCCTCGATCGTCACCACCGCGGACGGCACCATGTACGCGGGCAACCGATCCGCCAGAGCCTGTCGTGTCTGAACCGGGTCCGCAGCCCCGGTGATATAGCCGACGAGCCGCTTGTCCCCCGGCTGATCCTCACGCGCGATCACGACCGCCGACTCGACGCCGTCGAGTTCGGTGAGCGCCGCCTGGATCTCGCCCAGCTCGATGCGGTATCCGCGAATCTTGACCTGCTCGTCAGTGCGGCCCAGGTACTGCAATTGCCCATCAGTCCCCCAGCGCACCAAGTCCCCGGTGCGATACATCCGTCTACCGAGCCCGCCGAACGGGCACGCCACAAACCGCGCTGCGGTCAGGCCCGCCCGCCCCACATACCCAGCGGTGACCCCCTCACCGGCGATATACAGCTCACCTATCACGCCCACCGGCACCGGCTGCAACCACGAATCGAGCACGAACAGTGCCGCCCCCGACACCGGTGCACCGATGGGCACCACCCCGGACCCGGGTGAGAGCGGCGCACTGATCGCCACCCCCATCGTGGTCTCGGTGGGCCCATAGGCGTTGAGCATCACCCGATCTGACGCCCACCGCTCCACCACCTCGGTCGGACACGCCTCGCCAGCGACCACCAACGTCGTGACCTGCAGGCCCTCAGGTGACAGCATCGCCGCCGCCGACGGCGTCTGGGTCAACACCTCGACGCGCTCACCCACCAACACCTCATGCACATCGCTCGGCGAGGCGGTCACCGAGTCCGGTACCACCACCAACCGCCCGCCGCTGAGCAGCGCACCGCAGATCTCCCACACCGAGAGATCAAAGGCATACGAATGCAGTTGTGACCACGCCCGCCCAGGCCCCGCCGACACCCCGGCGAACACCGACGACAACAACTGCGTCACATTGTGATGAGAGACCGCCACCGCCTTGGGCACCCCCGTCGTGCCCGACGTGTAGATCAGGTACGCGATGTCATCGGGCGTCGGCGGCCGTACCACCGCTGCCGGAGTGGCCGGTTCCGGGTCTGACACATCAATGATGACGCCTTCGAAACCGTCCAGCCGCGAGGCCAATTCAGCGGTGGTGAGCACAGCAACGGGCTTCGCATCAGCCAGCAGGAAATCCAACCGCGACTGCGGTACCAACACATCGATCGGCAGGTAGGCCGCGCCGGACTTGAGTGCCGCGAACATCGCGACAATCGCCTCTCCCGAGCGCGGCATCAACAGCGCCACACACGTCCCTGGGCGAGCTCCGTGTGCAGCGAGCGAGTGTGCCAACCGATCCGAGGCCGCATCCAACTCGCCATACGTCCACGACCGCGCCCCGCAGGACAGCGCCACCTCTCCCGACCGCGCCGCAACCTGCACCCCGAACAGGTCCGGCACCGACACCTTCGCAGACGCCGGCTTCGTCAACACCGCCCGATTACCCCAGCCCGACAACACTTCACACTCAGCGCCGCCGACCACAGCCAACGACGACAGCCGGGCTGATGGGTTCGCGATCATTGCCGTGAGTAGGTGTTGCCATCGGTGGATGAGGGTGTGGATGGTTTCGGTGTCGTAGATGTCGGTGCGGAATTCGACCGTGCCGCCGATACCGGCCGGGGCGCCGTCGTCGGTGAACCGTTCAGCCAACGAGAACGACAAGTCCATACGCGCGGTACGGGTGCTCACCGGCAAGGCTTCAGCCGCCACGTCACCCAACCCCAACCCGCTCTCCACAGCCGCACCCACCGGCAGGTTCTGCCAGGCCAATATCACCTGCACCAACGGATGATGAGCCAAACTGCGCGTCGGGTTCAGCCGCTCCACCAACACCTCAAACGGCACATCCTGATGCTCATAAGCGCCCAGACTGGCCGCACGCACCCGCGCCAACACCTGCGCCACACTGGGATTGCCGGCCAAATCCACCCGCAACACCAACGTGTTGACCAACAACCCCACCACATCATCGAGACCGGCATCGGTGCGCCCGGCGATCGGGAACCCCACGGCCACATCACTAGTGGCCGCCAGCTTGGACAACAACACCGCCAACGCGGCCTGCACCACCATGAAACTGGTCACGCCCTGCGCACGCGCCACCGCAGCCACCGCGGCCTGCAACTGCGCCGGCCACTCGATATCCACCGCCGCACCCCGGTGATCGGCCACCACCGGATAGGGCCGATCCGTGGGCAGCTGCACCCGCTCAGGCATGCCCGCCAACGCCTGTTCCCAGTACGCCAACTGACGCGCGATCGCCGAATCCTCATCGTCGAGATCACCCAAATTGGCGCGCTGCCACAACGTGTAATCCACATACTGCACCGGCAACGGCGCCCACCCCGGCGCCCGACCCGCCCGCCGAGCCGCATACGCCGCACTCAAATCCCGAGTCAACGTCGCAATCGACCACCCATCAGCAGCAATGTGATGCACCACCGCCACCAACACATGCACATCAACGCCAACCCGAAACACCAACGCCCGCAACGGAACCTCAGCCGACAAATCAAAAGCGTGGTCCTCGATCTGCTCGATGGCGTCGTCCAGCTGCGCCGTCGACCAGTCCGTCGCGTCAATGACCTGCCAACCCAACTCGACCTGCTCGATGTCCAGCACGATTTGGCGCGGGACTCCGTCGGGTGCGGTGATGAGTGTGCGCAGACTCTCATGACGACCCACCACATCGGCAAACGCAGCACCGAGCGCGTCGACATCAAGCGGTCCGACCAACCGCACCGCAACCTGCATGTTGTAAATCGATGACGGACCTTGTAATTGGTCGACGAACCACAACCGGCTCTGCGCAAACGACAACGGCACCACCGCAGGCCGCTCCACCGGCCCCAACGGCGCCGAACGCCCTTCGGCCGCGCCGATGCGCGGCGCCAACTCGGCCACCGTGGGTGCCTCGAAGAGCGCGCGTACGCCGATGCCGACTCCCAAGCGGGTGTTGATCGCGGCGATCAGGCGCATCGCCGACAGCGAGTCACCACCCAAGTCGAAGAACGAATCATCCACCCCGACGCGGTCAGCCCCGAGCACCTCGGCGTAGATGCCGGCGAGAATCTCTTCTGCCGGGGTAGACGGTGCCCGATACCGCTCGACACCCTGCGTTTCCGGTGCGGGCAGGGCATCGATATCGAGCTTGTGGTTGACCGTCAACGGCATTGCGTCGAGCACGACGATCGCGGTCGGCACCATGTAGGACGGCAACCGATCCGCCAACGCGCTTCGGATCTCGGCGGGGTCCGCGGTTCCGGTGACATATCCCACCAGCCGTTTGTCGCCGGGGCGGTCCTCACGCGTGATCACGACCGCTTGCTCGACCCCGTCGAGTTCGATGAGTGCCGACCGGATCTCGCCCAGCTCGATGCGATACCCACGGATCTTGACCTGCTCATCGGCGCGACCCAGGTACTCCAACTGCCCATCGGCCCGCCAGCGCACCAAATCCCCACTGCGATACATCCGCACACCCGCGCACCCGAACGGACACGCCACAAACCGCGACGCCGTCAACCCCGACCGACCCAGATACCCCACACCCACGCCATGGCCCGCGATGTACAACTCACCCACCACCCCCGCGGGGACCGGACGCAACCAGGTGTCCAACACGAACAACGCCGCCCCCGCCACCGGCGCACCGATCGGCACCGCACCGGCTCCCGGAGACAGGGGTGCACTGACCGTCACGCACATCGTGGTCTCGGTCGGACCGTAGGCGTTGAGCATCAACCGATCCGGCGCCCACCGATCCACCACCTCGACCGGGCATTGCTCACCGCCCAGCACCAGCGCGGTGTTCTCCAACCCCTGCGGCGACAGCACGTCTACCGCCGATGGGGTCTGGCACAGCACACTCACCTTTTCGGCACGCAGCAGTGCGTGGAAGTCCTGCGGGGAGAAGGCCACTGACTCCGGGATGACCACCAGCCGACCACCACCCAGCAGCGCACCCACGATCTCCTGGATCGACGCGTCGAATGCCAACGAATGCCACTGCGACCAGACCTTTTTCGGACCCACGGACAGGCCGGCATCCAGTGTCGTCGCCAGTTGGGCGACGTTGTGGTGGGTGATCGCGACGCCTTTGGGGACTCCGGTGGTGCCCGATGTGTAGATCACGTACGCGATGTCGTCCGGGGCTGGAGCCTGCAGGACGGTTCCCGGCCGCGTCTCGGCACTGCCGTCTTCGATATTGCCGTCTTCGATACTGCCGTCTTCAATACTCAGGACCGGCCGATCGAACCCATCCAGCCGCCACCGCTGTTCCGAAGTGGCGAGCACCGCGATTGGCGCGGCGTCACCGAGCATGAACGAGATCCGCGTATCGGGCAGCCCCGTATCGATCGGCAGATAGGCCGCCCCGGACTTCAGCACCGCCAAAAACCCGACGATCGCCTCCACCGACCTCGACGCCAGCAGTCCCACGCACACGCCCGGTCGCGCCCCGTGGTCGGCCAGCAAGTGCGCCAACCGATCCGAGACCTCATCCAACTGGCGGTAGGTCAGTGACCGATTTCCATCAGTGACCGCCAGAGCGCGTTCCCGCGCAGAAACCTGCGCCGCGAACAGTTCCGGCACCGTGGATGTCGCAGCCACCGGTGCAGTCAACGCCGCGCGGTTCCCCCACTCGGACAACTGCGTGTGCTCAGCCGCGTCGAGCACATCGATCGCCGACACCCGCGCTGACGGATCGGCCGTCATGACGCCGAGCAGCCGTTCGAAACGTTTGATCAGCACCTCGATCTGGGCCCGGTCGAACACGCCGGAATCGAATTCGATGCGAACGCCCAACTCCGGGCCCGGGGAAACCGCCACCGAAAGTGGATAATGCGTCGATTCGTGGGCGACGACGTCCGTGACCGCCAACCCGCTGGCGCTGATCAACGCGCCCGTGTCGACCGGATAGTTCTCGAACACGAAGAGGGTGTCGAACAGTTGGTCGTGTCCGGCGGCCTGGTGGATGTCGCGCAGGCCGAGGTGCTCGTGTTCGACGATGTCATTGCGGTTGTGCTGCAACTGATCGATCAAGTCTGCGATGGTGGCGTCGACGGCCGCGCGCGCCCGCACGGGCACGGTATTGATCAACAGGCCGACCGCGGAGTCCGATCCGATCACTTCGGCCGGTCGGCCCGAAACCACGGTGCCGAACGCGACGTCACGCTGGCCGGTCATCCGCATCAACAGCTGCGCCCATGCGGCCTGCAGCACGGTGGTGACGGTGGTGTGTTGTGCGCGGGCGAGGTCGCCGAGCGCCTGTGTGGTCTCCTTCGACAGCAGATGGGATTCGGTGTCACGCGGCCCCGTCTGAGCGTGGGAAGCAACGAGCGTCGGGGTTTCAAAACCGTCGAATACCCTGCGCCAGGCGGCCTTTGCGGCATCATGATTCCGACCGGCCTGCCAGCAGACGATGGTGCGATAGGGCGTCACAGCGGGCAGCTGCTGCCCGAGCAGAGCGGCGAAGATCTCCCGCAGGAGAATCGGCAGCGACCAGCCGTCCATCACGATGTGGTGGACGGTCAGCACGAACCGGTGCTGATCATCGGCGGTGCGGATCAGGGCGGCCCGCATGGTGGGCCGCTCGGCGAGGTCGCACACTGCGCGGCGCTCGGCGGCGCACAGCTGCTCGATCTCCTGATCGGGGTTCTGGTCGTCCCACGAGAGGTCGAGGTACCACCACGCCATGACGGGCTCGGCAGGGATGATCTGCACGGGCTCGCCGAACCGTTCGCAGAAGCGGGCGGCAAGGTTGGGGTGCCGGGTCAAAACGGTCTGCACCGCTTCACGGAGCCGATCAGGATCCAGCTCACCGGTCACGGAGATGCCGAGCTGAACCGCGTAGAGGTCGTCGTGGGCACCTTCCGCAAGGCTCGAGTGGAAAAGCAGGCCCTGCTGCAGCGGCGTCAGTGGCAGCACGTCAGCGATCCGGTATTGCTGCTGCAGCTCATCGATCTGCTGTTGGCTCAGCCGGGCAGGCGCGATATCCGACGGAGTCAACCCTCCGCCGCCGCGTTGGACATGCCCGCAGATCCCGGTCAGCGCCTCGAGCCACAGCTGGCTCAGTCGGCTGACCTGGTCGTGGTCGATGCTCGACGTCGCCCACGTCCACGTGGCATGCAGCTGCGGGCCGGCATCAATTTCCGTCGCGACGGCGTTGACTTCCACGGTGTGCGCCAACGGTATTGGCACCGCAGAGGCCGCCTCGGCCGTCGCCACACTTTCCTCGTTGATCCGCCACAGATCGTCGGTGAGTCCCGATGTGGCAGCGCCGAGCCGGCCCAGGTAATTGAATCCGATCGCCGGATCACTTCCGCCGAGATCAACGTCGGGGTTCAGGTAGCGCAGCAGACCGTAGGTGATGCCGTCGGGCAGGGCGCGAAGCTGCTCCTTGGCGCCCTTGATCACCGGCCCGAGGGCGGCGTCACCCGCAGCCACCTGTTCCCAGGTCAGTTCGCCGACGGTCAAGGCGACCGGATACTTGGTGGTGAACCACCCGACGGTGCGGGACAAGTCGACGGCGCGATCCAGTTCTTCCTGCCTGCCGTGGCCCTCGACATCGATAGCGATGGGCGCCGCGCCGCTGCCGAGGAATTCACTGCAGGCCAACGCGAATGCGATCAGCAGCACATCTTGAACCCCGGTATGGAACGCGGCGGGCACCTCGCCGAGCAGTCGACGGGTCGTCTCGACATCCAGCGAGGCGGACAACGACCCGGCCGTGGCGTAGGTGTCCAGCTCAGGTTGCACCGGCGGCAATACGGCCGGGGTTGCCACAACCCGCCTCCACATGTCGGCGCACTCCGTCACGGCTGCGTCCCGCGCGTGCTCGGCGAGCAGTGACGACCACGAGGCAAACGATGTTCCTGTCGCAGGTAGGTCGACCGGTTGGCCGTTATGGTGTTGTGCCCACGCAATATTCAAGTCTTCCAGCAGAATTCGCCACGACACCCCATCGACGGCGAGATGGTGGATGATCAACGCCAATTGACCGGTATCGGGCACCCACACGGCGCTGAGCATCCGTCCCTCTGCCGGGTTCAACTGCGTCCGCGCTGCCACCACCACCTCATCCGACAACACCTCCGCGGTATGGAGCAGCTCTCGTGCCTGCACCGACCCCGGCTCGCCTGTCGCCCAGTCGGATCCGGCACGTAGCCGCAGCATCGCGTGGCGATCGAGCAGGGCCTGCAACAGCACGACCACGTCGTGCTCGGTCACCCCGGCCGGGGCCTGCACCACCAACGTCTGGTTGAACTGGTCGACGGCGCCCTCGAGGCTGTCCAGCCAGCGCATGATCGGGGTGGCCACCACCGGCCCGATGCCCTCGTCGACCATCGCTTGGCCGTCGAAAACCTCGGCCACCATGGCCAACCGGGCCACCGTCTGTTCGACGAAAATGTCGCGCGGTCGGAACATCACTCCGGCTGCGCGGGCGCGTACCACCACCTGCATCGACAGAATGCTGTCACCACCCAGTTCGAAGAACGAGTCATCGACGCCGACACGGTCGACCCCCAGCACCTCGGCATAGATGGCGGCGATGATTTCCTCAACCGCACTCTGCGGTGCGCGGTACCGCTCGCCGTTGTCGTAATTCGGTGCCGGCAGTGCGTGCTTGTCGAGTTTGCTGTTGACCGTCAGCGGCAACGTATCGAGCACGACGATCGCGGCAGGCACCATGTAAGGGGGCAGCCGATCGGCCAGCGCACCACGCACTGCGGCGGGATCGACTGCCCCGGCGTGGGTTTCGGTGACGTAGCCTACTAGCCGTTTGTCGCCGGGGCGGTCCTCACGCGTGATCACGACCGCTTGCTCGACCCCGTCGAGTTCGGCGAGTGCCGACCGGATCTCGCCCAGCTCGATGCGATACCCACGGATCTTGACCTGCTCATCGGCGCGACCCAGATACTCCAACTGCCCATCGGCACGCCAGCGCACCAAATCCCCACTGCGATACATCCGCACACCCGCAGGCCCGAACGGACACGCCACAAACCGCGACGCCGTCAACCCCGACCGACCCACGTACCCGACACCCACGCCATGGCCCGCGATGTACAACTCACCCACCACCCCCATGGGGACCGGACGCAACCAGGCGTCCAACACGAACAACGCCGCCCCCGCCACCGGCGCACCGATCGGCACCGCACCGGCTCCCGGAGACAAGGGTGCACTGATCGCCACTCCCATCGTGGTCTCGGTCGGACCGTAGGCGTTGAGCATCAACCGATCCGGTGCCCACCGATCCACCAAGTCGGCAGGACAGACCTCACCGCCGACCACCAGCGCCGTGTTCTCAAGACCCTGCGGCGACAACATCGCCGCCGCCGACGGGGTCTGGGTAAACACGTTGACCCGCTCGCGAACCAGCACGTCGTGGCAATCGTGCGGTGACCCGGCGGCTGCCTGCGGTATCACCACCAGGCGCCCGCCTCCTAGGAGTGCACCCAGGATCTCCTGGACGGATATATCGAAGCTGTACGAATGCCACTGCGACCAGACCTGACCAGGCGACGTCGACAGAGTGGCGTGCAGCGACTCCAAAAGCTGGATCACGTTATGGTGCGTTACCGCAACACCTTTCGGTGTGCCCGTCGTCCCAGAGGTGTACATCAGGTACGCGATGTCATCAGGCGCTGGTGCGGGCAATCTGCCGGGCGGCTGCGCATCCAGGCGGGGATCGTCCACAGCGATGACGGCCCCGTCGAAGCCGTCCAGCCGCGAACGTAGTTCCGCGGTGGTGAGCACCGCGATCGGCCCGGCATCGCCGAGCATGAACTTGATTCGCGCATCGGGATGTACGGGGTCGATCGGCAGGTAGGCCGCCCCCGTCTTGAGCACCGCGATCATGCCGACGATCGCGTCGTCAGAGCGGGGAAGCACGATCGCCACGGATTCTCCTGGGCGGGCTCCGAAGTCGGCCAGCAGGTGCGCCAGTCGATTCGCGGTCTCATCGAGCTCGCGATAACTCCATGACCGGTCCTCGAACGTCAATGCTACCGCCGCCGGATCGCGGTCCACCTGCGCGGCAAAGACTTCCGGGATGGACTTGGCGGTGGTGACCGTCTGGCTCAACACGGCCCGGTTGGCCCATTCGTCGAGCCGTTGCTGCTCGTCCGCATCGAGGAGATCAACCGATGACAGCCGCTGGCTGGGGTCACCGAGCATGGGCACCAACATCCGCTGCCAACGTTGGATCAGCGCCTCGATGCTGGTGGAGTCGAACACGTCGGTGCGGAATTCGACTGTTCCGCCGATTCCTGCGGGCTCGCCGTCGTCGGTGAAACGCTCCGCCAGCGAGAACGACAAATCCATACGGGCGGTGTGGGTGTCGATCGGCAACTGGGTGACCTGCAGGTCGCCCAGGGTCAATCCGGCTCCCGGCTCACTGCTCTGCCCGGGCAGGTTCTGCCACGCCAGCATCACCTGCACCACCGGATGATGGGTCAGGCTACGCGCGGGGTTGAGCTTCTCGACGAGCAGCTCGAAGGGCACGTCCTGGTGCTCGTATGCGGCCAGGCTGCGCCGACGCACCTGCCCCAACACGTCGGCAAAGCTGGGATCCCCGCTCAGATCGACCCGCAACACCAACGTGTTGACGAAGAAGCCCACCACTTCATCGAGCGCAGGATCGCCCCGGCCGGCGATCGGGAATCCCACCGCCACATCGTTATTGGCGCTCAGTTTGGACAGCAGCATCGCCAGGGCGGCCTGGACGACCATGAAACTGGTGGCATTGTGCGCGCGGGCCACCTCACCGATCCGGAGCTGCACCTGCTGAGACCAATCGATCGACACGACTGCGCCACGATGATCGGCCACCATCGGGTAGGGCCGATCGGTCGGCAGCTGCAACCGCTCAGGCATTCCCGCCAGCTCCTCCAGCCAGTAGGCCAGCTGCGCGGCGATGGGACTGGTGCAGTCCTCGAGATCGCCGAACTGTGCGCGCTGCCACAGCGTGTAATCGACATACTGCACGGGGAGCGGCGTCCATCCCGGGGCCTGGCCCTGGCACCGACTGGCGTACGCCTGCCCGAGATCGCGAATCAGTGGGCTGATCGACCAGCCGTCAGCGGCGATGTGGTGCACCACGGCCACCAGAACGTGCTCGTGCTCAGCGCGGCGGAAAAGCGTCGCCCGCAACGGAAGCTCCGTCGCCAAGTCAAAACCCTGCATTGCGGTGGCGTCGACGGCATGCTCGAGTTCGCTCATCGACCACTCGGATGCGTCTACAACCCGCCACCCGAAGTCGGCGTTTTCGGGGTCGATGACCACCTGTTGGGGGACGCCCTCAGCGGCAACGAACAACGTGCGCAGGCTTTCATGGCGACTCACCACGTCGGCGAGCGCAGCACCCATCACCTCGGCGTCCAGTCGGCCGTTCAACCGTAACGCCACTGCCATGTTGTAAACCGGTGAGCGACCCTGCAATTGGTCGATGAACCACAACCGACTCTGCGCAAACGACAACGGCACCACCGCGGGGCGCTGCATCGGCAGCAACGGCTCTAACCGCGAGCCGCCCGCGCCGACGCGCGGCGCCAACTGAGCCACGGTGGGCGCTTCGAACAGCGTGCGCACCGGAAGTCGGGCATCGAGGGCGATGTTCACCGATGCCATCACCCGCATCGCGGACAAGGAGTCACCGCCGAGATCGAAGAACGAGTCGTCCACGCCGACGCGGTCGACCCCCAGCACCTCGGCGTAGATGCCGGCGATGATCTCCTCCGCCGGAGTCGACGGGGGTCGGTAAACCCCGTGGTATTCCGGCAAAGGGAGCGCGCGTTTGTCCAACTTGCCGTTGACCGTCAGCGGCAGTGCGTCGAGCAAGACGACGGCGGCGGGCACCATATAGGACGGCAACCGATCCGCCAACGCGCGTCGTATCTGGGTGGGATCCGCTGTCCCGGTGATGTAGCCGACGAGACGCTTGTCGCCGGGCCGATCTTCACGAGCGATGACGGCGGCCTGCTCGACGCCGTCGAGTTCGGTCAGTGCCGCCTGGATCTCGCCCAGCTCGATGCGGTATCCGCGAATCTTGACCTGCTCGTCGGCGCGACCCAAGTAGTCCAGCTGCCCATCGGGGCGCCAGCGGACCAGGTCCCCACTGCGATACATCCGCATCCCCGCCGACCCGAACGGGCAGGGCACAAACCGCGCGGCCGTCAGTCCAGGCCTGCCGAGGTACCCCACACCCACACCCAGCCCGGCGATGTACAACTCGCCTACCACCCCTACGGGCACCGGCTGTAACAATGGGTCCAGCACGAACAGCGCCGCTCCGGACAGCGGTGCGCCAATGGGTACCATCCCCGATCCGGGTGTCAGCGGCGCACTGACCGTCACGCACATCGTGGTCTCGGTGGGCCCATAGGCGTTGACCATCATCCGCCCCGGCGCCCATCGATCCACCACCTCGGTCGGGCACACTTCACCCACCGTCGTCAAGGCCATCGAGTCCAAACCTTCGGGCGACAATCCTCCTACCGCCGAGGGGGTTTGGGTCAGCACGCTGACCTGCTCGCGCATCAACGACTCGTGGAGCTCGTCCGAGGAGACCGTCACCGCGTCGGGGACCACCGCGAGCCGGCTACCGCTGAGCAACGCACCGCAGATCTCCCATACGGAAGCGTCGAACGCCAGGGAATGAGATTGCGACCACACCTCACCTGGCCCTGTCGGCAGATTCGCGTGCATGGACTCCAGAATCTGCGTGACGTTGTGATGGGTCACCGCAACGCCTTTGGGGACCCCGGTGGTGCCGGACGTATAGATCAGATACGCGATGTCATCGGGTGCTGGGGCCTGCACCACCACCGCAGGATCGACCGAATCCGGGTCTGCCACATCGATGAGGGCACCTTCGAAACCGCCCAGCCGCGGCCGCAATTCAGCGGTGGTGAGAACCGCGACCGGCGCGGCATCGCCGAGCATGAACGCGATCCGGGAGTTCGGCAGCGCCGGATCGATCGGCAGATACGCCGCGCCGGACTTGAGCACCGCGAACATCGCCACGATCGCGTCCACCGACCGCGGCATCAACAGTGCCACGCACGTCCCTGGGCGGGCGCCACGGCCAGCGAGCGAGTGTGCCAACCGATTCGAGGCCTCATCGAACTCCCGGTAGGTCAGTGACCGACCTTCACCGGAGAGCGCGACAGCCTCCGGGTCGGCGGCCGCCCGGGCGGTCAACGATGCCGGGATCGACATCGGCGTACTTGTGGGCCGGCTCAGTACCGCGCGGTTGCCGATGCGATCGAGGTGGCCGCGCTCGTCGGTGTCCAGCACATCGATAGAGGACAATCGCTGCGCGGGATCCCCCGCCATCGATGCCAATACGTGTTGCCATCGGTGGATGAGGGTGTGGATGGTTTCGGTGTCGTAGATGTCGGTGCGGAATTCGACCGTGCCGCCGATACCGGCCGGGGCGCCGTCGTCGGTGAACCGTTCAGCCAACGAGAACGACAAGTCCATACGCGCGGTACGGGTGCTCACCGGCAAGGCTTCAGCCGCCACGTCACCCAACCCCAACCCGCTCTCCACAGCCGCACCCACCGGCAGGTTCTGCCAGGCCAATATCACCTGCACCAACGGATGATGAGCCAAACTGCGCGTCGGGTTCAGCCGCTCCACCAACACCTCAAACGGCACATCCTGATGCTCATAAGCGCCCAGACTGGCCGCACGCACCCGCGCCAACACCTGCGCCACACTGGGATTGCCGGCCAAATCCACCCGCAACACCAACGTGTTGACCAACAACCCCACCACATCATCGAGACCAGCATCAGTGCGCCCGGCGATCGGGAACCCCACGGCCACATCACTAGTGGCCGCCAACAACAACACCGCCAACGCGGCCTGCACCACCATGAAACTGGTCACGCCCTGCGCACGCGCCACCGCAGCCACCGCGGCCTGCAACTGCGCCGGCCACTCGATATCCACCGCCGCACCCCGGTGATCGGCCACCACCGGATAGGGCCGATCCGTGGGCAGCTGCACCCGCTCAGGCATGCCCGCCAACGCCTGTTCCCAGTACGCCAACTGACGCGCGATCGCCGAATCCTCATCGTCGAGATCACCCAAATTGGCGCGCTGCCACAACGTGTAATCCACATACTGCACCGGCAACGGCGCCCACCCCGGCGCCCGACCCGCCCGCCGAGCCGCATACGCCGCACTCAAATCCCGAGTCAACGTCGCAATCGACCACCCATCAGCAGCAATGTGATGCACCACCGCCACCAACACATGCACATCAACGCCAACCCGAAACACCAACGCCCGCAACGGAACCTCAACCGACAAATCAAAAGCGTGCGTTGCGGCCGCCTCGACAGTGCGCTCGAGTTCACTCATCGGCCACTCGGTGGCATCGACGACCCGCCACCCGAAGTCTGCGCGTTCGGGTTCGACGACCACCTGTTGGGGGATTCCGTCGGGCGCGGTGATGAGTGTGCGCAGACTCTCGTGGCGGCCCACCACATCGGCGAACGCAGCACCGAGCGCGTCGACATCAAGCGGTCCGACCAACCGCGCCGCCAGCGGCATGTTGTAGACCGGCGATCGACCCTGCAGCTGGTCGATGAACCACAAGCGGCTCTGCGCAAACGACAACGGCACCACCGCAGGCCGCTCCACCGGCCCCAACGGCGCCAGACGCACTGCGCTGGTGTGGATGTGCGGCGTGAGTTGGGTGATGGTCGGTGCTTCGAAGATGGTGCGTACGGCCAGTTGGGCGCCAAGGGTGGTGTTGATCGCGGCGATCAGGCGCATCGCCGACAGCGAGTCACCACCCAAGTCGAAGAACGAATCATCCACCCCGACGCGGTCAGCCCCGAGCACCTCGGCGTAGATGCCGACCAGGATCTGTTCGGTGGTCGTCGACGGCGCTCGATACCGCGTACAACTGCGGTAGTCGGGTGCAGGCAGCGCGCGGACGTCGAGTTTATGGTTGAGCGTCAACGGCAAGAACTCGAGCTTGACGATGGCTGCGGGCACCATGTAGCCGGGCAAGCGCTGTGCCAACGCCGCCCGGATCCCCGCGATATCTGCTGCCCCGCTGTGGGTTTCGGTGACATAGCCAACCAGCCGCTTGTCCCCGGGCTGATCTTCGCGCGCGATCGCCACCGCCGAATCCACGCCCTCGCACGCGGCTAGGGCCGCCTGCACCTCACCCAGCTCGATGCGATACCCACGGATCTTGACCTGCTCATCGGCACGACCCAGATACTCCAACTGCCCATCGGCCCGCCAGCGCACCAAATCCCCACTGCGATACATCCGCACACCCGCGCACCCGAACGGACACGCCACAAACCGCGACGCCGTCAACCCCGACCGACCCAGATACCCCACACCCACGCCATGGCCCGCGATGTACAACTCACCCACCACCCCCGCGGGGACCGGCAACAGCCACGGGTCCAACACAAACAGCGCCGCGCCCGACACCGGCGACCCAATCGGCACCACCGTCGACTCCGGGGTCAGCGGCGCACTGATCGCCACCCCCATCGTGGTCTCGGTCGGACCGTAAGCGTTGACCATCACCCGCCCCGGCGCCCACCGATCCACCACCTCAGCCGCACACGACTCCCCAGCGACCACCAAAGTCGTCCCCGCCAGACCCTGCGGCGACAGCATCGCGAGCGCCGACGGCGTCGACGTCAACACCTGCACCCGCTCGGCGCACAACAACGCCTGTAGATCCGGCGGGGATGCGGCCACCGACTCCGTAACCACCACGAGCCGGCCACCACTCAACAACGCCCCGAAGATCTCCCATACCGACAGATCGAACGCCAACGAATGCAGCTGCGACCACACGCACCCCGGCCCTGCACCCACCCCGGCATGCAACGACTCCAACAGCTGCGTCACGTTGTGATGGCTGACTGCCACACCTTTAGGCACCCCCGTGGTGCCCGACGTGTACACGACGTAGGCAATGTCCTGGACGCATGGCGGCCGGACCTCCGCCCCCGGATCGACCGATCCCGGGTCGGCCACATCGATCACCGCTCCGCCGAAATCCCCTAACCGCGAACGCAATTCGGCAGTGGTCAGCACAATCGCCGGTGCGGCATCGGCAAGCAGGAACTGCACCCGCGCATTCGGCAGACCCGGATCGATCGGCACATACGCCGCCCCGGACTTGAGCACCGCCAACAGCGCCACCACCGCGTCCACCGAGCGCGGCACCAGCACCCCGACGCACGCCCCAGGCCCGGCACCATGACCGGCCAACACCGCGGCCAACCGGTCCGAAACCGCGTCCAATTCACGATAGGTCAGCGACCGATCCCCGCCCGTGAGCGCCACCGCCTCAGGCCGCGCCCGCACCTGCACCGCGAACAACTCCGGCACCGAAACCCACCCCGGTCCCGGCCCCCACAACACCGGCCGATTCCCCCACTCCGACAACTGCTCACACTCGGCCCGACCAACCACACCCAACGACGACAACGGCTTCGTCGGATCGGCCACCATCGACACCAACAACTGGCTCAACCGGTCCGCCAGATCGTCGACCTCGAAATTCGCAAAGGGCTGCCCGGCGCCCACTGTGGTGAAGAAGAGTTCGTCGCTGGATCCGAGGAAGAAGAACCCAAAGTGATCCAGCGGACCGAAATTCGTGTACGTCGCGTGTGCCCGAGCGCTGCCGAGGTCGAGGGTGAGCCGACCCGGGATGAAGTTCACCGCGACCCGGTTCGCCGCCTGTCCGGGGCTACGGAGGCCGCGTTCGCTCTCGAGCACGTGCACCGGAAAGCGTTGATGCTGCAGCAGTTCCCGTATGCGCGCGTCAACATGGCGGCAGAATTCGCCGACTGTCGCGTCTGGCGGGGTCTGCAGCACCAGGGGCACCACTCCGGAGAAAAGGCCGGGAAGCGTCTTGGCCCCGGGGTGCACGCGCCTGCTCACCGGGAAATCGAGCGCTACCTCCGAACCGTGCCCGGACCACGCTCGCACCAACAGCGCGCATGCCGCGGTGATCACCGAGTGACGACGGATGCGCAGTTTCTTGGTGAGTTCCTTGACCTGGCCGACGACGGCTGGACTCATCTGAACCGATGCCGAAGGCAGGAATTCGTCATATCCGTGCGCGGACACGGACGGCAGCTGGTTCCGTCCTCCCTCCGGGGGAAGGTTGGCGCTCCAGTAGGCCAGATCGTCAAGATAGTCGGCGGAGTCCGTGTACTCCGACTCGTAGGTGACCAGATCCTGCAACGAGCCGAAATAGGCAGGCGGGACCGGCTCTCCAGCAACAAGCGCGGAATAGATCGTGGCGATTCGGCGGCAGACCAACGCCATGCCTGTTCCGTCCACGGCCATGTGGTGACACAGCCCGTACATGTAGTACTGATCGGGTCCGGTTCGGAACAACGCGAACTTGACCAGCGGACCCGTCAACGGCATGGGCGTGCGTTGCAGCGATGACGTGATCTGGCGGACTTCCTCCACCGGATCGGCCGAGCCAGTCACATCTCGATAAGCGACCTCAACGTCCGAGTAATCGATGGCCTGTTGGAATACCTCTCCGTCCACCTCGAAGAAGGCGGCCCTGGCCGGTTCGGCCTCGTGCAGCGCCTGACGGATCGCGCACTTGAGGAGGGAACGGTCGATCGCCCCCTCGATTCGCACCAACAGGCCGAGCTGCCAGGCCGCGCCGACCAGACCACGTTCCTGCGACAACCAGATGCCGAGCTGCCCACGCGTCAGCGGCAGCCCACGGTCACCGAGATCCATCCAACTCACCATGTCCGGCCGTTGCCAGGCGTCGTCGAGGCCGACGGTCCTGAACCACGGGACCCATCAGCCGCCTGAACCGCCGCTAGCCTCTCGCGCGAGATTCTCGCCGGCGTATCGGACCTGACCTCGTTGTTTTACGGCCTCAATCAACGCGAGCAGAGCGCTGTCGTAGTCGGGAAGCGGATTGATTCTCATGTTTCTCCAGGCCATTTAGTCGAGCACAAGGCGGATGCCCCGCCCCCCGGTGAATAACTCATCCGCCGGGACGGACGGTAGTACAGCTAAGGGAGCTGATCAACGGTTTGGCAAAATTTGCCCAAGAGTCAAGATGGTGCTAATAACCGGAGATGCTGATGTGGCACCTAACTGGCAAATTTTGGTGGCTTCGCGGTAATCATCGTACCGTGAGCAAATTCCGCCTTGCAGATTGCCGCCGAGGCCCGGATTCGACGAATGTTGAGGTCACGCCGATGGCTGAGCCGGTCACCGTCCACACCGCCCCCCGAGGCGCAGCAAACGCGGGGATCTGGTCGACCTGTTCGGTGGCATGACCTACGGCCAGACCGACTGCGCCTGGCACCGCCAGCAATCGATCGTAAGTGGCCCGCCGCCCATCCACCGCGTTAGCTCGCGAACGCTACCCCGCGATCAAAATGCTCGTACGACCGTGCTCACCGGGCCGCTCGCCGCGACCACTTGGACGCGCACCGATAACCCAACCACCCACGTCGCGGATCGAAGTGCCGTTAAAAATTGCGAGCAGATCCCGGAAACCTTTATAAGTAGAGACTCCGGATCTGGCGGTACCGGGCGACACATACAGCCCCATCCGTCGGAGCTCGTTTCCGTTGAACTCCGACCGTGGGGGAGCTCGTAGTGCTGAGGCATGTGTTCGATCCGCGCCGTAATGCGTTGACGGCGTGGCGACTGGTCCTCGCGACAGGGGTGGTTTTCTGGCACTCCTGGGACCTCACCGGCCGCTCGATCTCGCACGAGCCGATAATGAGGTTGCTCAGCGAGCTGTTCGCGGACGGCTTCTTCACCATTTCCGGGTTTCTCATCGTGGCGGCCTGGATGCGGCGCCCACGCCTGAAGGAGTTCTGGGCATCCCGTTGGCTGCGAATCTTCCCGGGCCTATGGGTCTGTCTGCTGGTGATTGCGTTTGTCATCGCTCCGATCGCCGCCGCGTACCAGCACACAACGATCACGTTGTCGTCGGAGATCGCATACGTTCTGAACAACGCCGTGATGAATGTGGGCTACGCGGGGATTGACGGCACACCCACCGGCGTGCCATACCCTGAGGTATGGAACGGAGCGATCTGGACTCTGTTCTTTGTATTGCTGTGTGATCTCGTGGTTTCGGTACTGGGGGTGGTCGGCCTCCTGAAGCGCCGCTGGACCATTCCAACCTTGTTTGTCATCTCGTTGTGCTGGTCGGCGTGCGTTTCTTACTCGACATTCGAAGTGCCGACGTGGCCCCAGGCGTTGGCACGGTTCTTTCTGATGTTTCTTGCGGGGGCGATGTTCTTCCAGTACCAGGACAGAATCCCAGCCCGCTGGTCGCTGGTGGCGCTCAGCGTCGCGGTCATCGTGGCATCGGGCTTCATGGACAACTACCGGGTGATCGCCGCCCTCTCCGTGGCATACGCGATCATCGTTTCTGGCGCACTCGTCCGCAGGATAAATCTCCGTTACGACCTGTCTTACGGTGTGTACATCTACGGGTTCCCGATGCAGCAGCTGCTCGCCACGTTTGGGCTCGCCCAATTGAGTCCTCCCGTATTTTTCCTCGCTGCGATGGCGGCGACCCTGCCCGTTGCTGCCGCGAGCTGGCTCTTGGTGGAGAAGCGCGCGGTGGCCCTGAAACGTCGCCTGTTCAAGTCATTTAGCGAACGTTCACAAGCCCCAGCAACGGCACCTCGCCAGCCCGAGAATCGGACCCCACATACCTAGAGCAGTCCGAGGTGTTGGAGGTCGGTGACGTACTTGATGATGTGCGGTGCGCTGATGTGGGGGATGTCGTGATCGGGTCCGATCTTGGCGGCCTTGACCGCGGCGTGGAACCGATCCGCCGGAGCAAACGACCCCACCGTCGGCTCCGGAGCCGACACCTGCCCGTCAGTGTGGCTCACCAACAACTGCAACATCTGCAACACCGACTGCTGCCGCTGCGACTCCGGCAACCCCTGCAGCCCGGCCTCAAAGCGAGTGACCCACTCACCGAAGTCGCCGATACGCTCGATCGGATACCCCGCTTCGCTCAACCAGTCCACGTACTCATCGATGCCGATGCCGTCATCGTGAGGATTCATCACGTGATAGGTCTGGAACCCCTCGCCCAACCGGGTACCCAGGGTGGCGATCGCCTCGGCCACAAAATCGACCGGCAGCCCATCGAAGTGCGCGCGCTGCCGATTCCCGTCGGCATCCACCTGGTAGAACGACGCCGGCGCCACCCCGGTGGCCACCACCGACAACACCATCCGCGTCACCGTGTCAGACACATTGAGCTGACCCGCATACCTCGGATCAGCCATGATCATCCCCGAGCGAAACACCGCCACCGGCAACCCACACAGATCATGGGCCTCACGCAGCAGGACCTCACCGGCCCACTTGCTGTTGCCATACCCGTTGGCGTAACTACCGTCCACAACCCGGGTAGCGCTGATCTGACGGATATCGGCGTCCTCGGTAAACACCGACGGCTCGATCTGACGGCCCACATCCGACGTCGACACAAACGCATACGGCTTCAGACGACCAGTCAACGCAAACCGAATCAACTCCGCAGTGCCCACCACGTTGGGGCCGAACAACTCCGGGTAGGGCAGGATCCCGTTGACCAGAGCGGCGGAATCCACGATCAGGTCTACGGCGTCGGCCAGGCACCCCCAAATCTCCTCATCGAGCCCGAGCCCGGGTTGACCCTTATCCCCCGCGACCACCTGCAGTCGGTCGGCGGCCAGGTCGTGGAAGTGGTTCAGCAGATGCGGGTCGCCGCTGTCGAAGGTCTTCTCCAGGCGACGCAGCGCGTCCGCGTCGTCCTTGCCGCGCACCAGACACACCAACGTGCCATCGACGGCGCCGAGCTGTTCGAGCAACTCCAACACCAGATACCGCCCCAGGAATCCGGTCGCCCCCGTCAACAAGACCGTTCGCACCTCGCTGACTCGAGGCAGCGTCGGGGCCGTAGTCAGCGTCGTGTCGTCGAGGAACTTATCCAACGTGAGATCACACGCGTGGACTTCCGTCGCGTCGACACCGTGCACCGACGCGAAGCTTGGCGTGTTCGCCATCGAAGACGCCAACGCGCTGGCGTCCTCCACGTGCTGACTCAATCCGCTGACGGTGGGCGCGTCGAAGATCGTGTGCACCGCGACTTCGGCATCGATAGCTGAATTGATGGCTGCGATGACGCGCATTGCCGAGATCGAGTCGCCACCGAGGTCGAAGAAGGAGTCATCCACACCGACGCGATCGACTCCGAGGACCTGGGCGAAGATGCCGGCGATGACCTCCTCGATCGCATTCGACGGCGCCCGATACTGCGCCACGGCCTGATACTCCGGTGCAGGCAGCGCGCGGCGGTCGAGCTTGCCGTTGACCGTCAACGGCAGCGCGTCGAGCACCACCACCGCCGCGGGCACCATATAACCGGGCAGCCGCTGCCCCAGCTGGGCACGCAGTTCGGCGGGTTCAGCGGTGCCGGTGATATAGCCGACCAAACGCTTATCGCCCGGGCGGTCCTCACGCGCAATCACCACCGCCTGATCCACCCCGTCGAACTCAGCCAACGCAGCCTGAATCTCACCCAACTCGATGCGATAACCGCGGATCTTGACCTGATCATCAGCACGCCCCAGATACTGCAACTGACCATCAGCACCCCAGCGCACCAAATCCCCAGTGCGATACATCCGCGCCCCCGGCTCACCGAACGGACACGCCACAAACCGCGACGCCGTCAACCCGCCACGGTTCACATAACCCACCGTGATCCCACGCCCAGCCAGATACAGCTCACCCACCGCCCCCGCAGGCACCGGACGCAACCACTCATCAAGCACAAACGTCGCCCCACCGGGCACCGGAGACCCGATCGGCGCCTCATGCGAACCCGCCACCAACGGCGCACTGATCGCCGCATAAATCGTGGCCTCCGTCGGACCATAGGCATTGAGCATCACCCGCCCAGGCGCCCACCGATCCACCAACTCCGTCGGACACGCCTCCCCCGCCACCACCAAAGTGGTGTCCTCCAAACCCTCCGGCGAAAGCATCCCCGCCGCCGACGGCGTCTGATACAACACGCTGACCTGCTCACGCACCAACAACTCATGCAACTCCGCCGGCGAACCCGCCACCGCCTCAGGCACGATCACCAACCGCGCACCATGCAGCAACGCACCCCAGATCTCCCACACCGACACGTCAAACACCAACGAATGCCACTGCGACCACACCTGCCCCGCACCGGCAGGCATATCCGGATGCAACAACGCCAACGTCTGCGTCACATTCACATGCGACACCGCCACACCCTTAGGCACACCCGTCGTCCCCGACGTGTAAATCAAATACGCCACATCATCAGCAGCCGGGGTCAGCAGCGTGTCGTGGGCGAAATAGTCGGCCGGGTCGTCGATTTCGACGATCGCCAGATCCGCGCCATCCAGCCGGGCCCGCAGATCCGCGGTCGTCACGGCGGCGATCGGCGCGGCGTCGCCGAGCATGAACTCCAGCCGCGCCTCGGGCACCGACGGGTCGATCGGCAGATACGCCGCCCCAGTCTTCAGGATCGCCAACATCCCCACGATCGCGTCATCTGAGCGCGGTACCAACAACGCCACCGACCGGCCCGGACCCGCGCCGTGCATCGCCAGCAGGTTGGCCAGGCTATTGGCGGCCTCATCGAGCTCGCCGTAGGTCATCGACCGACCCTCGAACGTCAACGCCACCGCGCCGGGATCACGGTCCACCTGCTCAGCGAACACCGCAGGAATCGACTTCGGCGCCACCACCGGCCGACCCAACACCGCCCGATTCGCCCAACCATCAAGCTGGTCATGCTCCTCGGAATCGAGGACATCGATCGACGACAACCGCCGATCGGGTTCAGTCACCATCGCAGCCAAGATCCGGTGGAAGCGATCAACTATCGCGTCGATGGCCGCCGGGTCGAACACCTCGGCGGCGTACTCCACCCGCAGACTCAACTGCTGGCCCGGCGTCACCGCCACTGTCAACGGATAGTGGTTGTACTCCCGTGCGCTGAACCCTGTGAGCGCCAGCTCCTGCACCCCCGAAAGCGCTCCGAGATCAACCGGATAGTTCTCGTACACAAACAACGTGTCGAACAACCGGTCCAGCCCGACGACCCGATGAATGTCGGCCAACGCGAGATGTTGATGTTCGAGGGTGTCGTTGTACCCCTCCTGCAACCGGTCCAGCAGATCACCGACCGTCGACGTGGGCGTGGCATTCGCCCGCACCGGCACGGTGTTGATCAACAAACCGATCATCGACTCCGAGCCCGCGAGCTCGGCCGGGCGCCCCGAAGTGACCGCGCCGAACGCCACGTCATGCTGACCGGTCAACGTCATCAACAATCGCGCCCAGCCCGCCTGCAACACCGTGCTCACCGTGGTGCGCCGCGACCGCGCCAACTCCCCCAACGCCCGCGTCGTCTCCGCGGAAACACGGGCGAAGCTGACGTCGCGCGGACCCGGTCGATCCGCCGGGGCTACCAGGGTTGGGGTTTCGAACCCGTCGAATACCTTCGCCCACACCACTTCCGCCGCGTCGCGGTCCTGACCGGCCAACCACGTGACGAACTTGCGGAAGGGTACCGGCGCGGGCAACCGATGCCCGTAATAGCCCGCGAAGATCTCCTGCAACAACAGCGGCAGCGACCACCCATCGATCACGATGTGATGAACGGTCAGGACGAACTCATGCCGATGCTCCGCAGTACGGATCAGCGCCGCCCGGAAGGGACGCGAGTCGGCCAGCTCGCACACCGCCGCCCGCTCGGCCGCACGCAGTTCTTCTATCTGTTCGTCGGTATCCAGTTCGCAGTACTGCCAACCGATGTCGGGATCGGCCGTGAGGATCTGCACCGGTTCGCTCAACGAAGTGCAGAAGCGCGCGGCCAGATGCGGGTGACGTTGGATCACGGTGGTCAGCGCCTCGCACAGGAGACGGGGATCCAGCGGGCCGGCGATGGTGATGTCCAGCTGCACGGCGTAGACGTCGTCGCCGCGGGTGAGCGTGGAGTGGAACAGCAGGCCCTGCTGCAGCGGCGTCAGCGGCAACACGTCGACAAGTTGGTGCTGCTGGGCGAGGTCGTCGATCTGCTGCTGAGTCAGCAGCGCCGGTAGGACGTCGGACGGCGTCAACCCACCCCCGCCGGCACGCACATGCGCGCAGATGCCGGCCAACGCGTCAAACCACAACCGGCTCAACCGTTCTACCTTCTCGGCATCGAACGCCGACGGCGCCCAGGACCAATTGGCCTGCAGGAGCGGACCGGCATCGGTATCCAGCGTGCCCGCATTCAATTCCACGGTATGGGCCAACGGCATCGCGACCGCCGCGGCTGCATCCGCGGAGGCCATACTGGCCGGGCTGATGCGCCACAGGTCCTCGGACAGATCGGCCGCGCCTGCGCCCAGGCGGCCCAGGTAGTTGAACCCAATGGCCGGATCCGAACCTCCCAACTCCACGTCGGGATTGAGATACCGCAGCAGCCCATAGGTCGACCCGTCGGGGAGCGACCGCAGTTGTTCCTTGGCCGCCTTGATCACCGCGCCCAACCCCGCATCACCGGAGATCAGCTGATCCCAGTCGATACCAGCGACATTCAGCGCGACCGGATACTTGGTGGTGAACCAGCCCACCGTGCGCGACAGATCTACATCGGCGCGCAGTTCCTCATGCCGCCCGTGGCCCTCGACATCAAACCCGATCGGCGTGTTGGCGCCCAGGAATTCGGTCCAGGCCAACCCGAACGCGATCAGCAGAATGTCTTGCACGCCAGCGTGATATGCCGAGGGCACCTCCCCGAGCAGCAGCCTTGTGGTGTCGGTGTCCAGCGACACCGTCAGGCGACCGGCATTGGCGTACGTGTCCTCAGGCTGCATCGTGGGCAACACGGCTGGAACGTCGGCGACCTGCCGCCAAGCCTCGGCCGTCGCCACCACCTCGACGCTGCGCGCATGCTCGTCCAACAGCGTAGCCCAGCGCTTGAACGACGTACCCTCGGTCGGTAAGGCGACAGCTTGGCCGCTATGGTGCTGAGCCCAGGCGATGTTGATGTCCTCCAACAGGATTCGCCAAGACACCCCATCAACGGCCAGGTGGTGAATCATCAAGACCAGCTGGCTTGTCGAGGAAGCCCACACCGCGCTGACCATCGCCCCGGTGGCCAGATTCAACTGCGACCGCGCACCGATGATGGCCTCATCCGTCAGCGCGTCCACCACGTGTAGTCGCTCGGCGGCATCGACCGACGCGGGTTCGGGCACGCTGAGCGACCACCCGCCGGCACCGTCGTCCTCCACACGCACCCGCAGCATCGCGTGCTGTTCCAGGAGGGCCTGCAGCACGACCACCACGTCGTCGGCGGTGACCCCGTCGGGGGCCTGCAACACCAGAGTCTGGTTGAACTCGTCGACCGGACCCTCCACGTCGTGCAACCAACGCATCATCGGCGTCGGCGCCACCTCACCGACGCCGTCATCGATGACATCGTCTGCATCGCTGGCGATCTCAGCGACCGTGGCCAGCCGGGCAACGGTTTGCTCGACGAAGATGTCGCGCGGCCGACATAACACCCCGGCCGCCCGAGCATGGGCCACGACCTGCATCGACAGGATGCTGTCACCACCCAGCTCGAAGAACGAGTCGTCGACACCGACGCGCTCGACCCCGAGCACCTGCGAATAGATCGTCGCGAGGATTTCCTCCACCGGATTACCGGGGGCCCGGTACTCGTTGACAATGCCGCCGTACTCCGGCGCGGGCAGGGCACGCTTGTCGAGCTTCCCGTTGACCGTCAGCGGCAGCGCGTCGAGTGCCACCACCGCCCCCGGGACCATATAGGCCGGCAGGCGAGCAGCCAAGGTGGTCCGAACCCTGATCAAATCCACTGCTCCAGTGGATGATTCGACGATATAGCCGACCAGTCGTCTGTCGCCGGGGCGGTCTTCGCGAGCGATCACCGCGGCCTGTTCGACGCCGTCCACTGCAGCGAGGGCGGCTTGTACCTCACCGAGTTCGACGCGATACCCACGAATCTTGACCTGCTCGTCAGCACGCCCCAGATACAGCAGCTGACCATCCTCGCCCCAACGAACCAAATCGCCGGTGCGATACATCCGCGCACCCGGCGCCCACGGGCACGCCACAAACCGCGACGCCGTCAAGCCACCACGGTCGACATAGCCCACACCCACACCTCGACCGGCCACATACAGCTCGCCGACCAAACCGGCGCCTACCGGCCGCAACCACGCATCCAACACAAAGAGTGCGGCCCCCGGCACCGGCGTACCGATCGGCACCGCGACCGTCCCTGGTGTCAACGGGGCGCTGATTGTCACGCACATGGTGGTTTCGGTCGGCCCGTACGCGTTGAGCATCACCCGGTCATCGCTGGCCCACCGATCAACCAGCTCCGCCGGGCAAGCCTCCCCCGCCACCACCAGTGTCATCGACTCCAGACCCTCGGGTGGTAAAACCCCTGCCGCAGAAGGGGTCTGAGTCAGTACCGTCACCCCTTCGCGTATCAACGCCTCGTGAAGCTCTTCCGGTGAACGTGCCACCGTCTCGGACACCACCACCAACCGGCCGCCTCGCACCAGCGGCGCCAAGATCTCCCACGCCGAGACATCGAACGCCAGCGAATGGCACAAGGCCCATACGCCGGGACCGGGTAGCGCCGCATCAAGCGAGGACAAGAGCTGTGTGACGTTGTAGTGGGTGATGGCGACACCCTTGGGGACGCCGGTGGTGCCGGAAGTGTAGATGACGTAGGCGACGTCATCAGGTGACGGCGTTGGCAATGCGGTCGTCGGGCCTGCCGCTGAGCGATCATCGACATCGATGACCGGAATGTCGAACGTCGCAAGCCGCGGCCGCAGTTCGGTCGTGCTGATGGCGACGGCAGACGCGGCGTCGCCGAGCGTGAAGGCGACTCGATCGTCGGGATGCGCAGGGTCGATCGGAAGATACGCCGCACCGGTCTTGAGCACCGCCAGGATCGCGATGATCGCCTCCGCAGAACGCGGAATCAGCAGCGCCACAACCTCGCCCGGGCCCGCGCCTCGGCTTACGAGCTCATGTGCCAGCCCGTTGGCGGCCTCGTCCAACTCGCGATACGTCCACGACTGCTCACCACATGCCAACGCCACGGCGTCCGGGATGCGAACCACCTGCTGGGCGAACAGCGCCGGAATCGAGTCCCGGTGACGGGCCGGCTTGGACAAGATCGCCCGATTACCCCACTCCGCCAGCTGGTCGTGCTCGTCATCATCGAGCGCGTCAATCGACCACAACCGTCGTCCCGCATCGGTCGTCATGACTGTCCCCCCAGACAGGCGGTCATTGCCGCGAGCGCCCCCCGAGGAGCCGTGCCACCCCTATACCTTCGAAGCTCGATAGTCGCCGTCGACCGCAGCCTTGGCTGTGTAGGCGGTCAGGGACCGCCTGGCCTGCGACGACGACCCGATATCTACGGTCCCGCAAATTTGTGGTGTGGTCGGCTGCGCGTCGACGACGGCGCGTTCCCAGGCGGACCGGCGACAATGGCGGATGAGAATCGCACGCGTCCCTGGCGTGGGCCATTCTGTGAATGCAGGTCATACGCTGTGCGGCTCCTCGTCGCTAATCATGACGAAAAGGCTGAAATAGTCGTCGTCGAAAAGTTGGCGCTCCGGTCTCCTCCAGGTTTTCCAGTCCCGCCAGCAAACATACTGGAGGCGGCCTGGGTTTTCGCCGTCTTTGAAATTAAGAGCGCATTTATTTAGCGCGTGGGCGTTCCCGGCGATTTGTGTGCATCGAGGAGCGGTGAGCGCTCCTCAACGCACACAAATCCTCAGCGGGCCGGCTTCATGATCAGGCCCTGGCCGGTGGGCAGGGTGCAGATCGGCACGTCAAGTTCGCGGGCCACCCCATCCATCGCCAGGCGCTGTTCGTCGCGTCCCCTCTGCGCGTAATCGTCGAGCAGCACAAACGCGCCCGGGGTCAATCGCGGCCAGAAATAGCGCAACGCCGCAACCTCGGGTGGGGCGCAGTTCATGTCGATATGGAGGTAGGCCACCTTCTCGGTGTCGACCTGCTCCAAGGTTTCCGGAACCGTCCCGGCAATGATGCGCACGTTGTTCCACTCCGCAAAATTCTTGCGGACGCTTTCGACCGAATTCGCGTAGACCCCGAAGTCGAGCGCCGCCTGGCTCTTGACAAGCGCCCCGGTTTCCCGTTCGACATCGGTGACGAAGCGCGGGTCCATCCCGCCGAACGTGTCGAGCAGATAAAACGTCTTGCCCAACCGATCCCAGTCCAGGGTCTGCATGATGCCGCTGCTCAAAAACCCATGGCTGACACCGCACTCGACGAAATCACCGTCGAGCTTGGTCGCGCTCGACGCCGCCCACAACCCGACGTGAAACCGCCACTCCCAGTGATAGAAATCCTGGCCGCCGAGCGCCTGCACACCACGCTGATAGGCGCGCCGAAACACCGGGTCATCACGAAAAGCGTCACTGTTGAAACAGATCAGCGCATCATCGGAATACACATCGGGCAGAAACGTCCGGGGCACCCAGTACCCCGTACGCAGCGCAAACCACATCAGCCGAAATCTCTTGGGCCACCTTTGCATTACCCCCACGGCCGAACCATACAACGGCATGCGCGGCTTCAACACCAAAAGACGATTGTGCGAGACGTGAGGTATCGGCGACGCAAGTCACCAACCGAGCGACGCACGCACTGGTGCCTCGCATTCCAATCCGCTCAGTAGTTGGGGCAGCTCGCGAACATCTGCTGGATGACGGGGAAGGCCTCCGCAGCACCCGGATTGTTCTGCACCTGGCTGATCAGATTCCGGCGCTGGTCCGGTGTCGAAGCGATGAACACCCGCAGGAATTCCAGATTCGGCGGTGACGAGTCAAGGTACTGGGCCGCCATCGGATTCTCCGCGTGTATAGCAGCCATCGCCTGATCGTAGGTGCACGTCGTATTGATCATCGGATCGAAGTTGGGCTGGGCCGAAGCGATCCCAGCGCCAGCGGCCAATGACAGCGCCAGACCGCAGAACGCGGCGGCTAGCCTGGGCAACATCAGAGCGATCATGTGTTGATCCTTCCCCTCCTGAGCGCTGCACAAAACCCCGCCCAAACCGGACTCTAAACGTCCTGCGTGCACCTCGCGGAAGGATTGAGCAAGGGCAGGGAGCGGCCGTCAGGCGATGCCGAAGCCTCTGAGGAGTTGCCAAATCCCGATCAGCACGAAGAAGACGATGAAGATTTGCCGATTGTTCCGCCGCGCCCACTCGTGCACCGGCCGCAATACGGCTTCCGTTTTCCGGGGTGCAACCACACAGCTCACGAGGACGAGTTCGAGGACTGCGAGCATACCGACCACGAAGGCAATCGCAGCGACGATCTGCTCACCGAGCCCGGCTCCCGACGACACGATGGCCGTATCGACGATCAGCAGGAGCGTCGTTGATGGCACATACATCAGGCCGAATACAAACGACACCCACAGCGCGCCGTTCTCCCACGTCTCAGTGAGGCGACCATAGATCCGCTGAAAGGTTGTCACAGCTTTGACCAGCAAACCCTTGGCGCCGCCCGGCGTTTCCGGCTCCAGCACCGTAGCGGCTGTATCGTCGCCGCCACCGACGGACACTTTCGCGCGCTCACGTACCCGTGGACGCACGGCCATCACCGTCGCAATCGTCAACGACAGCACAGCCAGACCCAGCGGGCCCGGCTGGATTGAGCCTGGGGATGGCTCCTGCGACTGAACCAGACCGTCGGTAAACGAGGCGAATCCCGGGATCACACGGACCAAGATCACTGGAGCCACATAAACCGGAACGTTTGTGAGCATGGCGCCGACCCAATAGACGAACAAGTTCGACACGGGCCTGGGACGGGCGATCACCAGCAGCACGAATCCGAGAAGGATCGGATTGAGGGCGACCAGCAGCGCCAGCCCCAGAACCGGACCCCACATACCTAGAGCAGTCCGAGGTGTTGGAGGTCGGTGACGTACTTGATGATGTGCGGTGCGCTGATGTGGGGGATGTCGTGATCGGGTCCGATCTTGGCGGCCTTGACCGCGGCGTGGAACCGATCCGCCGGAGCAAACGACCCCACCGTCGGCTCCGGAGCCGACACCTGCCCGTCAGTGTGGCTCACCAACAACTGCAACATCTGCAACACCGACTGCTGCCGCTGCGACTCCGGCAACCCCTGCAGCCCGGCCTCAAAGCGAGTGACCCACTCACCGAAGTCGCCGATACGCTCGATCGGATACCCCGCCTCGATCAACCAGTCCACGTACTCATCGATGCCGATGCCGTCATCGTGAGGATTCATCACGTGATAGGTCTGGAACCCCTCGCCCAACCGGGTACCCAGGGTGGCGATCGCCTCGGCCACAAAATCGACCGGCAGCCCATCGAAGTGCGCGCGCTGCCGATTCCCGTCGGCATCCACCTGGTAGAACGACGCCGGCGCCACCCCGGTGGCCACCACCGACAACACCATCCGCGTCACCGTGTCAGACACATTGAGCTGACCCGCATACCTCGGATCAGCCATGATCATCCCCGAGCGAAACACCGCCACCGGCAACCCACACAGATCATGAGCCTCACGCAGCAGGACCTCACCGGCCCACTTGCTGTTGCCATACCCGTTGGCGTAACTGCCGTCCACAACCCGGGTAGCGCTGATCTGACGGATATCGGCGTCCTCGGTAAACACCGACGGCTCGATCTGACGGCCCACATCCGACGTCGACACAAACGCATACGGCTTCAGACGACCAGTCAACGCAAACCGAATCAACTCCGCAGTGCCCACCACGTTCGGAGCGAAGAGCTCGCTGTACGGCAGGACGCTGTTGACGAATGCCGCCGAGTCGACGATGAGGTCGACCGACTCCGCCAACCGCTGCCAGGTCTGGGGATCCAGCCCCATCGACTCCGCACCCTTGTCGCCCGCGACCACCTGCAGTCGGTCGGCGGCCAGGTCGTGGAAGTGGTTCAGCAGATGCGGGTCGCCGCTGTCGAAGGTCTTCTCCAGGCGACGCAGCGCATCCGCGTCGTCCTTGCCGCGCACCAGACACACCAACGTGCCATCGACGGCGCCGAGCTGCTCGAGCAACTCCAACACCAGATACCGCCCCAGGAATCCGGTCGCCCCCGTCAACAAGACGGTGCGGACTTCGGTGCTGGGCCCGGCCAGCGTGGGTGCGCCGGCCAGGGTGGTGTCGTCGAGGAACTTGTCCAGGGTCAGTTCGCTTGCATGTACACGCCCGTCGGTCAGCGGATGCACCGCCGCGAAGCTGGGCCCATGCGTGGCCATTGCGGCGTCGGGATTCCACTGACCGGCCAACCCGGCTACCGTCGGGGTCTCGAACAGGGTGCGCACCGCGAATTGCGCGTCCAGGGCGGTGTTGACCGCGGCGATGACGCGCATTGCCGAGATCGAGTCGCCACCGAGGTCGAAGAAGGAGTCATCCACACCGACGCGATCGACTCCGAGGACCTGGGCGAAGATGCCGGCGATGACCTCCTCGATCGCATTCGACGGCGCCCGATACTGCGCCACGGCCTGATACTCCGGTGCAGGCAGCGCGCGGCGGTCGAGCTTGCCGTTGACCGTCAACGGCAGCGCGTCGAGCACCACCACCGCCGCGGGCACCATATAACCGGGCAGCCGCTGCCCCAGCTGGGCACGCAGTTCGGCGGGTTCAGCGGTGCCGGTGATATAGCCGACCAAACGCTTATCGCCCGGGCGGTCCTCACGCGCAATCACCACCGCCTGATCCACCCCGTCGAACTCAGCCAACGCCGCCTGAATCTCACCCAACTCGATGCGATAACCGCGGATCTTGACCTGATCATCAGCACGCCCCAGATACTGCAACTGACCATCAGCACCCCAGCGCACCAAATCCCCAGTGCGATACATCCGCGCCCCCGGCTCACCGAACGGACACGCCACAAACCGCGACGCCGTCAACCCGCCACGGTTCACATAACCCACCGTGATCCCACGCCCAGCCAGATACAGCTCACCCACCGCCCCCGCAGGCACCGGACGCAACCACTCATCAAGCACAAACGTCGCCCCACCAGGCACCGGAGACCCGATCGGCGCCTCATGCGAACCCGCCACCAACGGAGCACTGATCGCCGCATAAATCGTGGCCTCCGTCGGACCATAGGCATTGAGCATCACCCGCCCAGGCGCCCACCGATCCACCAACTCCGTCGGACACGCCTCCCCCGCCACCACCAAAGTGGTGTCCTCCAAACCCTCCGGCGAAAGCATCCCCGCCGCCGACGGCGTCTGATACAACACGCTGACCTGCTCACGCACCAACAACTCATGCAACTCCGCCGGCGACCCGCCACCGCCTCAGGCACGATCACCAACCGCGCACCATGCAGCAACGCACCCCAGATCTCCCACACCGACACGTCAAACACCAACGAATGCCACTGCGACCACACCTGCCCCGCACCGGCAGGCATATCCGGATGCAACAACGCCAACGTCTGCGTCACATTCACATGCGACACCGCCACACCCTTAGGCACACCCGTCCCCGACGTGTAAATCAAATACGCCACATCATCAGCAGCCGGGGTCAGCAGCGTGTCGTGGGCGAAATAGTCGGCCGGGTCGTCGATTTCGACGATCGCCAGATCCGCGCCATCCAGCCGGGCCCGCAGATCCGCGGTCGTCACGGCGGCGATCGGCGCGGCGTCGCCGAGCATGAACTCCAGCCGCGCCTCGGGCACCGACGGGTCGATCGGCAGATACGCCGCCCCAGTCTTCAGGATCGCCAACATCCCCACGATCGCGTCATCTGAGCGCGGTACCAACAACGCCACCGACCGGCCCGGACCCGCGCCGTGCATCGCCAGCAGGTTGGCCAGGCTATTGGCGGCCTCATCGAGCTCGCCGTAGGTCATCGACCGACCCTCGAACGTCAACGCCACCGCGCCGGGATCACGGTCCACCTGCTCAGCGAACACCGCAGGAATCGACTTCGGCGCCACCACCGGCCGACCCAACACCGCCCGATTCGCCCAACCATCAAGCTGGTCATGCTCCTCGGAATCGAGGCCGTCGATCGAGGCCAGCGGTCGCTGCGGGTCGGCGATCATGGCGGCCAGGAGCCGCTCGAAGCGACCGATCAGCGATTCGATGCGGGCGACATCGAAGACGTCAGAGTCGAATTCGACGCGAATCTCCAATTCGTGGCCTGGCAGGACCATGACCGAGAGCGGGTAATGGTTGTACTCGCGGTTCTTGAACTCGGTGATGGCCAACTCGTGCACGCCTGCGAACGCGCTGGCGTCGATCGGATAGCTCTCGTACAGGAACAGGGTGTCGAACAGCCGATCGTGACCGGCGACGTGGTGAATCTCGTTGAGCGCCAAGTGCTCGTGTTCGACGGTGTCGTTGTGGTGGCGCTGCAACTGGGCGAGCAGGTCAGCGACGGTGGCGGCCGCGGTCATGTCCGCACGAATCGGCACGGTGTTGATGAGCAGACCGATGATCGAGTCGGCGCCGGGCAACTCGGCGGGCCGGCCCGAGACCGCGGTGCCGAAGGCGACGTCGTGCTGACCGGTCATGGCCATCAGCAGCTGCGCCCAGCCGGCCTGCAGCACGGTGTTCACGGTGGTGTGGCACGAGCGCGCCAGCTCACTGAGGCCACTGGTGATCTCGGTCGACAGTCGATACGACTCCACCCCGCGCGGACCCGGCAGGGCCGGCGGTGCGACGAGGGTGGGGGTCTCGAACCCGGCCAGGATTTCGCGCCAGGCCTCGCGGGCGGCGTCGCGATCCTCGGTGGCCAGCCAGCTCACGTAGTTGCGGTAAGGCACGGGCGCGGGCAGGCGCTGTCCGAAGTAGCCGGCAAGGACCTCCTGCAGGAGGACCGGCAGCGACCAACCGTCGATGACTATGTGGTGGAAGGTCAGCACGCACCGGTGCTGGTTGCCTGCGGTGCGGATCAGGGCGGCGCGGAAGGTGGGCCGGTCGGCCAGGTCGCAGACCGCGGCACGCTCGGCGGCGCACAGCTGCTCGACCTCGGCGTCGGACTTGCGGTCGTCCCAGCGCAGATCCAGATAGCGCCATGCCATCACCGGATCGGCGGGAATGATCTGCACCGGTTCGCCGAACTGCTCGGAGAAGCGGGCCGCCAGGTTGGGATGACGGGTGACGACGTTCTGCACCGCGTCGCGGAAGCGGTGAGCGTCGAGGGCGCCGGTGACGGTGATGTCCAACTGCACGGCGTAGACGTCGTCGCCGGTGCCGCGGGCAATGGTGGAGTGGAACAGCAGGCCCTGCTGCAGCGGGGTCAACGGCAACACGTCGACGATGTCGTGCTCGCTGGTCAGATCGTCGATCTGCTGCTGGGTCAGTCGCGCAGGCGCCAGGTCCGACGGCGTCAACCCGCCACCGCCGGCACGCACATGCGCGCAGATCCCGGTCAACGCGTCGAACCACAACCGGCTCAACCGCTGGACGGCAGCCTCATCGAGCGCCGACGGCGCCCACGTCCACGACGCCTGCAACTGCGGGCCGGCATCGGTATCCAGCGTGCCCGCATTGAGCTCCACGGTGTGCATCAACGGCATCGGTACCGCCGCCGCGGCGGCGGCAGCCTTCAGGCCGTCCTCGCTGATGCGCCACATGTCCTCGGACAGGTCGGCCGCGCCTGCGCCCAGGCGGCCCAGGTAGTTGAAACCGATCACCGGATCCGAACCAGCCAACTCCACGTCGGGATTCAGGTAGCGCAGCAGACCGTAGGTCAGCGGATCCGGCAGTGCTCGCAGCTGCTCCTTGGCCGCCTTGATCACCGGGCCCAACCCGACATCACCGGCGATCACCTGATCCCAGTCGATACCACTGACGTTCAGCGCGACCGGATACTTGGTGGTGAACCAGCCCACCGTGCGCGACAAGTCGACCTCGGGGTCCAACTCCTCGTGGCGGCCGTGGCCCTCCACATCGAATCCGACCGCGGTGTCGGTTCCCAGAAACTCCTTCCAGGCCAAGCCGAAAGCGATCAGCAGGATGTCCTGCACGCCGGCGTGGAACGCCGCGGGGACCTCGCCCAGCAAGGACCGGGTGGTCGCGGCATCCAACGTCACCGACATTTCCTTGGCGTTGACATAGGTGTCCACCGCGGGATCCACGGCGGGCAAGTCCACCGGCGCCGCCGTCACCTGTCGCCAGGCGTCGGCCAGCTCAACGACCTCGGGACGGCGCGCATGCTCTTCCAGCAGCACGGCCCAGTGTTGGAACGACGTACCCCCGGTCGGGAGCTCCACCGGCTGACCGCTGTGATGCAGCGCCCAGGCGATGTTCAGGTCCTCCAACAGAATGCGCCAGGACACCCCGTCGACGGCCATGTGGTGGATCATCAGCGCCAACTCACCGGTGGTCGGCACCCACAGCGCACTGAGCATCGCCCCGGCACCGAGGTTCAGCCGCGACCGCGCCCCGGCGATGGCGTCGTCGGTCAGTTCGTCGACGACGTAGACGCAGGCGCGAGCGTCGACCGAGCCCACCGCAGGCACCCGCAGTGACCACTCACCGGCGCCGTCGTCCTCGACCTGCAGCCGCAGTGTGGCGTGGCGGTCCAGCAGCGCCTGCAGCACGGCGACCACGTCGTCCTCGGTGACCCCGGCAGGAGCCTGCAACACCAGAGTCTGGTTGAACTCGTCGACCGGACCCTCAACGCTCTGCAGCCAGCGGATGATCGGGGTGGCCTGTACGGGGCCAATGCCCTCGTCGACAACCGCGGCTTCGCCGCCGACAACCTTGGCCACGGTCGCCAGCCGGGCGACAGTCTGTTCGACGAAGATGTCACGCGGGCGGCACAACAGGCCCGCGGCGCGGGCGCGCGCGACCACCTGCATCGACAGGATGCTGTCGCCGCCGAGGTCGAAGAACGAGTCGTCGACACCGACGCGCTCCACGCCGAGCACCTGCGAATAAATCGACGCCAGGATCTCCTCCACCGGAGTTCCGGGAGCCCGGTAGTCGGCACCGACTGCGCGATATTCGGGTGCGGGCAGGGCACGCTTGTCGAGCTTGCCGTTGACGGTCAGCGGTAGTGTCTCGAGCACCACGATCGCGACCGGGACCATGTAGGCGGGAAGTCGTTCGGCCAGCGCGCTGCGCAGCTGGGCCGGTTCGGCGATTCCGGTGATGTAGCCGACGAGGCGCTTGTCGCCGGGGCGGTCCTCGCGGGCGATGACGACCGCTTGGTCTACGCCGTCGAGGTCGGCGAGTGCGGCCTGCACTTCACCGAGTTCGATGCGGTAGCCGCGGATCTTGACCTGCTCGTCGGCACGCCCCAGGTACTGCAGCTGGCCATCCTCGCCCCAACGAACCAAATCGCCAGTGCGATACATCCGCGCCCCCGGCGCCCACGGGCACGCCACAAACCGCGACGCCGTCAACCCCGCCCGACGCACATACCCCGCAGCCACACCCTCGCCGGCGATATACAACTCACCGACCACACCTTCCGGCGCAGGACGCAACCACTTATCCAAAACCATCAACGCCGCGCCAGGAACCGGCGACCCGATCGGCGCCACCCCCGCACCAGCCACCAACGGCGCACTCATCGCGGCATAGATCGTGGCCTCTGTCGGCCCATAAGCGTTGATCATCACCCGATCGCCGCTGGCCCAGCGATCCACCAACTCCGTCGGGCACGCCTCCCCGGCCACCACCAACGTCGTGGACTCCAGCTCCTCCGTCGACAGCATCCCCGCCGCCGACGGCGTCTGGCACAGCACACTCACCTTCTCGGTGACCAATAAATTGTGGAAATCAATCGGCGAACTGGCGACCGCTTCGGGCACCACCACCAGCCGGCCCCCGTGCAGCAGCGCACCCCAGATCTCCCACACCGAGACGTCGAAAACCAACGAGTGCCACTGTGACCACACCTGCCCCGGCCCCGCAGGCAGATCCGCATGCAACGACTCCACCAACGACGCCACATTCCGATGCGTAACCGCCACCGCCTTCGGAACACCCGTCGTCCCGGACGTATACGTCATATATGCCAAGTCCTCCGGCGCCGGGGTGGACACCTCGGTGCTGGATTGCTTGGCGATGGCGGGGTCATCGAAGTCGACGACCGTCAGGTCCGAGGAGACCAGACGCGAACGCAGGTCCGCGGTGGTCACCGCAGCGATCGGCTCGGCGTCGCCCAGCATGAACGCAATCCGCTCATCCGGGTGGGCGGGGTCCATCGGCAGATAGGCCGCCCCGGTCTTGAGCACCGCCAGGATCGAGATGATCGCCTCCGCAGAACGCGGAATCAGCAGCGCGACCGTCTTGCCTGGCTCGGCGCCGTGGCCGACCAGGAGGTTAGCCAGCCGGTTGGCGGCTTCATCGAGCTCGCGATACGTCCAGGACTGCTCACCGCATACCAGAGCGACGGCCTCGGGGGCGCGGACGACCTGCGAGTTGAACAACGCCGGGATCGAGTCGCGGTGACGGGCGGGCTCGGTCAGGATCGCGCGGTTACCCCACTCGGCCAGCTGGTCGTGCTCGTCGTCGTCGAGGAGGTCCAGTGACAGAAGTGTCCTGGTGGCGTCAGCACTCATGACTTACCCCTCGTGTCTGCGGTCATCGCTTCGAGCACGCGCCGGAATCTGTCGACCAGCTTTCCGATGCGGGCGGTGGTGAACACGTCCTTATCGAATTCGACGCGTAGACCCAATTCGTTACCGGGCACGGCCTGCACCGACAGCGGGTAGTGGTTGTACTCGCGGTTGGTGTAGCCGGTGATCGCCATTTCGGGCACGTTCAACATGCCCGCGGTGTCGATCGGGTAGTTCTCGTATATGAAGACGGTGTCGAAGAGTTGGTCGTGTCCGGTAGCGCGATGGATCTCGTTCAGCGCCAAATGTTGGTGTTCTAACGTCTCAGTGTAGGCGCCCTGTAGTTGGTTCAGCAAATCGGCAATTGTGGTTGTAGGTGTGACGCTGGCCCGTACTGGCACGGTATTGATCAAAAGGCCGATCATTGATTCGGCGCCTGGCAAATCAACTGGCCGTCCGGAAACGGCGGTGCCGAAGGCCACGTCGTGCTGTCCGGTCAGCCAGATCAGCATTTGCGCCCAGCCGGCCTGCAGCACCGTGCTGACCGTCGTGCGGCACTGGCGAGCCAACTCGGTGAGGGCTTGCGTGGTCTCCGCGGAGACGTGGAAGTCCTCGACCCCTCGCTGCCCGAGCGACAACCGGCCCGGTGGACCCACCAGGGTCGGGTTCTCGAATCCGGCGAACGCCTTGCGCCACGCGGCCTGTGCAGCCTCGCGATCCTGTGCAGCCAGCCAGGTGATGAACCTCCGGTAAGTCACCGGTGCGGGCAGCCGGGCACCGAAGTAGCCGGCGAAGATCTCCTGCAGCAGGATCGGCTTTGACCAGCCGTCGAGCACGATGTGGTGGTTGGTGAGCACGAACCGGTACTGGTCTTCGGCGGTCCGGATCAACGCCGCCCGGAACGGGAGCCCGTCGACCAGGTCGCACACCGCCGCGCGTTCGGCGGCACTGAACTGGTCGATCTGGTTCTCGATGTCGGCTGCGGTGCCGTTGAGCTCGAGGTACTGCCAGGTCAGCGGCGGATCGGCCACGAGCACCTGCACCGGCTCACCGAAGTCTTCGTTGAACCGGGCCACCAGGTTGGGGTGGCGGTTGATCATGTTCTGCACCGCATCGCGAAGACGCTCGGCATCCAGTTGGCCGGTGATGGTGATGTCCAGCTGGACCGCGTAGAGGTCTTCGTTGCCGGGTGCGGCGCCGGTGTGGAACAGCAGGCCCTGCTGCAGCGGGGTCAGCGGCAGCACATCGGCGAGCTGGTACTGCCGGGTCAGTTCGTCGATCTGCTGCTGGCTCACGCGTGCCGGAAGGACGTCGGACGGCGTCAGCCCACCCCCGCCTTGTTGGACATGGGTGCAGATGCCGGCCAGCGCGTCGAACCACAGCTGGCCCAACCGGCTGATCTGCTCGTGATCCAGGGCCGACAGCGCCCACGTCCACGTCGCATGCAGGTGCGGTCCGGCCTCGGTGTCCATCGTGCCGGCGTTGAGCTCCACGGTGTGTCCCAGCGGCGTGGGCACTGCGGTGGCCGCCGAGGTGATCGCCACACCATCGTGGTCGATGCGCCACAGGTCCTCGGAGAGGTCGGCCGCGGCCGCGCCCAGGCGGCCCAGGTAGTTGAACCCGATCGCGGGATCGGTCTCGCCCAAGTCGGCGTCGGGGTTCATGTAGCGCAGCAGACCGTAGGTCAGGCCGTCGGGCAGCGACCGCAGTTGTTCCTTGACGTTCTTGATCAGCGGCCCCAGCGCGGCGTCGCCGGCGGTCACCTGCTCCCAGCTGACCCCGTCGACATTCAGCGCGACCGGGTACTTGGTGGTGAACCACCCCACCGTGCGCGACAAGTCCGCATCAGCCAGTTCTTCCTGGCGGCCGTGACCCTCGACGTCGATACCGATCGGCGATGCGCCGGTGCCCAGGAACTGCTTGAAGGCCAGCCCGAACGCGATCAACAGAATGTCTTGCACGCCGGCGTGATACGCCGCGGGCACCTCCCCGAGCAGCAGCCTGGTGGTGTCGGTGTCCAACGACATCGACAACTGCCCGGCGTTGGCGTAGGTATCGATCTGCGGTTGTACCGCCGGCAGCGCGGCGGGCACCGAACTGACCTGCCGCCAGGCCTCCGCCAGCTCGACGACTGCGGGCACGCGCGCGTGCTCGTCGAGGATCGCCGCCCAGCGTTGGAACGACGTCCCGCCGGTCGGCAGGGCGACCGCTTGGCCGCTGTGGTGCTGGGCCCAGGCGATGTTGATGTCCTCCAACAGGATTCGCCACGACACAGCGTCGACGGCCAGGTGGTGAATCAACAGCACCAACCGGCTGGTGTCGCGCACCCACAGCGCGCTGACCATCGCGCCGGCGGCCGGGCTCAACAACTCCCGCGCCTCGATCAGTGCGTCGTCGGAGAAGGTGTCCACCGCATGCAGGCAGCCTCGCGCATCCACGGCGCCCACCTCGGGCACGCTCAGCGCGCGGCCGCCTGCGCCGTCGTCATCGACGAGCAGCCGCAACATGGCGTGCCGGTCCAGCAGCGCCTGGAGGACGACGACCACGTCGTCTTCGGTCACTCCCGCGGGAGCCTGCAACACGACGGTCTGGTTGAACTGATCGACCGGGCCGTCCAGACCGTAGAGCCACTCCATGATCGGGGTGGACACCACCGGCCCGATGCCCTCGTCGACCGCGCCGCCCTCGGCGTCGGCGTAGACCGTCACCTGTGCCAGTCGGGCGACGGTTTGTTCGACGAAGATGTCGCGGGGTCGGCATACCAGTCCGGCGGCGCGCGCGCGGGCGACGACCTGCATCGACAGGATGCTGTCGCCGCCGAGGTCGAAGAACGAGTCATCGACGCTGACCCGCTCCACACCCAGGACTTCGGCGAAGATGCCTGCCAGGATCTCTTCGAAGGCGGTCGACGGCGCGCGGTAGCTGTCGGTGTCGGAGAACTCCGGTGCCGGCAGGGCGCGGGTGTCGAGCTTGCCGTTGACAGTCAAGGGCAGCGTGTCGAGCACCACCACCGCGGCGGGCACCATGTAGGTCGGCAGCCGTTCACCAAGCTTGGTCCGCACTGTCGACGGGTCTGCGGTCCCAGTTATATAGCCCACCAGTCGTTTGTCGCCGGGGCGGTCTTCGCGCACGATCACCGCGCCCTGGTCCACCCCGTCGAGGCCGGCCAGGGCGGCCTGGATCTCGCCGAGCTCGATGCGGTAGCCGCGGATCTTGACCTGCTTGTCGGCACGCCCCTCATAGCGCAGCTGCCCATCAGCACCCCAGCGGACCAAGTCGCCGGTGCGATACATCCGCGATCCGGGCGCCCCGAACGGGCACGCCACAAACCGTGTCGATGTCAGATCTGAGCGACCCACGTACCCGGTCGCCACCCCCGCTCCGGCCACATACAACTCACCCGTGACGCCGACGGGCACCTGGCGCATCCACTCGTCGAGGACGAAGAACGCCAAATGCTCCAACGGCACACCGATCGGGCTGGAACTGTCAGCGACGTCGCCGACCCCGATCTCCCGGAACGACGCGTGCACCGTCGTCTCGGTGATGCCGTACATGTTGATCATCCGCGGCAATCCCGGATGGCTGTGCAACCACGTCGAAAGACGTTGCGGCTCCAGCGCTTCGCCGCCGAAGACCACGGTCTGCAGTTTGAGTTGCTGGCCCAGCTCCGGCTGCAGCGCGTCGGCGGTCTGCAACGCATAGAACGCCGACGGGGTCTGGCTCAGCACACTGACCTGTTCGCTGACCAGCAGGGCGTGCAGCTCTTCCGGAGAGCGGACCACCGCATCGGGCACGATCAGCAGGCGGCCGCCATAAAGCAGCGCGCCCCAGATCTCCCAGACCGAATAGTCGAACGCCAGCGAGTGGCACTGCGTCCACACCTGACCCAGCGACAGCTCGACATCCAGCGATTCCAACAACCGGGTCACGTTGCGGTGAGTGACCGCCACCCCCTTGGGCTTCCCGGTCGTGCCCGACGTGTAGATGATGTAGGCGACGTCATCCGGGGCAGCCACCGATGACACTGCCGCGCCATCGGTTTCAGCTGCGGTTTCGGCGATATCGAGGACCGGCACCTCGAACGACTCCAGTCGCGCGCGCAAATCGGCGGTGGTGACCGCCGCGATCGGCGCCGCATCCCCGACCACGAACTCGATGCGGGCATCCGGATGCGCCGGATCGATCGGCAGATACGCCGCCCCGGTCTTGAGCACCGCCACAATCGCCGCGATCGCCTCCGGAGTGCGAGGCAACAACAACGCCACCCGCTCCCCCGGACCCGCACCCAACTCAATCAGGCGACGAGCCAGCCGATTCGCCGACTCATCCAACTCGCCATAGGTGATCGAACGACCCTCAAACGTCACCGCCACCGCTTCGGACGACCGAGCCACCTGCTCGTCGAACATCGCCGTGATCGACACCGGAGTGGTCGCTATCTGCGTCAGGACGGCCCGATTGCCCCATTCGTCGAGTTGGTCGCGCTCGCCGGAAGCGAGCAGATCAATGGAAGCCAGCTGCTCACTCGGATTGGCAACCATGGCGGCCAGCACGTGGTTCAACCGACCGATCAGGGTTTCGATCTCTGCCGCCTCGAACACCTCGGTGTCGAATTCGACGCGCAGGCTCACCTCATGACCCGGGGTGGCGACCAACGACAGCGGGTAGTGGTTGTACTCGCGGCTGCTGAAGTCGGTGACGGCCAGGTCCTCCACGCTCAACAGCGCGGCGGGGTCGATGGGGTAGTTCTCGTAGACGAACAGGGTGTCGAACAGGCGGTCCTGTCCGACGGCGCGGTGGATCTCGGCCAGCGACAGATGCTCGTGATCCACGGTGTCGTTGTGGGCGCGTTGCAGCTGAGCCAACAAGTCGGCCACGGTGCTGGTCGCGGTCATGTTGGCGCGCACCGGCACCGTGTTGATCAAGAGCCCGACCATGGCATCCGCACCGGGCAGATCCACCGCGCGTCCCGACACCGCGGTACCGAACGCCACGTCCTGATGTCCGGTCAGCCACACCAGCAACTGGGCCCACGCCGCCTGCAGCACCGTGTTGATAGTGGTCTGCTGCGCACGCGCCAATTCCCCGAGCGCCGCAGTGATTTCGGCCGACAGCCGATGTGACTGCACCCTGCGCGCCCCGGCTTGGGCCGGTGGCGCCACCAATGTCGGCGTTTCGAACCCGGCCAGCACCGCACGCCAGGCCGCCGTCGCCGCCTCACGATCCTGGGCCGCCAGCCACGTCACGTAGTTGCGATACGTTGCCGGCGCGGGCAACCGGTGCCCGAAGTAGCCGGCGAAGACGTCCTGCAACAGGATCGGCAACGACCACCCGTCGACCACGATGTGGTGAATGCTGATCACCAGCCGGTGCTGGTTGTTCGGCAGCGCGATCAGGGAGGCACGAAACAGCGGCTGGGCCCCCGACAGGTCGCACACCGCTGCGCGCTCGGCGGCGCAAATCGCCTCGATTTGGTTCTCGACATCGCCGGAGGCATCCAATTCGACGTACTGCCAGGCGATCTCGGGATCGGCCGGGATGACCTGCACCGGCTCATCGAACCGATCGGCAATGAACCGCGCCGCGAGGTTCGGATGCCGACCCACCATCGCGGCTACCGCACCGCGCAGCCGCTCGGCATCCAGAGCCCCGGCCATCGTGATGCCCAACTGCACGGCATACACATCGTCCCCGGAGTCTTCGACGAACGCCGACTGGAACAACAGCCCCTGCTGCAGCGGCGTCAGTGGCAACACATCGACGAACTTGAGTTGCTGAGCCAGCTCGTCGATCTGGGATTGCGTCAACCGCGCAGGCGCCAGATCCGACGGGGTCACCCCGCCACCACCGGCACGCACATGCGCGCAGATCCCGGCCAAAGCCTCAAACCACAATCGGCTCAACCGCTCGGCCTTGTCGGTATCGAGCACCGAGGGGGCCCAGGACCAGTTGGCCTGCAGCACCGGACCGGCGTCGGTGTCGTCGGTACCGGCATTGAGCTCAACGGCATGCGCCAGAGGCATCGCCACCGCAGATGCCACATCCGCTGTCGCCAGGCTGTCACCACTGATGCGCCAGAAGTCCTCGGACAGATCACCGGCACCCGCGCCGAGGCGGCCCAGGTAGTTGAACCCGATCCCCGGATCCACCCCGCCCAGATCCAGGTCGGGATTCAGGTAACGCAGCAGTCCATACGTCAGGCCGTCGGGCAGCGACCTCAGTTGTTCCTTGGCGTCCTTGATCACCGCACCCAAAGCCGGGTCCCCGGCACTCACCTTCGCCCAGGGCAGCCGACCGACGGTCAGCGCGACGGGATATTTGGTGGTGAACCAGCCCACCGTGCGCGACAGGTCAACATCGGCGCGCAGTTCCTCATGACGGCCGTGACCCTCCACGTCGATGCCGATCGGAGCGTTGGTGCCCAGGAACTCCGTCCAGGCCAATCCGAACGCGATCAACAAAATGTCTTGCACGCCAGCGTGATACGCCGCAGGCACCTCTCCCAGCAGCTGCCGCGTGGTGTCAGTGTCCAGCGACACTGTCAGGCGCCCGGCGTTCGCGTAGGTGTCCTCGGGTTGCATGGCGGGCAATACCGCCGGAACCTCGGCGACCTGCCGCCACGTCTCGGCGGTGGCCACCACCTCCGAGCTGCGCGCGTGCTCGTCGAGCAGTGCGGCCCAACGCTGGAACGACGTGCCACCCGTCGGAAGTTCAATCGGCTGGCCGTTGTGGTGCTGGGCCCAGGCGATGTTGATGTCCTCCAACAGGATTCGCCACGACACCCCATCGACGGCCAGATGGTGGATCATCAACACCAGCTGGCTCGTCGAAGACACCCACAACGCACTGATCATCGCCCCGGCCGCCGGGCTCAACCGCGACCGCGCCTCGGCAATCGCTTCGTCGGTCAACGCATCGACCGTGTGTACGCCGTCGCGCACATGCACCGCGCCGGCCTCGGGCACCGCCAACGACCACTGACCGGTCGCTTCGTGCTTATCGACACGCAGCCGCAGCGTGGCGTGCCGGTCCAGCAGCGCCTGCAGCACGACCACCACGTCGTCAGCGGTGACCCCGTCGGGAGCCTGCAGAACCAGGGTCTGGTTGAACTCGTCAATCGGACCGTCGACGTCGTGGAGCCAACGAATGATCGGGGTCGGCACGACCGCGCCGACGCCCTCGTCCACGACGGCGGCCTCGCCGCCGACCACCGTGACCACCGCGGCCAACCGGGCGACGGTCTGCTCGACGAAGATGTCACGCGGGCGGCACAGCAGTCCTGCCGCCCGGGCGTGCGCCACCACCTGCATCGACAAGATGCTGTCGCCACCCATGTCGAAGAACGAGTCGTCGACGCCGACGCGCTCCACGCCCAGCACCTGAGCGAAGATGCCCGCCAGGATTTCCTCGATCGCCGTGGAAGGCGCGCGATAGTTGGCGCCAAGACCTTGGTAGTCCGGTGCCGGCAGCGCGCGGATGTTCAGCTTGCCGTTGATCGTCAGTGGCAGCTGATCCAACACCACGATTGCGGTCGGCACCATGTAGGGCGGGAGCCGATCGGCAAGCTGGGAACGGAGCTCGGCCGGATCGGCGGTGCCAGCTATATAGCCCACCAGACGCTTGTCACCGGCGCGGTCCTCGCGGACGATCACCGCCGCCTGGTCGACCCCCTCGAGTTCAGCCAGGTCGGACTGGATCTCCCCGAGCTCGATGCGATAGCCCCGGACCTTGACCTGCTCATCAGCGCGACCCAGATACTGAAGCTGACCGTCGTCGCCCCAACACACCAAGTCGCCGGTGCGATACATCCGCGTACCGGGCTCCCCGAACGGGCACGCCACGAACCGCGACGCGGTCAGGCCGGATCGACCCAGATAACCCGCAGTTACTCCCTCGCCGGCCACATACAGCTCGCCGACCACACCGACGGGGACCGGCTGCAGCCAGGTGTCCAACACGAAGAGCGCCGCCCCGGCCGCCGGCTCACCGATCGGCGCAACACCGGATCCCGCCGTCAGCGGCCTGCTGACGGCCGCACACACCGTCGTTTCGGTCGGGCCGTAACCGTTGACCATCACGCGCCCGTCGGTGGTCCACCGATCCACCAACGCGGGCGGGCAGGCCTCGCCGACCACCGCCAACGCCATCGATTCCAGGCCCTCCGGCGACAGCATTGCGGCCGACGTGGGGGTTTGGGTCAGCACGGTGACCCGTTCCCTGATCAATAGGTCGTGCAGATCCTCCGGTGAGTTCGCGACGTCCTCAGGCACCACTACCAACCGGCCGCCGCGAAGCAGCGCACGCCAGATCTCCCACACCGAAGCGTCAAACGCCAATGAAAACCACTGCGCCCATATCGCCGGCTGCGGGAAGCTGGATTCCAGATTCTTCATCACGTACCCGGCACTGTGGTGGGTGACTGCCACACCTTTCGGCGTCCCCGTGGTGCCCGAGGTGTAGATGATGTAGGCCAAGTCGCCTGGTGACGGACCTTTCCGCGGCGATGTGCTCGGCTGTGCGTCGACAGCCGGGTCGTCGACATCGACCACCGCCACGTCGAACTTGTCCAGCCGTGATCGCAGCCCCGCGGTGGTGATGGCCGCAACAGGCTTAGCATCACCGACGATGAACTCCAAGCGTGCCTCCGGCACCGACGGGTCCACGGGCACATACGCCGCACCGGTCTTGAGTACCGCGAGAATCGCGATGATCGCCTCGGCGGACCGGGGCATCAGCAGCATGACGAATTCGCCTGCGCGAGCACCGGTGTCAGCCAAGAGGTGTGCGAATCGGTTGGCCGATTCATCCAACTCGCGATAGGTCCACGACTGGTCGCCGCACACCAGCGCCACAGTGTCCGGTGAGCTGTTCACATGTGTGGCGAACAATTCCGGAATCGTGGACCGAGGCGCAGGTTTAGTCAGGACCTCTCGGTTACCGAGTCGATCCAGAGTTGAACGCTCTTCGGAGTCGAGCGCGTCAATCGACGACAGCGGTCGATCGGGATCCTCGGCCATCGCCACCACGATGCGTTCCAGGCGCTCCGCGAGATTGGCGACACCGAACTTGGCGAACGGCTGTCCTGGACCGGCCGTGCCCAGGAACATCTGGTCGCTGGCGCCGGAGAAGAACAACCCGAAGTGACCCATCGGACCGTGGTTGGTGAAGGCGGCAGTCGCGGAAACACCCGCCAGGTCCAGCGTGAGTCGCGACGGCAGGAAACTGATCGCTACCCGATCGGAGGTCTGCCTCGGACCACCGGACTCATCATCCAGGGTGTGCACCGGAAATCGCTGATGCTGCAACAACTCTCGAATGCGTACGTCCACATGTCGGCAGAACTCACCTGCCGTGGCGTCCGGTGGAGCGGACAGCACCAGAGGCACGATGCCGGCGAGCATCGCGGGGATCGACTTCGTCTCTTCGCCGACTCGCCGGCTGACCGGGAAGTCCAGCGCAACCTCGGAACCGTTGCCAGACCACGACCGCGACAACAACGCCAGAGCGGCGGTCATCACCGTGTGGCGACGGATGCGCAGAGCCTTCGCCAGCGACTTGATGCCGCCGATCGCAGCTTGACCAACCTGAACCTGCCCAGAGGGCGCGTAGCCGTCGTGCCGGCTCGCCAGTTGCGATGCGCGCCGATCCAGACCGCTTTCCGGGGGACGACTCTGGCTCCAGTAGGCCTGGTCTTCTACGAAGTCAGGGGAGGCTGCGTAGCGAGCCTCGATGTCGACCAAGTCCTGCAGTGACCCGAAGTACGCGGGCGGCACGGGTTCGCCCTTGACCAGCGCCGTGTAAATCGACGCGATTCGGCGGCAGACCAGCGCCATGCCCACGCCGTCGACGGAGATGTGGTGGCCCAAGCCGAACGCATAATATTGATCAGGCTGAGTCTGAAAAAGCGCAAATGTCACCAGCCGGCCGGTAAGTGGCATCGGGGTGTGCTGAATTGACGAAGCAATCTCGCGGACTTTGTCCTCAGGATCGTCTGCATCCTGCACGTCGTAGAACGGCAGCTCCAGATCCGAGTAATCGACCGGTTTCTGGAATACCTGACCGTCTCTTTCGAAAAAGCACGCGCGCGAGGGCTCGGCTTCCTGCACCGCCTGACGGATCGCCTGGTGCAGCAGATCTCGTTGAATCGCGCCGTCGATTCTTACGAGAAGGCCGAGCTGCCACTCCGTCCCGACGAGGCCGCTCTCCTGCGAGAGCCAGATATCCATCTGACCTCGCGACAGCGGAAAGCCCCCGTCGTAAGTCCCCACGCGCGCGCCCTCCCCACCGCACTGACTAGCCGTCAAGAGCCCCGTCCTGCGCCAACCGCTCCCGCAGGCTCTTCGGCCTTATGTCCGGCCAGTTCTTCTCGACGTACTCCAGACACGTTGCACGGTCAGCTTCGCCGTAAACCACACGCCAGCCGTCTGGCACGTCGGCAAAGCTCGGCCACAGGCTGTGCTGCTCCTCGTCGTTGACCAAGACGAAGAAGCTGCCGCTGTCGTCGTCGAACGGATTGATGCTCACGTCTCTCCAGGTTGTTCGTCGGTTACCGCAAACCGATGGCGAGCCTACCGCAAACCTAGTGCAGGTTGAAATGGTGGGCAAATCATTCTCACGAGGTTCCCAGGGTCGGGATCCTCAGCAAACTTTAACAAGGTCGCCTTGGTTATTAACTGCGGCGTCAATTCCTCTCCCGTCCACGCAGGCTAGCAGTTATATCCTTCTGAAACCTCTCTTTGCGAGATCGGCCCGAATGTGAAATTCCTGTGGGCTCGCTAAGCCGACGGCCAGAGGGCTAGCTGAATCTTTCCCAATGGAAAGACGGCCCCAGCAAACAATCTTGCAAAAGTCTGCTGCGCGGCAGCCCTCTGTCGGCTATCAGACGGCTCCCATGGTCGCTAGATTCTCTCCGGTCGACGGCTCAGAGAGCTTAGCGACGGTTTATTGGCTACTCAAGAGGTTGCCAGCATCACGATTTGATGCATATCGGTCGAGCTTCGCCCACCACGGGGGTGTGGGCTATCTCTCAATGTGAAACCCGGGGACGGATATAGCAATCAATCGGGGATCTCCCGCAAACGTGCACGACACGGTGGCAGGGCCGGAGTTGTCGACGGCACAAGCGTGTTGTCTGCGGGATGCACAGCGTGAAGGACCGGCTTAGCCAGGCACCACATGCGTCGTCGCGCCCGCTCACGGAGGACCGCCACACAAACCCGCGTAGTGCATGAACGTGAAGCCGCGCCCCGGAGGTGCCCCGTAGTGTCGACTGCGGGTGGCCGCGCCGGCTCTCGTTCACCGGCGTGAAGTAAGCGAGTTGTACAAACCGCGCCGTAAGGTAAGCGATTTGTACAAAGCTACCTCGCCCACGGATTCAGCCGACCATACAGCAACATTGCGAGTGTCCCGTCAGGGTTGCATCCAGCAACGGTCGCGGTCGCGCGCGGGCAAACTATTAGAATCTCGTGATTGATCACAGAACAGCCCGAATAGATGCCCGCAGTCGCGGATTTCAGCGGGGGTTACTGGTCGGTAATCTACCATACGCCCGGGTATTGATACTGCTGTCCAATACCAACAAGCACTCGATGGGCCCTAGCGGAATCGAAGTTGCGTCGCCTGGTGGCGTGAGTGTCAGTTGGAGTCCTCGCCCGATGGCCCATCGTCTCCCTGGATCGGCGAGGAGCCAGCCGGCATGAGAGCGATGAACAGGGGTACGCGAACGACCGCGCCGCCTGGAATCGGCACGCGCATGCGGAACGACACGATCTCCAGCTCTAGACGCTGGCCGCGCTTCGTCTCCATCTCGAGACGACCCGGGATCCATCTCGGCGTCGACAACCATGCCAAGCCGCGTTCGATCGACTCGACCAGGTTCATGGGACCGACTATACCTGTAAGCGGTGATAGGCAAATCCAATCGATTTTGGCCTGCTGACTGCGTGTGGTCTAAACACGTTGTAACACAACTATTTCGACGTATGCGGCTTGCGGATCCCTCGCGGATCAATCACCGGGCAGATCCCGTCAGTGTGTCGTTGGGTACATGGGGGCTCGGCGATGGCGTTGGCGCATGTTTCGCTGGCCGATCCCCTGCGCTTCATCGCGATTTTTCCTCGTCGTTTTCCGCCCACGGCCCGGGCCAGAACATGCTCGCTTACTGGGTATACACATGCGTCGGAGGCGGCGCTGTGCTCGTGGCGATGGGCTCAAACGTAATCTGAGCAGGCGGCTTCTACCTCGGCCCAGCATTCCATACCAGCCGTAGATAATGGACCGCAACCAAGACGCCCCGACACGACCACCGAAAGGCCTGGACCCTCGATGAAATTCGTCCTGGCGTGTTGGGGAAGTCGCGGCGATGTCGAGCCTTCGCTGGCGGTCGGCTGTGAACTGGCCCGCCGCGGGCACGAGGTGCGGATGGCCGTTCCGCCGGACCTGGTGGGGTTCGTCGAGGCGGCCGGGCTACCGGCAGTTCCATACGGACCCGAGGTAGAAGCCATCCTCAATGAGGACTTCGTACGCAATCTCTGGTCGAAGTTCTTCCGCAATCCAATCGGGCTGCTACGCGAGATGTGGGCGCCGATCATCCGCAATTGGCCCGAGGTCCACACGACGTTGATGGGTTTGGCTGACGGCGCGGACCTGCTGTCAACCGCGATCAATTTCGAGCAGGCCGCCGGAAACGTCGCAGAGCATTACGGCATTCCGTTGATTGCGATGCACCACTTCCCGTTGCGCCCCAACGGCCAACTCATTCCTATGCTGCCTTCACCGCTGGTCCGCTCGGGCGGCACGATCTCAGAGTGGCTGTTCTGGCGCGCGACCCGCAGCGTCGAAGACGACCAGCGTCGCGCATTAGGGCTACCTAAGGCGACCCGACGCTCGCCACGTCGGATCGCCGAGCACCGGTGGTTGGAAATCCAATCCTACGATGCGGTATGCGTGCCCGGGCTAGCCGCAGAGTGGGCCAAGTGGGATGGGCAACGTCCTTTTGTCGGCGCACTGACCATGCAATTGACCACAGCGGCCGATCAGGAAGTCGCAGCCTGGATCGCCGAGGGGACGCCACCGATCTGCTTCGCCACTGGGAGCATCCCTGTCGAATCGCCCGCCGACACGATGGAGATGATCAGCACCGCCTGCGAAGAGCTCGGCCAGCGAGGGCTGGTGTGCGCTGGCGGGACGGACTACAGCAACGTTCCTCACCCCGACTACATCAAAGTCGTTGGCACGGTCAATTACGCCGAGATCTTTCCCGCGTGCCGTGCCGTCGTCCACCACGGCGGCGCCGGCACTACAGCGGCAAGCCTTCGCGCCGGGGTCCCTGCGCTGATCCTGTGGAGCTCGGCCGATCAGCCGTATTGGGGGAATCAACTCAAACGACTCGGCGTCGGCACCGCGCGACGACAGTCGGCCACCACTACTAAGTCGATGGTCCGCGACCTCCGCCGAATCCTGGACCCCGAGTACTCCGTTCGCGCGCGTGATCTCGCCACCCAGTTGACTGCGCCCGCCGACAGCATCACCCGAACGGCCGACCTCTTCGAGCGCGCAGCCCGTCGCTAAACACCAAGTTGACCGCCGTTCGGCACGGACTGCGCCATGAACGCCATGGTTAGTACAACTAGCCCGTCAGGTGTCAGACGGCATTTGCGGCAGTTGACGCCAACCGGACCAGGCGCTGTGGCAGTGCTCCCGGTGATCTTGAGACTATTGGCTATCCAGGGCGGCTGCCCGCCACAGCAAAGAGGTTGCGGTCTCCCCGATGTGGAATACTCCCTACCGTGAGCCCACCTGCCATCGAGGTCGTCGGCCTCACAAAGACCTTCGGCGGAAAAACGCCCGCCCTGCGTGATGTGAGCTTTTCGGTCCCGACGGGGACGGTATGTGGCCTGCTCGGCCACAACGGCGCAGGCAAGACGACCACCATAAACATCCTGTCCACTCTGATCCGCCCTACTGCAGGCAGCGCACTCGTGAACGGGTACGACATCATCCGCCAGCCCGTCCCGGTGCGTGCCAGCATCGGGATGGCCGGGCAGTTCGCCGCCATGGATCCCCTGCTGAGCGGCAGGGAGAACCTGGTCCTGTTCGGCAGGTTGAGGGGTCTGAGTCGTAAGCAGGCGAAGGCTCGGGCCCAGGAGTTGATCGAACAGTTCGACCTCGTCGATGCGGCCGACCGGCGCGCTTCCACGTTCTCGGGAGGGATGCGGCGCCGCGTCGACCTTGCCATCGCCCTCGTTGTAGTGCCTCAGGTGCTGTTTTTGGATGAACCGACAGTCGGACTGGACCCTCGCAGTCGCCGAACCGTCTGGGCTCTGGTGGGCTCTTTGACCTTGCAGGGCACCACCGTGCTCCTGACCACGCAGTACTTGGAAGAGGCGGACGTTCTGAGCGACTCGATCGTCGTCATTGACCACGGGCAGGTGATCGCGAGCGGTACCGCAGAGGATCTCAAGCGCCGAGTTGGTACCACGTATTGCCAGGTCAGTCCTGTCAACCCAGCCGACCTGCCCCGGGTGGCGACGGCGTTGACCGGGCTCGCGGGGATCGATGTCGACGCCGACACGAACTCGGTTTCAGTACCGGCGCCGGATGGGGTGTCCACGCTCGGCGACGTATTCCGTCGCCTCGATGCGCTGGGCATCGAACTCGCCGACATCTCGCTGCGCAAACCCTCGTTGGACGAGGCGTTCCTGCAGATCACCGAGCGGACCGTCGCACAGTCATGAGCGCCCTGGCGGCCCTCACCGAACGCTCGTTGACCGCAGCTGCGCGGGACGGTGGCCTGGTCTTCGAAATGCTTTCGCCCATTGCGTATTTGGCAGGCTTCACCGTCGCGCTGGGTGGCCTCGTCGAAACCGGACCGATCAGCTATTCGCAGTACCTCGTTCCCGCGGTGATCGTCCAGTCGGTGATCTTCGTCGGGCTGATGACCGCAGACCGCGCCGCCCGTGACCGCCAAACCGCAATGGGCGAGCGGTTTGCAACGCTCCCGATCACTGCGGCCGCCCCGGTGACCGCCCGTATGGTCGCCACCTTGATGCGCGCGGCGCTCGCACTGTCGGTTGCGACGGTCGCCGGCTTTGCGTTCGGGTTTCGATTCACCGGCGGACCGCTTTATGCGCTGGCGTTTGTCGGCATCGCGATGCTCTTGTGCCTGGCGGTGGCGCTTGGCGCGGACGCATTGGGTTCGAGTTCGACCAGCTTGCAGGCGATCAGCCCCATGTTGTTCGTCTGCCAGGTTGTGCTGTTCCTATTATCGACCGGCATCGCGCCCGAGGCGACCTTCCCTGGCTGGTTGCGTCCATACGTACGAAACCAGCCGGTGTCTCAGGTCGCCGAGACGCTCCGTGGGTTCGCCAGCGGAGATTTGATGATCAGCAACTTTGCAGTAAGCCTCGCGTGGTGCGTGGGCATGGTGATGGTCTTCGGTGCGATCACGTTGCGTATGCAGAGGCGGGTCAAGTGATGCCGAAGCATCGGTTACAGGGCTCGCTGATATCGGAGAGCTTGGTGCAAACCGGGCGATTCCTCACGCAGTGGCGCCGCGACCAAGGGGTCCTCATCGGATCACTCACACTCCCGATATTCATCTTGGTGGTCTACGACATCGTCTTGGGCCGGCGCGTTCAAGAGGTCACCGGCGTCGACAGCACTTACGGTCTCGTACCGCTGTGTTCAGTGCTGTCAGCAGTGTTCGGCGCCTTGGGGGGCGCAGTCGGCCTCCAACTGGAGCGCGATTGGGGGCTCACGGGTCGGATGTGGGTGCTACCCGTACACCGTTCGAGCCCGTTGATCGGCCGGTTGCTCGCCGAAGCCGTGCGTGCGTCGGTCGGGACGATCCTCATCACCGCCGTCGGGATGGTTATGGGCCTACGATTCGTGCACGGCTGGCACACGGCGCTGTTGTTCATCCTGATCCCCTCGTTCGCAGTCATCGGATACGCAACGCTGGTAATGGCAATGGCTGTACGCTCCAACGGCCGCACCATCATGACCTGGCTGGTGGCTACCGTCGTGTCACTGGCATTTCTCAATCCCGGTACCACACCCATTGACCTGTTCCCGGAATGGCTTCGACCATTGGTCCGCGCCCAGCCGATGTCACCGCCCATCGAGGCGATGCGCGCACTGGCGCTGGGTGACCCCGTTGCCTGGCCTTTGGCTATGACTGTGCTCTGGACAAGCGCGTTGGTCGTCGTATTCCTTCCGATCGCCGTACGCGGGTATCGGCGAGCGGCCGAATCAGCGACGTAATCCCGGCGGGGACGGTTCCTCGCGTCGAGTTCAGCCGATGCCGGGAGACGCCTGATCCGCGGTCTTGATTCCGAGGAACGTTCCCCGAAGGTTCGCTGCATAGCGGCCACCGAGAAGGGACTCCGCGATGCTGGGCTTCAAATTGTCAAATTCCTCCATGACGAGATCGAACCCGACGTCTTTGATCGCCTGGAGTAAATGTTCGCGCTGAATCCAGAAGGACTTGCGATTGTCCCAGGACGCCCACCGGTTGGACGCCCGGTCGATGTAAGACCGTTTAGTGGGAAACTCGGTGAACCACCTTCCGGGAACGCCCTCGTTCACAATCGGTGCAGAAAGTACGAACTTCGTCGGCTCACTCTTCCTGAGCAATTTGTCCGTTACAAAACGCACACTGGTTGGCAACCGAAGTAGCTTTTCCGCCCGACTGATAAGCGCGAAATTAGTCTGCAGGATCAAAAGCTTTTTCGTTACCGCCGAGAGTGTATCCAAATATGCCCTAGGACGTTCCAAATGGTAGAAAAGTCCACAGCAGAAGACCGCGTCGAATTCGCCGTAATCGCCGATATTTAGGGCGTTGTCCTGGACAAACTCGAGATTCGGTAGGTCGACCTTCGACTTTACATAGTTGCACGCAGCGATATTTTGGTCACGAATCTCTATTCCAAGGACCTGGAATCCCATGCGCGCAAACTCGACGGCATACCCACCTTCGAGACAGCCGACATCCGCTATCCGGAATTGGCTCTTATCCCCTGGAAACACCGTGTCCAGGACCCCGCGGGCGGATATGAACCAGGAGAGATCCACCATCGAATGCGGAGACTCGGGAATCGTGTAAGTGCCATCATCGAGGCGGATGTTATGCGCGGTGAATTCCACGGCGCTGTCAAGTTTTTCCATTGCGATGCCCCCTACGTCTTTCCTGTGCACAGGCCGTCCGGAATAGAAAAGATCCGCGCCGGACATCTTTGACCTCTTGCGGTCCGCCTGGTGTGGGTGATCCTGCGTTCTCCCTGCGCGAAGCTACCAAATCACTTCTTCCGGACCGGCGCAATCGGCAGATTCATTTCCTGGCCGCATCAAGGTTCGCGCGGTACCACGCCACCGTGTCCTCAATACCGTCGCGCAGCTCGATCTGGGGTCGCCATCCCAGCCCTCGCAAGACCGAGACATCCAACAGCTTCCGTGGCGTTCCGTCCGGCTTCGTTGCGTCCCAGTGTGTTTCGCCGGTGTACCCAACCGCGTCGGCCACCATGCCGGCAATTTCGCTGATGGTGTGATCGACTCCTGTGCCCACGTTTATATGGTTCGGACCGTCGAAATGCTCCAGAAGATGCAGGCACGCGCCCGCCAAGTCGTCAACATGTAGCAGCTCACGGCGTGGGGTTCCGGTCCCCCAATTGGTCACCTCCCCCACGCCCGCCGCCTTTGCCTCGTCATACCTTCTGATGAGCGCAGGCAGCAGGTGCGACGTCGACGCGGAGAAGTTGTCACCGGGCCCATACAAGTTGGTGGGCATGGCCGAGATCCACGCCAATCCGTATTGCCGCCTCACCGCTTGGACCTGAAGGATGCCCGCGATCTTGGCGATTGCGTACGCATCGTTTGTGGGTTCCAGGGGGCCCGTGAGCAGCGCACTCTCTTCTATGGGCTGGGGAGCATGCTTCGGATATATGCACGAGGAACCCAAGAACAACAGTCGCGGTACACGCGCTGCGAGGGCGGCGTCGAGCAGATTAACCTGGATCTGGAGGTTCTCGGATAGAAAATCTGCCGGGTAGGTGTCATTCGCCATGATCCCGCCGACCTTGGCTGCGGCGTCGATGATCACCTGCGGTCGTGACTCCAACACGAAGTCGAATGCCGCCGCCCGGTCAGTCAGATCGAGTTCACTGTGTGGCCGGACAAGGAGGTTGGTAAATCCTTCGTCCTGAAATTTGCGCAGCAGTGCCGAACCGACCAACCCGCGGTGCCCGGCTATATATATGCGTGCTGCGCGGTCGAGAACGCCTAGTGGCGAATCCATCCGTGTCAGCTCCAGCCCGGAAGATTCGGCTTGTCCACCCACGGTGTGCCATCACATTCCAAGGCAGCGATGTCGGCATCAACCATGACTCTGGCCAGTTCCGCGGAATGGACCGACGCCTTCCAACCAAGCGACTCAGCTGCCTTTGAGGCATCGCCAATCAGTGAATCCACCTCAGCAGGCCGGAGGTAGCGGTCATCGAACTTCACATACTTCTCCCAGTCGAGCCCTGCATGATCGAAGGCGGTTTGGGCGAACTCGCGGACGGTGTATCCGCGGCCAGTCGCCAGAACTATGTCCGCAGGCTCGGGGGCTTGCAGCATCCGCCACATCCCTTCGACGTACTCGGGGGCGTATCCCCAGTCGCGCACAGCATCGAGATTGCCCATGTAGACGCCCGACTGGATACCAGCTTTGATGCGCGCCACCGCCCTAGTGATCTTTCGAGTCACGAAGGTTTCACCGCGCCTTGGGGATTCGTGGTTGAACAGGATGCCGTTGACCGCGAACATTCCATACGCTTCCCGATAGTTTCGGGTAGCCCAATATGAGTAGACCTTCGCCACCCCATATGGCGACCGCGGGTAAAACGGTGTGTTCTCGTTCTGTGGCGGCGGCGATGCGCCGAACATCTCGGAAGAGGACGCCTGATAAAAGCGACAGTCCACCCGCGAGAGCCGCACGGCCTCGAGCAGTCGCATCGAACCCATACCGGTGGTGTCACCGGTATGTACGGGTTCGTCAAAGCTGACCCGCACGTGCGACTGCGCCGCGAGATTGTAGACCTCGTCGGGATCGATCGTGCTCAATAGCGTCACCAGACGCGCGCCGTCAGTGAGGTCTCCGTAGTGCAAGAACAATCGCGCGCCCGGTTGGTGCGGATCGACGTAGAGGTGATCGATACGCGATGTGTTGAACGTTGACGCACGCCGAATAAGCCCGTGGACCTCGTATCCCTTGCGCAATAGCAGTTCGGCGAGGTATGAGCCGTCCTGTCCGGTGATTCCGGTTATCAACGCTCGCTTCACTGGTTTCCCGCTTCTGGTGTAGGTCACCGCACGTCTGACGTATAGCTGCAGCGATCGTCAGCCTGTCCTGCTGGCAATTTGAGGCGCCGCCGCCAGCCTCATAGTAGATGTCGACGTCAATCGGCACCGCGAGCGGCTTAGGCCGCAACAACTACGCCCTTCATCGCCCTCGATTAGACTTCAGACCCGACGTTCTCGGAGGGGATACTGCAAGTGAAATCGATTCGGCTCGCTGCATCGGAAGCCAAGAGACGACTGAACGAGTACGTGTACAGGCGTCGTCTGCCGATGGTGGTGACCCTGACCGAGTTCCAGAGTCCCGGTGTGCGCTTCGAGATCAGCAATCTCACAGAGACCTTCCGAGTGGTCGAGCACGGCGGGGAGACCGAATACACGGCGGCGATGCTGGAAGACCTTCGTGACGATGACGTGCTGTTTGACGTCGGCGCGAACATCGGCATGGTCGCACTCCATGCGGCAAAAATCTGCCGCACAGTGGCGTTTGAACCCGACCCTTCGATCAGACGTCGCCTCGAGGTCAATGCGGCGCTCAACCCTGATCGGACGTTCGCCGTCGAGCCCCTCGCTATCAGCGACTCGGACGGAACCGTCGTCCTGTACACCGATGGCGACGATGGCAACAGTCCCAGTCTTGTTCATCAGCGCGACGAAACCGGCAGTGTGTCGGTCTCGACAAGATCGCTGGACAGCCTCGTAGCGGAAGGCCGGCTCCCCCATCCGACCGTCATCAAGCTGGATATCGAGGGCGCGGAGATTCTGGCCCTCAGGGGCGCGAAACAACTGTTGACGTCACCGGAACGACCGCGGGCCCTCTATATCGAAGTGCACGATACGTACCTGCCAGGTTTTGGATCGTCGGCCGACGAGGTGCACGCGCTGCTCAAAGAGTTCGGGTACACCAACGCCACCTACCGGGCCGATCGATGGGATCAGACGCACCTCATCCTGCACGCAGCGTAGGGTCACCGGCTCGTTCGTAGGCTCACCCGACGGCGTCTAGAACCATTGCTGGCCAGCACTTTCCTCGTTCAGCGGGAAGCACAACACGTTCGGCACGTCGGTGCTCAGTGGTTGCCGCGTGAACAGCAGATCCGCGCCCGTATAGACGGGATTGACGACCGCGACATAGCTGAAGCCGTAGTGCTCAGCGGCCGGCAATATGCGTTGAACACCCTCGAGGTCAAGCCAGGTCACTTCGAGAAATAGATATTGGACGCTGTCCATCGAAGCCTGGGCGCCGCGCAGCACGGCACCCTCGAGGCCCTGGACGTCGACCTTCAGTACGTCGATAGGCGGGATGCCGTGTTCGGCAACGAAGGAATCGATGGAAACGCATCTTGTGGTTTCCGTCTCGATCTTCGTCGCGGCGAGGAACGGCTCTACCGCCGACAGCTGGAGGCTGTTGGTTTGTTGCGAATCGGGATTCACGTAGAGGGTCGCGTCCTCGTTTCTTTCCCCGACAGCCAACTGATGCACCGAGATGTTGGGAGCTGAACAGTTCAGCGCCAAGACCGACTGCAGTGCCTCCGCGGGTTCGAAAGCATGTATGGATGCCCCTGGAAACTTTCGAGCGCAGAGCGCTGAAAAGATGCCGCAATTCGCGCCTACGTCGAATATCGACTGAGCATCGCTGATCAAATCGACCATGCGTACTAGCTTCGACATCGAATTGCGGGCGTGATAAAAGGCGACTGGTTCTGGGTTCAGGTAGTAGTCGACGCCCTGAATCTTGATGCGCAGGGGTTTCCCCAGTCGATTCAACGCACGGAGCCTCAAAGCATCGAACAAATCAGCACCCTCGATTTCCACATTGCGACACGCCTAATTCTTCGGATTCACCGGAGCCTGATCACTGGGCCGCCCACTGGCTGATGCGAAGACGCCTGACCGCAGCTTGGCCGGCGCGATCCACCGAGTCGAGCAGCGATGGCTCGACGGCAATGAGATTGCCCCAGCTGTCCGCATCGAGCTGAGTCGGGTAACGCGCGAAACGACGCCACGTGTGCCGGACCCCGTATTGGGTGATCGGCTCCCACTCCGAGACGACAATCGCGTACCCCTGCCTCTCGAGGAATCGGGCTATTTCGTGGACGTCATGACCCAGGCGGGTTGTCTTGTTGTCCTCGAACTCACACACCACAGCCTTGGGGTGCAGCGACTCCCACGGGAAGGTGCGAAGTACGAACAGATCGAACCCCTCGGTGTCGACCTTCAAGAAGTCGACGTTCGCGATGCCTCGCTCACGAATGTACGTGTCTAGCCGAACGGTTCGGACCGTCGTCGTCGGGGTGTGGGTGGTGTGGAACGGCGACAGGGTGCTGATGCCGCTGGAAACATCGCTCGTGAAGAGCTGGACTTCGTCGCCGTCCTGCTCAGATACGGCGCGCGGATCTATCGTCACTCTTGCGTTGGGAAAGCGGGCCGCCAATATGCCGCGGTTGGCCGGATCTGGCTCGAACGCGTGGACAGTCCACCCCTTCGCCAAAAACGGTGCCGCGGAATAGCCTTGGTGCGCTCCGACATCGAGCATGGTGCCGGGCGTCTTTCCAATGACGTGGAACACGATGCCAACTTCATCGAGATCCCACGGAGGCAGCACACGGCGCGCGAGCCATCGCAATACCATCACTTCACCTGCCTGCAGAACACCGTGCATGCCATCAACACAGACCCTTCACGCGTCCTCTGCGGTCGATCCTGCTCACCGGTCACCTGGCGAGCGCCTCTTCGAGTGACACCTTGGGAAACACCGTCAGCGCGCCGCCAACTGTGGCGTCAACAATTCGTCGGCCGTCATCCTCGAACGTTTTGCGGGCAAGCCGGTACGCAAATTCGGAGTTCTCGAGATCGGGCAGCTGCCACTTGAACCCTTTCGGGAAGTACTGCGGGTCAAAGTGGCTGGCGTCCGGTCCGGTGGATTCAATCAGCTGATTTGGCTTTCCACTGACCGCGAAGCGATGGTCGACACCGATGAGGATGACCTCGGTGAAGCCCATGTAGTACGCCAATTGCATCGCCACATAGGTGACTGTATAGCCCTCCCAGACTCCCCGACTGGCATCACGAGAGAAATGCGGCCACAGCCCAACGATGTTGTGAAGGAACGCGGTATTGGCGGCGCCGTCGAGGAAATCACGGTTTTGCTCCGTGGTGAACAGAGGAGCGTTGATCTTACGGAAATCGTCGGCGCATTGCTCGACCACATGCCGGTTGATGACGACGTGGAAGGTGGTCTCAAATCCCAGTTCATCGAACATCAGGTAGATGCGATTGAGGCCGAACGTGTACTGGTCGCGCAACAAGCTCAGGTCGGTATCGCGAAGGCTTGGACCGTTGCCGATGATGACACATCGTTCGCCGGTGTGCACCTGCCTGAACTGGCGGATGTACGCGCGATTTGCGCGGCCCGCCGCGCTCAGCGTGTCATCCGCCAGCGCCCGCGCGCCAGCGATGGATCGAGTCAGCATTCTGGCTGTGTGTTCACGAAAACTCACTGAGCGGCTTCTCCAGTCAACTTTTTTGTAACCTCGCTCTCGCGAGGTCGTATCCCGGGGCCGGACTTACCAGACCGGCGCCATGGCGGACGATTCTTGAAGCTCATCGCAGGCTTCTCGATCGCGAACCAGCTGAGGGAAGCCACGATATACGTCGCGATGTACGTCAGCACGAGGTAGGCGAGCCAGTTCCAGAAACTGGGCCCATCTCCGAATATGCGATTGAGGCCCAAACACACGAAGATATTGAGCATCAGTGAACCGTATATATAGATCCCGTACAATCGGTCATTTAACGAATTCACCTTGGTGACGTTCAATCGTATTCCGAGATATAACGTCGCATACGATAGCGGGATCGGAGCCACGGCGTAGAAAACACCGCCTGAATAAGCCGGAGTGATAGTTCCGAGAATTATTCCGACCAAGATAAATACCAGCGACGCCACGAAGATTTGCCATTTAACGGGAGTCGATTCGCGGTACAAGTAAAAGAGTGCTCCTGCAAAGAAGAACGTAAACAGCCGCATACCCGAGGTCACCGCGGCCGAGGTCTGCAGTCCCGGGTAGGAGAAGATCTCGACGACGAACGTCGCCCAACACACCACGAACACGGCGGCAATCAACCACCGCCGCTTGAACAGCCCAAGAGCTCCGAGGACGCCGAGCAGCAGGTATGCCCTCAGTTCCCAGGGCAGAGTCCAGAGCGCGCCGTTCACCGAGGGATAGGGGTTGGTGGTGAAGAGCCCTGGGCTCACGTCGATGATGCCGCTGATCAGCGGGGCATTCACCAAGATGTAAGTGAGGTCCACCCCAGATCCGAATATCGGCGCCACGACCAGACCTGTCAAAGCTATACACACCAGGAAAGCCGGGTAGATCCGAAGGAAGCGATGCCATGCGTAGACGCGCCAGTCCGCGGTTCTTTCGAAACTGGCCGTGATGAGGAAGCCGCTCAGGATGAAAAACACATCGACGGGAAACCGCCCCGTTGCCACCTGATTGTGTGTCCACTCCATTAGCGGATCTGAGCTGCCGAACCCACCGAACGGGATCGAGTGGCCCACGATTACGAGCGATGCGGCGACTAGACGCAGAAATCCGATGCTGTTGTTCCGCCCTACGGCGGCAAACGTGGTCAATGTGGGCACGCCCCCTCTATCCTTATTCCGACCCCAATCGGGCCGTCGCTCCGCCGTCGACGACGAGCACTGTTCCGGTGATGAATCGGGCGTCTTCGCCCATCAGGAACGACGCTGCCCCAGCGACATCAGCCGGGTCCCCAATTCGGCGGAGTGCGGTGCGCTCACAGAGGATCGCCCTGCGCTCTTCAGCCGTCTCTCCCCACCGAGCGAACCCCTCACGAAGCTTCGGAGTGTCGATCGCCCCCGGAGCGATGGCATTAACCCGGATAGTCGGCCCGAGATCCAATGCAGCGGCGCGTACCCATCCCTCCAGCGCTGCTTTAGTCGTGGCGTAGGCCGTGATCCCGCTGGTCGTCGCATGGGCGTGGACGCTGCTGATGACGACAACCGACCCCTGGTTGGCGGCCAGGTTTTCTCGTACGCCCGAGGCCAAGGCGTCGACAGCAACGACATTGACGCGCCAGGCGTTCTCCCACTCACGGAGGGGTGTCTCCCCTGCCGTGGCGACGGGCTGCACGGCGGCGTTGTGCACGAGGGCCTTCAGCTCGTAGTCCCTTGCGAGCTGCCGGCCCAGCTCCACGAGCTGATCAGATTCGCTCAGATCGACTTCGATGTAGGCATCGGCTGCCGATGCAATAGTTCTGTCGAGCCCGATCGCGATGTGGCCGTTTTTGCGAAACCGTTCGCAGAGAGCGGTGCCGATCCCGCCGGCGGCGCCCGTGACAATGACCGCGGAGGTCATCGTCTGAGCTCCTCGATCAAGAAGTCGACTGCGGCGCTGCTCGCACGTGCGACGCCCTCGCGGGTGTTGGATCCGTTGTGCGCACCCAGCACGACGTTGGGCAGGTTTCGCAGCTCGCTATCCAGCGGTAACGGCTCGACCTCGAAGACGTCGAGCGCCGCACCGGCAAGCCGGCCGCTCTTGAGGACGTCGATCAGGTCCTTCTCCGCGACGACTGGGCCCCGGGCGACGTTGACCAGGTAGGCGTCGGGGCGCACCAGGGCTAGACGTTCGGCGTTGATGAGGTGCAGCGTCTCCGATGTCAGCGGACACGCCAGGACGATGAACCGGCTGGTAGTTAACAGACTATCCAAGTCGATCATCGAGACACCGGTCGGCGTTGTTCCCGCAAAAGGATCGTGCGCTACCACGTCCATACCGAAACCTGTTCCACGCCTGGCGATTTCACGACCTATTGCACCCAAGCCCACAATTCCGAGCTGCGAGCCGGCCAGCGTTATCCCCTCGACCTTGGGCCATTCGCCACGTCGTACAGCAGCGTCGACCGCGATGTAGCCGCGTGCGAGATTCAAGATGTAACCGAACGCTGAGTCGGCGACTTCGTGGCTGAAGACACCTGGGGTATTGCGCACTGTGACCCCGTGATCTCGAGCGGCATCGTGATCGACAGAATCCATGCCGATGCCCCAACGGATCACTGTCTTCAGCTTGGTGGACCCATTGAAGAATGTGCGGTCAAGCTCGTCATCGCCGGCAATGATGCCGACCAATCGATCGCTGTACTCGAGCAGCTCTGCGGCGGTGAACTGTTGTCGCCCAGCGAGATCCGGCGCGACGACTTCGTAGCCGAGCTGCTCGATCCGGTCACGGTGCCTTGGCAACTCGACCTGCATCTGTCGACAGGTCACAAGTACCAGCGGAGTGCTCATCTGACGGACCCACTGTGCTCGGCGATGGCGACCGCCAACGCGAAATCCTCTTCGGTGTCGATGTCGACGGCCTCGAGCGGCGCCATTTCGATCATGAGCGGGTGGGCGCCGATGCGAGTACCACGCTCCCGCAACAGCTTTGGAGTGAATATGAAGAAGCAGGAATTCTCGATGAAAAGGGGTGCAAGGTCCTGCGTCCGTAGCAGGACGGACGGATCGTGGTTGACCGGCCGTGAGTCAGCGTCCCAAAGTCGAGCCTGAAGGCGCGTAACGCTGAACACCGAGTCGAACTCCCGGTCGGACGCGGCAAATCGTCGCAGCGCCGCTGACATCGTGTCCGCCTTGAGGAACGGATTCGTCGAGTGTGTCTGCAATACGGTATCCGCGTCGACTTGCTCGAGCGTGTTCAGCAGGACATCGTTCATTGCGATATTGCCGTCGCGGAGGTGTTCTGGACGGAGTAGTACCCGCACTTGCGGAAAGTGCTCTGCGCAGTCACCGATGATGAAATCACTGTCGGTGTCGACGACGATCAGGTCGATTTCGGGTACCGCAGCCAGCGTTCGGACGACGTGGTGGTACAGCGGAATTCCGGCCAGGGGTCGATAGTTCTTGCCAGGGACGCGCTCACTATTGTGGCGCATCGGTACGACAGCGATGGTTCGGGTCATTGCTCTGTAACGGCTAGGAGTCATCGGAGTAGACGATCTTGCGACCGGGCGCGGGTGAAGATTCGTTGCTTTCTGGTTCGGCTGGGTAATAGAAGCGCTCCAGCAATCGGGCCGATACGTGGTCTGGTTCGCGAAACCCTTGCCATGCTCCTATGAACTGGGCGAGGCGAAACTGCGGAATGCTCAACGCATTGCCTCGAAGAAGGCGCGCCTTGAGCGCAACGCGGTAGTCGCTCACGATGTTCGTTACGGCCAGACTCAGCGCCCGCCGCAGGGACATATCGGACCCCTTGACGATGCGGGCGTAAGCCATCGCCTCGCGGCGATACCTGTTGCGGATCGTGCTCCACGTCTCCTCGTGCACGTGGACCACAGGAGCATCCGCGACGTAGGCGATCTTGTAGCCCCGGTCGAGGGCCTTCTTGGCGAAGTCGAGGTCTTCGAGGCCAGTCAGCGTCTCATCGTAGGGTGTCTCCTGCCATACAGATCTCAGTACAGCAGCGTTCGCGTTGTTACTGAACGGGTGGCCCTGGTCCCAAATGTTCTGGTTGGGAAACCATTTCAGCATCACTCGTGATTCTGAGAACTTTGTTCGCTCATCACCGACTTGACGCCCATATGCGATCACCACGCCTTCGCGCTCGAACGCACCGACGATGTGCTCGACGTACGTGTTGTAAACGGGATAGACGTGTGCCGAAGCGAACAGCAGGATGTCGCCAGTGGCCGCGGCGCAGCCTCTATTCAAGGCACGCCCGAAGGAGAACTCGTGCTTGGCGATGTGCACGATCTTGCAGCCGGCCGCTTCGGCGATCGCGACAGTGTCGTCCGTGGAACCGGAGTCGACCACGATGATTTCGTCTGGTTTGACGGTCTGCTCATCAAGTCCCTTCAGCAGACGGCCAATGTGCTTGCCTTCGTTCAAGGCACGGATGACCGCCGATATCCGGCGTGGCGAATTGTCCCCGTTCATCGCTCGCGCGTTGCCCCCATCTCGGTCGACCTGCATGTCTATTGGGGTGGCGAGAACACCCTTAGCTGAGATTCCGTCGGACCAGACCATACCGAAGGCCTAGCCGCGGTTCATCACCTGTCACGCCGCCCGCAAATTTTGCGCTGCCGCCCGCACGCACCCATGACACAATGGATATCGCGCACAGGAGCATTGCGACCTCACCATACCTGCAGGTCGCAGTTTTCGCGGCGTTGCGGCACAGTGCGAACCAATCCGTTTAGACGTCAGCCGGCAAACTCGGCGGCCGCAGCCCCCCGCGCGTGGGTGCGCAGTGCGAATATCGCGCCAGCAGAGGGCTCATGGTCGTCGGGAAGCCCTTGGCGCGAAGTGGTCACGTAGAGCACGTCCCGCCCGTCACCGCCGAAGGTGCAGGAGCTGACCTGCGTGACGCCGGGAATGCGGATGGTCTCGACGAGGCGGCCCGCCGCGTCGTAGTGGTTCACGGCACCGCCTCCCCACAGCGCAATCCAGAGACCATCGTCTTCGTCGATGGCCATCCCGTCCGGGTAGCCCGGCGTCCCGTCAAGGTCGACGTGGCGCCGCCGCCCCAACCAGGCGCCGGTTTCCGGATCGACGTCAAACACGTCGACCCGCCGGGTCGGCGTGTCGATGTAGTAGACGCGGGACCCGTCGGCCGACCACTGGACTCCGTTCGAAATCGACACCGGCGACAGCAATTGAACGACCTGGTGGTCGGGCGTCACGCGATACACAGCGCCACCGCCGGGACGCTCGTCGTAGGCCATCGTGCCGATGACGAAGCCGCCGAGCGGGTCACAGCCCCCGTCGTTGGATCGCACGTTCGGATCGTCGGTAATGCCGGCGATTCGCTCGAAAGCCGACAGTTGTTCGTTCGCACCGACAAGCCCGTGTTCAGTGACAATCGCGAACCCACCCAATGCTCGGCGCCTGACCACCGCCGCGACTCGACTCGGCACCTGGTAGCGCGACAACCCGCCCGCGGAATCGAGCGCCACGATGACACCCGCGAGGACATCCAGCGACAACAGTCGGCCCGAGATCGCGTCCCAGAAGGGGCCCTCGCCGTGGTAGGCCACCGGCACCGTGACCCGGTCGGCCGAAAGTGTCACCGCGTTCGCCCACTAGAGCTCATAGGCAACGCGAATCGCATCCGCCACCGGGCCATCGGCTCCGCGTCGCAGAAACACGCAGTCGTTCTGCGAGTCGAATGTGCCGTGTGGCGGAAATTCTTTGACCAGGCTGAAGCCCAGGCTGTCGACCATCGCCTCCACCTCGGGCCGCAACGCGATCCCCTTGTACAGGGGCAACCGGAACAGTTCGAGATGCAAGGCCAGGCAATCGTCACCCGACAGGTAGTTGGCCGCGCCCTCCAAGATCTGCCGCTCAGCGCCCTGTGCGTCGATCTTGAGTACGTGATACGTCTCCGAGCGTTCAGCGAGCACGGCGTCGAGCGTCGTGCACTGAATCTCTTCGACATGGTGCAGCTGCACTCGGTCGAACCACGTTTCAGCGAGGTGAGCCGGCCCTAGGGTGCGCAGTTTTTCAAAGTTCTCGCGCACGTAGTCCTGGTCCTCGCGGAAGAGCGACGAACCGTGGCCGGCTTGACCGGCGTACACATAGAACGGCAGCGTCGCCGGTTCACTCCAGAGCGCCACGTCCACGCTGACCACCCGCGGCTTCTCCTCGCGAGGATCGCGAGGTTCGAATTTGAGGACGTGGCTGACGAGGTCGGACCGCTTATGCCACGGGTCGGGCAGGGGGCCCACCGAACCCACGTCGATCAGGCCGACCACCCCTCTGCCCCCGCGGTTGATCACGCCATATCCGTGCAACCTGTCGATTGCGCGCCGCGCGAGTCGATACGCGGCTTCGACCATCCCCATACGTTCTCCTTTGTCAGGCCCCCGGCGTTTGGCAGGTCTCGGCCAAAGTTTGACATGAATAGAGGCCATACACGCCGGCCGCGTGCCCGTCGTACCCCGTACCGACGTTGCCGCAATCGAGCGACTACGTCGCGAGTGGCTGATGAATTTTAGCGTTGATGTTACGATCGCGGCGTGAACCGGGGATCACTGAAAATTTCTGTCAAGTCGGACAAAATTCCTTTTGTCACGAGTAATTCCGATATGGCTGTCAGCTAGCGATGCAGAAGTTTCAAAAATTCTGTTTGTCACTGATTGATTTCGCGCTGATTCCAATCGCGGCGACGGCGTCTGTGGCGCTGCGGGTGATCCGCCAGACCGGGTTCGGACGGATGCCGCTGACCCTGCGTGTCTTCAGGAAAGTGGGGATATATCCGCTTCTCGACCATTACTACGAACCCCTGTTCAATCCGGCCCATCTTCGAAAGCCGCTGTCCGACGACCGTGAACTGCGTGGCATCGACTGGAATGAGGCAGAACAGCTCGACCTACTCAGCAAGTTCCACTTCAACGATGAACTGAGGCGCTTTCCCCTCGAACGCCACGCCGACCACGAATTCTTCTATCAGAACGGCTTCTTCGAATCGGGCGATGCCGAGTTCCTGTACAACATGATCAGGTTGTTCAAGCCGAAACGCATCTTCGAGATCGGCAGCGGCCAGTCGACCCTCCTGGCGGCATGCGCCGTGCAAGCCAACCGCGGCGACGACCCCGACTACCAGTGCGAACACGTCTGCATCGAACCCTACGAAGTCGGGTGGCTCGACGAGATCGGCGTGAACGTCGTCCGCAAGCCGGTGGAGCTGATCGATACCTCGCTATTCCGGCAGTTGGAGGAGAACGACATCCTCTTCATCGATTCGTCGCACATGATCCGGCCACAAGGCGATGTGCTCTACGAATACTTCGAGATTCTCCCAATTCTGAAGCCCGGGGTTTTGATTCATATTCATGATATTTTCACCCCCAAAGATTATCTCGAAGAATGGATACAAGCTGGCTGCTTCTGGAATGAGCAGTATCTGCTGGAGGCCTTCCTTAGTTACAATTCAGAGTTCAAAATCATCGGGGCGCTGAACTTCTTGAAACATCACCACCCGAACGAGCTGACCGCAGCGTGCCCCGTACTTCGGGAGCAATTTGAATCCCGCGAACCCGGTTCGTTCTGGCTGAGAAGGGCCTAGACAGGCTCGCCCAAGGGCGAGGTCACCGCCAACTGACGATCATTGCCTGAAGATGTACGCCAGTAAGTCGAAGTAGTATTCGCACCCTCGTAGGTAGGCGCGCGAGAGCCGCCGCCCTCCCAGCGGGTAGCGGTCATGCATGTCCCACATGCGGCGGAGGTCATGGAACACCTCGCGGGGCGGTCGATTCGTTCCGACGCCGGTGGTGTCGAAGTCGCACAACACCCGCGGCACCGTGACTGGCTCCCGAAGCAACGCAGCGCGGAGGATAAATTCCTGGTCGGCGGCGATTCCGAAGTCAAGGTCATAGCCGCCCACCTGCTGAACCAACGACGCGCCAAAGAACGACGCTTGGTGCGGAATCGTCTGCCAGCCGGCGAGGAACTTCCGGAGGCTGAAGGGCATCGGGCTGCGCACACGCCCGAGGCCGACGAGATTGTCCTTGCCGTAGCCCCACATTTCGCGCGGCGACCCGCGGTCGGAGATCGCAGTTACGGCGTCAGCCACCACATGGGGATCAGAGAAGCAATCGCTTGAGTGCAGAAACCACAGCAGATCGCCCGAGGCGCGGCTGATCCCCTGATTCATCGCGTCGTATCTGCCGCCGTCGGGCTCGGACTGCCAGTACGCAAAGCCCGGCTGAATTCCGGATAAGTACTCCACGACGTCGTCGCCGGACCCACCGTCTATCACGATGTGCTCGATATCCCCGTCGTAGCGCTGCGCCCGCACACTGTCCACGGTGCGCTTGAGCCCCTCGAAGTCCTTCATCGAGATCGTGATCACTGAGACAGTCGGAGCAGATGTCACCTGGCATCCCTTCGCGCTACTTTGGCCACCCGCCGTCGTTGACCTGCGCGGCTCTTCACGCCGTTATTGTCACCGTTATCCGGCACCGCGACCGATCCTCCCCTGTACGCAGGCCCTCCGTAGCCGGCAGGCCTGCCCATCCCGCTCCCGATCACCTTAAACCTGCTCGGCTCCGTACTCCTGGCACGACGGCGTATTACCGCCTAGGCGCCAGTCCCGTCACCTGCGTCGCCACCACGCACCGCATACCGGTCGCGAAGCGATTTGGCAGCAGCTCCGGTGACCTCGGCGTGCCCGCGAAAGCGTGAAGGCCAGAAGTCGACGAGTCCCCTCGGCCGCGGCACTACCAGGGCCAGCCTGCGAGATATCGCCTTTAACCGCTGCGCGCGGCCAGCCTGGCGATACCGCTGCGCCAGCGTCTCCATCCGCGGGTGCTGCGCGATGGTGTCCTGAAGCGCCGCGCGCCCCTCCGGACCGGGTACGTTGGCAATCTGACGCAGAATCCAGTCGGCCATGGCGGCAATGAGGTCTTCGCGTGCGGCGTCGCCCGGGAAGAGGTCGAGCATCGCGTCGAAGGTCGCCGCATGCCCAGGTCCCAGCGTCAGCCAGAATTTTGGGGGGTCTACCACCTGGTTGTGCCACATGCCCTGCGAGTGGCGGCGGTAGACGGCCATCGTGTCGGGCAGCATGGCAATATCACCGCGTGCGGCGTGTCGAACGTGCAGGTACCAGTCCAGGGGCATCACGTCGGTGGGTATGTCGTCGTAACGCTCAATGCGGCGATACATGACCGAGTTGGTCTGTATGAAGTTCATCAGGAGCAGTGCGTCGACAGTCAGATTGCCTCGCACATGTGGCGGTGGAAACTTGGAGTCCTCGGCGTAACCGTCTTCCCAGACCACCCGCACGGGATGAAAGCACACGGTTGTCTTCGGATGGCGGTCGAGATAGGCAACCTGCTTGCTCAGTTTCAGCGGATCGACCCAGTAATCATCTGCCTCGCACAGCGCGACATACTCGCCGCGACTGGCGGACAGGGCTCCGGTCATGTTGCGGTTGAGGCCGAGGTTCTCGGATCGGAAGATCGGCCGAAACAAGGCCGGGTATCGGTCCCTGTACTCCTTGATTATCGAGGTGGTGGAGTCGGTCGAGGCGTCGTCGGCGACGACAATCTCCACGGGAAAATCCGTCCGCTGGTCGAGGAAGCTGTCGAATGCTTGACGGACGTAGGCCTCCTGGTTGTGGGTGGTCGCGACGATGCTCACCCTGGGCGGCGCTGCCTCTTCTTCGGTCACTTCGAGTCGTCTTCCTTGGCGTTCCTGGGCAGCTCGGTCATTTCGGCACCTTCCGACATCGTGGACAGGCGCCGGTCGTCCCTGTGTTCCACCGGCAGCCTCACGTTAAATGCCGTGTAGTAGCGAAGTTTTCCAGCAGGTCGGCGGTGTTGGCCGCGCTCTTCGCTGCTTGAGTCATCCGGCCCGCGAACTCGCGAGCCCGACCAACATACTCCGGCGAGAGAATTTCGCGCAGATCGGCGACCAAGGTTTCGCGTGTGGTTGCCGGAAAGCCACGGGACTTACCTACCTTGAGTCGCTCTACCTGAGCTGCCCAGATCTTCTGGTCACCGGTACTCGGCAGGCTCAGCGTAGGGACCCCGGCACGCAAACCCGCAGCCGTGGTCCCAGCACCACTGTGGTGCACCACCGCGCGGCAGGCGGGAAACACCGCCGCATAGTTCACCGCGCCGACCACCTTGACGTGGTCCGGAGTGGGTACGTCGCTGAAATCGCTCCAGCCGGAGCACACCAACGCCCGCTCACCCAGCTCTGCACACGCGGCGCCGATCATCTCAACAGTTTCCGCGGGAGACTTGACCGTTGTGCTGCCGAATCCGAAGAAGATCGGCGGCGTGCCCGCGGAAATCCATGACGAAGCCTCCGTATCGGCCTCGGTGGTCATCTCTATCGTCAGAGTCCCCACAAATGGCCGTTGGCCATCCCACTTGGCCCACTCAGCTGCCAAACCCGGAAAACACGCCTCGTCGTATGCCTGGATTTCCAGCGATCCGCGTCGGGTGATCCGTTGCGGCGCAGGACCTCTTGCCTTGGGAAGGCCCAGGTTTCGGCGCTGCACATCCTCGGCTTTCTTGGTCACCCACCATTGCGGCCAGTCCAGCGCTGTCATTGCCATCCGGACTACGGGCGACGGCAGGCTCGGAGCCAGCTGGCCGTTTGGCCGCATCGGGAAATACTGCATAGTGGCGAACGGAATGTCGTAAAACTCGGCGACATTGGCAGGGATGGCGGGGAATCCCGGACCACTGAATAGCAGGTCAGCCCCGTCCGCCAGCGACATCAGCGTGGCATTCATCTCCGCCCAAGACTGGATGAGTTGCGATTGAGCTTCGTGCCACAGCCTGGTCACCTCCCTGACTCGCCAGAACTTCCGAAGGAAATCGGCGTCCCAGAACCCGTCCTGTTGATTCGGCCCGTAAGCGACGGCACCTAGCCCGGCCGCCTCGACAAGGCCGACCAAGTTGGGCGGGACGGCGATACGCACCTCGTGCCTTCGGCCCAGCAACTCGCGACCGACAGCGATGCAAGGCTCGATGTCGCCGCGAGTTCCATAGCCTGCAAGGGCGAATTTCATCACGGAATCCGTGCCTTTCGGTGTCCTGCGCCTAGGCGACACTTGGGGTCATTATCGCCGGTTCGCGGTGCGCCAGCTGATCCTGCTGCCTAGGTGACTACTGACCGTTCCCCCTCTTCGACGTCACCGTGGACGCGCGTCGGCCAATACGGCGAGCACACGCAGCGATCTACCCTCTGCCGCCTGAACTCGCCGGCTTTATCAGCAATCCCTGCCCCGTGGGCAATGTACAGATTGGCACGTCGAGGTCACGGGCCACTGCGTCCATGGCCAGGCGTTGCTCATCGCGCCCCCGCTGGGCGTAATCGTCCAGCAGCACAAACGCACCCGGAGTGAGCCGTGGCCAGAAAAAGCGCAGCGCCGCGACTTCTGGTGGGGCACAGTTCATATCGATGTGCAGATACGCCACGGCGTCCGTATCGACCTGATCCAATGTCTCCGGAACGGTGCCGGGGATGATCCGCACGTTCGTCCACTCCGCGAAGTTCTTCCGGACACTCTCGACCGAATTCGCGTAGATGCCGAAGTCAATAGCGGCCTGGCTCTTCTCCAGCGAGCCTGTCTCGCGCTCGACATCCGTAACGAATCGCGGATCCATCCCGCCGAACGTATCCAGCAGGTAGAAGGTCTTGCCCAGCCGGTCCCAGTCCAGGTGCTGCATCACCGCACTGCTCAAGAAGCCGTGGCTGACACCGCACTCCACGAAGTCGCCCTCGAGCTTGCTGGCGCTCTCCGCTACCCACAGTCCGACGTGGAATCGCCACTCCCAGTGATAGAAATCCTCGCCTCCCAGCGACTGCACGCCACGCTGATACGCGTGGCGAAACGCCGGGTCATCCCTAAATGCATCGCTGTTGAAACAAACCAATGCGTCATCGGAATACACATCGGGAAGAAAAGTCCTCGGAATCGCATATCCGGCGCGCAGGGCAAGCCACATGAGACGGAACTTCAGCGGCCACTGCTTCGATACTCTCACGGCGGTCACAATACTTTGGCACGTACCGCTCTTGCGGCATATGTCGCCGATTTCAGCAAGCCTTTAAGCCGCGACGTGATCTCGGGACAACGACGGCCGCATCGCCGTCCGACCGTTGCGAAAGAACTCGTTCAGCGCCAGATTTGTCACCGCATCAAACCGCGGGCTTGATGATCAGTCCCTGGCCCGTGGGCAACATACACACTGAGACGCCCAATTCCCTTGCCACCTCATCGATGGCCAAGCGCTGCTCGTCGCGTCCCCGATTCGCGTAATCGTCCAGCAGCACGAATGCTCCTGGGGTCAACTTGGGCCAAAAATGCCGCAGTGCCGCGACTTCTGGTGGAGCACAGTTCATGTCGATATGCAGATACGCCACCGCGTCCGTATCGACCTGATCGAGCGTCTCCGGAACGGCACCCACGATGATGCGCTGGTTCTGCCATTCCGCGAAATTCGCCCGGACACTGTCCACCGAACTCACGTACATCCCGGTTTCAACATGGTGCTTACTCGTCTCGAGGGCCCCAGCGGCGCGTTCAGTGGCGGTGACGTACCGAGGGTCGAGCCCCGAGAAAGTGTCGAGCAAATAGAACGTCTTGTCCAGTCGATCCCAATCGAGGTACTCCATGATGGCGCTGCTGAGAAATCCATAGCTGACGCCGCACTCGACGAAATCACCCTTGAGCTTGCTGGCGCTCGAGGCCGCCCACAGCCCCACGTGAACCCGCCACTGCCACTGATACCAGTCCTCACCACCGAGTGCGCGTGCGCCACGCTTGTACGCCCGCTGGAACGCCGGGTCGTCCACGAACGCGTAGCTGTTGAAGCAGATCAAGGCGTCATTCGCATACACCTTGGGTAGCAGTGTGCGCGCGAGCCAGTACTCGAAGCGCACCGCCAACAGCCATATGCGGGTCTTAGCTGACAATCCGGATGCCACGGCGGCAACCATAACATCGGACGACGGCCCAGATCGGCTCGGTAGTACCACGCGGCTACACGAGACACTTCCTGCTCGCGAATCTCTCCAGGAGATCGGCTGTGCGGCCAACGCTTTCGGTGGGCTTCGTCATCCGGGCAGCGAGATCACGGGCATTCACTGCATATTGAGGCTTGAGGATGCGACGCAGATCAGCGATCAACGATTCCCGAGTCGTGCTCGAAAAGCGCCGAGCAGCGCCCACTTTCAACCGTCTCATCTGATTCCCCCAGAACGGTTGATCTCCCGCGGTCCACAAGATCAGAGTGGGCACCCCGGCGCGCAGACTCGCGGCCGTGGTGCCCGAACCGCCATGGTGAACGATCGCGCGACAGGCCGGGAAGATTCTCTCGTAGTTTGTTGCACCTACGACCTTGACGTGGTTGTACTCCGGCACACCGCTGAAATCAGTCCAGCCGGAGCACACCAACGCTCGCTCGCCCAACTCCGTACATACCGAGCTGATCATTTCGACGGTAGCGGCGGGAGATTCCACAGGCATGCTGCCGAAGCCGAAGCAGATCGGCGGTGATCCCGCAGCGACCCAAGCCGCAACTTCGTCATCGCGATCCGTGGACAGCCCCATTGTCAGCGCGCCCACAAAAGGCCGTTGACCGTTCCACTTCGCCCATTCAGCAGCCAACCCGGGGAAGCACGCCTCATCGTAGGCCTGTATCTCCAGTGAGCCGCGTTCGGCGATCCGTCGCGGAGAGGCGCCCGTAGCCTTCGGCAGTCCGAGTTCACGGCGCTGCGCATCCTCGGCCTGCTTGTTCATGCGCCAGCACACCCAGTCGTACACCTTGAATCCGGTGCGGGCCAGCGGCGCGGGCACGAGCGGAATGAGGTGGCCGTTGGGCCGCATCGGAAAATAGTGCAGCACGGCCAACGGAATGTCGTAGTACTCGCCGACATTGACTGCGAGATCCTGATACAGCTGACCGGTGAAAAGCAAGTCGGCGCCGTCCGCTAGTGCGGTCAGGGTCTTGCTCATATCCGCCCAGTGCCGACGCACTGGCTCCCAGGCCTCCTGCATCACCTTGATCGGCTCTCGGATTGTCCAGAATTTGCGGTAGAGCTCCGAAAACTTGAGAAGGATTTCGTCATCCCAGAAGTCATGCGGAGGCGGTCCGTAGGCGACTGCCGTGAGTCCGACCGATTCGGCGAGGTCGATCAAATTGGGCGGAACCGCCATGCGCACTTCGTGCCCCCGGGCCAGCAGCTCACGGCCAGCGGCGAGCGACGGTTCAACATCGCCGCGCGTACCGTAAGCCGCCAGCACAAACTTCATCCGGACCCCCATCCGCACGCCACGTACTTTGTGCGGCAGTTTATGTCCGACAACTACCGACCGCTCGTCCGAGGAGACGGGCCGACATCTTGCCGGAATTCTCCCACCGCGAACCTAGCAGAATTACGTCCGCCGGGCGTGGGCAACGGTCGATTCTTCGTTACTTGACCAGCAACTACATGGTTGGAAGTCCACACGATGATCGTGGCCGATTCGAGCGCTGTCATTTCGTGCTTTCCGGGAAGAATGGCAGCCTCCTCCATTCAGCTGGCTCCTGCGCTGGCAAACTTCTCTACAAGATCAGCAGCGACGACGACATTCTCTGCGGGCCTTGTCATACGGGTAGAGAGCTCTCGGGCTCGCTGAACGTAATCCGGGGCGAGGATGCGGCGCAGATCTGCAACCAACGTTTCCCGGGTTGTTTTTGAAAACCGCCGGGCGGTACCGACTCTCATTCGCTTGACTTGCGTGCCCCAAAGGGCCTGATTCGCATCCATCGAGAGGATTAGCGTCGGTACGCCCGCGCGCAGACTCGCGGCCGTGGTGCCTGAGCCGCCATGATGGACCACCGCGCGGCAGGCCGGAAATACAGCCGCGTAATTCACTCCCCCGACAACCTTCACGTGGTCGGCGCACGCCACATCGCTGAAGTCACTCCACCCGGCGCACACCAACGCGCGCTCGCCCAGTTCAGCGCAGGCAGAGCTGATCATCTCGACCGTTTCAGCCGGAGATTCCACCGGCATACTGCCGAAGCCGAAGCAGATCGGCGGTGACCCCGACGCGATCCACGACGTAACCTCGTCGTCTACTTCGGTGCTCTGCTCCATCGTCAGCGTGCCAACGAAGGGTCGAAGCCCATCCCACTTCTTCCATTCCTCTGCCAAACCCGGGAAACACGCCTCGTCGTAAGCCTGAATTTCCACCGCGCCTCGTTCGGCGATTCGCCGTGGCGAGGGAGTCGTCGCTTTCGGCAATCCCAGTTCACGGCGCTGAGAGTTCTCGACCTTTCTGTTCAATCGCCAAGCGAACCAATCGAAAACCGTCATCGCGGGCCGGCGAAAAGGCCGTGGGAGAAACGCGACGAGCTGGCTGTTGGGCCGCATTGGAACGTGATGCAGCGTCACCAACGGGATGTCGAGGTACTCGACCACGCTTACCGCGGTTTCTTGGTAAGCCTGTCCGGCCAACACCACATCGGCGCCCCGGGCCAGGGATGACAGGGTGGCGTTCATCTGCGCCCAGCATTTGTCGCTGATGTCCCACATTTCCCGCCACAGTGCCCTCAATTTCCGGAACTTCCAGAAGGAGTGAAACGCAGACGTCCAGAAATTGCGGTAGGTATCCAGCCAGGTGCGTGTGTCGAGGCCGTAAGCGACTGTGGGTAGCCCAGCACCCTCGGTGAACTCCACCAAATCTGGCGCAACGGCCATAGTCACGTCGTGGCCCCTCCGCAGCAGCTCGCGACCAATCACCAAGGCGGGCTCGACGTCGCCCCGAGTTCCATAGCAAGCCAGCACAATTTTCATCGCGCAGCCAACGTCACCGGTTATGAATCGCTCAGCGAGAATCGTCGTTCAGGCATCACTACTTGCGCCAAAGGACGCCTGTCCCATCTACTTCGACGATCTCCGCCGTGATCTTATGTTGCTCACGGTAATCCGTGACGGCCTTCTCGCATGCCTTAATCGCGTGATAGTCGTCGATGATGCAGAAGCCGCCGGGGGACAACCGCGGATAGAGGGCGTCGAGCGCTTGAATCGTCGATTCGTAGAGGTCGCCATCAAGACGCAAGACCGCGATCTGTTCGATCGGAGCCTTGTGCAAGGTGTCTTTGAACCAACCAGGGATGAACCGGACCTGGCCGTCCAGCAAATCGTAGCGCTGGAAGTTAGCCCTAACTTCCTCTTCGGGCACAGCCAGCGCCGCGTACCGGTGCAGCCTGTCACCCTTGTCGGCTTTGTACTTCGCGGCGTCGGGTGGCGGTACGCCCTCGAACGAGTCGGCAAGCCAGACGGTTCGCGTCTGATCACCATAGGCCGCTAGGGTCGCGCGCATCAGGATCGATGCGCCTCCGCGCCACACCCCGCATTCGACGAGGTCACCGGGGATGCCCTCTTGGAGGACCGTCTCAACACAGTGCTGCAGACTGGTTAGGCGCTGCATGCCGATCATCGTCAGCGCGTCAGCCGGCCAGTCGAGCCCCAAGTCGCGAGCATGCTTGTTGAACGGCCGTTTCCGGACCAGCATCATGTTCTTCGTCTTGAATAGCGGGCGGCCGATGGTGTACCACCCCACGGGAACCAGCTCGTCGGCTCCGTATCTGGTGAGATCCCGCCTAAGCAGGTCCAGATACGCGGCGGTAGCATGGCGATCGGTCACGGTCAAGAAACGCCCCTGTCTCCGGGTTGGCGGCTGCCCGCCGATGGCGAGCGTTTATGAGTTCGAAGTGTACCCGCTCGGCGAGGCGGGCTGTTGCTGGGATAGGCGAAGCAGATCGCCCGTGGCGGATGAATCTATCTCTGCAGCCTCTCGGCAGGAACGTCTTACTGGCCTTTCCGTTCAAATCCGTTCTCGTCCGGCCACGACACGCTTCGTTTTGTGGATATTTGCCGCCGTTTGCCGACTTGTAGGTGCGGGACGGCAATTAGAGCGCCAATCCATCGCCGCTGCAGCCCCCGCGGATCTCCGTCTTCCGCGGCGCGTATCAGCCGTCAAACGAGCCTTCAGCGTGGCGTCATGTCGGCACTTCAGGGTCACGCACATCCTCCCGACGGAGAGCCTCGGGGGGAACGATAGTCCTCCGTGTGAGACGCGATTTCAGCGAAATAGCACGCTTTTCCACCAAGAACCAGCTGAGCGCCGCTAGGGGCAGGGTCGCAATGGTCGAAACTACGAAGAACAGGAGGGGGTTCAGAAAGGTCAGTCCGCAGATGGCCAGCAACTGCTGCATCGGGAATGCGTATATGTAAAGCCCGTAGGAGAGATCTGTGCGCAGTACGAAACGCCGATTGCGGATCAACGTACCTGAGACGATGACGGCGTATGCCAGCGGAAGAGCGCCTATGACCCGATAGTCGGGCAGCAGGGCACATGCCAGAACAACAATTACCGCGCTGACCGCCACCAGAGACCATTTCGCTGGGATCACATCTCGCCACTGATACATCAACGCGCCAGCGGCGAACATCATCACGCAGCGAGCGAGCAACTGAGGGATGGTCCACACACCGGGAAATGTGAGCGGCGGCAACATCAACGCCCCCAACAATGCGAACCCGAAAATCAAGGGTGAGATCCATCGCCGCGTGGCGAGCCCAACGACCCCCAGGACGGCGACCGCCAGGTAGCACAACACCTCCCATATGAGCGACCACAATGAGCCGTTCCAATCGCCGGTGAACGGGGTCCCAAGCGGTGTTCCGCCGACATCATGCTGAACGTAAATCACGGCGCTGTTTTTCAGGACATACTCAAACGGTGCCGAGGACATCAGGAGCTCCAATGCCGAGCCACCTTGAATCATCAAACTAAGCGGAGCGATTACGAACGCCGTGACGATTAGGCACACGTAGAACCCGGGAAGGATGCGAAGGGCCCGAGCGCCGAGATACTCACCTACGCGCGGTTTGTTGAGCCAGCTCCTGGCGATGAGGAATCCTGAGATCGCGAAGAACCCATCCACCCCCACAGCGAAGAGAAGCTGAAGAAGTGCGGCAGGCGGCATGTGTCCGATGATTGGAAAGGAGTGAAAAAGGATCACCTCGGCGGCCAGCGCCAACCTCACGGCATTCAGGGCATTGTTTCGCGGGTCGAATGCCTGCTCTAGTTTCATCGACTCCCAGTTTCAGGACCCCCGGTGGCCCCCCCAGGCAGCGCACACTAGCGAACGATCGCATCGTCACTATCAAAGACCGATTGTGGAGTTACCTTCCTCACAAAATACAAAGCGCGGCCGAGTTTTGCAGCTGGACCTCCACTCCTGATACGGCAAGATAGCGAGGCCGGGTCGGCGTCGGAGGCGCCTGGTGTTAGCTGAGGTGTCTGGCGCAAACCGGCGGCAGCAAACGGCCAGAGCGTTCAGCGTTGTTTGGCCGGGTTGTCGGCGGGATCGATCGGAGGCTGTTCAGCGATCCAGTCAAGCAGCGCCCGCAGACCATCGTCGAGCGCAAATTTCGGACGCCAGTGCAGTTCGGCGTCTGCCGGTTCGATGGAACAGCTGGCCGCGCGCACGTCGCCGTCACGGAATTTGGGCACCACCACCGGCTCCGGGGCCTCACAGACCGCACCAATCTTATTGGCCAGCTCATGGATGGTTGTTCCGATCCCCGACCCAATGTCGAGACAGCGGGTCCCACTTGCAGGCTTTTCCAGCGCAGCGAACAACGCATCGACGACGTCATCGATGAAAACGAAATCCCGCACGATCCTGCCGTCTTCGTAAACCTCCAATTGCTGCCGGTCACGCGCCGTCCGTGCGAAGAGAGCAACTATCCCCGTGTAGGAATTGGTCAGCGACTGACCTGGCCCGAATACATTCTGCAGACGCAGCACACTTAGGTTGGTGTCGTGCGCGGCCACCCACGCGGCCAGCATGTGCTCCTGAGCAAGCTTGGTCGCGGCGTAGATGTTGGTCGGGCGCGGCTCCGTTCGGTTTGCTGAGCTAGGAATCGGCGTCGCAGGTTCGTCTGAAGGTCCTCGGGGATCCCAGATGCCAGCCACCAGCTGAGCGTGGCTGCGGGGCGGCGGGTAGAAGGTGTGTGTTCCGCACTGCCACTCCCCCTCACCATAGACAGCCCTCGACGAAGCAAGAACGAACTGATCGGGCACAAGTCTGGCACGGGTCAGAGCGTCGAGCAGCTGGGCGGTGCCGACGACGTTCACCGAGGCGTGGCGCGTCGCTTCCGAGAGCGACTGCCCTGTGCCTGTCTCAGCCGCCAAGTGGACGATCTGTGTGGGGCGGAAAAGGCGAAGCACTGCGTCCAGGTCTGGGCCGTGGGTCACATCGCCGGTGTACAGCCGCACATCCGGCGGCAGATCTATCGCTTGATGTCCGGTATGCACCTGCGGGTGCAAGACATCCATTACCGCGACGTCATGGCCGGCTTTGACCAGGCGCCGCGAAAGCGCGGATCCGATGAATCCAGCGCCGCCGGTGATGAGCACGGAAGCTGACAACAAAGGAGCCTCTCATCCATCTACTAGACGAGCGGACGCCTCCGCCCGCGTCGTACTTTTAGGCGGACGCACCAAGGCGCCCATAGCGCACCTTAGACTGACGGCCTCGGGAACTCGGTGGTCGGCGCATCGTCGTCGTAGTCGTCGTACGCGGCACGCCCATCTCCCGAGAGCAATGCGCGCACCGCCGGACGGGTCCCCAGCGGTTCGAGCAGGAAACTGGCGGGGCGCGGGCGCACTCGTTGCGGCCACCAGAACCAGCGGCCGAGGAGTGCGGCGATGGAGGGCGTCATAAACGAACGCACAATCAGGGTGTCGAACATCAAGCCGAGCGCGATGGTGGTGCCGATCTGGCCGATGATGCGCAGATCGCTGACCACCATCGAAGCCATGGTCGCCGCGAACACCAGGCCGGCGGTCGTCACGACCTTGCCGGTACCGCCCATGGCGCGGATGATGCCGGTATTGAGGCCGGCCGCAATCTCCTCCTTCATCCGCGACACCAGCAACAGGTTGTAGTCGGATCCCACCGCCAACAAGATGATCACCGACATCGCCAGCACCATCCAGTGCAGGTGGATGCCGAGTATGTATTGCCAGACCAGCACGGACACACCAAACGAGGCCCCAAGCGAAAGCACCACTGTCCCGACGATCACCAGAGCGGCAATGAAGCTGCGCGTGATGATGAGCATGATGATGAAAACGAGGCAGATCGCGGCGACTCCGGCCAGCCATAGATCGTTTACGGAGCCGTCCTTCCAGTCCTTTGCGGTCGAAGCAGCGCCGGCCAAATAAACCTGCGCGCCTGCAAGTGGTGTCCCTTTCAGCGCCTCCTCGGCCGCCGTCTTGATTTGGTCAACGCGGGCGATGCCTTCTGGAGTCGCGGGGGCTCCGCGGTGCGAGATGATGAATCGTGCCGCCTTCCCGTCCGGCGAGAGGAAGGAGTCCATCGCCTTCCTGAAATCTTCGTTTTCGAAGACTTCCGGTGGCATGAAGAAGGAATCGTCATTATTGGCAGCGTCGAACGCCATGCCCATTGTGGAGAGGTATTTATTCGAGTAGTCCATCTGGTCGTAGAAACCAGTGGTCGTACTGTGCATGGTGAGGATCATGGTTCGCATGAACTTCATGATCGCTATGTTTTCCGGCATCACCGCTGCGATCTGCGGCAGCAGCACATCCATCTGGTCGAGATGGACGAGGAGTTCGTCGAATATGACGCTAATTCGGTCAACCCCATCGAGTGAGTCAAAGAAAGACCTTATTGACCAGCAGATCGGGATGTTGATGCAGTGCGGTTCCCAATACAGGTAGTTCCGAAGGGGACGCCAGAAATCGTCGAAATCGGCCATACTATCGCGCAAGTCGTCGAGAATTTTTTTCATCTCATGCGTCTGCACAACCGATTCATGAGTCAACGCGTTCATTTGCAGTATCAATGCGTACTGCGATTCCATGATTTTGATCATCTTGGCCATGTCGTCGGCTTGGACCAGCAAGTCACCCATGCGCTCGCTTTGGTATCTCATCACCGTCGACATGTTGGCGTTCTGCAAACTGAGCATGAACGGTATTGACGTGTTACCGATCGGCGTTCCCTCGGGCCGGGTGATGCCCTGCACACGAGAGATGCCCGGCACTCTGAAAACTGCCTTCGCGATTCTATTCAGCACCAAGAAATCTGCCGGATTCCGCATGTCTCGGTTGGACTCGATCATCAGAATGTCCGGCATCAACCGTGCCTGGGAAAAATGCCGTTCAGCGGCGGTGAAACCCTGATTTGCCGGGATCTTCCCGGGTACGTATTCGCGGTCGTTATAGCTCGTCTCGTATCCAGGCAAGGTGAGTAGACCGAGCAACGCAAGCGCCACCGAGCCAGCCAGGATGGGGGCGGGCCAGCGGACTACCGCCGTGCCGATGCCGCGCCATCGATGAACCGCCAGTTTGCGCTTCGGGTCCAACAACCCGAATCGACTACCCAGTGTTACGACCGCGGGACCCGCGGTCACCGCGACGGCGACTGCGACGAGCATGCCGATCGCGCAGGGAATACCCATGGTCTGGAAGTAGGGCAGCCGGGTAAAGCTCAGACAGAAGATCGCCCCCGCGATCGTCAAGCCGGATGCCAAGACGACGGGAGTGACACTGCGGTACATGGTGTAGTACGCGGTTTCCGGGTCCTCACCGACCTGACGCGCCTCCTGATATCGACCGAAAAAGAAGATTCCGTAGTCAGTACCGGCCGCGATGGCGAGGAAGACCAACATATTGACGGCGAACGTCGACAGTACAAACGCGTCATTGTGGCCGAGGAATGCAACGACTCCACGGGCAGTCGCTAGTTCCAGGAACACCGTGATCAACAGGAGAATCACGGTGACAATCGAACGATAGACAAAGAGCAGCACCGCGAAGATGATGACCACGGTCACCGCTGTGATCTTCAGGACGGATTGATCACCGGCGCGCTGCATGTCTGAAGCCAAAGGCGCGGCACCGGTTACATATACATCAAGTCCGGCCGGCGGTGGATTCCGATTCACGATCTCGCGGACCGCGTTCACTGATTCTTCACCCAGGGCTGTGCCTTGGTTGCCGACCAAACTCAGTTGGACGTATGTGGCTTTGTGATCCGGGCTCTCCACGCTCGATGACGTGAGTCGATCACCCCACAAGTCCTGCACATGCTCCACATGTTCCGAATCGTCTCGCAGCTGACGAACCAACTCGTCGTAATACTGATGCGCAGACTCGCCGAGTGACTCCTGTCCCTCCAGGACAATCATCGCCGAACTGTCCGAATCGGACTCCTGGAAGACGTGGCCCATGCGCGTCATGGCCTGTACCGACGGCGCATCCGCAGGCATTACCGAAACGGAGTGCTCCCGACCGACCTTTTCGAGCGCCGGAATCACCGAGCGCCAACTCCCCTCCACGGCTACCAAAGTGGAGATCAGAATCAGCGCCAACCACGCCAAGACGATCAGTGGCGCGAGCGCGCGTGTCATGCGCGCAATAACGGGACGCCGAGAACGTTGGTCGCTCATAGGCTTTCGCTAGTCCCTCAGCAACAAAGCACGAACCAACGGACGCGGGCCAACAGACCGAAGCATGTGGCTGGCCGGGCGGGATCGCACTGGTTGCGGCCACCAGAACCAACGTCCCAGCAAGGCGGCGGCCGAAGGTGTCATGAATGCGCGGACGACCATGGTGTCAAACAGCAGGCCCATCGCGATGGTCGTGCCGACCTGGCCGATCGTGAGCAGGTCGCTGACAAGCATCGATGCCATGGTCGCTGCGAATACCAGACCGGCCGCGGTCACGACTCGACCGGTTCCACCCATAGCTCGAATGATGCCCGTCTTCAGCCCCGCGCCGATCTCCTCTTTCATTCGCGATACCAACATCAGGTTGTAGTCCGACCCAACCGCCAGAAGGACGATCACGGACATCGCGACCACAACCCAGTGAATTTGGATGCCGAGCAGATGTTGCCAGACGAGGATAGACAACCCAAACGAAGCGCCCATCGAAATCACCACCGTGCCGACAATCACCAGCGCGGCGATAAAGCTTCGCGTCATGAGCAACATGATGATGAAGATGAGGCACAACGCGGCAACGCCCGCGATCAGGAGGTCGTATCGCGATCCGTCGACGAGGTCTTTCACCGTCGCCGCGGTACCCGCAAGGTAAACACTGCTGGTTTCCAGCGGAGTGCCTTTGAGCGCCTCCTCCGCCGCGGTTCTTATGGGATCAACCCGTGCCATGCCTTCGGGAGTCGCGGGATCACCACTCTGCGATATCAGCATTCGCGCAGATTTCCCATCCGGCGACATGAAAATATCCATGACACGTTTGAAATCCGCGTTTTCAAAAATTTCCGGCGGCAGATAGAAGGACTCGTCGTTCTTTGCCTGATTGAACGCCTTCGCCATCGCCGTGGCGTTTTCGCTGTTGTCCTGGAACGCGCCGATGGTGCCCGACATGGTGCTGTGCATGGTCAGCATCATGGTTCGCATGCTTTCCATGATGGGGATCATCGGTTCCAATTGGGCGACCATTTGCGGCAACAGCGCGTCCAATCGGTCGAGGTTCTGAACCAACTCCTCCATCTTCGCGGTGATCGTATCGACGCCGTCAAATGCGACAAATAGACTTCGGAGCGACCAGCAGATCGGGATATTGATGCAGTGCGGTTCCCAATGGAAATAATTGCGGATCGGGCGGAAGAAATCATCGAAGTCGGAGAGCGAATCCCTCAGCTCTCCTGTAACATCCTGTAGCTCATGCGTCGTTCCGACCATGTTATGGGTAACGGCGACCATCTGTTTCATTAGCGCCAGCATGCGCTTCATGATGTTAATCGACTGAGCCATCATATCGGCCTGCTTGAGCATGTCATCCATACGCAATTCCTGGAATGGCATGTTCAGAAGTTGGCTGGCGCTACCCACGCTGATCATGAACGGAATGGTTGTGCGGTCGATCTGGGTACCTTCTGGGCGCGTCACCGATTGAACCGTGGCAACGCCTTGGACGGCGAATACCGCCTTGGCCAGCTTATTCAAAATCAGCATGTCGGCAGGATTGCGCATGTCATGGTCACTTTGAAGTACCAGCAAATCCGGAACCGTTAATTTCGATTCTGGGAAATGGCGCGCAGCGGCCGCGTAACCCTCGTTGGCAGGGATATCTTGCGGAATGAACTTTTGGTCGTTGTAGCTCGGATGGTAACCCGGCAACGTCAATAGCCCGATAAGCGAAATAGCCAGTGTGGCGGCAAGAATAGGTGCCGGCCACCGAACTGTTGCGGTTCCGATGCGCTGCCAAGCGTGTGTCTTGATCCGCCGTTTTGGATCGAACATGCCAAAACGGGCGCCAGCCGCCATGATCGCGGGAACCAGGGTCAGCGCGACCGCGACGGCAACCAATATGCCGATTGCGCCCGGGACCCCCAGGGGCTGGAAGAAGGGCAATCGGGTGAAACTGAGGCATGCGATGGCCCCAGCGATCGTCACGCCCGAGGCCAAGACGACCTTGGCGACGCTCCGATAGGTGATGTAGTAGGAGTTTTCACGGTCCTCGCCCGCTTGGCGCGCCTCCTGATAGCGCCCAACGAAGAAAATTCCGTAGTCCGTTCCGGCCGCGATGCCGACGGACACCAGGAGATTGACGACAAAGGTAGTGAGACCGACAAGCCCGTGAAGGCCGAGGAATGCCACGATCCCGCGGGCTACCTGCAATTCGATCAAGACCGTCAGCAGAATCACGACTGTGGTGATGATGGATCGGAAGACGATCACCAGCATTATGAAGATCACTGCGAACGTGACCAGCGTGATCAGAATGATCGTCCTGTTACCGCTCACACCCATGTCCGCGACGATCGCCGCAGGACCGGTGACGTACGCCTGCACTCCGGGGGGCGCGGGCGTGTTCTTGACGATTCTCTGGAGTGCAGCTACCGATGCGTTGCCCTCGGGCGCTCCCGTGGCGCCCTTGAGGGAGACCTGTACGTATACAGCTTTTCCGTCGGTGCTCTGGGCAGCACCCGCGGTGAGTGGATCGCCCCAGAAATCCTCGACGTGCTGAACGTGCGCTGTGTCGGCTTCGAACTGATGAACCAGATTGTCGTAGTACTCATGAGCATCGGCGCCGAGAGGCTGCTGCCCCTCAATCACGATCACTGCCAGAGTTCCGACATTAGACCCCGAGAACGCCTGACCCATTCGCTGAGCGGCCTTGGTCGACGGCGCATCCTGGGCGATTAGCGGTACCGAATGCTCTCTCTCAACCTGCTCCAAGGACGGAACGAAGAGCGTCAAAACTACGGTGAGCGCCACCCACAGCAAGATGATGGGAACCGAAAGGCGATGGATCCAACGGGCTGCGAATGGGCGGCGTTCCTGTACCGCATGGCTGTTACTCATAGCGCCGTCACACTGCAGGAGGTGAAGGCCCTGAACGCGTCTTTGATCTTCTCTGCCCTAACAGTGTTGTCAACGAGGATGCGGCAACCAATGCTGTCGCCAGTGCCCTGCGCCATCACGCTGCCCACCGCCGTCGTGTTACCGAGAGGGAACTCCAACGACCAGGGCAGGGGAACATTCTCGACGAATGTGGGAATGGAGTTGACGTCGAAATAGCTGATATCGGCGACGCTTCCCGGCGATCCGAAGACCTCATATGTCACGTGTTTGGGGTTATAGGGCGCCTCGTCCTTTTGCGTGTCGGCGTAGGCAGGACGGTCGTCTGATCCGAAAATGCCGTGCAGGCGCGACACGGTGAACGCTCCGGCACCGGCGACCACCAGGACCACCAGCGGAATCCATATCCGCTTGAAAACCCTGAGAATCACAGACCCCCTCCAGCTCGCTCCACGCCCGGCACCATGTCGGCGACCATGCAACTACACATCAGCCGCGACACGCCAGTCGGCACCCCCTCGAATGCGGTGTCGCCGTCAGGGCGGGCGTCGTTACCGCAAACACGAGGACCTAGGCGAGCGCAAACCGGTCGTGACGAGTAAACCATGCCTGCGGCCTCCGTATCGGGTGGATCCCGACGCAAAATGGGATCGCAATGCGTAGCGCGAGCGTAGCGGTACGGTACGGATATTTCCCACCCGCCCGCAAATCATGAAGGTGAGCTGTTTACCCGCCACGGTGAGAGGTATTTTCCAACCTGCGCTCGGGGTAAACCATCGTCCGACCTGGGGTTCGAACGACCCACCCGGCCGGACTCCGCGCTGGGTCCAGTACCACCGAGCCCCGCTCACCGGGAAATAACGAGAACGTGACAGCGTCCTGAAGTAGATGTAACACGGGGGAAACCCCTGCCGATATGGCAGTTGCATCTCGTCGCCAGGTTTCAAAACGCCGGGATGAAGGTAGTCGTGCCGGTAGTGAACATTTGGCACAGGTACGTGCTGGGCAACTAGAGTTCGTAATAGTCGTGAGGGAGGAAGTTCACAAATGAAGAAAACGACATTCACCCGGTTGGCCGTGGCCGCCAGCGGTCTGGCCCTGTCGGTGACCGCCGGCGCAGGTATCGCTGCGGCGCAACCGAACATCGACGCGATGGTCAATTCAACCTGTACCTACGATCAGGCGATCAGGGCCGTGAACGCGGAGAACCCGATGGCAGCGCAGTACCTGGCCCAGTCGCCGCCGAACCAGGAGTTCGTGCGTGTGTTCCTCAGTTCTTCGAAGGATCAACGCATCTCGCTGCTCAACCAGATCAAGAACAATCCGGGTATCGACCAGGCCATCCCGGTCTTCACCCAGATGATGACCAGCTGCGTCAACTACTGAGCCCTACCGGGCTTGGGGACTGAAGCGTTGATCCGCGCGAAGGTCACTCGCCAGATTCCCTAGGCCGTCGGCTGCTCATTCGAGACGTTCCAACGCGGACACCCTCGCCGTTGAGGGTGTCCGCGTTCTCATTGAAAAGTGAAACTAGTTGCGCCACAACTAGTTCGACGCGCCTGCGCTATCAGGACGTCTGGGCAAAAAATTCCAGGATGGCCGCGTTCACGACATCCGGCCGTTCGAGGAATCCCAGATGGCCCGTGTCGGCGATCTCCAGAAAGCGTCCATTGGGCAGGGCAGCCGCCACCTCGGCGCCGAGGTGTGGAGGAATGACCAAATCATCGGCGAATCCGATCACCAGCACGGGTGTGGTGATCGCCCGGTACGCCTGCAGCCTATCTTTCACCGGCGCAACGTGATGCTGCGCGCGGACGCCAGGAGTTGACTCGATGGGCCAGAATGTGAATGTGTCGATCCAGTCCTCGACGAGTGCGTCATCATTCAAGGTTTTAGGTGAAAACCCTTCTAGTAGACGCAGTTTGGCCGCATAGCTCGACGGCAACTGGATGTCGGCATCGGAGAAATCCTGTTCGGCCGCGCGGAAGAACTCGCGCGCCCGATCATGGCGTCCGCGGGTGGCCATCAGCGCTGCCTGACGCACCAACTCAGGACGGGCGAGCATCAACTCCTGCGCGATGAACGACCCCATCGAGACGGTCACCAGTCGGACGGGCGCGAGGTCGAGACTCTCGATCAGCTCCGCGGTATCGGCCACCATCGTCGCCGTCGTGAAATCGCTCTCATTCGCGGTCGCGCCCACTCCCCTGTTGTCGAACGTCACGACCCGGTAGCCGGCGGCAAGAAACGCGGGCACCTGATGGATCAGCCATGTGCGCCCAGCACCCCCCTGGCCAGCAATGAACAACACCGGTTCCCCATGACCGCGGTCATCGAAGGCCAAGTTCGACACGCAGGGAAAGTACTACAGTCAGCAAACTCACGTCGGGCGCGCCTGGGGGTTAACCCCCCCAAAAGTCTCTGGCAAACCTCCCGGGTTTACCCCCGCGAAAATTCGGCCCTTTGCCGAGCCGTGTGCGTCGCGTCCCGGCTAGACTCCCTGCCCATGCAAAGTGCGCTCGGGCAGGTGTTCGATCCGCGCGAGAACGCACTCAACGCGTGGCGGCTCGTGTTGGCATCCGGCGTCATCCTGCAGCATTCGTGGCCGCTGACCGGTCGAGAACTGGCGACGCCGTTCACAGGGCTGCTCACGCAGGTATGGGTGGACGCGTTCTTCGTGGTGTCAGGGTTCCTGATCACGGGGTCGTGGTTGAACAACCCACGTTTGCGGGAGTACGCCGTGGCACGTGCCTTACGGATCTTTCCCGGCCTGTGGGTCTGCCTGCTGGTCATCGCTTTTGTACTGGCCCCGATCGGGGCCGCCCTATCCGGCGGATCGTTGCGACTGTCATCGCAGATCGCCTATGTGCTGAACAACGCGGTGCTCAACATCTAATACACGGGTATCGACGGGACGCCCATGGGCGTGCCGTGGCCGGGGGTGTGGGACGGCCCGCTGTGGACCTTGATCTTCGAGGTGATGTGCTACATCGGCGTCGCCCTGCTGGGCGTCGCCGGACTGCTGCGGTGGCGGTGGACGGTTCCCGTCGTGTTCGTCTTGGGCGTCGCCGGCTCGGCAGTTGTGGGCTATCCGGTGATGTCGGTGGAGACGATTCCGCAGATGATGTTGCGCTTCATCGTCGTGTTCTCCGCAGGGGCGCTGATTTACCAGTACCGTGACCGGATTCCGGCTCGCTGGTGGCTGGTGGCGGTGTGCGCGGGCCTCGTCGTGGTTCTCGGCCTGCTGCCGAACTACCGGGTGTACGCGGCATTGCCGCTGGCCTACGCGGTGACGTGTCCGGGGCGCTGTTGAAGCGGCCCCTGCTGCGCAACGACCTGTCGTATGGCATGTACATCTATGCCTGGCCGGTACAACAGCTTCTGGCCGCGGCGGGCCTGGTCTGGCTGGATCCCCGAGTGTTCTTCGTGGTGGCCACGCTGTGCACGGTGCCACTGGCGGCCGCATCGTGGTTTGTCGTGGAGCGGCAGGCGATGAAGTTGAAGCGGCGGTTGCGCCGGAGGGAGTTCGCGGAGTCCGCGCCCGGGGGTTAACCCCCCTCAACCTGGTTGGTAAACGCAGTGTTGCTGCTCCGCAGCTGTCCGTAACTTCGGGGTATGGTCACAATCGCGGATCACAAAGCTGAGCCGGAAACGGCAGACACGGACACTCCCACTCCGCCGACGCGGCGTCACATCGGTTTTGCGCCCAGCGCGTCGATGATCGCCGGTGCGGCGATTGGTGTCGTGTGGGTGTGGGTGCCGATCATGATCGTGATCTTCGGCATCTCGGCACTTCCCACGATCATCGGGTTCGCGGTTGCCCTCGTCATGTTTGTGTACCTGATGCGCGGCGTCGAATGGCTCGAGCGCGTGCGCAGCGAGGCCGTCTTCGGCATGGGTCTGGCGGTGCCGCCCCGCAAGATCTCTCCTAAAACCGGCTTTTCCCGCTGGCTCCACCAACTCTGGCTGGACCTCAACAGCACCCGGTTCTGGAAGGGCTGCACGCATCACTTCATTCGGCTGGCCTACGACATGGCGGCCGTTGGGCTGGCTTTCGCTCTGCTGGCATTCGCCTTCTTCGCCCCGGCCGGGGCGTTCGCGATCAGCCGCAGCGGCCCCAACGCCGGGGTGATATTCCTCCCGCCGATGTTGGCGTGGCCGCTGGCCATCATCGCGTTCGCAATCGCCGCCGCAATCATCGTGTTCGCACCCATACTCGACGCGAAGATCGACAGCTGGCTGCTCGCGCCGTCGCCGACCGCGATTCTGAAACACGAGATGAACGCGCTGGCCGACGCGAGGTTGGGCGCCTTGACCTCGGCGCAGACCGAGCGTTACCGCATCGAACGCGACCTGCACGACAGCGTCCAGCCGCGTCTCGTGTCGCTGGCGATGACGATCGGCCTCGCACAGACCAAATTCGACACCGACCCCGCCGCCGCCAAGGAGCTGATCGCCGAGGCCCACGAGGACGCGAAAACCGCTCTGCTAGAACTGCGCAACGTCGTGCGCGGTATCGCGCCGACGATCCTCGCGGACCGGGGCCTGGACGCCGCACTCTCGTCGGTGGTGCAGCGCTCCGCCGTTCCGACGCTGCTGAATGTCGACCTCCCCCGTCGGATCCCCGAGGAGACCGAGTCGGTCGCGTACTTCATCGTCGCGGAGGCACTGACCAACGTCGCCAAGCACGCGCAGGCGTCGCGGGCTGTCGTCACCGTACGACTCGACGAGGTCGAAAACGTGCTCCACGTCTCGGTATTCGACGATGGCCACGGCGGCGCGAAGATCACCGACAGCGAAACCGCCACCGGATTGCGCGGATTGGCCGAACGGGTGCGCGCTGCTCGCGGCACGTTCACGGTTTCCAGCCCCTACACCGGTTCTACGACCATCACAGCGGAGCTTCCATGCGCATTGTGATCGCCGAAGATTCGGCGCTGCTGCGCGCAGGTATCGAACGCATCCTGACCGACGCCGGCCACGACGTGGTCGGCAGCGTGCCGGATGCGACGAACCTGCTGCGCCTGGTCAACGAGACCCGCCCGGATCTGGTGATCGTCGATGTCAGGATGCCGCCGACCTTCACCGATGAGGGAATCCGCTGCGCGGCCCTGCTGCGCAGTCAGAATCCCGAGTCGCCCGTACTGGTGTTGTCGCACTACGTCGAGGAGCGCTACGCCTCGGACCTCATCACCTCGGACACCCGCGGTTTCGGGTACCTGCTGAAGGACCGCGTCGCGGACGTACCGGCGTTTCTGGACGCGGTCAACGTCGTCGGCGGGGGCGGGACGCTGCTCGACCCCGAAGTCGTGTCTCAGATCCTCGCGCGGTCGCATCGCCGCAGCGCGCTCGACCAGCTCACTACTCGCGAGAGCGAGGTACTGCAACTGATGGCGGAAGGCAGGACCAACTCGGCGATCGCCTCGACACTGCACATGTCGACCGGATCCGCGGAGAAGCACATCGCCTCCATCTTCGCGAAACTCGGCCTGGTGCAAGACGACACCGAAAACCGCCGAGTCCTCGCCGTTCTGCGCTACCTCGAGTCGTGATCGAAAGGAATGAAGTCATGACGAACATGAAGTCCGACCGCGAGGTGATCGAGGCCGCCCTTGCGCTCATCGAGGCCGACAACGGGTGGACCCAGGGCACTTACTGGCGCGACGCCGACGGCTACGAGCTGCTGCCGTCCGTCGAGGTCCCGGGCGAATGGGTGCGAGTGCGCACCGAGCACGTCGGCGAGGGAGGCTATCGCGCGCACACCGATGCCGGTTCGACACCGTGCAGCTTCTGTCTCCAGGGAGCGCTGCGCATGGCCGCCGGCTGCTGGGGTTTCGGGCAGCCCACTCCGGGACATGAGCAGGTCGAGCGGCTGGAGGGCCTGCTGCTGCAGATGGCCAACTCGGTGGCCGCGCCGGGCTGGATCAGCCTGCCCGCCTTCAATGACGACGCTCGGACCACCCATGCCGACGCGATCCTGGTGCTCAAGCATGCCGCCGCACACCTCGAGGCGCAGGAGCGGCAGCCGTGAGCAAGGTCGACGTCGCCGAACGACCGCCCGAATTGAAGGGCGGTCACCGCACGATGATGCGGTTCGCACTCGTGCTCATCGCTGTATTGGTGTCCATCGGCAGCTTGATCAGCCTCTGCGTTATCGCTTTCGGGGTGAGCAGCATTCGCGTCGTCACGGACACGCAGGCGCTGCCGACCACGACGCGGGTGTTGGACATCAACACTGGCGACGTGCCGGTAGATGTCCGCCTCGTCACCGACGCCGATGTCAAGGAGCCCCGCGTCGACCTGCGTTTGGTCACGCGTGGTGACGGCACGCACCTGGCTGTCGCCGAGAACGCTGCCGACAGCCGAGTCACGCTCAGCGACAGCGGCTCCGGGTTCCTGTGGTTCAATCGCACCGGCGAGATCAAGGTGGTCCTTCCGCCTGATCTTGCGCAGGGTATGAGCGTGACGGTCAACAACCAGGCCCGCTCGATAGCCTGATTCCCCGAAATAGCCTGTAGCTCAGGGTATTTAATCCACCAGCCCAGCCTCAGCGCGCGTCGGCCCACACGTCGGCGCGGTGTACCGGCAGACCGTGGCCGGGCAGTAGGTGCTCGACGGGCAACGCGCGCAAGCGCTCTTCACTGCGCGTCGCGGCGGCGTTATCGACGGTCTCCGGGATGAACCACGCCTGGCCGCCTGCACTCAATACCGCGTCGCCCGAGATGAGGGTCCCGCTGTCGGCATGCCAGAAGGCGGTCGAACCGTCCGATCGGTGGGCGCATCGGGATCGCGCCGCGAGCAATAGTTGACGTACCAATCGGGCTTCGAATTTGGCGGAGCCCTCCAATTCGAAAGGTACGAACGATGAAAAACGCAAAGAACGGCACTCAGACGGTCAAGGTCGGCAGGCTGACCATCGCCAGCCCCGCAGGGCGACCGGCCCCCGATGCCTACTGCGTCGTCAAGGCCAGCGCCGTTGTCTGCGTCCCCTGCTTTGGACTGGTGGCGTAGGCGACGTGGCGCTTGAAGGTCAACTTGCAGAGGCGTTGGCATTCAACGCCCCATCTGTCATCGATCGACCCGTCAAGAACCGGGTCACCAGCGACTCGGCTTTCGCAGAACGGTTTTTCACTGAAGCAACGAAGTACCTCGTGCTGTGTGTCAATGGCCAACTCGATGTCCCCGCTGGTGGCCGGATAAAAGTCCCCACCCCGTGCGGTGATTCCTAGGTTGTGGTGGCGTTCTCCTTTCGGTGTTGGGCGTCTTTCATGCGGTAGGACTGGCCGTCGGTGATGACGACGGTGGCGTGGTGCAGGAGCCGGTCGAGGATGCTGACCGCGGTGGTCTGCTCGGGCAGGAACCGTCCCCATTGTTCGAAGGGCCAGTGCGACCCGATGGCCAAGGAGCGGCGTTCGTAGGCGCCGGCGACGAGCCGGAACAACAGCTGGGTGCCGGTGTCATCCAGTGGTGCGAAGCCGAGCTCGTCGAGAATGATGAGGTCGACTCGCAGCAGCGATTCGATGATCTTGCCGACGGTGTTGTCGGCCATCCCGCGGTAGAGCGTCTCCACGAGGTCGGCGGCGGCGAAGTAACGCACCTTGAGGCCGGCGTGGATCGCCGCGGTCCCCAACCCGATCAACGTGTGGCTCTTGCCGGTCCCGGCGGGGCCGATGATCGCCAGGTTCCGTTGTGCGCGTATCCATTCCAGACTTGACAGGTAGTCGAACACCTTCGGTTGGATCGACGATGTGGCCACATCGAAGCTCTCCAATGTCTTGGGCACGGGGAACGCGGCGGCCTTGAGCCGGTTGACGACGTTGGAAGCATCCCGAGCGGCCAGCTCGGTCTCCACCAGGGTCCGCAGCACCTCTTCAGGGGTCCAGCGTTGGGTCTTGGCGGTGATCAACACCTCCGGTGCCGTCCGCCGGATCGCCGCCAGCTTCAACCGCCGCAGCCCGGCATCCAGATCGGCATCCAATGGTGGAACCGACGGGGGTGCAATGGTTTTGGTATCGGTCAACGGTGCTGTCTTGGTCACGACATCACCTCACCGTCAGCGACGGGTGCGACCCGGTAGGCCTCCAGAGACCGGGTCGGGGCGACCGGCAGGTCCAGGATCAACGCATCCCCGGCTTCGCGTGGCTGCGGGGCGCCGGTGCCGGCGGCCAGGATGGAGCGCACGTCGGCGGCGCGGAACCGCCGGAACGCCACCGCCCGGTGCAGTGCCGCCACCAATTGCCGCTCACCGTGGGCGGCGCCCAGGGCGAGCAGGATCTCCAGCTCCGAGGCCAGTCGGGTGTTGCCGATCGCCGCAGCGCCGACCAGGAACGCCTGCGCGTCTTCACCGAGGTCGCAGAACTGCTTCTCCACGGTGGTCTTGGGCCGTGGTCCGCGGTTCGGTGCCGGCCGCGGTCCGTCGTAATGCTCGTCGAGGATTGAGGCGCCACCGGGTGCGATGAGTTCGTGTTCGGCCACGACCACCCCGGTGGCCGGCTCGAGCAGGCACACCGCGCCGTGATCGACCACGACGGCCACGCTGGTCCCGATCAGCCGGGTCGGTACCGAGTAGCGGGCCGACCCGTATCGCACACGACAACCGGTCGACCTTACGGAGCACCGAGGGTGCACCGATCTGCAAGCGTAGCGATGGGAGTGGTTGTAGCAGTTCACGTTCGGTTACCAGTCGGTCGTCGGGGATCGCTTGGATCTCCGAATGCGCCGTGGCGTTGACCTCGGCGCACCAGGCGGCCGCGGCGGCATTGGCCGACCGGAGGTCGACCGCCACACCGTCGACGGCGGCCTGGGTCAGCAGCGGCACGGCCAGGTCGCGTTGGGCGTAGCCGCACAGGTTCTCCACAATGCCCTTGGACTGCGGGTCGCCTGCATGGCAGAAGTCCGGCGCGAACCCGTAGTGCGTCGCGAAGCGGACGTAGCCCGGGGTCGGGACGACCACGTTCGCGACCACCCCGCCCTTGAGGCAGGCCATCCGGTCGGCCAGCACCCGCGCCGGAACGCCGCCGATGACGCCCATGGCTTCGGCGATCAACGCCAGCGTGGTGGAGGCTTTCTGGTCGGTGGCGAACCGCACGAAGCGCCACCGGGAGAACGCCAGCACCGCGCAGAACAAGAACAGCCCCGGCGCGGCCTGGGCCCAATCGATCACCAGATACTCTCCCGGCGCCCACACTGCCGGGCGGCGGCCACGGTGATTGTTACTGCGCCACAACGCTTTCGTCTCAGCGACCAGGCGCCGGAAATTACGCGGCGAGCCCTGGTAGCCGGCGGTGCGGGCGATCGGCAGCAGCCGTTTGGCCGAGATCCGACCCTGGGACTTCTCGACACGTTCAGCGACCAGATCGGCCACCGCATCGTAGTTGTGGACACGCTCGGCTCGCGGCACCGGCAGCACGCCGGCCTGGTCGGCCTCGAACTTGGCCACGACACGTCTGACGGTCTTATGGGTGGTGCCGCACGCATCGGCGGCAGCCCGGTACGACCCGAGCTGTTGATAGGCAGAAATAATGTCCATGCGGTCCTTCGCAGACTTCAATGGAACTCCCCGGTGGTGGTGGCGATTGGTTGGCGCCTTCACCGTCACCATCGGGGCCCGCAGTTCCTGATCGACACGACGAACACGAGGTGGGGACTTTTATCTGGCCACCAACGGGGACCTCCACTTGGCCACCAGTGGGGACTTTTTCATGGCCACGGACACTGTGCGCGGCGACGCCTGGCGTGTCGTTTGGCATGTGTTCAGCAATGGTGGACGAAGCCTGGCACGCATTCGTCCTCTTCACCGCCGAGTACGCGGAGTTCGGTCAGCGCTACTTCGGACAGTACGTTCACCATGCGCCCGTAAGCGATCACGGTGGCGGCGAGGGAAAGGCGGAGGGCGATCGGCCCCAAAATACGGCTTCCTTCAACGATTTTCGTCAACGGTATGAGGAGCTGTACGGCCACCCCCTGCCGGACGTCTGGTACGACGGAAACAACGTCGCAGCGAGCAGCCGTCATCAACGAGAGGACGGGGAGTTTGACCGTCCGCGTGGACGACGGCACCGTTCACCTGGTGGACGACTCCGAAGGAATCGTGCTCTCCGTCAACGACGTGGCGCTTGAGGCCATCGATTTCATCGCTCGGGTGGACGGCTTCTACGTGCGCGAGCTACCCGGCGGCGTCACCACAGAAGAGAAGATCGGCGTGATCCAGCCGCTGATCCGGCTGGGCGTGCTGCGCCTGGCACCCTAACGTGCCACGCATATGAGAAATGGCCCCCGGAGCTTCCTCCGAGGGCCATTTCACCTAGTAGCGGGGACAGGATTCGAACCTGCGACCTCTGGGTTATGAGCCCAGCGAGCTACCGAGCTGCTCCACCCCGCGTCGGGTAAACGCAAGGTTACCGAAGGCGCAGGTGCAGCTCCAAATCGAGTGCTCAGCCGCCCGCTAGCGCGTCGACTGGTACTTCTTCACCGCGTCGTCGAGCCGCTGCAGGGCCTGACCGAACTCGGCGAAGTTGCCACTCGTCTGTGCCGCCTGCAGCGCGTCCAGCGCCGTGTTGACGTCTTGCAGCGCTGCGGCTTTGGCAGCCGACAACTGCACCGGCCCGCCCGGCGGGACGGCTGCGGGCACCTGCGCATCCGGTGTTCGCTGATTGCCGGGCGGGGGCGTAGCCGGTGGCTGGCCGTCGGACGGTGTGGCCTGCGGCTGCCCATTGGTCACCGGGCCCGTCGGCGCCGGACCGGTGGCGGTGGCGTCCGCGCCCGGCCCGAACAGCTCGGTGAGCGCGTCGCGCACCGTCGGCCCATAGCCGACCTTGTCGTTGTACATCATCGCGACCCGGATCAGGCGGGGGTACGTCGACGCCGCGTCGCTGGTGCCCGGTGACGCGTACACGGGTGCCACGTACAGCAGGCCGCCCTGAGCGACCGGCAGCGTGAGCAGATTGCCCCACCGGATGCGGTTCTGATTGTCACGGCCGATGACACCGAGGTCCTGGCTTACCGCGGTGTCGGTACTGATCGCGTTGAACGCCAGCTTCGGACCGTTGACCTGACCGGGAATGGTCAACACCGTGATCTTGCCGTAGGTCGCAGGATCGGAGCTCGCACTGATGTACGCGGCGAGGAAGTCGCGGCGGAACCGGTTCATCGCACTGGTCAGCTGGAACGACGCTGAGCTGTCGTTGCGGGCAAGGTCTTTGGCGACGATGTAATACGGCGGCTGATAGCTGCTCGCGGTCGGGTTCGGGTCGAGCGGCACATCCCAGAAGTCCGACGTCGAGAAGAACGTCACGGGATCGTCGACGTGGTACTTGGCCAAGAGCGCACGCTGAACCTTGAACAAATCCTCGGGATACCGCAGGTGCTGTTGCAGTTCAGGGGTGATCTCGCTCTTGGGCTTGACCGTGTCCGGGAACACCTTCATCCACGCCTGCAGCACCGGATCCTGCTCGTCCTGCGCATACAGCGTCACCGTGCCGTCGTACGCGTCGACCGTCGCCTTGACCGAGTTGCGGATGTACGACACCTGCTTGTCGATCTGCAGTCGGTTGGCGGCCACCTCGGTGGAATCCGCCGTGGCACTGGACAGCGTCGTCAGCTGTGAGTACGGGTAGTTGTCCAGCGTGGTGTAGCCGTCCACAATCCACACCATCCGCTTGTTCACGATGGCTGGATAAACGGTCGTGTCGGTGGTCAGCCACGGCGCAGCGGCCTCGACGCGCTCAGCCGGGTCACGATTGAACAGGATCTTGCTGTTCGGGCCGATCACGTTGGAGAACAAGAAGTTCCGCTCGGCGAACTTGGCCGCGAACACCGAGCGCGCCAGCCAACTGCCGACGGGCACGCCGCCGCGACCGCTGTAGGTGTAGTTCTTGGTCTCGGTGTTGGTTTCGTAGTCGTACTCGCGGTCGACGTCGCCGTTCTTGCCCACGATCGCGTAGTCGGCCGCCGTGTTCGCGATCACCGGGCCGAAGTAGATCCGCGGCTGGTCCAGCGGAGCCGGCCCCGGCGAGATGACGCTGCCGTTGGCGCCGACGACGCTCGCCAGAAACTCTGGATAGCCGCCGTTCTGGTTGGGGTCGTTGGCGACGCCGCGGACGGTGTTGGCCGGCGAGGCGATGAAACCGTTGCCGTGCGTGTAGACGGTGTGCCGGTTGATCCAGTCGCGCTGGTTGTCGATCAGCCGGTCGGGGTTGAGTTCGCGGGCAGCGACGACGTAGTCACGCAGATTTCCGTCGCGCGCCGTATAGCGGTCCATCGCCAGGTGATCCGGGAAGTAGTAGAAGTTCTTGCCCTGCTGGAACTGGGTGAACGCCGGGCTGACGATCGTGGGGTCGAGCAACCGGATGTTCGACGTCGTAGCCCGGTCATCGGCCACCTGCTGGGCCGTGGTCTGCGCATCCCCGCTGTAATCGCGGTAGGTGACCGTTTCATCGGTCAACCCGTAGGCCTGTCTGGTGGCCGTAATGCTTCTGCTGATGTATTCGCTTTCCTTCTGCGCCGCGTTCGGCTTGACGCTGAACTGCTCGACCACCAGCGGCCACCCGGCGCCGATCACCAACGACGACAACAGCAACAGCACGACACCGATTGCGGGGATTCGCAAGTCGCGCAACACGATCGCGGAGAAGACGGCCACCGCGCAGATGACCGCGATGGCCATCAGGATCAGCTTCGCGGGTAGGACCGCGTTGATATCCGTATAGCCAGCGCCTGTGAACGGCTTGCCACCGCGGGTGTGGCTCAACAGTTCGTAGCGGTCAAACCAGTACGCAACGGCCTTGAGCAGCATCAGGATGCCGACCAGGGTGATCAGCTGGATGCGCGCCGCACGGCTCAGCGCACCGGTGCGACCCGACAACCGGATACCCCCGAAAAGGTAGTGGCCCAACAGGTTCGCGATGAACGCCAGGAATGTCGCGACGAACAGGAAGCTCAGCACCAGCCGGTAGAACGGCAGATCGAACGCGTAGAAGCCGAGATCCTTGCCGAATTGCGGGTCGTTGATGCCAAAGCTGCCGCCGTGAAGGAACAGCTGGATGCGGGCCCAGTAGCTTTGCGCCACAATCCCGGCCAGGAACCCGATGAAGGCCGGAACGCCGATGCCGATGAGCCGCAACCGGGTCATCACCGCGGTGCGGTACCGCGCGACCGGGTCGTTGGGGCCGTTGGTGGGGACGAAGACGGGGCGGGTGCGGTAGGCCAGCGCCAGCCCGGTGAAGACGATCGCGCCGATCACCACCGCGGCAACAAGGAAGACCACGAGGCGGGTGACCAGCTGGGTGGTGAATACCGAGCGGTATCCGAGCTCGCCGTACCACAGCCAGTCGACGTAGGTGTCGATCAGACGTGGCCCGACCAATAGAAGCAAGACGAATACCGCGGCGACCGCGATGAGTACTCGGCTACGTCTGGTCAGCTTCGGCATTCTTGCCGCGGGCCGCATACCCACTCGTCAACTCCAGTTTCTAACCGTTGGCATACGTCTTCATCGACGTGCCATAACTCTACGCATGCGAACAGAGAGGTCGATCTAGCAATGGGGCCGTTCGCCACCGGCGGACAACGTCTTGAGGGCGGCCACGGCCTGATCGAGGGTCTCGACACGGACCAGCTCCAGCCCGTCCTCGTTGGCCGACTTGGCTTCCTCGCAGTTCTCGGCGGGGACCAGGAAGATCGTGGCACCGGCGTCCTTGGCCGCCAGCATCTTGTGCGTGATGCCGCCGATCGGGCCGACCTCGCCGTCTCCGGTGATGGTGCCGGTGCCCGCGACGAACTTGCCGTCATTGAGGTCACCGGTGGTGAGTTTGTCGACGACCGCGAGGCTGAACATCAACCCGGCGGACGGGCCACCGATGTTGGCGAGGTTGAAGTCGACGGTGAACGGTGCCCACGGCGCGTCGAGCACCCCGATGCCGAGGAAACCCTGATCGCGGTCGGGGTGCTTACCCATCGTGATGGTGGCGGCACCCAGGTCACCGTTCTTGCGTCGGTAGTCCAGCACCACCGTGTCGCCCGGTTTGGTCTCCTTGATCAGGGCCTGAAACTCGTCGAGGTTGGTCACGGGCTTGCCGTTGACGTATTCGATCGCATCGCCGTCCTCGAGCTTGCCCGCCGACGGACCGTCCTCGTTGACCGACTTGACGGTGACGGTGAGCGGGTATTTCAGGTAGAGCAGGGCGGCGTATTCGGCGCTGTCCTCGGACTTTCGGAAGTCGGTGTTGTTGGCCTCGTCGATCTCGTCCTTCGTCTTGTCCGGCGGGTAGACCAGGTCACGAGGCACCAGCTGTTCGCGACCCGACATCCACAGCGCCAGCGCCTGCCCGAGCGTCAGCCCGTCACGCTGCGACACCGTGGTCATGTTCAGATGCCCCGACGTGGGGTGGACCTCGGTGCCCTCGATGTCGACGACCGGCTTGCCATCGACCTCACCGAGGGTGTCGAACGTCGGCCCGGGCCCCAGCGCGACGAACGGCACCGTCACCACCGACAGCACGACTCCGAACGCGACGATCGGGATGAGCGCGACGAGCAACGTCAAAATGCGCCTGTTCACGCCGCCCAATGTAGAGGTTGGCGCTCGAGTGGCTGCGATCACGATCTCTGTTGGCGAAATCCGGGCAGGCCTGTGAGGTGGCTCGATGGATGCCCGCGGCCGCGAAATCGGGGCGATCGGCGTGGCTTCGCTCTCGGCGTGACGTGCCAACTCACGCGCCGACGCACCTGTGAGTACCGTTGAGGGTATGGCTGACCTGCCTTTCGGCTTCTCCGCCGGGGACGACCCCGAGCGAGACAAACGCAAGAAGGACCCGGATCCGGGCTCCGGCGCGGGCTCGGGGGATCCGTTCGGTCTGGGCGGGTCCCAGTTCGACATGTCCCAGCTCGGCCAGATCTTCACCCGCCTCGGCGAGATGTTCAGCGGGGCCGGAAACGTGATGGCCGACGGCACCCGGTCCGGGGCGGTGAACTACGACCTCGCCCGGCAGCTGGCGTCGAGCTCGATCGGTTTCGTCGCGCCGGTGCCCGAGAAAACCAGCGCGGCGGTCGCCGACGCCGTCCATCTGGCCGAGACGTGGCTGGACGGTGTCACGGCGCTGCCCGCAGGCACCACGAAGGCCGTGGCGTGGACGCCGAAGGACTGGGTCGACAACACGCTGGAGACGTGGAAGCGGCTGTGTGACCCGGTGGCCGAGCAGATCTCCACGGTGTGGGCGTCGTCGCTGCCCGAAGAGGCGAAGTCCATGGCCGGGCCGTTGCTGTCGATGATGACGCAGATGGGCGGCATGGCGTTCGGCTCGCAGCTGGGACAGGCGCTGGGCACGCTGTCACGCGAAGTGCTGACGTCCACCGATATCGGACTTCCGTTGGGGCCCAAGGGTATTGCGGCGCTGATGCCCGACGCCATCGAGTCGCTCTCCGAGGGGCTCGAACAGCCGCGCAGCGAGATCCTGACGTTCCTCGCGGCGCGCGAGGCCGCGCATCACCGCCTGTTCAGTCACGTGCCGTGGCTCGCCAGCCAGCTGCTCAACGCGGTCGAGGCATTCGCCAGGGGCATGAAGATCGACATGAGCGGGCTCGAGGAGCTCGCGCAGGGATTCAACCCGGCGGCCCTGACCGATCCGTCGCAGATGGAACAACTGCTCAACCAGGGCATCTTCGAACCGAAGGCGACGCCGGAGCAGACCGCTGCGCTCGAGCGGCTGGAGACGCTGCTGGCGCTGATCGAGGGCTGGGTACAGACCGTCGTCACCGACGCGCTCGGCGACCGGATCCCCGGCACGTCGGCGCTGTCGGAGACGCTGCGGCGGCGGCGTGCCACCGGTGGCCCCGCTGAGCAGACGTTCGCCACCCTGGTCGGGCTGGAACTGCGGCCACGCAAGATGCGCGAGGCGGCGGCGCTGTGGGAGCGGCTGACCGAGGCTGTGGGGTCCGACGCCCGCGACGGCGTGTGGCAGCATCCCGACCTGTTACCCACCGCCGAGGACCTCGACGAGCCGGCCGGCTTCATCGACCGCATGATCGGCGGCGATACCAGTGGAATCGATCAGTTGATCGCCGATCTCGAAAAGGATTCTGACACAGGCGATTCCGACCGCTGAGTCGGTGCCTGTGGATAGTTTGACGGGATCCGGCGGATTCCATGCCAGACTCCACGCATGGGGCGCTACGTCCTCGATCCGGCTCGGCCGGTGCTATCGCGACCCGATGGGGTGGTCCAGGTGGGCTGGGATCCGCGGCGCGCGGTTCTGGTCCGCCCACCGTCGGGATTGACGACGCGGACGCTCGCCGACCTGCTGCGGCGCCTCCAGTCGGGCGCCACGCTGTCAGAGCTGCAGGACCAGGCCGACGAGGCGACCGCCGAGAGCATCGCCGATCTGGTCGCATCGCTGGTCGATGCCGGTCTGGTGACGACCACGACGCGTCGCCGGGGACGAGCGGCGTCCATCCGGATCCACGGGCAGGGTCCCCTATCGGATCTGCTCCTCACGGCGTTGCGCTGCTCGGGTGCCCGCGTCACGCAGAGCAGCCGTACCCATGCCGGGGCAGCGGCCGAGCCGACGGATCTCGCGGTGCTGACCGACTTCCTGGTGTGCGACCCGCGGGTGGTGCGCGAGCTGCACGCCGCCGGGGTACCGCACCTTCCGGTACGGGTGCGCGACGGCGCCGGCCTGGTCGGCCCCCTGGTCATCCCCGGCGTGACCAGCTGCCTGACGTGCGGTGACCTCCACCGCAGCGACCGGGACGCCGCCTGGCCGGCGATCGCCGCGCAGCTGCGTGACACCGTCGGCAGCGCCGACCGCGCGACGGTGCTGGCAACCGCGGCGCTGGCGCTCAACCAGGTCGACCGCGTCATACAAGCGGTGTCCCGCGGTGACCATGTCACCCCGGATGTCGAGCCGCCGCCAACGCTGGACGCGACGCTGGAGTTCGACGTCAACGTGGGATCGGTCGTAGCCCGCCGCTGGTCTCGGCATCCGCGTTGCACCTGCTGACAACGTTTGTAGGCAAGTCGTTGCAGTGGGGTTCAGCGGCGTCATGGATGATGGTCTGGTGAGCGAGATCAAACGGGGTGGGGCCGCGCGTAACGCCAAGCTCGCGGGCCTTGGGGCCGGCATGGCCGGCCGGGCGGCGCTGGGCTTCGGCAAACGCCTGACGGGCAAGTCCAAGGACGAGGTCAACGCCGAGTTGATGGACAAGGCGGCTCAGCAGTTGTTCACCGTCCTGGGTGAGCTCAAGGGCGGCGCGATGAAGGTCGGTCAGGCGCTGTCGGTCATGGAGGCCGCGATCCCCGAGCAGTACGGCAAGCCGTACCGCGAAGCCCTGACCAAGTTGCAGCGCGAGGCCCCGCCGCTGCCCGCGGCCAAGGTGCACCGGGTGCTCGATCAGCAGCTGGGTACCAAGTGGCGCGAACGGTTCAAGTCCTTCGACGACAAGGCGGTTGCGTCGGCGAGCATCGGCCAGGTGCACAAGGCGGTGTGGGCCGACGGCCGCGAGGTCGCCGTCAAGATCCAGTACCCCGGCGCCGACGAGGCACTGCGCGCCGACCTCAAGACCATGCAGCGGATGGTCAGCGTGCTGCGTCAGCTCTCCCCCGGCGCCGACGTCCAGGGTGTGGTCGACGAACTGATCGAGCGCACCGAGATGGAACTCGACTACCGGCTCGAAGCGGACAACCAGCGCGCGTTCGCCAAAGCCTATGAGGGACATCCGCGGTTCGTCGTTCCGCGCATCGTCGCCAGCGCGCCCAAGGTGGTGATTCAGGAATGGATCGAGGGTGTGCCGATGTCGGTGATCATCCGCGAGGGCACGCAGGAGCAGCGCGATCTGATGGGGACGCGGCTGTTCGAATTGACCTACGACGCGCCACACCGTCTCGAGATGATGCACGGCGACGCGCATCCGGGGAACTTCATGCTGTTGCCCGACAACAAGATGGGCGTCATCGACTTCGGCGCGGTCGCACCGATGCCCGGCGGCATCCCGCCTGAAATCGGCAGGGCCACACGTTATGCGCTCAACGATGACTACGAGAATCTGCTGAAGGAAATGCAGGCGATCGGGTTCGTCCAGAAGGGCGAGCAGGTGTCCAAGCGCGAGATGGACGACATGATGCGGCAGTACGTGGAGCCTCTCGAGGTGGAGGTGTTCCACTACAACCGCAAGTGGCTGCAGCGCATCACAGCCGGAAACATGAAGCCCGACCGCGCGGCGGGCCAGATCAAGGCAGCCCGGCAGATGGACATTCCTGCCAAGTTGGCGATTCCGATGCGCGTGATCGCGTCCAACGTGGCGATCTCCTGCCAGCTTGATGCGCATATCCCCGCCAGACGCCTTGCCATGGAGCTGATTCCGGGCTTCGCGGAGGAAGCGGCCTGATTCGTTAGCGCGTGATTGCGTCGAAACTGCTGGCGTGCACGCGGGGGAACCCGGCAGCGTTACGCCGCTGCCGGGTTGCCCACGGTGTTCTTGCGCGGTCGCCCGCGTGGACGTTTACGCGCGATGACCATGCCGCGGTCGAGAATCTCGCCGCCCCAAACTCCCCACGGCTCCCCGCGCTCCAGCGCAGCAGCCAGACACTGCCGGCGGATCGGGCAATCCGCGCACAGCGCTTTGGCGCGTTCGAGTTCGACGGGATTCTCGGCGAACCACAAGTCGGGATCGCCGACATGACACGGCACCACCAGCGTCGTCGTCTCTGGGCCTGTCTCTGATGCGATGCTCGTCGCGTAAGCGCTCATCGCAGATGACATGGCTCGTACCTCTGCTTCCTGGTCGTAGGTTGTCGCATCTGTCTTCTGATGGATCTGTGACCTGGGATTCGGAGGTCCGAATGGTTCCCAAAAAAAATTGGCCACGGATCCGGTGACTGCGGGTCCGTGGCCTCTTGGGGCGAATCGTAGGGCTGTCTAGATGATGCCCCGATCCACGGACGTTCCAGTCGCGGCGGCGGTGCGGCGGCGCTTGGGCTGCGGCGTAATGGCAGCTGCAGCTCCCGCGGCGGCATGCGCCATATAAGCGGGATGCGCCCACGCGGCGGCGGCAGCCGGGACATGGAGGGTCCAGGAACCGCCGGCAATGCGTACGCCGTTAAACGCGTTCATGCTCAACATGATCTCGGAACCCTCCTTTCACACGACAAATCACACGGCTGGTTAGGTGCGATCTTGAGGCTAAGGGTAACAGCCGAAACTGACAATCGATTTTTTGACCTGCGGTTTTGGCACGATCTTTACGAGGATTGGCGGGCTTTGACCAATGCGAGGACGTCGGCGCCGTACTGCTCGAGCTTACGTGCACCGATGCCCGGGATCGCGACCAGCGCGGCGTCGTCACTGGGCAGCGTCTCCGCGATGGCGATCAAGGTGTTGTCGGTGAACACCACATACGCGGGCACGCTCATCTCCTTGCTGGTGCGCAACCGCCATTCCTTGAGTTCGGCGAGCAGGGTCTCGTCGATGTCGGACGGGCACCCCTCGCAGCGACGCAACACGATCGCGGCGGGCGCGGTCAGGGTCGCGTTGCAGACGCGGCACCGCGGCGTGACGCCCTTGGCTCGGCGGGGCCGACTCGGGGTGTTGTCGGCGGACGCCTGCGGTGCGACACCGTTGAGGAACCGCGACAGCTTACGGCTCTGCCGTCCACCCGGCGTCCTCGCGAGTGCCCAACTGAGCGCCAAATGTATTCGTGCCCTCGTGATTCCGACGTAGAGCAGGCGCCGTTCCTCTTCGACCGGTTCGCTGTCCGGGCCGTGCGCCAGAGCGTGGGAGATGGGCAGTGTGCCGTCGGCGAGACCGACCAGGAACACCGCATCCCATTCCAGCCCCTTAGCCGCGTGCAGCGAGGCGAGCGTGACGCCCTGCACGACGGGTGGGTGTCGGGCGTCGGCGCGCTGCCGAAGCTCGACGAGCAGGGCCGGCAGGTCCAGCGACGGGCGCTGCGCGACTTCCTCGTCGACCAATTCGGCGAGCGCGGTCAACGCCTCCCACCGCTCGCGCGCCCGGGTACCCGCCGGCGGCTCGGCCGTCAGCCCCAGGGGTTCCAGCACAGCGCGGACGAGATCGGGCAGGGGGCCCTCGACGTCACGCTCGGCCGCGCGCTGCAGCGCGACCAACGACTGGCGGATCTCCTGGCGGCTGAAGAACCCCTCGCCGCCGCGGACCTGAAAGGGGATGCCCGCCTCGGTGAGCGCCTCCTCGTAGACCTCCGATTGCGCGTTGATGCGGTACAACACGGCGATCTCCGACGGCGCGGTGCCCGCGGCGATCAGCCGTTTGATGTTCTTGGCGACGGCGGTGGCCTCAGCGACCTCGTCGGGGTGTTCGGCGAACGTGGGCACCGGGCCCGGGTCGCGCTGGCCGACGAGATGCAGCTTGCTGCCGGCCATCCGGCCGCGTGCGGCGGCGATGACGCGGTTGGCCAGCGAGACCACCTGCGGGGTGGACCGGTAGTCGCGCTCGAGGCGGACAACTGCGGCATCGGGGAAACGCCGCGAGAAGTCCAGCAGGTACTGCGGCGTGGCCCCGGTGAACGAATAGATGGTCTGGTTGGCGTCACCGACGACGGTGAGGTCGTCGCGGTCCCCCAGCCATGCGTCGAGCACGCGCTGCTGCAGCGGCGTCACGTCCTGGTATTCGTCGACGACGAAGCAGCGGTAGCGGTCGCGGAACTCCTGGGCGACGGCCGCGTCGTTCTCGATGGCGGCGGCGGTGTGCAGGAGCAGGTCGTCGAAGTCGAGCAGTGTGGTCCCGTCACGACGGGCCTTGAGCGTCTCGTACCCCGCGTATACCGCCGCGACCTTCTGCGCGTCGAACGGGATGTCGCGACCGGCCGCGGCGACTGCGGCGGCGTACGCCTCGGGGGTGATCAAAGACCCCTTGGCCCATTCGATTTCGCTCGCGAGGTCGCGCACGTCGTCGGTGCTGACTTGCAACCCGGTCCGGTTGGCGGCCTGTGCGACGACCGCGAACTTGGTGTCGAGCAGTTCCCATCCGGTGTTGCCGACGAGCCGCGGCCAGAAATACGCCAGCTGACGGCGTGCAGCGGCGTGAAACGTCATCGCCTGAACCGATGCGGTGCCCACACCGTCGTCCAGGGCGCGCAACCGGGCGCGCATCTCCCCGGCAGCCCGCTGAGTGAACGTCACCGCGAGCACCTGGCCCGGCGCGACGTGCCCAGCGGACACCAGGTGGGCGATGCGGCGGGTGATGGTGCGGGTCTTACCGGTGCCGGCACCGGCCAGCACGCACACCGGACCGCGTGGGGCGAGCACGGCCTCGCGCTGCTCGTCGTCGAGGTCGTCGATGATGCGTGAGCATGCGACCTCTACCGACATGCCGACCATCTTGTCAGGACAGACCGACAAAACCGGGGCACGCCGCGGGCATGTTCGGCCGATCGGCTACGTTCACTGTCCTATGAGTGCTGAGCTGACCATGTACACCACGTCGTGGTGTGGCTACTGCGTCCGCCTGAAGAAGGTGTTGAAGACCGAGGGCATCGCGTTCACCGAGGTCGACATCGAGGCGGACCCCGCTGCGGCGGAGTTCGTGGCCTCGGCCAACGGCGGGAACCAGACGGTGCCGACGCTGAAGTTCCCCGACGGCAGCACTCTGACCAACCCGACCGGGGCGCAGGTCAAGGCGAAGCTCGGCCGCTGAGTCGGCCCCAGCCCCCAGCCGTCCACCGCGAGCAGACGCGTAAACCCCCAAAACGCCGTAAAAGTGGGGGTGTTCGCGTCTGCTCGCGCGCAATTGGGTCGCGTCTGCTCGCGCGTAATTAGTCCAGCGCGGCCCAGGATTCGATGATCTCCCGGGCGATCGAAATCGAACCGGGCAGCAGCAGCCGCGACGTCGAGTCGCTACTCCAGTCGCCGTCGGCCAGCGCGGCGCGAACCTCGTCCCTGGTGAACCAGGCCGCCTCGGCGATCTCGCCGTCGTTGAACGAGAACTCCTGCTCCGGGTCACCGATCGCGTGGAAGCCGACCATCAGCGAGCGCGGGAACGGCCACGGCTGGCTGCCCAGGTATTGGACATCGGTGACGTGCAGCCCGATCTCCTCGGCGATCTCGCGGACGACGCACGATTCGAACGACTCACCCGCCTCGACAAACCCGGCGAGCAACGAGAACAGCCGCTCCGGCCACACCGTCTGACGGGCCAGCACCGCACGGTCGTGGCCGTCGTGGACGAGACAAATCACCGCCGGGTCGATGCGCGGAAACTCCTCGTGGCCGTTGGCGGCGTTGGCCCTCGCCCAACCGCCCTTGATCGGCTTCGTCGGCGCGCCGTCGATCGCGCTGAACCGCGCGCTGTCATGCCAATTCAGCAACGCGGTGGCCGTCGCGACGAGCTGCGCGCTGACGTCATCGAAGATCGGGCCCGCGCGGCGCAGGTCGAGCACCTCGGTCTCGATATGCGGATCCTCCGGCCCCTCCAGCGCTGCGCGGATCCCCCACACATGCCTGCCGTCGCCGAGCTTCCCGAGGAACACCGCGTTCTCGGGTGGTTTGGGGCCGACGCTGGCCGCCTTGCCCAGCACCACCCTGCCCTCGGAGATCAGCACCTGGTTACGACGGTCGACGCGCAGGATCGCTGCGTCCGGCCAGCCGGCCAGCGCGGCGTCGACGTCGGTGCGCAACACGTCAGCACGGTCGGCGCCCACGCGCGACAGCAGCGGGACGTTGCGGAGCCGGAAGCCGTTCGTCATCACCGTTCCGCATCCGCGTTGCGGATGTACAGCAGCCGGTCGCCGTTCTCGAGGGCGTCGGCCTCTTCATCGTCGACGCGCAGCAGCTTCCCGTTGCGCACGACGCCGAGCACGATGTCGGCGTTGTGCCGCGGCGATCCACCGACCTCTTTGGGGCTGACTTCCCGTTCGGCAATCGCGAAGCCGGCGTCGGGGGTGAGCAGGTCTTCCATCATCTCGACAACGCTCGGGGTCTGTACCGCTATGCCCAATAGTCGGCCGGCTGTCTCCGACGTCACGACCGTCGAGTCGGCGCCGGATTGTTCGAGCAGGTGCTGATTTTCGGCTTCCCGCACCGCCGCGATGATCTTCGCCTTCGGCGCGAGTTCGCGGGCGGTCAGCGTGACGAGCACGGCGCTGTCGTCGCGATTGGTCGCGACGATGATCGCCTTGGCGTGCTGTGCGCTGGCGAGCCGCAGGATCTCCGAGTCGGTCGCGCTGCCGCGAACGGTGACCAGTCCGGCACTCTTCGCACGCTCCAGCGCGGCGGGGTTCTCGTCGACGACGACGATGTCGGCGGGCGCCACCTCGTCGCCGACCATCGCGGCGGCCGCGGTCCTGCCCTTCGTGCCGTAGCCCACGATGATGATGTGGTTGCGCACCTTGTTCCTCCATCGCTGGATTTGGTAGACCTGCCGCGACTGCGTGGTGAGGGTTTCAACCGTCGTGCCGATGAGCACGATCAGGAACGCGATCCGCAGTGGCGTGATGACGAGAACGTTGACGAGCCGGGCCGACGGGGTGACCGGGGTGATGTCGCCGTAGCCGGTCGTCGACAGTGAGACCGTCGCGTAGTACAGGCAGTCCAGGAACGTCAGCGGATCGCTGGCATCCGGGGTGGCTTCGACGTCGCGGTATCCGTGCCGGTCCAGGTAGACGATGAAGACGGCGGCGAACAGCGCAGCGAGCGCGTAGAAGACCCGCCGGATGATGCGCTGGGTGGGGCTGACCTGTTCGGTCGGGATCTGAACCGTTTCGGTGAGCGCATGGACCGGCTGATCGGCCAGCGACTGGTCGAACCGGCGGAGCCGACGCCGCAATCTTCCCGTGGCCATCAGAACCGGTCGCTGAACAGTCGCCGCACGCCATTATGTAACCATGAGCACACCCCTGCCCGAACTGCAGCAGAGCGCCAACCCGCGACGTGCACACCTGATGGGCGCAAGCCTGCTCGGCATAGGTGTACTGCACTTTGTGGCCCCCAAGCCGTTCGACGACATCATCCCGGCGGAACTGCCCGGCAGCGCGCGGTTCTACACCTATGCCTCGGGTGCCGCCGAACTTGGCGTCGCCGGTCTATTGCTGGCGCCGAAAACGCGTCGGCTGGGCGCGCTGGCGGCGGTGGCCCTGTTCATCGGTGTGTTCCCCGGAAACCTCAACATGGTGCGGTTGTGGTTCAAGGACCCCTCCAAGTCACTGTCGATGCGCCTCGTCGCCATCGCCCGTCTGCCCCTGCAGATCCCGATGATCACCGAGGCGCTGAAGATCTATCGCAGTTCTTAGGCGGCGGCGCTCTCCAGCAATGCGAGCAGGTCGTCGCCGTCCGGCAGATCGTCGGGAGTGACCGTCAGCCCGCTGCGCACGTAGTGGAACGACGCGCGCACCAATTCGACCGGACAATCCTGTAGCGCGGCCCACGCCAGCCGGTAAACGGCTAGCTGAACGGCGGCCTGCTGCTTGGCTTCCGGCGTGTCGGGCGGGTCACCCGTCTTCCAGTCGACGACGGTGGCGCCGCCGTCGTCGTCGCCGAACACCGCATCGATGCGTCCTCGCACCACCCGTCCGCCGATCACCATGTCGAACGGCACCTCGACGTCGATCGGGGTGCGGGCGGCCCACGGCGACACCGCGAAGGCGTCCTGCAGTTCGGCGAGCGCGTCGGAGATGGTGGTGTCCTGGTCGACGGCGCCGGGCAGATCGTCGAGATCGAACAGGCGCTCGGCGTGGTAGTAGCGCTGCACCCAATCGTGAAAAGCGGTGCCCAGTAAGGCATGTGGATCGGGTCGGGTGGGCAGCCTGCGGCGCAGCCGCCGCGCGACCGCCTCTGGGTCGCGTCCGAGTTCCACCAGTGTGCTGACCGACAGCTGCGCCGGCAACGGAGGGACAGGACAGTCGTCCGCGCGGCTGCGTTCGGCCAGCAGCGCGTCGACGTCGGACGCCCAGCCCTCGTCGCCGTCGGCAGGCTCAGCGACGGACGCACCCGACATCGCCTGAGCGACCAACTCAGCCCCCCGCCCCACAGCGTCGCGGCGCGATCCTGCCGGGTCGGCGGGCCAGAGCGCCTCGACCACGTTGTCGCGCAACGGGTTTTGCTCCCCGTGGGCCGGTGCGGGGGCCCACTGCTCGATGACACCGCAGGGCTCGCCCGCGGCGTCGGCCTGCTCGATGATCGTCCTGAGCTCTTCGAGGAACGCCGACGGGCCGCGCGGTTTGCTCTCGGTGGCTCCCCAGTGATGACCGGACAGCAGCAGCGTGTCCTCGGCGCGGGTGAGTGCCACGTACAACAGCCGTCGCTCCTCGTCGACCCGACGCTGCGCCAGGCTGTCCTTGTGGTCGGCGATCTTGTCCGACAGCATCTTTCGGTCGTTGACATCGGAGGTGTCGAGCACCGGCACGCCGTGCTCCGACAGTGTCGCGCGATCTCCGCGCAGCAGTGGCGGCAGGTCGCCGGCGTCGGTCAGCCACGTCCTGGCCGACGCCGTCGACGGGAACACCCGGCCGCTGAGGTGCGGCACCGCGACGACCTGCCATTCCAACCCCTTCGCGGCGTGCACGGTGAGGATCTGCACGCGTCCCTCGGCGACGGAGACTTCGGCCGGCGCCAGGCCGTTCTCCACCTGCTCGGCTGCGTCGAGGTAGGCGAGCAGGCCGGACACCGTCGCACCCGGGCGACTCGCATAGTCGGCCACCACGTCGGCGAACGCATCGAGATGTTCGGTCCCCGCCCAGCCCGCCGAAACCGGTCGCGACGCTCGGACCTCGGTGTCCACCCCGAGCACCCGGCGCACCTCGGCGACGAGCTCGGGCAGTGGATGCGTGAGATGCCCACGCAACGCGGTGAGTTCTCGACCCAGCTCCACGATGCGGGCGTACCCTGTCGGCGAATATGCCGCGGCGGGACCCGGATCGGCGATGGCATCGGCCAGGCATGCGGTGTCGGCGTCGGGTGCGACCTGCGCGACGACCCGATCGGCCACCGCACCGTCGTCCGTCGTGACCGCATCGTCGAGTTCGACCGCGCGCCGCCACAGCGCCGTGATGTCACGTGCGCCCAGCCGCCACCGCGGACCGGTGAGCACGCGCATCGCGGCGGCACCGGCCGTGGGATCGGCGACGGTTCGAAGCGTGGCCACGACATCGGCGACCTCGGGGACGCCGAGCAAGCCGGCCAGCCCGACGACTTCGACCGGCACACCGCGGGCCGTGAGCGCCTCCGCGATCGGCGCGGCATCGGCATTGCGGCGCACCAGCACCGCGGCGGTCGGCACCGCTGCGCCACGACCGTGTGCCTCGCGGTAGATCCGCGCCAGCTGGTCAGCCACCCAATCACGTTCAGCGACAACGTTGTTCAGGAGCGCACACCTGACGGTACCCTCGGTCGCATCGGGCCTCGGCCGCAGCTTGCGCACCGCCACCGAACGTCGCCGCGCCTCCGCCGACACCGCATTCGCCAGATGCAGGGTGCCCGGCGGATTGCGCCAGCTGGTGCGCAGCTCCAGCGTCGGCGCCGGGCTGCCGTCGGCACGGGGGAAGTCGATGGTGAACCGCGGCAGGTTGGTGGCCGACGCGCCGCGCCAGCCGTAGATCGACTGAATGGGATCGCCGACGGCGGTCAGGGCCAGGCCGTCGTCGACCCCGCCGCCGAACAACGCCGACAGCGCGACTCGCTGCGCGTGACCGGTGTCCTGGTACTCGTCGAGCAGCACGACCCGGTACCGGTTCCTCAGCTGCTCGCCGACCTGCGGGAAGGTCGACGCCAGCCGGGCGGCCGACGCCATCTGCATGCCGAAGTCCATGACCTTCTGCTCGCGCATCCGCTGGTGCAGCGCGTCGATCAGCGGAACGAGCTGCGTGCGTTCCGTCTGCGTGGCCAACATCCGCAGCAGCCACTGACTCGGTCCGCGGTCCCGCTGGTACGACCCGGCGGGCAGGGTGTGCACGAGCCGCTCCAGCTCGACATGCGTGTCGCGCAGCTGGTCGGTGTCGACGAGGTGTTCGGCCAGCTGCCCGGCCAGCCGCAGCACCATGTCGGTCACGGCGGCCGGCGTCTTGTCGGTGTCGAGGCGCTGCGGATGATCGCACACCACCTGAAAAGCCAACTGCCACATCTCGGTTTCGCTCAATAGGCGGGTGTCCGGTTCGACGGGGAGCAGCAGACCGTGTTCGCGCAGCAGGTTCCCCGCGAAGGCGTGGTACGTGCTGACGGTCGCCGGATCGTCGGTCAGGTCGGGGGTTCCGGGGCCGGCCGGTACCAGACCCGCGCCCGCGAGCCGGGCCAGCCTGGTGCGAACACGCCGCAGCAGCTGACCGGCGGCCTTACGGGTGAACGTCAGACCGAGCACCTCACCCGGTCGGGCGTAGCCGTTGGCGACCAGCCACACGACGCGCGCGGCCATGGTCTCGGTCTTTCCCGCACCGGCGCCGGCGATGACGACCAGCGGCCCCGGCGGCGCGGCGATCACGGCTGCCTGCTCGTCGGTGGGTGCGAAGAGCCCCAGCGCCGATGCGAGCTCGGCGGGACTGTACCGAGGATTCACTGCTGACCTCCTGAACGCGCCTGCGCCGGACACATGTTCCGCACCGGGCAGTGCGCGCATCCGTCGTTGACCCGCGCGACGAACTGCGGCCCCTGCGTGGCCGACGCGGCGTCTCGCACCTTCGCCCGCCACTCCGCGTGCGATTCGGGCGTCAGGGCGTCCTGCTCGCGTTCGGCGGCCCGCCCCCCGCTGGTCCTGCCGAGATATACCAGGCGTCCGCCGCCCGGCTGGCCCCCCTGCGGCAGCAGCCCTTCGGCGATGGCCAACTGATACATCGCGAGCTGGGCGTGGCGCTGAGCCTCGTCTTTGGTGACCGGGCTCTTGCCAGTCTTGATGTCGACGACCACCAGGCGCCCCTGACTATCGCGCTCCAGCCGGTCCAGGCGACCGCGGACCCGCACCCCCGGACCGTCGTCGCTGCTACCGATCTCGCCCTCGACGTCGACCTCGGTACCCACCTCGGTGAGTTCGCGGCGGGTCTGGGCGCGCCACTCGGCGAACGTCGACAGCATCATCCGGTGCCGGTCCAGTTCGTTGTCCGAATGCCATACGGCATCGAACGGCAGCTTCTCCCAGACCTTTTCGAGCTCGTTGAGCATCTGACTCTCGGTCTTCCTCGGATCGGCCACCAGGGCGTGCAGCAGCGAGCCGATGGCCGACCGCACATCGCGCGCATCGCTGCCACCGTGCCGTTCCAACAGCCACCGCAGCGGGCAGTCCGTGAGCATCTGCAGCGTCGACGGCGACAACGTCACGGTGTGGTCGTCACCGCACCACAGCGGCTCGTCGGTGGACAGCGGTGTCGTGGCATACCACTGCCCGGGGTCGGCGCCCGGCACACCGGCTTGCGCCAACCGCGCGAGTTGCGTTGCCGCACAAGCACGCACACTCTCGTCGACGTCGTCGGGCGGGGCGCACACCACCGCACGCAGACGGCCGACCAAGGCCGTCGGTGCCAGCACCCGCGGCGCCTGCACCGAAACAGGAGGCTCTGGGTCGGGATCGGTGGCCAGCGCCGCCAGTTCGTAGCAGAACGGGGACGGCAACATCGACTCGTCGCCGCAGTCGCTGTCGACCGCGGTCACCAGCAGCCGACTGCGCGCACGGCCCATCGCCGCGATGAGCAACCTGCGCTCCTCGGCGAGCAGCGGCGCACGCGTCGACACTCCCCTGTCGTCGGGCGCCACCACACCGTCGAGCACATCGACCAGTTGCTGGGTACCCAGCACCCCGCCGCGCGGAATCATGTTGGGCCACAACCCTTCCTGCAGCCCCGCGATGATGACGAACTCCCATTGCCTGCCAAGTGCACCGTGCGCACTCAGCACCGCCACAGTGTCCGACGGGGTGCGTTCGTCGCGCGAGGTCGACGGCAGCCCGAGGGTGATGACGTGATCGACGAGACCACGCAGCGACGCGCCGGCGGTGCGATTCACGTACTGCTCGGCGACGTCAAAAAGCGCGGTGACGGCGTCGAGGTCGCGGTCGGCCTGTGCGCCCGCCGTCCCGCCGCGTTCGCTGGCCGCCAGCCAGCGCCGCTGCATGCCGGACCGGTGCCAGGCCTGCCAGAGCGTATAGCGCGGATCCCCTCCCTCGGTCTCCGAGCGACGCGCGGCGTCCAACACGGCGCGGACGCGCCGCAGCGGACGCGCGAGTTCGGCGGAGAGTCCGTCCGGCTCGGCCTGCAGAGCATCGACCAGCAGGTCGCCCAGTTCACGGGGTGGATGATGACCGTCCACCCGGCGCAGCGCGCGTCGCAGCTGGCGCAGCGACACCGGATCGACCCGGCCGATCGGCCCGGTCAGCAGTGAAAGCGCCTCCGCACCGTCGAGTTCACCCCGCGCGGTGGCGCCGAGGACGGTCAGCAAGGCCCGCACGGCGGGCTGGTCGGCCAGCGGCGCGCTGGGCGTCGGCAGGTCGACGGGCACACCCGCCGCGGCGAGGGTGCGCGCGAGCGCGGACCCCAGTCGGGGCACCGACCGCACGATCACGGCCATCTCGGACCACGGCACGCCGTCGACCAGATGCGCGCGCCGCAGCGCGTCGGCGATCAGCGCGGATTCGGCATGCGGCGAGGCTGCGATGCGCACCGTCAGCGAGCCCGCCGGACCGTCGGCGCCCTCGATGCGGCGGGCCTCATCGGTACCAGGCAGACGCTGGGCGACTCCGCTGATGGCGCGTGCGATCGCGGGCGCGCAGCGATGGGACTCGGTCAAGGTTAGCGCGGGCTCGTCGCCGCGCAGCAGCGCGGGATCCGCTCCGCGGTAGCCGAATACCGACTGGTTCGGGTCGCCTGCCAAGACGGTGAGTTCCGCGCCGCTGGACAACACGCGCACGAGGCGGGCCGCCTGCGGATCCAGATGCTGCGCATCGTCGACGAGGAGCAGTTTGATCCGGGACCGTTCGGCGGCCAGCAGCTCGTCATCGGTGGCGAACGCCTCCAACGCGGCGCCCACCAGTTCGGCGGCGCCCAGCGCGGGCACGGTGGCTTGCGGGGCGGCCATTCCGACGGCGGAACGCAACAGCATGATCTGCTCGTAGGCTTGGGCGAACTGTCCGGCGGCGAGCCACTCCGGTCGGCCGGCGCGGCGCCCGATGCGTTGCAGCTCAATAGGATCCACACCGCGTTCGGTGCAGCGCGCCACGAGGTCGCGCAGTTCGTTGGCGAACCCGACGGTGCTCAGCGCGGGCCGTAGCTGTGACGGCCACGCCACGGCGGACCGGTCGCCATCTTCGAGATCCCCGGCGAGCAGTTCGCGGATGATGCCGTCCTGCTCGGCGCTGGTGATCAACCGCGGCGGCGGATCGCCCTTGCGCTGGGCGGCCAGACGCAGCACCGCGAACGCATACGAGTGCACGGTGCGGACCAACGGTTCACGCACGACGGCGCGAGTGCCGGCTTCTAGCAGCGCCGACGTGATGGCGGCCCGCACCTCCGTGCCCAGCCGTGCCGAACCCGTCAGCAGCAGAACCGATTCCGGGTCGGTGCCAGCGGCGATGTGCGCGGCCGCCGCCCGGACCAGCAGGGTGCTCTTGCCGGTGCCTGCGCCCCCGATCACCCGCACGACGCCGCGCATCCCGGGTTCGGTGAGCGCGGCAGGCGTCAGATCGAGCTGCGGTGCGGACATGGCTGAAATGACACCACGGGGGTCCGACAAGTCGGCCGCACCGACTGGCTGGCAACATCAGAGGAGTGAGCGAACCACTGCACCTTCACCGCTACGGTCCGGACGGCCCGATCCAGATTCTGGCCATCCACGGCTTGACGGGACACGGACAGCGCTGGCAGACCCTCGCGACGCGGCATCTGACCGAATTCGTCGTCGCCGCACCGGACCTGCTCGGGCACGGACGTTCGTCGTGGGCGGCGCCGTGGACGATCGACGCCAACGTGGCGGCGCTGGCCACCCTGCTCGACAGGCCGACGGTGGTTGTCGGGCATTCCTTCGGCGGCGCGATCGCCCTGACGCTCGCCGCGTCCCATCCCGAGCTCGTCTCCGCGCTGGTATTACTCGACCCGGCGGTGGGTCTGGACGGCGGATGGATGCGCGACATCGCCGACGACATGATGGCCTCACCGGACTACACCGACCGGGCCGAGGCGCGGGCGGAGAAGGCGAACGGTTCGTGGGCCGACGTCGACGCCGACGAACTGGACCGCGAACTCGACGAGCACCTCATCGATCAGGCCAACGGCCGATGCGGCTGGCGGATCAGTATCCCGGCGACGATGTCGTACTGGAGCGAGTTGGCCCGCCCGATCACGTTGCCGCCCCCCACAATCCCCACGACGCTGGTGCGGGCCGAAAGGACCGACCCGCCGTACGTCACCGACGAACTGGTCACCGCGCTGGCCGCCTCCCCCGGCTTCGAGCTCATCGAGTTCGACTGCGACCACATGGTCGCCCAGGCATTGCCCGCCGAAACGGCGACGGTGATACGCAAGGCCCTGGGATAGATGGCGGCCGTCACCGACGAACAGGTCGAAACGGTGCGCGCACTGGTCGCCTCGATCCCGCCCGGCCGAGTGTCGACGTATGGCGACATCGCGGAGGCGGCCGGTCTTTCCAGCCCGCGGATCGTCGGTTGGATCATGCGCACCGACTCGTCGGATCTACCCTGGCACCGGGTTATTCGCGCATCGGGTCGCCCCGCACCGCACCTGACCACCGAGCAGTTGGAGCTGCTGCGAGCCGAAGGGGTGTTGGCGCAGGACGGCCGAATCGCGTTGCGCGACGTACGCCACGAGTTCTGAGCGCGACTGCACGCTTGTTGTACGCAAACGTCGAGTGAGGCCGCGAACAAGCGTGCACTCGACGGGCCAAAGTCAGACGACCAGGCGCACCAACGCAGCCGTACGCGCCAGACCCGGGAACGCCGCAGCCGTGGACCGCGGATGCAATGCGTGGACGGCGAGACGGAACATCAACGCCCGCAACAGCATCTGCGGCCACTCCGGCAGCGGGCTCCATCGCTCGATGAGCCCGTCGTCGGCGTCACCCCACGACAACGCGTCGACGACAGCGACCCCGGCCGCCCACGAAGCCGGTCGCCAGTACGGCGTGATGTCGGTGATCCCCGGCGCGGCGGTCCCTTCGAAAAGCACTGTGCCGTAAAGGTCTCCGTGCACCAGTTGGCTGGGGCTCTTGGTCGGCTTGCGTAACCCGGCCAGCTGACCGATCAACTCGACCGACCGCTGACCGTCCGCCGAGCCGGGCGACACCCGCGCTCCCGGCGGCAAGGAATGCAGCGGACGCTCTTCCCACGCGGCCCGGTCGGCGGCGATGAACACGTCGACGTCAGACCACGGGGCCACCGGGGGCTGGGTCAGAAACCGCGGGCGCTCGAGCTTGGCCGTCGCCTCGTGCAGCCGTACCGCGGCCGACACCACCTCGTCGTGACGCGGTTCCGGTGTGCCCGCGACGAAGGTGTCGGCCCGCCAGCCCGCGACGACGTAGCGGCCGTCGGTCGACCGCACCGGCCGGGCCAGCCGCACCCCGTCGACGAACAGCGTCTCGCGCACCTTCGCCGACCACGCCGCACGCGCGTGATCGGCGACCATCGACAACACGACCTCGCCGCAGCGCCAGCCACCCTCCCAGCTCGACCCGAGAGGCGTCGGCGTGACACCGGTCAATCCGAACCCCGCCAGCACATGATCAGGGGGCCGCTCGACACTCATGACGTCAGCGTAAGCGGAGCTCCGGCAAACGAGCGGTTAGTACATCACCATGTCGGGTTCGAGTTGCTTACCCCAGGCGACGATTCCGCCCTGCACATGCAGCGCGTCGGAGAAGCCGGCCTTCTTGACGATGGCCAGCACCTCGGCCGAGCGCACGCCGGTCTTGCAGTAGAACACCGGGGTCCGGTCGACCTGCAGTTTGGCCAGCGCCTCACCGGTTTCGAAGGCGCCCTTGGGGATCAGCTCGGCGCCCTCGATGTGATTGATGTCCCACTCGACGGGCTCGCGCACATCGATCAGGGCGAGCGGCTTGCCGCTGTCCATCATCTCGCGCAGCTCGCGCGGGGTGATGGTCGAGTCGGCGGCCGCCTCGGCCGCGGCATCGGACACCACGCCGCAGAACTCCTCGTAGTCGATGAGCTCGGTGATCTTCGGCGTCGACGGATCCTTGCGGATCTTGATCGTGCGATACGTCATATCGAGCGCGTCGTAGACCATCAAGCGGCCCAGCAGCGGCTCCCCGATCCCGGTGATCAGCTTGATGGCCTCGGTGCCCATCACGGACGCGATGGAGGCGCACAGAATGCCCAGCACGCCGCCTTCCGCACAGGACGGCACCATGCCCGGTGGTGGCGGCTCGGGATACAGGTCGCGGTAGTTCAGGCCCAGCCCGTTCGGGGCGTCCTCCCAGAACACCGAGACCTGGCCCTCGAACCGGTAGATCGAGCCCCAGACGTACGGCTTGCCCGCGAGTACGGCGGCGTCGTTGACGAGGTAGCGGGTCGCGAAGTTGTCGGTGCCGTCGAGGATCAGGTCGTACTGCTCGAACAGCTCGACGGCGTTGTCGGGTTCCAGCCGGAACTCGTGCAGATTGACCTTCACGAGCGGGTTGATCTCGTGGATGGAGTCGCGTGCGCTCTCGGCCTTGGACCGGCCGATGTCCGACTGTCCGTGAATGATCTGGCGCTGCAGATTGGACTCGTCGACCACGTCGAACTCGACGATCCCGATGGTGCCCACCCCGGCAGCCGCCAGATACAGCAGGGCAGGCGAACCCAGCCCGCCGGCGCCGATGACCAGCACCTTGGCGTTCTTGAGCCGCTTCTGCCCGTCCAGACCGAGGTCCGGAATGATGAGGTGACGGCTGTAGCGCGCGACCTCCTCGCGCGTCAACTCTGCCGCCGGCTCTACCAGCGGCGGCAACGGTGTAGACACCGTGATTTCTCCTTGCTCATTTGGGACGCTCGCCCGCATTTACGTCTACCGACCATCTCAGCAGTTGTGCATAAGTACTGCAATCAACAGCGTCAGGGCCCCACTGCTTCCCGCCGTCGGCTCAGGCGATCGGGTACGGCCAAGGGTTGAATCGGCACGTCTTGCCGTCGGGGTTGATGGTGCCCGGGTCGAATCGGGCCGCATCGTTGTTGTTCGTGGAGAACGTCTGCTGCATCATGATCGGCGCCAACTCGCCGTTGGCCGCGCAGGACTCGTGCCGCTGGTAGCCGATCGCGTGGCCCACCTCGTGGTTGATCAGGTACTGCCGGTACGAGCCGATGTCGCCCTGGAACGGGACGGCGCCGCGGACCCAGCGCGCCTCGTTGATGAAGACGCGCGGCTCCCCGTCGAGGTAGGCCGGGTTGTAGCAGGACGCCTCGAGCGGGATGTCGTAGCCGCATCCCTCCCGCACCGTCATCGGCGAGCTCAGCGAAATCCGGAAATCGGGTTGGATTTGCGCGGTCCCGTCGACGCGCGTGAACGCGAACTGCGGATTGTGGGTCCAGCTCTTCGGATTCGCCAGCGTTTCGCTGACCATCCGGGCGAAGCCCTCGTCACCACCGAACGTCGTGGTGTCGATGCCGTCCTCGACCTCGACCGTGTAGGTGAACACCTTCGCCGTACCCTCGCCCACCTGTGACGAGGCGCCGGGCACGATATGCCACGTCTTGGCGCCCGCCTCGGTGAACGGACCGCCGTCGGGCAGGATCCCGGTCGGCAGATTCGCGTCGAACTGCGTCAACCCTTTCGGCGGCGCGCCGATGATCGCGGTGCTGGCCACGCCGATCGTGGGCGGGCCCTGCACCGGCCCCTCGGGCTCTTCGGTCGGGGTCTCGGTGGACCCGGCAAACGTCAGATAGAGCGCCACGACCGTCCACACGGCCAACAGGGGCAGCGCGTAGGCCCGCCAACCGTAGGTGTGTACGAAACGGCCCAGTTTGGTCTGCTTGCGGACGTTGCGGTGCTCGTCGCGGTTGGACCTGGGCCGACCGGAGTCGCCCGCCAAGGGGTCGCGCATCGCGCGCAACGGCTCACGCCACTCGTCGCGAAGCACAGGCACGCCTCCCCCGCGACGCTCCGAGTCGTAGGTCACTGACACAGGATGACACAGGCTAGAGTGCTCAGACCTCCGGCGCGCCACTGGCGGTGGTGAGCTTCGCCGACAACGCCGTCGACCACGGCTTTGCGTGCTGATTGTCGCAACGGTAGTAATCTCGTTGCCAAACGAGCAGATAAAAGGACGTAATGAGCGAACTCGCCAACTCCGCCACGACTAGGCGGAGCGCGCAGCCGGGCGCCCGAGAAGCGCTGGGCCGACGTGGCAACCGGCTGCCTCGCGACGAGCGGCGTGGGCAGTTACTCGTCGCTGCCAGCGAGGTTTTCGTCGACCGCGGCTATCACGCGGCGGGTATGGACGAGATCGCAGAGCGGGCAGGCGTGAGCAAACCCGTTCTCTACCAACACTTCTCGTCGAAGCTGGAACTGTATCTGGCGGTGTTGCAACGACACGTCGAGAACCTGGTGTCCGGTGTGCGCCAAGCGCTTCGCACCACCACCGACAACCGGCAGCGGTTGCGCGCGGCAGTTCACGCGTTCTTCGACTTCATCGAGCACGACAGCCAGGGCTACCGGCTCATCTTCGAGAACGACTACGTGACCGAACCGCAGGTCGCCGCGCAGGTCAAGGTGGCCACCGAATCGTGCACCGACGCGGTATTCGACCTGATCAGCCGCGATTCCGGGCTGGAGGCGCACCGCGCCAGGATGATCGCCGTCGGCCTGGTGGCCATCAGCGTCGACTCGGCGCGGTACTGGCTGAACAACGACCGCCCGATCAGCAAGGACGACGCGGTCGAAGGCACTGTGCAGTTTGCCTGGGGCGGCCTGTCACACGTGCCGCTTACCCGTTCTTGACGGCCTCGGATCCGACCACGCCGAAGCCGACGCGGCGGACGTCCGCGGCACCGATCTCGACGTAGGTGATCTTCGACGTCTGGACCAGGAACCGCCTGCCCTTCTCGTCGGTGAGGGCCAGCACGCCCGAATTCTTGTCCAGCGCATCGGTGATCAGCTTCTCCACCTCGGTTGGTGTCTGCGCGCTGTTGAACACCAGCTCGCGCGCGCTGTCCGTGACACCGATCTTGACCTCCACGCTGTGAACCTTTCCCGTACGTACAACCTCGAAGAGCTTTGACGCCAAGGCTAGTGGACGCCGTCACGGTGGTGCGCGCCGGTGAGTTCGCGGTCAGCGAAGCCCGGCTCTCGCCCACCATTCCGGACGGGGTCACAAACGGGCGACCTAACCGAGTCCGGACCGTGACCGTACACGCGCCCGCTAAACCTCATCTGCCACTTGCGCATCGATAGCATCGGGCCGGTACATAAACGAGACAACCTGGGAACCCTTTATGAACAGGCCTTATACCGCGCATTCCCCGTATTCGCTGACCCCCACCGAGGTCATTTCCACCCAGACCGTCGACGAGTACGGCGAACTCGAATACGACGGCCTGCTGGAGTATCCGGAGGACGAGTACGCCGACTACGCGGAGTACGACGAGGAGAGCATCGACCGCCGGTGGATGTGGATCGCGGGGATCGCCGGTGTGATCTTGTTCATCGCGATCGGCACGACGGGCATCATCCTCGGCGGCGGCGACAGCGGTTCGGTGACGGCCACCGGAACCTCATCGGCTCCCACTGCCACCTCGGCCCCCCTGACGACGTCGGCCCCGGCGGCCTCGACGCCCCCGCCGGTGGTTCCCTCACTGCCCGCCGAGACCGTCACGACGGTGAGCCCGTCCGCACAGCCGACCGTGGCGCCACAGCCCGAGATCGCCGCCCCGCCGCCGCCCCCACCTGCGGCTGCCGCACCGCGCACCGTCACCTATCGGGTGACCGGCACCAAACCGCTGATCGACTTCGTCACCGTCATCTACACCGACTCGCAGGGCGCGCTGCAGACCGAGGTCAACGTCGCGCTGCCGTGGGCGAAGACGGTGGTGCTGGATCCGGGTGTCGAGCTCAAGTCCGTCACGGCGACCAGCGTGGGCGGTCAGCTCAACTGCGGCATCTACGACGCGGCTGGCCAGCTGATCGCCTATCAGAGCAACAACACGATGATCGCGACCTGTACGCAGTAGCCGCTAGGCCAGGCCCAGCTCCTGCATGCGGGAGGCGTGGGTGCGCTGCAGCCGATCGAAGAATTCGGTCATCTGGGTCAGGCCCTCGCCGCTCGACATGACGAGGTCGACGAGTTCGTCGTGGTCGGCCATGACGTACTGCGCCTGCGTGATCGCCTCACCGAGCAACCGGCGCGACCACAGGGCCAGCCGGTGGCGTTGCTTCTCGCTCGCCGTCACGGCGGCCTGCACCTCGGCGACGACGAACTGCGAGTGACCGGTCTCCGACAGCACCGCACGCACGACGTCGGCGACCTCGGCGGGTAGTGCGGTGGCGATCTCGAGGTAGAAGTCGGCGGCCAAGGCATCGCCGACGTAGGTCTTGACGAGCGCCTCGAGCCACGTGCTGGGCGTGGTCAGTCGATGGTAATTCTCAAGTGCCGACGCGTATTTCGTCATCGCGGGCACCACGTCGACGCCGCGGCGTTCCAGCGCGTCGCGCAGCACCTCGTAATGCTGCATCTCCGCTGCGGCCATGCTGGCCATGTTGATGCGGCCCCGCAGGTTGGGCGCCATCCGAGCTTCGTCGGTCAGCCGATAGAACGCCGCCACCTCGCCGTACGCCAACAACGCGAACAGCTCGTTGACGCCGGGATGGTCGGCCGACACGCCCGAGCTCACCTGCTCGGAAGACGCCGTCAGCGGCGCCGAAGACTTGGGGGCGGTCATGGGCCCAACTGTAATCGGCGAGCGGCGCGAACCCTTCGGTGAACCCGGCCAGGTATCATGAGGTCAGGAAGCAGCATCGTGAGGGTCGAAGAGACCAGGCCGCTCCCTAAGAAATGTGCGTGCACGCAGTCGGCCCGCCTACCTCAGCGCAGGGCCCCGGCAAAGCTTTCGTCGAACTCGTGCGCGCGTGGACGCCATGAGGAATCGACAATTGAAAGGCAAGCCTCCCGCGTATGACGCATCTCAATCGAACATTTGCTGAACTCGGAGTCCGCGACGAAATCGTGCGCGCACTCAAGGAGGACGGCAAGGAACATCCTTTTGCCATCCAAGAACTGACCATGCCGCTCGCGCTTGCGGGTGACGACCTGATCGGTCAGGCCCGTACAGGTATGGGCAAGACGCTGGCGTTCGGCGTGCCGCTGCTGCAGCGGATCACCACCGACCCGACCAGGGAGCTGACGGGTATCCCGCGCGCGCTCGTCGTCGTGCCCACCCGCGAGCTGTGCCTGCAGGTGTCGAGCGACCTGGCGTCCGCGGCCAAGTACCTGCGGGCCGGCGACCGGAAGCTCACGGTCACGTCCATCTACGGCGGCCGGCCGTACGAGCCGCAGATCGAGGCCCTGCAGAAGGGCGTCGACGTCGTCGTCGGTACCCCGGGCCGGTTGCTCGACCTCGCTCAGCAGGGGCACCTGCAGCTGGGCGGGCTGTCGATGCTGGTGCTCGACGAGGCCGACGAGATGCTCGACCTGGGCTTCCTGCCCGATATCGAGCGGATCCTGCGCCAGATCCCCGATGAACGGCAGGCGATGCTGTTTTCGGCGACCATGCCGGACCCGATCATCACGCTGGCGCGCACGTTCATGAACCAGCCGACCCACATCCGGGCCGAGGCCCCGCATTCGGCGGCCACCCATGACACCACCGAGCAGTTCGCCTACCGCGCCCACGCGCTGGACAAGGTCGAGATGGTCGCCCGAATTCTGCAGGCCGAGGGTCGCGGCGCGACGATGATCTTCACCAGGACCAAGCGCACCGCCCAGAAGGTGTCCGACGAACTGGCCGAGCGCGGCTTCAAGGTCGGCGCGGTGCACGGCGACCTCGGTCAGGGCGCCCGCGAGAAGTCGCTCAAGGCGTTCCGCTCCGGCGAGATCGACGTGTTGGTGGCGACGGACGTGGCGGCTCGCGGTATCGACATCGACGACATCACCCACGTGATCAACTACCAGATCCCCGAGGACGAGCAGTCCTACGTGCACCGCATCGGCCGCACCGGCCGCGCCGGCAAGACCGGTATCGCGGTCACGCTGGTCGACTGGGATGAACTGCCCCGCTGGGCGATGATCGACAAGGCTCTTGGCCTCAACACCCCCGACCCGGCGGAGACGTACTCCAGCTCGCCGCATCTCTACGAAGAGCTGAACATCCCCGCCGACGCGACGGGAACCGTGGGCGACCCGCGCAAGGCGCACGCCGCGCGGCCGCCGGCCGAGAAGAAGTCCGCCGACCGTCCCGCCCGCAACCGCACCCGCACGCGGCGGCGGACCCGCGGCGGCGAGCCGGTCACCGGACACACCACAACCGCGCCGACCGAGCAAGCCTCGTCGGAGGCCGCGGAAGGCACCGACGGCGCGCCGCGGCGCCGGCGTCGCCGCCGTCCGCGCAAGGCTGCGGCCACCACGGGCTAACTCGCTTCCACCACCCGATGGTCAAACCCGAACGCCGCACTCGCGCCGACGTGGTGGCGGCGATCGTGATCGCCGCCGTCATCGCCGTCACCGCCGGTCTCGTCTGGTGGACGAGTGATGCCAGGGCGACGATCAGCCGCCCCGCGGCGAGCCCGGTGCCGCCGCTGGCCAACGCCAAGACGGTGCCATCGACGCTGCGCGAGCTGTGGACCGCGCCCAGTCCCAAGACGACGGCGCCGCTGGTGGTCGCTGCAAGCGTGGTCACCGGTGACGGCTCCACGGTCCAGGGCCGCGATCCGGTCTCCGGAACTCCGATGTGGTCCTACGCGCGCACCGACCTGGATCTGTGCGGCGTCAGCTGGGTGTACCAGTACGCCGTCGCGGTCTACCCCGACACCCGCGGCTGCGGCCAGGTCAGCACCATCGACGCCAAGACGGGTAAGCGCGGTCCCGCCCGCACCGCCTACGCGGACCCCGAGGTGAAACTGTCGTCGGACGGCACCGTGGTGCTGTCCTTCGGCGACAGCCGTCTCGAGCTATGGCGCTCCGACATGGTCAGAATGCTCAGTTACGGCGCGCTGGACGCCAGGATCAAGCCCGACGTCCCGGTGTTGCCGCTCTGCCGGCTGTTGTCGGCGGCCGCCAGTTCGACCTCCGTCGCCGTCTTCGAGTCCTGTCCGGATCAGCCGGACGTGCGGCTGACCCTGCTGCGGCCGTCGGACGAGGAGGACACCCCCGAAATGAAGTACGTCCCCCAGCCCGGCGTGAGCGCCGACTCCAACGCCCAGGTGATCGCGGTCGCCGATACGACGGCGGCGGTCTACGTGCCGACGCCCAAACCGGTCGTGAACATCGTCGACGAAACCGGCACGACGATCGCGAGCACGCCGCTCACCAAGCCGGCGTCGGAGAACGCGACGATGTCGCGCGCAGGAGACCTGATCACCTGGTGGACCGGCGACAGCGTAATGGTGTTCTCCGCCAACGACCTTCGCTACAAGTACACGATCTCGCCGTCCGGTCCCAACGTTCCGCTGGGACCGGCGACGGCGATGGCGGGGCGGCTGCTGGTACCGGTCACCGGCGGCTACGACATATTCGACCCGCAGGACGGCGAGGGTGACCGCCATATCCCGGTGCAGAGGCCGGCGAGCGACACCCCGATCGTCCCTGCCGTCGCGGGCTCGACAGTGCTCGAACAGCGGGGCGACGACGTGGTCGCGCTCGGCTAACTGCGGTTTCGGCGTGCTAAGTCTCGCTGAGCGTGACCCCGCACGCCGAAATCGCTACACCTCGGGCGTATACGTCGCGAGGGGTTTGCCGTTCTTCCAGTGCTTGAGCAGCGCGCTCGCCAACTCGCGATAGGCGCTCGCGCCCTTGTTCTTTCGGCTCGCGAGCACCGACGCCCCTGATGCGGTCGCCTCGGCGAAGCGCACGGTGCGGGGAATGGGCGGTGCGAGCACCGGCAGGTCGTATCGGTCGGCGACGTCGAGGAGCACGTCACGGCTGTGCGTGGTGCGCGAGTCGTACAGCGTCGGCAGCGCGCCCAGCAACTTCAGGTCACTGTTGGTGATCTGCTGGACGTCGTTGATGGTGCGCAGGAACTGGCCGACGCCGCGATGGGCCAGCGTCTCGCACTGCAGCGGCACGATCACGTCGTCGGCCGCCGTCAGCCCGTTGAGCGTAAGCACGCCCAGCGACGGCGGACAGTCGACGATCACAACGTCGAACCGATCGGCGACCTTGTCCAGCGCACGCTTGAGGGCGTATTCGCGGCCGGCCCGCATCAACAACATCGCCTCGGCCCCGGCCAGGTCGATGTTGGCGGGCAGCAGCGTCATCCCCTCGGTCGTGTCGACCAGCGCCGCGTCGGTCTCGACCTCGCCGAGGAGCACCTCATGGATCGACACCGGCAGCTTGTCGGGGTCCTGACCCAACGAGAACGTCAAACAACCCTGCGGATCGAGGTCGACCAGCAGCACCCGCCGGCCCTTCTCCGCCATCGCCGCGCCCAACGACGCCACCGTCGTCGTTTTGGCGACCCCACCCTTTTGATTGGCGACCGCAAGTACCCGCGTCACCCTCTCATCCTGGCACGCCCACCAACACCGCCGCCGTCCGTGGGGCAGAATCGCCAGGGTGACTGTCGAGCAGCACCGACTGCTATTGCTTCGCCACGGCGAGACGGAGTGGTCACTTTCGGGTCGGCACACCGGCCGCACCGAACTCGACCTCACCGACGCCGGCCGGGAGCAGGCCACGCTGGCCGCCGACGCACTGGACGTGCTGAGACTCGACAACCCGTTCATCGTGTCCAGTCCGCGAAAGCGTGCGCTCGTCACCGCCGAACTCGCCGGCCTGACGGTCGACGAAGTGTCTCCCCTTCTCGCCGAATGGGATTACGGCGACTACGAAGGACTCACGACGAAGGAAATCCAGCAGGCGGAGCCCGACTGGCTGGTGTGGACGCACGGATGCCCGGGCGGCGAATCCATCCAGCAGGTCAGCGACCGGGCCGACCGCGCCATCGAGTACGCGTTGCCGTACCTCAAGGAGCGCGACGTCCTCTTCGTCGGCCACGGCCACTTCTCCCGTGCGGTGGTGACGCGCTGGGTGGAGCTGCCGATCTCTGAAGGCATCAGGTTCGCGATGGTGGCCGCGTCTATCGCGGTGTGCGGACACGAACACGGCGTGCGCCAGATCAGCGCACTGGGACTCACGGGCCATCGCCACCCGTGTCTACCGGCATGACCCGCGAACCGTCCTTCGTCCTGGCCTCCGATGGCACCGCCGTCGTCGCCGACGGCATACACACCGCGTTCCCGAGAGTCGCCGAGGCACGGGCCGCACTGGCGTCGCACAGCGCGCCAATAATATTGGGTGCCTTGCCATTTGACATGTTGAAACCGGCTGCGCTCATCAGGCCGCAGTCGGTCCAGTTCCTCGACGCGCTACCGGAGTGGCCGGTGCGTGCGCTGCCGTCGGTGCAGATCGCCGAGACACTGCCCGAGCCCGACGAGCACCGGGCCCGCATCGCGACCGCGCTGGCCCGCCTGCGTGATCCGCACAACGTCTTGCACAAGGTGGTGCTGGCCCGCGCCCTGACGCTGGTCTCCGACGGTCCGCTGGATGCCCGCACGATTCTGCACCGCCTTCTCGCCCAGGACCCTGCGGCCAACGCCTTTCTCGCCGACTTGTCCGCGGCGGGTGGGGGCTATTCGGGCACCGCACTCATCGGCGCAAGCCCGGAGTTGCTGGTGGCACGTAAGGGCGATCGCATGTTCTGTGCGCCGTTCGCGGGGTCGGCTCCGCGACTGCCCGACGCCGAGGCCGACGAGGCGAGCAGCGCCGCGCTGGCGTCGTCTGCGAAGAACCGACACGAACACCAGCTCGTCGTGGACGCGGTGCGCGCGGCACTGGATCCGCTGTGCGCCGAACTGGACATCGCGGCCGAGCCGAAGCTCAACAAGACCGCGGCGGTGTGGCACCTCTACACCCCGATCAGTGGACGGCTGCGCGAACACTCCATCACCGCACTGGATTTGGCGCTCGCGTTGCATCCCACGCCCGCGGTGGGCGGTGTGCCCAGCGACGCCGCGTCGGAGTTCATCACCGAACTGGAGGGCGACCGCGGGTTCTACGCGGGTGCGGTGGGTTGGTGCGATCAGCGCGGCGACGGCCGTTGGGTGGTGTCCATCCGCTGCGCGCAGCTGTCGGCCGATCGCCGTACGGCGCTGGCGTATGCGGGCGGCGGAATCGTCGCCGAGTCCGAACCGGACGACGAAGTCGACGAGACCACAACGAAATTCAAGACGATCTTGGCAGCCCTGGGTGTCGAGACATGACCGAGTTGATCCGTCCGGCGCGTCCGGGTGACGAGACCGAACTGACGGCGATGATTCACGAGCTCGCCGCGTTCGAACATGCCGCCGACGACTGCACCGTCACCGAAAACCAAATGCGGGACGCACTTTTCGGCGGTGCGCCGATCGTGTACGGCCACATCGCAGAGGTGGACGGCGTCGCCGCCGCGGCAGCGTTGTGGTTCCGAAACTTCTCCACCTGGGATGGCGTGGCGGGCATCTACCTCGAAGACCTGTTCGTGCGCCCACAGTTTCGGCGGCGCGGCCTGGCGCGCAAGCTGCTGTCGACGCTGGCCCGCGAGTGTGTCGCCAACGGTTACACCAGGCTGTCGTGGGCCGTGCTGGACTGGAACGTCAACGCGATCGCGCTCTACGACGCCGTCGGAGGCAAACCGCAGAGCGAGTGGATCACCTACCGGGTCTCCGGCCCGGAGTTGTCGGCACTCGCCGGCGAGTCCTGAGCTCCCGCCCATTGCAGCGCCGACGGGCTGAACAGCAGACCCAGGATGGCCAAGGCCACCACCGCCACCGCGATACCGGCGGCCCACTGACCAGAGCCCGCAGCGACGTAGTAGGCGACGCCCAGCAGGATCAGCTGGGCGAACACCGCCAGTCCGCGGCCCCACCGCCGACCCGTCCACAACGCCCATCCCGCCGCGAGCACCGCCGAGCCCATGACGGCGAACCACAGTGCGGTGCCGAACTTGTTCATGCCGGGCTCCTCGGTCCCCAGCAGCCCGCTGCCCACGTACCACAGCGCGGCCAGCACACCCGCGAGGCCTTCCAGCGATACGACGATCGCCGCCTGACGAACGGTCGTGGGCGAGGGAACGGTCACGACGTCGAGCGTAGAGGCTCGGCCTGACCCGTTGGATAGGGTCGTCAGCTGTGCGCGCCGTGCTGATCGTCAACCCCAACGCGACATCGACGACCCCGGCCGGGCGCGACCTGCTGGCCCACGCGTTGGAAAGCCGGGTCAAGTTGACCGTCGTGCACACCGATCACCGGGGCCACGCCGTGGAGATCGGCCGTGACGCAGCACGAGACGGCGTGGACGTGCTGATCGTGCACGGGGGCGACGGCACGGTGAACGAGGTGGTCAACGGAATCCTGGAGGTCGCTGGGCCAGGTGCGGCGGCCCCCGCCGTCGGCATCGTGCCCGGTGGCTCCGCCAATGTCTTCGCCCGAGCGCTGGGGATCAGCCCCGATCCCATCGAGGCGACCAACCAGCTCATCGACCTGCTGTCGGCATATCGGCGGCGCAGGAAATGGCGTCGCATCGGCCTGATGGACTGTGGCGAGCGTTGGGCGGTGTTCACCGCGGGTTTGGGTGTCGACGGAGACGTCGTCGCCGCCGTCGAGGCCCAGCGCGCCAAGGGACGCAAGGTCACCGCCTCGCGCTATATCCGGGTGGCTGTCCGCGAAATGCTGGCCAATGCCCGCAGGAAACCCACGCTGACGTTGCACATGCCCGGCCGCGACCCGGTCCAGGGGGCGCATTTCGTCTTCGTATCGAACGCGAGTCCCTGGACCTACGCGAATACCAGGCCCGTGTGGACCAACCCGTCGACGACGTTCGAGACCGGCCTCGGGGTCTTCGCGATCACCAGCATGAACGTGTGGGCCAACTTACGGCTGGTGCGGAAGATGCTTTCGCGACGGCCGAGAATCGAAGCCGCCCATTTAATCCGTGAGGACGACCTGACACAACTGCGGGTGACCAGCGACACACCCGTTGCTTGTCAGATCGACGGAGACTACGTCGGGCTGAGGGAAACCATGGCCTTCACCGCGGTTCCGGATGCTCTCGCCGTGGTGGCACCACCGGCCAAAGGGCTCTGACCTGCACTGACCGTCGGGCATTCGCCAATTAAGGGCGCAGGTTGGTCGAGTGTAGTACAAACGAGCGGGGGGTTCGGTAAGTGGGCCCCGCTAGTGAGGTTGCCCACTTGTTAACTCGCGAGTATTGACATCTGTTCAGCCTGTGAAAAACTCGGATGCAACAGTGCAGAAACATTTCATGTGCACGCGTTAACAGCCGACGAAAACGTCCGTGCGCTGTGCTGCGCACACGACAAGGAGTAATAACTATGGATTGGCGCCACAAGGCGGTCTGTCGCGACGAGGATCCGGAACTGTTCTTCCCGGTGGGAAACAGCGGACCCGCGATTGCTCAGATCGCTGACGCGAAGCTTGTCTGCAACCGGTGCCCGGTGACCACAGAGTGCCTCACCTGGGCATTGGAGTCCGGACAGGACGCTGGCGTGTGGGGCGGCATGAGCGAGGACGAGCGGCGTGCACTGAAGCGGCGCAACGCCCGCACGAAGGCCCGCACCGGCGTCTAAGCACCGTCAAACGATTTACGGCCCCGACGTATGTCGGGGCCGTAACTTTGTGCCCATTCAAATTCACGAATTGTTCAGACACTGCTTTTTAAGTAAAAAGCGACGCAGGTCACTACTGAGCCAACCGGGTGCGTCGCCCAATTGGCACCCGCAGCACCACATCCGTTCCGCCGGTGGGCACCTCGTGCATGCCCAGCGAGCCGTCCAGTTCGGCCGACACGAGGGTCCGCACGATCTGAAGGCCGAGCCGGTCGGATTTCTCCAAGCTGAACCCCTCGGGCAGTCCGCGACCGTCGTCGTGAACCACCACGTCGAGCCAGCGCGCCGAACGCTCGGCACGGATGGTCACGCAGCCCTGTTGGGTGGAGCGGTCGAAGGCGTGCTCGATGGCGTTCTGCACCAGCTCGGTGATCACCATGATGAGGGCAGTGGCCCGGTCGGCGTCGAGCACGCCGAGCTCACCGACGCGGTTGATCCGGATCGGAGCTTCCGAATCCACCGGCGCCGCAACATCATTCATGATCGGGATGATCCGGTCGATCACCTCGTCGAGGTTGACCTCCTCGTCCACCGACATCGACAACGCGTCGTGTACCAACGCGATGGACGACACCCGCCGCACCGATTCGATCAGCGCCTCACGGCCCTCGACGTTGTTGGTGCGACGCGCCTGTAGCCGCAGCAGCGCCGCGACGGTCTGCAGATTGTTCTTGACCCGATGGTGGATCTCGCGGATCGTCGCGTCCTTCGACAGCAGAGCACGATCACGGCGCTTCACCTCGGTGACGTCGCGGATCAGTACGGCGGCGCCGACGGCCTCGCCATGGACCACGAGCGGCAGCGTCCGCAGCAGCACCGCGGCCCCGCCCGCGTCGACCTCCATGCGCATGCTCGAACCGCCGGCCAGCGAGTCGCGGACGTGATCGGCGAGCTCCTGGGCCTCGAAGGGGTCCGAGATCAGCGGCCGGGTGACCGTGACGAGGTTGTGGCCCTCCAGCTCGGCCGCCAGACCCATGCGGTGGTAGGCCGAGATGGCGTTCGGGCTGGCGAACGTGACGATCCCGGTGCCGTCGAGGCGGATGAACCCGTCTCCGACGCGGGGACTCGACCGCGACATCGCGACGTCGCCGACGTTCGGAAAGGTGCCTTCGGACAGCATCAGCAGAAGGTCACCGGCGCAGTCGAGGTAGGCGCTTTCCAGCGGACTCGCATTGCGCCCGGCCAATGCGGTCTGATGCGTCAGGACCGCGACCACGTTGTTGTTGTAGCGCACGGGAACAGCCTCCACGTTGAGGCCGAGTGAATCCTGTTGTCCCGCTGGGTTTTGCCTGACGATGGCGCCGGTGTCGAACGCCTCGGTCACCACCGGCATCTCGTGGGGTTGGTTCAGGGTGCCGACGGCGTCGGCGAGCAGCACCGTCGGCGCGGTGTTCGGTCGCACCTGGGCCACGCAGACCAGCGCACCGTCGTCGCGCCGCACCCACATCAGAAAGTCGGCGAACGACATGTCGGCGAGCAGTTGCCATTCGCCGACCACCGCGTGCAGGTGGTCGACCGCGTTGCCGGGCAGAACTGTGTGCTCGGCGAGAAGGTCACCGAGGGTGGACATCGAACCTCACTGGTGCGGGTTTGAGGCCCGCGTCAGCTGATCACCGCGATGAGGTCGCCGGCCTGGATGACGTCGCCGACGGACACGCTCACCTTGCTGACAGTGCCCGCGACCTCGGCCAACACCGGGATCTCCATCTTCATCGACTCCAGCAGCACCAGGGTGTCGCCCTCACCGATCTGATCGCCCTCGTTAACCACGACCTCGAGCACACTGGCCACGATCTCGGCGCGAACGTCCTCGGCCATCTTCACCCCTCCGGAGTCCTATGTCGTCGCTCATATCGAACCACACGACCGGCCCGACAGCCGTGTCGCCAGGCCATGAGACAATGGATAGGAGCGCCCGCGGGATGCGGGCCCCCAATCCCCTGAACCGACTGGAGGACGACCATGGCCAAGCGTGGCCGTAAGAAGCGCGACCGTAAGCACAGCAAGGCCAACCACGGCAAGCGGCCCAACGCCGGCTCGAAGTCGGTGCGCTAGCCCCTTCGGATGATCGTGGTGCGGCTGATCTCGATGCGCAGCCGCTCACGCAGGCTCTCCGGGGCCTTCTCGCCCCCGCACTTGCGTGCGATGAGGTTCTTGACGCGCTCCTCGACGCCGTAGTGGCGCAGGCAGGCCGGGCATTCCTCGAGGTGATGGCGCAGCTTGTCGCGCGTCTCGGGGGTGCACTCACCGTCGAGCAGCGTCCACACCTCGGCAATCACGGCAGCGCATTCCGGGTGCTCGGGGTCGACGGGGCCGATCGGCGGGGTCCAACGTTCGTCGTCGCTCACGACGAGACCTCCTCGGGTGCCTGTCCCCTGACGAATCCGCGATCGCGGGCCACATCGGCCAGCAATTCACGCAGTTGACGCCTGCCCCGGTGCAGCCGGGACATCACGGTGCCAATCGGAGTATCCATGATTTCGGCGATCTCCTTGTACGGGAAACCCTCTACGTCCGCGTAGTACACCGCCATCCGGAACTCCTCCGGCAGCGCCTGCAGCGCCTCTTTGATCTCGCTGTCCGGCAGCGCTTCCAAAGCCTCGACCTCGGCCGAACGCAATCCCGTCGACGAATGCTCGGCGTTCGACGCGAGCTGCCAGTCGGTGATCTCGTCGGTCGGATACTCCGCGGGTTGGCGCTGCTTCTTGCGGTAGCTGTTGATGTAGGTGTTGGTCAGGATCCGGTACAACCACGCCTTGAGGTTGGTGCCCTCACGGAACGAACGGAAGCCCGCATAGGCCTTGACCATGGTTTCCTGCAGCAGGTCCTCGGCGTCTGCGGGGTTGCGCGTCATGCGCAGCGCGCCGCCGTAGAGCTGGTCGAGCAGCGGAATCGCGTCACGCTCGAAACGGGCGGTCAGCTCGGCGTCTGACTCGTCCGACCGCGCGGGCGCCGAATCAGACGCCGGCGCGGGCGCCGAATCAGACGCCGGCGCGGGCGCCGAATCAGACGCCGGCGCGGGCGCCGAATCAGACGCCGGCGCGGGCGCCGAATCAGACGCCGGCGCGGGCACCGGATCAGATGCCGACCCGTCGATGTCGGTCATAGCGGGAAACACCGTCCCTTCTGTAGCGGCGCCACCCAGAAGGCCCGGCAAGTCCACCGGACGCTCCATGGCCAGTATTGGCACCTAGCACCCCTTTCCTCGATCGTAGAGGTTGAGACCGACTTCTTTCGCGGCCGCCGCTGTCAGCAGCGTTAACTGCCGTCAATAACAGCGCGACGGGCCCTGCTGTTCCCCGCTGGTCCCACCCGTGCCCGTGCCCACCACTAAGCTCACGCCCCGTGGCGCGTGCGGCAACTCCGGCGATCGCGGCCCTGGTCGCGGCAGGCGTCGCGCACGAGGTGCTGCAGTACCACCACGACCCCCGAAACGAGTCGTTCGGTGAGGAGGCCGCAGCGGCCCTCGCGCGTGACAGCAGCGTCGACCCCGCCCAGGTGTTCAAGACCTTGGTGGTCGCGATGCCGAAGGGCCTCGGCGTCGCGGTGCTGCCCGTCCCCGCCAAACTCTCGCTCAAGGCGGCGGCCGCCGCCCTTGGCGTACCCAAGGTCACGATGGCCGAGCGCGCCGCCGCCGAACGCTCGAGCGGCTACGTGGTCGGCGGCATCTCACCGCTCGCCCAGCGCAGGCCGCTGCCGACCGTCGTCGACGAATCCGCGCTGCGCTGGGACCGCGTGCTGTGCAGTGCGGGTAAACGTGGCTGGGACGTCGCTCTGCATCCGCGTGACCTGATCGTCCTGACCAACGCGACCACCGCGGCCATCTGCGCCTGAGCCCCCGGGCTTCAGGGTGCGCTTCGCGGCCGTGCGCACGGGTTCTAGGGTGAGCCCATGTCGCTCTCAGGGAAAACCATGTTCATCTCCGGCGCCAGCCGCGGTATCGGACTGGCGATCGCCAAGCGCGCCGCGGCCGACGGCGCGAACATCGCACTGATCGCCAAGACGGCGGAACCGCATCCCAAGCTCGAAGGCACGGTGTACACCGCGGCCAAGGAGCTCGAGGACGCCGGTGGGCAGGCGTTGCCGATCGTCGGCGACATCCGTGACGGTGACTCGGTCGCCGCGGCGGTGGCACAGACCGTGGATCAGTTCGGCGCCATCGACATCTGCGTGAACAACGCGTCGGCGATCAATCTCGGTTCGGTCAAAGAGGTGCCGCTCAAGCGCTTCGACCTGATGAACGGTATCCAGGTGCGCGGCACCTATGCGGTGTCGCAGGCATGCATCCCGCACATGATCGGCCGCGAGAATCCGCACATCCTGACGCTGTCGCCGCCGATCCGGCTGGAGCCCAAGTGGCTCAAGCCCACCGCGTACATGATGGCGAAGTACGGAATGTCGCTGTGCGCCTTGGCATTAGCCGAGGAGTTGCGCGAAGACGGCATCGCCTCAAACACCCTGTGGCCGCGCACGCTGGTGGCCACCGCCGCGGTGCAGAATCTGCTCGGCGGTGACGAGGCGATGGCGCGGGCGCGTAAACCAGCGGTCTACGCCGACGCCGCGTACGCGATCCTGAACAAGCCCAGCCGCGAGTACACCGGCCAATCCCTGCTGTGCGAGGACGTGCTGCTGGAATCGGGTGTCACCGATCTGTCGGTGTACGACTGCGTACCCGGCGCCGAACTGGGCGTCGACCTGTGGGTGGACAGCCCGAACCCGCCGGGCTATTCGGGCCCCTGATCGAAATCGATGATGCCGCGGATGTTTCGGCCTTCGCGCATGTCGGTGATGGCGTCGTTGATCTGATCGAGGCGATACCGCTTCGTGATGAGCTCGTCGAGCTTTAGCGTGCCGTTCTTGTAAAGCGACAGCAGCATCGGCATGCTCGCTCGCGGATTCATGCCGCCGTACAGCAGGCCTTTGAGGGTCTTGCAGGACTGGATGAAATCGACGAGCAGCAACGGCACGATGTTGATGTCGAGCTTCGGTATCGCCGTCATCAGGCACGTACCGCCCTTGCGGGTCAACATCATTGCGGGCGCCAGCAGTTCGGCGGTCAGCACGCTGGGCGTCAGCACCACCCGGTCGGCCATCACCCCGGCCGTCAGTTCCTTGACCAACGGATAGGCCTCCTCGGCAGAGGGCACCGTTTCGGTTGCACCGAAGAACTTCGCCGAATCCCGTTTGAACTCAACCGGATCCACCGCGATGACGGATCGCGCACCGGCCGCGCGAGCACCCTGCACCGCGTTGATTCCCACGCCACCCGTGCCGATGATGACCACCGTGTCACCGGGTTGGGTGCCCACGCCGACGGTCGCTGAGCCCCACCCCGTGGTGACCCCGCAGGACACCAGCGAGGCCGCTTCGAACGGAATCGAGTCGTCGATCTTGATCACGGATTCCTCAGCGAGCACGGCATATTCGGCGAATGTGCCGAGTTGCGTCATCGCCGTCAGGTTCTCGTCGCCGACGTGCCTGCGCGCGGTTCCGTCGGTGATCATCTCCTTCGTGAACATCATGGCGCCGTTGTCACACAGGTACGTCATGCCCGACACGCACCACCGGCAGGTGCCACAGGCAGGAATGAAGGAGAAGGCCACGCGATCGCCCGGTTTGACCGACCGAACACCCGGCCCCACCTCTTCGACCACGCCGGCGCCCTCATGGCCGCCCACCATCGGGAACATCTCCGGGATGGTTCCGCCGGTGGCTTCGATCATCGCGGCGAGTTGCTCCGACATCACCCCGTCGCCGGTCGCGTAATGATCGTCGGAGTGGCAGATGCCCGCCACCGCCATCTTCACCAGCACCTCGCCCTGGTGGGGCGGGTCGAGCGTGATCTCCTCGATCTGCCACTCCTGGCCGATGCCGTGCAATACGGCGCCTCGGCATTTCTTCGCGGTTGTCATGAAAGTAGGGTCACAGCCCCGGAGTGTCTTCGGGTGCGGTTCGGAGAAGTCACTTCACGATTGACGGCCTGCCGAACCGTGCGTGGACACCGGGCGAGAACAGTGCGCGCAACGGTTCACCCGCGACGGCCACCCCGCCGGCGACGAGCAGATCGTCGTCGAGTTCGAGGATCTCGGCCTCGCGAAGCGGCCACGGGCCGTGCTCGTTGGGCACCCACCACGTGCGTCCGGCCTTGCGAGTGTGTGCGCCCCACCGCGCGGTGAGCCAGACCTCCAGCGGAGTCGGCGACACGTCGTCGCCGACGCGCGCTGTCAGCGAGTTGCGCAGTCCGCGCTGGGGCCAGCGCCGCACGCTGTGGTACGAGATCTCGTCGTCGCGCCGGGCCACGCGCATCTTCGCCCACGTGTAGGGCACGCCATACACGGCCCTGGTGAATCGGGTCGAGCGATCACCGTGACGGCCGGCGTCGCGGGGCGGTCGGGTCGAGACGACCGCGCGACGTAAGTGACACATCCGGACGAGTGCGGCGTGCGCGACGCGCTGCGGATCCACCGGCCAGTGCACGATGACGGTCGCTGGCGATGACGGGTGACGCGTCAACGCAGCGACGGGCCGAACAGCCGGCCGTGCGCGGCGTTGGGCGGCGATGCGCACGGTCGTCCGACCCCGATCAGGCCGCGATGCGCGCCGAACTCGCGACGCGGATCCCCACCGCCAGTCGACGTCGCGCGGTGCCCACGTCCGGCGGCCGAGCTGCGCGATCGACAGCCCGCGCCATCACCGGAGGTCGCCGCCGGCGCTGAAGCCGGGGTCGGCACCCGTCAACACCACTGACCGGATCTCCGGATCGGTGTCGAGCGCGGCGAGTTCGCGCCGCAACTGACGCACCAGCGGCGCAGACAGAACGTTCAGTCGCTCCGGCTCGTCGAGGATGACGACAGCGCGGTCGCCCCGCCGCTCTACGCGCACGCGCGCGGGCGCGCCGGAGTCCTCGCCACTCTCGACCATCGACCAGTAAAGGGAACTCGATGTGCTCATGGCCTCTTCTCCTCAATATCGTTGGCCCGCAACGCCGCCCACGCGGCATCGGCGAATATCTCGACGGTCCCGGGCGGCATCTCGTCCTCGGCACTGGAGATCCAGTAACGCGAAAACTCCTGTGCGGCACCCAGCCACAGCGCGGACGTGGTGCCGATGCGCATCGGCCGCAGCATCCCGTAGCTCTGATGCGGGCGCCACCAGTCGTGCACCGCCGCGAAGAAGTTGCGGTTGGACTCGCGCAGCTCCTCGCTGTCCAACCGGGAACCGAGCAACAGGGTGGCCTCGCCGCGATGTTCAGTGACCCATCGCAAGTGGTACGCGACCCCACCACGGATCCCCGCCTCCGCGGCGTCCTGTTCGCGCAGCATCGCGACGAACCCCGCCTGGTATTCGCCGATCAGCTGGGCATACACGGCGGTGGCGAGCGACAGTTTGTCCGGGAAATGGTGGTACAGCGCGCCGACGCTGACGCCGGCCTCGCGTCGGACCTCGTCCAGCGTGGCTGACAGCGCCCCGTCCCCCGCGAAGCGGCGTCTGGCCACTTCCATCAGCCGGGCCCGCGCGTTCAGCGAGGTCCGAGCAGTCCGGGCGGTCCGGGGCACGAGGAAAACTCTACCAAAACAGAGGAATACTCTGTCAAGGGTCCGTCGATCGGAGGACACCGGAATCCACCGGTGCGGCGGCCGATTGCCCGACATACATCGCCGCTGGCAGGCGGCATCCTTATGGCAACACCGGAACAAGCCGGAGCCAGGCTGAAAAGCCCACTCATAGAGGAGAATTGAATGAACAACATCTTCGCCACGACGGTCGCACGTGTCGCGCTGCCGGTCGTCATCGGCGGCGCCGCGCTGAGCCTGGCCGGCATTGCCAACGCCCAGACCGATCCAGTGGGCCCGGGCTACCAGTACGCCCCCACCGAAACCGCGCAGCCGGCGCCCGAGTCGCAGCCCGGCTGGCAGAACCACCACGGCGTCACCCACGTCGAGACGATCGTGCCCGGCTACCACCGCTGAGTCAGCCCCCGAAAAGGCCCTCCCCGAAATGGGGAGGGCCTCTTCTCGTTCGGGGTCAGTTCAGGCCGTCACGCCACGCAGAAGTTGGCGCCCAGCAGCAACTGGGGCCACATCACCGCCGCCAGGACGAAAGCCAGGATCTCCGAGCCGGCGGGCACACGGGCGCGTAGCGCGGTGTCGAACAGCTGCACCTGTTCGGCGTCGAAGAACGCCCACACCAACCCGATGAGCAGGTAGGGAACGGCCAGCCACATCGCGAACTCGATCATCGCTTCGACGCTCACCCGACGGTTGAGCACGCGGCGCAGCACGCTCACACCAACGCACGCTGTCGACGGACCCGGCGTCGCACGTCGGCGAGCAGGATGTAGCTGCCGCCCTGGCGGATGAACACCGGCAGGAACCTGTTCGCGAAGGCGACCAACAGGAACAGACTCTCGAACAGGTACTGCTTGAAACCGCTCCACTGCACGCCCATGGCGTCCCGGAACACCGGTGCCAGGAATCCGACGGTGAGGAACTTGAGCAGCGGGCGGAACGGTAGGCCGAGCAGCGGGTTGATCATTCGCAGGTCCACCAGGTCGCGCAGATAGTCACGGACGCGATCGTCGATCTTCACCTGCTGGCACGCCTGCTCCCAGTACACGTCGAATTCGACCCGGGTCGGCGGCCATTGGTCCTCGCTCACCTGCAGCGTCGTGCCTAACGTCCAGGCCGACCGGTAAAACTGTTCGGACTGTTCGGCGGTCATCTCGCCCCGCAGCAGCTGATACGTGTCCTCCAGTCCGACGAACAGGCAGGCCGCCACCCACATCTGCAGATCGCGGTCGAAGGCGTTGTAGCGGACGGGACTGTCCGGCGTCGACTGAACGTGGCGATGCGCGCCGTTGACGGCCTCGCGGAACGCGGCGCGGTCGTCCGGTGTGCCGAAGATCGCGACGGCGAGGTACTGGAACGTCGTCCTGGCGCGTTTCCACGGATGCTTCAGCAGATTTCCCGAGTCGACTTTGCTCTCCACGACGCCGTAGCCCACTCCGGGTCGAGCGAGCTGCATGATCACGTTGGCCGCCCCGGCGGCGAACGCCCAGAAGTCCATCGCCTCCGCGATGGTGACCGGGCGGTCGTCCCAGCGGGCGGTGCGCCGACGGATCTGGATGCGGCAGTCTGCAGCGGTCATATCGTGCACGCCAACGAAAGCAGCAGTACCGGCCACGACAGGATCGACACCACGATGGACACGATCCGGGCGTACCCGTGCCAGCCGAGGAAGTCACCGGCGACGGCCGTCCACACCATGCCCACGACCACGTAGGGAACGGCGAGAATGGCCGCCGTACCGATCCATTCGGCGATGGTCATCTCGAAGGCGAGCACCTTCCGTACAGCGGTGAGCACCCTCATATGTTAATGGCGATTCGCAATGCCATTGTTTGTTTCCAGGGGAAATCCCCCGATCTCCGCACCCGATGTTAGGCCATGTTCCTAAAGCAGTGTGGCCTGCTCCGGTTCGGGTTTCGCCGGCTCGATGAGCTCGGGACCGTTGTTCCGGATGCTGTTGACCAGCCGGGACACCTGCCGGATCTCGATGCGGTCGAGATCGCCGTGGCCGCGTAACAGCCCCTCGTCGATCGGTGCGTCGGGGTCGAGCCAGCGGTCCCAGTCGCGTTCGCTGATCGACAGCGGCATCCGGTCGTGGATCTCGGCCAACGGGCCCGCGGCGTCGGTGGTGATGATGGTGCAACTCAGCAGCGGGGGCGCGTCCTTGGGTGCGTCCTTCGGCCGCCACGTCGACCACAGCCCGGCCATGAACAGCGGTTCGCCGTCGACCCCGTACATGTAGAACGGCGTCTTGGGCGCCTTCTTACCCGACGCCGTCTCACCGTTGGGCCGCCATTCGTACCAGCCGTCCATCGGCACCAGACACCGCTTGTTCTTCGCCGAATTCCGGAATGCGGGTGACGTGGTCACCTTCTCGGCCCGCGCGTTGATGAGCAACGGGCCCTTGGTGTCAGGGCCACCGTCCTCGGCGGTCTTGGCCCACGGCGGCACCAACCCCCAGCGCATCGACCGCACCCGGCGGGTTGCCTCGTCGTCGTGCGCGCTGTGGCGTTTCACCACGCTGCTGATCGTCGTGGTGGGCGCGACGTTGTAGTTGGCCGACGGCGCGTCCTTCTGCCCCACGCTTTCGTCGATCGCCTGGATCTTCTCGGCCAACAGGGCCGGGTCGGTGGTCACCGCGAATCGTCCACACATATATCCCATCGTGGCACGGGGAACCGACAGGGCAGGATATAGCCGTGAGCACATCCGGGCAGTCCCCGCGCGAAGCGTCGGAAGAGCGGTGGCAGGCACCGTCGGCGTCGCGTCCGGTACATGCCACGGTCACTGTCCCGGGGTCGAAATCGCTGACCAACCGCGCCCTGGTGCTGGCCGCGCTGGCGACGAGGAGCGGGCCGTCGACCATCAGCGGCGCGCTGCGCAGCCGCGACACCGACCTGATGATCGGTGCGGTCCAGACGCTCGGCGTCACGGTCGACGGCGCCGACGCGGAGCTGACGCTCAGCGGTGCGATCGACCCGAAACCGGGCGCGACGATCGACTGCGGCCTGGCGGGCACCGTGCTGCGCTTCGTGCCCCCGGTGGCGGCACTGAGCTCCACGACGGTCACGTTCGACGGCGACGAACAGGCCCGCGCGCGACCCATCGCCCCGCTGCTCGAGGCGCTACGCGGCCTCGGAGTCGAAATCGACGGCGACGGGCTGCCTTTCAGCGTGCGCGGGTCGGGTTCGGTGGCCGGCGGAACCGTCGAGATCGACGCGTCGTCGTCGTCGCAGTTCGTTTCGGGTCTGCTGCTCTCCGGCGCCGCGTTCACCAACGGGTTGACGATCGTCCACACCGGCGACTCCGTCCCCTCGGCCCCGCACGTCGCGATGACGGTGGCCATGCTGCGCGACGCCGGCGTCGACGTCGACGACACCCGCCCCAACCGGTGGCACGTATCCCCTGGCACGATCGCGGCCAGGCACTGGAGCATCGAACCCGACCTTTCCAACGCGGTCCCGTTCCTGGCGGCGGCCGTGGTCACCGGAGGAGCCGTACGCATCGCCAAGTGGCCATCGGCGACCATCCAGCCCGCCGATGCCGTCCTGGGCATCCTGAAAAGCGTGGGTTCGGTTGTGCGCCAAGGTGATAACTATCTCGAGGTGCAAGGCCCCTCCGCGCACGTCGGCCTGGACGTCGACCTCCACGAGGTGGGTGAGCTCGCACCTGCGGTGGCCGCTCTGGCCGCCCTGGCGCCGACGGGATCGGTGTCTCGGCTCCGTGGGATCGCGCACCTGCGTGGCCACGAAACGGACCGGCTGGCCGCGCTGTCCGCCGAGATCAACGGACTCGGCGGCAAGTGCGAGGAGACCGTTGACGGTCTGCTGATCACCGCGCAACCCCTGCACGCGGGTCTGTGGCGGTCCTACGCCGATCATCGGATGGCCACCGCGGGCGCCATCGTCGGGTTGCGTGTGCCCGGCGTCGAGGTGGAGGACATCGGCACCACCGCCAAGACACTGCCCGACTTCCCACAGATGTGGGCCGACATGCTGGCGGGCGATTGAGCCCTCGCGAGTACGACGAGTCCGACGTCCGGGTGCGACCCGGCAGAGGGTCGCGCCCGCGAACCAAGACACGACCCGACCACGCCGACGCCCACGACGCCATGGTGGTGACCGTCGACCGGGGCCGGTGGGGCTGTGCGATCGACCGCGACCCCAACCGCCGCGTCGTCGCCATGCGGGCGCGCGAGCTGGGTCGCACACCGATTGTCGTCGGGGACGACGTGAGCATCGTCGGCGACGTCTCGGGCAGACCCGACACGTTGGCGCGCATCGTGCGACGTGGTGAACGCAGGACGGTGCTGCGGCGCACCGCCGATGACACCGACCCCACCGAACGCGTCGTGGTCGCCAACGCCGATCAGCTGCTGATCGTCGTCGCGCTCGCCGATCCCCCGCCGCGCACAGGTCTGGTGCAGCGCGCACTGATCGCCGCGTACGCGGGTGGGCTCGAACCGATTCTGTGCCTGACCAAGACCGACCTGGCGCCGGCGGAGCCCTTCGCCGCGGAGTTCAGCGGACTCGACCTCAAGATCACCACCGCCGGGCGCGACGACCCGCTCGACGCAGTGACGCCACTGCTCGCAGGCAAGGTGACGGTACTGCTGGGACACTCCGGCGTCGGCAAGTCGACGTTGGTGAATCGCCTTGTGCCGGAGGCGGATCGGGCGACGGGTGAGGTGACCGAGATCGGCAAGGGCAGGCACACGTCGACGCAGTCGGTGGCGCTGCCGCTGAGCATCGGCGGCTGGGTGATCGACACCCCGGGTATCCGCTCGTTCGGCCTGGCGCATATCGAGCCCGACGACGTGATGCTCGCCTTCTCCGACCTGGCCGAGGCGATCGAGGACTGCCCCCGCGGTTGCGGTCACATGGGTCCGCCCGCCGACCCCGAATGCGCGCTCGACGCGTTGACCGGGCCCGCCGCGGGCCGCGTGGCCGCGGCGCGCCGCCTGCTCGCGGCGCGCTAAGGCGATTTGTGTGCGTTGAGGAGCGCTGAGCGCTCCTCAACGCACACAAATCGCGCTCAAGAATCCTTCAAGAATCCCGGCAGCCCCGCCGCCGAACCTTTCCTCAACGCAGCCGACAACGGCACAACCGAGAGGAAAGACATGAAGAAGAACTTTGCACGTGGCATCGCAGCCGCCGCACTGATGGGTGTAGCCCTGGGTTTCTCGGGCGTCGCCCATGCCGAGGTCGTCGGCGATCCCGACGGCATGGCGGGATGGACGGTCGCACAGTCCTACAACGACTGCGCACTGATGGCCGCCGCCGATGTGATCGGTCAGATCACCGGCGACGCACCCGCCGAGGACGACATCGTCACCTACGCCCAGAACACGCCGAGTGTGTCGCGGCCCGGCGACATGATCTTCGACATGGCCGCGTACGACGATGACCCGAACGGCGGAACCATCTTCGAGGACCTGCCGATCGTGCTCGCCCACTACGGCGTGAGCGGAAAGTACGTCGACGGAGCCAGCATGGGCGCGCTGGAGGGAGTCCTGCGCGACGGCGGGGCGGTGATCGTCAACCTCAACGCCGAGACCATCTGGGACGCCGACGGTGACCGGACCGCCTCCGACCATGCCGTGGTGGTCACGGGCGTCGACACCGACAACGGCGTGGTGCACCTCAACGACAGCGGTCCCGAGGACGGCGCCGACGAGCAGGTGAGCATCGACACCTTCACTGCGGCCTGGCAGACCAGCGGCAACGAGATGGTGGTGACGACCTAGCCGGCGACGATTTGTGTGCGTTGAGGAGCGCTCAGCGCTCCTCAACGCACACAAATCACTGTCAATGCTGGCGCTGCATCCGCTTCTCGCGGCGGCGCGCCCGCGCGGCCGCGATCGCCGACTTGAGTCCGCTGCGCTGTTCGGGCTCGAGTTCGGCGAACATCCTTTCGCTGCGGGTCTCGGGCGCATCGTCCGCGGTATCGCGCAGATACTTGTCCGGCAGCGACAGCTTGGCGATGGTCCGCCACGTCTTGGCGTACTGCACCAGGAACGAACCGGTCGTATAGGGCAGGTCGTACTTGTCGCACAACTGCTGCACCCGAAGCGAGATCTCGTGAAGCCGGTTGCTCGGCAGATCGGGGTACAGATGATGCTCGATCTGGTGGCACAGGTTGCCGCTCATGAACCGCAGCACCGGACCACCTTCGAAGTTGGCGCTACCGAGCATCTGACGCAGATACCACTCACCCTGCGTTTCACCGACCATGTCCGTCTTGGTGAATTTCTCTGCGCCGTCGGGGAAGTGGCCACAGAAGATGACCGCGTTGGCCCAGATATTGCGGATGATGTTGGCGACCGCGTTGGCCTTCAGCGTCGACTTGAAGCTCGCCCCCGGCGACAGCGACGTCAGGGCGGGCCACACGAGGTAGTCCTTGGCGACCTGCTCGCCGGCCTTGACACCGAACTCCCGCATCCGAACAAGGGTCGCGTTGCGGTCGTCGCGGCCCTTGAAGATCTTGCCGATCTCCAGGTGCTGCAGCCCGACGCCCCACTCGAACAACGTTGCCAGCATGGTGTTGAAGGCGAGGTTTAAAACGTTGTGCGGCTTCCACTTCTGGTCGCGCGTCACACGCAGCAGTCCGTAGCCCACATCGTCGTCCATGCCCAGGATGTTGGTGTACTTGTGGTGCATGAAGTTGTGGGTGAAGCGCCAGTGCTTGGACGACCCGCTCATGTCCCACTCCCACGACGAGGAGTGAATCTCGGGATCGTTCATCCAATCCCACTGGCCGTGCATGACGTTGTGGCCGATCTCCATGTTCTCGATGATCTTGGCCACGCCCAGGGTGACAGTGCCCGCCCACCACGCCGAGCGGCGTGAGCTCGCGGCCAGCATGACCCGGCCCGCAATCTCGAGGGCGCGCTGGGCGGCAATGGTGCGACGGATATAGCGCGCGTCGCGCTCGCCGCGGGAGTCTTCGATGTCCTGACGGATGGAATCCAGCTCGAAGGCCAGACTCTCGATGTCCGACTCGGACAGATGTGCAAATTCGGGGACGTCGGTGATCGCCATTGGCATCCCTCCTCTCGTGTACCTACGCTACCGTAACCTACCTACCCGTAGGTTACTGGCCAGTAAACCTTAGACGTCCAGCACGCAATCGCCCGAAGCGGCGGACACACATGTCTGTATCCGCGTGCCGGGCTCGTGTTCCGCGCCGGTGCGCAGGTCGCGGACGTGCCCGTCGACCAGGCTCACGACACAGGACTGGCAGATGCCCATCCGGCAGCCGAACGGCATCCGGATACCCGCCTCCTCGCCCGCCTCCATCAACGGAGTGGCGGCGTCCACGGTGACGGTCTTGCCGCTGCGCGCGAACTCGACGGTGCCGCCCTGCCCATGCGGGGCCGCCTTCGACACCGCGAACCGCTCCAGATGCAGCCGGTCGGGAATCTCCGCGGCCGACCAGGCACCCTCGGCGGCGTCGAGCATGCCCTCGGGGCCACACGCCCACGTCTGGCGCTCACGCCAGTCGGGCACCACATCGTCGAGTCGGGACAGGTCCAGCCGGCCGTCGGTGCGGGTGGCCCGCACCCTCAGTTGATAACCCTTGTGCGCGCGTTCCAGCTCCGCCAGTTCAGCGGCGAAGAGGACATCGGAATCGGTTGGCGCCGAATGTAAGTGGACGACGTCGGTGATCTGATCGCGACGCGTCAGCGTTCGCAGCATCGACATCACCGGCGTGATGCCCGAGCCGCCGGTGATGAACAACACCTTCGCGGGCGCCGGGTCGGGCATGACGAAATTACCCTGCGGCGCGGCCAGCCGCACGATCGTGCCGGGTGCCACGCCACCGACGAGGTGCGTCGATAAGAACCCCTCGGGCATCGCCTTGACGGTGATGGTGATGGTCCGGCTGGATCGCCCGCCGCCCGACGTCACCGGACTCGAGGTCAGTGAGTACGACCGCCACCGCCAGCGTCCGTCGACCAGCAGCCCGATGCCGATGTACTGCCCGGGTTGGTAGTCGAACGAGAAGCCCCATCCCGGCTTGATGACCAGCGTCGCCGAGTCCTCTGTCTCCCGACGGACCTCCACGACGCGACCGCGCAGTTCGCGCGCCGACCACAACGGGTTCGCGAGCTTCAGGTAATCGTCGGGCAGCAGGGGCGTGGTGATTCGCGCGGCGACTGTGCGCAGCGCGTGCCAGGCCGGATGTTTGACGCCGACGACGCCTTTGCGCTTCGTATCGGCGACATTGGCCGAGATCTTCACTTGATTCTTGGCCACGAAACCTACGGTACCGTAACTTACGGTCCCGTACCCAATGCTGTAGTCACCGTCACAGGAGTTCGAGCAGGAACGGCAGCTCCTGTGCTGCGTACCAGGCCAGGTCGTGGTCCTGGGCGTCGCCGACGGTCAATTCCGCATCCTCGTCACCGAGGTCGGCCTCGTCGACGGCGTCGATCGCCGCCAGCACCGCGGACTCCGCATCGGCGTTGTCGACGTATGCGGCGATCACGTCGTCGTACGTGATGGGGCCGGACAAGCGCACCACCGCGTCGTCGAGATCCGGCCGAGGGCTCGCGTCATCGACCTCGGCCTCTACCACCGCACGACGCGGCGGCAGATCGGATGTGCCCTCCCCCGCGAGTAGACGCAGCGACGCCAGCGCGGCCTCGCGCAGCGCAACGTCGGCCAGTTCGTCGTCGTCGCCCTCGGCGTAGGCCTCACGCAGCGTCGGCGTCACCGCGAACGCGGTTCCGCTGCGCGCGTGCAACGTCCTGTCGGCGACGAGCCGCTGCAGGAGGGTCAGGGTCACTGGGACATACACGCGCACGCGGGAAGGTTAACCGGCGCCGTTCTTCCCGGCGTCGGGATCCTTCTCGACGGCGATCACGAAGTCGTCTCCGTGCTGCGTGACGCCGGTGACGACCGCATTGTTGATCGCTTCGGACGCATACTGGCGACGCACCACCTTCGGGTCGGTGCGCAGGTCCTTCACCAAGGCCACCGCCAAGCCGATCATGACGAGCAGGAACGGCAGGGCCGCGATGATGGTGATGGTCTGCAGGCCCGTCAACCCGTCCTCCCCGCCGACGAGCAGCATCACCGCCGCCACCGCACCCATCGCGATACCCCAGAAGATGACGGTGCCCCTGCCCGGTTTGATCGTGCCGCGCTCGGACAGCGAGCCCATCACGATCGAGGCCGCGTCCGCACCCGACACGAAGAAGATCGCGACGAGCACCATCACCAGGATGCTCGCGATCGTGGCGATCGGATACTCCTCGAGAACCCCGAACAGCTGCGCCTCGATGCTGCCCTCCCCCGCGAGGTCGACACCTTCCTGCTGCTGACGGATCGCTGCTCCGCCGAACACCGCAAACCACAGCAGCGACACCAGGCTGGGCACCAGCAGCACTCCAGCGACGAATTGACGGATCGTACGGCCGCGCGAGATTCGCGCGATGAACATGCCGACGAACGGCGTCCACGACACCCACCATGCCCAGTAGAAGACCGTCCAGGACTGCAGCCAGGTGTTGACGTCGGCGCCCTCGGCACCGGTGCGCGCGGACATCATCGCGATGTCGCCGAGGTAGCTGGCCATCGCAGTCGGGATCAGGTTGAGAATGAAAACCGTTGGGCCGACTACGAATACGAACAACGCCAGCACGAGGGCCAGCACCATGTTGATGTTCGAGAGCCATTGGATGCCCCGGGTGATTCCCGAAACCGCAGACAGCACAAAGGCGATCGTGAGCACTGTGATGATCACGATCAGGATCATGTTGCCGGTTTCGCCGATTCCTCCGACGATCTGCAGACCACTGCGGATCTGCAGCGCCCCCAGCCCGAGTGACGCTGCCGACCCGAACAGCGTGGCGAAGATCGCCAGCATGTCGATGACCTTGCCCCACGTCCCGTGCGCCCAGCGGCCCAGCAGCGGCTCGAATGCCGAACTGATGAGCTGCAACCGCCCCTTGCGGTACACGCCGTAGGCGATCGCCAGCCCGACCACCGCGTAGATCGCCCACGGGTGCAGCGTCCAGTGGAACAGCGTCGTCGCCATCGCGGTCTGAACCGCCTCAGGGTTACCGGCAGCGCCGGTGCCCGGAGGCGGGCTGGCGAAGTGCGACAGTGGCTCGGCGACACCGAAGAACATCAGACCGATGCCCATGCCGGCGGAGAACATCATTGCGACCCAGGACACGCCGTTGAACTCGGGCTCCTCGTCGTCGCGTCCGAGCGGGATCGTGCCGTAGCGGCCGAGCGCTAGCCAGAGGACGAAGACAACGAAGCCCGATCCGCTCAGCACGAAGAGCCATCCGGTGTTGTCCATCACCCAGGTCAGTGCGCTGGTTGACGCGCTGGCCAGCGAGGGTGTGCTGACAAACCCCCACACCAGGAACCCGATGGCGATGACGGCGGTGACGCCGAACACGACCCAGTCCACCCCCTTCGAGCGGGTGTATGCGGCCTCCTCGACGGGTACATCAAGCACTGGATGGGGAACGACCTGGTCAACGGGTGACGAAAGAGCCCGTTCCATGGGTTTTCGGTTCTCGGCGTCGATAGTCACCGGTGAACCATTCCCATTCAGCGCGCGTCTAATCAAGATCGCGCAATTTGGTTTGCTAGCGCGCGGCGTCGAGTAGTTCGTCGAGCGATTCGCGCAGCAGACCCGGCAGCACCTCGACGTCGCTCATCGCGTCGCGGTCGGCGTGGATGCCGTAGTAGAGCATGCCGTTGTACGACGTGATCCCGATCGCCAAAACCTGGTTGTGCAACAGCGGTGGCACCGAATAGGTCTCGAGCAGCTTTGCGCCCGCGACGTACATCTGCTTCTGCGCGCCAGGCACATTCGTGATCAACAGGTTGAACTGCCGCGCCGAGAAGCCGGTGGCAACGCGAATCCCCATGGCGTGCAACGTCGGTGGCGCGAAGCCCGACAGCGTGACGATCGTTCTGGCGTCGACCAGGCTGGCGGCGGTGGGATGCGCCTCGGTGGCGTGCGCGATCTGCGACAGCCGCACCACCGCGTTGCCCTCGCCGACCGGCAGATCCACCAGAAACGGTGACACCTCGCTGATCGCCTGCCCCGGCCCGGTCGTATCGAGGTCGGCGTCGGGATAGACCGACATCGGCGCCATCGCGCGCATCGTCGTCGTCGCGGTCACCGGCTCGCCGCGCGACATCAGCCAGTTCCGCAGCGCCCCCGCCACCACCGCAAGCACGACATCGTTGACGTCGCAGTCGTAGCGAGCACGCACCAACCGGTAATCCTCGAGGCTTCCGGAGGCGACGGTGAACCGACGGTTACGCGACACCCTGGTGTTCAGTGGACTGCTGGGCGCCGTGCCGCGGGCGAAGGTCCGCGCCACGTCGACGAACCTCCGGCCGACATCGGCCAACTGGCCGGAGTTGGTGACGACGCCGGTGACCGCCGAACGGACCTCGCCGAGTTGTTCGGCCGGGCGCGTCATCCACTCACCGATCGCGCCGAGCAGCAGGCTGCGGTCGCTGGGCTCGCGTGCTGGGATCCAGATGTCCTCGCCGAATTCCGGACGCTTCTGGGTGCGGTCGGCGATGACGTGCCCGATCTCCAGCGCCGTCATGCCGTTCACCAGTGCCTGATGCGACTTGGTGTAGATCGCGAGCCGGTTCTTGCCAAGCCCTTCGATCAGATACATTTCCCACAGCGGTCGCGACTTGTCCAACGACCGAGAGCCCAGCCGCGCGATCAGTTCATGCAGCTGCCCTTCGCTGCCGGGAGACGGCAGCGCCGAACGCCGGATGTGGTAAGTGATGTCGAAGTCGGGGTCGTCGACCCACACGGGGCGGGCCAGCCCGAGCGTCACCTCGCGCACCTTCTGGCGATAGCGCGGAATCTGTGGGAGGCGCTGTTCCACAGTCTCCAACAGGGTTTCATAACTCAGGCCGTTGCGCGGTTTCCGAAGAATCGACAGCGAACCCACGTACATCGGCGTCGACGAGTTCTCCAAATGGAAGAACGCCGCGTCCGACGCCGACAACCTGGTCACCATTGCCTGCACTGCCCCCTTGCCGACTAAGCGTTCCGCGCCGCTGGTGTTACGACCTCGCAACGGTAGCGACCAAACCTGTCACCGCGCATCACGGGTGCATCTGCACCCCTTCGAACCGTGCGATCATGAACAGGTCTGCAACTCTCCGGCAGGCGCCGTTCATACCACGTCGATCGCCGGAGCGTCCGAATGACAACTTATTCCAATCCCGCAGCACGCCCGACTTCATTGGTCTCCCCCGTCGTCGATTACGAGCCTGCACCCGTCGGCATGTCGGCGTGCCGTGCAGCGCCGGCGCTGCGCCGCCGCGCGCCGCGTCCGCACCGGCCGGGCTCCAATACCGTCGTCCGCGAAGCGGATCCACCGCATGCGGCAGTGGCTTTCGCCGACGCGGCGGTGCGCCGGGTCCTGGAGGTGATCGACAGGCGCAGGCCCGTCGCGCAGTTGCGGCCGCTGCTGGCGCCGGGACTCATCGACACGGTCATCGGGCTGAGCCGGTCCCCACAGCGCGCGGTCGGCCGGTCGAAGGATGGCCGCACCGTTGCGCGGGTGCGCCGGTTGCGCGTGCGAATGGTCGACGGTTCCGACGGCGCACAGGCCGAGGTGTTCGGGACCTACACCAGTGGGTCACGGGTGCGGGCGTTCGCCGCACGCATCGAACACGACGCGGCCCGCTGGCGCATTGTCGCTCTGCAGATCGGTTGAGTCGCCGGCGATACGCTGAACCGTGTGGAGGGAAACACGATCAGCGTGGAACGGGTCATCGACGCGCCCGCCGAGCAGATCTTCGCGCTGCTCGCCGACGCCGGAAAGCACCCCAGCTTCGACGGCTCCGGCACGGTGGACCATGCGGCCCAGCCGTCGCTGCCGCTGGAACTCGGATCCAAGTTCGGCATGTCGATGCGGGGTCGCCCGGAATCCCTGTTCCTGCCGTACCGCACCACCAACACCGTCATCGAATTCGAACCCAATCGTCGCATCGCCTGGAAAACGACGATGGGCCCGCTGGGACTGATCGGCGGCCGGATCTGGCGCTACGAACTCGAGCCCGTCGCCGACGCGCCGGACCGCACGCTGGTCCGTGAGACGTGGGACGTCTCGAGCGATCATCAACGGCTGATGCTGAAGGTGGGCTCGATGCCCAAACAGGCCGAGGACGGGATGCGCGCGACGCTCGAGCGCATCGCCGCGAGGCTGGCCCCCTAGCCGCGGCGTTTGGTTTCGCGGGCCTGCTGGCGCGCGGCCTGCCGCCGCTCCTTGCGGGACCCACCCTGCGCAGGCCGGCCACCACCAGCGCCGCCGCCGGTGCGTTTGACCTCGGCCGAACCGTCCTCCGAAGGACCGCTGTAGATCATCGGCGGCGGCTCGTTGTCGATTCCCTTGGCGCGCAGACCAGCCGGGGCCGGACGCTCCTTGGTGGCGACCGAGCTCTCCTGCGCCTTGGCGGCGGCGCCCTCGGCGAACTCCGCGAGCCCCTGCGGCGCGGCGACGGGTGCGACGGCCGGTGCCGGGGCCGCTTCCACCGCCACGTTGAACAGGAAGCCGACCGACTCCTCCTTGACGCCCTCGAGCATGGCGATGAACATGTCGTAGCCCTCGCGCTGGTACTCCACCAGCGGGTCACGCTGCGCCATCGCACGCAGCCCGATGCCCTCCTTGAGGTAGTCCATCTCGTAGAGGTGTTCGCGCCACTTGCGGTCGATGACGTTGAGCAGCACGTTGCGTTCCAGCTGGCGCATCGCGCCCTCGCCGGCGATCGCCTCGATCTCCTTCTCGCGCTGGGCGTAGGCCCGCTCCGCGTCGGCGATCAATGCCTCGCGCAACTCCTCGCGGGTCAGCTCGCCGGGCTCGCCGACGGCGTCGGAGTCGAGCAGGTCGTGGTGGTCGATACCGACCGGATACAGCTGCCGCAGAGCGGTCCACAGCTGTTCGAGGTCCCAGTCCTCCGCGTAGCCCTCAGCGGTCGCGCCGTCCACATAGGCGTTGATGACGTCGACCAGCATCTTGTGAGCCTGGTCGGCGAGGTTCTCGCCCTCCAGAATCCGACGGCGCTCGTCGTAGATGACCATGCGCTGCTTGTTCATCACTTCGTCGTACTTGAGGACGTTCTTGCGGACCTCGAAGTTCTGCTGCTCGACCTGCGTCTGCGCGCTCTTGATCGCGCGGCTGACCATCTTGGCCTCGATCGGCACGTCCTCGGGCAGGTTCAGACGGGTCAGCAGCGACTCCAGGGTCGCGCCGTTGAATCGCCGCATGAGCTCGTCGCCCAGCGAGAGGTAGAAGCGTGACTCGCCCGGGTCGCCCTGGCGGCCGGAACGACCACGCAACTGGTTGTCGATGCGGCGTGACTCGTGCCGTTCGGTGCCCAGCACATAGAGGCCGCCGGCGGCGATGACGTCCTCGGCCTCCTTCGCGCATTCCGCCTTGACCTGGGCCAGCGTTTCGTGCCAGGCGGCTTCGTACTCCTCGGGCGTTTCCACCGGATCCAGTCCGCGCTCGCGCAACCGCTTGTCGGTGAGGAAGTCGGGGTTGCCGCCCAGCACGATGTCGGTGCCACGGCCGGCCATGTTCGTCGCGACGGTGACCGCGCCCAGTCGGCCCGCCTCGGCGATGATCGCCGCCTCCTGCTCGTGGTACTTGGCGTTGAGCACGTTGTGCGGGATGCGGCGCTTGGTGAACTGGCGCGACAGGTACTCCGAGCGCTCCACGCTGGTGGTGCCGATCAGCACCGGTTGGCCCTTCTCGTAGCGCTCGGCGACGTCGTCGACGACCGCGATGTACTTGGCCTCTTCGGTCTTGTAGATCAGATCGGACTGGTCCTTGCGGATCATCTCCTTGTTGGTCGGGATGCTGACCACACCGAGCTTGTAGATCTCGTGCAGTTCGGCCGCCTCGGTCTGGGCGGTACCCGTCATACCGGCGAGCTTGTCGTAGAGCCGGAAGTAGTTCTGCAGCGTGATCGTGGCGAGCGTCTGGTTCTCGGCCTTGATCTCGACGTGCTCCTTGGCCTCGATGGCCTGGTGCATGCCCTCGTTGTAGCGCCGCCCGACGAGTACGCGACCCGTGAACTCGTCGACGATCAGCACCTCGCCGTCGCGCACGATGTAGTCCTTGTCGCGCTGGAACAGCTCCTTGGCCTTGATGGCGTTGTTCAGGTAGCTGACCAGCGGCGAGTTGGCGGCCTCGTAGAGGTTGTCGATGCCGAGCTGGTCCTCGACGAACTCGACGCCGAGCTCGTGCACACCGATCGTCCGCTTGCGGATGTCGACCTCGTAGTGGACATCCTTCTCCATCAGCGGCGCGAGCCGGGCGAACTCGGTGTACCAGTTCGACGCCCCGTCGGCGGGACCCGAGATGATCAGCGGGGTGCGGGCCTCGTCGATCAGGATCGAGTCGACCTCGTCGACGATCGCGTAGTTGTGGCCGCGCTGCACCAGGTCGGCCAGCGAGTGCGCCATGTTGTCACGCAGGTAGTCGAAGCCGAACTCGTTGTTGGTGCCGTAGGTGATGTCGGCGCCGTAGGCGACGCGTCGCTCGTCGGGAGTCAGGCCGGACAGGATGACACCGACCTCCAGACCGAGGAAGCGGTGCACGCGACCCATCCACTCGGCGTCACGTTTGGCCAGATAGTCGTTGACGGTGACGACGTGCACGCCCTTGCCGGCCAGCGCGTTGAGATACGCGGGCAGCACGCAGGTCAGCGTCTTGCCCTCACCGGTCTTCATCTCCGCGACGTTGCCGAAGTGCAGCGCCGCACCGCCCATCACCTGGACGTCGAAGTGCCGTTGATCGAGCACCCGCCAGGCGGCCTCGCGTGCAACGGCGAACGCCTCGGGGAGCAGGTCGTCGAGGTCGGCGCCGTTGTCGATGCGCTGTTTGAATTCGGCCGTCTTGGCCCGCAGCTCGGCGTCGGAGAGCTTCTCCACGTCGGCGGACAGGGTGTTGACGTACTCAGCCACCCCCTTGAGGCGCTTGACCATGCGGCCTTCGCCGAGACGGAGCAACTTGTCCAGCACGCTGTAACCTCAGGCTTCCCGATGGGTTGGATCTGAAAGAGCTCAACCCATGGTAGCGACGTGGCGCGCCCCGACACCGGACCGCGTCAGGCCGAGTGGATCAGCCCATCGGCTACGCGAGCCGAATCAACCCGTAGTCATAGGCGTGGCGGCGGTACACCACGCTCGGCTTGTCACTCTCCTTGTCATGGAACAGGAAGAAGTCGTGGCCGACGAGCTCCATTTGGGACAGGGCGTCATCGACGGTCATCGGCGTCGCCGGGTGCTCCTTGATGCGCACGATGCGCCCCGGCTCGTGCTCGTCCAGCAGCGCCGCGTCCACCTGCACCGAGTCCGCTGCCGAGTCATTTGAGGCATCCGGCGGCGGGCTGACGGCAGTGGCCTGGGCGAGCGAAACCGGGGTCTTGTCGCCGTAGTGGATCTTGCGGCGGTCCTTGCTGCGGCGCAGCCGGTTCTCGAGTTTGCAGACCGCCGACTCCAGCGCGGCGTAGAAGCTGTCGGCGCAGGCCTCGCCCCGGACTACGGGACCGCGGCCACGCGCGGTGATCTCGACGTGCTGACAGTTCTTGCGCTGGCGACGGTTGCGTTCGTGGTCCAGTTCCACGTCGAAGAGATAGATGGTGCGGTCAAAGCGTTCCAGGCGGGACAGTTTCTCGGAGACATACACGCGGAAGTGATCGGGAATCTCGACGTTGCGGCCCTTGACGACGATCTCGGCTCGCGTCTCGGGTTCGGGCGTCTCGTCGGTGACCAGCATCTCTTGGTCCGAATCAATGGAATGGGTCGACATGCTTGGCAACTCGTTTCTCTTTGCGTCCGCACGCATTTGCGTGCCCGGCCTGCTTCGGATACGCACCGAGGGGCCTGCATGCCTATGCCTTTTGTCGCGGCCCGCCGGTGCAAGGTGTCGTCTACTCACCTCCTACCGCTTGTGGGCGATGCCGGCGCTACGTTGAGGTGCGCCGCCGTGAGGCATTCACGGGTGGTTGATGCCGACGGTAGTCCGTGTTCACCCGGTCGTGCCACTAATTGCCACCAAAATTCAGACCGTTTTCAGTTCTTCACATCTCCTTGATGCCGGGGTAATTGCCTGGGCCGTCAAACCGCCCGGGTCAAGCGTTTGCGAGGGCCAGGACCGCGACCACCGTCGCCCCGGTTGTTTGCAGGACACGCACGGTTTCGTGTGCCGTGGCCCCGGTCGTCACGATGTCGTCGACGACCACTACCTCGCCCGCCGACCCGCCGTCGATGGGGCGCACGACCTTCACCCGCCCCGCGATGTTGCGCTGTCGGTCGGCGCTGGACAGGCCGACCGAGTCGGCTACCAGGGGCCTCGTGCGCACCGCCTGCACCACGGCTATGTCGCGGCATCCTTCCGTTGCGGCCTGCGCGACGCGCGCCACCGGATCGCCCCCGCGGCGCATCGCCGCCCACCGCCGCGTCGGCGCGGGAACCACGGTCAACGGCACCCCGACGATGCCCCAGGTCAGCAGCTGAGACAGCCCCGCCCGCAGTGCGGCGGCCAGCGGTCCGGTGAGGTCGGCACGGCCGTGCTCCTTGACGGCGACGATGGCCTGGCGACGCGCCCCCGCGTAGCGGCCCAGCGAGAACACCGGAACTCCGGGCTCGACGCGCGGGCTGATGAGGTGCGGTTCGTCAGGTCGCACGGCCAGCTCCTTGGCGCAGGCGTCGCACCAGCGCGTCGAGCGCGCTCCGCAGCCGCCGCACTCCAACGGCAGCACGAGATCGAGCATGTCCGCAGTGTGGCCGCGACGTGTGACACGTCTTAGCGTGACCCTCAGCCGAGGAAGATCGAATCCCCCTGGACCACAACGGCCTGCGGCGTCAGGGGTTTCGTCGCGGGGCCGTGGGCAACCGAGCCGTCCAGGTTGAACTTGCTGCCGTGGCAGGGGCAGTTGATGGTGCCGTCGACCACCTCGTTCAGCGTGCATCCGGCGTGCGTGCAGGTCGACGAGAAGCCCTTGAAGTCGCCCGCTGCCGGTTGGGTCACGACGACCTCGCCGACGATGAGGCCCGAGCCGACGGGCACCGCCGAGGTCGCCGCGATGGCCTCGGGAGCCGTCCCGCCGGTGGTCGGCGCCCCCTGGGCCGTCGCCGCGGTGCCGCCGGGCGCCTCCGGCTTCTTGCCGTAGGTCGTGCACGCGGCGAGCACGCTCGCCCCCAAGCCGATACCCGCACTGATGATGAACTGGCTGCGTCGCATCGAAAACCTTTCCGCTAGAACGTGATTCCACTGGTCTGGAAGAACCAAAGGGCTGAGGTCAACCAGACGTATACGAGACCGAAGAACAGCAACCCGCCCGCGATCGGGATCACCCAGCCGCGCAGGCCGTTTCGGGTCAACAGGATCATCTTCGTGACGAAGATGCCATAGAAGAGGCAGCCGAACAGCGAATGGAACAACACCCGGGTGTCGGTCTCCTGGAAGCCCAGTGCGTACAGGCAGTGCACGGCGACCGGAACACTGACCAGTACCGCCAGCCGTCCCGACCACACGTGCGCGGTACCCATCCACGCCGGTGCCTTGCCGCCGGGAATGAGTCGATACATCGCGAACGCCGACAGCAGTTGGAACAGCGCGAGCGCGACCGCGAGGGTCGCCAGCCACGACTTCACCGCCGTGCCGCTGGAGAACCCTGCGACGCTCACCGAGAAGAACTGCGGCTCATGGACTCTGCCGAACACGCCGAGAGCGACGGCGACCAGCGCGCCGATGACGACGGCGATCAGGACGGCTGTGTCGGCGTGGGACCGAGCGATCCGCTGTGTTGCGAAGGACTCAGACATCGCTGGCGCCCTGCACCCGTGACGCGGTTACGGTCCGCCCGTCGATGACCGCACTGCCGTCCGCTGCCAACGCCGGTGCGGGCACGGTCGAGCCGTCGTCCAGCCGCTGCACACCGGTCGCCTTGCCGGTGGAGTCGACGATCCAGCTGCTGCGGTTGCCGCCGTCCTCGTACACGTACAGTCCGGCGGGTGGCTGCGCCGGCTCGGCGGTGAAGTCCCACTTCTTCTCGCCGATCCACAGGGTCCCGACGACGGCTTTGCCGTCCAGGCGCCCCTCGAGCCGGCTGGTCCTGTCCTTGCTCGCAAGGCTCACAGCGCCGTTGACCGCGGACCCGCGCAACCACGCCTCGACGGAACTGCCGTCGCAGGCGTATGCCACCGCCTTGTCTCCGGCGACGCTGATGTCCAGCGTGATGACGCCGTAGGCGGTCGGAATCTTGCCCACGTAATCCGCCTTCGCCGGAAACGCGGGGGCGGGCGGGGCCGGTGATGCGCTGGGCTGTGGCGCTGGGGTCGACGCCGCTACGGGCGCACCGGGCACACCGCGGGTTAGGGGGTCTGATTCCTGAGAGATGTTGGCGACCAATATGCCTGCGCCCAGTGCCGCCACTGCGGCGACGGTGATCAGCGGACCACGCACCTTCATCGTTGTCTCCTTGGCTGTCAGCCGACGCTTCTAGCGTCGTTTTGTCAGCACAACGGGCGTTGGAGGTGGTTGGTTCAGTGCAACTTCAAATGCATGGGATCAGCCCGGAAGGACCGGTATCGCGCCGGGGACCATCAGCGGACGGACCTCCGACCACACCGGGTCGTTGTCGGCGCCCGATCCCGTCAGTTGCAGCACGCCGCGCTCATCGGCGACATACACCGTCGACGGGTTGGCCGCCACGGTGGTGACCGGCATCAGCAGATTGCGGCTGGGACCGTCGGAGTTGACGCCGTCGAGGTTGACGTAGGAGACCGGATGCTCCGGATCGGTACGACTGACCACGATGTCGTCGCCCGTACGCCACGACAGTGAGACCACCGTGTTCTGCAGCCCGAAGCCCAGCCGGCGCGGGTATGTCAGCGCATAGCCCCCGCCCGGCGTCTGCTCCACCCCGGCCAGGATCACCTGACCGTCGATGACCAGGGCCGCGCGAGTGCCGTCCCGCGACAGCTGCAGCTCACGGATCGCGCCGGGGAATTTCGCCGATACCGCCGTGGAGTCGACCGGTATGCGCGCCGGTTGTCCGGACGCATCCTGGATGACGCGCACGACGTTGTTGCCGTCGACCACCACCCACACGGCATCGTCGAGGGCCCAGCTGGGCCGCGACAGGTTGCGCCCGTCCAGCGCCTGCGATGCGTTGCCGCCGAGCGGGCCGACCCACAGCGACGACGCCATGTCGGGCGCGCCGCGCCGCAAGGTCACGATCGACGCGACGTTCTGGCCCGACCGCGACACCGCTGCCGCCGTCTGGTCGGGGGTCTGCCCGAATGCGCCGGGGACGCGGGTCGCACGCTGGCCGTCCAGGAACACCAGCGACCCACCCACCAACGCGTGCAGCCCCGCCGCGGCGCCGGGGAACGCGCCCGGGTCGGTGGCCGCGACATCGGAGGTCTGCCACCCGTCGGCGAACCGGTCGTCGAGCGCGGCGCCGTCGGCGTTGATCACGTAGGGCCCGTTGATCCCGGCGCGCGACAGCGTCCAAATGATTTGTGCCGCAAGCAGTTGGCGGCTGTGCGGGTCGGTGGTCGACAGATTGTCGAGGTCGATCCGCGCACCGCCGTAGCCCCTGCCGACACCCGTCTTGCCGCCGTCGGCGCGGGTGACCGGGCCACGCAGTTTCAGCGGCGGTCCCAACAGATTTCGCACACTCTTGGCCAACTCCGGACGCGGCCCGGCGATGAGCTTGCTGACCAGCTCGGTGGCCAACTGGTCCGGGTCGGACACCGCGACGTAGCGCGGGTCCGGCACCACCGTGCTGCCGGTCGGGTCGGCGAAGTACAGCGTGTTGCGTTTGTAAGTCGCCTGAAACTGTTGCCAGTCAAGGAAAACCCCGTTGGGCAGCTTGTCGATCCGCCAACCGCCGGGTGTCTTGACCAGTTCGATCGGTCCGGGATCGGGCAGCGCGCCCTCCCCCGTTTCGAAGACGCCCAGGTCCGACAGCGAGCCCAGGATGTCGGCGCGCATGTGCACGGTGACCCGCTCCGGGCCGCGGGTTTCGACGAACACGACGTTGTCGATCAGCAGCGCGCTGCCCGCGTCATCCCATGCGCTCGAACCCGATTCGGTGAGGAACTGCCGCGCCGCCAGGTGCCGGTTCGCGGGATCGGCCGTGGCCTTCAGGAATTCGCGCAACAGCACGTCGGGATCCATCCCCGGCGTGGGCTTGGGCAGGCTCGGCGGCGCGGGGCGTTCGACGGTGCCGATCGCCTGCGGTGACGACGAACTCGGCACCCCGGCGCAGCCGGCAAGCACGAACATCAGCGCACAAAGAGCCGCCAGCCCGCGGACGTAGGACGCCATCATGCCCGAGCGCCTCACACGTTCTCCGCTTCACGCGTCGCACGCCGCGGGGCGACGTCGGGCCCAACGGGTTTCAGCGGGAGTGGACTCGTCGTGACCTTGTGCCCGCGCACCAGCGGCAGGGTGAGCCGGAAGCACGCGCCCTTGCCGGGTTCACCCCAGGCCTCAAGCCGCCCCTGATGCAGCCGGGCGTCCTCGATGCTGATGGCCAGCCCGAGTCCGGTGCCTCCCGAACGCCGCACCCGCGAGGGGTCCGAACGCCAGAACCTGCTGAACACCAGCTTCTCCTCGCCTGGCCGCAATCCGACGCCGTAGTCGCGGACGGTCACGGCAACCGTGTCCTCGTCGACGGCCATCCGGATGCGCACCGGCTGATGTTCGGCGTGATCGATGGCGTTGGCGATCAGGTTGCGCAGAATGCGCTCGACCCGGCGCGGGTCGACCTCGGCGATGACGTCGTGGGACGGCATGTCGACGATCAGCTCGATGCCGGCCTCGGCGGCCAGATGGCCGACGTTGTTAAGGGCGCTGCGCACCGTCGCGCGCAGATCCACCGATTCGACGGACAGTTCGGCGACACCGGCGTCGTGGCGCGAGATCTCCAGCAGATCGTTGAGCAGCGTTTCGAAACGGTCGAGCTCGCTGACCATCAACTCGGTCGAGCGGCGCAGCGCCGGGTCGAGTTCCTCGCTGTGATCGTGGATCAGGTCGGCGGCCATGCGCACCGTCGTCAGCGGGGTGCGCAGTTCGTGGCTGACGTCGGAGGTGAACCGCCGCTGCAGATTGCCGAACTCCTCGAGTTGGGTGATCTGACGGTGCAGGCTTTCGGCCATATCGTTGAACGACACCGCCAGCCGGGCCATGTCGTCCTCGCCGCGCACCGGCATCCGCTCGGTCAGGTGCCCTTCGGCGAAGCGCTCTGCGATGCGCGAGGCCGACCGCACCGGCAGCACGATCTGCCGGGCCACCACGAGCGCGATCGCCGCCAGCAGACCGAGCAGCACGACCGCACCCGTCGCCATCGTCCCGCGCACCAGCGTGATGGTGGATTCCTCGTTGTTCAGCGGAAAGATCAGATACAGCTCGAGATTGGCCACCGGCGACGACGTCGGGCTGCCGATGATCAACGCGGGGCCGGAGAAGCCGTCGGTGTGCACGGTCGCGTACTGATAGCTGACCTGGCCGGCCTTGACGAACTCGCGCAGGGCATTCGGGATCTGCTGCACCGGACCCGCCGCGGTCGCGGCGCGCGGTCCGTCGCCGGGCACGACCAGCACCGCATCGAAGGCGCCGGCCAGCCCGGGACCCGCATCGGCGGTGCGGTCGATCAGGGTGTTGCGAGCCAGCTGCAGGCTGCTGTCCAGCGAGCGCGTCTCCTCGCCGCCGACGATGCCGCTGACGGTGCTGCGCGCCCGGTCGATCTCCTCGGTCGCCGCGCTCACCTTCACCTCGAGGATGCGGTCGGTGATCTGACTGGTCAACACGAAGCCCAGCGCCAGGATGACGGCCAGCGACAGGCCGATCGTCAGGGTGACGACGCGCAGCTGTAGCGAGCGACGCCAGACGGCACCCATCGCTCGACTCAGCGCACCCAATCCGCGGAACAGTGGTGCCGATCGCCGATGGATGCGCCTCCTCGAACCCCAGATCACGGCGACCGCCGCACGGTCAGGATCACGACCACGGCGCAGCCGTGAGGGATCACGGAGGTCCGGCCTTGTATCCCACTCCTCGAACAGTCAGTACCACCTGCGGGTTCTCCGGGTCCTTCTCGACCTTCGCCCGCAAACGCTGGACATGCACGTTCACCAAACGGGTGTCAGCGGGGTGACGGTATCCCCACACCTGTTCGAGCAGCACATCACGAGTAAACACCTGCCGTGGTTTACGCGCCAACGCCACCAGCAGGTCGAACTCGAGCGGCGTCAGGGAAATCTGCTCGCCGAGCCGAGTCACCTTGTGAGCCGGCACGTCGATGTCCACATCGCCGATCGACAGCATCTCGGCGGGCTCGTCCTCGTTGCGGCGAAGACGGGCGCGCACACGCGCGACGAGCTCCTTGGGCTTGAACGGCTTCATCACGTAGTCGTCGGCGCCGGACTCCAGGCCCAGCACGACGTCGACGGTGTCGGTCTTGGCCGTCAGCATGACGATCGGCACGCCCGAGTCCGCGCGTAACACGCGGCATACGTCGATGCCGTTCATACCGGGCAGCATCAGGTCGAGCAGCACCAGATCGGGCCGCAGTTCGCGGACCGCTGTCAGCGCCTGGGTGCCGTCACCGATGACCGCGGTATCGAACCCCTCACCGCGCAGCACGATGGTGAGCATCTCGGCGAGCGAAGGGTCGTCATCGACAACCAGAATCCTTTGCCTCATGGTGTCCATGGTGTCACCAGATCGCGACAAACTGCGGCTACCACACGCGCGTTTTGCGTGTTTGGCGGCTTCGCGGCGCATCTGGGGCGGCCTCGCGGCCGATATGAGCCGTATGTAAGCCGCGGCGCGAGGTTCGCGCCGCGGCTTCCCGTCATCGTCAGGGCATCGTTCAGCCGGCATCCATGGTGACGACCATGTCATGGCCGCTGGTCTGCCACGCCGCCTCGAAGACGTCGATCGGGACCTGTTCGTCGGCGCCGTCGTCGGTGCCGCTGTCGTTGAGGTGCACAACGCCGGCGTCGGTATCGACGCCCGTGACCACCAGGTCGTGGTCGGCGCTCGTGCGGTCGCCGTCCGCGTCCCAGATCATTTCGGCGTTGACGCTGGCGATCACCTTGCGGCCCTCGTCGAGGGCGTTCATGAGCGCCGTCATACCGGTCGGCACACCGATCTGGGCCGCGATGTCGTCGTCGGTGTACACGGCGCGGATGCCGTAGTGCTCCAGCAGGATCGGCAGGTCCTCCGTGTCGGTGCCGTTGCCTCCATCCGGGTTGTCGGGCGGCGGCGGCGTGTAGATCGGGCCGTCGTGGTGAGCGCTCGGCGTGGAGCTGGCCAACGCGATGATCTCGTCTTCGGTGGGCTCGTTGCCGGTCAGCTGCCCCACGACGTCCGCTGTGGCCATCAGCGAGCAGTCGTCCAGGTGCTGCTCGACATAGAACGACGTGGCGTCATCGGGGTTGCCGTGCAGGCCCCCCGAGGTGTCGTCCGCGTGGGCGATCCCACCGGCCAGGCCGACCGCGGCGGCGCCGATCAGGACGGCGGCGGTGACGGAGCGGATGCGGGTCGTGAAGGGGTTCTTCACTCGGTTCATGGGGTTTCCTTCTCTCAGGGCGCCCGTTATGCGCCGTTGAGAAAAGGTTTGAGCCGGCCACTACCGAGATTCTTGACGGATTCTTGAGCCGACGGTTTCCGGCGGTGCCGTCAGGTGGTCGAAACCCACCAGTCGTACAGCGCCTTGAGGTCGTTGCCCTGCGCGGCGCCCAGCATCAGATCCGAGGTCTTGGTCCAGACCAGATCGGCCCGCCCGTTGAGGGTTCCGCAGGCCAGCTGGCCCTCCGACTGACCGGGGGTGTTGTCGTACTCCCAGCTCGTCGGCGACCCGTCGCTGTTGGGGCATGCGGTGAGCTCGTCGTCGGCAATCGCGCCGTCGAAGTCCTCCTGCAGCCGGTCCGCATCGCTGTAAAGCGCGTACAGCGCGCCTTCGTGGCCGTCGCCGCTCTCGGTGGGCTTGCAGTCCACCGCCGCAATGGCGTTGTCCCACTCCTTGTTCGGCGTGCACGCCGTGGGATCGGGTACCAGCGACATGAGCTGACGCTCGGCCGGGGTGAGATTGGCTGCCGTGCTGACCGAGTTCGGCGGTTCGTCGGGCACAGTACGTGTGATCGTCAGCGTCGACGACATCGGCGAGGCGTCCTTGGGCATGCGAGCCACCAGCCACGCGACGGTGGCCGCGACCGCGATCACCAACACGACGGCCGCACCGCCGATCAGGACTGGCCGGCGGTCCCGCCGAGGAGTCGCGTCCTCGCGCCCCGAGGCTGGCGCGGCGTCGGGCGTGGCGACCGCGTTCACGGGCACCGTCTCCAGGTGGGCCGGATGAACGGGGCTCGAGACCTCGATCATCGGCCCCGAGTCGCCCCCACCCACGATTGCCGCTGCGGCGCGGGCGAATTCGCCTGCCGTGTTGTAGCGGTCGGCGGCGTCTTTCGCCATGCCCTTCGCGATGATCGCGTCGAATGCGGGCGGAATATCGGGACGCAACTTGCTCGGCTGAGGCGGGGGTTCGATCAGATGCGCGGTGATCAGCATGCTGATGCTGTCCGCGGCGAAGGGCTGCGCACCCGTGAGGCACTGGTGCAGCACGCACGCCAGCGCGTAGATGTCGGCCTTCTCGGTGACCGGCTTGGAACTGAACCGCTCCGGCGCCATATAGGCGTATGTGCCTATGGCCGTGCCTTTTTCGGTCAGCGTGTGGTCGGTGGCGGCGTTGGCGATGCCGAAGTCGACGAGGTAGGCGAAGTCGTCAGCGGTGATGAGGATGTTCTCCGGCTTGACGTCGCGGTGGGTGATCCCGGCGGCGTGTGCGGCGTCCAGCGCGGCGGCCACCTGGCGGATGATCCAGACCGCCCGTGCCGGCGCCATCGCGCCGTCCCTGGCCAGCACACTGCGCAGGTCGATACCGTCGATCAGCCGCATGTCGACGTAGAGGACTCCGTCGATCTCCCCGTAGTTGTGGATGGGCACCACATGCGGCTCCTGCAACTGGCCGGCTGCACGGGCCTCACGTTGCAGCCGTTCCCGGAACACCGGGTCGTGCGACAGGGAGTCGGGCAGCAGTTTGAGCGCCACGATTCGGCCCTTGACGGTGTCCTCGGCTTCGTAGACCTCGCCCATACCGCCACGACCGATGAGGCGGGTGAGGTGATAGGGGCCTAACCGTGAGCCCACCCGTGAGTTGTGCGGGGAGTCGTTCATCGCCGCCTTTCCTCGCACGCGGCCCGGTCTCACTGGGCCGGGTGTCCCCACTTCGGCTATCCGAGCACCGTACTACTTCGCCGACAGCGACGGCGCAAGAGACGTGTCGGCGTCAGTTCGCGGCGGAGTCGTCGTACTCGAAGGTGAACAGGTGTCCGCAGATCCCGATCCGGTCGCCATGGGCCACCGCGACACTGCCCTGGATTCGCGCACCGTTGAGCTCGACGCCGTTGGCCGAGCGCAGATCGCTGACCGCGAAACCCGTTCCGGTGTCGATGATCGCCGCATGGTGACGGCTGACCTTCGCGTCGTCCAGCACGATGTCGTTGTCGGGCAGCCTGCCGATCTTGGTGGCAACAGAGCTCAGCGGGTAACGATCGCCCGACGCGGCCACCAGCCACACCGCGCCGCCGCCTTTCTCCACCTGCGTGCGCTGGTCGAGCACCGTCTTCGCACCGGCGGCCGTCGTTTGCGCGGCCGCCTTCACGTCGAGTGGCTGCTGGCGCAGGATCTTGTCGTGCAAGGTCTGCACGGTCGGGCCGGGGTCGATGCCCAGGTCGTCGGCCAATGCGGTCTTCAGCCGACGGTAGGCGTCGAGCGCGTCCGACTGGCGTTCGCAGAGGTAGTAGGCACTGATCAGCTGGGCCCACAGCGGTTCGCGGTAGGGATGGTCGGCCACCAGGGCCTCCAACTCACCGATGATCAGCGCGGCGCGACCACACGCGAGTTCGGCTTCGGCGCGGGCGGTGGCGACGGTCAGCCGTTCCTCTTCGAGGGCGGTGGCGAACGGGTCGACGAACGGGAACTCGCGCAGATCCTCCAGCACGTCACCGCGCCACTGCGCCAACGCGACCCCCAGGTGACGACTCGCCCGCTCGAAGTCTCCGGCCGCACCGGCGAGAACACCTGCGGTTTTCTCCGTCGCGAACCGTCCGAGATCGCACGCACTGTCGGCGACGGTCAGCCGGTATCCCGGTGCGACGCTCGCCAACGTCTTCTGCGGTGCGGGGTCCGCCTGGCCGATGAGCTTGCGCAGGTTGGACACATAGGAGTGGACGCTGCCCCTGGCGCCAGGGAGTGGCGAATCGCCCCACACCGCGCTGATCAGCGTGTCGACGGCCACCGCGCGGTTGCGGTTGATCACCAGCGTGGCGAGGATCGCGCGCAGCTTCGGCGTCCCCACCGGAACGTCGACACCGTCGATGGTCATCTGCAGCGGGCCGAGCACACCGAAACCGAGAGCGTTACCCGACATATGGTGCGCCACCTTCCCCTCGACGTGCCTCCGCCGGATCAATTGTGTCCTAGCACCGGGTCCTTTCACGGCGGCTCGTCCGGAAACGGCCCTGGGGGCGCGGGCTTTCGCCCACGCCCCCAGGAACGGTGATGTCGCTTATTCAGTTGTGCGGCTACCGCTTCGGGACGGCGACGTTGTAGCCGGGCAGCGGCCCTTCCGACGGCGCGGCGAGTCCGGGAAGCTGCAGCGTCTTGGTGATCTCGAACTGACGCTCGCCACTGGCGTTCTTCGACCACTGTCCCCAGGCGGTGTCGACGCCGTCGATCAGCACCCGGCGCGCACCCATGGAGTTGTCATCGCCGAGGTCGGCCAGTGTCTTGACCCGGAACGGCTGCGAGGTGCCGGTGGAGTAGCGCAGCTGCACCAGCACGTTCTTCAGCGTCGCAGGCGGTGCCGGCTTGGGAGCCGGTGGCTGACCAGGCTGCGGCACCGCGCCGCCGCCGGTGAAGCTGCCCACCGACACCTGCCTGATCGGTCCGGACGGTGCCGCGACCACCGCGGTAAAGGGGTACAGGCCGGCAGTCGGGGTGTTCAGAACGACGCGCTGTAGGGGCGGGACGGTGACGATCCGCGGGGCGTTGCCGTAGGTGTAGACCAACCGCAGCGGGTTGTTGTAGGGATTCATGATGACCGGACGGTTGTATTTGTCATAGCTGACCCAGCTCGAATTCCACGTTGTCACTTCACGATTCCACGCGCCGGCGGTCAGCGTGCTATTGCTCGTCATCGCGCCGATCACTACGTCGCTGATGTCCTGAATGTCGCCCGGTGGTGCCGGTTCGGGATCGGCCAGCACTGGATCGACGTTGTCGGCGATGTTGATGTCGTGCGGCGACGGGGCGTCGGCCGGCGGGGTATCGGCAGGGGCATCCGTAGGCGCGTCGGCCGGTGCATCGGGTACCAAATCAGCAGGCGCATCCGCCGGCACGTCCGCGGGTGCATCGGGTACCGAATCAGCAGGCGCATCCGCCGGCTCATCCACAGGTGCATCGGCGGGTGCCTCCGGTACCGCATCCGCGGGCTCGTCCGCCGGCGCCTCGGGCTCCGGATCGGCAGGCGCATCCGCCGGCTCATCCGCCGGCGCCTCGGGCTCATCCGCCGGCGTGTCGGGCACATCCACCGGCGCCTCGGGCTCCGGATCGGTGGCCGCTGGCATGTCGTAGTCGTTGTCGAACGCCGACGTATCGCCTGACGAGTCGTCTTCGTCGCCAACCTTGTGCCCGGAGAACTGCTGCGCGTGCACGGCAGGGACGCCGGCGGCCCAGTCCTGGTGGCCGGAGGTATCGGCGGCGTTGGCGCCGCCCGCCAGGCCGATGGCCGCGCTGCCGATGAGGCCGGCGACGAGGGCGGCACGGATGGTGTTCTTCATTGTTCAGCTCCTGTGTCTTTTCCACGCACCCGAGTGGCGCTGGTGGTGACAACAAGGCTGCGAAGACGGCCTCCAGGGATTCTTGAGGGATTCTTACGTCCGCTAGGACAACTGGTTGGCGAGCTCACTCGCGTCGACGTCGGGTGGAACGACCACCCAGCGTCCTCCCCAGTTCGCCGCGGCCAGCGCGCTGTAGACCTCGCCGGTGCGACGCTGCAGGCCGTCGTCGCGTTCGTATGCGTCCTTCGCGCGGTCCGCTTCTTCGCGCGCCCGGTTCTCCGCCCGTTCGGCGGCAAGCTCGATCGGCACGGAGAGCAGAATCTGGGCATCCGGCTTGGGCAGCTGAAGACGGTCGTACTCGAGATGGCGCACCCATTCGACGACCTCGCCGTCGGCGCCCTGGTGCAGCCGCGCCGCGCTGTACGCCGCGTTGGAGGCGACGTAGCGGTCGAGGATCACCACGTCGTACGCATCGGTGAGGTGACCGATCTGCTCCTTGGCGCCGGCGCGATCGAGGGCGAACAGCACCGCCATCGCATAGACCGAATCGGCCAGATCACCGTGGTTACCGCGCAACGCCTCGGCGGCCAGGTCGGCCTCCACCGAATGGTGGTAGCGCGGAAACGCAAGGGTGGCGACCGATTTGTGCGCACCTTCGAAGGCGGTACGCAGACCGTTGGTCAAGGTGCGCTTGCCTGCACCGTCGACACCTTCGATGACGATGAGCACCCAGCGAGCGTAGCGGCGCGGCAGCCGATGAGTTTCGTCGGCGCCGACGGTCTACCTACTTCGACGACAGGAGTATCAGGAGTATGAGGTGATGACGACACACACCGTCGGGACACGCGAACAGTGGCGGGCCGCCTACGAGCAGCAGCTGGCCAAGGAAAAGGAGCTGACCCGGCGCGCCACCGAGCTTGCCGAGGAACGCCGCCGGCTGCCGTGGGTGCCGGTGGACAAGGAGTACCTGTTCGACACCACAGCGGGAAAGCGCACGCTCGCCGAACTGTTCGACGGCCGATCGCAGCTGATCGTGCGGCACTTCATGCACGGGCCGAAGACGCCGGAGGGCTGCCCGGGGTGCACATTCGAGACCGACAATCTGGTCGGCGCCGTGCCGCACCTGGCACACCGAGACGTGACGTTCATCCTCGCTTCGCGGTCGCCGCTGCCGGTTCTCACGGCGTACAAGCAGCGGATGGGCTGGGACGTGGAGTGGGTTTCGTCCGGCGGCAGCGACTTCGACGCCGACTTCTACGAGTACATGCATGTCCCGACGCCACGCCGGGGCAGCGGCAACATGCTCGACATGATGGAGCTGATGGCGCTGAGCTGTTTCGCGCTCGAGGACGGCCCAGAGGGCAGCACTGTCTACCACACGTATTCGACCTACGACCGCGGCACCGAGGCCCTGAACGCGACGTGGCAGCTGCTCGACCGCGCGCCGCGGGGACGCGGTGATGACTTCTCCAACTGGCCGCGCAAGCGCGACGAGTACGACACGTAGCGTCGCGGCGAATCAGAACTGACCGCAGTTCGGCGTCGTCGGCAAGCCGTTGAACCGGTCGGCGATCCACTGCATCGCGCGCTCACCGTCGACCAGCATCGGCAGCCCGTGATTGACGATGGCCTTGTTCAGAAACGGCGGCTGCTCATTGGTCCAGAACTGCACATCGGCGCCCTGTGCGCACCAGTCGCGGCCCAGCTGAGCGGCCGGGCCGTACGGCACCAACGGGTCGTACCGATTGCTGAGGATCATCACCGGCGCGTTGGGTTTGTACTTGCCGAGCTTCTGCATGTCGAAGAGGCTCTTGAACGGTTCCTGGTTGACCAGTTCGTAGATGTTCTCGTTGAAGTACGGCTGTAGATGGCGAAACATGAATTTCGTCAGCGTCTCCGCCACGCATTGGTCCTGCACTTTGTTCAACAGGTCCGCTCCGCGCGGCGTCATCTTCGACCGGATCGCCTGCTCGAACTCCGGATATGTGGTGATCACCGAGTTCAGTGCATAGCCGACAGCGCCGACCAGGACGCTGCCGTCGGCGTACGGGAACAGTTCCTTCAGGTCCGCAGGCGGCGCGCCCGCGTACGTTCCGACGATGTTGAGCTCCGGCGCGTACGACGGCGCCAGTTCCGCCGCCGATGCCGCGGCCCCGCCGCCCTGCGAGTAACCCCAAAAGGCAAGCGGGCCATGCGGATCCAGTGATGTGTCCGGGAGTCGCAAAGCCGCCCGACCGGCGTCGAGCATCGCATTGCCTTGCGCGATCCGGTTGACGTAGGTGTGCAGTCCGGGTGTGCCGAGCCCCTGATAGTCGGTCATCACGATCGCGAATCCGCGCGCCACCATCGTGGCGACGAACATCTCTTCGTAGTTGAACGTCAGGTCCAGCCAGGGCGACCAGTGGATGCCCTGATTGAACTGCCGCGACGGCGCGCACTGATCGCCCTGCCCCTGGGTCCCCGGCCCGTACACGATCAGCGGACGCGGGCCTTGGCCAGGCCAGTTGTTGTAGGGCTCGAAGTAGGTGCCGGTGACGGCCATCGGGTTTCCGCGAGCGTCGGTGCTGCGGTACATGATTCGCGTTCCGGTCGCCATGATCACGCCCAGCTGGCCCGACGGTTCGAGCACCAGTCGCGACGGCTCGGTGCGAATCAGGTCCCCGGGCGCGCCCGGCGGCAGCGGGTCGGGCGGGGTGTAGAACGCGGTGTACTCGTCCTCGTTGAATACGGGATTCCAGTCGTCGTTGGTGGGATCGCCATGGGCCTGTGGCGCGAAAACCCCTGCCAGGACAACGAGAACAGCGACAACCACCCCCCGGCGCACACAGCGACCGTAACAGAACGGTTATCGACGCCCGCAGATGTGCGCATACTGCGGGTTTCCTGTGTATGCGCTTGGGATCGGACGCACCGGCCGTTGGCCGATCAGAGACTGAGAACAGACCGTGCCAACCCTTGATCACCTGAGGAATACATCCCATGCTCAACGCCGCTCGCCGCCTGGTGTTATCCGTATTCGCCGGCACCGCATCGTGCGCCGCGCTGTTCGGCGCAGTCCCATTCGCGAACGCTGAGCCGCAGAACCCACCCGGCTGCACTGCCGCCGATCTCGAAGGCGTCCGAGCCGGGGTCGATGTGTCGACCTCGGCCTACCTGTTCACCCATCCGGACCTCAACGGTTTCATGGACAGTCTGCAGGGCCAGTCACGAGCAGAGGTCGCCGAGCACATCACGGACTACATGAAGGCGCATCCGCAGGAGAGCGTCGAGATGATCGGCATCCGTCAGCCGTTGATGGACATCAAGAACCATTGCGGCGCACTGGTTTCGCCCTGATAGCAGAGGCCCCTGACACGTCGTGTCAGGGGCCTCTGTTCTAGAGCGTCAGTACCGGTAGTGCTCCGGCTTGTAGGGGCCTTCGACGTCGACGCCGATGTACTCGGCCTGCTCCTTGGTGAGCTTGGTCAGCGTGCCGCCGAGTGCCTCGACGTGGATACGCGCGACCTTCTCGTCGAGGTGCTTGGCCAACCGGTAGACCGCGTTGTCGTACTCGTCGTTCTTGGTCCACAACTCGATCTGGGCGATCACCTGGTTCGAGAAGCTGTTGCTCATCACGAACGACGGATGCCCGGTCGCATTGCCCAGGTTCAGCAACCGGCCTTCCGACAGCACGATGATCGACTTGCCGTCGTCGAAGATCCACTGATCGACCTGCGGCTTGATGTTGAGGCGCCTGGCGCCCGAACGCTCGAGCGCCGCCATCTGGATCTCATCGTCGAAGTGGCCGATGTTGCCGAGGATGGCCTGGTCCTTCATCTGCCGCATGTGGTCCAGCGTGATGATGTCCTTGTTGCCGGTCGCCGTGATGACCATGTCGGCCTCGCCGATCGCCTCCTCGACGGTGCGCACGTCGAAGCCGTCCATCAGCGCCTGCAGGGCGTTGATCGGGTCGATCTCGGTGACCGTCACCCGGGCGCCCTGGCCGGCCAGCGATTCCGCACAGCCCTTGCCGACGTCGCCGTAGCCGCAGATCAGCACCTTCTTGCCGCCGATGAGGACGTCGGTACCGCGGTTGATGCCGTCGATCAACGAGTGCCGGGTGCCGTACTTGTTGTCGAACTTGGACTTGGTCACCGAGTCGTTGACGTTGATCGCCGGGAACGGCAGCTCGCCGGAGGCCTCGAACTGGTAGAGCCGCAGCACACCGGTCGTGGTCTCCTCGGTGACGCCCTTGACCGACTCGGCGATCTTGGTCCACTTGCTCTTGTCGGTCTCGAAGCGCTTACGCAGGACTCCGAGGAAGACCTTCCATTCGGTGGAGTCGTCGTCCTCGGCGGGCGGAACGACACCGGCCTTCTCGTACTGCGCGCCGCGCAGCACCATCATGGTGGCGTCACCGCCGTCGTCGAGAATCATGTTGGCGGGCTCGCCTTCCCAGGTGAGCATCTGCTCGGCGGCCCACCAGTACTCCTCGAGAGTCTCGCCCTTCCACGCGAACACCGGGGTGCCCTTGGGCTCCTCGGGGGTGCCGTTCGGGCCGACGACGACGGCCGCGGCGGCGTGGTCCTGGGTGGAGAAGATGTTGCAGGACGCCCAGCGCACCTTGGCACCGAGGGCCACCAGGGTCTCGATGAGCACGGCGGTCTGCACGGTCATGTGCAGCGAGCCGGAGATGCGTGCGCCCTTGAGCGGCTGGACGTCGTGGTATTCGCGGCGAAGCGCCATCAAGCCGGGCATCTCGTGCTCGGCGAGCCGGATCTCCTTGCGGCCGAACTCGGCCAGCGACAGGTCGGCCACCTTGTAATCGATGCCGTTGCGCACGTCGGCCTTCAACTCAGTCATGGATTTCTAGAGCCCTTCTTCATTCGTCTTTGTCTCTGGGCGCACAGATGTGCGCAGCGACGACACCCTAGCCTGCGGGCTCGCGGGACAGGCGCTCCACGTTTTTGACAGCGGTGGCGCTCTGACAGCTAAGAGGTATCGATAACACCGTAGCGCTCGGCGAATGGCGTCATCAAACGGGCCAGGTCATGTGCGACGTCGTGGTCTGCCTCGGGAGGCATCGAAACGTAGCTCATCGCGAGCCGCACGATCGCCCGCGCCAGTACCGCCGCGTCGTCCTCGCTGCATTTCACCCAGCTATCAACGAACGTCGATGTCAGCCGCTGCGAGCAATGCGTGAGGATCGGCCCGCTGTCGGTGGTGATGAGCTGCAACAGGTCGGGTTTGACGTCGCCGGTCAGCAGCGACTGCACCAGGGGGTCGGCGGCGGACTCGGTGAAGAAGTCGCGAAACCCGTGCACGAAGGCCGCGTGCACGTCGCCCTCATTGCCCTCGATCGCACCTTCGATCTGGTCGACGAGCCGGTCCGCCAGCCGCAGCGCGTAGGCCTGGGCGAGGCCGTGGCGGGAGCCGAACTCGTTGTAGATCGTCTGGCGGCTGATGCCGGCGGCCTTGGCCACATGCGAGAGCGTGATCGCCGACCAGTCGCGCGTGAGCAGTTCGTCGCGCATGCCGTCGAGGATCGAATCGCGCAACAACACCCTCGATGCCTCGGCGTAGGGGATGCGTTGCGCGGTCCGGCGCTGTCGCGGGCTGCTCACCCCCATGACGTTAGCCGTTCTAGTCACTCCTGGCGCTTCACTCCGCCAGGCCACAGTCACGACCGCGCCACTTCCACCATGTCGAAGTCCGCCTTTGCGGCGCCGCAGTCCGGGCAGCTCCAGTCGTCGGGAATGTCATCCCAGCGGGTGCCCGGGGCGATACCGTCCTCCGGCCAGCCTTTGGCCTCGTCGTACTCGAATCCGCACTGCACGCAGACGAAGAGTCTGTAGTCCATGTCGTTTCCTTTCTCGGTATCGACTCTGCGCTCAGGGCGAGGTATTGGGCAGTTTGAGCGCCCTGGGCGCAGAGTCGATGGGGCTAAACGGTTGTGAAGTCGACCTTCTCGCGGACTGCGCAGTCCGGGCAGCACCAGTCGTCGGGAACGTCGTCCCACGGGGTGCCCGCCGGAAATCCTTCGCGCGGCGCACCTTTCGCCTCGTCGTAGAGGTAGCCGCAGCCGGGGCACTTGAACATGCTCATGCCGCCACCCCGTACTTGGCGAACACCTTGTCGCGCACGCGCGGGTGCACGTTCACCTTGGTGATGTCGCCGTTGTAGTGCTCGATCACCCTGTGGTCCATCATCTTTCGCCACAGCGGCGGGAAGTAGGTCAGCGAAATCATCGATGCGTAACCACTGGGCAGATTCGGTGCGCCCTCCATGCTGCGCAGCGTCTGATAGCGACGCGTCGGGTTGGCGTGATGATCGCTGTGCCGCTGCAGGTGGTACAGGAACAGGTTGGTGACGATGTGGTCGGAGTTCCAGCTGTGCACCGGGGCGCACCGCTCGTAGCGACCGCTTTCGGTCTTCTGGCGCAGCAGGCCGTAGTGCTCCAGGTAGTTGACGGCCTCGAGAAGGGTGAACCCGAACACCGCGGAGATGAGGATGTATGGAATCAGCGCAAAGCCGAAGACCGCGATCAGGATGCCGTAGAAAACCACCGACATCGCCCAGGCGTTGAGTACGTCGTTGGACCAGTGCCAGGGACTCTTGCCCTGCCGGCGCAGTCGTGCGGCCTCCAACTGCCACGCCGACTTCAAGCTCCCCCACACACTGCGCGGCAGGAACTCCCAGAACGTCTCACCGAATCGGGCCGACGCGGGATCCTCCGGGGTGGCGACGCGCACGTGGTGGCCGCGGTTGTGCTCGATGTAGAAGTGGCCGTAGAGCGTTTGCGCCAACGTGATTTTCGCGAGCCAGCGCTCCAATTCGTCCTTCTTGTGGCCCATCTCGTGGGCGGTGTTGATGCCGACGCCGCCGAGCATGCCCACCGACAGCGCCAGGCCGATCTTCGCCGGCCAGCTCAGCCCACCGTCAAAGCCGAGCCAGCTCAGGTTCGACGCGGTGAACAGGTAGGCGCCCAGGATCACGCTGGCGTACTGGAACGGTATGTAGAGGTAGGTGCAGTAGCGGTAGTACTTGTCGTTCTCCAACCGCTCCATCACCTCGTCGGGCGGGTTCTGCCCGTCGGGCCCGAACCGGAGGTCGAGTGCAGGCAACACGATGTAGAGCAGGATCGGGCCGATCCAGAACGGCACCTGTGCCGCGCCGTGCCAGCCCCACTGGTTGAACGCCCACACCAGCGGCAGCATCACGAACAGTGCCGTCGGCGCGATCAGTCCCATCAGCCACAGGTAGCGCTTCTTGTCCCGCCACTGGGCGACTTCGACGTCGGACATTTGCGTGGTCACTAGTGCCTCCCGAGGTGAGTGCCATCACGATTGGAGTTGACTCTAGCGTTCATTTTGTCGCCTGTCTAGACACTAGACACTATTTTGTAAAGTTCATACGCGCGATTTGGGCGTGCGGAGTCACGCTGAGCGAGACCCAGCACGCCGAAATCGCAGGGTTACGAGACCTGAGCGGCCTCGCGACGGCCGAGCACCGAGTGGCGGCGGCCGTAGAGGAAATAGACCACCACGCCGACGGCCATCCAGATGAGGAATCGGACCCAGGTCAGCGCGGTGAGGTTGAGCATCAGCCACAGGCACGCCACGATCGCGGCTATCGGCAGCGCGGGCACTCCCGGCACCCGGAAGCCGCGATCGAGATCGGGACGGGTGCGGCGCAATATGATCACGCCGGCCGACACCAGCACGAACGCGAAAAGCGTGCCGATGTTGACCATCTCCTCGAGCTTGTCCATCGGGAACACCGACGCCGCCACCGCGACCAGCACACCGACGATGAGGGTGATGCGTACCGGCGTGCCATGGCGTCCGGTCTTGGCCAACGACCGCGGCATCAGACCGTCGCGGCACATTGCGAACAAGACCCTGGTCTGGCCCAGCACCAGCACGATCACGACTGTCGTCAGCCCTGCCAGCGCGCCGATCGAGATCACCTTGGCCGCCCAGTGGACACCGTTGGCGGCGAATGCGGTTGCGAGGTTTGCCTTTTCACCGGCTTCGCGTAGCTCGGTATAGCTCACCATGCCCGAGAGCACCACAGCCACCGCGACGTACAGGACGGTGACGATGGCCAGCGAGGCCAGGATGCCGCGCGCCACGTCCCTCTGCGGGTTCTTGGTTTCTTCGGCGGTGGTGGCCACGACGTCGAAGCCGATGAAGGCGAAGAACACGATCGAAGCGCCCGCGAGCACGCCATACCAGCCGTAGGTACTCCCACCGCCGCCGGTGACCAGCGAGAACAGCGACTGGTCGAGTCCGGCACCGCCCTCGCCACCTTCGACGGCTGGCGGGATGAAAGGAGTGAAGTTAGCCGTCTTGATGTAGAACGCACCCACGGCCACGACCAACAGCACGACCGCCACCTTGATCACCGTGATCACGAGGCTCACCTCTGCGGAGAGCTTGGTACCCCACGCCAGGATGGCGGTGACGACCGCGATGATCAGCAGGGCGCCCCAATCCACGTGCAAGCCACCGAAATCCGCTGTCCCACCACCGAACTCGAACACCGTGCCGAGGTAACTCGACCAACCCTTGGCAACCACGGCTGCCGCCACGGCGAACTCGAGGATGAGATCCCACCCGATGACCCACGCGATGAACTCGCCGAAGGTCGCGTACGAGAACGTGTAAGCACTGCCGGCCACCGGCACCGTCGACGCGAATTCGGCGTAGCACAGTGCGGCCAGCCCGCAGGCGATCGCCGCGATGACGAAGGAGATCGAGATCGCTGGGCCGGTGATGTTGCCTGCCGTCGACGCGGTGATCGTGAAGATGCCGGCGCCGATGACGATCGACACCCCGAAGACGGTGAGGTCCCACCAGTTCAGGTCCTTGCGCAGGCGAGTATCGGGTTCGTCGGTGTCGGCGATGGACTGCTCAACCGACTTCGTCCTGCGCGTCATCGGCTTTTCCTTCCGAGGTCTGTGGCTGGAATGTACCGAGTACTGTGCACCCGATGGGGCGGAGTTATAAACACGCCATCGTGATCGGGGGCAGCCTGGCCGGGCTGTGCGCCGCCCGGGTACTCTCCGACGACAGCGAGCACGTCACCGTCTACGAGCGCGACGAGTTGCCCGACGGTCCGGCGAACCGGCCCGCCATTCCCCAAGGCCGGCACGTGCACATGCTGATGGCGCGCGGAGCCCAGGAGTTCGAGAGCCACTTCCCCGGCCTGCTCGACGACATGGTGGCCGACGGCGTGCCGATCCTGGAGAACCGGCCCGACTGCATTCATTTCGGCGCCGCGGGTCACGTGCTGGGGACCGCGCATCGGCTGCAGGACAAGTTCACCGCGTATGTGCCCAGCAGACCGATGCTGGAGTGGCAGATCCGGCGGCGCGTCCAGGCGATCGAGAACGTCGGCATCATCCACGCGACGGTGACCGAGCCGACCTACGACGCGGCAAGCCGACGGGTGACCGGTGTCCTGCTCGACTCCGGCGAGACGGTATCCGCAGATCTCGTCGTCGACGCGGCGGGCCGGGGTACCCGGCTGCCCAACTGGCTCGAGAAGTGGGGCTACCCACGCCCCCACGAGGAGACGGTCGACGTGGGCATCTCCTACGCCAGTCAGCGCGTTCGGGTTCCCGACGGCCTGCTGACCGAAAAGGTCGTGGTGGCAGGCGCTTCTCGGGATCAGCCGCTCGGCGTGGGCATGCTGCTCTACGAGGACGGCATCTGGAACGTGACGACGTTCGGGGTCGCAAAGACCGAGCCGCCGCGGGACTTCGCGCAGTGCTGCGATCTCGCCGACGACGTCCTACCCGGGCACGTGTCGTCGGCCCTGCGGCAGGGCACGCCCCTGGGCGAGATGGCGTTCCACAAGTACCCGATCAGCCGGTGGCGTCGTTACGACAAGCTCGAGCGCTTCCCCGGCGGCATCTTCCCGTTTGGCGATGCCGTCGCGAGCTTCAATCCGACCTTCGGGCAGGGCATGACGATGACGGCCATCCAGGCGGCGAACCTGCGCGGCGTCATCGAGTCCGGGGAATCGGACATCGCCGCTCAGCTGGCGAAGGCCACTGCCAAGACGACCTATCCAGTGTGGATGATGACCGCGATCGGCGACCTGACCCTGCACAACGCGACCGGTGAGATGCCGCGCTGGTACAAACCGGTCGGCGGCCTGTTCGATCAGTTCCTCGGTGCCGCGGAGACGGATCCCGTACTGGCCGAATGGTTTCTGCGTCGGTTCAGCCTCCTCGACAGTCTCTACATGATTCCCTCGGCTCGCCTTGTCGGCCGCACCATCCGGCACAACATACGGCTGTGGTTGTCGGAGCACTCCGTCACGTCGGCCAGGCGCCGCAACCTGGTTGCCGGTCGATAAGGCGTCCGCGTACCTTGGTCGGTGGAGACCACCATGACTTCGCTGACCCGGCCGCTGAGGGATATCCGTGACGTCGCATCGTGCGATATCCCCTACTGGTTGCCGCCCGGCGGTACCGACAACGGCGTGTGGGCAGATACCTGGGAGTTGCTGGCCGACATCGAATTCGCCGATGTGACAACGGTTCTCGATCTGCTCGCCGCGGCCGACATCGGCGGCTACGCCGCGATACCCGGCGGTCGGCGTGCCCGTGCGCGAGGGCCGGTGCCCTACACCCTCTGGATCGACGCGGCGCAGTACGGCGCGGCCGAGGAGGTTCTGATCAGGTTCATGCAGAACCGAGACGCGCGGCTGGCGTTCTAGATACCCACCGTGGCCCGGAAGAGCCTCGTCGGACTGTCGGCGGCCAGCCGGATCGGCCCCTCGTCGGCGGCGACCCACGCCGCGGAGCCCCTGTTCAGCGTGACATTGCCGCCCTTGGCGTGCACCACCGTCGAGCCCGTGGTGCACAACAGGATCTGCGGCCCGTCATGGCGGCTCGGGGCGTCGATCTCGTGACCCAGGTGCTCGCCGTCGATGCGCAACTCCGAGACCGCGAACTCCGGAGCCGGGGTGTTGTACACCAATTCGATGCCGTCCTCGGTGACGGTGGGGCGGATCAGGTCCTCACTTGCCGGGGTGAAGTCGAGCACACGCAACAGTTCGGGCACGTCGACGTGTTTGGGGGTCAGGCCACCGCGCAACACGTTGTCGGAGTTGGCCATCACCTCGACACCCACACCGTGCAGATAGGCGTGCAGGTTTCCCGCAGGCAGGTAGATCGCCTCGCCCGGCTGCAGGGTGATGCGGTTCAACAGCAGGCTCGCCAGCACACCGGCATCGCCGGGATAGCGCTCGCCGAGTTCGAGTACGGTCTTGGCCTCGGCGGCGAATTCCTTTTTGCGCGAACGCACATAGTGGATCGCACCTTCGATCACCGCGGGCACCAGCACGTCGAGATCGGGCTGCGGCGCGGTGATCCACGTGGTGAACAGCGCCCGCAGACCGTCCGCGTCGGGCTGGCCGACGAGCAGACCGACGTACGGGTCGAGATCCGTCACCGCCAGCGCCCGAATCAACTCGATGGTGCGCTCCGCGGGGCGGAATCCGGCGAGCGCCTCGAATTGTCCGACGGCGATGAGGATTTCGGGCTTATGGCTGGGGTCGCGGTAGTTGCGGTTCGGCGCGGACACGGGGATGCCCAACTTGTCCTCGCGGGCGAAGCCCTCCGCCGCCTGCTGCGCGCTGGGATGCGCCTGAAGCGAGAGGGGTTCGTCGGCCGCGAGCACCTTGAGCAGGAAGGGCAGTGTGTCACCGAACCGGCCGCGCACCGCAGGCCCAAGCTGCCCCTCCGGATCATTGCGCAGCGTCTCGAGCAGGGACCGCTCACCGTCTTCGGTCTCCAGCCATGCGGGATCACCCGGATGGGCGCCGAACCACAGCTCGGCCTCTGGATGCGCTGTGGGACTTGGTCGTCCGGTGAAATCCGCAATCGCGGTACGTGATCCCCAGGCATAGGTCCGCACCGCGCCACGCAGCAGGTTCACTTGCTCAACCCCGCACCAGCTTCAGGTAGACGGCTGCCATCTCCATGCGAAGCGCCAGCATGGCCAGTTGTTCTTCCAGACGTCCGGGCCGCACCACGGCCACGGGTGCAAGCTCACCCGCAGGGGTGTCCGGCGTCTCCGGCACGTCCTCGGCGTTGATCACGTCGACGTCGTCCAGGCCGGCGATCCTGGCGATCACCACCGGACGCTCGGCGTCGGTGGCGAGCACGAAGGTGCGCACCCGCGGTGGCAGCGGACCGTCGATCTGCTCGTCGTGAAATATCGACTGCTCCCGACCCGGTGCATCGCCCATGCCACTGCGCAACGCCACCAACGCATCCGCCAGTCCCACCGCGGCCACCACTCGGTGGGCGACCCGCAACATGACGGCCGCGACGTGGCGCGCCAACACCAGAGTCGCCGCGTTGTCGCCCGCGATGACGACATCGCAACCGTCCATCCGCTCGGCCAACGCCTTCGCGGGATTTGTGAAGAGTTCGCGTCCGGCGCTGTTGCGCAACGCTTCTGAGTCCAGTTCGTCAGCCAGCGTTGCGAGATCCACCTGCAGCCCCGGGTCGACCGCATGCAGTGTCGCCAGGCCGGCGGCGAGATAGCGCGCGAAGCCGAACTCGTCGGGCACCCACACCCGCGGCGCCAACGCGACGGACCGTCCCGCGGTGGCGTCGCGCAGCGGTCCCTCATACGGCGCGACGACGACGACGCGAGCACCGCGACGCACGCCGGTGGCGGCGGCGGACACCAGCGCGGGATCACCGGGGTCGTCGCCCGCGACGATCAGCACGTCCAGCGCGCCGATCCACGGCGGCACCTCGGGGGCCACGACGATCGGCGCGGCCACCGAACCACCGAGCGCGGCGGCGAGCAAAGAGCCTGCGGTTTCGGCGTTTCCGCGGCCCGCGACCCAGATCACCGTGCGTGGCGGCTGGTCGCTCTGCAGCTGATCCAGCTCCCCCTCGTCGAGGGCCGCGGCGGTTGCGCGCACCTGAGCACCGGCCATCGCCGCCGCACGAAGCGAACCGTCACGGTCGGCGGTCAGCAGGCCTTCCACATCGTCGAGGTCGACGACCGAGTGGGTTGCGTTCACGTCGCCGCCTCGGATTCCGCGCTGACGATCTGCGAGATCTGCCCGACTATCTCGTCGACTTCTTCTGTGGTCCGTGCTTCGACGTTGAGCCGCAGCAACGGCTCGGTGTTGGACGACCGCAGGTTGAACCACGACCCGTCGCCCAGATCGACTGTGACACCGTCCAAGTGGTCGATCGAGTGGATGCGGGAATTGAAGGCCAACAACACTTCGTCGACGCGCGCCCCGGCGTCGGCGACGGTGAAGTTGATCTCGCCGGACGCCTCATAGCGTTGGTAGTCGGCCATCAGGTCAGACAGGGGCCGATGCTGCTCCCCCAGTGCCGCCAAGACGTGCAGCGCCGCGAGCATGCCGGAGTCGGCTCCCCAGAAATCGCGGAAGTAGTAGTGCGCCGAGTGTTCTCCACCGAAGATCGCGCCGGTGTCGGCCATCAGCGCCTTGATGTAGGAGTGGCCGACGCGCGAGCGCACCGGGGTGCCGCCACGCTCGGCAACGAGTTCGGGCACCGCCCGCGATGTGATCAGGTTGTGAATCACCGTAGCGCCGATTTCGCGACCCAGCTCCCGCGAGGCGACCAGCGCCGTCACCGCCGACGGCGAAACCGGTTGGCCCTTCTCGTCGACGACGAAGCACCGGTCCGCGTCGCCGTCGAACGCCAGCCCGATGTCGGCGCCTGTCCCAAGCACGAACGCCTGGAGGTCGACGAGGTTCGCGGAGTCCAGCGGATTGGCTTCATGGTTGGGGAACGTGCCGTCGAGTTCGAAGAACAGCGGTGCCAGCGTGATCGACGGGATCGGCCCCAGCACAGCGGGAGTGGTGTGGCCGCCCATTCCGTTGCCTGCGTCGACGGCGACCTTCAGCGGCCGCATCTCGGCCAGACTGACCAGCGACCGCAGAAATTCTCCGTAGTCGGCCAGCACGTCGCGGTCGGAGATCGAGCCGCGGGGCCCGTCGAAGGCAGGGACCCCGGCGATGACGTCCTCGCTGATCGTCGTCAACCCCGTGTCCTTGCCGACCGGCTTGGCTTCGGCCCTGCACAGCTTGATGCCGTTGTAGGCGGCCGGGTTGTGGCTCGCGGTGAACATTGCGCCCGGACAGTCGAGCAGCCCGGAGGCGAAGTACAGCTGGTCGGTGGAGGCCAGGCCGATGCGCACCACGTCGAGACCCTGCGCGACGACGCCCTCTGCGAAGGCCTCCGAGAGCGCGGGCGAACTGTCGCGCATGTCGTGGCCGATGACCACCGAGGTGGCGTTCTCACCGCGCATGAGCCGCGCGAACGCGCCGCCGACCTCGCGGACGAACGGCTCGTCGATCTCGTCGCCCACAAGGCCTCGCACGTCATACGCCTTGATGACGCGGTGGACAGCCGCGGCGGGCCGGGACATACAACTCCTCGAGACGTGGACTTTGCGCCAGCCTAGCCGCCGAGCGGCCGCCACATCGCGAGTAGTCCTCGCCTCGGCGGCCCGCTAATCAGGCGGATCTGGCAGCACCCGCAGATGGCCACGTCGCCGCCCCGTGGTTTCCGGCCGACGGGTCGGCGGCGCCATCAGGGCCCCGCCGGACATACCGGTGACGGGGTCGGAAAAACCGGCGGCGACTCCGTTCATGGGCGGTGGCACATCGCGGCCTTCGCGCACCGCTTCGGCCAGCGCCACCAGATCGTCCTCATCGGGGTGCGACGGCAGCGGACCCGCGTGGCGGACAAGCTCCCAGCCGCGCGGGGCGGTGATACGGCTGGCGTGCAGGACGCAGAGATCCCACGAGTGCGGCTCGGACACCGTGGCCAGCGGACCGACGACTGCCGTTGAGTCGGAGTACACAAAGGTCAGCGTCGCGACCGCATAGTGGGGGCACCCGGGCCGGCAGCAGCGACGGGGAACGTTCACAGCGAGAGGCTATCGTGCGCAAACGGCGCACGCCGCCGGACACGCGCGCCGTCGGAGTGTCGATCTCCAACCGTTACGATCTTGTCGTGCCCGAGCGCAGACGCCTGCGATCTCGCCGCGGCCGCGAAATGCGCGGGCCGCTCCTACCCCCGACGGTCCCCGGATGGCGCAGCCGCGCCGAGTTGTTCGACATGGCCGTGTTGGAAGCCTATGAGCCGATCGAACGCCGTTGGCAGGATCGGGTGTCCACTCTGGACATCGCCGTCGACGAGATCCCCCGCATCGCACCGAAGGATCCGGACAGCGTGCAGTGGCCGCCGGAGGTCATCGCCGACGGGCCGATCGCACTGGCCCGGCTGATCCCGGCCGGCGTCGATGTGCGCGGCAACGCGACCAGGGCACGAATAGTGTTGTTCCGCAAGCCGATCGAACGACGGGCGAAGGACCCCATTGAACTTTCGGAATTACTTCACGAGATTTTGGTGGCACAGGTGGCCACATACCTGGGGGTCGAACCCTCCGTCATCGACCCCACGATCGAAGACGAGTGAGACGTAACGGCTAGATCACGCCGCGCTTGAGGCGACGGCGCTCGCGCTCGGAGAGGCCGCCCCAGATGCCGAAGCGTTCGTCATGTGCCAGTGCGTAGTCAAGGCACGCGTCGCGCACCTCGCAGCCCTGGCAGATGCGCTTGGCCTCGCGGGTGGAGCCGCCCTTCTCCGGGAAGAACGCCTCGGGGTCGGTCTGGGCGCACAGCGCCTTCTCCTGCCAGAGGTCGTCCTCCGGCGTCAGCGTTGCCGGAATCGTCGGCGCCACCTCGACCGGGGTGGGCACCAGACTCAACTGGGGACGCCGCGGCGTCTCGAACGGTGCCGGTCCCGTATCGGTGTGCGGCGCGCTGTCCACTGAGCCGAGCAGTCGGTCGTCGAACCGGACCACATGATCGAAATCGCTGTACTCAAAAGACATTTTCCGCCTCCTCACCTGGTGTCGTAGATCGGTAAAACAGAGCCCCACTATTGTTCTGTGCGGCCATCTCAATTCGAACATATGATCGAATCTCGGTCTGCGACACCGAAACCGGCCGGCCAACCGCGAAATGACACTGGTGTGATTACACACGCGTTAGCTGCCGTGGTCAAGCGCTGGAACAGAAATTCATACCATTCCGTGACCCGAATTCGGCGCGTCGAGATCTCGGCGTGTCTGTCACACGAACGGCCACATGCTCTTGCCGGCCCCGGACGGCCTAATGTCGATCAATGTGAAGGTCACCGTTTTGGTTGGCGGCGTCGGCGGCGCGCGCTTTCTGCTCGGCGTGCAGCACCTTTTGGGGCTGGGCCAATTCGGGGATTCGGAGAATCCGTCACCGCACGAGTTGAACGCCGTCGTCAACGTCGGTGACGACGCGTGGATGTTCGGTGTGCGCATCTGCCCGGATCTTGATACGTGCATGTACACCCTTGGCGGCGGGATCGATCCGGAGCGCGGGTGGGGCCATCGCAATGAAACCTGGCACGCCAAGGAGGAACTCGCCGCCTACGGCGTGCAGCCGGATTGGTTCGGCCTTGGCGACCGCGATCTCGCCACCCATCTTGTGCGCAGCCAGATGTTGCGTGCCGGATATCCGTTGTCACAAGTCACCGAAGCCTTGTGCAGCAGATGGTCACCCGGTGCACGGTTGCTGCCGGCGACTGACGATCGCAGCGAAACCCACGTCGTCATCACCGATCCCGAGGACGGCGAGAAGCGTGCCATCCACTTCCAGGAGTGGTGGGTGCGTTATCGCGCTCAGGTACCCACGCACAGTTTCGCGTTCGTCGGCGCCGACAAGGCGACCGCCGGTCCCGGTGTCGTCGAGGCGATCGAGACCGCGGACGTTGTACTGATCGCCCCGTCCAATCCGGTGGTGAGCATCGGATCGATCTTGAACATTTCGGGGATCCGCGGCGCACTGCGGACGACGACGGCGCGGGTCATCGGCTACTCCCCCATCGTCGCCGGTAAGCCGTTGCGCGGCATGGCCGACGAATGCCTTTCGGTCATCGGGGTGGCCAGTACCTCCGAAGCGGTCGGGGTGCACTACGGAGCCCGCAGCGGTACCGGCATCCTCGACGGCTGGTTGATACACGAGGGAGACCACGCCGAGATCGAGGGCGTCGAGGTGCGTGCAGTGCCGCTGCTGATGACGGATTCGGCGGCCACCGCCGAAATGGTGCGCGCCGGTTTCGATCTGGCCGGCCTCAAGCTGGATCCGCCGCGATGACGGAGCACGGGTCCGCCGCGGCCGTCGAATTACTGCCTGTCCCTGGGCTTCCCGAGTTCCGCCCCGGTGACGACCTCGCGGGCGCGATCGCCGCCGCGGCGCCCTGGCTTCAGGACCGCGACATCCTGGTGGTCACCAGCAAGGTGATGTCCAAGTGCGAAGGACGCATCGTCGATGCGCCCGTCGACCACGAAGAGCGAGACATTCTGCGGCGCAAGCTGATCGATGCGGAGGCTGTGCGGGTGCTGGCGCGCAAAGGCAAGACACTGATCACCGAGAACGCGCTCGGCCTGGTGCAAGCAGCCGCGGGAGTGGATGGTTCGAACGTCGACTCTGCGGAACTCGCACTGCTGCCCACCGACCCCGATGCCAGTGCCGCCGCCCTGCGGGACGGGCTGCGTGAACGCCTCGGTGTCACTGTCGGTGTGGTGGTCACCGACACCATGGGTCGCGCATGGCGTAACGGACAGACCGACGTCGCGATCGGAGCGGCAGGGCTGACGGTGCTGCACGGCTACGAAGGGTCGCGTGATCGGCACGGCAACGAGTTGATCGTCACCGAGATCGCCATCGCCGACGAGATCGCCGCGGCAGCCGATCTCGTCAAGGGCAAGCTGACCGATATCCCGGTCGCGGTGGTGCGAGGACTATCGCTGGCCGACAACGGGTCCACCGCGCGTGACTTGGTGCGAGCCGGCGAGGAGGATCTGTTCTGGCTGGGGACCGAGGAGGCGATAGCACTCGGCCGCAGCCAGGCCCAGCTGTTGCGACGGTCGGTGCGGCGCTTCAGCGATGAGCAGGTGCCGCCCGAGCTGATCGAGGCGGCCGTCGCCGAGGCGCTCACGGCACCGGCACCACACCACACGCGACCGGTCCGGTTCGTATGGATGCGTGATCAGGCCGCACGGTTGGCTCTGCTCGACAGGATGAAGGAGAAGTGGCGAGCGGACCTGACGTCCGACGGTCGACCTGCCGATGCCGTCGAACGCCGCGTAAGCCGCGGCCAGATCCTTTACGATGCGCCCGAACTCGTGATCCCGTTCATGGTTCCCGATGGGGCGCACAGCTATCCCGACGCCGAACGCACCGCGGCGGAGCACACGATGTTCACCGTGGCGGTCGGGGCCGCGGTGCAGGCGCTACTGGTGGCCCTCGCAGTCCGCGGTGTTGGCAGCTGCTGGGTCGGGTCCACTATCTTCGCCGCGGATCTGGTGCGTGACGAGCTCGATCTGCCGGGCGACTGGGAGCCGTTGGGCGCCATCGCGATCGGTTATCCGGACGAGGGTTCGGGGCCGTCGGGACCACGCGATCCGGTGCCGACTGACGACCTGCTAGTCACCCGATGAGCCCGCACGCGTCGGCGGTCGACCTATTGACTGAATGGCGGGCACCCGATCCCGGACAAGACACCCTGCGGCACGCCGTATTGGCGTTCCTGGCAGCGCGTCCGGATGGTTGCCTGCGCTCATGCGCGCCGGGGCACGTGACCGGCTCGGCGTTGGTCGTCGATCACACGGGAACGCAGGCGCTGCTCACTTTGCATCCGCGGATCGGGCGGTGGTTGCAACTCGGTGGCCACTGCGAGGAATCCGACTCCGACATCGTCGCCGCCGCACTACGGGAGGCCACCGAGGAGTCGGGTATCGACGGTCTGGAGATCGATCGATCGCTGGCGGCGCTGCACGTGCATCCCGTCACGTGCTCGCTCGGTGTGCCGACACGCCACCTCGACATGCAGTTCCTCGTGCATGCGCCGGCAGGCGCTGAAATCGCGTGCAGCGACGAGTCATTGGATCTGCGGTGGTGGCCCCTCGACGGGCTGCCCGAGGATTGCGATTTCGGCCTCACCCAACTTGCCGCGGCGGCCCGCAGCCGGATGTGATTTCGGCGTGCTCAGTCACGCTCAGCGAGACTCAACACGCCGAAATCGCTTAGATATCAGTCGAGTAGCGGATGCCGCCGTCGGGAATCGTCACACCCGGCCACACCCGCGCACCACGCAACAGCTCGCAGCGCGCGCCGATGTCGGCACCATCGCCGATCACGCCGTCGCGGATCAGCGCCCGAGGCCCGATATGCGCGCCGAACCCGATGATCGACCGCTCGATCACCGCGCCGGCCCCGACCTTGGCGCCGTCGAAGATCACCGCACCGTCCAGCCTTGCGCCACCGGCGATCTCGGCGCCGCGGCCGACCACCGTGCCACCGATCAACAGCGCACCCGGCGCGACGCTCGCGCCGTCATGGACCAACTCCTCGCCGCGGTGGCCGTGCAACGCCGGTGACGGCGCGATACCACGCACCAAATCGGCCGACCCGCGGACGAAATCCTCGGGGGTGCCCATGTCGCGCCAATACGTGGAATCGACGTAGCCGCACACCCGAAGTCCGTCGGCCAGCAGCGCCGGGAACACCTCCCGTTCGACGGAGAGCGCGCGTCCCTTCGGAATCCGATCGATCACCTCGCGCTTGAAGACGTAACACCCCGCGTTGATCTGGTCGGTGGGCGGGTCCTGCGTCTTCTCCAGGAACGCGGTGACCACACCTTCGGAGTCGGTGGGCACACAGCCGAACGCCCTCGGGTCGCCGACGCGCACCAGATGCAGCGTCACATCGGCGTTGTTGCTTTCGTGGCTGTCCAGCAGCGCATTCAGGTCGACGCCTGACAGCACGTCGCCGTTGAAAACCAGCACGGTGTCGTGCCGCAGCTTCGACGCCACATTGGCGATGCCGCCGCCCGTCCCGAGGGGTTCCTCCTCCACCACATACTCGATCTGCAGGCCCAGCTTCGACCCGTCGCCGAACTCCGATTCGAACACCGACGCTTTGTACGACGTGCCGAGCACCACGTGCTCGATGCCCGCATCGGCGATCCGCGAAAGCAGATGGGTCAGGAACGGCAGCCCCGCGGTGGGCAGCATCGGTTTGGGCGCCGACAGCGTCAGCGGGCGCAGCCGGGTGCCCAAACCACCGACGAGTACGACGGCATCCACGTCAGCCGGATTCATCAGCGCCGTCCTTTCGCCTGTTTCCGCCGGGCATTGCGCACTACCAGCCCCGCCCGGGCGGAGAGAGCGGCCCTGATCGTCCACCGCAGCGGCGCCTGTGACCAGTGCGAATAGCGATCTGCCAGGAAAGTGTAGGTACTGGCGTGGTGGGCCGCCAAGTTGCGTGCGGGATCCCGACCGGCCGCGTGGCCCTTATCGTGCAAAATCTCGGCCGAGGGCACATACACGTTCTGCCAGCCCGCCCGAGCCAGGCGATCTCCCAGGTCAACGTCCTCCATGTACATGAAATAGCGCTCGTCGAACCCCGCTACCTCCTCGAACGCCGACCTTCGCAGCAAAAGACACGAACCGGAAAGCCAGCCGACGGGTCGTTCGCTCGGCTCGAGCCTGGCCTGCCGGTAGGCCGCGGTCCACGGATTGGTCCGCCACAGCGGCCCGACGACGGCGTGCATACCGCCCCGGATGAGGCTGGGCAGGTGACGCGCCGACGGGTACACGGTGCCGTCCGGGTCGCGGATCATCGGCCCCAACGCACCCGCTCGCGGCCAGCGGGCCGCCGCATCCAACAGGATGTCGATGCTGTTCGGTCCCCACTGGACATCGGGGTTGGCGACGATGAAGAAGTCCGAATTCTCGGAGATCGGCTCAGCTGCACCGTCTTTCAAGAACTCGTCGACCGCGCGGTTGACCGCGGTCCCGTAACCGAGGTTCGCACCGGTGCGCAACAGGCGCACGTTGTGATACCGCTCGAGTGCCTCCTCGGGCGCGCCGTCGGTGGACCCGTTGTCGGACATGACGACGGTCACCGCCCGATCGGTGGCGTGCGACAACGACGCCAGAAACCGGTTCAGATGCGGCCCCGGTGAATACGTCACCGTCACCACGACTAGTTCGTCACTCACCTAACGGCTACCCACTCGACTCACGGCTAGAGGTTAACTGTGCTCGGCGAGAGCGGCGGCAAGCGCTTCGCGCCACGGCCGCAGCGGGGTCAACCCGGCCTTCTCCGACAATCGTGACGACAACACCGAATACGCAGGTCGGGGGGCGGGTCTCGGGAAGCGGCCGGTGTCGACCGGCCGCACCCGGGCGGGATCGGCGCCCACGCCCTCGAACACCGCCTGTGCCTGCTCGAAGCGGCTCGCCTGCCCGGCGTTGGCGGCGTGCAGGATCGGTTCCCGAATGTTCCCCTCGGCGACCTGGAGCAGCGCGCCCACCAGATCGGCGGCATACGTCGGTGACCCCACCTGGTCGGCCACCACATCCACCGGGCCATCGCCTGCGGCCAGGCGGCGCATCACGGCCACGAAATCGCCACCGTCGCCGCCCTCGTAGATCCACGCCGTCCTGACGATGTGCGCGTCGGGCATTGCTGCCAGCACCGAGAACTCACCCGCGAGCTTGGTACGCCCATACACGCTGAGCGGTCCCGTCTCATCGTCGATCTCGTACGGGCGGTCGCCGTTGCCTGGAAACACATAGTCGGTGGAGATGTGGATGAACTCGGCTCCGGCCCGTGCACAGGCCTGCGCGATGTTGGCCGGCCCCACGGCGTTGACGGCATGCGCGCGTTCCTCATCGGACTCGGCAGCGTCGACATTGGTGTAGGCCGCGCAGTTGATCACCACGTCACCTGGCTCGATGAATCGCTCCGCCGCAGGGGCATCGGTGATGTCCCACTCAGACGACGTCAGCGCCAGCACATCGCGGCCCTGTTTACGCGCCTGAGCTGCCAATTCGCGTCCGACCATGCCACCGGCGCCGGAGATAACAATTCGGGCAGACTCTCGGAAAGACATAGTGACGAGTCTGGCACGCCGACTCGGGCTACCGACCCTGCGGCCTTTCCGCAAGTAGCCTGGGCTGATGCCCGCTCGCACATTTCGTGTCATCGCCGTGTCGCTGGCACTGGCGATCGTCGTCGGAACCGGGGTCGCTTGGGGCAAGATCCGGTCGTTCGAGTCCGGCATCAACCACATCTCGCCCCTGGCGCTCGGCGGCGGCGGCGAAGACGGTGCGATCGACATCCTGCTGGTCGGAGTCGACAGTCGCACAGATGCACACGGAAACCCGCTGTCCGCGGAGGAACTCGCCACCCTGCGTGCCGGTGACGACGAAGCGACCAACACCGACACCATCATCTTGATCCGCATCCCGAACAACGGGAAGTCCGCCACCGCGATCTCGATCCCCCGTGACTCCTACGTCGAGGCACCCGGTATGGGGAAGATGAAGATCAACGGCGTCTACGGTTCGGCGCACTTCGAGAAGCTGGTGGAACTCGTCGAACACGACGGAATGGACAAGGCACAGGCCGAACCCGAAGCCATCGAGGCCGGTCGCGAGGCGTTGATCAAGACGGTGGCCAACCTGACCGGCGTCACCGTGGACCATTACGCCGAAATCGGTTTGCTCGGCTTCTCGCTCATCACCGATGCTCTGGGCGGGGTGAACGTGTGCCTGAAAAATCCCGTCTACGAACCCCTTTCGGGTGCCGACTTTCCGGCGGGATGGCAGAAGCTGGACGGCCCCCAGGCGCTGAGCTTCGTTCGTCAGCGTCACGACCTCCCCCGCGGCGATCTCGATCGCGTCGTGCGCCAGCAGGTCGTGATGGCATCGCTTGCGCACGAAGTCATCTCGGGTAAGACCCTGTCCAGCCCGGCGACGCTGAACCGCCTCGAGGACGCCGTGCAGCGCTCGGTTGTGCTCTCCGACGGTTGGGACGTCATGGAATTCGCCGAGCAGTTGCAGAAGCTCGCTGCGGGCAACGTCGCCTTCGCCACGATTCCGGTGTTGCAGGAGAACGGGTGGAGCGACGACGGGATGCAAAGTGTCGTGCGCGTCGACCCCGCCGCGGTCAAGGACTGGGTCGACGGGCTGCTGCACGACCAGGACGAGGGCAAGACAGAGGAGCTCGCGTACACGCCGGACAAGACGACCGTCGACGTGGTCAACGCCACCGAGGTCAACGGACTCGCCTCCTCGGTCTCCCGTGTGCTGACCTCGGAGGGCTTCACCCCCGGCACTACCGGCAACCATGAGGGCGCGCCGGTGGCCAACAGCCAGGTGCAGGCAGCCAAGGCCGACGACGTTGGCGCACAGGAGATTTCCAAGGACCTCGGCGGACTGCCCGTCGTCGAAGACGCCTCGGTGGCACCCGGGACGGTCCGCGTAGTGCTTGCCGACGACTACACGGGGCCCGGTTCGGGCCTTGACGGTACCGACCCGACGCTGTACATGGCCGATCCCGTCGCGGTCGAGTCGCAGGCGGTGGACCCGCTGGCGTCGCCGATCATCACCGCAGGATCGAATGACCCGGAGTGCGTCAACTAGACGTGAGCACAGTCAGTTCGGCGATCCTCGATCCGCTCATGGCGTCCGACCCTGCCGGCCCGCGGATCACCTACTACGACGACGCGACGGGTGAGCGAATCGAGTTGTCCACCTCCACCCTGGTGAACTGGGCAGCCAAGACCGGCAACCTGTTACGCGACGAATTGGGCGCAGGGTCCGACACCAAGGTGGCGGTGCTGTTGCCCGCGCACTGGCAGACGGCCGCGGTGCTGTTCGGGATCTGGTGGATCGGCGCGGAAGTCGTCACGGGCGGACAGGCCGACGTCGCGTTGTGCACCGCGGCGCGGCTCGGCGAGGCCGATGAGGCCGTCGGGGTCGGCGAGATCGCGGTCCTGTCGCTGGACCCGTTCGGCAAGCCGGCGCCCGATCTTCCTGTGGGCGTGACGGACTACGCCACCGCGGTCCGCGTGCACGGCGACCAGATCGCCCCGGAGCGGCACCCGGGCCTCGCGCTCGACGGCCGGTCGGTGGATGAGGTGCTGGCCGCGGCGAGAGCCTCGGCTGAGGCGCAGGGGCTGACCCCGGACGACCGCGTGCTGTCGACGGCGGACTGGAAAACCGCGGACGACCTGGTGAATCACCTGTTGGCGCTGTACACGGTCGGGGCGTCGCTCGTGCAGGTCGCCAATCCGCATGCCGCGACGCTGGATCGTCGTAGACAAACGGAGAAGATCACGCGGGGATAGCCGCGAAGTGCCACGCTTGGAGCATGCTTGGCCGACGGCAGTTTCTTGCGCTGGGCGCCGTAAGCGTCGCGGGAGTGGCCGCCGCCTGCTCGCGGTCCCACGCGCCGTCGGGCCCGGCCGCCCCTGACCTCACGCTGGCCGCCGGTGAGACCGACATCGACCTCGCCGGGGCGACCCTGCGGACCTGGGCATACGGGAATCGGGTACCCGCTCAGGAGATTCGCGTGCGCAAGGGTCAGCGGATCCGCGCGAAACTGACCAATACGCTGCCGCAGGGCGTCACGGTGCACTGGCACGGAATTGCCATCGTCAACGACATGGACGGGGTGCCGCCGCTGACGCAGGCCGAGGTCGCGAAGGGGCAGACGTTCCTCTACGACTTCGTCGTGCCGGACGCCGGAACATATTGGTTCCATTCACATGTCGGCACTCAACTCGACCGTGGGATGTACGGGCCGTTGATCGTCGAAGACCCGGATGAGAAGGCCGACTACGATGGCGAACTCGTTGTGGTGCTGGACGATTGGATCGACGGCACCGGCACCAACCCCGACGAGGTGTTCACGAACCTGCGCAAGACCGGCATGAAGCCGATGGCACCGGGCGGCCCGGGCGTGACGCCGACGAGCCCGCTCGGATCGGACGGCGGCGACGTCACCTACCCGTACTTCATCATCAACGGCCGCGCCCCGCAGGATCCGCAGGTCGTGGATTTCCGTACAGGTCAACGGATCCGACTGCGAGTGATCAACGCGGGCTCGGACACCGCGTTCCGGGTCGCGGTGCCCGACACGACGATGCGGGTGATCCAAGCCGACGGCTACCCCGTGGTGCCGGTGCAGGCGACCTCGGTGATCCTCGGCATGGGCGAGCGGGTGGACGCGATCATCACCGTCAACGAGTCGCTGCCGGTGATCGCCGTGCCGGAAGGCAAGGAGGGCTACGCCCGGCTGAACATGCGGGTCAACCGCGCGCCGGCCGAGGTGAACGTCGACGCGTTCGTCGCGGCCGTCCGCGCCCAGGCACCGCTGGACACCGCGACGCTGTCACCCGCACCGGAGGTCACGCTGCCCGCTAAGGAACCCGACCAGGTCATCGACGCCCGCTTGGCCGGGCCGGTCGACGGCTACAACTGGCCGATCAACGGCAAGCTGTACGACCCGCCGCGCGACGGGGTCGCGGTGAAACCCAATCAGCGCGTTCGGATCCGCTACATCAATGCGTCGATGATGTTCCACCCGTTCCACCTACACGGCCACACGTTCCAGGTGATGAAGGGCGCCACCCCGAAGGCCCGAAAGGACACCGTGCTGGTGCCACCCCTCCAGACCGTCGACGTCGACTTCGACACGAATAACCCCGGCAAGTGGATCACCCACTGCCACAACACCTATCACCTCGAGGCGGGTATGGCGTTCTTCCTCGAGTACGCGGGCTGAACTTCTCTCGCGAGCAGACACGTACGCCTCCCGACACGCCGCAAAAAAGGTCAGTTTGCGTCTGCTCGCGTAGGAAAGGTGCGAGCGCAGCGTTACTTGAGCAGTGCGCGGGACATCACCACGCGCTGAATCTGATTGGTGCCCTCGTAGATCTGGGTGATCTTGGCGTCGCGCATGAACCGCTCGACGGGGAAGTCCACGGTGTAGCCGTAGCCGCCGAACAGCTGCACGGCGTTGGTGGTGACCTCCATCGCCACATCGGAGGCGAAGCACTTCGACGCCGAGGAGATGAAGCCGAGATCGGGCTCGCCGCGCTCGGCACGCGCCGCCGCGGTGTAGACCATCAGGCGGGCCGCCTCGACCTTCATCGCCATGTCGGCGAGCATGAACTGCACCGCCTGGAAGTCGGCGATGCGTTGCCGGAACTGCTTGCGCTCCTTGGTGTATGCGATCGACGCTTCCAGCGCGCCCTGGGCGATACCGACGGCCTGCGCACCGATGGTCGGGCGGGTGTGATCCAGCGTGGCCAGCGCGGTCTTGAAGCCGGTGCCCTCGTCACCGATGATCCGATCGCCCGGGATACGGCAGTCCTCGAAGTACAACTCGGTGGTCGGCGAGCCCTTGATGCCCATCTTGCGTTCCTTGGCGCCGACTTTGAACCCCGGATCGTCCTTGTGCACGATGAACGCCGAGATGCCGTTGGCGCCCTTGTCCGGATCGGTCACCGCCATGACGGTGTACCAGGTGGAGTGCCCGCCGTTGGAGATCCAGCACTTCGCGCCGTTGAGCACCCAGTCGTCGCCGTCGCGGCGGGCGCGGGTGCGCATTGCTGCCGCGTCGCTGCCCGCCTCACGCTCAGACAGCGCATACGACGCCACCGCTTCGCCCGCGGCGATGCTCGGCAACACCTGCTTCTTGAGTTCCTCGGAGCCGCGCAGCAGCAGCCCCATGGTGCCCAGCTTGTTGCACACCGGAATCAGCGACGACGACGCGCACACCCGCGCGACCTCCTCGATGACGATGCACGCCGCCACCGAGTCCCCACCCTGGCCGCCGTACTCCTCCGGGATGTGGATCGCGGCCATCCCCGAGGCCGTCAGCGCCGCCAGCGCCTCATCGGTGTAACGGGCCTTCTCGTCGACGTCCGCGGCGTACGGGGCGATCTCCTTATCGCACAGGTCGCGCATCACCGCGCGCAGCTCGCTGTGCTCGTCAGACAGCTTGAATGCGTCGAATGACGGGTTTCCGATGGCCATGCCAACTCCTTGCTACTCGCCGGTAACTTTACGCTTCGGCGTTACCGATCCGATCGGCAGATCTACTGCCCGAGCAACCGTTCACGCAGTGCCGCGTCCTTCTCCAGCACCATGTCGGCCAGCCCACTTTGGAAATTCTCGACCCTCTTGCGCAGCGCGACGTCCGACGACCCGAGGATTCGCACGGCCAGCAGGCCGGCGTTGCGCGCACCGCCTATCGACACCGTCGCCACCGGCACACCCGCGGGCATCTGCACGATCGACAACAACGAGTCCAGGCCGTCGAGCTTGGCCAGCGGCACCGGCACGCCGATCACGGGCAGCGGAGTCGCCGACGCCACCATGCCGGGCAGATGCGCGGCCCCGCCGGCGCCGGCGATGATCACCTCGATACCGCGCGCCGCCGCTCCCTTGGCGTACTCGAGCATGCGGTCCGGCGTGCGATGCGCCGACACGACCCCGACCTCGAACGGCACATCGAACTCGGCGAGCGCGTGCGCTGCGTCCTCCATCACCGACCAGTCGCTGTCACTGCCCATGATCACGCCGACGCGCGGCTTCGGCGAATCAGTCATGCGAGCTCCATCCGTCCGTCCATTCGGCGTGCGACAACCAGTGTGCGGCCCGCACCGCGCGTTCCCGAACCTCCGCGACGTAGTCGGCGTCATCCGGTGAGCCGCCCGGCGCGCCGAGCACGTTGACGTGGCCGATCTTGCGGCCGGGCCGTTCGCCCTTGCCGTACAGCTGCACCTTGGCCTCGGGCATCCTGCCGAACAGATGATGCAGCCGCTCGTCCATGCTCATCTTCGGAATCTCTTGCGCACCAAGCACATTCGCCATGACGGTGACGGGCGCGATAGGCGCCGTGTCTCCCAGCGGATAGTCGAGCACCGCACGCAGGTGCTGCTCGAACTGACTGGTGCGCGCACCGTCGATCGTCCAGTGGCCCGAATTGTGCGGCCGCATCGCCAGCTCGTTGACCATCAGACCGCCGTCGACGGTTTCGAACAGTTCGACCGCCAGGACCCCGACCACACCGAGTTCGTCGGCCAGCCGCAACGCCAACCCCGCTGCGGCGCCGGCAAGGTCGTCATCCAGATCGGGAGCCGGCGCGAAGACCTCCACACAGATGCCGTCGCGCTGCACGGTCTCCACCACCGGCCACGCCGCGCCCTGGCCGAACGGCGACCGCGCCACCAACGCGGCCAGTTCGCGGCGCATCGCCACCTTCTCCTCGATGAGGACCTCGACACCGGCGGCCAGATACTCAGCGGCCACCTCGCGGGCATGGGCGATGTCGCGCGCCAGCGTCACGCCGCGTCCGTCATAGCCACCGCGCACGGCCTTCACCACCAGCGCCGCATCAGAGCCCGCCGCGAAGTCGTCCACGTCAGACGCGGCCGTCACCTCCGCGAAGCGCGGCACCGGCGCCCCGAGGGCCTCCAGTCGGCGCCGCATCACCAGCTTGTCCTGGGCGTGGATCAGCGCCGACGGCGGCGGCGCGACGTTAACGCCTTCGGCGATCAACTTCTCGAGCATCTCGGTCGGCACGTGTTCGTGGTCGAACGTGAGCACGTCCGCGCCGTCCGCCGCGCGTCGCAGTGCGTCGAGATCGTCGTGCGATCCGATCACCACATCCGGGGTCACCTGCGCCGCCGGATCCTGCGGTGTGACGGCCAGCACACGCAGCGTCTGGCCAAGCGCGATCGCGGCCTGCTGGGTCATCCTGGCCAGCTGTCCGCCGCCGATCATGGTCACCACGGGGGGCGAGGTCGAGTTGCGTGGCACGTGCCTATGTTGTCATGCGATCAGCCCCGCGTTTACCGACGGTGACCTGCTGGGGTACGCGTGAGGTGGCCATTTTCCGTACACTGCCCTGTTGTGTCCTTCACCGATGCCACGATCGCGCGCCTACCGCGCCCGATCCGGCCGTACTTCGAACGGCACCACGAGCTGATCAAGTTCGCGATCGTCGGCGCCACCACCTTCGTCATCGACTCAGCGGTCTTCTTCACGCTGAAGCTCACGGTGCTGGAGCCCAAGCCTGTGACGGCGAAAATCATCGCCGGTGTGGTCGCGGTGATCGCGTCCTACATCCTCAACCGCGAATGGAGCTTCCGCGACCGCGGCGGGCGGGAACGCCACCACGAAGCGTTGATGTTCTTCGCGTTCAGCGGCGTCGGCGTGCTGCTCTCGATGGCCCCGCTGTGGTTCTCGAGCTATGTGCTGATGCTGCGTGTCCCCGAGGTCAGCCTGATGGTCGAGAACATCGCCGACTTCATCGCCGCGTACATCGTCGGCAACCTGCTGCAGATGGCGTTCCGCTTCTGGGCGTTCCGGCGCTGGGTGTTCCCCGACGAGTTCGGCCGCAACCCGGACAAGGCGCTGGAGGCCACGCTCACCGACGGCGGCATCGCCGAGACGATGGAAGATGTGCGCGACGCGGCGCTGCACCGCATCGACGCCGAGGGAAACGTGACGCCGCTACGCAGGCCGGCCCGGCGCACGCGGCTCGATCAGCTCGGCGACTCCTCAGAGCCCAGGGTGTCGAAGACTTCGTGATACAGCAGCGAGTGGACCTGTTCCACTTGCGGGATATCCATGAACTCCAGCGGATCATGCGACGCTGACTCGACGATCAGCGTGCCGGTGCGCAGTATGCGATCGACTACGCCGTGGCGGAACTCGACGCTGTTGATCCGCGCGAGTGGGATGTCGATACCCGAACGGGTCAGCAGACCGTGCCGGAACATCACCCGCCGGTCGGTGATGACGAAATGCGTTGTCCACCAATTGAGGAACGGCCACAACGTCAGCCAGCCGACGATGACGAGCCAAACCACGCCGATGACGATCATCACAACGTTGCGCGCCGTTTGATCCCAGTTGGTGGTATTGACGTAGCCGGCGCCGAACGCCGCAATCGCGGTGACCACCAACAGGATCAGGATCGGACCGATCAGGCGCTTCCAGTGCGGGTGGCGGTGCAGTACCACGTGCTCGCCCGCGGCCAGCACTTTTTCCGGGTATCCCATGGTGATGAACCCTATGGCGTGTCAGCCGTCCGCGGGTCGCAAGTGGACGATGTCGCCTGCGGCGACCGTCGTGGTCCGCCCGTCGGTGTCGATCGACAGTCGGCCCTGGTCGTCGACGTCGCGCGCGATCCCGATGACCTCCTGATCGCCGGGCAGGATCGCGCGTACCGGCATCCCGAGGGTCAGGCTGCGGGCGCGGTAGTCGGCGATCAGTTCGGGGTCGACGCCACCGGAGCGCTGCCATGCGTCGACGCGACGGCCCAACTGGCTCAACAACTCGACCACCAGCCGTTGGCGATCCGGGGCGGCCACCCCGAGGTCGGTGAGAGAGGTGACGCCGGCGACGCCCACTTCGTCACCGGTCAGCGAGATGTTCAGTCCGATGCCGACGACGACCACCCGCTGCTCCGCGGCCACCTCGGCGAGAATGCCTGCGAGCTTGCCGTCACCCACCAGCACGTCGTTGGGCCACTTCAGGCCGGCGTCCACGCCGAGTGGACGGACGGTGTCGACGATGGCCACGCCGGTGGCCAGCGGGAGCCAGCCCCAGGCGTCGGTGGGCACCCCGGCGGTGTCGATGGCCACCGACATCGTGATCTGCGCATACTTGGCGGCCGACCAGCTGCGGCCCTGCCTGCCCCGGCCGGCAGTCTGGTGCTCGGCGATCAGAACGGCACCGCCGATCGGGGCCCCGCTGTTGGCCCGCGCTATCAGGTCGGAGTTGGTGGATCCGGTTTCGTCGACCACCTCCACGGATCGCCATACCGGGCCGCCGAGGACGTCGGCGCGTAAGGCGGCCTCGTCGAGCGGAGCGCGCACTACCGTCATCGCTCAAACCCTAGGTGACACCGCTCGCCGCTGCTTAAGGAGATATTAAGGACGCGCCGTCGGCGCCGCCGCGGCCGTTGGCTAGCATCGACCCTCATGACGAGCGTTAGCGATCAGTCGGTCGAGCCCTCTGGCGAGCACGAAATCGACATCCACACCACGGCGGGCAAGCTGGCCGATCTGCGTAGGCGTCTCGAGGAGACGCTGCATCCGGTCGGTGAGGCTGCGGTCGAGAAGACGCACGCCAAGGGCAAGCTGACCGCCCGGGAACGCATCCTCGCGCTGCTGGACGAGGGCTCGTTCGTCGAACTCGACGCGCTGGCCCGGCACCGCAGCACCAACTTCGGCCTGGCCGACAAGCGCCCGTTCGGCGACGGCGTGGTCACCGGGTACGGCACCATCGACGGCCGCGAGGTCTGCATCTTCAGCCAGGATGCGACGGTCTTCGGCGGCAGCCTCGGCGAGGTGTACGGCGAGAAGATCGTCAAGGTCCAGGAACTCGCGATCAAGACCGGCCGGCCGCTGATCGGCATCAACGACGGTGCAGGCGCCCGTATTCAAGAGGGTGTCGTCTCACTCGGCTTGTACAGCAACATCTTCCACAACAACATCCTGGCCTCCGGCGTGATCCCGCAGATCTCGCTGATCATGGGTGCCGCGGCGGGTGGGCACGTCTACTCCCCCGCGCTCACCGACTTCGTGATCATGGTCGACCAGACCAGCCAGATGTTCATCACCGGACCGGACGTCATCAAGACGGTCACGGGTGAGGACGTCACGATGGAGGAGCTCGGCGGCGCGCACACCCACATGGCCAAGTCGGGCACCGCGCACTACGTGGCCACCGGCGAGCAGGACGCGTTCGACTACGTCCGCGAACTGCTGTCGTACCTCCCGAGCAACAACTACTCCGACCCGCCGCGCTATCCCGCAGTGGTTCCCGAGGGCGCGATCGAGGACAACCTCACCGACGAGGATCTCGAGCTGGACACGTTGATCCCCGATTCGCCGAACCAGCCGTACGACATGCACGAGGTGATCACGCGCATCCTCGACGACGACGAATTCCTCGAGGTGCAGCAGGGTTACGCGCAGAACATCGTCGTCGGCTTCGGCCGGATCGAGGGCCGTCCGGTGGGCATCGTGGCCAACCAGCCGACCCAGTTCGCCGGCTGCCTGGACATCAACGCCTCTGAGAAGGCGGCGCGCTTCATCCGCACCTGCGACTGCTTCAACGTGCCGATCGTGATGCTGGTCGACGTTCCGGGCTTCCTGCCGGGCACCGACCAGGAATACAACGGCATCATCCGGCGCGGGGCCAAGCTGCTCTACGCGTACGGCGAGGCGACGGTCGCCAAGATCACCGTCATCACCCGCAAGGCGTACGGCGGTGCGTACTGCGTCATGGGGTCCAAGGAGATGGGCGCCGACGTGAACGTGGCCTGGCCCAGCGCTCAGATCGCCGTGATGGGCGCCGCGGGCGCGGTCGGCTTCGTCTACCGGCAGCAGCTCAACGAGGCCGCCAAGAAGGGCGAGGACGTCGGCGCGCTGCGGCTGCAGTTGCAGCAGGACTACGAGGACACCCTCGTCAATCCGTACGTCGCGGCGGAACGGGGCTACGTAGACGCGGTGATTCCGCCGTCGCACACCCGCGGCTATGTGGCGACCGCGCTGCGGCTGCTGGAACGGAAGGTGACGCAGGTGCCGCCGAAGAAGCACGGGAACATTCCACTGTGAGCGGGGCGAACGATTCAGCACCTGTGAGCGGGGCGAACGATTTAGCACCTGTGAGCGGGGTTGAGGCGGTGGCAGCAGGCGGGGATGAGGCCGTGACGGATCCGCGTGCGCACGAGCCGCACATCCAGGTCGTCAAGGGCAATCCGACCGACGAGGAGCTCGCGGCGGTGATCGCCGTGCTCGCCGCCGCGTCGAGCGCCCCGACCGAGCCGCGTGAGCAGGAAGAGAACCTGTGGGGCCACCCGGTGGACCGGCTGCGCTATTCGGTCTTCAGCTGGCAACGGGTGACGCTGTTGGAACGGACCCACATGCGTCATCGATGACGCGCTTTGTCCTCGCATCGGCATCACCTGGCCGCCGTAAAGTGTTGCGCCAGGCTGGAATTGATCCACTAGTCATCGTGTCCGGTGTCGACGAGGACGCCGTGATGGCGACCCTGGATCCGTCGGCCACGCCGACCGAGGTCACCACTGCCCTTGCGTTAGCCAAGGCCGAAGCCGTCGTCAGCCTTCTCGATGCCGCGGTCGCCGCGGATTGCGTTGTCATCGGCTGTGATTCGATGCTGTACCGCGACGGTCAACTGCGCGGCAAGCCGGCCACCGCCGACGACGCCCGACTGGCGTGGCAGGAGATGGCGGGCACGTCCGGTGAGCTCTACACCGGGCACAGCGTGATTCGCTTGCAAGACAACGACATAACGTGGCGCGCCGCCGACGCCACCGTCACCACGGTGACGTTCGGACATCCCTCGTCCGCTGATCTCGATGCCTATGTCCGCAGTGGCGAGCCAATGGCAGTGGCGGGTGGATTCACCCTCGACGGCCTGGGTGGTTGGTTCGTCGACGCTGTCGACGGCGATCCGTCGTCGGTGATCGGCATCGGCCTGCCGCTGATCCGGCGACTGCTCGACGCGAAAGGCATGTCGGTCGCCGACCTCTGGTCCGCGAATCCGGTCACCTAGTCCGCGCCGAGCGTGCGCCCACGGCGAAGCACGGCCGGGTTTCTCGCGGTGAGCGCACATTCGGCGCCCGACACGACTCGCGGAACGCGGCTTGTACTGGCTGAGTAGGCTCCCTGTTGTGCCGCTGCCACCCGATCCCTCCCCCACCCTGGCCGAATACGCCCATCCGGAACGCCTGGTCACCCCCGATTGGTTGTCGGGCAACCTGGGCCGTCCTGGTTTGGCCATCGTCGAATCCGACGAGGACGTGCTGCTCTACGACACCGGCCACATCCCGGGCGCCGTGAAGATCGATTGGCACGTCGACCTCAACGATCCCCACGTCCGCGACTACATCACCGGCGAACAGTTCGCCGAGCTGATGAACCGCAAGGGCATCGCCCGCGACGACACTGTCGTCATCTACGGCGACAAGAGCAACTGGTGGGCGGCCTACGCGCTGTGGGTGTTCACCCTGTTCGGACACCCCGACGTGCGGCTGCTCGACGGCGGACGCGACCTCTGGATCAACGACGGCCGCGACACCACCCTCGAGGTACCGACGAAGACCTCGACCGGCTACCCCGTCGTCGAACGCAATGACGCGCCGATCCGCGCGTTCAAGGAGGACGTCCTCGACATCCTCGGCAAGCAGCCCCTGATCGACGTCCGCTCACCACAGGAGTACACCGGCGAGCGCACCCACATGCCCGATTACCCCGAGGAGGGCGCGCTGCGCGGCGGGCACATCCCGACCGCGAGGTCGATCCCGTGGGGCAAGGCGGCCAAGGACAACGGCCAGTTCCGCACCCGCGCTGAACTCGAGGAGCTGTACGGCTTCCTGAGCCCCGACGACAAGACCGTCGTCTACTGCCGCATCGGCGAGCGCAGCAGCCACACCTGGTTCGTGCTGACACATCTGCTCGGCCGGGAGGGTGTGCGCAACTACGACGGCTCCTGGACCGAATGGGGCAACGCCGTGCGGGTGCCTGTCGCCGTTGGAGAAGAGCCCGGCGAAGCACCGTGAGCATGCCCGCCGCCCTCGCCGAGGTGGTCTCCGAGTTCAAGGAGATGCAGGGGCAGGACAAGCTGGCTCTGCTGCTGGAGTTCGCCGGCGAGCTGCCTCCCCTGCCCGCGGATCTCGAAGAGGCGGCGATGGAACCGGTCCCGGAATGCCAGTCGCCGCTGTTTCTTCACGTCGACGCCGGCGACCGCGACCACGTCCGGCTGTACTTCAGCGCACCCGCGGAAGCGCCGACCACGCGGGGTTTCGCCGCCATCCTCGCGGCGGGGCTCGACGATCAACCGGCCGACGACATCCTGGCGGTGCCCGACGACTTCTACAGCGATCTCGGGCTCGCCGCCTTGATCAGCCCGCTGCGGCTGCGCGGCATGTCAGCGATGCTGGCGCGCATCAAGCGGCATCTGCGCTGAGATCGGCGCCACACTGTGAACCGGTTAGGGGCACCGCGTCATCAGCAGCCCAGCGGAGTCTCTTAAACTGCCTCCGATACATTCTTAAAGACGTTTCTTAAAAAATAATGCCGTCAGGAGGCGCAGTGGCCAGTCACGCCAGCTCAAAGATCTCCAAGGTGCTTGTCGCCAATCGCGGGGAGATCGCGGTCAGGGTGATTCGGGCCGCCAAGGACGCCGGGCTTGCAAGCGTGGCCGTGTACGCGGAGCCGGACGCCGACGCGCCTCACGTACGGCTGGCCGATGAGGCCTTCGCGCTCGGCGGGCAGACGTCGGCCGAGTCCTACCTCGTCTTCGAGAAGATCCTGGAAGCCGCCGAGAAGTCTGGAGCCAACGCGATCCACCCCGGCTACGGATTCCTCTCGGAGAACGCCGATTTCGCCCAAGCGGTGATCGACGCCGGGCTGATCTGGATCGGCCCCAGCCCGCAGTCGATCCGCGACCTCGGCGACAAGGTCACCGCGCGCCACATCGCCGCGCGCGCCGAGGCTCCGCTGGTGCCAGGCACCCCCGACCCGGTCAAGGACGCCAACGAGGTCGTCGCCTTCGCCAAGGAGTACGGCGTGCCCGTCGCGATCAAGGCGGCGTTCGGCGGTGGCGGCCGCGGCATGAAGGTCGCCCGCACCATCGAGGAGATCCCCGAGCTGTTCGAGTCGGCCACCCGCGAGGCGGTCGCCGCATTCGGCCGCGGCGAGTGCTTCGTCGAGCGCTACCTGGACAAGCCCCGCCACGTGGAGGCGCAGGTCATCGCCGATAAGCACGGCAACGTCGTCGTCGCAGGCACCCGCGACTGCTCGCTGCAGCGCCGCTTCCAGAAGCTGGTCGAGGAGGCGCCCGCACCGTTCCTGACCGACGCGCAGCGCAAGGAGATCCACGAGTCCGCCAAGCGCATCTGCAAGGAGGCCGGCTACTACGGCGCCGGCACCGTCGAATACCTCGTCGGCCAGGATGGGCTGATCTCCTTCCTCGAGGTCAACACCCGCCTTCAGGTCGAGCACCCGGTCACCGAGGAGACCGCTGGCATCGACCTGGTGCTGCAGCAGTTCAAGATCGCCAATGGCGAGCCCCTCGACATCACCGAGGATCCGACCCCGCGCGGCCACTCCTTCGAGTTCCGCATCAACGGCGAGGACGCCGGCCGCGGCTTCCTTCCCGCCCCCGGCCCGGTCACCAAGTTCGTCGCACCCACGGGCCCTGGCGTGCGGATGGACTCCGGCGTGGAGAGCGGCTCGGTCATCGGCGGCCAGTTCGACTCAATGCTGGCCAAGCTGATCGTCAGCGGTGCCACCCGTGAAGAGGCGCTGGCCCGGTCGCGGCGTGCGCTGTCCGAGTTCGTCGTCGAAGGCCTGGCCACGGTCATCCCGTTCCACCGCGCGGTGGTCTCCGACCCGGCCTTCATCGGTGACGGCGAGAAGTTCGACGTGCACACCCGATGGATCGAGACCGAGTGGGAGAACACCGTCGAGCCGTTCACCGGCGGTGACCCGATCGAAGAGGAAGACACCATCCCGCGGCAGTCCGTCGTGGTCGAGGTCGGCGGACGACGCCTCGAGGTGTCGCTGCCCGGCGATCTCGCATTGGGTGGTGGCGGTGCGGCCCCGGCCGGCGCCGGCATCGTGCGCAAGAAGCCCAAGCCCCGCAAGCGCGGTTCGCACGGTGGTGCGGCGGCATCGGGTGACGCCGTCACTGCGCCGATGCAGGGCACCGTCGTCAAGGTCGCCGTCGAAGAAGGACAGGAAGTCTCCGCAGGCGACCTGATCGTGGTCCTCGAGGCGATGAAGATGGAGAACCCCGTCACGGCGCACAAGGACGGCACGGTCACCGGTCTCGCAGTCGAGTCGGGTGCGGCCGTCACTCAGGGCACGGTGCTGGCCGAAATCAAGTGATTTGTGTGCGTTGAGGATCGCTCAGCGCTCCCGAACGCACACAAATCGCCGTCAGTCGACCGTCACGAGACTGTTGCGCTGCAGCGGCGTGCCGAAGTATTCGGCATCGGAGTCGACGACGACGGTCTTCGTGTCGTCGCCTTGCCGGGCCAGTGACTCGTTCGCCATCTGCTCGAACGAAATCTTCTCGGGCCCACCGATATTCACGATGCCGTTGAGCGGCCGTGAGACGGCGGCGAGCGCGACCTCGGAGGCGACGCGGTCAGCCGCGATGGGCTGGATCAGCGCGTCGGGGACGCGCACCTCGTCGCCGACCGTCAACGATCCGGTGATGGCGTCGGTGAACTCGGCGAACTGCGTCGCACGCACGATCGTGTACGGCAGGCCGGACTCGATGAGCAACTTCTCCTGGGCCACCTTGGCGCGCATGTAGCCGCTGTGCGGCAGACCATCCACCCCGACGATCGACAGCACAACGTAGTGGCCGACGGCCCCGTTCTTCGCGGCGGCAACGATATTCGTGGTCGCCGTGGTGAAGAAGTCCAATACGGGGCCGTCCTCGAACGACGGGGAATTCGTGACGTCGACGAGCGCGTTGGCGGCCGTCAGCGCCTCACCGAGCCCCTCACCGGTGAGTACGTCGACACCTGTACTGCGGGCTGCGGCGACCACTTCGTGTCCGTCGGCCGCCAACAGCCCGACTACCTTGGTGCCGATCAGCCCACTGGCACCGATCACTGTGATCTTCATACGGCATGCCTACCATCGAGGGTATGGAGCCCGTGGAGATTAATGCAGGTGCCTGGTATCTGCGCGCACCGCGGGACGACGAACTGATCAACGACCGACCCGCACTCGCCTCGATGGGTGAGGCCGACCCCGACTACATCGCGCGCTGCACCGCGCAATGGGCGACCGATACCGGCTATACGTGGGCCGTCTGTGAACCGACCACCGGCGAGATGCTCGCCGAGGTGCGGGTCGACCCGCAGGCCGCCACGTTGACCACCAGGGCGCGCGAGGGCCACGACGATGCCGCGGAGATCGCCGAGCAATCCGTTCGTCGCTTCGCGTCGGCGATGCTCGGGCTGACGATTACCTGACGTCGATGTCGCGGCCGGTCGCCAGGTCGGCGCACTCCACCTCGATGACGTCGCTGCGCGCGGCAAGGAAGCGTCGGGCGCCCTCGTCACCGTGCAGGCCGTCGAGCAACTCGGCCCAATACTGATGAGCCACGACAACGGGGTGTCCGGGAACGCCGTCGTACACCGCCCTGGCCAGTCCCGAGGACGATGACTGCGCGGCAGCCAGCACCCGCCTCACCACGTCGGCCCCGACATCGGGAGTGTCGACGGTGTGCAGCACCGCGAAGTCGGCGTCGGCCACCGACAGACCCGCGCGCAACGAGGCGGATAACCCGTCTGACCAGTCGCTTGCGACGACGGCACGCGCGGGCGCGGGCACGTCGACGATCGCGGCGCCCAACACCACGATCACGTCATCACAGCCGCCGTCGTGCAGCACAGCGACCGCGGATGTCAGCCACTCACCCTGCGCGGCAAGCACTTTCGGCATACCGAACCGCCTACCCGCACCGGCGGCGAGCAACACCCCAGCCGTCTTCGGTGACATGTCATCAGTGTGGTGCCGGCGGGCGGGCGATACAAGCGTTACCAGCGCTTTGACCTGCAGTTGAGTCATTCCGATTGTTAGTGGGAGCCGCAGGGCGTAGGGTTCGATACAGGTTGAGGTAACAGCCGGCTGCAAACGTCATCGACGTGCAGGGCGGATAGCACCTCCTGCGGCGAGGCTTTCAATAGCGCAGGGCCAAATTTTTGACGTGAGCCACAGTACGAATCACGTATTCACTGATGGAGTCACACATGTCCACATCGACAAATACCCGGCATCCCAAGCCGGAAACCCCGATCGATCATGCCGAAGTACACACGGCACACTTCGCGACCCGATTGCTCCCGCCGAACACCGTCGTGGTCACGGCGCAGGGCGAGATCGACGCGGCGAACTCACAGGAGTTGGTCGACTATGCGATGCGCCACGGCGCTCGCATCCAGAACCTCGTTCTCGATATGAGTGAGGTGGAATTCTTTGGCACTTCTGGCTTTTCGGCGTTGCACACGCTGAATATCCGGTGCGCGGGCGAGTCCATCAAATGGGCTTCGGTGCCAAGTGCGGCGGTGACGAAGCTGTTGGCGATCTGCGATCCCGATTCGGCCCTGCCGTTCTATGAACGCCTCGACAGCGCGCTGTCCGCGGTTGCGGACGAACCGCGGCCGTCACTCCAGCTGATCACGAAGACGCGCTAGCGATTTCGCCAGCAGGCGAGACACGTGCATCTGCGAGATGCCAACGCGCTCGGCGATCTGCGTCTGCGTGAGCGATTCGAAGAATCGCAGCAACAGCACCGTTCGTTCCCGCTCCGGAAGCGCTTCGAGTAACGGCCGCAACGCTTCTCGGTTCTCGATCTGATCGAGTCCCAGATCGACGTCGCCGAGGGTGTCGGCGATCGCCGGGGCATCCTCGGTGCCGCTGCCGCCACTGTCGATCGACAGCGTGTTGTACGAGCTTCCGGCCACCAGACCCTCGATGACCTCGTCGCGGTCCATGTCCAGCTCGGCGGCCAGTTCCGATGCGGTGGGGGCGCGCCCCAGCCGCTGGGACAGTTCCGCGGTCGCGGCGCCCAGCCGTAGGTGAAGTTCCTTTAGTCGGCGGGGCACCTTGACCGACCAGCTGTTGTCGCGGAAGTGGCGGCGGACCTCTCCCATGATCGTCGGCACGGCGAACGAGACGAAGTCCGAACCGGCGTTCACGTCGAACCGGATCACCGCATTGACCAGGCCCACCCGCGCCACCTGAACCAGATCGTCGCGGGATTCCCCGCGGCCATCGAAGCGGCGGGCGATGTGGTCGGCCAACGGCAGGCACCGCTCGACGATGCGGTCGCGTTGCCGCTGGAAGGCCGCCGTGTCTTCGGGCACGCCCTCCAGCTCGCGGAACATGTCGGCGACGTCCGCGTACTCAGAGTTCGAGCGCGACGACGAACCCTGCGAGGTCGACGGGCTCACTGCAGCGAGCTCGCTCGCCTCGTCGTCATCGAAATCCCGAACACCTGTCCTTCCTCAGGGCCCTGCCCGTCCTGGAAGGTCCGCACGTCGTCGGTCAGTGAGCTCAGCACATGCCAGCTGAAGCTGCCGGGTGCCAGGATGTCGGGACTCTTGCATGTCGTCGACGCGTGGATGACAACCGCGTCCTCCTGCGGATCGACAACCAGCAACAGCGTCGCGTCCGGGACTGCGCATCGGATGAGCCGTGTACATGCCTCATCGACGGCCAACCGCAGATCGGCAACGGAGTCGAAGTCCAGATCCTCGTAGGTGGCCACGGCGGCGACGAGTGTCCGAAGCACCGCAAGGTTTTCCAGTGTGGCGGCCACTCGAAGTTCGACCGACCCGGCCTTCCGTTGGTGCCCGTTGTTTGATTTAGCAACGTCGGCCATTTGACCTCCCGGCAATGTTGAAGCGAGGTTACCCCAGGTCGTATCCCAGTTACTCATGGGCACATCCGGAGCCAGCCAAGGCTGACGTGTGCCAAGCAGCGGGGTCGGGTAATCCCCGGTCATGAAGCAAGTGGAGTCGCACGGCCGGCTCGGCGACGCGGACCCGGGGGGTGCCCGGGGACTGCGTCGGATCATTGTCACGGCCGGGCTGGTACTGGTTGGGCTGATCTTGATCGTGGTGGCGATATACGCCGGGGCGTTCGTCATCCTGGCGCCCATGATGCAGTGACGCCGAAGAGTTGGTTGTCCGTGTTGGTTCGTGAGTCGGCATGGTCTGACATCCATACCCTCACCTGGTCACGCGCCAAACATGCGGCTTCGCCGTAGCCAGTTGCGCGGCCCCGGCCTGCGTCGGGTGCGAAGAGGGCAGGGATTCTCCTACCACTACCCCGATGGCTCCCCGGTCACCGATGAAGAGACGCTGAGCCGCATCAAAAACCTCGTGATCCCGCCGGCCTGGAAGAAGGTCTGGATCTGCTCCTATCCCAATGGGCACATCCAGGCGGTCGGAACCGACGCCGCCGGCCGCAGACAGTACCTCTATCACCAGCAGTGGCAGGAGGACCGCAACGAGGAGAAGTTCGACCGGGCGCTGCACATGTCCGCCGCGCTGCCCGAGATGCGGCAGCAGATCGCCTCCGACTTGCGTGGCCGCGGGCTCACCCGCGACCGCGTGATCGCGCTGGCACTGCAGCTGCTCGATCTCGGGTACTTCCGATCGGGATCAGAACAGTACGCCGAAGAGAACAACTCGTTCGGCCTCGCGACGCTGCTCTGTGAGCACGTGACGCTCGCGCAGGATGCCGTCGAGTTCGACTATCCAGCCAAGAGCGGGGTGCGCCGCACCCTGAAGATCGAGGACCCCGAGGTGGTGCGATCGGTGCGTGCGCTTATGCGCAGACCCGACCGCACCGAGCGGTTGCTGGTGTGCCGCAACGGTTCCGGTTGGACCGAGCTGCACGCCGACGATCTCAATGGTCGCTTCAAAGAGCTCGTCGGCGACGAGTACACGGTCAAGGACCTTCGCACCTGGCATGGCACGGTCCTGGCGGCGGCGGCGTTCGTCGATGCCGATCCCCCGGAGAACAAGTCCGTGATCAAGCGAGTGGAATCGGCGGTCATGAAAGAGGTCGCCGAGGAACTCGGCAACACTCCCGCGGTGGCCCGGGGGTCCTACGTCGACCCCCGCGTCGTCGAGGGATACGAGTCCGGCCTCACGATCGCCGCCGCTGCCCGGCGCGCCGCGAAAACCAAAGCGGTGGACAAACGTCAGGCGATTCTGGACAGCGGCACCGCGCGATTGATCCGCAAGGTCGCGAAGGGCAACAAGGGCTAGCGTCCTGTCGCGACAGGGTTTCCCGCACGTCGCGCGGGGTATCCGGCCGCTATGCAAGACAGCGAGAACTTCCCCGACGATATCCCCGTCGACATCCCGGTCGATGACGCCGTCGAGCAGCATCGCGCGATCAACGAGCCGGTTCTCGACGAAGAGGACACCGCGGAACCCCCGACCGAATTGCCGCTCGAGGCGGCGGGCCCCGACTGGCAGGAACAACTTGAAACCGTCGACTTCGACCCCGAAGAGGACATGGATGTCTGATCCGGACGCTGACATCTCATATCCCGACCACACCAACAGCGGCGAGGTACTCGCACCTGTCGGAGGTGAGACGCTCTCCGGCTGACAGGAGTCGCCATGGCGGTTCGCAGTGCACGTGCACATCGGTTACGTGCGGCTCTGTTGCTGGCACTGATCGTTGCGGGGACGGGTCTGCTGGTGACGCGTTGCCCGGCCAACCGTGACGGCATGCCCGGCCAACTCGCCCAGGCCATGCATCGGCGGTTTCCTCGACATCGGCGACCTCGTCACCAACGCGATCGTCGGTTCGCGCTTCGGGCTTCGGGCTGGCGTGGGTCGTCGTCGTCGTGGCGCTGCGAGCGGGCTACAGCAGGTACTCCGCGGCATTGCGCGAAGGCTTAGCCCGGGTTTAGCCCGCACCGCCCCGGGTACCCACCGGTTGCGGGAGATTTCCCCGTGGCCCCCGCTGGAGAAAAGTGGGCACGGCCAATCCACTGCAAATAGCGGAAAGGCAACTATGACCGAGAAGAACAGTGGTCCCGAAGAAGGCATCAAGGGCGCCGTCGAGGACGTGAAGGGTAAGGCCAAGGAAGCGGTTGGCACCGTGACCGGGCGTGACGACATGGTCCGCGAGGGCAAGGCTCAGCAGGACAAGGCCGATGCGCAGCAAGATGCGGCGCAGAAGGAAGCCGAGGCCGAAGCCGCCCGCGGAGGCGCCAAAGCTGCTGAGAAGCGCCAAGAGGCCGAGCAGCGATAGTAAGACCTAACGCGGAAGGGCCCAGCCGACTCGTTCGGCTGGGCCCTTTTCGTGTTCGTCTCTAACTGCTGGGCCGTTGCCGCAGTGCATCGGGATGCTCTGCGTACCAACGGTCTTCGATCCGCCGCACCCGCAGGTGTTCGACCAGCAGCCAGCCGCCGCCGACGATGAATCCCGCAACGGCGACGGACGCCAGCGTCAGGCCGACATCTTGGTGACGCGTGGCGAACGCCGCCAAGCACGAGACGAACAGCACAAGGGCCACCCCGATCACGATGAGCCCCGGCATGATCTTGTTGTCCTTCATCGACTCCCCGGCGTGCGGGCGCGTTGTCCTGGCGTGGTCGACGGGATCTTTCGGGCCTTTCATCGGTACTCCTTTCTCCGACGTACCCTGAAGCCGCCCTGCGTGGGCTGATATCCACGGTAGGCCTACCGGACGGCGTTGTGCCAGAAACGACATCACTGATACGGCGGGTACTGCCGTTCACGCAGGACAGTCGCCAGATGGGCGGCGTTGCGGGCCGCGGCGGCGGTGGTGGAAGCGACCGCCTCGGGCACCTCGTCGAGGTCCTTGTAGTCGCCGGACTGCATGGCCTCGCCGTTCCAGTACGTGCATCCCTGGGCGGGGATGGTGTAGCCGATGTCGTTGAGTCCCTGGAAGCAGTCGGCGACGACCTTGTGCGCCCCGTCCTCGTTTCCGACGACCGCGACCAGCGCCACCTTGCCGACCATCACCGGCCGCTCGGCGTCGTCGGTGTTGGACAGTTCGGCATCCAAGCGCTCGAGCACGCGCTGCGCGACGCTGGAGGGGTGACCGAGCCACACCGGTGTCGCCAGGACCAGGATGTCGCATTCCAGCAGCTTCTCGCGGATGCGGGGCCATTCGTCGCCCTCCCCCATATCCGCCTCCACGCCAGGCGAAATCGCGTAGTCGGCGCAGCGCAGCGACTCGGTCTTCACCCCGCGGGTGCGCAGTTGTGCGCAGACGTGCTCGGCGATCAACTCGCTACTCGACTGTGCCGGACTGCGTTTGAGGCTGCACACCAGCGCGACGGCCGTCAGCGACGGCCGCGGGGCGGTCATCCTCCGACCAACGCGGGCCCGGCGATGGGCGGCATGCTCATGGTCAAAACGAGCAGTGTCATCGTCAGCAGGAACCAGCCGACGCCCTGCCATGCCCACCAGGTCTCACCCCTGCGCCTGGTCTGGTAGGTCCGGAAGAAGGCGCGCAATGAGCCGATCAACAGGACGACCGGTGCACCGAGCGCCAGCATTGTGCGTTGCGGAGCTCCGCACGCCACTGTGTCTGCCGTCGCGCCGCTGCAGGTACTCACCCACACGATGGCGGTGACCACGAACGCAACTCCCACGACGGCGACGATCGCGCCGAAACGCACGGCATCGCGGATTCCTGCGTCGTCCTGTTGGACACGTCCTGGACTCTGATACACGGACGGACTCTCCCGAATTCGCTGGTCAAGACGAGGCAGAGAATTCCCGGCGCCAGGAGCGGGTAAACCTCAGGATGCGACGCGGTTATGCGCGGTGAGCAGCAGCCTGTCGTACGCGCTTCGGGGCGGCAACTCATCGTCGTAGCGCAGTTCGAGGAAGTCCCTGACAATCTGCTCGGCCAACGCCCGTAACTTGGTGTTGGTTTCCTGCGAACGCCACCTGAGCAGTTCGAACGCGGAGTCAGCGCTGATCCGGTAGATGACCATCAGCATGCCCTTTGCCTGCTCGATCAGTGCCCGCGCCTCGGCGATCTCCGCGACCGCCTCGGTGACGATCCGGTCGTGGCGCTGCTGAACCGACGGCGTGACGTCGACGTAGAAGCCGTGGGTCCCGATCACCGTCCCGGTGTCGTCGAACATCTGGTCACCGACCACGACGACGTGGTGCACCTCGCCGTGGGTGTCGACGATGCGGTGCCTGGTGGAGAACGCGCCCGCCGTCCGGCGGATCTCGTCGAGTGTGGCGGCGACCTGGCCGTAGTCGTCGGGATGCTTGTGCGACAGCACCAGTTCCGTGGTGGGCACGACGTCGCCCGCGTAACCGTGCATCCGTTGAACCTGGGGTGCCCACTCCCAGCGCTCATCGGCGAAGAAGTACTTGAACGACCCGACGCGCTGAGGCTCCCCGCCACCGTCGGCATGCTCGATAGGCGTCTGCCCTTCCCCTCCGGCCGCGTCGTCGGTCATAAGTGCAGATTAACCCGGTTACCTGCGACGGAACATTGCAGCTGGTATGAAACTTCGCATATCGGACAGAAGGTTCGACCGCGGGCCGAGCGGCGAGGCATGTCGGCAATGTCGGTGCGCGCCCTTACGATTCGCCGCGTGGTGCTGAAGTGGCTGTTGCTCGCCGGGGTCGCGGCCGGTTTGTCGACTTGGGCGCTGGGGGCCTCACCTTCATGGAGCCTTGTGGTGGCCGTCGTCGCGCCCATGACCCTTGCAGCGGCGCCGCGCTTCGTCCGCGGGGCGCTCGTCGGCTTGCGCACCCCGCACCCACGCGAGGACCCGGCCGCCACGTTGACCGGCACCGAATTCGAGGACTACGTCGCGCGGATCGCACGGTCGAGTGGTGCGCCGGTCATCATGACCCCGCTCAGCGGTGACTGGGGTGTCGACATCATCGTCGGGAAGCGGCCGAATCGTCTTGCCATCCAATGCAAACGGCAGTCGCGCCCTGTCGGCGCAAGTGCGGTGCAGGAAGTGGTCGCCGGTGCACCGATGCAGGAGTGCGCCAGGACCATGGTCGTCACGAACCACGAATTCACCCCTGCTGCACGCAAACTCGCGGAACTGCACGGCTGCGAACTGGTGAGCGGAGCGGAGCTCAGTCGCCTCCGCGCGACGATCCGACGGCTGACCGAGCCCTCAACACCGACCGGGGTCTAGGCGCGCAGCGCGTCGCGCACCGCATCGACCGCGGCGTCGATCTCCTCCCGCGACACCGTCAGCGCCGGCCGGAACCGCACACTGTCGGCACCGCTGCCAAGCATGATCACCCCTCGATCCCACAACTTGGCGAGCAGCTCATCGCGCTGCGCGGAGGACGGCAGACTGAACGCGCACATCAACCCACGACCTCGGACGTCGAGCACCTCGCCGGCGAACTCCTCCGCGAGTTGGAGGAGTCGGTCGAGCAGGTACCGGCCCGTCCCTGCCGCGCGCGCTATCAGGTGGTCCGACTCGATGACCTCCAGAATGCGCCGCGAACGCACCATGTCGGCCAGGTTGCCGCCCCACGTCGAGTTGATCCGGGAACTGACGGCGAAGACGTTGTCGGACACCTCGTCGACGCGTCGTCCGGCCATGATGCCGCACACCTGGGTCTTCTTGCCGAATGCGACCACATCGGGTGCGACTCCCAATTGCTGGTAGGCCCAAGGGGTTCCGGTCATCCCGCAGCCCGTCTGGACCTCGTCGAAGATCAGCAGTGCGTCGAACTCGTCGCACAGAGCCCGCATCGCTGCGAAGAACTGCGGCCGGAAGTGACGGTCGCCGCCCTCACCCTGGATGGGCTCGGCGATGAAGCAGGCGATGTCGTGCGGGTGGCTTTCGAACTCCGCGCGCGCCTGACGGAGCGACTCGGCCTCCACCGCATCCATATCGACCCCTGGCCGCAGGTACGGCGCATCGATGCGGGGCCAGTCGAACTTCGGGAAGCGTGCGACCTTGTTCGGGTCGGTGTTGGTCAGCGAGAGCGTGTAGCCGCTGCGGCCATGGAATGCGCCGCGCAGGTGCAGCACCTTGGTCCCGAGCTCGGGGTCGATTCCGCGAGCCTCGTTGTGCCGGCTCTTCCAGTCGAACGCCACCTTCAGCGCGTTCTCGACGGCCAACGCTCCGCCGTCGACGAAGAACAGGTGAGGCAGTGCGGGGTCGCCGAGCACGCGCGCGAACGTCGCGACGAAACGCGCCATGGGCACGCTGTAGACGTCGGAGTTGCTCGGTTTGTTGATCGCGGCCACCGCGAGTTCGGCACGGAAGCCGTCGTCGTCGGCCAGCGCCGGATGGTTCATCCCCAGCGCCGACGACGCGAAGAACGTGAACATGTCGAGATACCGCTTGCCGGTGCGGGCGTCGACGAGATGCGAGCCGCGCGAGCGGTCGATGTCGAGGACGAGGTCCAGGCCGTCGGCCAGGATGCTGCGGGCCAGCACGTCACGGACGTCGTCCGGGCCGACCGGCGAGGCCGCGGAGGCATCGTGGGCAGAATGCGACAGAACAGCGGTCATAAACCCACTTTAACAGAAGATTTACGGCATTCTGACCATCTGACCGTAACAGTTACGGCACCGAGTCGCGTCTATCGTAAAAAGTTTGTAAGATGATGGTGCTTCGAGTGCGTACGTTCGCCGCCGTTCGGATTCGCTGCAGCAAGTCTTCAAGCGCACGCGCGGACTCGACACGCACGAGCAGCACATAGCTCTCCTCGCCGGCCACCGAGTGACATGACTCGATGGCGTCGATGTGTTCGAGCCGCGCAGGAGCATCATCGGGCTGAGAGGGATCGAGAGGGGTGATGGCGACGAACGCCGACAGCATGTTGCCGACGGCCTCGGGGTTGATCCTGGCCGAGTATCCGACGATCACGCCTCGAGCCTCGAGACGTCGGACCCGTGATTGGACCGCCGACACCGAAAGCCCCGCTACCGACGCGAGGTGGGCCAGCGTGGCCCGTCCGTCGGCGACCAACTCGCGCGCCAGCACCCGGTCGATGTCGTCGAGCGGTTCGCTCATGGCCGCACTGTATCCGAGCAAGGACGTTTGGCGATGAGCTTGACTGTCCCGACGTGGCGGCTGCGTGCGCGGTTCGCGGCGGCATTGTCGCGCCTTTACGCCGCCGAAGTGCCGCTTTACTCCAAGCTCCTCGAGGTCAGTACGGAGGTGAACCGCGAACTGGGCGCGACCGAGCGGGTGACCACGGAGCGCCACGGCGCGATCCGGGTCGGCAGCCCGCGCGAACTCGAGGAGGTGGCAGATCTCTTCGCGGCGTTCGGCATGTATCCGGTCGGTTTTTACGATCTGCGCGACGCCGAATCGCCGGTGCCGGTGGTGTCGACGGCTTTCCGGCCGATTGATGCAGACGAGTTGGAGCGCAACCCGTTTCGGGTGTTCACCTCCATGCTGGCGACGTCCGATCAGCGCTTCTTCTCCCCCGACCTGCGCGCCCGCGTCGAGCGCCGCCTGGCTCACCGGCAGCTGTTCGAGCCCGCGCTGATCGACGAGGCGCGCCGTATAGCCGCCGAGGGCGGCACGGACCGAGAGTCCGCGCAGCGCTTCGTCGCCGCCGCCGTCGCCGCGTTCGCGTTGTCACGGGAGCCGATCGATCGCGGGTGGTACGACGAGCTGAGCCGCGTATCGGCGGTGGCCGCCGACATCGCCGGTGTCGCCACGACGCACATCAATCACCTGACGCCGCGTGTGCTCGACATCGATGAGCTGTATCGGCGGATGTCGCAGCGCGGAGTCGCGATGATCGACGCGATACAGGGCCCGCCCCGCACCTCGGGACCGGATGTGTTGTTGCGGCAGACGTCTTTTCGGGCGCTGGCCGAGCCGCGCCGCTTCCGCGATGACAATGGTGTGGTGTCCGACGGCACGCTGCGGGTGCGCTTCGGTGAGGTCGAGTCGCGAGGGGTGGCGCTGACTCCCGAGGGCAGGCGACGGTATGAGGCCGCGATGAGGACCGTTGATCCGGCCGCGGCTTGGGCCGACCACTTCCCCGCCACCCATGAGGAGATGGCAGCAGCGGGGCTCGCCTACTACCACGGCGGTGATCCGGCGAAACCCGTTGTCTACGAGGACTTCTTGCCTGCCTCGGCGGCGGGCATCTTCCGATCGAATCTCGACACCGACGCGCAGACCTCGGATGGGGCAGACGGGTCGGACTACAGCATGCACTGGATGGCCGGACAGATCGGTCATCACATTCACGATCCCTACGATCTTTATGAGAAGGCCGCGTCATCATGACCACTATGCAGAAATCACAGCTCCCCACCGCCGACGATCTGCGCGCCCGCGTCCGTGACGCACTGGCGGCCGTGGGTTCGCGGGTAGAACTCGGCGAGCCGGGCCAACACGGAGCCGCTCGGCCGGCGACATCCGGTTCACGCTTGCATGCCAGCACGCCCATCATCGGCGACGTGCTGTTCACGATCGCGGAGACCAGTCCCGAGCAGGCCGATACCGCCATTGCCGAAGCCGCGCAGGCGTTTACGTCGTGGCGTACCACCCCGGCACCCGTTCGCGGTGCGCTGGTGGCGCGCCTCGGCGAGCTGCTGATCGAGCACAAGGCCGACGTCGCGACGCTCGTCACGGTGGAGGCCGGCAAGATCACCTCAGAAGCCCTCGGCGAGGTGCAGGAGATGATCGACATCTGCCAGTTCGCCGTCGGCCTCTCACGTCAGCTCTACGGCAAGACCATCGCCTCCGAGCGTCCCGGCCACCGGCTGATGGAGACCTGGCATCCGCTCGGCGTCGTCGGCGTCATCACGGCATTCAACTTCCCGGTGGCGGTTTGGGCCTGGAACACCGCGATCGCATTGGTGTGCGGCGACACCGTCGTATGGAAGCCCTCGGAGCTCACCCCATTGACGGCGCTGGCCTGTCAGGCGTTGATCGAACGCGCAGCCGACGAGGTGGGTGCGCCGCGGGAGGTCAGCCGGCTCATTCAGGGTGGCCGTGAGATCGGCGAGCGCCTCGTCGACGATCCGCGGGTGGCACTGCTGAGCGCGACGGGTTCGGTGCGGATGGGGCAGCAGGTCGGGCCGCGGGTCGCGGCGCGGTTCGGGAAGGTGCTGCTCGAACTCGGCGGCAACAACGCCGCCATCGTCACGCCGTCGGCCGACCTGGACCTCGCGGTGCGCGGCATCGTGTTCTCCGCCGCAGGCACGGCCGGACAGCGATGCACGACCTTGCGCCGCCTGATCGTGCACTCCTCGGTCGCCGACGAACTCGTCGGCCGGATCGTGTCGGCGTACCGGCAGCTGCCGATCGGCGATCCGGCGGCCGACGGCACGCTGGTCGGCCCGCTGATCCACGAAACCGCCTACCGCGACATGGTCAAGGCGCTGGAGCAGGCCCGCGCAGACGGCGGTGAGGTGATCGGGGGTGAGCGCCACGAACTCGGAGACGAGAGCGCCTACTACGTCGCGCCCGCCGTCGTCCGCATGCCCGCACAGACCGACGTGGTGCATACCGAGACGTTCGCACCGATTCTCTACGTGCTGACCTACGAGAACCTGGATGAGGCGATCGCGCTGAACAATGCGGTACCACAGGGTCTTTCGTCGTCGATCTTCACAACGGACGTGCGCGAGGCGGAGCGCTTCATGTCCGCCGACGGCTCGGACTGCGGTATCGCCAACGTCAACATCGGCACGTCGGGCGCCGAGATCGGCGGCGCGTTCGGTGGCGAGAAGCAGACCGGGGGTGGGCGTGAGTCCGGCTCGGACTCATGGAAGGCGTACATGCGCCGGGCGACCAACACGGTCAACTACTCGTCCGAGCTGCCGTTGGCGCAGGGCGTGCACTTCGGCTAGCGCGCTTCGTACGCCGGGCTAGGACTCCAACGCCTTGGCACAGCCGTCGAGGACGGCGAGAAAGCTCCACCGCAGCAGTCGCGAACTCACCGGCTCGAACGCTTTGCCACCCGACCACAGCGGATGGGTGTACTTGGTGATCCAGTCGACGTGGGTGCCTTCGCCCTGAGGTGTGAACGTCAATGTGCCGCCCTCGTGGATGAAGCCGGGGACCGACCGCAGGATGAGATAGGAGAAGCTGCGCGGCGGGTCGTAGGCCGTGTACTCCTCTTCGAACCACATGCCTGTGCCGGTCACCACGCGCACCGCGCCTGCTTTCGGCTCCGAAGAGCCGTTCGCCAGCCTCGCGCCGAGGACGAGCGGCGCCGCCTTGAGGCTCTTCGGGTCGGCCAGCCAGTCGAAGACGCGCTCTGGTGTCGCCGCTATGGCGCGTTCGACGTGCAGTTCGATCACCGGGTCAGCTTACGGCCGGTGTCGCCGGCGGATCATCAGTTGGAAGTCATCACCTCAGCTGTTGGAGTGGCCTCTCGGGCGGCGCGACGGGCACGGCTTTCCCGGAGCGCTTGCCGTGCGGACTCCAGCGTGATGGTGCGTGGATCAACCCCTTCGCGCTCAAAGCCTTGAACCGCAATCGGCAAGTAGAAGAACTTCAGCGGGAGGAGACGCTCGAGGACCGCGTTGACCCGCCGATACATCCGCATGAAGCGGCGCAAGATCTCCTCGTCCTCGGGGGTCCACTCCAAACCGAACAGCTCCTGCACATGGGGCGGGTAACTGTTGACGACGATCTGCCGCCGCGCCGCCACCCACGGCCACACATATTTCTTCATAACGGGGGGCCACCACGATGGCGCCAGACGACGCTCCATGAACTGTTCCAGCATGGCCTCAGTCACCTGTGACTTCACCAGATGATTGCGCTCGATGTTTTCTAGATACCGCTCGAAGTCGTCGTACGTCTCCGGCTGGGAACGATCGTCGACTCCCCAGATGCTGTACCACTCCTTGGATTCCTCGAAGATCTGCTCCTTCATCGCCCGCGGCATGGAGCCTTCGAAATACAACTGCTCGGCTACGTTGATCAGTAGGTGGTAGAAGAAGTTGACATGGCCAAAGTAGAAGGTCTCCGCATTTAACGCGTGGAACGTGCCGCCATGGAGTGTGCCCTTGACGGGCTTGTGCATATTCCGAGTCTTCAGCCCGTATTTCTTCGCCTCTTCGGGAGCCTCGTACACCGCGCCGTAGATGTACTCCCGAGATCTCTGGCGCCGAGCTTTATAGATCTTGTTCCGTGCGCGAAGAGAACTGTCACCGGTAAAAAGAACAGAACCCGCAGTCGCTTGCCCCATCTGCGGCCACGCCCCCGCGATGGGTGGAAGTACACCGTTGCCGAAGAACATCAAATCAACGCGGGCCCAGTACTTCCAGATCAGGGAATGGGCCGGAATGGGGTGCTGCGCAAGATCTTTCCGCGACAAACTGTCATCGCCGGTGAATTCCGTCACCTTCGCTTCTTTAGGAATCACCAGCTCTGGATCGAACGTTGTCTTCATAATTTTGATCAGTGCCCTGATACCCCGGACCGCCATGCAACCCCCTTACGTTGCCGATACCTGTTACTTCGCTGACTCAGTACCTGGCCGAGACCGGGTAGCTGACCGCCTGTCCTCATCACACAACAATTGACATGTCAATTGGGCATAGTCGCACATCAGAGATGATATTGAAATGCCGTCACCCCAATATCGAGTCGAACTACGAGAAGGTTGCTGAGCGGCGCAGTGCGACGCCGGTCACAACGGGGCGGATATGGGCGTTCCACACTTGTTGGACATGTGTCAATTAGACTATCGGCATGTCTGAGCCTCGCCGCCGGCTGTCGCCCGAGGACCGGCGCAAAGAGCTACTCGCGCTCGGCGCTGAGGTTTTCGGCCAACGCCCCTATGACGAGGTCCGCATCGACGAAATCGCCGAGAAGGCAGGCGTTTCCCGCGCGCTGATGTACCACTACTTCCCGGACAAGCGAGCGTTCTTCGCGGCCGTCGTCAGCGCCGAGAGCGAACGGCTCTTCGAAGCGACCAACGCACCGCTTCAGCCCGGCCTGGGTCTCTTCGAGCAGGTTCGCGAGGGCGTCCTCGCCTACCTCCGCTACTACGAGGCGAACCCCAACGTCGCCTGGGCGGCCCACGTCGGTATCGGCCGTTCCGACCCCGTGCTGCGCGGCATCGAGGACGTCGACAACGACCGGCAGGCCGAACGCATCGTCAGCGGTCTCGCGGGTGACCAACTTGACGCCAAGGTCGAACGCGACCTGCGCATCGTCGTCTACGGATGGCTGGCCTTCGTTCTGGAGATGTGCCGGCAGCGGATGCTGGATCCGTCGACCGACGTCAACACCGTCGCCGACGCCTGTACGCACGCCCTGTTCGACCTGGTCGCACGGGTGCCGGGAATTCCGGAATCGCTGGCGGAAGCCATCGCGGCCGCACGTCCCTGAAATATGTCGGTGCCCTCCGGCACGATGGCTGAATGAGCTCCACCGCGCTCGCCCGCTTCAGCCCACTTACCCGTCAGTGGTTCGCGGGCACGTTCGCGGAACCGACGCCCGCCCAGGAGCAGGCCTGGTCGGCAATTGCGGACGGCGACAACACGTTGGTAATCGCCCCCACTGGGTCCGGTAAGACACTTGCCGCGTTCCTGTGGGCCATCGACCGTCTCGCAGCGTCGGAGCCCCGGCCCGCAGGCGCAGGCACGCGGGTGTTGTACGTATCGCCACTGAAGGCGCTGGCCGTCGACGTCGAGCGCAACCTGCGGACACCGTTGACCGGTATCGGCCGCCTCGCCGAGCGCAGCGGGACCGCCGCACCCGACATCTCTGTCGGTGTGCGCTCCGGTGACACCACCCCCGCCCGGCGCCGCGAACTCATTACGCGGCCGCCGGACATCCTCATCACCACTCCGGAATCGCTGTTTCTGATGCTCACCTCGGCGGCGCGCGAAACGCTGACCGAGGTGCAGACGGTCATCGTCGACGAGGTCCATGCCGTGGCCGGCACCAAGCGCGGGGCGCACCTGGCGCTTTCGCTGGAACGGCTCGACCAGCTTCTCGACAAGCCCGCCCAGCGCATCGGGCTGTCCGCGACGGTCCGCCCGCCGGAAGAGGTGGCGCGCTTCCTGTCCGGCCAGGCACGCACCACCATCGTGTCGCCGCCCGCGGCGAAGACGTTCGACCTGTCCGTGACGGTGCCCGTTCCCGACATGGCCAACCTCGAGAACAACACCATCTGGCCCGACGTCGAGGAACGCATCGTCGATCTGATCGAGGCGCACAACAGCTCAATCGTCTTCGCCAATTCGCGGCGACTGGCCGAGCGACTCACCTCGCGCCTCAACGAGATTCACGCCGACCGCACGGGTGTCGAGTTGTCCATGGAGCACAACCCGAAAGTGGGTGGTGGCTTCCCTGCGCAGCTGATGGCCAGCGGAGCGTCGTACGGCGCCCCCACACTGCTGGCCCGCGCGCATCACGGATCGGTCAGCAAGGAGCAACGCGCGCAGGTCGAGGACGACCTCAAGAGCGGCCGGCTCAAGGCCGTCGTCGCGACGTCCAGCCTCGAGCTGGGCATCGACATGGGCGCGGTCGATCTGGTGATCCAGGTCGAGGCGCCGCCGTCGGTGGCCAGTGGTCTGCAGCGGATCGGTCGCGCGGGTCACCAGGTCGGCGAAATCTCCCAGGGCGTGCTGTTTCCCAAGCACCGAACCGATCTCATCGGGTGCGCGGTCACGGTCAAGCGGATGCTCGCCGGGGAGATCGAGACCATGCAGGTGCCTGCGAATCCGCTCGACGTGCTGGCGCAGCACACCGTCGCGGCATGCGCCCTCGAACCACTCGACGCCGACCGCTGGTTCGACGCGGTCCGGCGCAGCGCCCCGTTCGCGACGCTGCCGCGCAGCGCCTTCGAGGCGACGGTGGACCTGCTGTCGGGCAAGTACCCGTCCACCGAGTTCGCCGAACTGCGGCCGCGTTTGGTCTACGACCGTGATACGGGCACACTGACCGCCCGCCCCGGCGCGCAACGGCTCGCGGTGACATCCGGCGGCGCCATCCCCGACCGGGGCCTGTTCACGGTGTACCTGGCCACTGACTCCGAAAAGCCCTCTCGGGTAGGCGAACTCGATGAGGAGATGGTCTACGAGTCCCGCCCGGGCGATGTCATCTCGCTCGGTGCCACGAGCTGGCGCATCACCGAGATCACCCATGACCGGGTGCTGGTCATTCCGGCGCCGGGACAGCCGGCCCGGCTGCCGTTCTGGCGGGGCGACAGCGTCGGGAGACCACCCGAACTGGGGGCAGCGGTCGGTGCGTTCACTGGTGAGCTGGCCCAGCTGGGCCGCGACGAATTCACCGAACGTTGCCGCGCAATGGGTTTCAACGAGTTCGCGACGGACAACCTGTGGCAGCTGCTCGACGAGCAGCGCCAGGCCACCGGCGTGGTGCCGACGGACACGACGTTCGTGGTCGAGCGGTTCCGCGACGAACTTGGCGACTGGCGAGTCATTCTGCACTCCCCCTACGGACTTCGCGTGCACGGACCGCTCGCGCTGGCGGTATCCCGCAGGCTGCGGGAACGGTACGGCATCGACGAGAAGCCGACGGCCTCCGACGACGGCATCATCGTGCGGCTGCCCGATACGGAAGACACGGCACCCGGGGCCGACCTGTTCGTGTTCGACGCCGACGAGATCGAGCCCATCGTCACCGCCGAGGTCGGCGGCTCGGCGCTATTCGCGTCGCGGTTCCGCGAATGTGCCGCCCGCGCACTGCTTCTGCCGCGTCGGCATCCCGGCAAGCGCTCACCGCTGTGGCATCAGCGCCAGCGCGCTGCACAGCTTCTCGACGTCGCCCGCAAGTACCCGGACTTTCCGATCGTGCTGGAGGCGGTGCGCGAATGCCTGCAGGACGTGTACGACGTGCCCGCGCTCACCGAGCTGATGCACCGCGTAGCGCAGCGCCGTCTGCGGCTGGTCGAGGTCGAGACCCCCACGCCCTCGCCGTTCGCGGCGTCCCTGTTGTTCGGCTATGTGGGCGCGTTCATGTACGAGGGCGACAGCCCCCTTGCGGAGCGCCGCGCCGCCGCCCTGTCGCTGGACAGCGTCCTGCTGGCCGAGCTGCTCGGCCGCGTGGAACTGCGCGAGCTACTCGATCCGCAAGTCATCGCCACGACCACCAGTCAGCTGCAGCACCTCAGCGAGGACCGCCGAGCCCGTGACGCCGAGGGTGTGGCCGACCTGTTGCGGGTGCTGGGACCGCTGACCGAGGCGGAGATCGCCGAACGGTGCACCACCACCGAGATCGGCGGATGGCTCGACGGTCTGCGGACCGCCAAACGAGCGCTGACGGTGTCGTTCGCCGACCAGGTGTGGTGGGTGGCCATCGAAGACATCGGGTTGCTGCGCGACGGCGTCGGGGTGGCCGTGCCGGTCGGGGTGCCGACGGCGTTCACCGACTCGGTCGACGATCCGCTTGGCGAGCTGCTCGGCCGCTTCGCCCGCACGCGCGGACCGTTCACCAGCCACGACGCCGCCGCGCGCTTCGGGCTCGGCCTGCGCGTCGCCGCCGACGTGTTGGGCCGAATGGCGATCGACGGCAAGCTGATTCGCGGCGAGTTCACCACTGAGGCGGAGGGCGACCAGTGGTGCGATGCCGACGTGCTGAAGATACTGCGTCGCCGGTCGTTGGCCGCGCTGCGGGCGCAGGTCGAGCCGGTCAGCACCGCCGCGTACGGCCGGTTCCTGCCCGCGTGGCAACAGGTCGGTTCGACACACAACTCGGGGGTCGACGGCCTGGCTCAGGTCATCGAGCAGCTGGCGGGTGTGCCGATACCGGCGTCTTCCGTCGAGCCGTTGGTGTTCGGGCAGCGCGTCCGCGACTATCAGCCGGCGATGCTCGACGAGCTGCTGGCATCGGGTGAGGTCACGTGGTCAGGTGTGGGTCAGATCGGCGGCGGCGACGGCTGGATCGCGTTCCACCAGGCCGATACGGCGCCGTTGACGCTCGCGCCACCTGCCGAGATCGAGTTCACCGACACGCACCGCGCAATCATGGACACCCTCGGACGGGGCGGGGCGTACTTCTTCCGACAGCTGGCGGACAACCCGAACGACGAGCTGAAACAGGCGCTGTGGGAACTGATCTGGGCGGGCTGGGTCACGGGCGATACCTTCGCTCCGGTGCGGGCCCTGCTGTCGGGCCCCCGCCGATCGACCGGCCGCCGCGGTGCGCCCGCGCACCGGCAGCGTCAGCGCCCCCCGCGGCTGAGCCGCTACAGCGTCGCGCATGCTCAGGGCCGACCATCCGACCCGACGGTCGCCGGCCGCTGGTCCGCGCTGCCCACCGCAGAACCGGAATCCACTGTGCGCGCACACTTTCAGGCCGAGTTGCTGCTCAACCGCCACGGTGTGCTGACCAAGGGCGCCGTCGCCGCGGAAGAGGTGCCGGGCGGCTTCGCCATGCTCTACAAGGTGCTGACGGCGTTCGAGGACGCGGGCCGATGCCAGCGCGGGTACTTCGTCGAATCGCTTGGCGGCGCACAGTTCGCGGTGGCCTCGACGGTCGACCGGCTACGTTCATATCTCGACGGCGTCGATCCCGACCATCGCGAGTACCACGCGGTGGTGATGGCCGCCGCCGACCCGGCGAATCCCTACGGTGCGGCGTTGCCGTGGCCCACCCGCAGAATCGCCGAGGACGACGCGACAGACGTGGCGCACCGACCAGGCCGCAAGGCTGGCGCACTGGTCGCGGTCGTCGACGGTGAACTGGTGTGGTTCGTCGAGCGCGGCGGTCGGTCGCTGCTGTCGTTCACCGACGACGCCGAGGCCCACGTCGCGGCCGCCGCCGCGCTGGCCGATCTGGTGAGTGCAGGCCGCGTACAGGGGTTCCTCATCGAGAAGGTCAACGGCGTCTCGGTGTTGGACCCGGGCACCGACAGCCAGCGGGCCGCAGTCCAGGAAGCGCTGTTGGGCGCGGGCTTCTCGCGCACACCAAGGGGTCTACGACTGCGGTGACGGGACGCCTACAGTTCGAGGTATGCCTCTGCGTACGGCTCTGACGGAGATGTTCGGGATCGAGCATCCCGTCGTACTGGCCCCGATGGGAGGCGTCGCGGGTGGCGCGCTGGCCGCCGCCGTTTCCGAGGGCGGCGGACTCGGTCTGATCGGCGCCGGAAGCGGCAACCAGCGATGGGTCGAACGCGAATGCGGCATCGCGAAGGCTGCGACCAGCAGACCGTGGGGTATCGGATTCCTGACCTGGGGCGTGACACCTGAGGTCCTCGAGGCGGCGATCGACCAGTCTCCGTCGGCGATCATGCTTTCGTTTGGTGACCCGGCACCGTTCGCCGACACGATCTCGGCGGCGGGCATTGCGCTGATGGTGCAGGTCTCGTCGATGGACGAGACCAGGCGCGCGCTCGACGTCGGCGCTGATGTGGTTGTGGCGCAAGGGATGGAGGCCGGCGGCCACGGTGGTGGCCGGGCGACGTTGCCGTTCGTGCCGGCGGTCGTCGACATCGCGGGCAGCACACCGGTACTGGCGGCGGGCGGAATCGCCGACGGTCGCGGTCTCGCTGCCGCCCTGGCGCTCGGTGCCGCAGGGGCGATGCTCGGAACCCGCTTCGAAGCCACTCCCGAAGCGCTGCTGGACGCCGACGAGGTCAAGGCGATCCTGACAGCCGAAGCCAGCGACACCACCCGAGGCAGGGCCGTCGACATCGCCGCAGGCGCGGATTGGCCGGCGCAGTATCCAGCCCGCACGCTGCGCAACCGATTCATCGACGAATGGCAGGACCGCGTCGCCGAGCTCGACGATGCGGTGCGGCAGGAGTACCGCGCGGGGGTCGAACGACGGGACTTCGACTACGTGCCGATCTGGGCGGGCGAAGCCGTCGACCTGATCGCCGAACAGGAAAGCGCAAGCGTCCTGGTCGGCCGGATCGCGGAGCAGGCCGAGCGGGCACTCGCCGTCGCGGGCAAACATGCCTGAAGGCGACACCGTCTGGCACACCGCAGCCCGTCTGCGCGAAGCGCTGGAGGGAAAAACGCTGACACGCTGCGATATTCGCGTCCCCAAGTACGCGACCGTCGACTTGACCGGCCAGGTCGTCGACGAGGTTCTCAGCCGCGGAAAGCATCTGTTCATCCGTGTCGGCCAGGCCAGCATCCACTCCCATCTGAAGATGGACGGCAGCTGGAAGGTCAACCCGATTAACAGGCCCAGTCGCGCCGGGCACCGCATCCGGATCATCCTGGAAACCGCCGACGTTCAGGCCGCGGGTATCGACCTCGGCGTGCTGGAGGTCCTGCCGCGCGCCGACGACATGGACGTCGTCGCGCACCTCGGCCCCGATCTGCTGGGATCAGACTGGGAGCCACGCATCGCAGCAGCCAACCTGACCGCCGACCCGGACCGACCGCTTGCCGAGACGCTGCTGGACCAACGCGTTCTCGCAGGCGTCGGAAACGTGTATGCCAACGAGTTGTGCTTCGTCTTCGGCCACCTGCCGACCTCACCGGTCAATGACGTCCGCGATCCGCTGCGGTTGGTTCAGCGGGCACGTGACATGTTGTGGCTCAACCGATCCCGCACCAACCGCACCACCACCGGCGACACCCGGCGCGGCCAACAGGTTTGGGTCTACGGCCGCGCCGGTGAACCGTGCCGCCGCTGCGGCACACCGATCAAGTCCGAGAACACCGGCGACCGCATCAGCTTCTGGTGCCCGAACTGTCAGACCTAGCTCTCGTAGTAGTCGTTACCGCGGGAGAACTCGACGAACGTGCACGCCTGCTCGCCCACCGTCCACGCGTCGTGCCCGGGCGGCAGCAACATGACGTCACCGGCCGAGAACACCTCTTCGGAGCCGTCGGCCATCCGCACCGCGAGTGCACCGCCCGTGACGACGGCGACGTGCGGGAGCTCGCACAGGTCAGTGCCCGCGTACTCCTTCAGGTCGTTGGACCATCGGGCCCCGGTATCGAAGGTCACCTGTGTCACCGACACCCCGTTCAGCACGGCGGTGCGCTTGGAGATCAGTCCGTGGACGTCGCTTTCGATATCGGCGAAGCGGGCCTTCTGCATTGCGGGGTGATAGTTGCCCATTCGGCGATTCGTATCACGCGCGACAGCCGCCGGCCACAGTAAAACTCACGGCAAGCCCTTCGCCGAAACTACGGTTTCTGACGGATTTCGGCCGATTCTCGTCAGAAACCGTAGTCTCGGCGAGCGGCGAGGGGGCGCCGAGTGGCTATGACCGCTACGGCAGGGCCAGCCTGACGATCTTGCGCACGACCGTCCCGAACTGGCGCAGCAGCGGGCCCTTGTTGTACGGGATGCCGTACCGGCGGCAGATGTCCTGCACCTCCGGCGCGATCTCGGCATGACGATGGGCGGGGATGTCGGGGAACAGATGGTGCTCGATCTGGAACGACAGATTCCCGCTGAGGATGTGAAAGAGCCTGCCACCGGTCAGGTTCGCCGACCCGAGAATCTGACGGAAGTACCACTGGCCGCGTGTCTCGGCCTTGGTCTCCTCGATCGAGAACTCCTGGACGTCTTCTGGGAAGTGGCCGCAGAAGATGATCATGTATGACCAGACGTTGCGCATCAGGTTAGCGGTCATGTTGCCCGCGAACACCCACGGTGCGAACGGTCCGGCCAGCAGCGGGAAGGCCGCGTAGTCCTTGAGCGTCTGCCGCTTCGTCTTACGCCAAATCCCTTCCAGGATATCGCGCTTGTCCGCGATCGAGATCTCTCCCGCGGTGATTCGCTCGGTCTCCAGTTCGTGCAGCGCGACGCCGTACTGGAACAGCACCATCAGCAGGAACGCGTACACCGGATTGCCGAGGAAGTACGGCCGCCACTTCTGGTCTTCGCTCATCCGCAGAATGCCGTAGCCCACATCGCGATCCATGCCCACGATGTTCGTGTACGTGTGGTGCATGAAGTTGTGCGAGTGACGCCACTGGTCGGCCGGGCATGCGGTGTCCCATTCGAAGTTCTTGCTCGACAGTGCCGGATCGCCCGTCCAGTCGTACTGGCCGTGCATCACGTTGTGGCCGATCTCCATGTTGTCGAGGATCTTCGACAACCCCAGCATCGCGGTACCTGCGAGCCAGAACGGCGGGAAGATGCCGCCGAACAGCAGCGCACGACCCGCTACCTCCAAACCGCGCTGCGCCTTGATGATTCGACGGATGTAGGTGGTGTCGCACTCCCCCAGATCGGCGATGATCCGCTCCTTGAGCGCGTCGAGTTCACGACCGAACGCGTCCGCCTGCTCGGGGGACATCGTCACGGTCTTGCCCGCGACGGTCTTGCTGATGGTCTGCGGCTGTGTGCCGATAGCAGTTGTCATTGAAATGACTCCTTTGCTCAGAGCGTCAGGTCGACATCGCCGACGGGCACGGACACGCAGATCTGCACGTCCTCCTCGTCGGTCGTCGACACCGCGCCGGTGATCAGGTTGCGCACTGCACCGCGGGTCTTGCGGCGGGTGCAGCTGTGGCAGATGCCCATTCGGCATCCGCTCTCCGGGTTCAGGCCCGCGGCCTCCGCCTGTTCGAGAAGCGGTCGGCCGTCGTCGGCGATGTCGACGGCCGCGTCGGTGAATGTCACCCGGCCACCGGAGGATTCGGCCGGAACCGTGAAGACCGGCGGGACGAAGCTCTCCGACTTCGCGCCGGGAAGGTGCGCACGCACCGCCTCGACGAGCGCCGGCGGTCCGCACACGTAGGTGTCGGTGTCAGGTCCGGGGTCGATGACCGCGAGGTGCTCGGCGCCGAAATGTCCGGTGAGGTCGCCCCCGTCGCCGCGGGTGTAACCGTGCAGCACCCGCACGCCCGCCATCGCGGACAGCTCGTCGGCGTAACACGCCTCCTCGCGGGTGCGTGCGTAGTGGACGAACGTGATCTCGCGGTCGGTGCCCTCCGCCCGCAGCGTGCGCAGCATAGACATCACCGGGGTGATGCCGCTGCCGCCCGAGATGAACAGGATGCTCCGCGGAGCCGCCCCGACGGCGACATTCTGCCCGGACCGAACCGCGGGCATGACGAAGTCGCCGCCGACCGAATCGAGGCCGACCACCATGCCCGGTCGGGCGTGCTGATTCAGGTACGTCGAGACCAGCCCGCCGTCGTGGTGGCCGATGGTCAGCTCGATGTAAGGGGACCCCTCGGCGCTGGCCGGAGAGTACGGGCGGGTGCGGCGACGGCCGTCGATCTCGACCGTGAGGTTGATGTGCTGCCCGGCCGAAAACCCGGTGAACGCCTGATTCGGCTCGAGGGTGAGCGTGACGCTGCGCGGCGTCTGCCTGCGCACGGCGACCACTTTCGCGCGGGGGTCGCGCTCGGTCCATGTCGGTTCGACTAGCTCGGTGTACCGGTCGACGCCGTGCGGACCGGTGAGCAGGTCGACCAGCGGCGAGCGGAGCACCTTGCCCCGCCAACCGCGTGTCAAAGTTTGGGTGAACATGTGTACACCGTGCGCCGCCTAAGAGGTCGGCGTCAACAGATTCGCCCAGGTTGTGGTAGGTTTCACAGAGTGAACAGTCGTACGCCCAGTTCACGAACGAGCCGTTCAGGCAGGTCAAGCAAGTCCCGGACCCGCGACACCCTCTCCAGAGAGCAACGCAAGGAGGCCACCCGGCGGGCGATCGTCGCCGCTGCCCTGCGCCTCCTGGAGGACCGCTCCTTCGCCACCCTGTCCCTGCGAGAAGTCACTCGTGAGGCGGGCATCGTGCCCGCGGCGTTCTACCGCCATTTCGATTCGATGGAGGCGCTGGGACTCGTCCTCATCGACGAGTCCTTCCGCGCGCTTCGCGACATGCTGCGCGGTGCACGGGCGGGCCGGCTCGATCCGAACCGGGTCATCGAGTCGTCGGTGGACATCCTGATCGAGGGCGTCAACGAGCGCCGGGAGCACTGGCGCTTCATCGGCCGCGAGCGCTCCAGCGGGGTGAGCGTGCTGCGGTACGCCATCCGCACCGAGATCCGGCTGATCACGTCGGAGCTGGCGATCGACCTCGCCCGCTTTCCCGGGCTGAACACCTGGAGCGGCGAGGATCTCAACATCCTGGCCAGCCTGATCGTCAACGCGATGATCTCGATCGCCGAATCCATCGAGGACGCCAGCGACTCCGTCGCGCTCGACGAGATCAGGCGCATCGCGGTCAAGCAGCTTCGGATGATCGTCGTGGGCGTCGCCGGCTGGCGTAGCACCATCTGACGCCGTCCGGCACAGGGCTAACGTGTCGCCCATGCCTCATCTCGAATTGACGTATCCCCGGCCCGACATCGCCGTCCTGACCCTGAACCGGCCGGAGAAGCTCAACGCGCTCTCCTATGACTTGGTGCAGGACCTGCACGCGACCCTCGACGCGATCCGCGACAACAACGAGTGCCGGGTCGTGGTGCTCACCGGTGCGGGACGAGGGTTCTGCTCGGGTCTGGACCTGACGGACCCGAACCCGAACAAAGCCGGTGGCGGGACGGAGTTCCCGCGTGCGGGTATGCGATGGCAGGAACGCATCGCCGACCTCACCACGAAGATCCATCGCCTCCGCCAGCCGGTGATCGCCGCGGTCAACGGCCCGGCTTACGGCGGCGGCATGGGGATCGCACTGGCCTGCGATATCCGGATCGCGTCCGAGTCGGCGCGGTTCTGCACCCAGTTCATCAAACTCGGGCTCGGCGGCTGCGACATCGGCGTGAGCTACACGCTCCCCCGCATTGTCGGGGCGGGGCCGGCCTTCGACCTGATTCTGACCGCGCGGGTGGTCGAGGCCGACGAGGCGCTCCGAATCGGCATGGTGTCGCGGGTGTGCCCCGACGCGACCGTGGTCGACGAGGCGATGGCGATCGCCGAAACCCTATGTGGTTACGGGAAATTCGGGGTGGAGTCGACGAAACAGGTGCTGTGGGCCAACCTCGAGGCGTCGAGCCTGGAGGCCGCGCTGCATGTCGAGAACCGCAGCCAGATCCTGGCGTCGACGGGCGGGGTGATGGCCGAGGCTACCGAGGCGTTCCGCCACCGTCAGCGATGATCACCGTTCCGGTCATATAGCTTCCGGCGTCGGAGGCCAGAAGCAGTGCCGCGCCCACCATCTCATCCGGCTGGGCGAGGCGTTTCATCAGCATGCTGACCGACATCCGGTCGATCGCCTCCTGCGGGTTGTTGCGCATCATGTCGGTGTCGACAGGGCCGGGCGCGATGGCGTTCACCCGGATTCCGAACGATGCGTACTCGGCGGCCATCGATCGGGTGAAGGACATCAGGGCCGCCTTGTTCGACGAATAGATCGCCGTCCCCGGCGCAAAGTTGAACGCCCCGACCGAGATCATGTTGATCACCGCGGCATGGGAACTGGCCTTCAGATGCGGCAGCGCCGCCTGCACGAGGAACACCGGTCCCCGGACGTTGACCTCGTACGATTTCGTCAAGGCATCTGGCGTCATCGCGCCGACGGGCTGGGTCAGCGCGTTGGCCGCGTTGTTCACCACCACGTCGATGCCGCCGAACTCCTCGACCGTCCTGTCCACGAGAGCCTCGAGCGCGCCGACGTCGCCGATGTGGGTCGGGACGCCGATGGCCTGTCCACCGAGTTCGCGCAGGTGCTTGGCGGCCTCCTCGCAGGCGTCAGGCTTGCGGCTGGCGACGGCCACGCGGGCCCCGGCCAGAATGAATCCCTCGGCGAGCGAAAGCCCGATGCCGCGAGTGCCGCCCGTGACGATCACGGTGCGGTCGGTCATGTCGAAGAGACGGTCAAATGTTGTGCGGTCCACGCGATCAGTCAAACAGATCGCGATGAGCGGACACGTATTGCGCGACGGTTTGAGCAGGTCGGCCGATGAGGCGCTCGACGTCGTCGGTGGAACGGTTGTAGCGATCCTCGCGATGCAACCGCGCCATCGTGGCGATGTGCTGCCGCACGTGCTCGGGCACATCGACGGAGTCGAGCAGGCGGCGTTCGTCATCGGCCGGGAGGTTCTCGCCGATGATCGGCCGTCCGAGCCCTTCGGCGAACTGCGCGGCGAGACCGTCGATGTCGAGCGCCTGCGGTCCGGTCAGTTCGTACACCGCTCCGATGTGGTCGGCGGGATCGCGAAGCAACGCTGTCATGACCGCGGCGACATCCACCGCGGCGATGGGCGATGTACGGCCCGCCCCGAACGGCAGCGCCAGCACGCCGCGTTCCTTCACCGTGGTTGCGCCGAGCATCGTGAACAGCGGGTTATCCAGGAAAACCGTTGGGCGGACATGGATCACGGGCAGTCCCGACCAGTTGAGCACATGCTCGGCGAGCCAGTGCAAACGCTGGTGCTTGGACTCTCCGGTACTGGTCAGGGTCATCTGAGACACCGTCATCTGCGACATGTTCACGATCGCTTCGAGGTGGCCGCGGTCCAGCGCCGTCGCGCACACCTCGGCGGTGGCCAGCAGGTAGTCCGCCGCGACACTCATGTTGAAGAACATGCGACGCACCCCTGTCAGCGCGTCCGCGATGTCCGCGGCGTGCGTCAGATCACCGACGACGACGTCGGCGCCGACGTCCCGAAGATGTTGCGCCCGTTCGTCATCGCGACGCACCATGGCCCGCACCTGCTCACCGTCGCCGAGCAGCAACTCGACGACCGTGCGGCTGACGCTGCCGACTCCGCCACCGGCGCCGGTGATCAGGTACATACAACTAGCCGCGCGGGCTCACGCTAGATGCATCCGCTGACGCTGATGCGCCGGCCGACGCTGGCGCACACGTTGACGTTCGGCGCCGGCGGAGGCGGCGGGACGTAGGCCGGAGGCGGCGGGGGTGGCGGGGGTGGCGGTGGCGCATCCGACGGCGGCGGGGGCGGCGGTGCGGCAGGCGGCGGGGGTGGTGGCGGCGGTGGCGCCAGGGCCTGGTTGAGATAGGAGAACGGGTCGCTGCATCCGGAGACGTCGACGAACCTGCCACCGACGGATCCGCACACCGTGGCGTCGGCGGTCGGGGGTGGCACGTTGACCAAACCACCGGCGAACAGCACCGCCGCGGCACACATCCAAATCTTGCGCACTTTCGCTCCTTCGCGTGACCGCCGTCGATAGGACGGGATGCGATTGTCGCAGTTATCGCGGCTGCTGTGTCGGTATCGACACGGCGTTTCTCCAGGACGTACCGATCCTTTGCTGTATCAACGCTCTCGAACCCGCTGATCGGGCTGCGAGACCGAGTTGATCGCGACACCAGCCAGCTTTTCGCATTCTGGATGCTGTGATTGCGGACAGACCGATCGTCTCGCCCCGCTGCGCATAGCTGTGATCGGAAAGAATGGGCTTTCTGCTCTCATCGGGGATCTGCACGGACGGGAAACCGGGTTTGCTGGCCAGTCTCGGGCCTCGGATCCGACCCAGACTCTGGCCAAATTGCCAGGTTCATCCACTTCCGTGTGCAACGACTTCGGAGTATGTTTGCTGCGACGCAACGGCGTGCCGGGGGACCTCAGGGGTGTGGCGCCGCCAGGTCGGCCCATCTGTTCAGCCAATCCGGGAATGCTCATGCCTGCTCGAATCACCCGTCGCACCCACGCGCGGGTCGCTCTCCCCGACACGCACAATGCGTGGTAACGCCCCGAAGACACCATCAGGCCGTCGACGGTCCACCGGGTCGATGCGGGTTCAACTCACCCTCATCGCCGTGGCCATGGGGGTGGCACTACTGGGCAGCATCGCGATCGCGAATGCGCCGGCCAACGCGGCCGACGTGTGGCAACCGAAGAAGCCGCCGCTGTCGACCAGGTGGACCCCGTTGGTGGGGCCCAACAACGCGCTTCCGGAATACCCGCGCCCACAGCTGGCGCGGGCGAAGTGGTTGAACCTCAACGGACTGTGGGGCTACACCGGCCGGCCCGCCTCGGCGACGACGAGCACACCGCCCGCGGAACGCGACTACCGCGACCAGATCCTGGTGCCCTTCCCGACGGAGTCGGCGCTGTCCGGAATCGGCCGCCACGACGATCAAATGTGGTACCGCAAGGTGTTTCAGGTTCCCGATGACTGGGACGATCAACAGGTGCTGCTGCACTTCGGCGCCGTCGACCAGATCGCCACCGTGTGGGTGAACAACAGGCAGGTGGCACGTCACGAGGGTGGTTACACCGAGTTCAGCGCCGACATCACCAGCGCACTTCGGGCGTCGGGACCACAAGAGCTGGTCGTACGGGTCGATGATCGCAACGAAAAGGGCGGCTTCGCCGTCGGCAAGCAGCGCTACAACCCGGCCGGGCTGTTCTACACCGGGGCATCGGGCATCTGGCAGACGGTGTGGCTGGAGCCGGTGCCGAGGGCACATATCGAGAAACTCGATGTCACCCCGGATCTGACCAGTTTCACTGTGACACCGCGTGTTTCAGGTGCGACCGATCAGCGCACCGAGGTGGTGGTCTCCCGACCGGGCGGCGATGTCGTGGCCCGCGCATCGGGTAAGCCCGGCGCCACGCTGCGGCTTTTGGTGCCGTCCCCGCATGTGTGGACACCCGAGGATCCGTTCCTCTACGACCTGACGGCCCGGCTGGTGACCCGGTCCGGCAAGGTGGTCGACGAGGTGTCCTCCTACGGCGGCCTACGCACCATCGGCACCGTCAAGGACGCGCAGGGCAGGTCGCGAATCGCACTGAACGGCAAGATCACGTTCCTGCACGGTCCGCTGGATCAGGGTTACTGGCCCGACGGCATCTACACCGCGCCCACCGACGAGGCACTGAGGTTCGACCTCGAGCAGATCAAGGCGCTCGGAATGAACTTCGTCCGCAAGCACGCGAAAGTCGAACCGGCCCGGTGGTATTACTGGACCGACAAGCTCGGGCTGCTGGTCTGGCAGGACATGCCGTCACTGGACGTGTCGCTCGATATCCCGACGGGTCCCGCGCCGACTCCACGCCGCGACGCGCAGCGGCATTTCGAGAACGAACTCTCCGAGATGGTCCATCAATTGAGCAGTGTCACATCGATCATCGGCTGGGTGCCGTTCAACGAGGGCTGGGGTGAGTACGACACCGCCAGGATCGCGCGCGCGGTCAAGGCCGAGGACCCGACCCGCATGGTGGTGCCGAACAGCGGGGCGAACTGCTGCAAGTCCCGCGGAGACAGCAGGGCGGGCGACATCTTCGACGACCACACGTATGTGGGTCCCGGCCGGCCGCTGGTCCGTGACGGCCGGGTGACCGTGGACGGCGAATACGGCGGCCTGGGCCTGATAGAGGAGGCCAACCGGTGGCCAGGACCGCCGATGGCCTACGAGATGGCCGACAGCAGGGAGAGGCTGACCCAACGCTACGTGGAGGTCAGCGTCGACCTCGAACGCATCGTGCACGATGTCGGCCTGTCGGGCGCGATCTACACCCAGACAACGGATGTCGAGAACGAGGTCAACGGGTACATGACCTACGACCGGCAGGTGATGAAGCTCGATCTGCCGGTGGTGGCGGGACGCAATCGGGCGGTCATCGCCGCGGGGTCACGCTAGCGTTCGACCGCTGACGAAGACCCGACGTGCGCCGGTGATCGGATCGTCGAATTCGAGACGGTGTGCGAGCAGCTGCAACGGCGTCGAGAAGTCGTCGGGTGCCACGTCGACCACGTTCGGGTACAACGGGTCCCCCGCGATCGGCAACCCCAGCGAGGCCATGTGCACCCGCAGCTGATGGGTGCGTCCGGTACGCGGCGTCAGCCGGTACAGCCCGTCTCCCAAGTGCTCGACCCGCGTCTCGGCGTTCGGCTCGCCCAGCACCTCCGCGGCCTGTAACCGGCCGCGCTGCTTGACGATCCGGCTACGCACCACGGTCGGCAGCGCGAACTCCGGGTTGACGCAGGCGCGCGCCAGGTACGTCTTGTGGACGAGGCCCCGCGCGAACATCGTCTGGTACGCGCCCCGCACCTCACGTCGCGTCGTGAGCACCAGTACGCCGGCCGTCAACCGGTCCAACCGGTGTGCGGGCGACAACGCGGGCATGTCGAGTTCGCGTCGCAGCCGCACCAGCGCCGTCTGTGCGACGTGGCGGCCGCGGGGCATCGTCGCAAGGAAGTGCGGTTTGTCGACCACGACGATGTCGTCGTCGCGGTAAAGGATCGGAATGTCGAACGGAACCGGAACCTCTTCGCACAGTTCGCGATACAGGTAGACATGCGCACCCGGCGGAAGCACCGTCTCGACGCCGACGACGGTGCCGTCGGGCATCACCACCTCGCCGTTGCGGACCTTCGCCGCCGCGCTCTCCCCGAACCGGTCGGCCAACTCGACGAGGACCGACCCGCCCCGTAACCGCAGACGCGCCGGGCCGAGCCCGTCGCGCACCGGCAAGGGTGGGACACGCCTCAATTGAGCGGCACCGGCTCGAGAATCTCGGCACGCGCCTCGGGCGCGGCGGCACGCAGCGCATCCGCGGACTCGTCGTCGGGTTCCTGCTGCGAACGCACCTCGGCCTCGACGCGGGCGAGGTACGTGGAGACCTCGCGATCGACGTCCTCGTCGGTCCAACCCAGTACGGGCGCAACCACTTCCGCCACCTCGCGCGCGCAGTCCACGCCGCGGTGCGGGTATTCGATCGAGATCCGCATCCGGCGGGCCAGGATGTCCTCGAGGTGCAGCGCGCCCTCGGCGGCGGCGGCGTACCGCGCCTCCACCTTGAGATACACCGGCGCCTCGGTGATCGGCGCCAGCAGATCCGGCCTGCCCTCTGCCATCTGCAGCACCTCACCGATCAACGATCCGTACCGGTCGAGCAGATGGCGCACCCGGTACGGGTGCAGACCGTAATGCGCTCCGACGCTTTCGGTTTGGTTGATCAGCGCGAAGTAGCCGTCGGCGCCCATCAGCGGAACCTTCTCGGTGATCGACGGCGCCACCCGGGCAGGCACGAACTCGGCGGCGGCGTCGATCGCGTCGGCACCCATGACCCGGTAGGTCGTGTACTTGCCGCCCGCGATCGCCACCAGCCCGGGGGCGGGCACGGCGACCGCGTGTTCACGCGACAGCTTGGACGTCTCCTCGCTCTCCCCCGCCAGCAGTGGCCGCAGTCCGGCGTACACCCCGTCGATGTCGTCGTGCGTCAACGGCGTCGCGAGCACGCCGTTGACCGTCTCCAAGATGTAGTCGATGTCCGCCTTGGTGGCCGCCGGGTGGGCCAGGTCCAGGTTCCAGTCGGTGTCGGTGGTCCCGATGATCCAGTGCGTACCCCACGGAATGACGAACAGCACCGACTTCTCGGTGCGCAGGATGATCGCGACCTCGCTGACGATGCGGTCACGCGGGACGACGATGTGCACACCCTTGGACGCGCGCACCCGAAAGCGTCCGCGCTGCTTCGACAATGCCTGGATCTCGTCGGTCCACACCCCGGTGGCGTTGACGACGACGTGGCCGTGCACCTCGGTGACACGGCCGTCCTCGGAGTCACGCACCTCCACGCCGACGACCCGGTCACCCTCGCGCAGCAGCGACACCACCTGCGACGAGGTCCGCACCACCGCGCCGTAGTGCGCCGCGGTACGGGCCACGGTCATGGTGTGGCGCGCGTCGTCAACGACGGTGTCGTAGTAGCGAATACCGCCGATCAGCGACGAACGCTTCAGGCCGGGCGCCAGTCGCAGGGCACCCGATTTCGTCATGTGCTTCTGCGGCGGAACGGATTTCGCCCCCCCGAGTTGGTCGTAGAGGAAGATGCCCGCCGCGACGTAGGGCCGCTCCCACCAACGGTTGGTCAGTGGGAACAGGAACGGCATCGGCTTGACGAGGTGCGGGGCCAACGTGGTGAGCGACAGTTCGCGTTCGTGCAGTGCCTCACGCACCAGCCCGAACTCCAACTGCTCGAGGTAGCGCAGGCCGCCGTGAAACATTTTCGACGAACGGCTCGAGGTGCCCGACGCGAAGTCGCGCGCCTCGACGAGGGCCACCTTCAGCCCGCGCGTCGCCGCATCCAGCGCGGCGCCCGCGCCCACGACGCCACCGCCGACGACGATGACGTCGAACTGCTCTTTGCCGAGGCGCGCCCAGGCTTCAGCCCGCTGCTCGGGACCCAGGAGTGTCTGCCCGTTCGCGGGGATCGGGTCGCTCACTGAATCGCTCCTAGTTACTGGTCGGTACGGTTCGCCCGGTCCCAGATTACGTGGACTTAGTCCAGATCGTCGTGCGCCATCAACCTTCTAGCCGCCTCGATTATCGACCCGGAAAGCGACGGATACACCGACAGCGTCTGGGCCAGGTCGGTGACGGAGAGGTTGTTCTGCACCGCCAGGGCGATGGGCAGGATCAGCTCCGAGGCGATCGGGGCGACCACGACACCGCCGATCACGACACCGGTGGCGGGGCGGCAGAAGATCTTCACGAAACCCAGGCGAAGCAGCGACATCTTGGCCCTGGCGTTCGTGTTCAGCGGCAGCATGAGCGTCCGCGCGGGGACGTCGCCACGGTCGATGGCCGTCTGCGGCACCCCGACCGCGGCGATCTCCGGCCTGGTGAACACGGCTGCCGAGACGGTGCGCAGCCGGATCGGCGCCACCGCCTCACCGAGCGCGTGATACATCGCGATGCGTCCCTGCATGGCGGCCACCGAGGCCAGCGGCAGCAGACCCGTGCAGTCACCCGCCGCATAGATCCCGGCCGCCGATGTCCGCGACACCCGGTCGACCTTCAGATAGCCGCCCGGGGCGAGCTCGATACCGACCTTCTCCAGTCCCAGCCCCGACGTGTTGGGCACCGAACCCACGGTCATCAGCGCGTGACTGCCCTCGACGGTTCTGCCGTCGGCCATCGTCACCAGGACTCCGTCCTCGGTGCGGGTGACGGATTCGGCGCGGGCGTTCTTGACCAGCTTCACGCCGCGGGCGGCGAACGCCTCCTCGAGGACGGCCGCCGCGTCGGAGTCCTCGTGCGGCAGGATCTGGTCGCGGCTGGCGACGACGGTGACGGGGACGCCGAGCTCGGTGTAGGCGTTGCAGAACTCGGCTCCGGTGACGCCGGATCCGACGATGATCAGGTGACGGGGCAGTTCCGTGAGGTCGTAGAGCTGGCGCCAGTTCAGGATCCGTTCGCCATCGGGTTTGGCGTTCGGCAACACTCGCGGGCTGGCTCCGGTGGCGATCAGCACGACGTCCGCCTTGAGGATGCCGACGCGGCCGCCGGGGGTGGTGACCTTGACCCGGTGGTGGGCCATGCCGGCGATGTCGTCGACCAGCTCAGCGCGCCCCTGCACCACCGTGACGCCCTCGCGCAGCAGCTGATGGCCGATGTCGGCAGACTGGGACTTCGCAAGCGTCTTGACGCGGTTGTGGATCTGGTCCAGCGAGATCTTGGCGTCTTCAATGGCGATGTCGAACCCGAGACCCGCAGCGCGGCGCAGCTCGGTGCGCACACCGGTCGAGGCGATGAACGTCTTGGACGGGACGCAGTCCCACAGCACGCACGCACCGCCGATGCCGTCAGAGTCGACCACCGTGACCTCGGCAACCTCGGGGCCGCGGGCCGCCGCCACGAGTGCCGCTTCGTAGCCGGCCGGGCCGCCGCCGATGATCACGATGCGCGTTGCCACGGCCACAACGCTAGTCAAGCGGTTCGCTGATCGCGCAGCCTGTCGGCGAAGCCGGTTGAGGAGGCTTTAAAGTTTCCTGGTGCCGCTCTACGCCGCTTACGGATCCAACATGCATCCCGAGCAGATGCTGGAGCGGGCACCGCATTCGCCGATGGCGGGAACGGGGTGGCTGCACGGCTGGCGGCTGACGTTCGGCGGCGAGGACATCGGCTGGGAAGGCGCGCTCGCCACCGTCGTCGAAGACCCGGCGTCCAGCGTGTTCGTCGTGCTCTACGACATGACCAAGGAGGACGAGGCGAACCTCGACCGCTGGGAGGGTTCGGAGCTCGGCATCCACAAGAAGATCCGCTGCCGCGTGCATCGCACCTCGTCGGACACCAGCTTCGAACCGGTGCTGGCCTGGCTGTACGTCGTCGACGCGTGGGAGGGCGGCCTGCCGTCGGCCCGCTATCTCGGCGTCATGGCCGATGCCGCCGAAATTGCCGGCGCACCATCGGAATACGTGCACAACCTGCGCACCCGCCCGGCCCGCAACATCGGCCCCGGCACTAGCTGAGCGACGCCGCCCGCCGACGCGCGAACATGCGCTGCTCGACGATGCGCTCGACCTCTCGACGGACATCGCGGCGGATCGTCCGCCACAGGTGCGCCCGGTCGACACCAGGATCGCGCGCGGCCGCGGCAGCCCAGCGCAGGACTCGGCCGGGCGAGAAGACCTGTTGCGGTGGGACGACCCGGCAGAAGGCGTCGGTGAGTTCGGTCATCCCGTCCGGCCGGGCCGCGAACCAGCGGTAGGCGGCGAACTCGATCGGCGAGACCGCATCGTCGCGTCCCAGCAGGTTGGCCCACTGGTACATCGGCAGACACTGCTCATCGCGGTCGAGTTCCCACGCCTGCAGTGCGCGGTCGAGTTTGGCCGGTTCGTCGAGGACCGGGGCGGCAGCCTCGCCGAGCAACCGTCCGAAGCGCAGCGCATCGCGGATGCCCTGCGCGGTGACCGGGTCCTTGAAATGCCCGGAATCGCCCGCCAGCGCCCACCCCGGACCGTGCGAGTGCCGGAAGTAGGAGGGGTGCTCATACGAGATCAGGATCTTGCTGACGCGCGTGCAGCCGGTCAGCCGTTTGGCGAACGGCTCAACGCGCGCGATCGTCGCTTCGAACGCCGCCTCGGAGTCGGCACGGAACTCGTCGGCGCGACGCACCGGCGGCATCTGCAATGCCACCAATTGCCCTCCGTCGCAAGGGAACACGGTGACGAGGTCGTCGTCCTCACGCCATTGCATGGCCAGGTCACGCAGGTCGTCGTGCGCGTCCTCGTAGTAGGCGTAGGCCATCATGCGCTGGTTTGGCCAGTGGTGGTGGGTGCGCGCATCGACGAGGCGAGCGACGGTTGACTTGCGCCCGTCGGCTCCGATGACCAGTTTCGCGGTGATCTCGCCCGTCGAGCCGTCGCGCTGCCGGTAGCGCACCCCCGAGACCCGGCCCGAGGGATCGCGGAGCAGGTCGGTGACGCGGACGCGCTCACGCACGTCGGCGCCCGCCTCACGCGCGGTCTCGACGAGGGCCATGTCGAGGCCGGGTCGGCGGACGCAGCCGCCCGCGGCCAAGCCCTCGTACACGCTGGGCGCACCGACGACCTCGACGCCGGGGGCGCCGAGACCTGCGCGGGTGTGCAAAGGCGCGCCAAGGGCGGTCACCCGGTCGCGGGCGCCGAGCCGCTCGAGCTCGGCCCAGTGGTGCGTGAAGAACAGGTGTGTCGACAGGGTGTCGGAGGGGAAGCTGGCGCTGTCGAGTGCGACGACGCTGCGCCCTCGGCGGGCAAGCGCGATCGCCGCGGCCGACCCGGCACAGCGACTGCCGACGATCACAACATCGGTCTGCTCAGGCATGGCGACAGGATGCCAGCTCAAACCCAATTTTGTAAGTCTTTTCATTTTTTGAATCGACTTGTAAATTGCGCTGGTGGCCTATCCTTGCCGGATGTCCGCCGGGCCGCTGGAGACCGCACCGACGATGGCGGCCGCCCGAGCGGGTCGGCGTCGCGCCCGTACGCGGACGGCCATCCTGGACGCCGCCGAGGTGGTCTTCGGACGCGAAGGCTACGAGGGTGCGCGTATCGAGGAGATCGCTGAGCGCGCCGACGTGTCCGTCGGCTCCATCTACAGCCACTTCGACGGCAAACGCGGGCTGTATCTGCAGCTCGTCGATCGGGCTCTCGGCCTGTTCACCGAGTACATGGAACGCAGTGAGGATCCCTCGCTGACCCCGCTGCAACGCGTGCTGGCAGGCGGCGACGCGTATCTGCGCTTCCATCTCGACCATCCCGGCGCGTTTCATTTCCTGGCGTATCGCAGCCCCGGCGCCCAACCGCTGTCCGGAGACGACGACACCGAGGCGCGCATCCGCGACCGGGTCGGTCTGTTGCTGCGCCGGTTCGCCGGGCAGATCGACAATGCGATCGCCGCCGGTGAGGCGCGGCCGGTGGATTCACTGCGGCTGACCCACTACCTGTGGGGTGCGTGGAACGGCGTGATCGCCCTGCGTCAGCAGCCCGACGGACTGCGCATCTCCGACAAGGAGATCACCGAGACGTTGGAACTCGCGCGCTGGCTGTTACGTGAAGGGCTGGCCACCAGTTCGCTGCGCGATGCCAATGGTGAAGTGGGAGAACGAGTTCCGTTGCCGCGGATCTCAGACGCCCACTAGTCCCGCAAGAGACGGATTGAACAGAGGGTTGTGGGTGCGACAACAACCATGAGTTCAATCTCGACCATAGGGCCGAGATTGCAACTTTCGTCGTGGGCGGCGGTGACTCCCACCCGTCTTAGAACTGGGCGGCCTGGTCGATGATGTTCACCAGGAACCGAACGCCCACCGCGAGTGCGCGTTCGTCGATGTCGAACGTCGGCTGGTGCAGATCCAACTGCGGCCCGCGGCCTGTCCACACCCCCAGCCGCGCCATGGCGCCCGGCACCTCCTCGAGATACCACGAGAAGTCCTCGCCGCCACCGGACTGACGGGTATCGCACAGCACGTCGGGACCGATCGCCTCGATCGCATGGGTGACGATGCGCGTCGAGATCTCCTCGTTGACCACCGGCGGCACCCCGCGACGGTATTGCAGGGTGTGCTCGATGTTCAGCGGCGCTAGCAGCGAGGTAATCGCTTCGCGGACAACGGATTCCAGGGTCTCCCAAGTTTCGCGACTCGCGGTGCGGATGGTTCCTGCCAGCGTTCCGGTCTGCGGGATCGCGTTCGCCGCGGTGCCCGAATTGACCGCGCCCCACACCATCACCGTGCTGTTGCGCGGATCGATACGCCGGGACAGGATCCCCGGCACACCGGTGATCAACGTGCCGATCCCGTACACCAGGTCTCCGGTCAGGTGCGGACGCGAGGTGTGCCCACCGGGCGAATGCAGCGTCACCTCGAGCTGATCGGCGGCCGACGTGATCGGGCCGGGGCGAACCGCGATCTTCCCGACGGCCAGCCGCGGGTCGCAGTGCAGCGCGAAGATCCGCGACACCCCCGTCAGCGCGCCCGCCGCGATCGCGTCGATCGCACCACCCGGCATCAACTCCTCGGCGGCCTGGAAGACCAGCCGCACGCCGACCGGCAGTTCGGGGACCGACGCCAGCGCCAGCGCGGTGCCCAACAGGATCGAGGTGTGCGCGTCGTGACCGCAGGCATGCGCCACGTTGGGGACCACCGACGCATACGGCGCCCCGGTGCGCTCGGCCATGGGCAGTGCATCCATGTCGGCGCGCAGCGCGATCTTCGGCCCGTGTTCCGGACCGACGTCACACGTCAGACCGGTACCGCCCGGCAACACCTTGGGGTTGAGGCCCGCGTCGGCCAGATGGGAGGCGACGAACTGGGTGGTGGCGAACTCCTGACGGCCCAGCTCGGGGTGGGTGTGCAGGTGGCGCCGCCAGGCGACCAGATCGGAATAGTGCGCGTCCAGCCACAATTCGGTGGCGTCGTGCAGCGTCATGACGCCCGCCTCGCCTTCAGCTCCAGCACCCGATCGCGCTCGGCCGGCGTCTCGGCCAACCTGACCACAGTGCGCGCCAGCATGATCGCACCCTCGACCACGGCCTTGTCCGCACCCGGCCGGGCTGCGGCCTCGGCGAATGCCGGCTGATGCACCGACGCGTCACCCGCGTCGATCCCGACGATCGGATGGATACCGGGCATGAACTGGGTGACGTTGCCCATGTCGGTGCTGCCCAGCGGAAAAGCCGCTTCGAGTTCGGCGGAAACTGGTGAGCGGCCGACCCGCGTCATCTCGTCGCGGAACGCCTCAGCCAGCCAGGAGTCGGGTGTGAGCTCGTCATAGGGCGGTTCGGTCTCGGACACCGCGTAGTCGCAACCGGAGGCCACCGCCCCCGCGAGGAAGCAGTCCGACATCCGCTTCTCGAGGTCGCGCAGCGCCGCCTTGTCGTTGGCCCTCATCGTGTAATGCATCTCGGCGCGGCCCGGGATGATGTTGGTGGCCTGGCCGCCATCGGTGACGATGCCGTGCATCATCTGGCCAGGTGCCAGCTGCTGACGCAGTAACCCGATCGCCACCTGCGCGACGGTGATCGCGTCGACCGCGTTGACGCCGAGGTGCGGTGCCACGGCCGCATGTGATTCCTTGCCTCGATACTCGACCGCGACCTGCGACAGGGCCAGCGAACGGGCCGCGGCGATGTCGAGCGGGCCGGGATGCAGCATCACGGTGGCGGCGATGTCGTCGAACGCTCCGGCGTTGAGTAGCAACACCTTTCCGCCGCCGGCCTCTTCGGCGGGCGTGCCGAGCAGGGCCACCGTCAGCCCCAGCTCGTCGGCTACCTCGGCCAGCGCCAGTGCGGTGCCGACCGCCGACGCGGCGATGATGTTGTGTCCGCAGGCATGTCCGATGCCGGGCAGCGCGTCGTATTCGGCGCAGATCCCGATGACCAGGGGGCCGCTGCCGTACTCGGCACGGAAGGCGGTGTCCAGACCGCCGGGCGCCCTGGTGATCTCGAAACCGCGCTCGGCGACGAGCGCCTGGGTCTTCGCACAACTGCGGTGTTCGGCGAACGCGAGTTCGGGTTCGGCGTGAATCGAGTGCGACAGCTCGACCAGATCGCCATGGCGTCGGTTGACAGCGTCTTCGACGCAACTCGACGCGGTGGCGGTGGGCATCCTCGAAGTATCTCACTGCATCGGGCGACGCCGGTGGGACGGCTAAGCTGCCCACCGTGACGACGCCGGATGCGGAAGCCGCGAGGTCGGCGGAACAGATCCGTCAGCGCACCGGCGTGGACGAGCACGACGTCGCAGTCATCCTCGGCTCAGGCTGGGCCCCCGCCGCCGACGAACTCGGTGACCCGGTCGCGGTGGTGCCGATCGCAGAGCTTTCCGGCTTCACCCCGCCCGCAGCGGAGGGGCATCGCGGCCAGCTGTTGTCGCTGCGCCACGGCGACCGGCGAGTGCTGGTGTTCGTCGGCAGAATCCACGCATACGAAGGCCACGACCTGCGCCACGTCGTCCATCCGGTGCGGGCGGCATGCGCGGCCGGGGTGCGCACGATCGTGCTGACCAACGCGGCGGGCGGCATTTGCGAGGACTTCGCCGTCGGTCAGCCGGTGCTGATCAGCGATCACCTGAATCTGACGGGCCGGTCACCGCTGGTCGGCGCCCAATTCGTCGATATGGTCGACGCTTACTCTCCGCGGCTGCGCGCCGTCGCTCACGAGATCGATCCGTCGCTCGCCGAAGGCGTCTACGCCGGACTGAACGGACCGCAGTACGAGACGCCGGCCGAGATTCGGATGCTGCGCACATTGGGCGCGGATCTCGTCGGGATGTCGACCGTGCACGAGACCATCGCCGCGCGCGCCGCGGGGGCGCAGGTGCTGGCGATGTCGTTGGTGACCAACCTCGCGGCGGGGATAACGGGGCAGCCGCTGAGCCACGACGAGGTGTTGACGGCGGGCCGTCAGTCCGCGACGCAGATGGGTTCCCTGCTCGCCGGGGTGATCTCCCGGCTCTGAGGGGTAAGCCGTCCGCTCAGCCACACCATGCCCCGGGCCAGCAGCGGCGCGGCGAACAGCATGAGCAGGATCCGCACCACCTGCGCGGCGATGATGAAGGTGACGTCGGACCCCGTCTCGACTGCGGTGGCCAGCACCGCGTAGACGCCGCCGGGGCTGGTGGCCAGATAGCCGGTCAGCGGACTCACCCCCGCGACGTGTGCCAGCACCACGCCCAACCCCGCGGTCGCGGCGCTGAGTACGACGATGAGGCCGACGGCCGTGGGAAGCATGCGTCCCACCGCGCGCAACGAATCGCGGGTGAACGCCAGCCCGGCCTGCCAGCCGATCACGGCGTAGCCGATCTGCACCAGCAGCACCGGCACCGACAAGCCGAAGGACAGGCCGGACACCTCGAGGACCACCGTCAGCGCCAATGGTCCCAGCAGACCCGCACCGGGCAGCCGGATCCACCGACCGACGGTGGCGCCGACAACCACGAGCGCGACGAGCATGCCGATGCTCAGATACCAAGGTGCGCTGTCGGATTGGGACATCGTCGCACTCGGATGCGACCTGTCGGCGTGGTAGATCAGCGTCACGAGCACGGGCATCGACGCCGTCACGAGCGCGACGCGCAGATATTGCACGACCGACACGATGCGATCGTCGCCGCCGAGTTCGCGGGCGATCGCGACCAGCCCGGACGCCCCGCCGGCCACCAACGCCAGCGAGCCCGTCAGCGGGGTGACGTCACGGTGCATCGCGAGGACCGCCCCGCACACGACGCTGAGCGCCAGCGTGGCGACGGCGATGATGAGGACGATCGGCCAGTGCGGTCCGAGCGCATCGACCGCGTTCTCCTGAACCATCGTGCCGATGTAGACACCGAGGACACCCTGCGCGGCGACGCCGGCAGGACGGGGTACGCGACTGGGTGCCAGCGCCAACAGGGCAAGCACGACGCCCACGGCAAGCGCGGCGAACAGCGCGGCCGACGGGACGCCGAGGAGATCGAGGGGGTAGGTGACGCCGATTGTCACCGCGACCAGCAGTGACCATCTGAGCAGCTGTCTTATCACCATTGATCCCAAGTATTCTCTTACTAACTTGTCCATGCAACCCGCTGTTATATACGTGACATCCGCAGAATTACCAAGGTATAACTTGTATATGGACCGTGGTGAGTCAAGTCGCAGGTCGGCCGCCACCGAGCTGCGGGAATCGATCGTCGCCGTCAACCAGCAGATGCGTCGGCACCGCCCGGACCACGGGCTGACGCTGAGCCAGATGCAACTACTCGGCGAGGTGAGCCGTACCGGTGTCACCACGCCCGCTGAACTCGCGTCACGCCTAGGCGTGCGGGTGCAGTCGCTGACCGACAGCATCAACGCGTTGGCGGACCGGCAGCTGATCGCTCGTCGGCCAGATGAGGTCGACCGGCGTCGTCAGCTCATCGAGATCACCGCCGTGGGCACCGAACTGCTGGAGGCCGACCGCGCCGAACGTGACGCGTGGCTGCACGCGACCATGCGCGACAACCTGTCGGAGCTCGAGTTCGACCTGGTGATGCTCGTCGCGCCGGTGCTGCGCAAGATCGCATACGCCGACTCCACATAAGCCGACTTAAAACTGGGCACACTTACTGGATGACCGCGCGAGAGTGGACCTCGAGCATCGCGCAAGAATGGATCGCCCACGATCCCGATCCGAGCGCTGTCGCCGAACTACTCGAATGCGGCGACGCTGAGCTCGATGAACGATTCGCACACCCCCTGACCTTCGGCACCGCCGGCCTGCGCGGCCCGCTGCGCGCGGGTCCGAACGGGATGAACCTGGCAGTCGTGCTGCGCGCCACCTGGGCCGTCGCGAAGGTGCTCAAAGACCACGGCCTACACGGCCGCGATGTCGTGGTCGGCCGCGACGCCCGGCACGGTTCGGACGAGTTTGCGCTCGCTGCTGCGGAAGTTCTTTCCGCTCAGGGATTTTCCGTCACGTTGATGTTCACCGCCGTGCCCACTCCGGTGGTCGCCTTCGCCGTCCGCCACGGCGGCGCGGCGGCGGGAATACAGATCACGGCGTCACACAACCCTCCGACGGACAACGGCTACAAGGTCTACTTCGAAGACGGGTTCCCGATCGTGCCGCCGATCGACCGAGAGATCGAGCAGGCGATGGCCGATGCGCCGTACGCCGATGAGATTCCCAGGCGGGCAGTCACCCCGTCCGGAGTCAACGAGGTCCAGCGCTACATCGACCGGGCGGCGCACGTGCGCCACACGCACGGTGCGGCGCGAGTGGCGGTCACGCCGTTGCACGGGGTGGGTGGTGAGTTCATCCTCGACGCGTTGGTGCGCGCCGGGTTCACCGATGTGCACGTCGTCGAGAGTCAGTTCACGCCCGACCCTGACTTTCCCACTGTGGCGCTGCCCAATCCGGAAGAGCCCGGCGCCGTGGCCGCACTCCTGGAACTGGCCGCGGACGTCGACGCCGACATCGCGCTGGCATTGGATCCCGATGCCGACCGGTGTGCGGTCGGGGTGCCGACACCCGACGGCTGGCGAATGCTTTCCGGCGACGAAACGGGTTGGCTGCTAGGCGATTACATACTTTCCCAAATTGAGCCCGGCCCGGTCACGGCAGCGACCGTGGTGGCAAGTTCGCTGGTGTCGTCGCGGATGCTGGCATCGATCGCACGTGAGCACGGCGCCCGCCATGTGGAGACGCTGACCGGTTTCAAGTGGCTGGCACGCGCTGACGTCGACCTGCCGGCCTGCACGCTGGTATACGCCTACGAAGAGGCGATCGGACACTGTGTGGATCCGGCGTCGGTGCGCGACAAGGACGGAATCAGCGCCGCGGTGCTGGTGTGCGATCTCGTGGTGGCACTGAGGCAGCACGGCCGCACGCTGCTGGATGCGCTCGACGATCTCGCCCGTCGCCACGGAGTGCACACCACGACCGCGGTGTCGCGACAGGTCGCAAACGTGGATGAGGCGCAGGCGCTGATGCACCGCATCCGTACGGCGCCGCCGGACAGGCTCGCCTGCTTCGACGTGACGGTCACCGATATGCGGGACGCAACGGGCCCGCTGCGCACGGACGCGGTAGTGCTGTCGGGCGGCGACGGCGAAACGACGTTCCGAGTGGTCGTGCGACCGTCGGGCACCGAGCCGAAAGTCAAGTCGTACATCGAGGTTCGCTGCGGAGATGTGAGCGATCTGGATGAGACCCGGCAGCGCGCCGCGACATTGCAGACGGAGCTGCGGGAGCGCGCGCAGCGGTGGTGACAGCCGCTCGCTAGCGCGGCCCGAACTGACGGTCGCCCGCATCGCCCAGCCCCGGCACGATGTAGGCGACCTCGTTGAGTCCTTCATCGATCGTCGCCGTGTAGAGGCGCGTGCTCGGGGCCACCGCTTCCAGCGCGGCGAGCCCCTCGGGTGCGACCACCACGCAGATCGCCGTCACGTCAACAACATTGCGGGCTTGCAACAGCTTGATGGTGTGAGCCATCGATCCGCCGGTCGCGAGCATCGGGTCCAGCACGATCACGGGCTGGGTACTCAGATCGTCCGGCAGCGACTCCAAATACGGTGTGGGCTGATGGGTTTCCTCGTCGCGGGCGACGCCGACAAAACCGACGCGCGCCTCGGGGATCAACGCGTGAGCCTGGTCGACCATGCCGAGGCCGGCGCGCAGGACGGGGACCAACAACGGCGGACGGGCCAGCCGGTAACCCGTCGTCTCCGCCAGCGGAGTGCGGACGCTGATCTCTTCGGTGGCGGCGTCACGGGTGGCTTCGTAGACAAGCATGAGCGTCAGATCTCGTAGGGCCGCCCGGAACGCCGCATTGTCGGTGGCCGCATCACGCAGCGTGGTGAGCCGCGCCGCGGCGAGGGGATGATCCACGACGCGCACATCCATGGGCCGCACACTAGTGGAAGGGGTGCGACGCGGCAGCGGACCTGACGGACTTCGCGTCTAGCGCTGGCGTGCATCCATCGGTGGCGCATCGATGGAACCGGGGCGGGGCACGCACCGTCCTAAGCGCATGTTCGCCGATACCTTCGTCGATACCGTGGCTATCCGCGCGCTGGGATCCACCAATTCGTCTCATGCCGACGAGCTCGCGCACATCGCCAGCACCCTCTCGGCACTGCCGGTTGCGGCCGAGGGATCGTCCCTGGGCCCCGTGGGCGCCCGGTTCCTCTCCGCTCTGGCTCACGCCGCTGCCGACGGATCCCGGACGGTGCTCGCGCTGAGCGCCCAGCTCTCGAGGTCGAACGCGACGGCGTATGCCGTTGCGTCTGCGTACGAGTCCGTCGACAGCGGCGCGGGTGCGCGCATCGCGGGCGTCTAGCCGTGGCCAGCACCCTGGTTACGACGCTCGCGGCGCCCCTGCGGGCCGTGCAGTCGATGGTGGGCCCCGGGTGGTCCGATGACCTCGTCGATGGGCCGGCGGTGGCGTTGGCCCGCGCACGCGACGCCCTCTTCGACGTCTCGGCGGCTACCAGGAGGTCCTGGAGACAGACGGACTGGACCGGCACAGGCGCCGACGGGGCCGCGGACTTCATCGCCAGAACGGCTGCGGCCATCGACCGGCTCGCCGAGCACACCGATCAGATGAACGGGGCGGCACGGGCTGCGGGTGCCGCGGTGGCGCGGGCGCACGCCCGGTTGGCCGAGATCGTCGCCGGTTTCGAGGCGCGCGCTGAGGCGCTGGAGCCGTTCCTGGACTCACCGGAGGCTGCCGCCGCCCTGCGGGCCGAGGCGCAGCGCTCGCTGGCAGAGGCCGTCGCGGTGGTCGAGGAACTCGAGGCTGAACTGGACGGGCACACCGCTGCGTTGCCCAATCCCGCGGCACCTTCGCCCGCCACGACACCAGCCGGTCTCGGGTCCTCTGCGATGCCGTCGATGGGCTCGGGGTTCGGTGGCGGCGCGCCGATGCGGCCGATGCCGAACGGGTCCACCGCGTCGGGCTTCGGGGACCTCGCGGAGCTGTTCAGGCGGGATGCCCCCGAATCGATGCCGGAAGCCGCCGCGTTCGGAGATGGTGTCGCCGTCCGGCTTCCCGACGGCAGTACGGTCACAGCCCCGAATGCGGTGGCGGCCAGCGCCGTCCGGCACGCGTTGACCCAACTGGGTGTGCCCTATGACTGGGGCGGCACGACACCGGGCGTCGGCCTGGACTGCAGCGGACTCACACAGTGGGCGTATTCCGAAGCGGGACTGAACCTTCCGCGTCTGGCGCAGGAGCAGGATGTGGGTGCACGGGTGTCAGCAGGCGATCTGCGGCCGGGCGACCTCGCGGTGTGGGACGGCCACGTCGCGATGATCGTCGGAAACGGGACGATGATCGAGGCCGGCGACCCGGTGAAGTTGTCGCCGATCCGAACCGACAACGCGGGTCAGGGATTTCAAGGGTTCTGGCGGCCCACGGCGTGATCAGGAATCCCAGGTGACGGCTTCGGCACCGGACTCGACGTATGCGCCATAGGCCAGTTGCAGCACATCGGGTAGCCCCGTCGTCGCCGGATGCGTCACCATAGATGCAACGCGGGTTCGCCGTCACCCAAGCCAGCCGGGACGGAACCGTCGTATCCATGAGGTGGCCCAGCGCCGGCCCCATGGCCGATTCTCGACAAATCCTTTAAGCCAAGATCAACGCGTCCAGCTACGACTGCCGACCTGACCGGCAAGGTCGATGGCTATTCTGTGCGCCATGGCTGCTGACATCGTGCCGATCCGGCTTGGGCTGACCAAGGGCGACTTCTACACGCTATGGGCGCCGCGGTGGCGTGATGAGGGCGACGAGTGGGAGGCCTTCCTCGGAAAGGACGATGACCTCTACGTCTTCGAAACCGTGGCAGACCTGGTCGCATTCGTCCGGACCAACAACGACAACGATCTGACCGACCATCCTGCCTGGGAAAAGCTCACCCAGGCCAACGCGCATCGCTTCGACCCCGCCGAGGAGCGGCAGTACGACATCGTCGGCGTTCCCGAGCTGGCCGCCGAGAAGCCCAGCGAGGAGACGGTGACCCAGCTGCACCGAGCGCTGGCCATCACATCGTCCATCGGATCGGTGTGCGAGCTCCCCGCCATCAGCAAGTTCTTCAACGGCAACCCGGGGCTGGCCCAGCTGGGCGGCGGGGTCGACGCGTTCAGCGGCCGGGCCGGCCGCAAGCGCTGGGGCGAGATCGAGACGGCGATCGCCCGCAGCTGGGACAACGTCGTCGACGCCATCGATGAACTGGTCAGCACCCCCGACGTCGACGAGGCCGCGTCGAAGAAGGCCAGCGGCGAACTGGCCGAAGATCCCCCCGAACCCGAGGAAGACGAGATCGTCGAGGAGCTCGCGGAGAGCGACGACGCCGAGGACAGCGACGTCGAGGAGACCGACGAGCTCGAGGACCACGCCGGCGGCGCGGTGCTCGGCAGCGACGAGGACTTCTGGGTCAAGGTCGGCATCGACCCGGTGCGGATCATGACCACCGGCGGCACGTACTACACCCTGCGGTGCTATCTCGATGACCAGCCGGTCTTCCTCGGCCGCAACGGCCGGATCAGCGTGTTCGGATCCGAACGGGCGCTCGCGCGCTACCTGGCCGACGAGCACGACCACGATCTCTCCAACCTCGCCACGTACGACGACATCCGCACGGCGGCCAACGACGGGTCACTCCGGGTCAACGTCACCGACGAGAACGTCTACGTACTCACCGAGATCGTCGACTATCTCGCGGACGGTCCCGACGCGATCGACCGTGACCAGCTCGATCTCGCCGTCGAATTGCTCAGGGACGTAGGCGAATACGCCGAGGACACCATCGTCGAGGAGTCTCTGGACGCCGACCAGCCGCTGGGCAGGATCGTCGCGTACGTGCTCGATCCCGACAAGGTGCGCCGCCCGACACCGCCATACGCCAAGGCCGTCGAGCAGTGGGAGGCGCTGGAAGCCTTCGTCGAATCCCGGCTGCGGCCCGAATAGCGTTAGAGCTCAGTCGCTTTCGGGTGACGTGGCTCGTAGAGCCCGAGTTCCCCGCCGCCTGGGAGCATGATACTGGTCAGCAGGCCCCAGCCCTCGTCGCTCACAGGGCCACATGTCACGCCCTTGGCGTTGAGCTCGTCGATGGTGTGTTGACGTCGTCGCACATCAGGTACAGCTCATGCGACCCGGCGCCTTCGGCCGGATGTACGGCCACCTCGGCCGGCGGCAGTTTGAAGATCAACCAGCCACCGCCCGCGTCCACGTTGGGATAGCCGAGCACGTCCCGGAAGAAGGCACGGTCGGCGTCGGCATCGCTGCTGTAGATGATGGCGTGAGCACCGGTGATCACGAACGTCACCGTACCGGCCCACCGGCCCCGATGTCAGCCGATGAGAACGGCGAAGCGCGGCTTGATCACGTCGTCGATGATGGACAGACGTTCGTCGAACGAGATGAACGCCGACTTCATCGCGTTGATCGTGAACCGCTGTAGGTCGCTCCAGCCGTAGCCGAAGGCCTCGACGAGGCGCCACATCTCGTCGCTCATGGTCGTGTCGCTCATCAACCGGTTGTCTGTGTTGACGGTGACCCGGAACCGGAGCCGGGCGAGCAGGTCGAACGGATGCTCGGCGATGCTGGCCACGGCGCCGGTCTGGACGTTCGACGAGGGACAGAGCTCGAAGGGAATCCGCTTGTCCCGCAACAACGCGGCCAACCGGCCCAGCTTCGCTTCGCCATCCTCGCTGACGGTGATGTCGTCGACGATCCGGACGCCGTGACCGAGACGGTCCGCGCCGCAGAAGGCGATGGCCTCGTGGATGGACGGCAGCCCGAAGGCCTCCCCCGCGTGAATGGTGAAGCGGGCGTTGTTGTCTCGCATGTATTCGAACGCATCGAGGTGCCGGGTCGGCGGGTAGCCGGCCTCCGCGCCCGCGATGTCGAATCCGACCACGCCGCGGTCGCGGAATCGTATTGCCAGCTCGGCGATCTCCTGCGATCGCGCCTGATGCCGCATCGCGGTGACCAGGCATCGCACCACGATGAAGCGGCCCTCGGCGTTGGCGGCCTTCTCACCGTCGGCGAACCCGGCGAGCACGGCCTCGACGACCGCGTCCAGCGACAGGCCGGCGTCGATGTGCAGCTCGGGCGCGAACCGGATTTCGGCGTACACCACGTTGTCGGCCGCGAGGTCCTCAACGCACTCGTACGCCACCCGGTGCAGCGACTCGGGTGTCTGCATCACCCCGACGGTGTGTGCGAACGGCTCCAGGTAGCGCACCAGCGATCCGCTGTGCGCTGCGGTGCGGAAGAACGATGCGAGTTCGTCGACGTCGGTGGCGGGCAGATCGCCGTAGCCGGTCGCGTCGGCCAGCTCCAACACGGTGGCCGGGCGCAACCCGCCGTCGAGGTGGTCGTGCAACAGCGCCTTGGGAGCCTGCCGGATGTTCTCCAACGTCAGCGGCAGTGAACCAGTAGGCGCCATGTCAATCTCCGCTCGTGATCCGATCGATGATCAGCGGCCGCTGCGGCGGCGGCTCGTCACCGATGCTGAAGCCGCCGTCCAGTTCGGCCAGTGCCGCCTGGAATTGCTCCGGCGTCTCGGTGTACAGGGTGAACAACGGCTCGCCGGCGGCGACGGGCTCGCCGGGGCGACGATGGATGCGCAGGCCGGCGCCGGACTGCACGCGTCCACCTGGGACGGAGCGGCCCGCACCGAGCCGCCACACCGCAAGACCAACCGCCATCGCATCGATGCTTTCCATCGTGCCACTTCGCGGGGCGGTGACGGTCTCGCTATGGGGGCCGATCGGCAACGGCTGCTCGAGGTCGCCGCCCTGGGTGGCGACGAGCTTGCGGAATCGGTCCATGGCCGTGCCGTCTTTCAAGGTCTGCGCCGGGTCGGTGCCGTCGATACCTGCCGCGTCGAGCATCTCGGCGGCCAACGCCAGCGTCAGTTCCACCACATCTGCCGGACCGCCGCCGGCCAGCACCTCAAGCGATTCGGCCACCTCGACGGCGTTGCCCACCGTTCGGCCCAGCGGCGTCTCCATATCGGTGAGCAGCGCGCGCGTCACCAGCCCTTCCGCGGCGCCGAGCTCGACCATCGTGCGGGCCAGCTCACGGGACTCCGCCTCGGTGTCGAGGAACGCGCCCGAACCCACCTTGCAGTCGAGCACCAGCGCCTTGGTGCCCTCGGCGATCTTCTTGCTCATCACCGAGCTCGCGATCAGCGGCAGCGACTCGGTGGTGCCGGTGACGTCCCGAAGCGCATAGATCTTGCGGTCGGCGGGCGCCAGCTCCCCGGCGGCGAAAATCGCCGCACCAAGATCACAAAGCTGTTGGCGAATCCGGGCTTTCGACAACTCGGCGGAGAAACCGGGGATGGATTCCAGCTTGTCGAGCGTGCCGCCGGTATGGCCCAGCCCGCGACCCGCCGCCTGGGGCACCGCCCCGCCACACGCCATCACGATCGGGACCAACGGGATGGTGATCTTGTCGCCGACCCCACCCGTGGAATGCTTGTCCACCAACGCCAATGGCTTTCCATCACGGCGAAGATCTGTAAAGTCCATCCGCTCGCCGGAGTTCACCATCGCCGTCGTCCAGCGGACGATCTCCGGCTTGGTCATGCCACGCAGGAAAATCGCCATCAGCAGTGCCGACATCTGCTCGTCGGCGACCCGGCCGTGGGTGTAGCCGTCGATCACCCAGTCGATCGCCGCGTCCGACAGCACTCCACCGTCGCGCTTGGTCCGAATGATGGTGGGCGCGTCGAATGTGAACTGCATCACGGGATTACGGTACTTCTTCGTGCGGGATCTCCAGGCGGGCCAGGTCCTGCGGCCCGAAGGCATCGGGTAGCAGCTCCCCCAACGGGCGCGGCCCCAAGGGATGATCGATCAACATTTCCGCGCCGCCGTGCTCCAGCAGGACCTGCCTGCACCGTCCGCAGGGCATCAACACCTCCCCCGCGCCGTCGACGCACGACAGCGCGATCAGCTTGCCGCCGCCTCCGGAATGCAGGGCACAGACCACTGAGCACTCGGCACAGAGACCAAGACCATATGAGACATTCTCCACATTGCAGCCCGAGACGATCCGATGATCGTCCACCAGGCCCGCCGCTCCGACCGCGAACCCCGAATACGGGGCGTAAGCGTGCGCCGTGGCTTCAGTTGCCCTGTGCCGCAACATCTTCCAGTCGATTTCGGATGTCATTTCACCCTCGTCCACTCGGCTCTGAATGCATTCCGAACTCCCGTCGCAGCGCCGGCCACGTGAGAAAGGTAACCCTAATTTTGGCCGTTTTGCGTGCGCCGACGGCTAAACGGTAGTTCGTTTAGCAGTACAACTGGGTTTAGAGTCGCCCCGAGGTTTGGGGCAGTGGTCCACGACCGGTCTGATCGCGAAGCCTGTGGGACCCCCGCCCCGAGCGTCCACCGAAGGCGTTGGAGGCCAAATGAGTACTCAGACTGCAGGGAGCGCGACGGTGCCGGCGCCGCGACCCGAACCGTCGCGCAGACGCACCCTTTATCGCGGTGATCCCGGGATGTGGTCCTGGGTGCTGCATCGGATCACCGGCGCCACCATCTTCTTCTTCCTGTTCGTACACGTGTTGGACACGGCGCTGGTGCGGGTCAGCCCGCAGGCGTACAACGAGGTCATCGAGACCTACAAGACGCCGATCGTCGGCCTGATGGAGATCGGCCTGGTCGTCGCCGTGCTCTACCACGCCCTCAACGGCATCCGGGTGATCCTCATCGACTTCTGGCAGCACGGCCCTCGCTATCAACGAGCGATGCTCTGGGTCGTCATCGGCATCTTCCTGGCGGTCTTCATCCCCATGGTCAGCGTGATCGGCATGCACATGGTGGAGCGGTTCCTGTGAGCGCGCCGGGCGGAGCCTGGACTCCGCACCACAAGGAGGGCCGCATCGCGCCGGTCATGGAGAAGGAGCACGACCGGCCGGCCAGCCTGGACCACCCCCGCGCCCCGCGGCGTCCGCGCGGTATCCCCTACTTCGAGAAGTACGCCTGGCTGTTCATGCGGTTCTCGGGCATCGCGCTGGTGTTCCTGGCGCTCGGCCACCTGTTCATCATGCTGGTCTGGGACGGCGGGGTGTATCGCATCGACTTCAACTACGTCGCACAGCGCTGGGCCTCACCGTTCTGGCAGATCTGGGACATGGCCCTGCTGTGGCTGGCCATGATTCACGGCGCCAACGGCATGCGGACGATCATCGGCGACTACGCCCGTAAGAACGTCACGAAGTTCTATCTGAACTCGCTGTTGTTGCTGGCGACCGGCTTCACTCTCGTGTTGGGCAGCTACGTGCTGGTCACCTTCGACGCGAGCATCTCGTAGGGGGCGAGAGCACATGATTGTTGAACATCGTTACGACGTAGTGATCGTCGGCGCAGGCGGCGCAGGTATGCGGGCCGCCGTCGAGGCCGGACCCCGGGCGCGCACAGCGGTGCTGACCAAGCTGTACCCGACCCGCAGTCACACCGGCGCGGCGCAGGGCGGCATGTGCGCGGCACTGGCCAATGTCGAAGAGGACAACTGGGAGTGGCACACCTTCGACACCGTCAAGGGCGGCGACTACCTCGCCGACCAGGACGCCGTCGAGATCATGTGCAAGGAAGCCATCGACGCTGTGCTGGACCTCGAGAAGATGGGCATGCCGTTCAACCGCACGCCGGAGGGACGCATCGACCAGCGCCGGTTCGGGGGACACACGCGCGATCACGGCAAGGCGCCCGTGCGCCGGGCGTGCTACGCCGCCGATCGCACCGGCCACATGATCCTGCAGACGCTGTATCAAAACTGCGTCAAGCACGACGTCCAGTTCTTCAACGAGTTCTACGCGCTCGACATCGCGATCACCGAGACGCAATCCGGTCCCGTCGCCACCGGCGTCATCGCCTACGAGCTCGCGACCGGCGACATCCACGTCTTCCATGCCAAGGCGATCGTGTTCGCCACCGGCGGGTCGGGCCGGATGTACAAGACCACGTCCAATGCGCACACCCTGACCGGCGACGGCCTGGGCATCGTGTTCCGCAAGGGACTTCCGTTGGAGGACATGGAGTTTCACCAGTTCCATCCGACGGGTCTGGCGGGGCTGGGCATCCTCATCTCGGAAGCGGTGCGCGGTGAGGGCGGCCGGCTGCTCAACGCGGACGGCGAGCGGTTCATGGAGCGCTACGCGCCGACGATCGTCGACCTGGCGCCGCGTGACATCGTCGCCCGGTCCATGGTGCTCGAGGTGCTCGAGGGCCGCGGCGCCGGTCCCAACAAGGACTACGTCTACATCGACGTGCGTCACCTTGGCGAGGACGTGCTCGAGGCCAAGCTGCCCGACATCACCGAGTTCGCCCGCACCTACCTGGGCGTCGACCCGGTCAAGGAGCTGGTGCCGGTCTATCCGACGTGCCATTACCTGATGGGCGGCATCCCCACGACGGTGAGCGGACAGGTGTTACGCGACAACGTCACTCCGCTGCCCGGCCTGTACGCCGCGGGCGAGTGCGCATGTGTGTCGGTGCACGGCGCGAACCGGTTGGGCACCAACTCGCTGCTGGACATCAACGTGTTCGGACGGCGTGCGGGCATCGCGGCGGCCAACTACGCGCTGGGCCACGACCACGTCGACCTGCCGCCGGATCCCGCGGGCATGGTGGTCGGCTGGGTCGGCGACATCCTGTCCGAGCACGGCAACGAGCGGGTCGCCGACATCCGCAGCGCGCTACAGCAGTCGATGGACAATAACGCCGCGGTGTTCCGCACCGAGGAGACGCTGAAGCAGGCCCTGACCGACATTCATGCACTGAAGGAGCGCTACTCGCGAATCACGGTGCACGACAAGGGTAAGCGCTACAACAGCGATCTGCTGGAGGCGATCGAGCTGGGCTTCCTGCTCGAGCTGGCGGAGGTGACGGTCGTCGGGGCATTGAACCGCAAGGAGTCCCGCGGCGGACACGCCCGCGAGGACTACCCGAACCGGGACGACACCAATTACATGCGTCACACCATGGCCTACAAGGAGGGCAAGGAACTGCTCTCCGATATCCGGCTGGACTACAAGCCGGTGGTGCAGACGCGGTATGAGCCGATGGAACGGAAGTACTGACAATGACGATCGCTCCCGAGGTTTCGACGAAGGACCCTGAACTGCCACCGGTGCCCGAGGGTGCGGTGATGGTGACGTTGAAGATCGCCCGATTCAACCCGGAGGATCCGGACTCGCAGGGCTGGCAGAGCTTCCAAGTGCCGTGCCTGCCGACGGACCGGCTGCTCAACCTTTTGCATTACGTGAAGTGGTATCTGGACGGCACGCTGACGTTCCGGCGCTCATGCGCACACGGCGTGTGCGGCTCCGACGCCATGCGCATCAATGGTGTCAACCGCCTGGCGTGCAAGGTGTTGATGCGCGACCTGCTGCCCAAGAAGCCCGGCAAGCAGCTGACCATCACCATCGAACCGATCCGCGGCCTGCCCGTGGAGAAGGACCTCGTGGTGAACATGGAGCCGTTCTTCGACGCCTACCGTGCGATCAAGCCGTACCTGATGACCTCGGGCAACGAGCCGACGCGCGAACGCATCCAGAGCCAGACCGACCGCGCCCGCTACGACGACACCACCAAGTGCATCCTGTGCGCCTGCTGCACCACGAGCTGCCCGGTGTACTGGAGCGAGGGCAGCTACTTCGGTCCCGCGGCGATCGTCAACGCGCACCGGTTCATCTTCGACAGCCGCGACGAGGGCGCCGCCGAACGCCTGGACATCCTCAACGAGGTCGACGGGGTGTGGCGCTGCCGCACGACGTTCAACTGCACCGAGTCGTGCCCGCGCGGCATCCAGGTGACGCAGGCGATCCAGGAGGTCAAGCGCGCACTGATGTTCGCGCGTTAGAGCGATTTCGGCGTGCTGGGTCACGCTCAGCGAGAGTGAACACGCCGAAATCACACTTTTTGGCGCATTACGTCGGCGATTTTCACGTGTCCCGGGAAGTCGAGCGAGACCGCCGTCGCGCGATAGCGGTCGACGAGGTCGCGGTAACCGGCGTCGTCGCCGCGGGCCTTGGCCATCCTGGCGCGCATCCGCAGCAGCTGAATGTCGTTGATAACGAAGCCCGGATCGGTGGGTACGGCGGCCAAACGCTCGATATGCGCGCCCGCTTCCCTGATGTCGTCAGCACTGCCGCGCGCCAGCAGCGACTCCACGAGGACGGCGGTAGCTTCAGCTCGCACGGTCTTCTCTTCGCTCGCGACGAGGGTGTCGAGGATAGACCTCGCGTCTTCGATTGCACGGTCGAGATCGCCTGATTCGGCTGCGATTTCGGCGATTCGAATCCTCGCCAGCATGGCAGGCGCGAAGATCGACCACTCCTCGTACAGATCGCGCGCCCGTTGCAGAGTCTGCAGTCCGAGGCTGCGCTCCGCCTCGGAAGTGCTGTAACTCAACGCCATACCGTAGGCCTGACATGCGGTGGCGAGGGCGAGGTTGTCGCCGATCTCTTCACCCTTCCGCACCGCTTCCGCGGTTTCGGCGATGACCCGGTCGTCGGGCACGACAGCCTTCATATGTATGCCGAACCCGTATCCGATGCCGATCAAGAACACCAGAGCTGCACCGCCAGGATGATATTGGCGCTCAAGTCCGATACTTCGCCGAGAACTCCGCTGCCAAGCCTGGGAATCGCCCAGGACGCGATCGGCGACTGCCCCCCAGATCAGACAGATCGCCAGCGCAAAGCCGATCTGCTCATCGCTCACGTCGTTTCCGTTGTAGCCCTCAAGCACACCCACCGAGAACTGCGCGATGCGGCGGGCTTCCTGCGCTTCGCCTGCGAGAATCTTCGCCATCACGGACGCCTGGGAATACCCGACCGCCCTCACCGCATCCTCGCACTTCTGAAGCAGCTCGAACTGCTCGGACGCGAGTGCGGACGCTTCCCGGTGGCGGTGCAAAAAGCTCAGCAATGCGATCTGGCCGTACATCCCTATCGCCAGCGAGCCGTGGTCTCCAGAACTCTCACACAGCGTCCTGAGTTCATCGAATCCGGTGTCGGCAAGGCCGCCGCCGACTCGCCAGGTCGACATGCAGAGCATCGTCTTCGGCGCGATACGTAACGCCGTGCGGTCGGGATCCACTGCCGGCAGCGCATCGGCCACCTTTGCCGCGCGCTCCCAACCCGCACGTGCTCCCCGGATGTCACGCTGCTCGGACCATTCGGCGGCGCGCATATGCCAGCCGTACGCCTCGCGTAGGTCTCCGGCCTCCTCGAGGTGTTCGGCGATCAGCGCCGCGTCCTCGTCCGCCGGCCCGCGTGCTTCGATGGCGGAAGCCAGGCGCCGATGCCATTCGGCGCGTTCGGATTTCAATTGCGATTCCAGCGCCACCGTGCGGATCAGCGGATTGCGGAAGACGAATTCGGGCCGGCGGCCGAACCGGACCTGCTCGATGAGTTGCGCCTCGAGCAGATCGTCCACCACGGCTTCTACCCCGAGCGCGCTCAACAGGTCGACGCCGAACCGGGAGCCGATTACCGCCGCGGCGCAAAGCGTGCGCTTTGCGTTCGGGTTGAGCCGGTCGATACGTGCGGCGATCGTCGTCTGCAGGGACGCAGGCACACTCACCTCAGCGTGGTCCGCTTCGGATCGGTACTGACCCGGCTCGCCCTTCAGCACCCCACGCTCGGCGAGCTCACGCACGATCTCCTCGACGAAGAACGGATTGCCTGCCGCCCGTTGGCAAATGGCGTCTCGCAGCCCGGCGACCGAGTCAGCTGAGCCGATCAGCCCGTCGACGAGCGCACGGCTCTCGGCATCACGAAGCGGCGCCAGCGCAATGGTGTGGCCGCTTCGCACGCGACTCAGAGCACCTTCGTACTCCGGGCGATACGTGATCACCACCAGCAGGTGCGTCTGGGGGACCACCGTCAGAAAGTCGGCCAGCAGCGACTCGCTGACCTCGTCGATCCAATGTGCGTCCTCCAAGACATAGACGGCGGGAGTCTTGCGAGCGAGGGAGAACGTGTTGACCAGAGCAGTCAGCCGTCGCCGACGGGCGTCCGGAGTGATCGTCGCCGACGCCGCGTTCGGCTCGCCGACGCCTAACAGGTCTTCGAACAACAACACGTCCTCGGCATCGGCATCGGGGAAGCCGGCGCGAACTCGCGTGCGAGCCGTCACGGAGTCGAGGCGTTCCACACCGGTCGCCGCGCGCAGGAACGCCGTCAGCACGTGGAACGGCACCTGCTTGGTATGCGATTCGCAGAACGCCCGCACCACCTCGACGCCGTGTCGATCAGCCATCGAGGCCACTTCACGAACGAGCCGACTCTTGCCGATTCCCGGCGGCCCGACCAACCCGACCACGGTGCCGTGGCCGTCGATCGCGCTTTCGAGCAGGCCCTCGATCGCGGCGAGCTCCCACCGTCGACCCACCAAGGGTGATTCGTCACGGCGCTCTGCATGGTGCACCTTCCCGATGCTGATCAGCCGCCGCGCCACCACCGGCTCATCTGTTCCTTTGATCCGGACCTGCTCGGGCTCACCGAGGACGGCCGCATCGTCGACCAGTCGGGCCGTCGACGCGCTGAGCATCACCGCGCCCGGCGGAGCGACCGCCTCCATGCGTTGCGCTATCCCGACCTGCTCGCCGATCGCGGTGTAACCGAATGCGCCAGAGCCCATTTCGCCGGTGATGACCCGACCGGAGTTCAGCCCGACGCGCAGCCGAAGCTCAACCCCGTCGCGTTCGGCGACCTCAGCTGCCAGGCGTTGGGCCTCCTCCTGCACACCCAGAGCCGCCAGACAGGCGCTCGCGGCGTGATCCTCCAGGGCCACCGGCGCGCCGAACACCGCCATCAGCCCGTCGCCGGTGAACTTGTCCACCGTGCCGTCGTACCGCCGGATCACGGCGGCGCAGCGTTCGACGAGGTCGTTCATGATCTCCCGCAGCCGCTCCACGTCGACCGCCGCTGCGATGTCCATGGACCGCACTACGTCTGCGAACAGCACCGTCACATGCTTGTACTCGGCGGATCGGGCTGACTGCTCAACGGGGGCACCGCACTCGCTGCAGAACTTCGCGGTCGCCGGCAGAGGAGCCTGACAACTTGCACAGCGGAGGTCAGGCGCGGTCACCGTCCCGCCGGGACCTCCTCCATCGTTCACGTAAATATCGTGGCACCGGCACGCGCGCGTTAGAGCGATTTCGGCGTGCTGGGTCACGCTCAGCGAGACTTAACACGCCGAAGTCGCAAAACCTGTCACACATCGGCGGGCTGTCGCGTCTAGGGGGTATGACGCAAACACCACGCATTACGCCGGTCTCCCCCAAACAAGCCTCGCTGATGACGAAGCTCCTCTACCGGATGGCCAAGCGCAGGTTCGGCGAGGTGCCCGAACCGTTCGCCGTCGCCGCGCATCACCCCCGGCTGATGCTCGCCAACGTGGTCCATGAGGGCATGCTGGGGTCGGCGTCGAAGAAGATGCCGAAGAATGTGCTCGAGTTGGCGGTGTTCTGGACCGCGCGCACGGTCGGATGCTCCTGGTGCGTCGACTTCGGGTCGATGCTGCAGCGTCTCGACGGCCTCGACGTCGACCGGCTCAAGCACATCGACGACTACACCACGTCACCGCTCTTCACCGACGACGAACGCGCAGCCATCAACTACGCCGATGCCATGACCAAGGATCCGCACACCATCACCGACGAACAGGTTGAGGACCTCAAGCGCCGCTTCGGCGACGACGGGGTGATCGAGCTGACGTACCAGATCGGCGTGGAGAACATGCGGGCGCGGATGTACTCGGCGTTGGGCATCACCGAACAGGGCTTCAGCTCCGGCGACGCGTGCCGGGTGCCGTGGGCTTCAGAGACCTCGGACGACGCTGAGGGCGCAGCGGCGAAGCGGTGAACTTGTCGGGGTTCGCGATATCCCAGATCGCGCAGACCTTTCCGTCACGCACCGTCATCGCGGTGACACGCGGCATCACCTCGGGATAACCGTCGTTCGCCGGTGAGCCGACGAGGTAGCTGCCCAGCTGGCCGTTGATTTTCGCCAGCTGACTCGACGACAGGAAACCCGGCCCGTAGCGAGCAGCCAGCCCGAACAGGAACCGCGCCACCTTGTCCGGGCCTCGGATGACCCGCGCGGCGGTCGGCGCCTTGCGGTTCGAGTCACCGGTGAACGTCACCTCCGGATGCAGAAGTCGCACAACGGCTTCCATGTCGCCGGCGGCGAGGGCGAGCATCAGCGCGCCGGCCACCTCGTTGTGCATCTCGTCACTCACCGCCGGCGGCGCCGCCGCCACCGCCCGTCGAGCTCGCGACGCCAGCTGACGCGCGGCGGCCTCGCTGACCCCCAGCACTGGCGCGATCTCACTGAACGGCACGGCGAAACCGTCGTGCAGCACGAACGCCACCCGCTGGTCGGGGTTCAGCTTCTCCAGCACCACCATCGCGGCGAAGCGCGCGTCCTCCCCCGCGACCACCGCCGCCAGCGGGTCGTCGCCGTCAAGCGGTGTCACGACCGGTTCCGGCAGCCACTCGCCGTAATACGTTTCGCGGCGATGCGACGCGGAGCGCAGCCGGTCAAGCGCCAGCCTGCTGACCACCGTCGTCAGCCAGGCGCGCAGATCGGTGACCTCATCGGTGTTCGCGCGATCCCACCGCAACCAGGCGTCCTGGACGACGTCCTCCGCGTCGACGACAGTTCCCGTCAGCCGGTAGGCAACCGAGAGCAGGTGCGGCCGCAACACCTCGAACTCGTCAACGCGCGTACTTCCCGGGGACCGGGGCATGAGCCCAGTCTAGAGCCGTCGCACAGATGACTGATTTCGTTGCAGAACAACCCGGATGGCTCGATTCTCGCGATGAACCCACACGGAAACCACGGAACCGTATATTCCGCACATGGCAATCAAGGAACCCGACGCCCCGGTCGTCGGTGACAAGGGCCTGCAGGCGGGTGCCCTCGGTCTCGTTGGCAACATCGTCATCGGCCTCGCTGCCGTGGCCCCTGCGTACAGCCTGGCCGCCACGCTCGGCTACGTCGTGCTCGCCGTCGGCGAGAAGGCGCCCTCGATGTTCGTCCTCGCGTTCATCCCGATGCTGCTGGTCGCATTCGCCTATAAGGAGTTGTCGCAGGACACCCCGGACTGTGGCACCACATTCACCTGGGGCACCAAGGCATTCGGGCCGTGGATCGGCTGGATCGGCGGCTGGGGCCTGGCCGTGTCCGCGATCATCGTGCTGGCCAACGTGGCCGAGATCGCGGCGATCTATCTGTTCAGGTTCCTCGGCCTCGACGACCTCGCCGACAACGTCCTCGCCAAGGTGTTCCTCGGCGCTTTCTTCATCATCGCGATGACACTGATCAGCGCCCGCGGCATCGTGGTTTCCGAGCGGTTTCAGAACGTGTTGATCGCCATCCAGTTCGGCGTGCTGATCGTCGTCAGCATCATCGCGCTGGTGCGGGTGTTCTCCGACACCGCGGGCGCGCAAGCGATCATGCCGCAGTGGTCGTGGCTGTGGCCCAGCGGTCTCGACGTGTCCTCGATCGTGCAGGCGATCATCCTGTGCATCTTCATCTACTGGGGCTGGGACGCCTGCCTGGCGGTCGGCGAGGAGACCAAGGACCCCGGCCGTACTCCGGGCATCGCCGCCGTGATCACCACGCTGATCCTGGTGTGTACCTATGTGCTCGTCGCGTATGCGGTGCAGTCGTTCTCCGGCTTCGGCTATGTGGGCATCGGCTTGAACAATCCGATGAACACCGACGACGTGCTGACCGTGCTGGGCAAGCCGGTCGCAGGCACCATCGCTGCGTCGCTGCTGTTGCTCACCGTCTCGATCTCGGCGCTGTCGTCCACCCAGACGACGATCCTGCCGACCGCACGCGGCACGCTGTCGATGGCTGTGTACGAGGCGATTCCGAAGCGCTTCGCCCGCGTGCATCCGCGTTACATGACCCCGGCTTTCGGCACCATCGTGATGGGGTTGGCGGCGCTGTTCTTCTACTTGCTGCTGACGTTCCTGTCGGAGAATGCGCTCGCCGACTCGGTGGCATCGCTGGGGCTCGCGGTCGCGTTCTACTACGGCATCACCGCGTTCTCGTGCGTCTGGTACTTCCGGAGGACGTTGTTCTCGTCAGCCCGAAACCTGTTCTTCCGAGGCGTTTTCCCGCTGCTGGGTGGACTGGCGATGACGTTCGCGTTCGGGATCAGCGCGAAGGACATGATCGCCCCGGATTACGGGTACACCGCGTTCGGACCGATCGGCGGGGTGTTCGTACTCGGCGTCGGCATGCTCGTACTTGGTATACCGCTGATGCTGGCGTGCTTCGCATTCGGCACGAAGCGGTTCTTCCGCGGCGAGACGCTCACTGCCGAAACCGAAGTCAAGGTGCTCGACGTCTACTGAAAGCGCGGGAACAGCAATGCATTTGACAGTCGGATACCTCGCCACCAGCACCGGTGACGACGGCGTCGCTCTGGCCAGCGCCCTCGCCAAGACCTTCGATGCGGACGTCGACGTCGTACTGGTTGTGCGACAAGAACTTCCGGATGGCCACCCGGGGCGCGCCGAGTATCAGCAGCTGCTCGTCGAACGCGGCGAGGAATGGATCTCCCGGGCTATCGACCGGCTCACGGCCAACGGGGTCAGCGCATCGTCGACCGTACTCGTCGGCGAGTCGTTCGCACAGTCACTCATCGACTTCGCGCAGGCGAAGAATTCGGACCTCATCGTGGTCGGTGGCGCGCGCGACGGTTTCTTCGGCGGCCATACCATCGGACCGGTTACCGGTGCGCTGCTGCACTCTTCGCCGATTCCGGTCGCGCTGGCGCCGCGCGGGTACGCCGACGACCCCGACGAGTTCTTCTCCGCAGTGACCGCCGCGGTGCCGACCCGGCCCGGAGACGACAACCCACTGCCGTTCGCGATCACCCTCGCCAGCGCAGGCAACCTCGCCATCCGGATGCTGTCTCTGGTGTCCGCCGAAAATCTCGCAGAAGCCGACAGCGCGCGCGAAGTACGCCAGCTCCAGGTGCAGGCCGCCGAGGAGAATCTGCAGGTCGCCGCACGGGCGCTGCCGGACGCACCCGACATCGAATCGCTTGTCGCAGGCGGCATGACGCTGGAGTCGGCGCTGAAGAAGCTGCGGTGGAACGACGGCGACCTGCTCGTCGTGGGGTCCAGCAGATTCGCCGCACCACGACGAATCTTCTTGGGTTCCACCGCCGCCCGCATCCTGGCGGGTGTCGACCTCCCGGTGATCGTGGTCCCGAAAGCCGACTAACGCCGGGCCTCCGCTTTGTGCCGACGCTCGACGAACCGCTTGGCGACGAAGAACAGCACCAGCACCACACCCCACGACAGCAGGCTCAACAGGAGCTGCGAGCGCAGCTTTTCGTCGAAGGACATCTGCACCAGGATCGCCAGCATCGCAACGGTCGTCAGTATCGACAGCACCGGGAACAGCCACATCTTCAGTGTCAGTTCAGAATCGCGATTGCGGTAGCGCAGCACGATGTGCGACACGGCGATCAGGATATAGACGAACAGGATGATCGCACCGCTCGAATTGAGCAGGAACGCGAAGATCGTGTCCTCGGCGAACGCGGCGGCGATGATGCAGGCGAAGCCGACGATGGACGAGAACAGAATCGCGTTGGCGGGTACGCCGCGACGGTTGAGGTGCATCAGGCGATCTGGCGCCTCGCTGCGGGCTGAGAGCACGAACAGCATGCGCGATGCCGTGTACATGCCCGAGTTGAGGCAGCTCAGCACGGCGCTCAGCACGACAGCGTTCATGATGTGGTCCGCGTACGGGATTCCCATCTGGGTGAACGCCGCTACGAATGGTGAGCCCTCGAGCTCGTGGTCGTTCCAGGGCACGATCGTCACGAGCAGGAACACCGAGCAGACGTAGAAGATCAAGATGCGCCAGATGACCGAATTGGCGGCCTTGGCCACTGCCCTCTCGGGGTCCGACGACTCAGCTGCGGCGATCGTCGCGATCTCTGGGCCCACCATTGAGAAGATCACCGTGACGATGCCGACGGTGATGACGCCGGCACCCAGCGGCAGGAATCCGCCGTGACGGGTCAGGTTGGAGAAGTCCATCGACGTACCGGGCCACAGCCCGAGCACGAAGCACGCACCGATCGCGATGAAGACCAGAATCGCGGCCACCTTGATGCCCGCGAACCAGAACTCGAACTCGCCGTAGGACCTGACCGAGAAGAGGTTCGTCGCGGTCATCAGCACCATGAAGATCAAGGCGCACAGCCACAATGGAATATCGATCCAGTACTGCACGATCTTCGCGCCCGCGATCGCCTCGAAGCCGACGACGATCACCCAGAAGTACCAATAGAGCCAGCCGACCGAGAAGCCCGCCCACTCGCCAAGCGCATCGCGTGAGTAATCGGCGAAGGACCCGGTCGATGGCTTGGCGACCGCCATTTCGGCCAGCATCCGCATCACCATGATGATCAGGACGCCGGACAGCGCATAGGTGATGAAGGCGCCGGGACCCGTATCGGCCATCACCACGCCGGACCCGACGAAGAGGCCGGCGCCGATGACGCCGCCGATCGCGATCATTCGCAACTGCCGTTGGCTCAGCGCCTTCTTCAGTTGCGGGCCGGTCGATTCCGTTGTCGTCGCGCTCATGAACACCCCTCCGTCGCAGAACAGGGGCTGAATACCCGTTTCGCGCGTCGAATTACCTCGGACTCCCCGCGTCGAAACACGGTATTGACGGGTGGGGTGATTTTCCGTCAACAATCGCAGTCTCGGCGCAACGCGGGCACACCGCCACGAAACATCGTCCGCGCCAACACTTCCAGCGGGGAACCACCCGCTGCTGCACGGCATGCTGCTTGCTAGGGTTCGACCTCGTCAGAGACGGAGGGGAGAACTCGGTTGATCGAGAAACGGGCGGCGCTGCTGCTGGCCGCGGGGCTGATCGCGGTGCCGGGCATCCCGATGGCCGCGGCCTCGATGATGGACGACGACGCCTGGCAAGCGGCGTCCGAAACGGCCGTGGTGGCCAGCGAGAACGGCAACCAGATCGTCGTCGCCGGTCCGCCCGGCTGGGATGAACGCGAGTTCGGCAACGGAATCAGTTACCGCAACGGGGACGAGCTCGTCATCGTGCAGGTCTTCGACCGCGACGGCCGCGACGTGGGCGCGGTCGCGCAACGGCTCATGCGCGCCGACCGCATCACCGGTGCCAGCGCCGCGCTGACCGGCGAAGATGTCGCGACCGCCGACAGCAGCCTGACCGGCCAGGCGTGTGAACTCGTGGCCGGTGACCGGCTGGGCGAATGCGCATTCCTGGCCGATGACGACGTGATCGTGTGGGTTCAGACCCTGGGATCCGTCGACCAGCCCGCGCCGCCGTTGGACGTCGTGCTGGCACCGATCGGAAGGGAGCAGCAGTGACCGAGCAGACGCTGCAAACACCGCGCCCCGTGGTGTATCGCCCTGAGTCGGCGGTGTTCTGGGTGTTCGTGGTGGCGCTTATCGTCGGTACATTCGCGCTGCTCGACGACTCCGGCCCGGTGATCCGGGCGACCCTCGACGCCCACCTCGACCTGGCGTGGCTATGGCTGCTGTTCATCGTGTTCATGGTGTGGCTGCTCTTCCGGTTCGACCCGTTCCGCGCCGGGCGGCAGTATCCGCAGGCACTGGTGGCGGGCTTCGCGCTGGGCGGCACCACAGCGATCGCGATGGCGATGAACGGCAACGGTGGACTCGGCCAGCTCTGGAGCCTGGTGCTCTCACCGGAGACGTTGACCGACTGGTCGGCCTCGCTCACCGCGCCGTTCATCGAAGAGGCATCCAAGGCGTTGTGCGCAGCGGTGATACTCGTGCTGGGCGCACATGCGCTGCACCGGATTTCGCACGCGTTGATGGTCGGTATGTTCGTCGGGTTCGGATTCGACCTGATGGAGGACCTGTCCTACGCGGCCAACAGTGCGCTGCAAGATCTCGATTCCGATGTGACCGGTGCGGGCGGGAATCTCCTCCTGCGGTTCTTCACCGCCGTGCCGGCGCACTGGACCTATACGGCGTTGACGACGGTCGGCGTCCTGCTGCTATTGCCGTCGTTCAGCGACCGCGCCCGCTGGTCGACCGGGCGCCGGGTGGCCGTCGCGGCCGGGTTGCTGCTCAGCGGTCCGCTGCTGCATTTCATCTGGGATTCGCCGGGTCCGCTGTGGCTGATGCCGGTGAAGATGCTTGGCAGCCTGGCGTTCTTCCTCGTCATCGCGATCCTGCTGCTGCGTGACGAGCGGCGCTGGGTGATCGCCCGCATCGAGGCCGGCCGCGCCAGCGGCGAGTTCTCCACCATCCCGGATGAGGTGCTGGAATCGCTGCCCACGCGTCGCCGACGCCGGGCCCTGCGCAAGTCGGCCAAACGGACCGGGGGCCGCGCCGCCGCCAAGGCGGTCAAAGCGCAGCAGCGCGAGGCGCTCGACCGTGTCCAGGCATCGGCAACCCCACCGGTTCCAGCGCTGACCCACTGACTCCCGCGCTCGCCGAGACTACGGTTATTGACGGGAAACCGCCCGAAACGCGTCAACAACCGTAGTCTCGGCGCAACCTAGCGCTTGGCGAAAACCGTGCGGTGCCATTCCTTTTCGGCCACGCCGGTGATGTCGCTCATCACGTGCTTGATGGTGAGGTACTCCTCGAGCGAGTACTGGCTCATGTCCTTGCCGAATCCGGACGCACCGACGCCGCCGTGCGGCATCTCGCTGATGATCGGAATGTGGTCGTTGATCCACACGCAGCCCGCATTGATCTCCCGCGACGCACGCTGCGCCCGGTACACGTCACGAGTCCACGCCGAGGCCGCCAACCCGTACGCGGTGTCGTTGGCCTGACGCAGCGCGTCGTCGTCATCGGTGAACGAGCGCACGGTCAGGACGGGTCCGAAGATCTCGTCGCGATACACCTCTGATTGCTCGTCGACGTCGGCGATCACCGTCGGCAGGTAGAAGGAACCGGGCAGATCGGGTGCGGCCCCGCCGGCGACGACGCGGCCACCCTGACCGGGCGCACGCTCGACCATGCCCGCGACCTTGGCGCGGTGCGCCATCGAGATCAGCGGGCCGAGGTCAGTGTTCGGATCCTGCGGGTCGCCGACGACGACCTTGGAGAACAGCTCGCCGACGCCCGCGACGAAGTCGTCGTACAGCTCGCGCGCCACGATCGCGCGTGTCGCCGCCGTGCAGTCCTGGCCGGTGTTGATCAACGCCCCGGCCACCGCGCCCTGGATCGCGGCATTCAGATCAGCGTCATCGAAAACCACGAACGGCGCCTTGCCGCCCAACTCCAGCTGGGTGCGATGACCGTGCACAGCGGCGGCGGCCATCACCTTGCGGCCCACCGGCGTTGACCCCGTGAACGTCACCACGTCGACGTCGGGGTGCCCGGCCAGCGCCGTGCCCACGTCGCCGCCCGCACCCGTGACGACGTTGAACACTCCGTCGGGCACACCCGCCTCGCTGGCCAGCCGCGCCAGCGTCAGCGTCGTCAACGGCGTCAGCTCAGCGGGTTTGATCACGACGCTGCACCCGGCGGCCAACGCGGGCAGCACTTTCCACACCGCCATCTGCAGTGGGTAGTTCCACGGGGTGATCGTCGCGACGACGCCGACGGCCTCGCGCCGGATGCTCGAGGTGTGATCACCGGAGTACTCGGCGGTCGCCTTGCCCTCGAGATGGCGTGCCGCTCCTGCGAAGAACGAGATGTTGTCGATGCTGCCCGGCACGTCGAACTCGGTGGCCAACCGCACCGGCTTGCCGGTCTGGCTCACCTCCTCGGCGACGATCTGCTCGGCGTTGGCCTCGACCAGTTCGGCGAGTTTGGCGAGCACCCCCGCACGGTCCACGGGAGTGGCCGTCGCCCAGTCGCGAAGCGCCGCGCGGGCGGAGGCGACGGCGCGGTCGACGTCGGCGGGCGTTGCGAGGGTCATCTCGGCGACGGTCGCGCCGTTGGCCGGATTGATCACCTGATGCGGGGCTCCGCCGGTGACCACCGGGGCTCCGTCGATCCAGCTGCTCGCCACGTTCGTGGACACAGTGTTGGGAGAAACCACAGTCATGGGCCAAATTTAGTCCACCCCGACCGGTGAAGCTACGTATTCCCGCAGCCCGAGGGGTCCACAACGCGTGATTTCATGGTTGTAGTTGCCTGCCACGACGGATTCCGTGCACAATCTTGGGCATGGCTAACCCGGGTCTCGGACCCGTATCGTTCCGCGTCAACCAATCCAGGCCTGGCGCGGCGTTCCAGCTTGACGACCTGTCGAAGCAGATTATCGAGAAGTTGCAGCAGGACGGCCGTCGTTCCTATGCCGGCATCGGCAAGGCGGTCGGCCTCTCTGAAGCCGCGGTCCGTCAGCGCGTCCAGCGGATGGTCGATGCGGGCGTCATGCAGATCGTGGCGGTCACCGATCCGATGCAGCTGGGGTTCGCCCGCCAGGCGATGATCGGCATCAAATGCACCGGGGACACCACCCGCGTCGCCGAGAAACTGGCTGCCATCGAATCCGTCGACTACGTCGTGCTCACTGCGGGCTCGTTCGACGCCATCTGTGAGGTCGTCTGCGCGGACGACGACGATCTACTCGACCTACTCAACACCCAAATCCGAGCACTACCGGGAGTGATATCCACCGAGACACTCGTTTACCTGAAACTCGTTAAACAGCAATACAATTGGGGCACAAGATGACCGCTACCGATATCACTTCAGATCTCTCAACCGACCTCGGCGCCAAGGCCAACCGGCACCTGTGGGGGCACTTCGCCCGCCACGGCGCAGGTATCACGCCGCCGATCATCACCCGCGGCGAAGGCGTCACCATCTGGGACGACAAGGGCAAGAGCTACATCGACGGCCTGTCGGGGCTTTTCGTCGTCCAGGTCGGCCACGGCCGCAAAGAACTCGCCGAGGCCGCCGCGAAGCAGGCCGAGACGCTGTCCTTCTTCCCGCTGTGGTCCTACGCCACGCCGCCCGCCGTCGAGCTCGCCGAGCGCATCGCGGGTTACGCACCAGGCGATCTCAACCGCGTCTTCTTCACGACCGGCGGCGGCGAGGCCGTCGAATCGGCGTGGAAGCTGGCCAAGAACTACTTCAAGCTGACGGGCAAACCCAGTAAGTACAAAGTGGTTTCGCGGTCGATCGCCTACCACGGCACACCGCAGGGTGCGCTGGCGATCACCGGCCTGCCCGTGTTCAAGCAGCCGTTCGAGCCGCTGACGCCAGGCGGCTTCCGGGTACCGAACACCAACTTCTACCGCGCGCCCGCGCCGTACGACACCGACATCAAGGCGTGGGGCGAGTACTGCGCGGATCGCATCGCCGAGGCGATCGAGTTCGAGGGCCCCGACACCGTCGCCGCCGTCTTCCTCGAGCCGGTGCAGAACGCAGGTGGCTGCTTCCCGCCGCCGCCCGGGTACTTCGAACGCGTCCGCGAGATCTGCGACGAGTACGACGTGCTGCTGGTGTCCGACGAGGTGATCTGCGCGTACGGCCGCATCGGTTCGATGTTCGCGTGTGACGACTTCGGCTATGTGCCCGACATCATCACGTGCGCAAAGGGTTTGACGTCGGGCTACTCGCCGATCGGTGCGATGATCGCCTCCGATCGCCTGTTCGAGCCGTTCAACGACGGCAAGACGACGTTCGGCCACGGCTATACGTTCGGCGGTCATCCGGTGTCGTCGGCGGTAGCGCTGGCCAACCTCGACATCTTCGAGCGCGAAGGTCTCAACGACCACGTCAAGCAGAACGCCCCTGCGTTCCGCGCGACGCTCGAGAAGCTCTACGATCTGCCGATCGTCGGCGACGTTCGCGGCGAAGGGTTCTTCTACGGCATCGAGCTCGTCAAGGACAAGACCACCAAGGAGACCTTCAACGACGAGGAGAGCGAACGGCTGCTGCGCGGCTTCTTGACTCCCGCGTTGTTCGACGCGGGCCTGTACTGCCGCGCCGACGACCGTGGCGACCCAGTCGTGCAGTTGGCGCCGCCGCTGATCAGCGGGCAGAAGGAATTCGACGCGATCTACGAGATCCTGCGCGGGGTCCTCGAGGAAGCCAGTCGGCTGCTGTAGGCGCTCGAGCGGTGACTTCGAAAACGCGCAAGCCGCCGATCGACCCTGTTCGCTGGACCCCGCCTCCGGTCGATCCGTTGCCGGATTTTCCGGCTGCGGAACTGACTGTGGTCCCGGTTGGCGGCGACGCGCCCGAGGATGTGGTCGTCGACGCTGACGGCCACATCTGGGCGGGTCTGATCGACGGCAAGATCGTGCGCATCGCCCCGGACGGCGGCGAGGTGGTGGTGGTCGCGCAGATCGACGGCCGACCGCTCGGCATGCATGTCGCCCGCGACGGCCGCATACTGGTGTGCAGTAGTCCGGGCGGCCTGCTGGCGCTCGACCCGGCGACCGGTGCCGTGGAGACGCTGGTCGCAGAGGTCGACGGTCGGAAGCTGATGTTCTGCTCGAATGTCACCGAATTAGCTGACGGCACAATCTATTTCACGGAGTCCACCAGCGCGTTCACCTACGAGCACTTCCTCGGGCCCATCTTCGAGGCGCGCAACCGCGGCAGCGTGTTCCGACGCGATCCCGACGGGACGGTGCTCACCGTCGCCGCCGGTCTCTACTTCGCCAACGGCATCACGCCGACGGCCGACGGGTCCGCGCTGGTGTTCGCCGAGACGCAGGCGCGGCGGCTGTCGAAGTACTGGCTCACCGGCGACAAGGCGGGCACGGTGACGGCGCTGGCGGTCAATCTGCCGGGCAGCCCGGACAACTTGTCGACGGGCGCCGACGGAAGAATCTGGTGCGCGATGGTGACAGCCATCAATCCCGTTGCGGAGCTATTGCCGAGGACTCTGCCCGCGATACGCAAGCTGCTGTGGCGGCTGCCCGACCGGCTGCAGCCGAAGATCAAGCCAGTGGTGTGGGCGGTGGCATTCGACCCGGATACGGGCAACCCCGTCGCGGGAGTGCGCACCGAGCATCCCAGTTTCGGCCTGGTGACGGGGCTGGTTGAAGCCGACGGCAAGCTGTGGATGGGCTCGATCGGCGGCCCGGCCGTCGCGTACGTCGACCTGGCGGCGACGGCGCTGCGCTGAAACCCGCCGCTCGTCATCGCTATCAACGTTCTGCTGGGCACTTCTGCTGCAGCTCGTGGACAGCGACGCATATGCCACTCCCACCGAGTCACATTTGAAACATCAATCACAGCTGTCACAGCGCGCCTCCCGGCAAACCCGCTCGTGAAGACCTAATCTGCGCTCACCATGGGGAATGTTCGAACCGCGTCTCGCGCTGCGGCCCTGTCGGCGGCGCTGGTCTTGGCACTGTCCTCGTTGGTCTCCCCCGCGATCGCGTCCGCCCAGCCCGACGCCGCGCCGGACACCAACGCCTGCCCGTACAAAGAGACGACGCCGCCGGCCGTCGACGCGTCCGAGGTTCCCAAGCCCGGCCAGAGTCCGCCCGCTCCGCTCCCCGTCCCGGCCAAGCCGATGGGCGGTGACGCGCTCGCCGGTTGCGGCGTCATCACCGCGCCCGGCACACCGCCGGTGCCCAACGACATCTCCGCCGAGGCGTGGCTGGTCGCCGACCTCGACACCGGCGAGGTCATCGCCGCCAAGGACCCGCACGGACGTCATCGCCCCGCGAGCATCATCAAGGTCCTCGTCGCGATGCAGGCCATCAAGGACCTGCCGATCCACAAGGTCGTGGCGGGCACCGCCGAGGATGCCGCGCAGGAGGGCACCAAGGTCGGCGTCGGCGAGAACGGCCACTACTCCATCAACGACCTGCTGCACGGGCTGCTGATGTACTCGGGCAACGACGCGGCCTTCGCGCTGGCGAGACAACTCGGTGGGATGGACGCCACCCTGGTCAAGCTCAACGACCTCGCGAAGAAACTCGGCGGGTACGACACGCGGGTGGCGACGCCGTCCGGCCTCGACGGCCCCGGCATGAGCACGTCGGCGTACGACATGGCGCTGTTCTACCGATACGCCTGGCAGAACCCGATTTTCGCCGACATCGTCAGCACCCGCACCTTCGACTTCCCCGGCCGCGGGGACGCCGGCTATCCGATCGAGAACGACAACAAGCTGCTGCTCAACTATCCAGGCGCCCTCGGCGGCAAGACCGGCTACACCGACGACGCGGGCCAGACGTTCGTCGGGGCGGCCGAACGTGACGGCCGCCGTCTGGTGGCGGTGCTGCTGCACGGCACCCGCCAGCCGATCGCGCCCTGGGAGCAGGCGGCGCATCTGCTGGACTACGGCTTCGCGACCCCGCCGGGCACCCAGATCGGCACACTGGTCGAACCCGACCCCTCACTGGTCGCGCCGAAGCTCGAGACCGCCGCAGGCGCCCCCGGTGTCAACGCTGCACCGATGCTGTCCGACGTCGATGCCACGCCCGTGCGCGTCGGGGTCGGCATCGTCGGTTCGATCATCGTGTTCGGGCTCATCATGACGGCCCGCTCGCTGAACCGCCGCCCCCAGCACTAGCGCTTGCGCAACCGCGAAAGGCTCAGCGCGCCAAGGGCCCCCACCGCCACTGCGGCGAGCGTCCCGCCGACACCCAGGCCCTCACGGAACTGCACGCGCGGAGCGATCTGCGCGGGGCCGGGGGGGTCGACCGGCGCGGCCTCCAGGTTGTCCTGCGCCGTCGCGGCCCATGCGGTGGCGAACAGGATGAGCCGCGCGGTGATGTAGGCGAACACCATCAGACCCAGCACGGGGCCGAACGTCGCTCCGGCGGGCCCGGTGACCACCGACCGCAGGTAGAACGATGCCACCTGTTTGAAGATCTCGAAGGCCACCGCGGCCATCAGCCCCGCCCGCAGCGCGCTGCGGAAGCTGACCGACTCGCGGGGCAGCCGCGCGATCATCCACGTGAACAACAGCCAAGTGATGAGCACCGACACCACGAACGACACCACCCGCAGCGCAAAACTCACGCCCGGAAGGTCTTGCAGCCCAAACCATTCCAGCACCTGCTCCATCGGCTTCGATCCGCTCAGCACGGTGAGCCCGATGGTGAAGACGAGTGCGAGAAACAGGCCGACCATTGCCGTCAGGTCCGACAATTTGGTGAGGACAAACCCTTTGGACTCGCGCCGGGCCATCCCCCACATCTGGCTCAGCGCTTCGCGCAGGTTCGCCATCCAGCCGAGGCCCGCCCACGCGGCCGTGGCGAGGCCGATGATCCCGACGGAGGTGCGCGAGTTGATCGCCGAGTTCATCAGCTCGATGAGTTGGTTTCCGATGTCGCCGGTCACCGACGCCTTGATCCGGTCCTGGATGTCGGCGAGCAGTTCGGGCTGGCTCACGAGGATGAAGCCGCCGATTGCGAAGCCGACCATCAGCATGGGGAACAGCGCGAAGATCGTGAAATACGTGATGCCTGCGGCGTAGAAGTCGCCCTTGCTGTCCTGATACCGCTCCTGGGCGCGCATCACGTGGTCGAACCAGTGGTACTTCGCGCGATAGCGATCGAGAATCCCGGGTTTGCTCTCCGAGGTGTCCGGCTGGACCGGAGGTGTCATTCAAGCCCCCTACGGCGCGAGGAGAAACCCTAACCGGTCGTATACCCGTCGCAGCGTCTTCGCAGACACGTCTTTGGCCCGCTCGGCGCCGGCCGCCAGCACCGACTCGAGTTCGGCGGGGTCGGCCAGCAGTTCGTCGACGCGCTCCTGGATTGGGCGGACGAACTCGACGACGGCGTCGGCGGTGTCGACCTTGAGGTCGCCGTACCCGCGCCCGGCGTAGCTCTCGGCGAGCTTCTCGACGTCGACACCGGTGATCGCGGACTGAATCGTCAGCAGGTTGGAGACACCGGCCTTGGCGACCGGGTCGTAGCGGATCTCACGCTCGCTGTCGGTCACCGCCGAGCGGATCTTCTTCGCGGTCTTCTTCGGATCGTCGAGCAGGTTGATCAGCCCCGCCTCGGTGGCCGCGGACTTGCTCATCTTCGATGTCGGGTCGGCCAGGTCGTAGATCTTGGCGGTGACCTTCTGGATCATCACCTCGGGGACCACGAAGGTGTCGGGGAAACGGGCGTTGAACCGCTGCGCGACGTCGCGGGCCAGTTCGAGGTGCTGACGCTGGTCCTCGCCGACGGGCACCAGCTCGGTGTCGTAGAGCAGGACGTCGGCGGCCATCAGCACCGGGTACGTGAAGAGCCCGACGGTGGTGGCGTCACTGCCCTCCTTCTGCGACTTGTCCTTGAACTGGGTCATCCGCGATGCCTGGCCGAAGCCGGTGAAACAGCCGAGCACCCAAGCCAGTTCGGTGTGTGCGGGCACGTGGCTCTGCACGAAGATCGTGCTGCGCGACGGGTCGATGCCCAGCGCGAGGTACTGCGCGGCGGTGACCAGCGTGCGCTGCCGGAGCCGCTCGGGGTCCTGCGGAATCGTGATCGCGTGCAGGTCGACCACGCAGTAGAACGCATCGTAGGAGTCCTGCAGACCCACCCACTGCTTGATCGCACCCAGCGCGTTGCCGAGATGCAGGGAGTCAGAGGTCGGCTGGACGCCGGAGAACACGACGGGGCGGGAGTTGCTCATGATGGGTCAATCTTGGCACGCGTCACCCAATGGATTTCTGGGCGCTCTGGTCCCGCGACTGCTCCAGCGCCCTGCGGGCGAACACCCACCGTTCGGTGATCGCCAGCTGGCCCCGGCCCCGGCCCAGGAAGGTGATGAACCAGGAGTACACGGCGACGATGCGGTTGCGGCTGCCCACGAGGTAGTACAGATGCAGCCCCAGCCAGGCCAGCCAGGCCAGGAAGCCGCCGAACTCGATCTTGCCGATCTGGCATACCGCGCTGAACCGCGACACGGTGGCCATGCTGCCTTTGTTGAAGTACTTGAACGGCTTTCGGTCGGCCGGCTGCGCGCCCTTGAGCTCCGCCTTGATCTGCTTGGTGGCGTAAACCGCGCCCTGGATCGCCCCCTGGGCCATCCCCGGCACACCAGGCACGCTCATCAGGTCGCCGATGACGAAGACGTTTGGATGGCCCTTGACGGTGAGATCGGGTTCGACGACGACACGGCCGGCCCGGTCGACCTCGGTGCCGTCGGACTGGTCCGCGATCAGCTTGCCGAGCGGGCTGGCCTGCACCCCGGCGGACCACACTTTGACCGCGCACTCGATTCGGTGCTCCTCGCCGTCCTCTTTCACCGTCAGGCCCATGTAGTCGACGTCGGTGACCATCGTGTTGAGCTTGACCTCGACGCCCATCTTCTCGAGCCGGCGCTGCGCCTTGAGCCCGAGCTTCGGCCCCATCGGCGGCAGCACCGCGGACGCGGCCTCGATGAGGATCACCCGGGCATGGGTCGGGTCGATGCTCCGGAACGCGCCCTTCAACGTCCGGTCCGCGAGCTCGGCGATCTGGCCGACGACCTCGACGCCGGTCGGTCCCGCACCTACGACGACGAACGTCAGCCGGCGCTTGCGCTCCTCCTCAGACGTCGTCACCTCGGCCGCCTCGAAGGCGCCGAGGATCCGCCCCCGCAGCTCGAGCGCGTCGTCGACGGTCTTCATCCCGGGGGCGAAGGCCTCGAAGTGGTCGTTGCCGAAGTAGGACTGCTGCGCACCGGCGGCCACGATCAGACTGTCGTACGTCGTGACGCGCTCCCAGTCGAGCAGTTTGGAGGTGACGGTCTTCTTCTCGAGGTCGATCCCGACCACGTCGCCGAGCAGCACTTGGGTATTTCGCTGCTTACGCAAGATGATTCGCGTCGCGGGCGCGATCTCGCCGACCGACAGGATGCCTGTGGCAACCTGGTAGAGCAGCGGCTGGAACAGGTGGTGGGTCGTCTTCGCGATGAGTGTGACGTCGACGTCTGCGCGCTTGAGACCCTTCGCCGCGAATAGCCCTCCGAAACCGGACCCGATGATGACGACGCGATGGCGCCGGCCGGCGTTGTTGTCGACGGTCATTCACGGACCTTAGCCCGAAAATTCGACCGTCACCGGGGCGTGGTCAGACCAGCGCAGCGCGTAGGCCGCCGCGCGCTCGACCCGGGCCGACACTGCACGCACCGCCAGCTCCGCGGTGGCCAGGTGGTAGTCGATACGCCAGCCGGCGTCGTTGTCGAATGCCCGGCCGCGCCACGACCACCAGCTGTACGGCCCCGCGACGTCGGGGTGCAGCGCGCGGACCACGTCGACCCAGCCGGACGCCAGCAGCTCGGACAGCCAGGCCCGCTCGCTGGGCAGAAAGCCTGACTTCTTCAGGTTGCCTTTCCAGTTCTTGATGTCCGCCTCGGTGTGCGCGATGTTCCAGTCGCCGCACAGGACCGCGTCGCGGCCAGCCGCCTGCAGCGCCGCCATCCGCGCCCCGAGGGTCGCCATGAACCGCTCCTTCTCCAGCTGGCGCGGGGTATCCGCCTCACCGGTCTGGATGTACAGGCTGGCAACGGTCACACCCGCGGTGTCGGCCTCCAGATACCGTCCGTGCGAACCGAATTCGTCGGATTCGATCAGCCGGCTCGCCTCGATCGGATGGCGCGACAGGATCGCGACGCCGCTGCGCCCCTTGATGTGTGGTTCCGCCGACGCGAGGTGCCAACCGTCGGCCAGTGCGGGCGCCAGTGCGGTCGCGAGCTGCTCGTCGTCGGCGCGTGTCTCCTGCAGGCACACCACGTCGGCGGTGGTGTCGGCGAGCCAGGGCAGCAGTCCGAGGTTTTCCGGCGAGCGTTGTTTGATCGCTGCGCGGATGCCGTTGACGTTGATGGTCGAGACGATCAGCGAAGACACGAGGTCAGACCCTATCGAGCCGCTCCAGCTCACCTCTGCGCGAAATAGCGTTCCGGGTCGCTGGGCCGCCCTTTTCACAGCCCTGGCGTCACGTTCGTTCGAGGGCCGCTTGCGGTACCGGCGGTATCACCTTAGTGTCGGGCAGATGATCGAGCGCGCACCGATACACCTGGGATCAGGTGAGCCGATGCTTTTGCTGCATCCCTTCATGATGTCCCAGAACGTCTGGAAAGGCGTCGCCCCACTGGTTGCTGACACGGGTCGCTACGAGGTGCTCGCGCCCACCATGCCCGGCCACAACGGCGGCATCAAGGGCAGGTTCTTCCTGGACACCCCCGAGCTGGCCGACGACATGGAACGCCGGATGGACGCCCTCGGCTGGGACACCGCCCACATCGTCGGCAACTCCCTCGGCGGCTGGGTGGCGTTCGAGCTGGCGCGCCGCGGCCGGGCCCGCACGCTGACGGGCATCGCACCGGCCGGCGGCTGGACCCGCTATACCCCCGCGAAGTTCGAGATCGTGTTCAAGTTCGTCGCGGGCCTGCCGGTCTGGCTGACGGCGAAGGCGCTGGGCCAGCGCTCGCTGCGGTTGCCGTATGTCCGCCAGGTCGCGTTCGTGCCGATCAGCGCAAGGGCCGACCGGCTCAGCGACGAGCAGTGGTTCGACATCATCGACGACGTCACCCACTGCCCGGCGTACTACCAGCTACTGGTCAAGTCGCTGTTGATGCCCGGCCTGATGGAACTGGCCGAGGCGAAGACGCCAACGCATCTCGTCATCTGCGAGAAGGACAGGGTGTTACCGCATCCGCGGTTCACCCGGCACTTCACCAGACACCTGCCAGAGTCCCCACAGGTGACGCATCTCGACGACGTCGGGCACATCCCGATGTTCGAGGCGCCGCGCAAGATCGCCGACCTGATCGTCGAGTTCACCGATCGCTACGCGGCGCCAGCCCGAGACGACAAACCGAGCCAGGCCATCGGCTAGGCCCGAGCGGACTCCAGCACCGAGTTGAACGTCTTGCTCGGCCGCATCACCGCCGTGGTCTTCTCGGGATCCGGGTAGTAGTACCCGCCGATGTCGACCGGATCGCCCTGTACCTCAGCGAGTTCGGTGACGATGGCGTCCTCGTTCTCGGCCAGCGACTTGGCCAGCGCGGCGAAGTGGTCGGCCAGCTCCTTGTCCTCGGTCTGCTGGGCGAGTTCCTGCGCCCAGTACATCGCGAGATAGAACTGGCTGCCCCGGTTGTCGAGCTCGCCGGTCTTGCGCGACGGCCCCTTGTCGTTTTCCAGCAGTTGGCCGATCGCTGCGTCCAGTGTGGTCGCGAGCAGGGCGGCGCGCTTGTTGTCGTTCTTGCGGCCGATGTCCTCGAAACACGCTCCCAGCGCGAGGAATTCGCCAAGCGAATCCCACCGCAGATGGTTCTCCTCGACCAGCTGCTGCACGTGCTTGGGGGCCGAGCCACCCGCGCCGGTCTCGTACATGCCGCCGCCGGCCATCAGCGGCACGATCGACAGCATCTTGGCGCTGGTGCCCAGCTCCAGGATCGGGAACAGGTCGGTCAGGTAGTCGCGCAGGATGTTTCCGGTCACCGCGATGGTGTCCTGTCCGCGGGTCACCCGCTCGAGCGTGTACCGCATCGCCCAGACCTGCGGCATGATCTGGATCTTCAGACCGTCGGTGTCGTGGTCCTGCAGGTAGGCCTTCACCTTTTTGCGAAGTTCCATCTCGTGCGGGCGCTCGGTGTCCAGCCAGAACACCGCTGTCATGTCCGACGCGCGAGCCCGGGTGACGGCCAGCTTGACCCAGTCGCGGATCGCCGCGTCCTTGACGACCGGCATCCGCCAGATGTCGCCCTCTTCGACGTTCTGCGACATCAGCACCTCGCCGGTGTCGATGTCGACGATGTCCGCGACGCCGTCCTCGGGGATCTCGAATGTCTTGTCGTGGCTGCCGTATTCCTCGGCCTGCTGTGCCATCAGGCCGACGTTCGGCACCGTACCCATGGTCGTCGGATCGAACTGGCCGTTGGTCTTACACCAGTTGATCATCTCCTGATAGATGCGCGAGAACGTCGACTCGGGGTTGACGGCCTTGGTGTCCTTGGTCCGTCCGTCGGCGCCGTACATCTTGCCGCCGAGGCGGATCATGGCGGGCATCGAGGCGTCGACGATCACATCGCTGGGCGAGTGGAAGTTGGTGATGCCCTTGGCCGAATCCACCATCGCGAGCTCGGGCCGGTGCTCGTGGACGTCGTGAATGTCCTGAATGATCTCCTCACGCTGCGACGAGGGCAGCGCCTCGATCTTGTTGTACAGATCGACCATTCCGTTGTTGACGTTGACGCCCAGCTCGTCGAGCACCTTCTGGTGCTTGGCGAACGCCTCCTTGTAGAACACCTTCACGCAGTGACCGAATACGATCGGGTGGCTGACCTTCATCATGGTCGCCTTGACGTGCAGCGAGAACATCACGCCGGTCTTGTAGGCGTCCTCGATCTGCTCCTCGTAGAAAGCCACCAACGCCTTCTTGCTCATGAACATCGAGTCGATGACGTCACCGTTGTCCAGCACCGTCTCGGGCTTGAGCACAATCGTGTTGCCGCTCTTGGTTTTCAGCTCCATCCGGACCCGACGGTCACGGTCCAGCGTCATCGACTTCTCACCGTGGTAGAAGTCGCCGCGCTTCATGGTCGCGACGTGGGTGCGCGACGCCTGCGACCACTGGCCCATGCTGTGCGGGTGCTTACGCGCGTACTCCTTGACGGCCTTAGGCGCGCGGCGGTCTGAATTCCCTTCGCGCAGAACGGGGTTGACGGCGCTACCCAGCACCTTGCCGTAGCGCCGGTTGAGTTCCTTCTCCTCGTCGTTCTTGGGCTGCGCCGGATAGTCGGGCACCGCGTAGCCCTTCTCCTGCAGCTCCTTGATCGCGGCGTAGAGCTGTGGGACGGACGCGCTGATGTTGGGCAGCTTGATGATGTTGGTGTCGGGCTCATGCGTCAGCGTGCCGAGCCTGCCCAGGTTGTCGGGCACGCGCTGTTCTTCGGTCAGGTAGTCGCCGAACTCGGCCAGGATGCGGGCCGCGACCGAGATGTCGCTGGTTTCGATGTTGATGCCCGCCGGGTCCGCGAACGTCCGGATGATCGGCAGAAAGCCATAGGTCGCAAGCAGCGGCGCCTCGTCGGTCAGGGTGTAGATGATGGTCGGCTGCTTGTCGCTCATATGTGTCTCCCGGCGCTATTGATCTGTAGTCGGCTATCAGTATCGCGTCAGCTATGACGCTACGCCCGAGGTGGGGTTCTCATCAGGGCTCCCACCGCCGCATCCGGACCTGCCGGGGTCTGCAAATTAGGTACATCCACCCCATGACCGGTAGCGGCTGGTCGGGCGACCATTTCCTGGTGGCCGGCGACTCCGAAAAGGTCCGTTGGCACGCCGTCGAGATCGTGCGATACTCTGTCCTCGGTCATGAGCGCCAGCGTCAAGCCCCGGCTTGCTGGCCGGCAACCCTCCAACCGCGGTGGGGTGCCCCGGGTGATGACCAGGTTGAGTAGCCATTAGGACGGGTTACCGGCAAGCGCGGGTCCGCTGGGCGGGCCCCCTGACAGACAGATGGAGGGCCGTGCCATGAGCACGTCAGACGACCCCACCCAGAACTGGGCATTCGAAACCAAGCAGGTCCATGCGGGCCAGACCCCGGACATCGCGACGAACGCGCGGGCGTTGCCGATCTACCAGACGACGTCGTACACGTTCAACAGCACCGAGCACGCCGCGGCGCTGTTCGGCCTCGCCGAGCCGGGCAACATCTACACCCGGATCATGAACCCGACGCAGGACGTCGTCGAGCAGCGCATTGCAGCCCTCGAAGGCGGCGTCGCGGCGCTGTTCCTGGCCTCCGGTCAGGCCGCCGAGCACTTCGCGATCCTCAACCTCGCCAACGCGGGCGACCACATTGTGTCCAGCCCGCGCCTGTACGGCGGCACCTACAACCTCTTCCACTACACGCTGCCCAAGATCGGCATCGAGGTCAGCTTCGTGGAGAACCCCGACGACCTCGAGTCGTGGCGTGCGGCGGCGCAACCCAACACCAAGGCGTTCTTCGGCGAGACGATCTCCAACCCGCAGAACGACATCCTCGACATCCCCGGCGTCGCCGCGGTCGCGCACGACGTGGGCGTCCCGCTGATCGTCGACAACACCGTCGCCACCCCGTATCTGATCCAGCCGCTGGCGCACGGTGCCGACATCGTCGTGCACTCGGCGACCAAGTACCTCGGCGGACACGGCGCGGCGATAGCCGGCGTGATCGTCGACGGCGGCAAGTTCGACTGGACCAACGGCAGGTTCCCCGGCTTCACCGAACCCGACCCGAGTTACCACGGTGTGGTGTTCGCCGAACTCGGTCCGCCCGCGTTCGCGCTGAAGGCACGCGTGCAGCTGCTGCGCGACCTCGGGTCGGCGGCCTCGCCGTTCAACGCGTTCCTGGTGGCGCAGGGACTGGAGACGCTGAGCCTACGCATCGAGCGGCACGTGCAGAACGCCCAGCGCGTCGCCGAGTTCCTGGACGCACACGAGGACGTCGTCTCGGTGAACTACGCCGGGCTGCCCAGCTCGCCGTGGTACGAGCTCGGAAAGAAGCTGGCGCCCAAGGGAACCGGTGCGGTGCTGGCCTTCGAGCTTGCCGGCGGCATCGACGCGGGTAAGGCATTCGTGAACGCGTTGACGTTGCACAGCCACGTCGCCAACATCGGCGATGTGCGGTCGCTGGTCATCCACCCAGCGTCCACGACGCATGCCCAGCTCACCCCCGAGGAGCAGTTGGCCACCGGTGTGACACCGGGACTCGTGCGGCTGGCGGTCGGCATCGAGGGCATCGATGACATCCTCGCCGACCTCGAGCAGGGCTTCGCCGCGGCCAAGCCGTTCAACTCCGCGGAATCTGCGGATCCCAAGGCCACGGCAGCGTTCTGATGACGGTTCTGGACGTGCGAACGGCGACCCTCCCCGCCGAGGGAGAGGTCGGTTATGTCGACATCGGCGATCTGACGCTGGAGAACGGCGCGGTCATCGACGACGTCACCATCGCCGTGCAGCGGTGGGGCGAGCTGTCACCGAGCCGCGACAACGTCGTCGTCGTGCTGCACGCGCTCACCGGCGACTCGCACATCACGGGTCCCACCGGGCCCGGCGACGAGACCGAAGGCTGGTGGGAAGGCGTCGCCGGCCCCGGCGCGCCGATCGACACCACCCGCTGGTGCGCGATCGCCACCAACGTGCTCGGCGGCTTCCGTGGCTCGACCGGTCCGAGCTCACTGCACCCGGACGGAAAGCCATGGGGCTCACGGTTTCCCCTGATCTCCGTGCGCGACCAGGTAGAGGCCGACATCGCCGCGTTGAAGGCGCTGGGCATCACCCGGGTCGCCGCGGTCGTCGGCGGTTCGATGGGCGGCGCGCGGGCACTCGAGTGGATCATCGGCCATCCCGACACGGTGCGCGCGGCGCTGGTGCTGGCGGTCGGGGCGCGGGCTACGGCCGATCAGATCGGCACCCAGAGCACGCAGATCGCGGCCATCAAGTCCGACCCGAACTGGTGCAACGGCGACTACTACGGCACGGGCCTCTCGCCGGACACCGGGATGCAGATCGCCCGCCGGTTCGCGCATCTGACGTATCGCGGCGAGACCGAACTCGACGATCGGTTCGGCAACGACCCGCAGGGTGATGAAGACCCGGGGCGGGGTGGCCGCTACGCGATCCAGAGCTACCTCGAATACCAGGGACGCAAGCTGTTGGCGCGGTTCGATGCGGGCACCTACGTGACCCTCACCGAAGCGCTGTCCAGCCACGACGTGGGACGCGATCGCGGCGGCATCGAGGCCGCGTTGCGCAGCTGCCCGGTGCCCGTGGTGGTCGGCGGTATCACCTCGGACCGGCTGTATCCCTTGCGGCTGCAGGAGGAATTGGCGGCGCTGTTGCCGGGTTGTACGGGATTGAACGTGGTCGACTCGATCTACGGCCACGACGGATTCCTTGTCGAGACGGAGGCGGTGGGCGAGTTGATCCGCAAGACGTTGGAGTTGGCTTCACGCTCATGACTCGTAGCCAGCAGCGCTCTCTGTCCTTCGGTGCAGAAGCCGCGGCGTACGAGCGCGGTAGACCGTCGTATCCACCGGAAGCGATCGACTGGCTGCTCCCTGCCGACGCCCGCGATGTCCTCGATCTCGGGGCGGGCACGGGCAAGTTGACGACGCGGTTGGTCGAGCGCGGACTGGACGTCATCGCCGTCGACCCGATTCCGGAAATGCTTGAACTGCTCAGCAATTCGCTGCCCGACACGCCCGCACTGCTGGGCACCGCCGAGGAGATTCCGCTGCCCGACGACAGCGTCGACGCGGTGCTTGTCGCGCAGGCGTGGCACTGGTTCGACACCGAGCGCGCCGTCAAGGAGGTGGCGCGGGTGCTGCGGCCCGGCGGCCGGCTGGGCCTGGTGTGGAACGCCCGCGACGAGCGGATGGGCTGGGTCAAGGATCTCGGCAAGATCATCGGCCACGAGGACGCCCACTTCAACGAGAAGACGTCACTTCCTGACGTGTTCACCGACGTCGAACATCACCGCGTCGACTGGACGAGTTACCTGACGCCGCAGGCACTCATCGACCTGGTCGCCTCGCGCAGTTACTGCATCACGTCGCCGGAGAAGGTGCGCACCCGCACCCTCGACCGGGTCCGTGAGCTGCTCGCCACCCACCCCGCGCTGGCCAACTCCAACGGCCTGGCGCTGCCGTATATCACGGTGTGCACGCGCGCCACGCTGTCCTGAGATCAGAGCCCCCTGTTCGCGATCTCGGATCAGAGCGAACCGAACCAGCGAGTCAACGCTGCACGCAGCCGGTCGGCGTCGCAGTCGCCGAATTCGTCTGCGGCCCAGGCTACATAGCCGTCGGGCCGGATGAGCATCGCGGCGGCGGGTGGGTCGCTCATCGCCGCCGTCACCACGTCGATACGTTCTGTCCAGCCATCAGCCACCGGACTCACCGCACCCCCGGACAGATCGACCAAGACGGGGCGCGCCGCGTGCAGAAGGTCGGCGACGCGCGCGCCGTCGTCGAACACGAGATCGGGCACCATCAGGCCGGACAGCGGATGAGAATCGCCGACGTCGTAGCGGATATCCGAGCCTGCCAGCAACCGGGCAAGGTGAGCGGACACCTCCGGAATGTCAGCGAGCTCGCCGAAAAGCGAACGCAGGGCGTTGACTTCGGGCCCCGGAGCCGCGAGGGCCAGCTGTGCCCGCGAATGCATCATCACACGCTCCCCTACCGGATAGCGTTCGGTCTCGTAGGTGTCGAGCAGGCAGTCGGGAGCCCAGCCGTTGACGACGCCCGCGAGTTTCCAGCCGAGATTGACCGCGTCCTGCATACCGAGGTTCAACCCCGGACCACCCATCGGCGAGTGCACATGCGCGGCATCCCCCAGCAGAAGCACCCGCCCTGCGCGATACGTCTCGGCCTGGCGCGAGTTCGTTCCGTCCAACCGCCGCAACGCATGTACGCCTGGGCGCTTCGGAACCTCGATCGGAACGTCGACACCGACAAGTCGACGGACGCTGGCGCGAAGTTCGTCGAACGTCATCGCGCCCTTCGCACTGCCCGGTGTCCAGCCGTACTCCATCGTGCCGAGCAGCGGGCGGTCCGGCTCGAGCGGCACCAGGATCAGCGTCCCGTCGCCGAACCTGTTCGTCCCGAACGGGAGCAGGCCGTAGCCGGGAATCAAGTAGCCGCGACCCGGGATCAGCGACTCTTCAGGAAATTGGACGTGCGCCAACCGGCTCACAACGGGAGATGTGTAACCGGGAAATCCGATACCCAGACTCTTGCGCACGGTGCTGTGCCCACCGTCGGCGCCGATGAGGTAGTCGGCTTCCAACCGATAGCCGCCGCCATCGGAATCAACTGCCACCGCCACTTTCTCACCGCTCGTGTCGATTTCGGCCAGCCGATGACCCCATCTGATGTCGACACCGAGATCAAGAGCTCGCTTCTCGAGCAGGCGGACCAACCGCGGCTGGGCGATGAGAAGCGCGTACATCGGATTGTCATCGATGTTGAGGAAGCTGAGTGGCATGCCCGCGAAGTGCCACCCGAAAACCGGCTTCGGCGGGCCGTCATCACCGCCGAACGCATGGTAGAGCCCACGCATGTCCAGCTGTCGAACAACCTGTCCAGCAAGGCCGTTGGCCTTGGGCTCGTCGCTGGGTCCGGCTAGTTGGTCGAGCACCACCGGGCGCACGCCGGCGAGCGCAAGCTCACAGGCGAGCATCAGCCCGTTGGGTCCGGCACCGACGATGGCGACATGGGTATGGCTATCGCTCATGAATTCCTCCTCCGCGGTTCGGGCAGCCCGACGGACACCTGCGCGAAGCCCTCGCGGATCAGCTCGGTGACCGCGACGGGCGGGTCGGCGCGCACGTACATCTCCGTCGCCGCGTCACCGACCGCCCGCACGACCGCAGCGACGAGACGGGGATACATGTCCACCTCAGGGTCGGTGCCGGTGCGCTCGGCAACCGCCTGAGTCCATTCGTCGAACAGGTCCTTTGAGACGGCATCGCGAATCTCGGTCCGCATCAACAGTTTCCGGATCTTGGCGAGGTCCTCGCGGCTGGCGGCCTGCTTCTCAGCATCGCGAAAGTCGTCTTCGAGCGGCGTGAGCACCGACTCGGTGATCGATGTCCACAACGGCTCGTCGGCGGGACGTGCACGCAGCTCGGCGATGCTGCGCCGCAGGCGTTCGGTCTGGCGGTACGCCAGAGCCTCGTACTTTCCCGTGAAGTAATTGTTGAACGTGCGTAACGACACACCCGCCAGATCGGCGATCGCCTCGCGCGTCACCACCTCGAAGTCGCCCTCCAACGCCAGCTTCAGTGCGGCGTCACTGAGCGCGCGCCGGGTGTCGAGTTTCTTGCGCTCCCGAAGTCCGGTCATACAGCCAAGGTAAAGAATTTTTGCCTGCCGTGCAAGATTGCCTGATGAGCAAGATCTTCGCTTCGCTAGCTGGTGCCCAACGGGTCGATCGTCCAGGCGATGTACAGGATGGTCGCGCTGACGCTGGCGGTGGTGGCGACGTCGATGGCGCGGCTGCGGACCGCGAGCAGCCCGGCCCGGTCCTCGGGCAGGGTGAGCCGGAGCACCGAGGCGACAGCCACCCCGATGGCCAGCACCAGCGCCCCGCGGCGCCAGTACCCGGCGATCACCAGCGCGAATGCCGCGATCAGGATCACGCCGGGCAGCAGGATGGGCCACTGTCGACGGACCTTGCGCGCGAACTCCCGCAGCGTCACGTCGCTGCCAGCGCCTCTGCCCGCTCGACGACGTTGGTGAGTAGGAACGCCCGGGTGAGCGGCCCGACCCCACCGGGATTGGGCGACACGTGACCCGCGACGTCCCACACGTCGGGGTGGACGTCGCCGACCAGCTTGCCGTTCTCGTCGCGGGCGACCCCCACGTCCACCACGGCCGCACCGGGGCGCACCATGTCCGCGGTCACCAGGTGCTGTACACCGGCCGCGGCGACGATGATGTCGGCCTGTTTGGTGAGGCTGGGAAGATCACGAGTTCCGGTGTGGCACAACGTGACTGTGGCGTTCTCGGACCGACGGGTCAGCAGCAGGCCCAGCGGCCGCCCGACTGTCACACCGCGGCCGATCACGACGACGTGCGCGCCGGCGATCTCGACGTCGTAGCGACGCAACAGGTGCACGATGCCGCGCGGCGTGCACGGCAGCGGCGCCGGCTCGTTGAGCACCAGCCTGCCCAGATTCGTCGGGTGAAGGCCGTCGGCGTCCTTGCCGGGGTCGATCCGTTCCAGCGCCGCGTTCTCGTTCAGGTGCTTGGGCAGCGGCAACTGCACGATGTAGCCGGTGCACTCGGGGTTGGCATTCAGCTCGTCGATGGTCTCGTCGAGCTTGGCCTGGCTGATGTCGGCGGGTAGGTCGCGCCGGATCGAGTTGATGCCGACCTTGGCGCAGTCCGCGTGCTTACCCCGCACATACGCATGTGACCCGGGATCGTCGCCGACCAGCACCGTTCCGAGTCCCGGAGTGTGGCCTGCGGCGGTCAGCGCCGCGACCCGCTCCTTGAGGTCGACGAAGATCTCGTCGCGCGTGGCCTTACCGTCCAAAGTGATCGCACCCACGGCAGCAAGTCTGACACGTCGTGTGGCAGGCTCCCGGGTATGAACACACAGCCCAATGTGTTCACCCCGGCCAAGCTCGGCCCGGTGACGCTGCGCAACCGAATCATCAAGGCCGCGACGTTCGAGGCTTCATCGCCCGACGCGCTCGTCACCGACGACTTGATCACCTATCACCGACTGCCCGCCGCCGGCGGCGTCGGGATGACGACCGTCGCCTACCTCGCGGTGACGCAGGGCGGCCGCACCGAGGGCAACGCGATCTGGTGGCGTCCCGAGGCCATGCCCGGGCTGCGGAAACTGACGGACGCGATCCACGCCGAAGGTGCGGCGATCAGCGCGCAGATCGGCCACGCCGGCCCGGTGGCAAATGCCCGCTCGACCAAGGCGACGGCGTACGCGCCGGTGCGATTCTTCAACCCGATGTCGATGCGCTTCGCCAGGAAGGCGTCGCGCGATGACATCAACGACATCATCGAGGCGCACGCCAACGCCGCCCGACTCGCGATCGAGGCCGGCTTCAATGCCGTCGAGATTCACTTGGGGCACAACTACTTTGCGAGCTCGTTCCTCAGCCCGCTGATCAACCGGCGGACCGACGAGTTCGGCGGGTCACTCGAGAACCGCGCCAAGGTGGCGCGCGGCACGGTGATGGCGGTCCGTCGCGCGGTGGAGAGGGAAGGCAATCCGATCGCGGTCACCGCGAAGCTGACCATGGCCGACGGAGTGCGCGGCGGCATCACGGTCGAGGAGTCGTTGCAGACCGCGAAATGGCTCGAGGAGGACGGCGGCCTGGACGCCATCGAGCTCACCGCGGGCAGCTCCCTGGTCAATCCGATGTACCTGTTCCGCGGCGACGCGCCGATCAAGGAGTTCGCGGGCGCCTTCAAACCGCCGCTGCGGTGGGGCATCCGGATGACAGGCAAGAAGTTCCTCCGCGAGTACCCGTACCGGGAGGCGTATCTACTGCGCGACGCCAAGCTGTTCCGCGCCGAGCTCAAGATGCCGTTGATCCTGCTGGGCGGCATCACGAATCGCGAAACGATGGACCTGGCGATGGCCGAGGGCTTCGACTTCGTCGCGATGGGCCGGGCGCTGCTCGCCGAACCCGACCTGATCAACCGCATCAAGGACGACGGTGACGCGCACTCGATCCGATCGCTGTGCACGCACTGCAACAAGTGCATGGCCACGATCTACAGCCACACGCACTGCGTGGTGACGGGCTCGCCCGGCTAGGTCGGCGGGGTCGGCATCTCGATGGGCAGCAGCGGCTGCGCCCCGAACTGCACCACGGGTTCGGTGCGCACCCACTCGTCGGTCTTGATAACCAGAGCCTTGCTGCTGACCGTGTAGGTGGCGCCGTCCTTCTGAGCGAAGAACTCGCCGGGGACGGTGGGCTCGGCGACCACGGTGAGCACCGCGTCCGTGTCGGCCAGCCGCGCTCCGCGGTACTGGTAATGACCGGCCTCGTCGACGCAGATCGCCACGATCGACTGCTCGGTACGGCTGAACGCGACCGCCGTCTGTGGCGCGTCGCAGCGGATCTGGGTGCCGATGAAGCCCCGATCATCTGTGGGATACGTAGGTTCTGCGGCGGCCATCGGCGACGTGATCGTCGCCGCCAGACCCACGGTCACCGCGGCACTCGCCACCAGGCCTACAGGCGCCAAAGACACCATGATCAACGAGACCACGAACGCGGCTGTGACAGCGCACGACTCGCCGATCAGGCCGGCAAATATTTGTGTTTTTGCGCCGAGGTGCGGCGCGACCCGGCCCGCGTAGCGCGACGACGGCGCGGGCAACCACCGAGACGTACGTCGCGATTGGAGTCCTACCGATAGAGTTGGTCGCGATGAGCCGACCAGCCCCGCCCGCGCTGACCGTTCGCTACGACGGATCGACCCGAACCTTCGCGCCGGGGAACGACGTAGTCGTCGGTCGCGACCTTCGGGCCGACATCCGCATTGCACATCCGCTGATCTCCCGCGCCCACCTGGTGTTGCGGTTCGATCAGGGCCGGTGGGTCGCCATCGACAACGGCAGCCTCAACGGGATGTACGTCAACAATCGGCGGGTTTCGTCCGTCGATCTGCACGACGGTCAGCAAGTCAACATCGGCAACCCCGACGGTCCGCAGTTGACGTTCGAGATCGGGCGGCACCAGGGCGCCGTCGGCCGGACGCCGACGCAATCGGTGCCCATCAGCCTCCACCGCGCCGACACCTCGTACCCCACCGCCCAGGGGCAACCACAGATCTCCCGGCCGCAAGCGGTGCCCCCGACCGGCCCGCGCCCGCCGGGATACCCCCCTTCCGGGCCGCAGCCTCAGCGCTACCCCTCGGCGCCGCAGCAACCGGCCGCCCGTAGCGGCGCAGCTGCGTATTCGTCCAGCCCGTCAGCGCCGGTGCGGCCGCCTCAGGTTTCGCAGCCGATGTCGCAACCGGCGCTGGAGTCGGTGACGGCGCTGGGCCCGACGGCTGCCCCGCGTACGCCGGAGGGCAACCTCGCGACGAGCATGCTGAAGATCCTGCGGCCGGGTAAGCCCGCCGCCGCGGGTGTCCCGGGTGCCATCAAGATCGGCCGCGCGACGGACAACGACATCGTCGTCCCTGATGTGCTCGCATCGCGGCATCACGCGACCCTGGTGCCCGTCGCTGGCGGTACCGAGATCCGCGACAACCGCAGCATCAACGGCACGTTCGTCAACGGTGCGCGCGTCGACTCGGCGCTGCTGCACGAGGGCGACACCGTCACGATCGGCAACATCGACCTGGTATTCACGGGCGGCACGCTCACCCGTCGCACCGAGACCGCCGCGGCCACCCAGACGGGTGGCCTCGAAGTACATTCGGTCACCTGGACGATCGAGGGTAACAAGACTCTGCTGGACAGCATCTCGATCGCCGCACGCCCCGGCACGCTCACCGCGGTCATCGGACCGTCCGGTGCGGGCAAGTCGACGTTCGCGAAGTTGGTCGCGGGCTACACCCATCCGACGACCGGCACGGTGACGTTCGAGGGCCACAACATCCACGCCGAGTACGCGTCGCTGCGGTCCAGGATCGGCATGGTCCCGCAGGACGACGTGGTGCACGGTCAGCTGACCGTCCGGCAGGCGTTGATGTACGCCGCGGAGCTGCGGCTGCCGCCGGACACCACGAAGAAAGACCGCGAGCAGGTCGTCATGCAGGTCCTCGAGGAACTCGAGATGACCAACCACCTCGAGACCCGCGTCGACAAGCTCTCCGGCGGCCAGCGCAAGCGCGCCTCGGTCGCCCTCGAGCTGTTGACCGGCCCGTCGCTGCTGATCCTCGACGAGCCCACCTCGGGCCTCGACCCGGCGCTCGACCGCCAGGTCATGACGATGCTGCGCCAGCTGGCCGACGCCGGCCGCGTGGTGCTGGTGGTGACGCACTCGCTGACCTACCTCGACGTCTGCGATCAGGTGCTGCTGCTTGCACCCGGCGGTAAGACCGCGTTCTACGGGCCGCCCAGCGAGATCGGCCCGTCGATGGGCACCACCAACTGGGCCGACATCTTCAGCACGGTCGCAGGCGATCCGGATGCGGCGAAGGCGCGGTACCTCGCCCAGCACGGGCCGCCGCCTCCGCCACCGCCCGCGGAGAAACCGTCCGACCTCGGCGAGCCGACCAAGACGAGCCTGCGCAGACAGTTCTCGACGATCGCGCGGCGTCAGGTCCGACTCATCGTGTCGGACCGCGGCTACTTCATATTCCTGATGTTCCTGCCGTTCATCATGGGTGTGCTGTCGCTATCGGTGCCCGGTGACGTCGGCTTCGGTGTGCCCATTCCCGCCATCAAGGGCGGCCCGGCGCCGAACGAGCCCGGTCAGATCCTCGTGATGCTCAACGTGGGCGCCATCTTCATGGGCACCGCGTTGACCATCCGGGCGCTGATCGGCGAGCGGGCGATCTTCCTGCGCGAGCAGGCGGTCGGCCTGTCGACCACCGCGTACATGCTTGCGAAGATCGCGGTCTTCACGGTGTTCGCGATCATCCAGTCGGCCATCGTCACCGGGATCGCCGTCTGGGGTAAGGGCTGGGGACCTGGCGCCACCGAATCGGGCGTGGTGATTCCCAACCGCAGCCTCGAGTTGTTCATCGACATCGCGGCGACCACGATCGCCGCGGGCATGGTCGGCCTCGCCCTGTCGGCGCTGGCCCGGTCGCAGGAACAGATCATGCCGCTGCTCGTGGTGGCGATCATGTCGCAGCTGGTGTTCTCCGGCGGCATGATCCCGGTGACCGACCGGATCGTGTTGGATCAGCTGGCCTGGTTGACGCCCGCTCGCTGGGGCTTCGCGTCCTCGGCGGCCACGATCGACCTCACCAGACTCGTGCCGAGTCCGCTGTCACCGAACGACTCGCACTGGCACCACACCCCCGGCGCGTGGTGGTTCGACATGGCGATGCTGGCCGTGATCTGCATCGGCTACACCAGCTTCGTGCGTTGGAAGATCCGGTTGTCCGCCGCGAACTGACCCGATGTTCTGCACTACGGCATTGGCCGAGCGCATCGAGCGCGCCGAGGCCGGTCTCATCGCCGCGGGCACCAGGGCGGCCGGCGACCGCGGCGTTGCGGGTTTCGTGATGCCGGTCGCGGGCGGCGCGGCGTGTTTCGCCGGGGAGCACTCACCGTTCAACAAGGTCGTCGGGCTCGGCTTCGGCGGTGTCCCTTCCGAGACGACAATCGCCGGGATCGAGCGGGCGTACGCGGAGGTGGGCAGCGATAGCCAGGTCGAGTTGGCGCATCTCGGCGATCCCGAGATCGGGTCGATGCTGACCGAGCGGGGCTACCGGCTCGTCGGCTTCGAGAACGTGCTCGGCTGTCGTTTGGATGACGCGGTGGAGCGGGTCACGCCGCCCGGGGTCGAGATTCGCCGCAGCGGCGACGACGAGTTCGAGGCCTGGCTCGACGTGGTGGTCGACGGTTTCGCCAGCCCCGACACGCAGGGCGTCACCCCGCACGAAGAGTTCCCGCGTGACGTGATCGCCTCTGCGACACGCGATATGGCCGCCGCGGGCGCGACCCGGTACATCACGCTGCGCGACGGCGCGGTCGCGGGCGGGGCAAGTGTGCACATGGTCGACGGCATCGCTCAACTCGCGGGTGCCGCCACGTCGCCCGCGCATCGCAGGCGCGGGATCCAGACGGCCTTACTGGCGGCCCGGCTCGTCGACTGCTCGGCGGCGGGCTGCGACATCGCAGTCGTCACCACTGCACCGGGATCGAAGTCGCAGGAAAACGTGCAGCGGCGCGGATTCGAACTGCTCTACACCCGCACGATTCTCGTCAAACCCGCGCCGGCGCAAGCCGCTTGAGCGCGAGCCCACCCTCGAACGGCCGGTAACCGAACGCGGGTGGCGAGACGTAACCCGTGTCGCCGAGGGGTGTGTCGACCTCTTCGACCGTCGGGCCGATCTTGGCGGCGATCGGGGTCAGAGCGTGAAGATCGAAGCGGTAGAGACGGGCCGCGTTGCCGCCGAGGATCTTTCGGCAGTTCTCCTCCGACTGACCGTGCAGTGCCCACCGGATGGCCAGCTTCGAATGCGGCGTGAAGCCCTCCTCGTGGGGATAGTCGCTGCCCCACATCATGTGGTCGGCGCCCATGTAGTCGATCATCGACTTCTCATACGGGGTGAGTTCGGAGGCCAGATAGCAGTTGCGCTTGGCGTATTCGCTCGGCGCCATGGTGAGCGAGTCGATCGACGAACCGCCGAACATGCCGTAAGTGCGGTTGCCCGCTTCGGATTTCATGCTGGGCACCATGACGTCGAGCAGCGTCATCTGGTCCTGCAGCCACATGGTGCCCTGCTCGGTCGGAACGAAGCGCAGCGTCGGGTAGCGCTCGAACACCCCGGCGAGGATGAGGTGGTTGACCGTCCGTTGCGCCCAGAGCGCCATCTCCGTCACGAGAACGGCGTTGGACGCCGGCTGATCCATCGGCATGGCGGGACTGCCCGCGCCGGCGTGCTGCACCAGCGTCAGGTCGAGCTCCGCGCACGCCGCCCAGATCGGTTCGTAGCGGGTGTGGAAGAGCGGGGCGACGTTCGGGTCACCCGGCGAGACGGCCGGCAGCAGCACCCCGCCGAAGCACTTCTGCTCTGCACCCCAGCGGATCTCGTCGATCGCCAACTCGATGTCGTTGGGGAAGATCTGGATCAGGCCGCGGCGGCGGTCCGGTGCCAGGGCGCAGAAGTCGACCTGCCACCGGTTGTGGGCCTGCACGCCCGCCCACCGATGTTCGAACTCCTCGCGGGTGCGCGGCAGGCTGATGGTGATGTTCGGCGAAGTGGGGAAGAACGGCGGCACAGTGTTGGGCAGCAACACCTCGGCGGCCACCCCGTCTGCGTCCATCTCCGACATCCGCAGATCCGAATCCCAGTTGCGTTTGGCGGTCGCGATGATCAGATCGTCGAACGGGCTGACATAGGTCTTCGCCCACGCGTCGAAATCGTCGTGGAGCCCCTTCGGCAGGTATTCCTTGTAGTCGTAGAGGTCCGCGCCTGCGTGCGTGTCGGTCGAGATGACCACGTAGCGGTCGATCGTGTCCCAGGTGGCTGCCATTCCCCCATCCTCCGCTTTGACCGCGTCGGATCAAGGCACTTTGGACGAGTTCAGGACAACAGCCAGTCGTTGGGAGAGAACAGCTCGCAGTGCACCTGGGAGGCCGGGATCCCGGACGCGACGAGTTGCGTACGTACCGCCTGCGCGAAGCCGTTGTTGCCGCACAGGTAGACCTGCGCGCTCTCCGGCAGTTTCATGCCGCCCAGTGTGAGCAGCCCCGGATGCACACCTGCCTGACCGCCGGTGACGCCGTCCTCGTACCAGATGTCGAGGGTCGCGTTGGGCAGCGCATCCAGCAGTTCGCGCTGCCGTTCGCGCAGCGGGTGACTCTGGTCGCTGCGGTCGGCGTGCAACACCTGCACGGCGGTGTCCGGCGCCTCGGCGGCGAGGTACTCGAGAATGCCGATCATCGGGGTGATTCCGATACCGGCGGAGACCAGGACCAGCGGCTCGTCGCCCGCGGGCGCGGGCAGGTCACCGAACGGCACGGTGACATCCAAAATGTCGCCCACGCACACGTTCGAGGTGATCCACGACGACACCTCCCCTGCGGGTTGGCCGTCTATCGCGGCGACCGGCTTGACCACGAACGTCAGCTCCTCGGCGCCCGGTGCGTTCACGAGGCTGTACTGGCGCAGCTGACGGGCGCCGTCGGGCATCGTGACGCCAACCGAAACATACTGTCCCGGAGCGAAATTCGGGAATACACCGGCCATGGGCCGGACCGTCAGCAGCACCGCTCCCGACGGATCGTCGATGCGGGCGACGACGCGCGCGCGGCGGAACACGTCGCCGTCGGCGACACCGGCGGCGGCATAGAGATCGTGCTCCATGTCGATCAGCGTCTGCGCCATGATCCAGTACACCCGGTCCCACGCCGTGGCGACCTCATCGGTGACGGTGTCGGCGCCGAGCACCGCGACGATCGCGGCGAACAGGTGCTCGTGGACGATCGGGTACTGGTCGGCGGTGACGCCCAGCGACGCGTGCTTGTGCCCGATCCGGGAGAGCAATTCGGTCGGATGCGGCAGGTCGGGGTCGACGAGGTGGGCGGCGAAGGTGGCGATCGATGCCGCCAGCGCGCGCTGCTGCGCTCCCTGCGCCTGGTTGCCGCGGTTGAACAGGTTGCGAATCAGTTCCGGGTGACTTTCGAACATCCGCCGATAGAACTCGTGGGTGATCTCGTCGATGTGCGCGCCGATCGCCGGCAGCGTAGCGGAGACGATCTCGGCGTGCTGGGCGTCGAGTTCGACGGGGGCAGCGGCGATGGCGGTCATTGAACAATCCCTTCGTTGGGTTCGCGGCCGGACGGATGCCCGGCACGAGACGGTGGTCCAGAGATCACGAGTAACCCTGTGTCCCTGGTCAAGTCGCTGATCATGTAACGGTCGAGCTCGCGATAGAACGCTTCCTTGGCCTCGGCCAGAGCGCGGCGCAGTCGGCATCCGGGCACGAGCGGGCACGGATCGGAGCCATCGCACTCGATGACTTCGCGGTCACCCTCCAGGCGCCGCACCAGCCAACCGACCGATGCATGCCGGCCCGCGTCGGTGAGCGTCAGCCCGCCGACCCGACCGCGCCGCGCGTGCACCATGCCGAGGTCGGCCAGCCGGGCGACCGCCTTGGCGACGTGGTTCTCCGAGGCGTTGGCACCGACCGCGATCGAACGGGTGGTGACTCGCTGGTCCCCGGCCTCCCCGGCGGCCAGCAGCATCATGGTGCGCAAGCCGAGGTCGGTGAAGCGGGTGAGTTGCATACTACGGACGGTAGTAATTCGGCATCTCGGATGCGACTTTTTGCGATGTGGGCTTAAACACTCCGTGACGTGCGGTTTTTTTATCAGGGATTACCCCTGCTCAGCGGGCAACGACCGCCTCGACCGACACGCTTACACGCCGTCCGGTGCCGCCGTCGATGTCACTGGGTCGCACCCATTCGACGGTCGCCTTGCCCGAGACATGCAGCGTCGCGCCGGCGTCGAAGTCGATGAACAGCAGCGCGGCAGTCGGGTCGACGGCGAGATTGCCGAAGCTGTTGAACATGTTGTTGCCCGGATAGTCCGGCCACCACAGTGTGTCGCCGTCGACGCGGACGAACCCCGGAGGGCCGCCGCGATGAGAGGCATCCGCTCCCCGGCTGGGGTGGATGGTGCCGAGGAAGAACGTGTCGGCGTTGGTGATGAGCGCCTCGTGCTCGGGGAGCAGCGCCGAGGACCGTTCGGCATGCTGGTCCGCGCTGCCCACTCGTTCGACTTGGCGTGGATGAATGTACTTGGGGCAGTTGCCATATGCCTGGTCGACCGAAATCACCAGACCGGCATCGCTTTCGACGAGCGTCCCGTTGACCCGGACCCTGCGGCGGGTGGCGAACTCGATGGCGAGCAGGCCGACCGGCTGGCCCGCAGCGAGACCCTCCAGCGGGTCGCCGGGACCCGGCGCGGCGTGAACTCGCAGTTCGCGGCCGTGTGCTTCGAGGAAGCCGGGCGACGAGAACAGCGGCGACGTCCACAGGCGGCCGTCGGCATCGCGCGCCGTGAGCACGGCGAAGGCGCGGTGGGCGAGAAAGCGGCCCATGCCGCCGTCCAAGTCCGGGGTGGCGAGCATGGCGTCGCCGAGGCGGGCTGCCTGCGCACGAACACCTGCACGCTCCTGCACCGCGAGTTCGCCCTCGTGAAACCCCGTCATGTTGCTCTCAACGGGACTCTACGGCGGTTATTCCCCCGATATGTCGAGTCCGTGCGCGACGGCGTAGGCGAGCGCCTGGTCGACATCGATCTTGGCGCCCCGCAATGTGGCGGTGGTCCAGAACGTCGCGTCGGTGCGGGCGCCGCGCAGGTCGGCCTCGTCGAGCCGCGACTTCTCTAATCGCACGCCGCGTAGGTCGGCGCCGCGCAACACCGCCTTGCGCAGGTCTGCTTCGACGAGGCTGGCTTCGCGCAGTCGGCAGCCGGACAGGTCGACACCTCGCAGGTCGCAGCCACCGAGAACGGCGAGTGTGAGGTCGACCTCCACGAGTTTCAGCGGTCGCAGGCGCGATTGGGTGAAGACAGATCCCAGCATGCTGCATTGCCGAAACATGCTGTGGTGCAAGGTGGCCCGTTCGAAACGGCAGTTCCGGAAGGCAGAGCCTGCGTGCTCGGACTCGGTGAGGTCGACGCCGCGGAAGTCGCACTCGTCGAACACGACACGCTCGGTGCGCAACCGGCTGAGGTCTTCGTCGCGGAAGTCGTGGGCGACGAATTCCCTTTCGGTCCAGACCTCTTCGCGGTTGTCCACGGATCAGCCGGCGAGGATGCTGAGCGCGTACTCGGTGACCTCGATCAGTGCGTCCCTCGCCGAGTTGCGGTCGCGAGCGTCGATCGACATCACCGGGACGTGGTCGGTGAGCGCCAGCGCCTTACGCACCGCCTGTGCGGAATATCTTGGCGCTCCTTCGAATTCGTTGATCGCGATCAGGAACGGTAGGCGATGCGCCTCGAAGAAGTCGACCGCCGCGAAGCTGTCCTGCAGTCGCCGGACATCGACGAGGATGATCGCGCCGATGGCGCCGCGGATCAGGTCGTCCCACATGAACCAGAACCTGCGCTGGCCGGGCGTGCCGAACAGGTAGAGCACCAGATCCTCATCGAGGGTGATGCGACCGAAGTCCATGGCGACCGTCGTGGTGGTCTTCGACGGCGTCGCTTCCAGGCCGTCGACGCCGGCGGACGCGTTGGTCACCAACGCCTCGGTCCGCAGCGGCATGATCTCGCTGACCGCGCCGACGAACGTGGTCTTGCCTGCGCCGAACCCGCCGGAGATGACGATCTTCGTGGAGGCGGCGGCCCGTCTCGCCGCGGGGTGCGTCGAGGCATGCCGCTCAGAGTGCCTTGAGGCCACGCAGCGTCCTTCCTATGAGGTCGCGACGTTCGTCGTTGCTCGCCGAATCGCCGAGTGTCGTGTGCACCTGCAGGTATCCCTGCGTGACGAGATCACCGATCAGTACCCGGGCCACGCCGAGCGGTAACGCCAAGCCTGCGGCGATCTCGGCGACGGACGGCAGATCGGCGCTCATGGACAGGATCTGGCCGCGCACGTCGTTGCCGGGCCATCGTGGCGGCTTGTCCGCGGCCGGCTTGCCGATCGGCGCCTCCAGCGGCAGCGAAATCTCCGGTTCGGTGCGACCGGCCGTCAGCGTGTACGGCCGGACCAGGCTCGGCTCATCCGAGACCTCCCGCTCCCACAGCGGTTTGCCGCACGCCCTGTCCTCCGGATGGCCCATCGGTCGCTCACGAATGCTGAGGTGCACGCCGTCGTGAGGACTGCGCCACGGTGCCGACCCGTTCCACCAGAATCGCCATCTCGTAACCGATTTGGCCGATGTCGCAGTTTCGCGAGGCGAGCGTCGCCAGATTCGACCCGTCGCCGACACGCATCAACAGCAGATACCCGTTCTCCATCTCGACGACCGACTGCAAGACGTAGCCGCCGTCGAACAGCTGCGCAGCGCCGGTCGACAGGCTGGCCAGTCCCGAGGCCACCGCGGCCAGTTGGTCGGCACGTTCGACGGGGATGTGCTCACTGGACGCCATCAACAACCCGTCGGCGGAGACGAGGACCGCATGGGTCACTCCGGATACTTCGCGGGCGAACCTGGAGACCAGCCAGTCGAGCGAGTCACGCTGCGTCGAGCGTGGCGGGTAGGTCATTGGCTATCTGTTCCTCTGGTCTCTCGCGCGTGCGAGCGGCCCGCGTGCACACCACCGAAATGGCTGCTGATACTCGCGCGGACGGCATCGGGGTCGCGCCGCGGTTGGGCCCCGCCTGCGGATGATGCGCCCGGCCCTGCGGAGCCGAACTCAGCCGCCGATGCTACCTCGTCGTCGCCGTCAGTGCTGCGGTGAGCGCCGCCGTTACGGCGCTGTTCGCCGCCGCTACCTGCGGGTTCGGCCGCGCCGGGCACCAGCCGGGCCCCGGGCTCGCGCACCGGCAGGCCGTCTTCGGTGTGCTGCTCTACGGGCGCCTCGGCCGCCGCCTCCGCCGCCGACCAACCGCTGTCCCACACCGATTCCCAGTTGAGGTCCGAGCTGTTGGCGAGTTCGGCGGGGTCGACCAGCCATTCCGAGAGCATCCGTTGGTAGATGGCGTCGTCGGAACCGGCGGTGCTCGACGGTTCGGGTGCCGCGTGATGGGCGGGCTCCGGTTCGGGTTGTGGTGCCGGTGGTTCCGGTTCGGCCGCCACCTGCCGCCGTGCGGCGAAGAACCCCGACGTGTCGGTCGGCCGGTCGGCCGCGGGCGGCCGACCCGCAGGCGCCGAGGGCGCTCCCCACTCGTCATCGATATAAGCCTGCGGTGGTGCTACCGGCGGGGCCAACGACGCCGGGATGTCGGATATGCCGCTGGCGCCGGGGCGACGTTGGGGCAGCAACGCGACTGGAATCTCGGCGGTGCCATGGTGGTCCTCGTCGGTGTCCTCTTCATAGTCACCCCACGCATCGCCATGGTCCTCGTCGAGGGCCAAGGCGGTCGCGATGCCCGCGTGCGCGTCGGCGGGTGAGGCGGGTTCGCCGAATTGGTGGGGCGCTTCTGCTCCGCCGAGCAACTCCTTGGGTACATAGACCCCGGCGGTGGTGCCCGAATTCGGTTCGCCCGCAATGGTGCTACGCAACCTGACCACCAGACCGTGCTGCGCCGCCAGGCGCCCGACCACGAACAGACCCATGTGCCGCGCGGTGTAGGCGTTGACCTCGCCGCCCGACTGCAGACGCGTGTTGGCCACCCGCAGATCCGATTCGGTCATGCCCAGTCCGATGTCGCTGACCTCGATGACCAGTCCGCCGTTACCGGTGTGCACCGCCGACACCCGCACCTGTGCGGTCGGCGGCGAGTAGCGCAGCGCGTTGTCGAGCAGTTCGGCCAGCAGGTGCACCAGGTCACCCGCGACGGAGCCGGCGATCTCGCTGTCGGGCACCGTCGCGGTGACCACGCGCGCGTAGTCCTCGACTTCGGAAGCCGCCGCATTGATGACCGCCGACACCGGCACCGACTCGGCCTGCTCGCGGGGCACCTTCGCGCCCGCGAGCACCAGAAGATTGGCGCCGTTGCGTCGCATCCTGGCGGCCAGGTGGTCGAGGCGGAAGAGGCTCTCCAGCCGCTCGGGGTCCTCTTCGTTGCGTTCGAGGCGATCGATGAGCGACAGCTGCTGGTCGACCAGCGAGCGACTGCGCCGCGACAGCGTCTCGAACATGTCGCCCATCTGCAGCTGCAGCCGCGACTGCTCGCCGGCCAGCAGCACCGCCTGCTCGTGCAGCTCGTCGACGGCGTGCGCGACCTGACCGACTTCCTCAGAGGTGTACACGGGGATCGGCGCGACGGGTCCCGGGTCGCCACCTGCGCGTACGTGCTTGATCTCGCGGGCGAGGTCGTCGTGGGCGACCTTCAACGCACTGTCGCGCAGTCGGCGCAGCGGCCGCACGAGCGAAAGCGCGACCACGAACACGACGATGAGCGCGAGCAGGATCGCACCGCCGACGATCGCCGCGTCACGAATCGCCGTTGTCCGCTGCGCGGCGGCCCGTTCTGCCACCGTCGACGTCACCGACTCGGTGGTGTTCGTGATGATCTGGCTCGCGATCTTGTCGGTGACCGCCTCGGAGGCACGCAGGTCCGGGTTGTTCACCAGGACGGCGGTCGGATCCGACATGATCGCCAACCGCTTGACCATCTCGCCCTGTAGCTGCTGGGCCTCCGCTGACCCGACACCGAGCACCTGGCTCATCCCGAACAATGTCGACGGTTCGGTGCCAGCGAGCGCGATCATCCTGGTTCGCAGTTCGGGTTCGGGCAGTTCAGCGCCGAGGTTCACCAGGAGCTGCTGCATCATCATCTGGCCGCGGGCGCCGACCGCGCGGGACAATCCGAGGGTCTCGGCGGTGATGCGTTCGTCGTCGACACGCACTGAACCGTTGATGGCGTCCTCGGCGGACAGCAGGATCGGCGCGTAGGTGGTGATGCGGTCGAACAGGCCGATGCTGTTGGACGTGACCTTGTCGACCAGCGCCTGGCCGCCGGCGATCATGCTCGTCACGCCCTTGCTGACGTCGGCCGCGACGTTGGTGTCGGACAGTCGGCGCTGCAATTCGGCCTTGCTGGAATCGAACTCGGTGAGCGCGGCCTGCGGATCGCCTCCGGTGGAAGTCGCCAGCATCGCGCCGTCGAGAGCGGCCATGTAGTTCACGATCGCCGGCACCATCTCGGTGCGATCGGCGGCGCGACGTAAGTCGGTGGCTTCGGTGAAGCTGCTGTAGATGCGCAATCCGCCGAATGTTCCGGCCAGCACAAGCGGCACCAGAACGATGGCGAAGACCTTCCAGCCGACCGGCCAATTGGACACTGCCCACCGGCTCGGCCGCTTGGGCGGCGGTGCAGCTTTGAATTCGAAGTTGTCAGGTGTCCCTTCGGGCTGCGAGAACGCGCTCATCGGCGCATGCCCGCATCTCCGGTTGCATGTCGGCAATTCACTTTTGGAGAGTGATTCATACGTTTCCTGCTCATTCGCCGGCAGCCGCAAGCTGCGTTGTGCGCCTGGCAATTGGTCGAGTATGCCAGTCCTGCTCGACCAGCTCCACAATTCTTACTGAACAGACAGACACCACAGCGGCTGCACCGAGTCCCATTGTGGTAACGGAGCAAACACGTTTTGGATCGCTGCCCCGCCGACGCGATGATCTACGGATGTTTCGCGTGCTCTTCTACTCAGCGAATATCACTGATCACAAAACATGGAGGGAGACCTGTGGACGACAACGAAGTGGTGAGCATCGAAGACGCGGCCCGTGAGTGCGGGGTGTCGGTAGAGGTGTTCGTGGACTGGCTGATCCGTGACGGGATGGTTCTCAGGCATCCCGAGGACCCGGACAGGTACATCCCCGGCCCGCACCCGTCGATCCAGCCCTTGGGATGACGAAACCCTCGACACCGCGACACGCCCGAACGCGTGGTGATTCGGTAGGGACACGCTGGGAGTTTCAAGAATGTCATTCAGAACATCTTGTATTCCCTGGCAATGTCGGACACCAGGTGTAGCGTTTGGACCGCCGAGGCACGGCAAAAAGGAAGACCCCCTCCCTGGGGGTAGTCCACCGGGGCCGAGGGTCAACCTGTTTGCATTTGTGGGGATGCGACGAAAGGGTAGCACCTTCGATCGCTGCGGGTTCTCCGGATGAGAACAAGGACATTTCTTCCTGTGTTTCGGCACGGAAAGAAACAGGAGGCCCGCTCATGGCGGAACTCAACGATGAGCAGCAGAGGGCGCTGATTGCCGCCGGTCTGCTGCTGGGTGTCCTGGGCACCTTCGCCACCTTCGTCTGCGCTGGATCAGGCAGCCGACAACAAGGGAGGCGACAACTAAATAGGCCGGTTGTGCGAGGCGGGGTCCTTGTGGCCCCGTCTCGTACACCGCCAGAGAGACCCCCGGCGGGGTGTTCTCATACGGGCCGAACCCCGACCAGCACGGTGCCCTGCACGGCGAACGTGTCAGGGAGCGGGGAGCCAATACTGGTGGCTCCCTTCGTTTCTCGCACGCTGTGGAGGTAGCCGACACCCTCCACCACCGTCTGAGCGGAGACGGCATCGTAGAGGGCGTCTAGTACGACGTCGTACAGTTCCTCGGCCTCCACCAGGCCGATGTGGTGAACGACCATGAGGTCCAGTTGCGGCACCGACAGCTTGCGGGGCCGCTTGGGATTACGGACACCACCGGCACGGGTCACCAGCACCAGCGGGTACGTCCGGTGCTCCACATTCGGGATCACCGAGACGACCGAGACACCGTCCCCGAGGGCCTGCCGCAGCAGCGGCAGGACCACCGGCTGGGGCCTCATCAGGCCCTCACCAGGACGTAGTCAACGTGAGCCGTGCGCCGGGAGCCGTTGTAGATGCGCGGCTCACCGTGGATCGAATAGCGGTTACCCCGCCACTCGACCTGCGACTGCGGCCCCAGGACGTCACCGGCCCAACCGACAAGCCGCAGACGGTATTTCGTCTCGGACAGGAACCCGCCGTCCAGGGTCTCGGTCGGCGAGCCGAGCGGCTGCACCACCGCCCGGCAGACGACACCGGTAGCCGAGGCACGGGTGATCGTGTTGCCGTCCGCGTCCGTAGCGGATTCCTCGGGGAAGACGGTCACCGTCTCCGTCCCCCGGTTAAGGAGGCTCATGCTGAGCCTCCGAACGACGGGTAGAGGACCATCGGCCCACCGGTACGGACCCCGAGGGTCTCCCACTCCTCGGGGAGAACCTCCAGCTTCCCGGAGGCGACGGAGTAGCTCAGCATGTAGCTGTAGCTGCCGTCGGTCTCGGAGACGTGACCCTCGGGGTTTCTCACGATCCGGAGGACCATGTCGGCCTCGACCTGAACGACATCGGCCTGTGTAAACGTGCCAGCCGAGATACCGGCGGCGAGGTCCACCCTCCGGGACAGCATCCGCTCAGCGTCAGCGAGGCGGGTGTTGACCAGGGTGGTCTCCTCGGGCGTCAGTTCACGCCCGAGACGGGCGGATACATCACTTGCGGACGCGTACGTCATCTGACCTCACTCGATTAGGGCTTAGTTCTGTACGTAACTTCTTCAGGCTCAACGGTTTGTGCGGCTTTCTCTTGCCGTTACGACGCGGCATACGCCAGGTACTCCTCGTAGGTCGGGGTGGCTGGGGCCGGGATCGCGCCGGTCAGCATGGCGCGGTACCAGTCGGCCACCGTCACGGTCGGGGTCCGGGCCTCGACCCGACGCTTCCGGCGACGGGTCTTCCGAGCGGCCCTACTCATTAGCGGCCTCCTCGAAGTTCAGCCGAGCCAACAACTGGGCGAGCAGTGCCCGCTGCACGCGTGCCTCGGCGATGAACGGACTGATGACCGGCTGGCCCATGCTGCCCTTCACGGTCAGCGGGGCCTCCGCAGCGGCCTCATCGAGTTCCGCGATCTGATCGGCGGTTTTGCACGCCTGGTACAGCAATTCGGCCTTGTCTGGGTCGTTTTCGAGCGCGAACTCACCTGTGATTTTGCGCCACAGGGTCCTACCGGGTTTCTGTAAACCCGCTGGGCAACGCATATTTCTCCTAAACCTTACTGACATCGAAAAATAGAGGTTTAAGTCTCAACGGATGGCTGAGGCGCATTACGGGCCGGTCGAGGGCCGGGGCCGGAGGGTAACCCCCCGTGGGGGGTGGTCGACCCGGTGACAGCCTCGTCCACCATCACCTGCACTCGTGTCAGTGTGTCGTTGAGATCGGCAGCAGCCGTCCATAATTCGCGAACATCAACACCACTAGCCGCACCACCACCGTGCTGCCGTGCCGTGCGGCACAGACGCTCGGCCTTGTCCACCAACATCGCTACGGTGCAGCACGCACCGGAGCAGTACCTGCGATCATCCGGACGCTGGCGCTTGCAGCCCTCACGCCTGCACGTCGGTTTGCCTTTGCCGCCCCGACTGCCCCTGCGTTGTTTCGGGACGGGCTTCTTCTGCGGTACATCCAGCGGGGACGGGGTCATTCTTTTGAATTCCCTTCGGACACAACGTAAGCGATCTCGTCCAGGTAGATGCTCATCACCCGGTTGGATCGGTTGAGGGTAAAGGTAACTACCCCGTCCTTGACGGTAAGCGTGCCCGGTTTGACGTACCACGGTTTGCCGTTGGGGGTGGCGATACTCACCACCTTGTCCGGGTTGTCGATTCTGATCATTGTCCTTTGTCTGTCATTCGAGGGAGAACCCCCGGCTGGGCCGGGGGCCTCACTTCGGTTGGGAGAGGGGCGAATTAGCCCTCATCCGGCACGGCGTAGCCACGCACGTTCGCGGCCTCGTGCAGGAAGCCGATCCCGTAGCGGAAGTTCGCCATGACGTCCACCGCGTAGTTCAGGAACGCGGACTGGGTCGAACGCTCGACCGAGGTACCCGTACGGATCACAAGGACGTTGTGCGCCTTGGAGATACCCCAGAAGTCGGTGTCCGTGTCAACGGCAGTCGACAGAATCACCGGACGGCCCAGGATGCGGAAACCGTCCTGAACGATCTCGATCAGCGGTTCGTTCGACCCCGTGGTCTGCTTCTTCAGCTTGGACAGAACCTCGGCCTTCTCGGGATGCATGATCCACGAGGTGACCTCGCCCTGGTTCGCCTGAGCAGCGAACACAGCGGAGATGAACGGATCAAGCGAGGTCAGACCGTCGGTCGTATCGACCTCGGTGTAGCTCGTGCTGAGCAGACCGTTCGGACCCTTGGCCGTGGTGTTGCCCAGAGCCGCAGCGTCCACCGAGCGAATGATCTGCTGGGTCAACGCCCTACCGACCAGTTCCGCCGTGTCCGGGGTGCTGTCGTCGGCGAGTTCCCGGCTCTGCCGGGTAGCGCCCGCCGTGCGGTAGATCGGCACGACGACCTCGTCGGTCTCCGGGTCGTCCAGTTGGATGAGGTCCAACTCGGCGTAGTGAGCGACATCCGGGTTGCCGGTGAGCTTCGGGTACCGGACCTGGTCCCTATCGGTCGAGGTGACCGTAAAGGCCCGAGCCGCAGCCGATTCGCCCTTCAGGGCGACGTCGACCAGCGACCCCAGGTCCTCCGGGGTGTACGCACCCGCAACCTGGGTGAAGCCGGTACCGGTCTTGACGTTGGTCAATGCCATAGAAGTGGCTCCTTAAATGAGTTCGGCCCCGAGCCGAATCCCGTTGCGGGACTTCGGCGCAGGGCCTCTGATGGTTGATGGACACACCCCGAGCCACCGACTCGGGATTGGGTTGTGCCACAGGCACTACGCGGTCACTGCCACCGCCACCGACGGTTAGTGCAGCGACCAAAGTCTCACGGTGCGAACAGACCCGCCCAGGACGGCTTGGCCTTACCACCACCGCCGGGATAGCCCTGCGTGTGGTCAACCGGACGCTGGTGCGCCGACAGACCGGGCCGCTCGGCGATGATCGCCTCGACGTCGGCCCGAACCTTCTCGGCATCCACCAGACCGTCCTCGGTGAGGTAGTCGGCTAGCTCGTTACCGCTCAGCGTGAACAGGTCGCTCGGTTGCGACAGCCCCGCCGAGGCGAGCCGTTCGACCTCGGCCCGCTGCAGGACCGACAGCCGCTCGGCCAGCGCATCACGCTCGGCCCGAGCCTCGTTGCGTTCACGGCGGTATCGGGCCTCCTTGTTGCGGGGATTCTGCTCCCCGGCACCCTCACCTTCGGGGGTGCCGTTGAAGTCGTCTACGACGCTCTCAGCGTCTGTGGCAGTGGTGTTTTCGTCCGTCATCGGTTCTCCTCAAGGTTCATCAGAAGGAGGCTGCGAACCTCCGGTGTCGTGTAGTGGCTGACCTCGCAGCGCCCGTACATGCCCTGCTCGGGTCGGATGGCGGTCTCGAACAGCACAAGTCCGTGGTCCTCGATGTACGCCGCCACCGGCAGATACTTCGGGTCACTCACGCTGCAGGCCAGACTCCGGGCGACGGTCAGTTGCGTCCCGTCACCGACCGCCGTGACCCACGGCGCTTCGGCGACCCGAAACAGCTTCATGCGGCCCTCCGAAGGGAATCCATTGCGGGAACCGCGGAACGGGCGTCAGCGGCCCGCTGAGAGCCTGCCCCTACCATCTCGTGGGCCTTGAACCACGCCACCGACGTGGCGTTGTATCGGAACCTCCCGCGACCGTCCGTGCGCTCGGTCACCTTGCCCAGCGCCACCCCGTACTCGTTCAGGTGAGGTCGGTTGCGGTCCTCGTTGACCTCGACCACGGTCCCGACCTTTCCCCGGAAGCGGGGCCACGTCCCTTTGGAGGGGTAGCGGGTCTCGTCTCGTTCGATCCGTACCCGGTCACCGACACGGGGAGTCATCGACGGCTCTCCCTTCGCATCGCGTAGAACATCCAGCCGAGCAATGCGGCGTCCCACACCACGGGCACTAGCAACTGGCTCACGCTCAGTCCTCGCTCCAGTGGGTGATGGTTGCGCCGTCCAGCAGCGAGGTCCCTCGGTCGGGGCCGAGGATCACCTGGGCCGACTCCGGGACCTTCCACGTCCTCTCCGGGAACACCGGCCCGTCGTCCGGGTCGTGGGCCAGGTATTCGGCCAGCTTCTTCTCCAGTTCGTTCATTCCTTCCTTCCTTTCGGTTGAGACGACGAACCCCCCGAGGCCCGTAGGCCCCGAGGGGTTCATCAGCCCGGTTAGCGCCCCTTGAACTGCAGGGCTTTCTTGTTCACTTGGTTGTTCTTGATGGCAATCGCCTCATCGACGTTGCTGACGTTGAAGATGAACTGCTCGCCCAACTGCAGGCCGTAGTCCGCAATCGCTTGCAGCGCACCGTCACCGGAGAACCCGAGGTCCCGCATGAACTGGTCAGCGTTCGCCATCGCGAAGTCCTTGCCGATGCCGAGGAGTTGCTTCTCCCACTTCTGCATCGACTCCTGAGCGGCCTTCGTGGGAGCCATCGCCTCGGCTAGCTCGTCGGCGAAGCCGTGAGCGCGATCCAGCACGGAGACCATGCCCTTCTCCAGTCCGGTTTCGAGACCGTCCATCAGAGCCAGACCGTTCGGTGTCAACACCTTGCGGTCGTACTCCAGCGGACCCTTGACCGCCGCGATCTTCGCGGCGATACCGGATGCGAAGTCCAGCACCGCCTGCAACCCGGCCTTTATACCCGCGAGCAGGCCGTCCATCAGTGCCCTACCGGCACCGACCAACACCCCGCCGAGGTTGCCCACCGCCGAGGCGACCTTGCCGCCGAGGGCACTCATCTCCGACACGATCTGCCCGATACCGGACACCACCGCCGCCACCGCCTGCGCCAGCGCCGACTGCACCGCAGCGACAACCTGGGACCACGCTGACTGGGCGGCACCGACGATGCCGTTCCAGATACCGGAGAGCGCGGGGCCGATCCCTCGGGCGACCCCGAGGATCGTCTGCACCGCGCCCCGGACGACACCGGTCACACCGTTCCACGCGGCCTGGGCCGCTGTGGTGAGGCCGTTCCACATCGTGGAGAGCGCCGGTACCACCGCCGCCGCGAGTCCGGTCAGCGCCGACACCGCGATGTTGCGAACGGTGGCGAACGCTGTCTGAGCGCCGGTCGTGACCTTCTGCCACAGACCCGACAGGTCGATCTTGCTCAGGGCGTCCGTCAGAAGCTGAATCTGCACCGGGGCGAAGTCGAACAGGCTGTCAAACGCGCCGTCCTTGAACCCCGGAACCTTCGAGATAGCCGACGCCAGGGTGTTGATCAGTGTGACGACGTTCTGCAACGACGCGACAATCGCGTCCAACTCCGTCTTGAAGGACTGGATTTTCTCCGGGTTGGAGAAGAAGTCCAGGGCCTTCCCGGCGATGTCGGTCAGCCCGCCGCCGACGATCTTCAGGGTGTCGCCCAGGCCCTGAAGGGCCTTGTCGAACTTCGACATCCCGTCGGGTCCGACCTTGGTGAAGTCGGTCACCCACTTGGCGAACGACTTACCGGTGTCGTTGAACCACCCGGCGACATCCGGCAGGTTGCCGGTGAACCCCTTCACCAGGCCGAGGAAGCCCTTGGTGAAGTCGGCGATCCCCGGCGCGGCCTGACTCAGCGCCGAACTGATGTCGGCGATGATCCCCCTGATCTTCGCCAGACCCTCGGGGGAGGTGATGACGTCGGCGAACGACTTCGCCATATCGGCGAGGCCCTGCGTCACCTTCGGCAGGGCCTGCTGCAGCGTCGGGAAAATCACGGCCAGCTTGTCGAACACCGGGCCGATCTGGTCCTCCACCGCCGCCGACATCGTCGCCTTCAGCGACTCGAACGGCTCCCGAAGGCGTTCAGCCGCCTTCTTCAGGCCGTCCATACCGAGAGCCATCGCCCCGATAGGCACCGCCACCGAGGCGATCAGACCGGGAAGCGCGGTCACCGCCGTGACGACCGCCCCGAGCGCCCCGGCGATCAGCGGGGTGATCGCGCCGAGCAACGACACGAGGACCGCGAGGCCGGCGGGGCTGCTTAACGTGCCGCGCAGCCCGCCTTGGGTCATCTTCGACTGGGCGTCGGCGACCTTGTCGAGGAACCCGCCCAGCGTCTGGGTGAGGGAATCACCGAACTTCGCCGCGACACCGGTCAGTGTGTTCAGTAGTCGGTTGCGGTCGACGTCGACACGGACCTTGGTGTCCATGCCAGCGGTTGCGGCACGAATCCGCTCCCGCAGGCCCGCGACGTCGGCCTTGACGTCGATCCGGGCGTCGATGTCTGAGACTTGCTTCTTGAGCTTGGCGATCTCACCCTTCGCCAACTCCAGCTCGACCGGGACGTGAACCCGCGTGCGTTCGGCTGACTTCAGGTCCCGCTCTAGGTCGCTTCGGAAGCGGTCGGTGTCCGGGACGACCCGGATACTGATCCGACCGACTTCCTCACCGCCTGCTCCTGCCATGTAGTTCTCCAATCACAAAGGCCCCCAGCCGTGTGGCTGGAGGCCCGTAGGTCTTGGTGGTGGTTATGCCGATAGCCGAAGTTCCGGCACCGGTGTCTCCTTGTCGTGCACGATCACGCCCGAACGGATCAGACGCTTGATCACCGTGTTGGTGATCTGTTGAGGAACCTGGGTAACCGACTGCCCAGCCTTGGCAGGGATCGGCCCATCGGCCAGAACGGCTAGGAGCCGTTCCTCGGCTAGGGCCTCCTGGTCCTCGTCGGAGAGGAGGAACTGTGGTTCCGCCTTGGACTGACCAGTTGCATCCGGGGGAAGATCAATCCCCTGCCCCGGCCTCATAAGGCCGGTGCCGGGAAGGGGGAACTGTGGTTCCCCCTCTGTAGGAGAAGTACTTCTCTTAGGAGAAGTACTAGGAGAAGTAGGGAGGAACTGTGGTTCCTCCTTTACCGGAACTGTGGTTCCTCCTTCTCCATCCTCAAGGGGGAACTGTGGTTCCGCCTTTGATGACGGAAGGCGGAACTGTGGTTCCTCCTTGGGGATGGTCAGCCGGTAGTCCGTGGCCTTCCCGGAGGAGTTGCCCACCGACACAATCTCCAGCCAACCCGCCGCTACGTTCGCGGCAATCTGCTTCCTGACTCCTCGGACCGTGAGGCCTGTTGCCTCGGCCAAGGTCTCCTGTTTCACAAACCCGGTCAGAGTGTGGTTGTCCATGTACGTCCGGATGACGTTGACAACCGTCCTCGGCAGCTTCGGATCACCGTTGCGGTTGTAAGCCTTGTCCCACTGCAGGATCGGGGGCGTGCTCACTCAGCACCCCGCAGAGCCGCAAGCTCAGCCCGCAGCCGAGCTACCTCGGCACGGGCCTCGTTCCGCTGTCGGCGGTACTTGGCGCACTCTCTGCGGAGGTTCCTGATCGCCTGCTCGGCTACGTCAGGAACTTTGACGGTCAACTCCATATCGGTGTTCCTTTCTGTAGGCCGGTCCTTTCTGGGGCCACCTGGGCGGGACCGGGAATTGTTGGGGGAGGCCCTCAGAAGCGATCTGAGGGCCGAACATCACCCTCCGTGGGTGATTGGCTTGGGGAGGCTCAGGCGGCGACCAGAGCCTCAATCCGGCGCAGCCGCTCCCGTGCATCACGGAGCGAACTGCGGTACCGGGATTCGTTGATCAGGGCACAGCCCCGGCAGCCGCCGTTGGGACGGCGGTCCTGCGGGCCTCGGATGACGTGCCGCCCTGAGCGGCAAGTGGTTTCGTGCATCGTGAACCTTTCTCTCTCCGCTGGGCCATCGAAAGACAGCCGACAAAAAACGCCCGTCCGAGACGGACGAGCCAACAGACACAGGGCCTCTCACCCTGCGGAAGGAAGCTGAGGCCCTCCGCATCGCAGACTGCGGAGGGCAGGGGACGGCCAGCCGGGGCCGTCCGGGTGCGGGTGACCAACCCGCGTCAACAGGAGAACCGTCGAGGGAGGTAGCACGGGACCCTCAACGGGCAACTGGAAGTCTCTGGGGTAGACCCTCTCGGTCTACGGAGGGGAGGAAACCCCTTCACTTGGTATATAGGGACGAATTTCGGATGTCCGGAGCCAAATGTGGTGGAGGCCACAAGGACCTGTCCCCCTGGGGGACTTACCCCTTCACCCTATAAGTACCTGTCTGCAAATCGTGTACGGTGTCAAATGTGGCGAATGTCACCTGGGTTGGGAGCCAGTCCCTCTCAGGACCCCTCACCTATTAAGTAGGTGTACTTTTTGCCCTCGGAGGGCTGAAAGTGACCGAAGTCACCTCTCGGACAGCCCCTCTCGATGTACCCCTTCATATGGATATGGGTGCAAAAATCTGAAAGTTCTCCAAAATGTGAGCGGACTCATTCGGGGTCAGGGCCTCTCGGCCCTGAACCCCTTCATATGGATATGGGCGTGAAATGTGGCCTTTAGTACCACCCCGTGACCAAGCTCACCGGGACGACGGGAAGGTCCCTCCCCGGCTCCGTACCCCCTCACCCTGTATGTACCTGTAATTTTTGACTGTACGGGGCCAAATGTGGTGGAGATCACCAGAACTGGTCTCTCCGGGGGCTTACCCCTCCACTAGGTATATAGGCGTCTGCAACGACCCCTCACCCTGTATGTACCTCTGATTTTTGACTGTACGGAGTGAAATGTGGTGGATGTCACTTGATCCCGTCAGGGACTCGCAGCTCGAACCTGAACGCTCCCGCGTTCCGGGCCGACCGCTTCCCCTCGATGCCCTCGATTACCGCCGCCAGCGTGATGCCCGAGCGAGCCAGAAGCTCCCGGCGGGCATCGCTGTCTGACGTCTCCCACACCGACCGGTACGTCTCACCGGTCCCCCGCCATTCCCACCGAGCTTCCCGAGCGGGAGCGGACTCTAATTCCGCGATCCGCTCGTCCAGGGCGTCCAATTGCCGCTGGAGTCTCTGCTTGGCCGTCCTCGACTTCGCACGGCCAGCGGCCTGGGTGAGTTCGTCCAGTGCCGTCACGGCCTCCCGTAGCTCGGCCTCACGGCTGTCTCCGGGGACCCACACCCTCTCGCGTACCTCGGTGTCCCCAAGCTGCTCCAGGAACACCTCCCCGGCTAGCTGCTCCAGGTCCTCGGCGGGGATCATCACCGAGCACCGGTCCCGGCAGCGGTAGTACCGGTACTCGTACTCCTTGCCGTACTGGGGACGCTTCACCGAGTTCGCCTCGTGGTGCAGCGGAGCACCGCAACCGAGGCAGTACACCAGGCCCGACAGCGGGCTGGCCTCGGCCCGACGTGCTGGGCGGTGAGCGGCCTTGGTCTTGTCTAGAGCCGCCTGCAGCAGCACCCACTCGTCAAGTGACACAAGCGGTTCCGCTATCTGCACCGGCATACCCGAGTCGTCCCTCACGGTCTCGCCCTTGTGGTGGGCGAACCCGCGAAGGGCCTTGCTCCGCAGCATGTTCCGCAGCGGGGACAGGTGCCAGCGCCCCGGTTCTCGGCTCTGATCGCCCTTCTGGCGGGCGTCGGAGGGAGCGGTAGCCCCCTCCTTCGAGCGTCCAGCCTTGCTGGCCGCGTAGTACGCCGCAGGGGTAGGAATCCCCTCGGCGGTCAATTCCGCCGCGATACGGGACAGTGGCTTCTCATCGACTATGACGCTGTCCACGATCCGCTTGACGATCCTGTGGGCCTCGGGGTCTATCTCCAAACCCCAGCCGTCCTCGGTGCGGACGGCACGGTAGCCGAACGGTGGCTTACCTCCAGGCCACCGGCCCAACTGGCGCAGCTTCGCCCGCGAGGACCGCTGGCGCTCCCGGATCGCCTCAAGCTCGCCCTCGGCCAGACCGGCGATCACCGAGGCCAGCATCCGACCCGCCCACGAGCCGAGGTCGATGGACTCCGAGCACGACACCACGGTCTTGTCGTGCTCCTGGCACCAGCCAAAGAGCTTGTTCAGTTGGATGGCATTCCTGCCTAGCCGGTCCAGCTTCCAGGCGCACACCGCGTCCCAGTCCGGGAACCGCTCGGTAAGCCACGGGCCGAGACCCGGAGTCTCGAACGGGTCCACCGACCCGGAGACGTCCACGTCCTCGGCCCACCCGACGAGCGTGTGACCGTTGGCGGACACCCACTGTTCGATCACTTCCCGCTGCCGCTCCACCGAGGTCGATTCCTCGGTGCTGCGGGAGAGCCGTACCCTGCCTAGTACTCGCAGCTCTTTGCTCATGACCAGGAGGTTACCATGTTATGGTAAAGGTGATGTTCGTTTCGCCACGCATCGCGCCCAACACCGGAAACGCCATCCGAATGGTCGCCGCAACCGGATGCGAACTGCACCTCGTCGAGCCGCTCGGATTCGATCTGTCCGAACCCAAACTACGGCGCGCCGGCCTGGACTACCACGACCTCGCGTCAGTCACCGTGCACCGCGATCTGGCCGCGGCATGGGAAGCCCTCGGACCGCGGCGGGTGTACGCGTTCACGGCACACGCCACCACGCGATTCGACGAGATCGACTACGAGCCGAACGACGTGGTGATGTTCGGCCCGGAACCCACCGGGCTGGACGCCGAGACGCTCGCGGACCCGCACATCACCGCGCAGCTGCGGATCCCGATGCTCGCCGGTCGGCGGTCATTGAACCTGTCGAACGCCGCCGCGGTCGTCGTGTACGAGGCGTGGCGGCAGCACGGGTTCAGTGGCGCTGTCTGACTACCACGAATTCCAGTGCGTCAGCTGCTCGGCGGGCAGCCGCTTGGCGGGCCGGAAGTCGGTGCCCTTCGTATAAGCGATCGGGAACAGCCCGCCCTGCCGGTACTCGTCGAACGGAATGCCCAGGACGTCGGCGGCCAACTTCTCCCCCTTGCCGACGAGATGCAGCGTCGTCCACGCCGAGCCGAGCTCGCGTGAGCGCAACGCCAGCATGAAACTCCACACGGCGGGCAGCAGTGAACCCCAGAACCCGGCGCTGCCCGCGACCGCCTCGTCGGGGCTGCCGGCCAGGCACGGAATCAACATCACCGGCACCTCGTGGAAGTGGTCGTTGAGGTACATCGCGGAGTCGGTGACGCGCGGGCGCTGCGTGTCGCGGATGTCGCCGTATTCGGGCTTGGGCGCGGCGAGGTATTTCGACGCGTTGTGCCGGTAGATGTCGGCGATCGCCTTCTTCTTGTCCGGATCGTCCACGAAGACCCACTGCCAACCCTGGGCGTTGGACCCCGTCGGCGCCTGAAGTGCCAACTCCAGACATTCCATCAGCACCTCGCGCGGTACCGGCTTCTCCAGATCCAGCCGTTTGCGCACCGATCGCGTGGTGGTCAGGACTTCATCGACAGACAAATTCAAGGTCATATCTAGAAGACTAGGCGAGACTACATTTGGAACGATGACAGCCGAACTGACACAAGAAGTTTCCGACCGTCTGACCTCCGACAAATACGGCTGGCTGACGACGGTCGCGAAATCCGGGCAGCCCGTCCCGAAGTTGATCTGGTTCTACTTCGACGGTTCTGACGTGTTCATCTACTCCGAACCCGGCGCAGCCAAGGTGAGACACATCCGGAATCATCCGCGGGTCAGCCTCAACCTGGACTCGGATGGCAACGGCTCGGGCATCATCGTGGTCGGCGGTGTCGCGACGATCGACGCGGAGAACGCCAACCCCATGGAGGACGAGGGGTATACGGCCAAGTACGGCGAGTACGCCGAAAGCCTCGGCTTCACCGCCGAGTTTCTCTCCGCATACAACCTGCGGCTGAAGATCAGCGTCGACAAGGTGTGGACCACCCCGACCGCGGGTTAAGCCGGCCTTCGATCAGTCGGCGGACGTAACGCAACGGCACACAATCCGACCGCTGCGATCACCACGAACGACGTTCTCGGTCCCACCGCATCGATGAGCGCGCCCGCCGCGGGCGCTCCCAATGCCTGGCCCGCTGCGATCGTGAAAAACGCGATGCCGACGCCGAACGACGTTCGGTCCGGATACAGGCGCGTACTCCACAACAGGACCAGGCCGGTCAACGTGATGTAGGCGGCGCCGAACATCGTGGCGGCCAGAATCACTGCGACGAACCGGGCGGGGGCAGCGGCGAGCACCAGGGTCGCCGCGGCCATCGTGGCGGTGGCGGCCACCCATGCCCAGTGCAGTCCGATCCGTTGCACCGCGTCACCGGCAAACGCGCCGGCGATGCCCGCAGCGCCCAGCACGATCCACATGATCGACGAACGTGTTGCGTCTGCAGCCCCGACCGTCGTGATGAGGTCGCGGCCGAATGTCCACACCGCTACGCTGCCGACGCCGGTCAGAAGCGCAGCGGTCAACAGCGTGACAGTTCCTGGGCGCCAGAACGATTCGGCTGAATCCGCAGGGCGCGGCCGCGATGTCGATCCGACGGAGCGGACGACCCATATCGTCACCGTCGCCGCGATCAACGCGTACACCGCCCAAGCCGCGCGCCAGTGATCCAGCAGCAGAAGTGCAACCGGGGCGGACAGCACCACGCCGATGCCCGTCCCGCCGTTGACCACCGTCTGCGCCCGGTCCGTCTTCTCGCCGGGAACGTATTGCGCGACGGCCGCGGCCAGTGGTGGCGATACGATGCCGGTGCTGACACCGGCGACCAGCACGCCCAGTGCCAGCACCCACGCTGACGGTGCCGCGGCGACGATCGAAAGGCCCACCGTCGCAACCACTCCGGCAAGGACCGCGACCCGTCGGGCACCGATCCGGTCCGTCAGCAGCAGGCTGAGGATGATGGCGGCACAGTATCCGATGTAGCTTCCGCCGCCGATGACGCCGGTGAGGACGCCATTGAGTGTGAAGGCGTCGGCGAAGACCGGAGTGAACAGTCCGTAGGCGAATCGGGCGAAGCCGTAGCAACAGGCGATGAGGGCGGTTCCCGCGCCGACGAGGAAGTACACCGAGCGGGGCACCCCACCACAGTAGCGATCCGCAGTCAGCGGAAGTCGCGGGACTTCGACGCCACCCGCATGTCGAGCTTGCCCATCCGCTCGGCGACGACGGTGACCGCGCCGGTGGCGTTCTGCACCTGACCGCGGACCAAGAGTGCCGACGCCGTCTGCGCCAGCTTGCGGTGCCGCGCCCAGACGCCGCGCGAACACAGCACGTTGACCATCCCGGTCTCGTCCTCGAGGTTGACGAACGTGACACCCTGGGCCGTCGCGGGTCGCTGGCGGTGAGTCACCGCACCGGCCACCAGCACGCGGGTCCCGTCGGGCACCTCCAGCAGCTTGTTGGCCGGAACGACGCCGAGCGCGTCGAGGTTCTCGCGCAGGAACTGGGTGGGATAGCTGTCGGTCGAGATTCCCGTTGCCCACACGTCGGCGACGGCCAACTCGAGCTCGGTCATGCCGGGCAGTGAGGGGATCTGCGATGACGACCCCACTCCGGGCAACCGGTCAGGACGTTGGGTGGCGGCCGCGCCCGCGGCCCACAGCCCTTCACGCCGGGTGATCCCGAAACAGCCCAATGCGCCCGCGGTGGCCAGCGCCTCCGTTTGCGGGATGCTCAGCTGAATCCGCTGTGTCAGGTCCAGCAGAGAAGTGAACGGCCCGTTGGCTTCCCGCTCATCGACGATGCGCTGCGCCAAATCGTCACCGATGTGGCGGACGCTGCCGAGACCAAGCCGCACCTCGGTGCCCATGTTCTCCAGGGTGGCGTGCGCGAGGCTCGCGTTGACGTCCGGCCCATGGACGGAGACCCCGTGCCTGCGGGCATCGGCCACCAGCGACTGCGGCGAGTAGAAACCCATCGGCTGGGCTCGCAGCAGCGCGGCGCAGAACGCCGCAGGGTGGTGCAGCTTGAACCACGACGAGTAGAACACCAGGGACGCGAAGCTCAGCGAATGGCTTTCCGGGAAACCGAAATTGGCGAATGCCTCCAGCTTCTCGTAGATCCGGTCGGCGACCTCACCTGTGATGCCGTGCAGTTCGCGCATGCCGTCGTAGAACCTGCCCCGCAACCGCCGCATCCGCTCGGTGGAGCGTTTGGATCCCATCGCGCGGCGCAGCTGATCGGCCTCGGCGGCGGTGAAGCCCGCGCAGTCCACCGCGAGCTGCATGAGCTGCTCCTGAAACAGCGGCACGCCCAACGTCTTACGCAGGGCGGGTTCCATCGACGGATGGTCATAGGTGACGGGCTCTTCCCCGTTGCGTCGTTTGATGTACGGGTGCACCGACCCACCCTGAATCGGACCGGGGCGGATCAGCGCGACCTCGACCACCAGGTCGTAGAACACTCGCGGTTTCAGCCGGGGCAGCGTGGCCATCTGGGCGCGAGACTCCACCTGGAACACCCCGACGGAGTCGGCGCGTTGCAGCATCTCGTAGACCGCGGGCTCGGACAGGTCCAGTTTCGCCAGGTCGACGTCGATGCCTTTATGCTCGCGCACCAGGTCGATGCAGTAGTGCAGTGCCGAGAGCATGCCGAGCCCCAGCATGTCGAACTTCACCAAACCGATTGCCGCGCAGTCGTCTTTGTCCCACTGCAACACGCTGCGGTTCTCCATGCGCGCCCACTCCACCGGACAGACATCGGCGATGGGGCGGTCGCAGATCACCATGCCGCCGGAATGGATGCCCATATGCCGCGGCAGATTGGAGATCTGCAGCGCCAGGTCGATCACCGACTCCGGGACGTCCTCGACGTGGGTCGCTTCCGCGAGGTTTCCCCACTGACCGATCTGCCTGCTCCAGGCATCCTGCTGACCTTGAGAGAACCCCAGCGCGCGAGCCATATCGCGCACGGCGCTACGGCCCCGATAGGTGATGACGTTGGCCACCTGGGCGGCGTAGTCCCGGCCGTAACGGTTGTAGACGTACTGGATCGCGTTCTCGCGCAGGTCCGATTCGATGTCGATGTCGATGTCCGGTGGCCCGTCACGCGCCGGCGACAGGAACCGCTCGAACAGCAGCTCGTTGGCGATCGGGTCGACGTTGGTGACCCCGAGGGCGTAGCAGACGGCCGAATTGGCCGCCGATCCCCTGCCCTGGGCCAGGATGTTGTTCTCCTTGCAGAACCGGGTGATGTCGTGAACGACCAGGAAATACCCCGGAAATGTCAGTTGTTCAATGATTTTCAGCTCATGCTCGATCTGGGCGTACGCCTGCGGTGCACGCTCGGGAGGGCCGTACCGGTTACGCGCACCCTCCATGACCAGGTGCCGAAGCCAGCTGTCCTCGGTATGCCCCTCCGGAACGTCGAAGGGCGGCAGCTGCGGGGCGATCAGTGCCAGCTCGAACGCGCACTGCTCGCCGAGGTCGGCCGCCGCCGTCACGACTTCGGGATGGTGCGCGAACAGCTGCGCCATCTCCACCCCCGATCGCAGGTGCGAACCGCCAAGCGGAGCAAGGTAACCGGCGGCTTCGTCGATGGAGTGCCGCGCCCGGATCGCACCCATGGCCATCGCGAGCCTGCCGCGGGACGGCTCGGCGAAGTGGGCGCCGGTGGTCGCGACGACGCCGACCCCGAACCGGGGCGCGAGTTCGGCAAGTAGTGCATTGCGTTCATCGTCGCCGGGATACCCGTGATGGGTGAGTTCGATGCTGACCCGATCACGGCCGAACCGGTCCACCAGGTCGACGAGCGCTGTGGCCGCCGCTTCCGGACCGCCCTCGGAAAGCGCCTGGCGGACATGCCCTTTACGGCATCCGGTCAGGATGTGCCAATGCCCGCCGGCCGCCTCGGTCAACGTGTCGTAGTCGTAGTGCAACTTGCCCTTCTCGCCGCCCGCCAGATGCGCCCTCGCGAGCTCGCGAGACAGTCGCCGGTATCCCTCGGGGCCGCGGGCCAGCACCAGCAGATGGGGGCCTGGCGGATCAGGGTCCTCGGTCCTGTCTCCCCCACCCAGCGACAGTTCGGCGCCGAACACCGTCGACATATCCAGTTCCCTGGCCGCCTCGGCGAAACGCACCACCCCATAGAGGCCGTCGTGATCCGTGAGCGCGATCGCGCGCAGGTCGAGGCGGACGGCTTCCTCGACGAGTTCCTCCGGCGTGCTGGCCCCGTCGAGGAAGCTGTACGCCGAGTGCGCGTGCAGTTCCGCGTACGGCACGGCGGAGGCGGGCCGATCGATGCCCGCCGCCTGGTAGGCCCCCCGCTTGCGCGACCAGGCAGGACTGTCCCCGCCGTCGCCCACCTGCTCGTCGATGGGCCAGCCGGCGCGGCGCGGCTTGCCGTTGAGCACCCGCTCCATTTCCGTCCAGCTCGGTGGCCCCGTATGCCAGCCCACCCCCACAATGTATCGAACACATGTTCGACATCGCTACCCGTCTTCGTCCGGGGGATCGGGGTCGCTGCGCAGCAGTTCCTCGGGATGGTGGGCGTGGTTGATCTCGGGCGGTCGTGTTCCGTCGGTCCACGCCAGCCGCCCGCTGTCCGTGACCGTCGTCTGCAGTCGACCCTTGCCCACCGCCGCATGGTCGGGTCCGCAGGCGAAGAACAGCACGTCGGCGTCGGTCGCGCCGCCGGCGGCCCACTCCGTGCTGTGATGGACCTCGGCGTGATACCCGGGCTCAGTGCAGTTCGGCCGGGTACATCCCCCGTCGCGGGAATAGCAGATGATCCGCTGATCGGCGGTGGCCACCCGTTTCTGGCGGCCCAGATAAATCGGCCGGTCGCTGTGGTCCTCGAACACCGCCAGATAGTGAATCCCGTCGGTGGCCATCCGGATCAGGTCGCGCATCGGCAGCGCGGTGTCGCCTCCGGTGCGCGCAGCAGTGGGCATCGGAACGTTGGGATCGGTCACTGCGTGGACGGCCTGGTTGAGTTCGGCCAACGTGGTGCGCGCGATGACCGTGACGGCATGTCCACGGTGTGAACCAAACTGCCCTGACGCGATGCCGGCCTTGAGCCCGAGCTTGATGCCGTCGTGGCAGCGTTGCGATGGGCTGCGGTCATCACGCGTCTCGGCCAGCGCCCCGTCGGGCAGATGCCGGCCCGGCCGCACCGCGGCAGTGGCGGCCTCGACGTAGCAGCGGGTCTCCGGATCGATCCATCCCGAGAGCCGTGACATTCCGTCAGGACCCTGCGCTCCCATCACCACACCACGTCGGCGTGCACGGTCGGCTTCGTCGAAATCGCCATCGGGATTGAAGATTTCATCGATCCGACGTCCAACCGACTTGACAATGTCGGCGTCGTTCTTGACCGCCTCGCGGACCAGGCTGCGTTCGACCTCAACCCGATCATCCGCCGACACGCACGACGGCAGTCTGTCCATGGCCTTTTCGATTTCCCGCAGGTGATCCTCCCCGATCGTCCCCGCGGTAACGGCGTCGGCCACCAGCGGCAGTTCAGGCGGCAGCGGCGGGCCGGTGAGCTGACGACGCGGCTGGATCCGCGCGGCCACCTTCATCCTTCGCTTGATCTCGTTACGTGGTATCCGCAGCCGCGCGCACAGCCTGTCGATGAGTCCATCGATCAAGCCGATCTCATCGGGCGGGTCGGCGATCTGACCGAACACCCGGTACATCAGCCCTCGGTTGGTGCGCTCCTGCGTTTCGAGCCGTTCGGCCATGTCCACCCGAAACTCGTTGCCTACGTTGTCGGAGGACAATTCGCGCATCTCGGCGTAGGCAACATCCACCACGTCCAGCAGCGCGCGAAACCGCTCGCACGCTGCCGCTCCGGTAGTGAATTCGCCCATACCACAACGCTAACGGCATCCGTCGCAACGAACGCCTCCCCTGACCCCACGAGTCCCAACCTGTGGATCAACCCTGGGTTGGGGATGAAAACGCCAAGTTGTCGGTGCCGGGTGCTAGAGCCAGGTGCCAAGTCCCTGGAGGTTCAGTCGAAATCAGGCCGAGTCGTGAAGCTCCGCCTTCATGGTGCGGCCCTCGAAGAACTCGGGGTTGCGGAACCGCCAGAAGATCATCAGCACCGCGCCGAGCAACAGGATGCCGAAGCCCATGAAGAACACCAGCCCGATACCACCGATCGCCGCGCCGCTGCCGTTCTCCGGGTTCATGCTCTCGCGTACCGAGATGACGAAAACCAAGGCAAGAACGATCCCGCCGAGCAATGGGAACAGGAACTTGAAGACCACGTTGTGGACGTTCTTGAACAGTTCGCTGCGGAAGTACCACACGCATGCGAACGCGGTGATGCCGTAGTACCAGCAGATCATGATGCCAAGCGCGGCAATGGTATCCAACAGCACATGCTCCGACAGCAGGCTCACGACGGTGTAGAACGCGCCCGTCACGATTCCGGCGACCACGGTGGCGTATGCGGGCACCAGGAATCGTGGGCTGACACTGGCGAATCGCTTAGGGAACGCTCCGTAGGCGCCCATCGCGAGCATGGTGCGCGCCGCCGGTAGGAACGTCGTCTGCAGACTGGCCACCGACGACGCGAAGATGGCCAGGTACAGCACCGGACCGCCGATGCCACCGAGTATCGGATCGGCAAGTGCACCGAATACGTTCTCCGCGTTCTCCGGATTGCCAAGGCCCAGACCTTCTTCACCGACGCCGGCGTACATCATCACTGCCACCGCGACCAGCAGGTAGGTCAGCAGGATCGTCAGCACGCACAACAGCCCCGCCCGGCCCGGCACCCTCGTCGGATCCTTGCTCTCCTCGCCGAGGGTCAGGCATGTGTCCCATCCCCAGAAGGCGAAGATGGAACCCGTCACGCCAATGATGAAGGCGCCCATCGTAAGTCCGGTGAAGGGATCGAACCAGTCGAAGGTGAAGGACAGGCCGGCGGGGGCCTCTCCGCGACCGACATGGACGACGGCCATCACCGCGAACGCCAGTAGCACCACCATCTGGAAGCCCACGAGCACGTACTGCACGTATTCACTCGTGGTGATCCCACGGCTGGCGATGAATGTGGCGATGGCGATGAACGCCAATGTCGTGAGGATGTTGACGAATGTGTTGCCGGCCAGGTCGGCGATATCAGGGTTGTTGAAGACCCGCGCGATGAACAGGTAGAAGAATTCCACCGCGATCGCCGCGAGATTCGACAGCACGATGATCGTGGCGATCACCATTCCCCAGCCACACATCCAACCCACCCACGGGCCGAATGCCTTGGTGGACCAGGTGAACGAGGCGCCGCAGTCGGGCGCACGCGAGTTCAACTCACGGTAGGCGTACGCCGTCAGGAACATCGGGATGAATCCGGCGATGAAGATCGCCGGCATCTTCAGCCCGACTGCGGCGACGATGAGTCCGATGCTCGCGGTGAGCGTGTATCCGGGTGCCACGGAAGCGATTCCGAGGATCGCCCCGGAAAGGGTGCCGACCTTGCCGGTGGCTAGTCCTTTGGAGACCAGCCCGGCAGACTCCTCGGCTAGATGAAGTTTCTTTTCGGCGTCGGTCTCGCTCACGGCAGGTCCGCAGCTTCGAATTGATCCCTGGGAACCACCACCATCGGAACCTCCAATACTCGCAACATCTTGGCGGCCGTAGAGCCGAGGAACAGCCTCTTGGGTGCACTCAGCCGACTCGACCCCACCATGATCAGATCGCCATCATGCCACTCCAGCTTGCTGACGGCCTCTTCAACCGTGTGGCCGTCGACGATCGTCGATGTCACCGGGAAGCCTTCGGGCAGATTGCTTTTCGCCGTTTCGAGCGTATGTTGCGCATGTGCGAGCGCATGCTCACGCACCGCCTCGTCGTCGCCGCGGAGCGTGCCGAACATCGGATCCAGCGCAACCAGTGACACCAGCCGCAGCGGGGTTCCGGCGGCGCGGCTGAACCGCACTGCAGTGTTGAGTAGCAGATCCGCCCCGACGCGTTCACCGAGCGCGCACGTCACCTCGCGGACGCGTTCGATCGACGACTCGCGGGTACCTCGTGGCGCCACGGCGACGGGCACCGGTGACGAGTGCAGGAGCTCGTTGACGACCGAACCCAGCGAGTAGCTCCCGGCGAGGCCACCGCCGGAGCCTCCGACGACGATGAGATCGGCTTCCACCCGTGCCGCTTCTTTGATCAACCCGTCGGCGTAGGAGTCGTCGAAGCTGACGTGGGTCCCCACGGTGATGTCGGCGGGGATGTCGGCGCGCGCTTCGGCGAGCCAGCGCTCAGCCTGTTCGGCGAGGTGCTCGTCGTAGCCACCCACCGGAACCAGCGCGGCCCCCGCGCGGTCTGGCGGCAGGATGATGCTCACTCCGAGCTCGGCGCCAAGCGTGCGGGCCAGCCGCACGCCGAGTGCCAATGCATCGGCGCCTCCCGGCGTCGCCAGGTAACCAACGACCAGCTTCATGCCGCACCACCCATCGATCGCACACCGTTGTACGGACGTTGTGTGGTGATCCTGTCAACGCGCGGCCACCGTTATCCCCGCTTCGGAGAAATTGGTTCGCGGGTGATCAGGCGTTGTACTCGGCGGCGCCGTCCTCCAGCACCAGGCGCGCGTTCGATCCGTCCGGGTTGGACGCCTCGGTGCGGAACACCGCGTGACCCGGCTCGGTCCGCCAGATCGACGTCGTCAAGGTCTCGCCGGGAAACACCGGTGACGTGAACCGGGCCGCGATGGCACTGACTTTCGTCGCGTCGCCTCCGCCGAGCTCGGCAACCAGGGCACGGCCCGCGACGCCGTAGGTGCACAGGCCGTGCAGGATCGGCTTCGGGAAGCCGGCCAGCTCGCGCGCGAACCACGGATCGCTGTGCAGCGGATTGCGGTCGCCGGACAGCCGATAGATCAGCGCCTGATCCTCACGGGTCGGTAGCACGATCGTCGAATCCGGTGCACGGTCGGGGATTTCGGGCGCCGACGGGCGCTGTCCCGGCTGGCCGCCGAACCCACCCTCGCCACGGATGACCGCGGTGGTGTGAGTTTCGGCGATCACCTCACCTGAGTCCGGATCGGTGCCCGTCGCCTTGAGCATGACGACCGCGTTCTTGCCCTCGCCCTTGTCCTGGATGTCGTCTACTTCGGCGACGACGCTCAGCTTTCCTGCCGGGGGCAGCGGCTTGAACAACCGGATGCCCTGGGAACCGTGCAGCAACATGGCGAAATTGAAGCTGCCGATCAACCCGGCCGCCGCGAACGGCAGACACGCGATCACCGCGTAGGTGGGCAGCACCTGTTGCGGGATGTCATGACTGTTCTCCGTCGTGAAAGCCAGGTCATCGACTCCAGCGCCGACGCCCAGCGCGTAGAGCAACGTATCCCGGTCGGTCCACGAGAAAAGCTGCGGCTCCGTTTTCTTGCCTATGGCATTAGGGTCGAGTGGCATCGAGGCTCCCTTCGCTGATGTGTCGGACGATACACAGGACCGCCAGCCGGGCCGGCAAGCCAGCATTGACCTTTCCTCCGCCAGGGGAGACCATGACTCGCATGCGTTATGTCGTTACCGGCGGTACCGGATTTATTGGCCGACGCGTGGTATCGCAGATCCTGGCAAGTCACGATGACGCCGAGGTCTGGGTGCTGGTGCGACGCGAGTCGCTCGGGCGATTCGAACAGATGGCCGTCAATGAGCGGGATCGAGTAAAACCGCTGGTCGGCGACCTCACTGCACCCGGGCTGGGCCTGACCGACGACGCGATCGCCGAGCTCGACCCCGTCGACCACGTCGTGCACTGCGCAGCGATCTACGACATCACCGCCACCGAGGCCGACCAACGGGCGGCCAACGTCGACGGCACCCGCGCCGTCATCGACCTCGCACAGCGCCTCGACGCGACCATGCACCACGTGTCCTCGATCGCCATCGCAGGCACCCACCGCGGCGAGTTCACCGAGGACGACTTCGACGTGAATCAGGACCTGCCGACGCCGTACCACCAGACCAAGTTCGAAGCCGAACGGCTGGTGCGCTCCGCCGCGGGCCTGCGCTTCCGCATCTATCGACCCGCCGTCGTTGTCGGCGACTCGCGCACCGGCGAGATGGACAAGGTGGACGGCCCCTACTACTTCTTCGGCGTGCTGGCCAAGCTGGCGCGTCTGCCCAGATTCACGCCGATGGCACTGCCCGACACCGGACGGGCGAACATCGTTCCGGTCGACTTCGTCGCCGAAGCGCTCGTCGCACTGATGCACACACCGGACCGCGACGGGCAGACGTTCCACCTCACGGCACCGAAAACAATTGGGCTGCACGGCATCTACCGCGGCGTCGCCAAAGCCGCGGGACTACCACCGCTCATCGGCTCGCTGCCGCGCAGCACCGCGATTCCGATCGTGCGGGCCACCGGGCGCGCCAAGGTTCTGCGCAACATGGCTGCGACACAGTTGGGGATACCCGGCGAAGTGCTCGACGTCGTTGACCTGTTCCCCACGTTCACCTCCGACAACACCGACGAAGCGCTGCGCGGCACCGGCATCGCGGTGCCCGAGTTCGCCACGTTCGCACCGAAACTGTGGCGCTACTGGGCCGAACACCTTGATCCCGACCGCGCACGCCGCAACGACCCCGCCGGACCTCTGGTCGGTAAGCACGTCATCATCACCGGTGCGTCCAGCGGGATCGGGCGGGCCTCTGCCATTGCGGTCGCCGAACGCGGTGCGACGGTATTCGCCTTGGCGCGCAACGCCGAAGCGCTCGACGAACTGGTCGCCGAGATCCGTGCGGCCGGCGGACAGGCGCACGCGTTCACGTGCGACGTCACCGACTCGACATCGGTCGAGGTTACGGTCAAGGACATCCTCGGCCGGTTCGACCACGTCGACTATCTGGTGAACAACGCAGGACGGTCAATTCGCCGTTCGGTGTCGGCGTCCACCGACCGCTTACACGACTACGAGCGCGTGATGGCGGTCAATTACTTCGGGGCGGTGCGGATGGTGCTCGCCCTGCTGCCGCACTGGCGGGAGCGGAAGTACGGCCACGTCGTCAATGTGTCCAGCGCCGGTGTGCAGGCCAGGAATCCGAAGTACAGCGCTTATATTCCCACCAAGGCTGCCCTGGATGCGTTCGCCGAAGTCGTTGGCAGCGAGACTCTTTCCGATCACATCACCTTCACCAACATCCACATGCCATTGGTGAAGACTCCGATGATCGTGCCGTCGCGCCGGCTGAACCCGATACCGCCGATCACCGCCGAGCACGCCGCCGCGATGGTGGTCCGCGGTCTGGTCGAGAAGCCCGCGAGGATCGACACGCCGATCGGGACACTGGCCGATGCCGGTATGTATTTCACGCCCAAGCTGTCGCGGCGGGTCCTCCACCAGATCTATTTGGGGTATCCGGATTCGGCTGCCGCACGCGGGATCGAGACATCCGAGCCCGTAACAGAACGCCGCCCGAGGCGACCCGCGCGCACCACAGTGCGCCCCGTGCGCGTCCCCCGCGCCGTGACCCGCCCGGCCAAGCGCGCGCTGCGGATGGTGCCCGGCGTGCACTGGTGAGCGGAAAGGCCCTATCGTTTCAGGCGTGACGCTGCCTGTGTTCGTCGACGTCGATACCGGCGTCGACGACGCGATGGCGCTGGTGTACCTCTTCGGCAGCGACGACGCCGAGGTCGTCGGGATCGCGTCGACCGCCGGAAATGTTCCCGTACAACAGGTCTGCCGAAACAACCTGGGACTGCTGGAGCTCTGCGGAATGGACATCCCGGTGTCCAAAGGTTCCGAGCAGCCGGTCAAGGCACCGTTGCGCACCGCCGAAGACACCCACGGACCCGAGGGCATCGGTTACGCGCGGTTGCCCCCGACCAACCGGCAACTCACCGCCTACGACGCCGCCGAGGCGTGGGTGCTTGCCGCGCAGGCCTATCCGGGCGAACTGATAGGAGTGGCCACCGGCCCGCTGACCAACCTGGCACTGGCTTTACGGAAGGAACCGACGCTACCCACGTTGTTGCGCCGTCTGGTGATCATGGGCGGCTCCTTCGACTACCGCGGCAACACGACGCCCGTCGCGGAGTGGAACATCAGCGTGGACCCGGAGGCCGCCGCCGAGGTCTTCGCCGCATGGGGCGCGGCGTGGGGGTCGCAGGAGCCGACCCACTTGCCGATCGTGCTGGGACTCAACCTGACCGAGAACATCGCGATGACGCCGGCGCTGTTGAACCGGCTCGCGACGGCGGCGGAGTCATCGTCGATTCCGATGAGCGTGCTTGACGACCGCGGCACGAGATCGGTCGCCTCCAATCCACTCATCGCGGTCCTCGAAGACGCTATGCGGTTCTACTTCGAATTCCACTTCGACCAGGACGAGGGTTACCTTGCGCATCTGCACGACCCACTGGCCGCTGCGGTGGCGCTGGATCCCGACCTGGTCACGTGCCGACCGACCACGATCGATGTCGAGCTGACCGGCACGTTGACCCGCGGCATGACAATCGCGGACTGGAGCAACCGATGGGGTCGAGAACCCAACGCGCTCATCGGTGTTGGAGTCGATCCGAAGGTGTTCTTCGACCGCTTCATCGCCCGAGTGGGCGCCTTCGCCCGACGCCTGGGTTGACGCTCAGTCGTCGGTCACAACGATCTTGACGTCGATGTTTCCGCGGGTGGCGTTGGAGTACGGGCACACCTGATGCGCCTTGTCGGACAGCTGCTGGGCGACGTCGTGTTCGAGGTTGGGCAGCGTGACCTCCAGCTCGACGGCAAGACCGAAGCCGCCGTTTTCGAGCTGTCCGATCGAAACCCGCGCTCCGACAGACGAATCCGACACATCGGCATTCTCCTGGCGTCCGACCAGTCGCAACGCGGAGTGGTAGCACGCGGCGTATCCGACCGCGAACAGCTGCTCGGGGTTGGTGCCGTTGCCACTGCCGCCCATTTCCTTCGGGATGGCGAGGTCGAGATCGAGCTTGCCGTCGGAGGTGCGGCCGTGGCCGTCACGTCCTTCGCCGGTTGCCAAAGCCTCAGCGGTGTAGAGGGTTTTCATGGGTTTCCTTTCCTAGGGATGCATTGAGCGCATCGGTGAGGTTTCGAATCGCATCTCGTAGATCGGTGGCCTCTTGCTCCGTCAAACCCGTGGCGGCGAACAATTCTTCCGGGATGCACTGGGCTTTACGTTCGAGCCGACGCCCTTCCGGCGTCAGGGTCACCTCGACGATGCGCTCATCGGCGTGCGACCTTTCGCGGCGGACAAACCCATTGGCCTCCAAGCGCTTCAGCAGCGGCGAAAGCGTGCCCGAGTCGAGTTGGAGTCGCTCACCCAATCTGCTGACGGTGACGGGACCTTCCTCCCAGAGCACCAGCAGTACGAGGTACTGCGGGTAGGTGAGGTTCAGCTCGGACAGGATCGGCCGGTACGCCGCCGTCATCGCCCGCGACGCCGAATACAGGGCGAAGCAGAGGTGGCGATCCAGCGTCATCATGGCCATAGCAGAACTATAGCCCGCAATTCAATTGTGCACAATTAATCTATGCGAGCGGCGATGTAGTCAAGGAATGCCTGCGGCACCTCGGATGGGTCGACCTTGGTGAAGAAGTCGGGCGTAGCGATGGCGGAGTATGTCTCCTCACCTTTGATGAAGCCCTCCTCGTCGAAGGGCCAGAGGGTCACCATGCGCAGTTTCAGGATGTAGAAAGCCGTCGGATCATCAGCGGGAAAGCCCCGCTTGAGCGCGTCGGCGCCATAGTACAGCGAACGTAAATTGCCCTCGGTGACTACGGTTTCGTCGTCGACGACGATCCGGTCCATGTCCAGCTCCAGGCAGAACTGACCGCCATGGACGATCGTCTCTTCGTAGAAGTTCCTGACCGCTTCCGTCCCCACTGGGCTGAAGTCCTCTGATGCGCCCCAGGCGATGTAGCGCGGATTCGGGCACAGCGTCGACATCACCTGGTCGAGATCCAGGTTCGCCTCGCCGATCGCATGCTGGAGCACTCGATTGAGCATGAGCCGGTGACGCGGATTGGTCGTCGTGGCGATGCGCTGCTCGAGCAAGCGGAACGTCTTCGTCGGGTCGATGATGTCGGGCATCTTGTCCTCCTCGCAGGCGGACAAATTTTTCCACGCGGGTCAGCCCCCTGTTCCGCAATTCGTCGAGGCCTTCACAGCGAGCACCTGTCATTCGTAGATCCCCTCGAGGTACCACCTCCTCTGCCGATAACACAGCAGCAGGGCGCGCCCCGGCTTCCCGTCGACGAGCACCTGCGCCCTGGCCGTGCGGCCGACTCTGGCTTGCTCGGGGTCCCACCACCGTTCGTCGACCGGCCACGGCCCCGCCCACCACGCCAGGCGCGCATCGGTGGAACCGGGCGCCACCAGACGCGACGGGTCCGCGGAGAACAGTCCCCGACCGGTCACCCGCACCGGATTCCCACCGGCGTCGAACAGTTCGACCGGATCGTCGAGCAGCACCGTCGGCGACGGCTCGGGCAGTTGGCCCGGCCATGGCTGAGAAGGATCGGCACGCGGCACCTGTTCGTCACCCAGCGGGGTGAAGGTGATGCGCTCGGCGGGTCCGCGACCACCGCTGAGCACAGGCACCTGCACCGCCTCGGGCCCGAGCAGCCCTTGCACCCGTACCAGCGCGCGGCGAGCCCGCAGCCGGTCCTCCTCCCCGACGCCACCCCACAGCGGCAACTGCAGCGCCTCGGCCGAAACCAGTTCCACCGGACGCAGCCGGATCACGGTGACCGGCGCAGACGGTCGATCGTCCCGGTTGCGCCTGTTCAACCAGCCATCCAATTGCCAGCGCACCCGGTCGGCGGTGGCATCCTCGGTCAGCGGTTCCGCACAACGCCAAACCCGTTCCAGCTCTTCGCCTTTGGCGGTGATGGCGTGGATGGCCAGGCGGGTGCATCCGACCCCGGACGCCTGGAGCGAGCGGTGCAGGGTGCCGGCCAACGAGCGGCCTGCGAACGCCGCGGCATCCACCCGATCGATTGGCGGGTCGCAGTCCATGACCGCGTCGAGTTCCGGCTCGGGTTCGCGACCCGACGGCCCCCTGGCGGACTCACCACGGGCGAACCGGTGCGCGGCCACCGCATCGGCACCGAACCGCGAGGCCACATCGCTGCGGGACAACGCCGCGAACTGTCCAATGGTGCGAATTCCCATGCGCCACAGCAGGTCTGCCAATTCCTCCCGCCCTGGCGCAGCCAGACTGGGTTCGGCAGCCAGCTGCCGGATGGACAGCGTCGACAGAAACAGCGCATCGCCGCCGGGTTCGATGATCCGTCCCGCCCGCGCGGCGAAGACCGCGGTGGGCAGCTGGTCGGCAATACCCACCTGGCATTCGGCTCCGGCGGCGGCCACCGCGTCGACCAACCGCTCGGCGGCGACCTGCTCGGAACCGAAGTAGCGCGCCGCGCCACGCACCGGCAGCACCAGCAGGCCGGGCCGCAAGACCTCGGCCCGCGGCACCAGGTCGTCCACCGCGGCCGTCACATCCTCGAAATGGCGGGCATCGCGGGCCGGATCGGCGGCAACGACATGCAGATCCGGGCACCTGGCCTGTGATTCCCGGCGGCGCAACCCCCGTCGCACACCCACCGCACGGGCCGACGCCGAACAGGCGATCACCCGGTTGGCCAACGTCACCGCGACCGGAGCCGTAGGTGTCAGACCAGCCGCCGCGGCGGCGGCGACCGCGGGCCAGTCCATGCACCAGATGGCCAATACGCGCGACGACGAAGACGGCACCGCAGCCCGCTCACTGGGCAACCGTCGTCAGCCCGGCCCGGCCGCTGACGGAGTAGGTCAGCTGTACCTTGCCGATTCGACCGAACCCCGGACGAGCATGTCCGGTGATCTCATAACCGCAGACCCTGGCGTCCAGTCGGGCGGACGCACCCTGCCAGTCACCGTTGGTGACCAGCAGGGTGCAGCCCTTCTGCCGCGCCCGGGCAATGACCGCCCGTGCGCGGGTGGCGGGCACCGAACGCCCACCCAGCCCAAGCACCACCATGTCCATGCCGTCCATCAGGACCGCGGCCACCTCGATCGGGTCGCTTCCCGGGTCGGGGATGACCGCGATCCTGCTCAGATCCGCCCCCATCTCCACAGCAGCCAGCAGACCGGCCTCGGGGTGTCCGACGATCGCGGCATGGCCGCCCTCCGCCGTCACCGCCGCCACCATGCGCAACGGCAGCGACCGGGCACCCGACAACACCGCGACCGTCCCGCGCGGCAACGGCGCCGGGAACGCGTCGCCCAGCTCTTCAGGTAGCGGCAGCAAACTTTCGGCGTCGGAAAGCCGGTCCCCGGCGGGCACTGCCCCGCGACGCCCGACACCCACCTTTCCCGACACCGCCGCCATCTTGCGACGCAGGTATTCCAGCTGTTCAGCGCGGTCTGGGCGGCGCTGATCCAGGCTCAAGGCAGCTGTCACAACAGCACCTCCCGCATCACCAGAATCATTCGATGTTCGAATGTATGTTCGATGCCCCGAGTAAACACCGGGGCACCGACAACCGTCAAGCGATCAGGAGAGCGATCAGAAGACCGATCAGGAGTCGGTCAGCTCATTCCCATTCGATGGTGCCCGGCGGCTTGCTGGTGATGTCCAGCACCACGCGGTTGACCTCGCGGACCTCGTTGGTGATGCGCGTGGAGATGCGCTCCAGCACCTCGTAGGGCACCCGCGTCCAGTCCGCGGTCATCGCATCCTCACTGGACACCGGGCGCAGCACGATCGGATGGCCATAGGTGCGGCCATCGCCCTGCACCCCCACCGAACGGATACCGGCAAGCAGCACGACGGGGCACTGCCAGATCTGGTTGTCCAGACCGGCGGCGGTCAGTTCCTCACGTGCGATCGCGTCGGCACGCCGCAACGTCTCCAGTCGCGCAGCGGTCACCTCGCCGACGATCCGGATGCCCAGGCCCGGGCCCGGGAAGGGTTGGCGCGCAACGATTTCCTCGGGCAGGCCGAGTTCGCGGCCCACGGCGCGCACTTCGTCCTTGAACAACAGGCGAAGCGGTTCGACGAGTTTGAACTTCAGGTCGTCGGGCAGACCGCCAACGTTGTGGTGGCTCTTGATGTTCGCGGTCCCCGACCCGCCACCGGATTCCACCACGTCGGGATACAGCGTCCCCTGCACCAGGAATTCGACCTCAGAACCGCTGTCGCCCACAATATCTCGGACCGCACCCTCGAAGGCACGGATGAACTGCCTACCGATGATCTTGCGCTTGCCCTCTGGGTCGGTCACCCCGGAAAGCGCCTCCAGGAAGCGGTCGGCGACGTCGACGGTGACCAGATTGGCGCCGGTGGCGGCGACGAAATCGCGCTGCACCTGCGCCCGCTCACCGGCCCTCAGCAGACCGTGGTCGACGAATACGCATGTCAACCGGTCGCCGATGGCCCGTTGAACCAGCGCCGCAGCCACCGCGGAGTCCACCCCGCCGGACAACCCGCAGATCGCCCGCCCATCGCCGATCTGGTCGCGCACCTGCTCGACGAGCGCGTCGGCGATGTTCGCCGGCGTCCATTTCGAGTCGATACCGGCGAATTCGTGCAGGAAGCGGCTGAGGATCTGCTGACCGTGCGGGGTGTGCATCACCTCGGGGTGGTACTGCACACCCGCCAATCGCTTGGCCCGGTTCTCGAACGCCGCGACTGGCGCACCGGAGCTGGTGGCGACCACGTCGAAGCCTTCTGGCGCGACGGTCACCGCATCACCGTGACTCATCCACACCGGCTGTGTGGAAGGCAGATCGGAATGTAGCTCTCCCCCAGTCACTTTCAACTCGGTGCGGCCGAACTCGCTGGTGCCGGTGCGGGCGACCGTTCCCCCCAGCGCCTGTGCCATCGCCTGAAAGCCGTAGCAGATGCCGAACACTGGGACACCAAGGTCGAACACCTCGGCGTTCAATTGCGGAGCCCCTTCTTCATACACACTCGCGGGGCCGCCCGACAGCACGATGGCCCGCGGATCGCGCGCCTTGATCTCCTCAACGGTCGCGGTGTGCGGGATCACCTCGGAGTAGACGCGCGCTTCGCGGACACGACGGGCGATCAACTGCGCGTACTGCGCTCCGAAGTCGACGACCAGAACGGGACGGGGAGAACCTGTTGTCACCCGAACAGTCTAGTCAGCGCCGCCACAGCACCGACGACCCTTCTTCGCTGGTGGCCATGGCCCTGATGAACGCCTCGTTGTCGAATCCGGGCAGCGCCTGCAGGCGGGGCAGGAGCTGATCGCTGTCGCCGAGTCCGATCGCGATGCGGGTGCCGTCGTCATAGGTGAAGACGAAGAACACGTCCTCCTCGACAGGGCCGCGCGCGGTGGTCCTCAGCGAAACCTCGGCGACCGCCTCCCAGCGCACTCCCGTCAGGTCCATCGGTGAAGTATGCCCGCGGGGGTTGGTGGGAATGGTATGGGGAATGGTGAAGTAGGGGTGCGAACCAAGATCGCGGTCAGAGCAAAGCGAGGTACCCAGTGCTCGGTCTACCCGAACCTATCCGTGCCACCCTTTTCGACCTCGACGGCGTACTGACGGACACCGCCAGCGTCCACAAGAAGGCCTGGAAGTCGATGTTCGACGACTTCTTGAAGGCCGAGGCCGAGCGCACGGGAACCCCTTTCGTGCCGTTCGACATCGACGCCGACTACCTGAAGTACGTCGACGGCAAGAAGCGGGAGGACGGCGTCCGGTCATTTCTCGCCAGCAGGGGCATCGAACTACCCGAGGGCAATCAGGATGATGGTCCCGACGCCCGCACGGTTCACGGCCTCGGGACCCGCAAGAACCAGATGTTCCAACATACCCTGCACACCGACGGCGTCGAGGTCTTCGAAGGCTCGCGCCGCTACCTCGAGGCGGCGGTCAACGCGGGGTTCGGCACCGCGGTGGTGTCGTCGAGCGCGAACACCCGCGAGGTGCTCGAACTGACCGGGCTCGACAAGTTCGTCCAGCACCGCGTGGACGGGGTGACCATACGGGAGCAGAACATCGCGGGGAAACCCGCGCCCGATTCGTTTCTGTACGCCGCGCAGCTGCTGAACGTCACACCCGCCGAGGCCGCCGTGTTCGAGGACGCGCTCTCGGGTGTCGAGGCGGGACGGGCAGGCAACTTCGGGTACGTCGTGGGCGTCGACCGCGTCGGCCACGCAGAGGCGTTGCGGCGCAAGGGCGCCGACGTGGTGGTCACCGATCTCGCGGAGTTGATGCGATGATCACCGGCGACAACTTCACCATCGAACCGTGGCATATCCGCGAAACCTCGCTGGATCTAGACCTTTTGGACGAATCCGAGTCGCTGTTCGCTCTGTCGAACGGTCATATCGGGATGCGCGGTAACCTCGACGAGGGTGAACCGCACGGGCTGCCCGGCACCTACTTGAACTCGTTCTACGAGGTTCGTCCCCTGCCGTACGCCGAGGCGGGCTTCGGTTATCCGGAAGCCGGCCAGACGATCGTCAACGTCACCAACGGCAAACTGATACGCCTGCTCGTCGACGACGAGCCGTTCGATCTGCGCTACGGCGATCTTCTCGAACATGAACGCGTCCTCGATATGCGGGCGGGCACGCTAACCCGGACCGCCCAGTGGCGGTCTCCCGCAGGCAAGCAGGTCAAGGTCGTGTCGACCCGGCTGGTCTCGTTGGCGCAGCGCAGTACCGCGGCGATCGAGTACACGGTCGAGGCCGTCGACGAATTCGTCCGCGTCACAGTGCAATCCCAGCTGATCGCCAACGAAGAGGTACCCGTGTCCTCGCAGGACCCCAGGGTGGCCGCCGTACTCGACAAGCCGTTGGAGGCGGTGCAGCACGAACATTCCGAGCGTGGCGCGATCCTGCTGCACCGCACCAAGGTCAGCGGCCTTCTCATGGCCGCCGCCATGGACCACGACGTCGAGGTGCCCGGCCGCGTCGAGGTGAGCACCGGCGCGGGCGAGGACTGGGCGAACACCACCGTGATCTGTGGCCTACGCCCCGGCCAACGTCTGCGCATCGTGAAGTACCTCTCGTACGGCTGGTCGAGTCTGCGGTCCCGCCCGGCCCTGCGCGATCAAGTCGCAGCAGGGCTCAGTAGCGCGCGCTACACGGGATGGGAGGGCCTGCTCGAATCGCAGCGCGAATACCTCGACCGGTTCTGGGACTGCGCCGACGTGGAGGTCGAGGGTGATCCCGACAGCCAGCAAGCAGTGCGGTTCGGGCTGTTCCATGTGCTGCAGGCCAGCGCGCGCGCCGAGCGCCGCGCGATTCCGGGAAAGGGATTGACGGGCACCGGATACGACGGACACGCGTTCTGGGACACCGAAGGTTACGTACTGCCGTTGCTCACCTACACCGCACCGCACGCGGCCGCCGACGCCCTGCGGTGGCGGGCCTCGACTCTGGATCTCGCCAGAGAGCGGGCCGCCCAACTCGACCTCACGGGTGCCGCGTTTCCGTGGCGCACCATCCGCGGTGAGGAGTGCTCGGCGTACTGGCCCGCCGGCACGGCCGGCTGGCATGTGAACGCCGACATCGCAATGGCGTTCGAGCGCTACCGCATCGTCACCGGCGACGAGTCCTTGGAAGCAGAATGCGGACTCGAGGTCCTCGTCGAAACCGCGCGGTTGTGGCTTTCGCTGGGACATCATGACCGGCACGGGGTCTGGCATCTCGACGGCGTGACCGGACCGGACGAGTACACCGCCATCGTGCGAGACAACGTCTTCACCAATCTGATGGCGGCACACAACCTTCGGACCGCGGCCGAGGCGTGCCTGCGCCATCCTGACCGGGCCGACGAGTTGGGTGTCACCGCGGCGGAGATGGCCGATTGGCGCAACGCGGCCGACGACGCGCACATCCCGTTCGACGAGGAACTCGGTGTCCACCCGCAGTGTGAGGGATTCACGACCCTTCGCGAGTGGGACTTCACGTCCAACACGTCCTATCCCCTGCTGTTGCACGAGCCGTATGTTCGGCTGTATCCGGCGCAGGTGCTCAAACAGGCGGACCTCGTGTTGGCCATGCATTGGCAGAGCCACGCGTTCACCCCGGAACAGAAGGCGCGCAACGTCGACTACTACGAGCGCCGCACCACGCGCGACTCGTCGCTGTCGGCATGTACGCAGGCGGTGATGTGTGCCGACGTCGGCCATCTCGAACTCGCACACGACTACGCGTATGAGGCGGCACTCATCGATCTGCGCGATCTGCACCACAACACACGCGACGGTCTGCACATGGCGTCACTGGCAGGTGCGTGGACGGCGCTGGTGGCCGGCTTCGGCGGACTGCGTGACGACGACGGCGTGCTATCGCTCGACCCGCAGCTGCCGACCGGCATCACGCGACTGCGATTTCGGTTGCGGTGGCGCGACTTCCGGCTCACGGTGGACGTCAACCACGAGAACGTCACCTATACGGTGCGCGACGGGCCCCGCCACGGTCTGACGATCCGGCACGCCGGGTCGGATCTGAGGCTCAACACAGATCAGCCGTCGACGGTGGCGATCCACCCTCGACGGCCACTGCTGCCTGAGCCGCAGCAGCCCCCTGGCCGGGAGCCGCTGCGGCGCAAGCCGATTTAGTTGTCAGATCTTTCCGGCGAGCCAGGCTTGTTCCTGGCCCGGATCCGGCAGTACCCGGCCGCCCTCGATGGCGAACCGCGCCGGACTGTTGCCGATCACGACGAGCACACGCTCGGCCGGGATCCCGGTCACTCGGGTTGCGGCCTCGGCGACTTCGGTGACCAGGCGACTGGTCTCGTCGTCGGGATGTCCGCTCCGGACCCACCCGTTGATGATCAACGGGCGGGCCGGACGGCCGTCGGTGTAGACATCTTCGGTCGGCAACTCGTTGAACACCACGTTGATGTAGGTGCTCGGCACGTGGTTGACCGTGGAATGGATCCGGGTCACCTCCGCCGCGAGTGCCGCCTTGTCCTCGGGACGCAACGTCCCTCGCGCAGTGGTGCAGGTATAGATAGGCATCCGTCTAACTCCTGTGTCTCAGCCGAGATGCGGCAGTTGAGGGATGGTGGGGACGACAATGACGGTCGGACCGTCGGCGTTCAGCGCGGTCGTCAACTCCTGCGCCAGCATGTCGGAGTCGTCGACCTCGACCGCACGGCACCCGAATCCGGTTGCCAGCGACGTGATGTCGAGATCTGGCAGCTGCAGACCTGGCACGTTCGGCGTCTTCTCCAGCAGCGCAAACGATTTGAGAATCGCGTACTCACCGTTGCGCAGGACCACGAACACGATCGGTAGCTTGTGCTGAGCCGCCGTCCAGATCGCCTGGATCGAGTACTCGAACGAGCCGTCGCCGATGGTCGCGATGATGTTGCGCTTGACGCCGCGGGCCCGGTCGCCCAGTGCGACGCCCACCGCGGCGGGCACGCCCCAACCGATGCCGCCGCTCGGAGTGGCGAAGAAGCCCTGCGAGTGGGTCGTCGGCAGCCAGTTGAACAGATCGACCATCGTCGACGTCGACTCCATGACAACCGACGCGTCGTCCGGCTTGACCGAGCTGATCACCTCGTAGACCGCGTTGGACGTCATCGGCGCCTGCGCGGGCAGATCCGAGTGCAGGTCACGCACCAGCGGTGCGGGACGCTGGCGGTCGGCGGGCACCTCGATCAGCTCGGTCAGCTGCGTCAGCGCCGTAGTGACGTCGCCGGTCAGGCTGTCGCCCACCGGGGCGACCGCCGACAGGTGGGTGTCGGACGTGATCTGCAGCAGTTCGGTGCCCTCCGGCAGGTACTCGCCCGCGACGTAGGGGTAGTACCGGAACACCTGAGCACCGACCACCACGACGAGATCGTGACCGTGCACCGTCTGCTCGACCTCGGCAATCGTCATCGGCATGACCCCGGCGTACAGCGGATGAGTCTCGGGGAACGACACGCGATCACCCAGTGCGCTGCCGTACACGGGCGCGCCCAGCTTCTCGGCGAACGCGATCCCGGCGTCCCAGCCGCCGGCCCGGTCCACCTCGGGACCGAACAGCACCATCGGACGCTTCGCGGCACTGATGCGCTCGGCGAACTCGGCCAGTCGGCCGGCATCCGGGGCGACCCGTTCGCTGACGGTCCGCACGACGGCGGGGCCCAATGCGGGCTTGTCCCAGTCGTCGAGCGGGATCGACAGGAACACGGGTCCCATCGGCGGCTGCATCGCGATGGCGTACGCCTGCATGAACGCCGCAGGCACGTCCTCGGCACGGACGGGCTCATACGACCACTTCACCCATGGCTGCGGCAGTTCCGTCGCCCGCGGATTGTTCAGGTACGGATCGGTGATCGACATCTCGCGAGCCTGCTGGCCGGCGGTGATGATCAGCGGGGTGTTGGCCCGGTAGGACGCGATCAGGCTGCCCATCGCATTGCCGGTGCCCGCCGCAGTGTGCAGGTTCACCAGCGCCGGCCGACCCGTCGACTGTGCGAAGCCGTCGGCCATCGCCAACGCGGAAGCCTCCTGCAACGCAAGGACATAGGTGAAGTCGTCCGGGAAGTCCCGCAGGAAGGATTGCTCGGTGGAGCCCGGGTTACCGAAGACCGTTGTCAGGCCCAGGGTCCGGAGGAGGTCGTACGTCACGTCGTGAACGGTCTTCTGGTCAGCCATGGTTAGCCCCTTAGCAGTTGGAATAAATGCCGACTGCCAGGTGTTTCCCAGCAGCTTGCCAAGAAGGGTCGCCTGTGCGAAGTCGTGAGTCATCGGCGCTGGCAGCCATCCAGCCGCAAGGCAGACAGGAAAGTGTTGGTACCGCTAGCCGGTATACGGGTTACGCCACTTGTTTCGAGATCAGCCCGCCGAGCTGACCGGCTCGATCGGCAGATGCCGCAGCGCGGCGGGTGCGTCGGCGGGCACGACGGGATGCTCCGGCGGGATGGGCGCTAGCCGCTTGTACGGCTCGCCCTGTGCGGGCCGTTGGTCCACCTGCCCCTTGTTGGGCCATAACGACGTCGCGCGCTCGGCCTGCGCGGTGATCGAAAGTGACGGATTGACACCAAGATTCGCCGAAACCGACGCCCCGTCGTGCACCGACAGCGTCGGGTAGTTGTACACCCGCTGATAGGGATCGATGACGCCGTGCTCGGCAGAGTCACCGATCGCCGCACCACCGAGGTAGTGCGCGGTCAGCGGGATGTTGAACAGTTCGCCCCAGGTGCCGCCCGCGACGCCGTCGATCTTCTCGGCGATCCGCCGGGTTACCTGGTTGCCGACCGGAATCCACGACGGATTGGGTTCCCCGTGGCCCTGCTTGCTGTCCAGCCGCCGGAAGCCGAACCTGGTGCGGCGGGTGAACGTGGTGATCGAGTTGTCGAGATGCTGCATGACCAATGCGATCATCGTCCGCTCGCTCCACCTGCGCACGATCAGGAGTCGCAGCAGCTTGCGCGGATTCGCCGCGGCCTGTTGGAGGAACTGCCTCCACCTCGGAATGTCGGTCCCCAGGGGGCCGGCGCCGTCGGTCATCAGGGTCTGCAGCAGCCCCATCGCATTGGAGCCCTTGCCGTAGCGCACCGGCTCGATATGCGTGTCGGCCGTCGGGTGGATCGACGACGTGATCGCCACGCCGTGCGTCAGGTCCAGATCCTTGGACACTTCGAAACGTCCGGCGCCGACGATCGACTCTGAGTTGGTCCGGGTGAGCACGCCGAGCTTGTCGGACAACTTCGGCAGCTTGCCCGCGTCGCGCATCTTGAACAACAGCTTCTGGGTGCCGAAGGTGCCCGCCGCCAGGATCACGTAGGTCGCCGTGAGTGTGCGACGCTTGCGCAATGGCGACAGGCCGGTGCGTGCCGTGCGCACCTCCCACAGCCCGTCGGACCGCTGCTGGAATCCGGTCACGGTTGTCATCGGAATGACTTCTGCCCCAGCCTTTTCCGCCAAACCGAGGTAGTTCTTCAGCAGGGTGTTCTTGGCGCCGTAGCGACACCCCGTCATACATGAACCGCATTCGATGCAGCCGGTGCGCGCCGGCCCTGCGCCGCCGAAGTACGGGTCGGGCACGGTCTTGCCGGGGGTCTTGGTGCCGTCCGGACCGAAGAACACGCCGACCGGCGTCGGCACGAACGTGTCGCCAACGCCCATCTCGTCGGCGACCTCTTTCATGACCCGGTCGGCGTCGGTGAATGTCGGGTTGGTGACGACGCCGAGCATCCGCTGGGCCTGGTCGTAATGCGGCATCAGCTCCGCGCGCCAGTCGGTGATGTTCTTCCACTGCGGATCGTTGAAGAACGGCTCCGGCGGCACATAGAGCGTGTTGGCGTAGTTGAGCGACCCGCCGCCGACGCCGGCACCGGCCAGGATCATCACGTTGCGCAGCAGGTGGATCCGCTGGATGCCGTACATGCCGAGTTTCGGTGCCCACAGGAACTTGCGCAGGTTCCACGAGGTCTTCGCGAACTCCTCGTCAGCGAACCGGCGGCCCGCCTCGACCACACCGACCCGGTAGCCCTTCTCGGTCAGCCTCAGCGCTGAGACGCTGCCACCGAACCCCGAACCGATGACCAGCACGTCGTAGTCAGGCTTCATCGGCCCAGTATCCCGCTACCCATGAGTAACGACTACCCAGGTAACCCTTACAGCTAACCCACGGAAACGCGTCAGACCCCGACGGTCAGACCGACCTTCTGGAACTCCTTGAGATCGCAGTATCCGGCCTTCGCCATCGACCGCCGCAGGCCACCTACCAGGTTCAACGAGCCGAACGGATCGTCGGACGGACCGGTGAGCACCTGCCCCAGCGACGGCCGCTCCCCAAGCGCCACCTGCAGCAGAGCACCGCGCGGTAGCGACGGGTGCGCAGCGGCCGCGGGCCAGAACCAGCCGCCGCCTAGCGCCTCGGCGGCGGTGGCCAGCGGCGTGCCGAGCACCACGGCGTCGGCGCCGCAGGCGATGGCCTTGGCCAGGTCGCCGGAGGTGTGGATGTCGCCGTCGGCAAGCACGTGGACGTAGCGGCCACCGGTCTCGTCGAGGTACTCACGGCGCGCTGCGGCGGCGTCTGCGATCGCCGTCGCCATCGGCACGCTGATACCCAGCACCTCGTCGCTGGTGGTGACGCCGCTGGTCGACCCGTAGCCCACGATGACGCCCGCCGCGCCGGTCCGCATCAGGTGCAGGGCGGTGCGGTGGTCGAGCACGCCTCCGGCCACGACGGGTATGTCGAGTTCGGAGATGAAGGTCTTGAGGTTCAGTGGCTCGCCGACACCGTGATCCTGGGCGACGCGCTCGGCCGAGATGATGGTGCCCTGGATGACCAGCAGGTCGATGCCCGCGGCGACGAGCGCAGGCGTCAGCGCCTGGGCGTTTTGCGGACTCACGCGAACCGCCGTCGTCACCCCGGCGTCGCGGATCCGCGCCACCGCAGCTCCCAGCAGGTCGGGATCCAGCGGCGCGGCGTGCAGTTGCTGCAGCAGCCGGATGGCTGCCGAGGGTCCCCTACTTACGTGTGGGCCCACCGGTTCCTTCTCGGCCGCGGCGATGACTTGGGCGATCTTCTCCTCGACGTCGGCATGCCGACCGATGAGGCCTTCGCCGTTCAGCACACCGAGGCCGCCGAGGCGGCCTATCTCGATGGCGAACTCCGGCGACACCAGCGCGTCGGTCGGATGCGTGACGACCGGGATCTCGAAGCGGTACGCATCGAGCTGCCAGGCGGTGGAGACATCCTGGGACGAACGTGTGCGTCGTGACGGCACGATGTTGATGTCGTCGAGTTCGTAAGTGCGACGGGCGGTTCGGCCCATGCCGATTTCGACCATGTCACGCACGGAGCCATCTCCTCTTCGCGCAAGCGCTCATCGGTGAACGCAAACGCTCGTCAGCGGGTGTAGTAGTTCGGAGCCTCGACAGTCATCGCGATGTCGTGCGGGTGGCTCTCTTTCAGACCCGCAGCGGTGATCTGGACGAACTGCGCCTGCTGCAACTGCTCGATGGTGGCCGAGCCCGTGTAGCCCATGGCGGCGCGCAGTCCACCGGTGAGCTGATGGATCACCGTCGACAGCGGACCGCGGAACGGCACCCGACCCTCGATGCCCTCCGGCACCAGCTTGTCCTCCGAAAGGGCGTCGTCCTGGAAATAGCGGTCCTTCGAGTACGACCTGGCACCCGCACGTCCGGCCATGGCGCCGACCGAACCCATGCCGCGGTAGCTCTTGAACTGCTTGCCGTTGACGAAGATCAACTCGCCCGGCGACTCGGCCGTGCCGGCGAGCAGCGAACCCAGCATGGCGGTCGACGCGCCGGCGGCGAGCGCCTTGGCGATGTCGCCCGAGTACTGCAGGCCGCCGTCGGCGATGACGGGAATGCCCCTGGGGGCGCAGGCCGCGACCGCTTCGAGGATCGCGGTGATCTGGGGCGCTCCGACACCCGCGACCACGCGGGTGGTGCAGATCGAACCGGGGCCGACGCCCACCTTCACGGCGTCGGCGCCTGCCTCGACCAGTGCGGCCGCGGCGGACCGGGTGGCGACGTTGCCGCCGATCACGTCGACGCGTTCACCGACCGCGGTCTTGAGGCGGTGCACCATGTCGAGCACCAGGCGGTTGTGTGCGTGTGCGGTGTCCACGATGACGACGTCGACGCCGGCGTCCACCAACGTCATCGCCCTGGTCCACGCGTCGTCCCCGACACCGACCGCGGCGCCGACGAGCAGGCGGCCGTCGCTGTCCTTGGTGGCGAGGGGGAACTGCTCGGTCTTGACGAAGTCCTTGACGGTGATGAGCCCGGTCAGCTTGCCGTGCCCGTCGACGATCGGCAGCTTCTCGATCTTGTGCCGGCGCAACAGTCCCAGCGCCGCTTCGGCCGAAACACCTTCCTGCGCAGTGATCAACGGCGCCTTGGTCATCACTTCGGAGACCGGCTTGGACTGGTCCACCTCGAAGCGCATGTCGCGGTTGGTGATGATCCCGACGAGCGAGCCGGTGGCGTCGACGACCGGAAGCCCGGAGATGCGGAAGCGCGCACACATCGCGTCGACCTCGGCCAGGGTGTTGTCCGGCGAGCAGGTGACGGGGTCGGTCACCATGCCGGCTTCGGACCGCTTGACGGTCTCGACCTGGCTGGCCTGTTCGGCGACCGGGAGGTTGCGGTGCAGCACGCCCATCCCGCCGGCGCGGGCCATCGCGATGGCCATCCGCGACTCGGTCACCGTGTCCATCGCGGAGCTGACAAGTGGCACCCGCAGCCGGATCCGCTTGGTCAGTTGACTGGAGGTGTCGGCTGTGGCGGGCACCACATCGGAGGCGGCGGGCAGCAGCAGTACGTCGTCGAAGGTGAGGCCGAGCATCGCGATCTTCGTCGGATCATCGCCGCCTGTCGACACAGGAACGGCGAGGGGAAGGCTGCTTTCAGCGATCGACATGGGTGGGGCCTCCCGGGACGGACGAGCTAGATTCCCCATCTTATCGGCATTGACGTCGTCAGTTCGGTGCCACACTCCCGGTTGCGCCATGCCGCTGTACGGCTGGCGCGAAATATGGACCGCTGCGTAGTGTGGAGGCGTGCGCGACCACCTGCCGCCGGGTTTGCCGCCCGACCCGTTCGCTGACGACCCCTGTGATCCCTCGGCTGCGCTCGACGCCCTCGAGCCGGGGCAGCCACTTGACCCGCAGGAACGCACCGCGGTCGAAGCTGATCTCGCGGACCTCGCGGTGTACGAGGCGTTGTTGGCGCACAAGGGAATTCGCGGACTGGTCGTCTGCTGTGACGAATGCCAGCAGGACCACTACCACGACTGGGACATGCTGCGGGCCAACCTGCTGCAGCTGCTGGTCGACGGCACGGTCCGACCGCACGAGCCGGCCTACGACCCCGAGCCCGACGCCTACGTCACCTGGGATTACTGCCGCGGCTACGCCGATGCCTCCCTCAATGAGGCCACGTCGGACACCGACGGGTATCGCTAAGCGCGCAACCCGGGTTAGCTGCCTGCGCTAGCTGCCCTCTCCCCCGGAGCCGCCTGACTCCGGCTCAGGAACCACGATGGTCGTCTGCGGCGCCTGCCGCTGTGTCGGCGGCGCCTGCCGCTGGACTGTCGGGGCTTGGACTGTTGCCGACGGCGCCTGAACCGTTGCCGACGGCGCCTCCACAGTCGCCGGCGGGGCCTGCACGGCTGTCGGCGCCTCCTCGGCGGCCTCGGAAACAGTCGTCGCAGGCGCGGGCTGCGTTCTCGTGGTCAGTGCCACGGTGGTGCTCGTGGTTGGCGGCAGTGTCGCCACCGTCGAGCTCGCAGGCGCGTCCTCCTCCGGCGTCGCCGCGCTGTTCTCAGACGTCGGCGGCACCGTTGTCGGGATGGTCGACGGCGGAACCTGCGCCACCGAACTGGTCGGAGGCGACGTGGCGGTTGTCGCCGACGACGGCGGGGTGGGCGACGAAGTCTGGCCTGGCGGCGGCGTCGTCTCCGACGGCGTCGTCGTGGTCTCGGACGGCGACGTGGTCTCCGAAGGTGACGTCGTGGACGTCGAAGTCTCCGGCGAACTCGTCTCGGACGACGTGGGCGTTTCGAGCACGACCACCTCGGGGAAGGTCGGCGGCGGCACGTCGGGCGGCAGCGTCGCCGCCGCGTCCTTCGCCTCGACCTTCACCGTCAGCTCCTGCCACTGGCTGACCAGTTCCTGCTTCTGTGCATCGTCGCTGACCGTCGCGACGGTCGTGGTCAGAGTCTCCAGCTTCTGCTGGGCGGCGTCCCACTGTCCTTGGTCGACGAGCTGCTGCACCTCGGCGAGTTGTTGCGATGCGAGCATCACCGCGTCGTCCCGCGGGGCCGCCGGCTCACCGAAGATCATGGTGCGCAGTCCGTACAGCGTGTCGCCCGGTCCCGCACCCGCGACGACGCTGGCGAACCCGCCGAGACACAGCACCGCCGCCGCGGTCGACCCGACGAGCGCCAGGGTCCGGCGCGACCGGCGCGTGCGCTGTGCGGCGTCCAGTGCGATCACCGCGTCCCGCGGCGTGACCGGCACCGACATCGGCTTCTGCCGAATCTCGTCGCGCCATCCGGACAACAGGCTGATGAGCTCAGCTTCGCCGGGATCGGTCGCATACACCGGCTGCTCGGTGGCGAGCGCGTCGAGGAAGCGATCGCTCCGATTGATCTCGTTGAGCGACGGATCGCCCCCGTTGGAAGTCCAGCGTCCGAAGTCAGGCATGGTCGTGCCCCGTTGCGATGATCTCTTCCTTGAGCCGTGCCAGCGCACGGTGCTGGGCGACTCGGACCGCGCCCGCAGTGCTTCCGACGGCCTCGGCGGTCTCTTCGGCACTCATGCCGACGACCACGCGCAGGATCAGGATTTCTCGCTGCTTCTCCGGTAGCACGGCCAGTAGCTTCTTCATCCGCGCCGATGCTTCGGAGTCCAGCGCCATCTGCTCAGGTCCTGCGTCCAGTGAGAACCGTTCCGGCACGACATCCGTCGGGTCGGAGCGATTCCTGCCCGCTGCGCGATGCGCGTCAGCGACCTTGTGCGCAGCAATGCCGTACACGAAGGCCAGGAACGGTCGTCCCTGATCCTTGTAGCGCGGCAGCGCCGTGATGGCGGCCAAGCACACCTCCTGGGCAATGTCATCTGCTGACAGGCCACTTCGCTCAGTCGACCCCACCCTGGCCCGGCAATACCGGACGACGATGGGACGAATGGTCTCAAGCACCCTCCGGAGTGCGTCCCGGTTGCCCGCTACAGCCTCAGCAACGACAGCATCGAGACGTTCTCCCGAAATTGTCATCGTGGGCAATCTCTCCAGCGTTACTTGCAGGACATGTACAGGTGGCGGTTGGCTCAGCTAAACAATAACTTTCAGGATGGCGTGCCCGGGCTCAGCGGACGGCCCACACGCCGCCCCGTGACCGGACTGTGTCGGCAGATTCGTCGCGGATGGCGGCCACCTCTACTTCTGAGCGCGTCACGCTGCCGATGCCGGCCAACAAGCTCGCCAACGCCCAGCGCAGCGGGATCATTCCGAGGCGCTCGGTCACGCTCAATGCGCTATCGGCGACCCGCCGGGAGCTGTCGAGGTCACCGGCGCAGCACAGCGCCGCAGCGCGCACCACGTCTGATTTCACGCTGTGTCGTGCCGAACCGAGAGCTGCGGCAGCGGCCACGGCTCTATCGGCATGTTCGACCGCCGCCTGGCCCTGACCCCTGGCCATCGCCAGTTCCGCGGAGACCCACGCAATCCGCACGTGCAGTCGGGCGGGCACCGACGCGTCAAGCAGGTCGGCGGCGCGACGCAGTGCCCGCTGCGATGCCGCGAACCGACCCACGCCCAACGCGTCAGCGGCCAGACCGATCATTGCGTCGGCGCCGGCCTCGCGGTCGGATCCCGCGATCGCCGCCGCGCGCCCGTCCCAGGCGCGTGCCAGATCGTGCCAGCCGAGCTGCCGCAAGAACGACGCGCGGGTGCTGTAGGCCAACGACTGCAACGGGTCCGGGGCGCTGCGGCGCAGCTGCGCGAGATCGGAGAGCGCGCTGCTGTAGCGGCCCTGCCCGCCGGCCGCCACGGCACGCAGCCAGAGCTCGTGCGGAGTTGTCGCGGCGGGCAGCGGCCAACGACCCGGCTCATCGCCGAACGCAGCATCGGCCAGAACCGCCGTGGAAGTGGTCATCGGTGCCGCACGCTATCAACGGCGGCCGCGATACCCGGTACCGGCGGGCACGTTTCGAATCCCCTCGAAAATCACATTGGTTAACAGTTGGTGCTGCCAATGTTAAATCCATGTAAGCCAGAGTTGGGTCGCAGAAATTTGCCACAGTGGCGCCATTCGACGCGATCAGGAAAAATGCGCCTCGCCGACCGCCGCGGCGCCTTTGCTTAACATCGAACTCGTTGCGACTGAGTCCCAATGATGAACGTGAAGTAAATTCTGGACCTGCCCGTATGCCGTTAAGCACATGTGCAGGCTATTGACGGAATTTCGTAAGCCCCCCTAGTTTGTGGGCACGAGAAGTCATCGGCGACTTGAGCTCGGACCGGTTTTAAAACTCACGCACTCGCGTAGTTGACGAAATGGGTGTGTAGAGAGGGGTTTTTCCAATGCCACAGCCGCAACAGCTTCCCGGGCCCAATGCAGATATCTGGGATTGGCAGATCGCCGGCCTTTGCCGAGGCGTCGACTCGTCCATGTTCTTTCACCCCGACGGCGAGCGGGGCCGGGCGCGCGCCCAGCGCGAGATGCGCGCCAAGGAGATGTGCCGGAGCTGCCCGGTGATCGCGCAGTGCCGCTCGCACGCACTATCCGTCGGAGAGCCTTACGGCATCTGGGGCGGGCTGTCCGAGTCCGAGCGCGAATTGTTGCTGAAGCGGGGTATCCGCCGCGCCTCGTAGTACAGAACCACTAAACAGAGCGAAAGGCCCCACCCGGGCGTTACGGGTGGGGCCTTTTCGTTGGTGTCAGGGCAGCGGGCCGATCGCCACCGCGGGCAGCGCCGCCGTCGCCGAAAGCGTCGTCACCGCAATGTCACTCGCGGTCGCCGGAAGCATTGCCTGTGTGGCGTGCGCGTTCTGCAAGAAGTGCGTCGCCTGCCTCGGCTGCGTCGGCTGCACCGATTGCGTCGGCTGCATCGGGTGCTACAACTGCTCAGGCCTGCGGTTCGCCGTCGGGCTGCGCGACGTCCACGTCTGATTGCTCGGCGTCTGATTGCTCGGCCGGCCTGGACACCGCCACTGGCGCGGGCCGGCGAGCCCCGGCGACCCGGACTATCCCGTAGATGAGACCGACGACAACGGCGAGCAGGACCAGCCAGGGCAGCAGCAGACCGAAGAGCAACACCAGGTTTCCGGCGACGAAAACCATTGTGTCCCATCCTCGTTCGACCTGACCCATGAAGCCCTGATACTCCTTGGGGGCTGGCCCACCGATCGTCTGAGCAACGAAGGTGACGTTGACGGTGCTGTATTCGATCTGATCGCCGAGCGCTTCTCGCTGGGCGCGCAGGCTGTCCAGATCCGCCTGGCGCTGTGACAGCGCGTCCTCGGCAGAGATGAGCGCCTCGGGGTCCCTGGCGTCGCGCATGATCGCCAGCAGACGATCGACCGATGTCTGCAGGGCCTTGATCCGCGCATCGAGGTCGACCCGTTGCGCGGTGACATCCTCAGATGTGGTTTCGGCGCTCTGCACCGTGCCCAGATCTTTGAGTTCGCGCACCACACCATCGAGCTTGGCCGCGGGAACTCGCAGCACGATCGAGGTGCGGGCGAATCCGCGGTCTGACCCCGCATCCTCGCTGCGGCTGTCGACCCGACCGCCGGCCTCCTCCGCCAGGACGGCCGCCTTGTCCGCAGCATCGGAGGTGTTGGAGACGCTGATGGTCATCGACGCGGTTTTGATGACGTCGCGCGTGACGTCATCAAATGGCGCAGGTCCCTTCTCGGGTGGGGCCTCGGGTGCGGCGACGCCGCCGTCGGCCATCGCGGGGCTGGGCGCGTCATCGCGATGGGACTGTGTGCCGCATGCGGTCACGAAGCCCAACATCGCGATAGCCGAAATCGCCAACGTCACCCACTGGCGGATCAAACTGCAGGAGGTCCCGCTCATGGCAGCCACCATGCCATTCGCTGTGAACTTCGACCATTTTCGCTGGTTGGATAGCTCTAGAGGACATCCATCCGTTCGGCTACCTGCTTGAGAAAGGCTCGTGCAGCCACAGATGCACTCGCCGACACGGCAACACCGAGGTGTCTGACGGTACGAGGAACCAACGGCCGCACCGCAACACCCGGCAGCTCGGGCAGACCTGCTCCAGGCAGGATGCTCACGCCGAGTCCCGCCGCCACGATCTCAAGCGCCGCCGCAATTTCACGCGCTTCGAAGGCCAAGTCGAACCGGACACCGGCCTTTCGCGCCACCGGCATGAATACATCTGCTGCGCCACCGGTACCCCGCACGAATGGTTCCTTCGCCAAATCGGCGTAGCCGACCGCATCCTTCGCGGCCAGCCAACTGCCGTCGGGCACCACCGCGACCATCTCCTGGTCACCGAGCGCTGCAACGTCAAGTCCCTTGGCGGGCAGGCTAACTACACCGGCTTCTACGGCTCCCTGGTCGAGCCAGTCCCGTATCTCCTGTTCGCTTCCCTCCAATAGTCGAATGGTGACGGCCGGGTGCCGACGGGCGAACGTCCGGAGTTCCGGAGCGATCAACGTGGCCGTGGCCGTCGGAATGCTCGCGAGGCTCAACGTCCCGGTCGCATCGCCCGCGAGGGCGGCGGTTTCGGTCCGCATCAACGCCATGTGCCGCACCGCCTCCCGCGCATGTGCCACAGCGACGGAGCCGGCTTCGGTCAGGACGACGCCATCGCGACGGCGGACGAACAGCGACAGGCCGAGGTCACGCTCCAGCGCGGTGATCGCGCGGCTGACCGCCGGTTGCGACAGCCCGAGCCGGTGGCTTGCCGCGGTGAAGCCTCCGTGATCGGACACTGCGAGGAACGTCTCGAGCTGCGTGAGCGTCGTCATCGAGTCCTCCATACCGCTGACGCAATCCTCCATAACTAATCAGCTATGGAACCTCCAAGGATCTATGCGTTGGAGTAATCGTAGGACCCAATCGGCTCGAACCTGCGACTCGAACCTACGAAAGGAAACGATCACCATGACGAACGTGTATGCGCCTGAGGACATCGTGTGGCATGAAACCGACCTCGGCCAGAATTTCTGGATCAGCGACGACCTCGTCGGTGCCCGGTATTCCACACTGTTTAGCGCCCAGCTGACGAAGTTCGGCCCGGGCGGCGGATCCCCGCCCCACCACCACGGCTATAACCATGCGTTCTACTTCTTGACGGGCATCGGATGCGTGCGTATCGGCGATCAGACTTGGCCGATCACACCGGGCAGCTTCGTCAAGGTGCCCGCGAACGCCGAACACAACTTGACCAACACCGGCAATGACGACCTGGTCTTCCTCGTCATCTACGACCCGCCGCACGTGGCGACCGACTAACCGTCGAGGGGGTTGGCCCCGATCCGTCCGGCGCCGTTGTTAGCAATCGAGGCCGCAGCGGCACTGCCCGGCTTGCGCCGCGCCTGCTCCTCGAAATGCGCGATGAACTCAGGGCCGAACCCCTGCCGTGGATGCCGCGCGAGGATCACTGCACGCAGTTCCTCCGGGAACTCTTCCGGCCGGCGCCCTGCGACGTCCCAGCTGGTGGCGACCTGCAACAGGTGAGACTCCGGGTCGTCGACCGCCGAGACGTCAGGGCGCATGTGCAGCACGATGATCTCCTCGGCCCGTGTCGCCCGCTCGGCCGGCCACCCGGCCGCGACGCCGAACACCCAGGCGAGGCTGCCGCCGGACTCTTCGAAGGGCATGCGATGAGTGTCGAACGCTTCGGTCAGGCCCAGATCGTGCAGCATCGCGGACACGTACAGCAGTTCCTCGTCGAAGGCGATGTCGTGGGCCGCCGCGTACTTCGTCGCCCACAGGTACGAGCGGAAGCAGTGGTGGAGCAGGGCCGGGGAGTAGAAGCGGGTGGCTACCGAGAGCGCGGCGGACGCCGCAGACGTCTGAGGAAACGTCAGGTCGGACCTCACCACGTCGGCAATCGGTGATCCCATGCCAGACACAACGTTCACAGCGCTCCCTTCATTGCGTAAAAGCAGTCAGCGACCTGGAACAGCGTCGACGACTCGGATGACGGTCTTACCGCGACCCCGGCGGGCCGGTTCGAATGCCGCGGCGGCCTCGTCGAGGGACCAAATGGTGCCGACGAGTGGGTGCAACCGTCCGTCTCTCAGTCGTAACTCCAGTTCGGCGAGTCCCGCGCGATCAGGTTCGACGACGAAGAAGACAGACAGGATGTTGTCGGGCGGATTCGGCGGCGGTTCCGCGATGCTGAGGAGTACACCGCCGGGACGGACCAAAGCCGCTGAGCGACAGAGAACTTGACCTCCGACCACATCGAAGACCATGTCGACCTTATCGAGGGCTTCAAGCCGATCCCGATCCAGGTCGATGAAGTCCTCGGCTCCCAGCCCGAGCGCCGTCTCCCGACTGGCTGCGCGGCCCGTACCGATCACCCGCGCACCCGCCTCCACGGCCAGCTGCACCGCTATCGAACCGACGCCGCCTGCGGCTCCGTGAATCAACACGGTCTGTCCAGCGCGAAGTTGACCGTGGGTGAACAGTCCCTGCCACGCCGTCAGACCCGAAATCGGCAGTGCCGCAGCCGTGATGTGGTCGATCCCGGCCGATAGCGGCGCAAGGTTGCGCGCCTCCACAGCGACGAATTCGGCAAGTGTGCCGTTGCGGCACCAATCGGTCACCCCGAAGACTCGTTGGCCGACCGTCAGACCGGTCGTCCCATAACCGAGTTCGGTGACGACTCCCGACACCTCATGTCCGGGAATGGTCGGCGCCCGGTCGCGGCCGGCGCGGTCGGTCCACGTTCCCGGCCAGTCCAGTTCGCCCGGCGTGAACGCCGCCGCATGCACTTGGACGATGACGTCGTTCTCGGCGGCGTGCGGATAGGGCATCTCCCCCAACGCAAGTCCGTCGATTCCGGCGGCGCGATCACGCGCGATGATTGCTTGCATGGCGGTCAGCCTCTGGTGACGGCGCTGGGGCGGCGCGGCGAATCGCCTCGCGGATCGCCTCCATCACGCCGCCGCGGCCCCTGCCGCCCCGGGCGATCCAGATGCAGATCCAGTCCGCTCATCCGTCTGTGTCGGAGTCCTCACCCTTGTCTTCAGCGTCGTTGTCGGACTCGTCATCCTTGCCGGAGTCATCGCTCTTGCCGTCGGAGTCCTTGCCGGAACTCTCGCTTGCCTTTGCCGCGTCGCTGATCCCGTCCGCGTGCTTCGTCAGCAGCCGAGCCAACTGACGGGCCTCTTCAGGCGCCAACGAGTCCTCGAACATGCGCTCATTATCCTCGGACATCCGCTCGAGGTACACCTCATTTTCCTTCGTGGCGACATTCCACTGGCCGCCCCCGTGTTCCACCATTTGCGTTGGGTACCCCGGCGTCTGGGTTATCACCCCTCTCAGGGCACGCGGGTCCAGGGTTGGCAGTTGCGCGACTCGAAGGCCTTCACCTCGGAATTGATGTTCGCGAACATCGGACCGATCGACATGTTCGTCGCGACCACGTTGTCCTTGTTCGTGTCGGGTGTGCTGTACGCGAACCACGCGCACATCGAGTCCAGGGTCGGGACATCGTTGATCCAGACCCCGAAGGTCGACGCCGTGCCTGCCGTTTGATAGAGGCCCGGCGCGATGTCGGGACCGACGAGAAAGAACCCGTTGCCCGGGATCGGGTCCAACGGGGCAGCGCCGTCCGGTGATGCAGACGCGACACCGGAAGCCGCGGCAATCAGCGCGGCCGCTGCGCAACACGGGATCGAGCGCATTCGCACCTCCTATATGCCTGACTTGGACGGCCCTCGAAAACGTCGGAAGCGAGCCTCCAGGCTCAGCGGTAAGCCCTGTTTTGCCGGTGAGGGGGCCATCGTCGCCGCCGGCAGAGCACGATTCTGCGCACGGACGACCACCGGCATGGTGAGCATCTTGCTGAGCACACTGATCTCGCGCTTGGCCTGCTCACGGGCGATGAACAGCAAGTCGAGCGGGTACCACAGGCCGACCCAGGCGACGACGAGAAAGACGCCGCTGCCAATCAGGTCGTTGGCGAACTCACCCATTCCCGGTCGCGTGAACGCGAACGACAAGGCGATGCCGAGGACGAACAGAAACGAGCCGCTGAGCAGCGACCGCATGCCTTGGCGCCAGATGAGGTCGTGTTCGCGGTTGGCTCGACGCAGCCGCAGGTCGCAGTATCGGCGTACGGCCGCCACCACCTTGGTGGCCTCCTCGTCGGAGCACACACTGGCGATGTCCAGAATGACGCGCTGTTGGGGGCCGACATCGCGCTGGGCGAGCAACCGTTCGACCAGTTCGTCCATACCGCTGTCGATGCGACGCGCTCCGGCGAGCAGGCCGCTCGGATCGGCGTAGAACAATTCGTCGGCGTTGGCCACCTCGATCACCACATCGGCCGGGGGCGTGCGCCATCTGCGTCGTAGGTTCACCACACCTCCCCGGCCCGGGGCCGCGCCGTTCAGCCACGGCACCAGCGAATAGTACGTACCAAGATGGCAGTCACGAGTGAGATCTGCACAGCTGGTTTTCTGATCGATATCCCGAGCGCGGCTGTACCGTTGCGCGATGCGCAGCCGTCGGACGATCGCCACTGTCGTCACGGCAATCCTGGTCGCGTCACTGTGTGCGTGTGGTTCGGTAGCGCCGAACACATCGCCGAGTACCGAGGCCGGATTTCCACCGGCGATGACGGACCGACTCGACGCGGCAATCGAGCAGGTGATGGCGGACAAGTCGATTCCGGGTGTGATCGTTGGTGTCTGGGGTCAAGATGGCGACTACGTCCGAGCGTTCGGCGTCGCCGACCAAGAGAGCCGTGCCCCGATGCGGACCGACTTCTACACGCGAATCGGCAGTGTGACAAAGACTTTCACCATCACGGCCTTACTGCAGTTGGTCGATCAGGGGAAGCTGCGGCTTGACGACCCGATCGCTGAGTACATCCCGGGCGTGCCGTCGGGCGATGTGATCACGTTGCGGCTACTGGCGCAGATGCAAAGCGGGCTTGTCACCTACGACGGCACGCCGGAGTTCGAGGCCGCGTTCATCGCCGACCCGCAACGAACCTTCACTCCGCAGCAACTGCTGGACTTTGCACTCGATAAACCGCTGCAGTTTCCACCGGGAACGAAGTTCGACTACTGCAACACCAACACGGTCCTTCTCGGACTGGTGGTCGAGAAGGTCAGCGGCCAGAGCCTGGCGGACTACGTCAGCGAGCACATCCTCGTCCCACTGAAGTTGACCCACACGAGCATTCCCACCACAACCGCCATTCCCGATCCTCATCCGCAGGGGTACACCGTCATCGACGGGGCCGAACGGATCACCACCAACTGGAACCCGTCCTGGGCGTGGTCGGCCGGCAACATGATCTCCGCGCTCGACGACATGCGGATCTGGGGGCGCGCACTGTCGTCGGGTGAGTTGATCTCCGAGGAGATGCGGCGCGAACGTTTTCGCAGCGCCCTCCCGATGAGCGAGAGCGCGAAATACGGTGTCGGTGCATTCGAAACGGGTGCCTGGGTAGGCCACAGCGGCGTCACGCCCGGCTTCGAGACCGTCGTCGTGGGATTGCCGGAGGAGCAGAGCACGCTCGTGATCTTCGCCAACACCGACGTACCTCACGAGATCGGCACCGATCTCGCCCGCGCAATCACCGAGATCGTCTCGCCCAACCACGTCTACCGCTGACGGCTGCGCGAAATCCCCTGTGGCCCAAGAGGACCCCACGATGAACGCGACTACCAGTCAGGCCGGCGCTTCTCGATGAAGGCCGCGACACCCTCCAGTGCGCTCGGGTCCATCATGTTGCAGGCCATCGTCGAACCCGCGTCGGCGTAGGCCGCCTCAATATCGACTTCAATCTGGCGATAGAAGAGCGCCTTCCCCATCGCGACGGCTACCCGCGGCTTGGCAACTATCTGCGCGACCAGCGCTTCGACCTCGTCGTCCAGGAGATCGGGCGACGCCACTTTGTTGACCAGCCCCAGCACGCGCGCCTCCTCTGCGGAGATGAACTCGCCGGTGACAAGCATCTCGAAGGCGGCTTTGCGTGGCACGTTGCGCGACAGTGCCACTCCAGGCGTCGCGCAGAAGAGTCCGACGTTGATACCGCTGACCGCGAACCGAGCGTCGTCGCTGGCGACCGCGAGATCACACATCGCGACGAGCTGACATCCCGCCGCGGTCGCGAGGCCCTGTACGCGCGCGATCACCGGGACTGGAAGCCGCTGGATCGACAGCATCAGGGAGGTGCACTGGGCGAACAGCTCTTGGTAGTACTCCAGCGACGGCTCGGCCCGCATCTCCTTCAGGTCGTGGCCGGCGCAGAAGGCCTTGCCTGCCGCGGCGAGTACGACGGCGCGCACCGACTCATCGTCGGCGAGCTTGTCGAGGGCCTCGCCCAACGCTGCGAGCATCGCCTCCGACAAGGCGTTGAACGCGCCGGGGCGGTTCAGCGTCAGTGTGACGACGCCGCGGTCGTCTCGGCGGTCCAGCAGCAGCGTGTCTCCCATCAGCTCCAAGCATGCACGATTCACCACCGAATCGACAGGAAACGAAAACACCCCCGGCCCAACAGGACCGGGGGTGTTTTGCTCGACTCAGCGGTTTCGGCGTGCTTGGTCATGCTGAGGGTGACTCAGCACGCCGAAATCACTGCTAGTGGTGATGATGACCATGGCCGTGGCTGTGGCCATGACCGTCGTCCTCCGACTCGGCCGGCTTTTCGACGACCGCCGTCTCGGTGGTCAGCACCATCCGCGCGACGGAGGCCGCGTTAAGCACCGCCGACCGGGTGACCTTGACGGGGTCGACGACACCCGCAGCGGCCAGATCGCCGTACTCGAGCGTCGCGGCGTTGAAGCCCTGCCCGGCGGGCAGCTCGGCGACCTTGCTCACCACAACCGAACCGTCGAGCCCGGCGTTGGTGGCGATCCAGTACAGCGGCGCACTCAGCGCAGAGGCGAACACGTCGACGCCCAGAGCCTCGTCGCCCGAGAGGGATTCGCGCAGCTTGGCGAGCACCGAGCCGGACTGGACGAGTGCCGAGCCGCCACCCGCGACGATGCCCTCCTCCACTGCCGCCTTGGCTGCCGCCACAGCGTCCTCGACCGCTTCCTTACGCTTCTTCAGATCGGTCTCGGTGGCCGCGCCGACCTTGATGACGGCGACGCCGCCGGACAGCTTGGCCAACCGCTCCTCGAGCTTCTCGCGATCCCAATCGGAATCGCTGACCTCGATCTCGGAGCGCAACTGCGCCTTACGCGCCTCAATGGCCTCCTGCGTACCGCCGCCGTCGACGATGACGGTGCTGTCCTTGTCGACCACCACCCGCCGCGCGGTACCCAGCACGTCCAGGCCGACCTCACGCAGCAACAGGCCCACGTCGGGGTTGACGACCTGCCCGCCGGTCACCACGGCCAGATCCTCGAGGAACGCCTTGCGGCGATCACCGAAGAACGGCGCCTTGACGGCGACGGCCTTGAGCGTCTTGCGAATTGCGTTGACCACCAGGGTCGACAGCGCCTCGCCCTCGACGTCCTCCGCCACGATCAGCAGCGGCTTGCCCGCCTCGGCGACCTTCTCCAACAGGGGAAGAAGGTCGGGCAGCGAGCTGATCTTCTCGCGGTGCAACAGGACGAGTGCGTCCTCGAACACGGTTTCCTGCGAGTCGAAGTCGGTGATGAAGTACGCGGAGATGAAGCCCTTGTCGAAGCCCACACCCTCGGTGACCTCGAGCTCGGTGTTCAGCGTCGAGGACTCCTCGACCGTCACAACACCGTCGTTGCCGACCGTGGTCATCGCCTCGCCCACCAGCTCGCCGACCTGCTCGTCGCGCGACGAGACCGTCGCAACCTGAGCGATGCCGGTCTTGTCGCTGACCGGAGTCGCCGCCGCCAGCAGCGCTTCGGAGACCGCGTCAGCGGCCTTGCTGATGCCCGAGCCGAGTGCGATCGGGTTCGCGCCCGCCGCCACGTTGCGCAGGCCCGCCTTGATCATCGCCTGCGCGAGGACCGTCGCGGTGGTGGTGCCGTCGCCTGCGACGTCGTTGGTCTTGGTCGCGACCGACTTCACCAGCTGGGCACCCAGGTTCTCGAAGGGGTCCTCGAGGTCGATCTCACGGGCGATGGTGACGCCGTCGTTGGTCACCACCGGGCCGCCGTACGCCTTGGACAGCACCACGTGCCGGCCTCGCGGTCCAAGCGTGATCCGCACAGCGTCGGCGAGCTTGTCGACCCCGGCTTCCATCGCCCGGCGCGCAGTCTCGTTGAACTCAATCTGCTTGCTCATGGATGTGCTTTCTGACTAATGGGGGATGTACGAGTGCCGCCCCGGAACTGTCCCGTCGATACGGGAAGCTCCGGGGCGGGACACGGGTGCTTACTTGTTGACGACAGCCAACACGTCGCGGGCGGAGAGGATCAGGTACTCCTCGCCGTTGTACTTGATCTCGGTGCCGCCGTACTTGCTGTAGATGACGGTGTCGCCCTCGGAGACGTCCAGCGGGATGCGCTTCTCGCCGTCCTCGTCCCAGCGGCCGGGGCCGACTGCGACGACGGTGCCCTCCTGGGGCTTCTCCTTGGCGGTGTCGGGGATGACCAGACCGGAAGCGGTCGTGGTCTCGGCCTCGTTGGCCTGAACGAGGATCTTGTCCTCGAGTGGCTTGATGTTCACGCTCGCCACGATGGAGCCCTCCACTAATTCGGGTGTCGAACCCGGGGGATCCCGGGATCCTAATTACCAGGTGTTTCGGCATAGCGTCCGTACCTTGCGACGTCGTCGCGGGTGCCGGCGCAGGGGTTGGCCGCCTGCCACCTAGCACTCTATACATGAGAGTGCTAGCACTCAAGACTGCCCCACTGCCTATCGCGACGGGCGAACAGTTCAGAAGTTCGATGGATCGACCATCAGATGATCGGAGACGTTGCCGATCATCTGGATCTCGACCTTGCGCTCGGTGAAGTGCCAGCTCGCGCCGTCGCGGCCGAACGCGTCGAAATACCGCCCGACCACGATCGGCTGGATCGGCACGGTCTCGGTGTCCTGCAGGACGCAGAAGGTGGAGCGGGCGACGGCCGTGTCGCCGCTGAGCTCGACGATCGGGTTCAGCACCAGGTGCCGTGTCCGCGGCGTGTTGCCGTGGTCGGGGAAGCGGCGGGTCGTGGCGGCGAAGAGGTTGGCGATGTTCTCCACGCCGGATACGCCCGCCGGACCCGTGCCGCCGAACGTCGCTCGCGACAGCAGCGCGCCGACGCCGTCGAAGTCACCCGCGTCGATCAGCTCGGCATAGCGGTAGAGCAGTTCGATGATCTCCAGTTTGTCCTCGACGGTGCTCACGCGACCTGGCCTTTCACCACCGGTAGCCCCGGGTCACTCACCGCATGCAGCGGCGACGGCGCCGCGCCGGCCGCGATGAGGTGGGCGGCGAACGACGCGATCATCGCGCCGTTGTCGGTACACAGCCGCGGCCGTGGAATGCGCAGCGTGAGGCCGGCCTCGGCGCAGCGGTCCTCGGCGAGTTCACGGAGCCGCGAGTTGGCGGCGACCCCGCCGGCGATCAACAACGTCGACACACCGAGCTGTTTCGCCGCCCGCACCGCCTTGAGGGTCAGCACATCGGCGACCGCCTCCTGGAAGCCGGCGGCGACATCGGCCTGCGACGCTTCCGGATGGCTCTCGACGTAGCGCGCCACAGCGGTTTTGAGCCCGGAGAAGCTGAACGCGTACGGATCGTCGCGCGGCCCGGTCATGCCGCGAGGGAACACGATCGCGTCGCGGTCGCCGGTCCGTGCGAGGTCGTCGAGCACCTTGCCACCCGGATAGCCGAGACCCAGCAGGCGTGCCACCTTGTCGTAGGCCTCGCCGGCGGCGTCGTCGACGGTGCTGCCGAGTTCGATGATCGGCTCTCCGAGCGACCGCACGTGCAGGAGGTGGGTGTGTCCGCCGGACACCAGCAGCCCGACGCTTTCCGGCAGCGGGCCGTGGTCGTACACGTCGGCGGCCAGGTGTCCGCCGAGGTGGTTGACGGCGTAGAACGGCACCTGCCACGCGGCCGAATACGCCTTGGCGGCAGCCACTCCCACCAACAGGGCGCCAGCCAGGCCCGGACCGATGGTGGCGGCGACGACGTCCGGCTTGTCCACGCTCGCCGCTTCGAGGGCGCGGCGCATCGTCGGCCCGAGCGCCTCCAGGTGTGCGCGCGACGCGATCTCGGGAACCACGCCGCCGAACCGAGCGTGCTCGTCGACGCTGGAGGCCACCTCGTCGGCCAGCAACATCACCGAACCGTCTGCGCCCAGTTCGGCGATGCCCACGCCGGTTTCGTCGCAGGAGCTCTCGATGGCAAGGATGATTGTCATGACGGATCCTCTTGAGGAAGGCGCTTCATGGTATAGGCGTCGGCTCCACTGGCGCGGTAATAACGCCGACGCAGACCGACATTGACGAATCCGAAGCTTTCGTAGAGCGCGATCGCAGGTACGTTGTCGGTGCGCACCTCGAGGAAAACCACGCTGTCGGAAGCAATTTCGAGGAGTTCTTGCACCAGCCGGCGTCCGATTCCCTGCCCTTGATAGTCCGGATCGACGCCGATGGTGTGGATTTCGTACTCGTAGGGCCGGGTCCGGCCCAGCCGCGCGATCCCCGCGTAGCCCACGAGCTTCTCGACCCCCAGCTCATCCTTGACGCGCGCGGCGACATAGTGGATGTGTTTGGCCTTGAGTTCGGCCAGGAACGCCCGCTCCGGCCAGGGATCGTCACCCTTGAACAACTGGGCTTCCAGTTCGGCACATCGCGCGGCGTCAGACGGTTTCAGCTTCCCGTAGACGACGGTCATCGAGCGGCGGCCTCCCGTTCGGCCAGCGTCTTGGCATCGGGACGACGGAGGTAGAGCGGCACCAACGGCGCAGGCGGCGAAGTCCAGTCGGCGACTGCACGTACCAGGCCCTCGGCGGTCGGATATAGCGGCGGCTGCGCCAGCGCCTCCCCCGCGCCGGGGACGTCGGCCGGGGCGGCGACGGCCGGCCCCTCGACTCGCACGCCGTCGCGGTAACGCGCCCAGTACACCTCACGCCTGCGTGCATCCGTGACGACCAGCAGACGGCCGCCCGCCATGATGCCGATGGCGTCCAGGCTGCACACGCCGTATACCGGCAGACCGAGCGCGTGGCCATAGGCCGCGGCGGTGGCCATGCCGACGCGCAGCCCGGTGAACGGGCCCGGCCCGCATCCGACGACGACCGCATCGAGATCGTCCACGCCGACCCCGGCATCGGCGAGCGCGGCGACCGCGTTCGGCGTCAACTGCTCGGCATGCGCACGGGCGTCGAGCGTGACCCGTTCGGCCAGCACCTCGATCGTGTCGTCATGACGACGGACCACGCCGGCCGTGACTGCGGGCGTGGCGGTGTCGATTGCCAGGATCAGGCCGTTCACGGTGCGCTCCACTGCCACATCGCGGTGCGCACCTCGCTGTCGATGCCGCGTTCGAGGCGGATGTCGAGATGGCTGTCGGACAGGCGCTCGGCCACACCTTCACCCCACTCCACCACGACGACCGCATCCTCGAGATCGGCGTCGAGGTCCAGCGAGTCGAGTTCGGCGAGCAGGTCCACCGCGCTGTCGTCCAGCAGCCGGTAGAGGTCGACGTGGATCATGGCCGGGGCATCGGGTTTGCGCGCCCGGTGCACGCGGGCTAGCACGAACGTCGGCGACGTCACCGGCCCTTCGACATCGAGGGCCTGCGCAATCCCCTTGGCCAGCACGGTTTTTCCGGCGCCGAGCGGACCAGACAGCACGACGACGTCACCGGCGCGCAGCTGGCTGCCCAGGCGCTCACCCAACGCGATGGTGTCGGCGGCGGTTGACAGCTCCGCAGTGCCTGCGGCACGTTCAGCCATGGTCGCGAATCCGTTCCCGGACACGACGGGTCAGCGCGACGAGCTTGGAGGGGGTGGCGCGTTCAACCAGCCGCACCAGCGCCTCGTCGATGATTTCCGGCTGTTCGAGCTCAACGAGATGCCCTGCGCCCTCGACGATCACGAGTTCGGACTTCGGCAGCGCATCGGCCATGTCCTGGGAATACTCCATCGGAGTGAGCAGATCCTCGTCACCGCACGCAACCAGCGTCGGCACCTTGGCGAGGGTGTTGAGCCCTTCGGACTCGTCGTGGACTTCGAGTGCGTGCAGGAATTCGACCAGCGTCTCGATCGGGGTGTCGTGCATCATCTTCTCGGAGAATTCGACGACACTGGGGCTGATCTTCTCGTCGCCGTAGGAGGCCGCGCGCAGGATCGGCGCAATGACCGATTTGGCGGCGCCACGGGTGCGGTGCACGGTCTTCGGTGCGTAACGGACGGCGAAGCGGACCGCCTCCAGCGCGGGGTTCTTCAGGATCTCCCCCAGCGGGGAACGTGAAACCCCTTCGGCTGCAGATGCAATCAGCGCCGCACCCACAACGCGGGTCGGATAGCGCTGTGGATACTGCCGCGCGTGCGACAGCACGGTCATACCACCCATCGAATGGCCCACCAACACGACGGGCCCACGCGGTGCCATCACCGCCAGCACCGTCTCCAGGTCCTTGCCCAGTTGCTCGACGGTGTAGGTGTCCGGTGGCGCCGTGCCGGACTGCCCGTGGCCGCGCTGATCGTAGAACACCATCCGCACCTGCGAGCCCCACTCCTCGGTCAGGCGGGCTCGCTGAAAATGGAAGGCGCCCATGCGGAGACAGAAGCCGTGGGCGAAGACGACCGTCAGCCGGGCGTCCTTGTCGCCCACCTCGCGAACGGCGAGGTCGACACCGTCGGGCGTGGTGATGACGACGCTGCGGTCGGCGTCGAGAAGCCCGAAATCCTCATATTCGTAAGGGTCATCGCTACTGACCCGTCGACGCAGCGACTTGGCGACAGACACCGCGGTCGCAGTGCCGACAGCGGTCACCCCCGCCGCGCCCGCCAGCCACCGAGCCCCCTGATCGCTCAACGCTGCGACCCGCGGTAGGTCCGGACGACTCGACCGCGTGGACTCGTGACGACCTCATAGTTGATGGTGCCGAGCAGTTCGGCCCAGTCCTGCGCGGTGGACTCACCGCTGCTGCCCGGCCCGAACAGGATCGCTTCGTCGCCTTCGGAGACATCACCGTCAGTACCGACGTCGACCACGAGTTGGTCCATGCACACGCGCCCGGCGATGCGTCGCAGCCGGCCGTTGATCAACACGTCGATGCGGCCGCTGAGATTGCGGAAGACACCGTCGGCGTAGCCGATGGGAAGCAGCGCCACGGTGGTGTCACGCTCGGCGATCCACGTATGTCCGTAGGACACGCCGTCACCGGCTTGTAGCGACCGCACCCGCGCCACAGGGCATTTCAATGTCATCGCCGGTTTCAACCCCATGTCGCCGCGCTCGGGGATCGGCGTCTGCCCGTACACCGCGATACCGGGCCGGACCATGTCGAACACCAGATCGGGGCGCGTCAACACCGACGGCGAGTTCGACAGGTGCACCACCTCGAAGTGCACACCCGCATCGCGTGCCTGGCCGAACATCTCCTTCAGCCGTTGCGCCTGAACGTCGTTGAACGGATTGTCGGGCTCGTCGCCGTGCACCAGATGTGACATCAGGCCGCGCACCGTGAACGCCTCTTCGGCGAGAGCGTGTTTCAGCGCCGTCAGCATCTCGCGATACTCGGCCGGGCTTGCGCCGTTGCGACTCAGTCCGGTATCGGTCTTGACGGTGACGCTCGCGACCCTGCCCGTGCGTTCGACCGCGTCGCGGAGCTCGCCGATCTGACCCAGCGATGACACGGCGATCTGCACGTCGGCATTGAGCGCGGGCGCGAAGTCCGTCCCCGGCGGATGCAGCCACGCGAGCACAGGCGCGGTGATGCCGTCACGGCGCAGCGCGACCGCCTCGTCGACGGTCGCGACGCCCAGCTCCGCTGCACCCGCAGCCAGAGCGGCGCGGCCCGTCTGGGTCGCTCCATGGCCGTATCCGTCGGCCTTGACGACGGCCATCACCTGCGCCGGACCCGCGTGCTCGCGCAGCAGCGCCACGTTGTGCGCCACGGCGTCGAGGTCGATGACCGCCTCGGGGGTCGCCGACGGCGGCACTGCCGCTGCCGGCGTCGTCGTCGCTCTGGTTGGTTGCATGGTCATGTCACCGGAGCCGATTCTCCCAGACCGGGACCCGGTGCCGCCGACGGCAACTGCCATGAGCCAGCCTGAAGCACCGCCTGGACGGGCGTGCAGGTGCCTGACCTAGGGTTTCTCGCTGAGTTCCGCCCGCGTCACAGCACGGGTGTTTCCCACCACAGCCGTGGGTGGACGTCAGTGCGCGAACGGCTGCACATCGTTGAACTGACCTCGAGGCTTCAGCTTGTCGAGGTCATCCAAGACCGTGAGGACGTCGTCGTGCAGCGCCCTGGCCAGGTCGGCGGAGAAGCCCTCCCTGACCACGACGCGAAGCATGACGACGTCCTCGGCACCCTCCGGCATGGTGTAGGCGGGCACCTGCCAGCCAAACGAGCGCAACGCCTGCGAAATATCGAACTCGGTGTAGCCGAAATCGCCCTTGAGCCTGAAGCTCACGACCGGGATCGACGAGCCGTCGGCGACCACCTCGAAATGCTTACTTTCCCGCAACTGGTCGCCGAGCCAGCGCGCCGTGGACGACAGACAATGCATCACCTGCGCGTAGCCGGCGCGCCCAAGGCGCAGAAAGTTGTAGTACTGGCCGACCACCTGGTTGCCCGGCCTGGAGAAGTTCAGAGTGAATGTCGGCATGTCACCGCCGAGATAGTTGACGTGGAAGACCAGTCCCTCGGGCAGGTATTCCTTGCTGCGCCACACCACGAACCCGATGCCGGGATAGGTCAGGCCGTACTTGTGGCCGCTGACGTTGATCGACACCACCCGCGGCAGCCGGAAGTCCCACTCCAGGTCGGGGTGCAGGAACGGCACCACGAAACCGCCGCTCGCGGCATCGACATGCACGGGGACGTCGAGGCCGCCGCCCGCGGCGAGTTTGTCGAGCGCCGCGCAGATCTCGGCGATCGGTTCGAGCTCGCCGGTGTACGTAGTACCGAGGATGGCCACGACGCCGATCGTGTCCTCGTCGATGGCGTCGAGCACCTGTTCCGGAGTGATGACATACCGATCCTCAGCCATCGGCAGATACCGCGGTTCGACGTCGAAGTAGCGGCAGAACTTCTCCCACACAACCTGAACGTTGGAGCCCATCACCAGATTTGGCGTGCGTCCCTTCCAGCCATCACCGACCTTCTCGCGCCAGCGCCACTTCATCGCCAGACCCGCCAGCATCACCGCCTCGCTGGAGCCGATGGTCGACACACCGATCGCGCTGGACGGGTCGTCGTCGCGCAGGTCCTCGGCGTGAAACAGGTCGGCCACCATACACACGCAGCGCTGCTCGATCGCCGCGGTCGCCGGGTACTCGTCCTTGTCGATCATGTTCTTGTCGAACGTCTCGGCCATGAGCTTCTCGGCCTGAGGGTCCATCCAGGTGGTGACGAACGTCGCGAGGTTCAGCCTGCTGCTGCCGTCGAGCATCAGCTCGTCGTGGATGAACCGGTACGCCGCATCGGGATCCATCGCGTCATCGGGCAGTCGTAACGACGGCACCGGCGCCATCGCCAGCCTGCCGGTGTAGGCCGGGGCGACCTGCGGAGCGTTATTGCCTCTGGGGGACATGGGATTCCTTTCGTCACAAACTGGCGATAGCGGCGCGAACGTGGGCGAGAATGCGTGACGCCGACGTCGGCGCGGGACGCGGGCCAGGATCTGTGGCGGACAGGTTGGCGGCCCGCGCATGGACGTAGGCGGCCGCGGCGGCGGCCTTGCCGGGCGGTAACCCCGCCGCGAGCAGCGCGCCGACGATCCCGGAAAGCACGTCACCGGAACCGGCTGTGGCCGCCCATGATTGGCCCGCGGGGTTGAGGTAGACCGGGCCGCCGGGCTCCGCGACTACGGTGACGTTGCCCTTCAGCAGAACGGTGACGCCGAGGTGGTCGGCGAGCCTGCGAGCCGCGCCGACGCGGTCGTCACCGGGTGGCGAGCCGGCCAGCCGTGCGAATTCCCCTGCGTGCGGGGTCAGCACCGTCGGCGCGCTGCGATTGGCGACGAGGTCGGGATGGGCGGCGAGGATGGTCAGTGCGTCGGCGTCCACGATCACCGGCAGGTCGGTGCCGAGTGTGAACCACAGCGCGGCCGCCCCCGCTTCGTCGATCCCCAGCCCCGGGCCGACCGCCCAAGCCTGCACGCGTCCCGCCGCCGAAACGGTCGGCGTGGCGATGACCTCGGGCCACTGTGAAAGCACCTGCTGTGCGGCACTTCCCGCGTAACGCACCATGCCCGAGGTCGCGGCGACCGCTGCTCCGGTGCACAGCACCGCCGCACCCGGGTAGGTCGAGGATCCGGCCAGGACGCCCGTTACGCCCTGGGTGTACTTGTCGTCCTTCGGTCCGGGAACCGGCCACAGCGCGGCGACGTCGGCGGCCTCGAGCTCGAACACGTCGGACTGCGGCAGGTCCAGGCCGATGTCGACCAGCTCGACGCGACCGCAATCGCCCAGCGCGTGAACCGGTTTGAGGCCGCCGAAGGTCACGGTCAGCGCCGCGTGCACGTGCGGGCCGTCGGTGGCGCCGGTGTGCACGTCGATGCCGCTGGGGATATCGACGGCGACCACGGGCGCATCGGTGCCCGCGAACACCTCGGCGGCGTTCGGCCGCAGCGGCCCACTGGCGCCGATGCCCACGACGCCGTCGATCACCAGATCGGTTGCTGCCGGGATGCTTTGGACGACCCGGCCACCGGATGCGATGAACGCAGCCAGCCCCTTCTTGTGCGCCTTCTCCGGAGTGAGCAGCACCGCGGCGGCGGACGCTCCGCGGCGACGCAGGAAGGTGGCCGCCCACAGCGCGTCGCCGCCGTTGTCCCCGGAGCCGACGACCGCGCAAACCCGGCGTCCGGAGACGCCGCCGGTGCGCGCGGTGAGCTCACGGGCGATCGCGGTGGCCAGTCCCCACGCGGCGCGGCGCATCAAGGCACCGTCTGGAAGGCTCGCCAACAGCGGCGCTTCTGCCTCGCGGATTTGGTCGGCGGTGTAGTAGTGCCGCATCGCCGTCTACGTTACGTGCCCGACGGAGCGGTTGGTCGCGGTTTCAGTATCCGAGCACACCGGGGCCCTCGCCTTGGACTATTCGACGGTGACGGACTTGGCCAGGTTACGCGGCTTGTCGACGTCATAGCCGCGGGCCTGCGCCACCCCCGCCGCGAAGACCTGCAGCGGAATGGTCGAGAGCAGCGGCTGGAAAAGCGTTGACACCGCGGGGATCTCAAACAGATGATCGGCGTAGGGACGGACGGTGTCGTCGCCCTCTTCCGCGATGACGATGGTGATCGCGCCCCGTGCCTGGATCTCCCGGATGTTCGACAGCAGCTTGGCGTGCAGCGTCGGCGCGTTCTTCGGCGACGGCATGACCACGATGACCGGCAGATCGTCCTCGATCAAGGCGATCGGCCCGTGCTTGAGTTCACCGGCCGCGAAACCCTCGGCGTGCATGTACGCCAGTTCCTTGAGCTTCAGCGCGCCCTCGAGCGCAACCGGGTAGCCGACGTGGCGACCGAGGAACAGTACGGTCTGCGACCGCGCGAAGCGGCGGGCCAGTTCGAAGACGGGCTCGACCGAGTCGAGTACACGGGCGACCAGGTCCGGCATGGCCTCGAGGGAGCGGTATTCGCGCTCGACCTCGTCGGGGTACTTGGTGCCGCGAGCCTGCGCAAGCGCCAGTCCGACAAGGTAGTTGGCGGCGATCTGCGCGAGGAAGGTCTTGGTCGAGGCGACGCCGATCTCAGGACCGGCGCGGGTGTAGAGCACCGCATCGCACTCGCGGGGAATCTGCGAGCCGTTGGTGTTGCAGATGGCCAGCACCTTGGCCTTCTGCTCCTTGGCGTGGCGCACCGCCTCCAGCGTGTCGGCCGTCTCGCCGGACTGCGAGATGGCGACGACGAGCGTGTGCTGATCCAAAACGGGGTCGCGGTAACGGAACTCGCTTGCCAACTCGGCCTCTACCGGCAGCCGCGTCCAGTGCTCGATCGCGTACTTGGCCAGCAGGCCGGAGTGGAATGCGGTACCGCAGGCCACCACGAACACCTTGTCGATCTCTCGGAGTTCCTGATCGGAGAGGCGCTGTTCGTCGAGCACGATGCGGTTGTCGACGAAATGGCCGAGCAGCGTGTCGGAGACGGCGGTGGGCTGCTCGGCGATCTCCTTGAGCATGAAGTACTCGTAGCCACCCTTCTCGGCGGCCGAGATGTCCCAATCGATGTGGAAGGTGCGGGCGTTCGCCGAATCGTCGACACCGTTGAAGTCGGTGATGCGGTACCCGTCGGCGGTGACGACGACCGCCTGGTCCTGACCCAGTTCGACGGCGTCGCGGGTGTATTCGATGAACGCGGCCACATCCGAGCCGACGAACATCTCGCCCTCGCCAACGCCGAGCACCAGCGGAGTCGAGCGTCGCGCGGCGACGATCGTGCCGGGCTCGTCGGCGTTGGCGAAGACCAGCGTGAAGTGGCCCTCCAGCCGGCGCAGCACGGACAGCACCGACGCCGGGAAGTCGCCCGCGGTCTCGCCGTCGCGGTATGCGCGGGCGACCAGGTGCACGGCCACCTCGGTGTCGGTGTCGCTGGCGAACTCGACGCCCGCGGCCTCCAGCTCGGCCCGCATGACGGCGTAGTTCTCGATGATGCCGTTGTGAACGACCGCGATCTTCCCGGCGGCGTCACGGTGCGGGTGGGCGTTGCGGTCGGTGGGCCTGCCGTGCGTCGCCCAGCGGGTGTGGCCGAGACCGGTGCTGCCGGCCAAGGTGGCGGCGTCGGTCTCGGCCAGCGCGGCCGTGAGGTTGTCCAGTCGCCCCGCCCTGCGGCGTACCGTCAGGTGGCCCTGACCGTCGAGCAGCGCGATACCCGATGAGTCGTATCCGCGGTACTCCATGCGGCGTAGCGCGTCGACAACAACGTCGCAGGCAGCACGCTGCCCGACGTAGCCGACGATTCCGCACATAGCCATTCAGGGTAGTGCAAGAGCGTTCGGGGACCGCCTGCGCTACGGTCGTCTCGTGGCGCGAACGGCGAAGCTCTTCAACGAGTTGAAGCGTCGCGGTCCGCATCGTGTTTTACGTGGTGACCTGGCCTTTGCCGGACTGCCCGGTGTCGTGTTCACCCCGGAGTCGGGGCGCAATCTCGCGGGCGTGGCCTTCGGTCACGATTGGCTTACGAGTGACGACCGTTACTACGGGACGCTCGAGCATCTCGCGTCGTGGGGCATCGTCGCCGCGGCGCCGGCCACCGAGACGGGGCTCGCGCCGTCGGTGCTCAATCTGTCCTACGACCTCGGCACCGCGCTGGACATCATCTCCGGGGTGCGGCTGGGGCCCGGCCAGATCAGCGTGCATCCCACCAAGCTCGGCGTGGCCGGGCACGGTTTCGGCGCGTCGGCAGCGGTGTTCACGGCGGCAGGCATGCCCACCAGGGTTAAGGCGGTCGTGGCGGCGTTTCCGACGGTCACCAAACCCCGCGCCGAGGAGCCCGCGTCGACGCTGAAGGTGCCCGGGTTGATCCTGTCCGATCCCGGCGACCCGATGTCGTTGCGCTCCAACGCCGTCGAGCTCGCACGGGCATGGCAGACCGGGACACTGCGGGCCGTGAGCAAGGTGAAGGCGGGCGGACTCATCGAGGGCCGGCGCCTGGCGAAGGTCGTCGGATTGCCGGGCGCCAATCGCGGTACGCAGAAGATCGTGCGGGCGTTGATGACGGGATATCTGCTGCACATGCTGACCGGCGACAAGGCCTACCGCGACTTCTCCAACCCCGAAATCGCGCTGCCGAAGGCCCCGACGCTCGACCCGTTCGCCGGCGATCCGGTGGATCTCGAGAACAAGGTCGTCGCGTTGTTGAAGCCCTGAGCACAACCAACCAACCGGTTGGGTGTATAACTCTCACATGTCGACAACGCGGTCCATGCGAGCCGGGATCTTCCTCAACTACGCAGGTGGCTTTCTGGAGGCCGTCGAACAGGTCGTCGACATGGAGAAACTCGGCGTCGACATCGCACTGGTCGCCGAGGCCTACTCCTACGACGCGATCAGCCAGCTGGGCTTCCTGGCGGCCAAGACGTCAAAGATCGAGCTCGGAACGGGCGTCGTCCCGATCTACATCCGCACCCCGACCCTGCTGGCGATGACGGCGGCCGGCCTGGACTACGTGTCCGACGGCCGGTTCCGGCTCGGCATCGGCACGTCCGGCCCGCAGGTCATGGAGGGCTTTCACGGTGTTCCATTCGACGCGCCGCTCGGACGGACCCGTGAGGTCGTCGACATCTGCAGGCAGGTGTGGCGCCGCGAGCGGGTGACCTACGACGGCAAGTACTACCAGATTCCGCTGCCTGCCGATCAGGGCACCGGCCTCGGCAAGCCGCTGCATTTGATCAATCACCCTGTGCGCGACCGGATTCCGATCACGATTGCGGCGCTCGGACCGAAGAACGTCGAGCTCACCGCGGAGATCGCCGAGGGCTGGCAGCCGGTGTTCTTCTTCCCGGAGAAGGCCGATGACGTGTGGGGTGACTCACTGCGGGCCGGGTACGCCAAGCGCGATCCTTCCCTTGGCCCGCTCGACATCATGGTGAGCGCGCCCCTGGCGATCGGCGATGACGTCGACGACCGATTGGCTTGGGTGAAGCCACAATTGGCGCTGTACATCGGCGGTATGGGCGCCCGCGGGCAGAACTTCTACCACAAACTCGCGACCCGTTATGGCTTCGGCGAGGTGGCCGATCACATCCAGAATCTCTATCTCGACGGCAAGAAGGCCGAGGCAATCGAAGCGGTACCCGACGAGCTGGTGCGGTCCGTCTCGCTGGTGGGTCCGCGCGGGTACGTCAAGGAGCGGCTGGCGGCGTTCAAAGAGGCGGGTGCCACCACGCTGTTGCTGCAACCGCTTTCAGGCGACCGCGGTGAAACGTCGAAATTCGTCGAGGAACTGCTGGACCTGCTGCCGTAGCGATTAAGGAAATCGCCGGAACCCCTGTAGACTGAGTACAGCGGCATCGTCTGTTCTGCCTTTTGCCGCTTCTCGATCGTCAAACCGAGCGCCGCGGGATCACCCGCGCCGGGCAGGACGACCACACTCAAACTTTCGGAGCTTCAATCTTGTCTGTTCAAATCCCCGGTGGCTCAACCATGCCCACCTTCGCCGAACTCGGCCTGCCACAGGCAGTCGTCGACGTCCTCGCCGACACCGGCATCGATACGCCGTTCCCCATCCAGGCCGCCACGCTGCCTGATTCGTTGGCGGGCCGTGACGTTCTCGGCCGCGGCCGCACCGGATCCGGCAAGACTTACGCGTTTCTGTTGCCGATGGTGACGCGACTCACAAACAACCCCTCCAGGCCTCTCCCCGGCCGGCCCCGGGCGCTCATCCTGGCCCCGACACGCGAGTTGGTGGCTCAGATCCAGGCGTCGCTCGCTCCCCTGGCCGCTGCCACAAATCTGCGTTCGGTCGTCGTGTTCGGCGGTGTCGGGCACCAACCGCAGATCGACAAGCTGCGCGCGGGTGTCGATATCGTCATCGCCTGCCCCGGCCGCCTCGAAGACCATGTGCAGGCAGGTCACGCCGACCTGTCGGCGGTCGAGATCACCGTGCTGGATGAGGCCGACCACATGGCCGATCTCGGATTCCTGCCTCCCGTCAAGCGCCTGCTCGACAGGACACCGCGTGACGGGCAGCGAATGCTGTTCTCCGCCACGCTGGATCGCGGTGTCGACGTGCTGGTCAAGCGCTATCTGACCAATCCGGTCGAGCACAGCGTCGACTCGGAGCAGTCGCCGGTGACCGCGATGGACCACCACGTCCTGCATGTCGACAAGGCCTCGCGCATCAACGTGCTGGCCGACCTCGCCGCTTCGCCGGGCCGGACCATCGTGTTCGCCCGGACCAAGTACGGCGCCAAGAACCTTGCCCGGCAGTTGAATTCGCGCGGCGTGCCTGCCGTCGAACTGCACGGCAATCTGTCGCAGAACGCGCGCACCCGTAACCTCGCGGCGTTCTCCGATGGCTCGGCGTCGGTTTTGGTTGCGACGGACATCGCGGCCCGCGGCATTCACGTCGATGAGGTCAGCCTGGTCGTCCACGCGGATCCGCCCGTCGAGCACAAAGCGTATCTGCACCGGTCCGGCCGGACGGCACGCGCCGGCAACGACGGCACGGTGGTGACGCTGATGCTCGACGAGCAGGTGTCGGACGTGCGGCAGCTGACCCGCAGGGCAGGGGTGAAGCCCACGATCACCCGCTTCAGCGGTCCGTCGCACCCGGTGCTACATGAGATTGCCCCCGGCGAGCGCACCTTCGGGAAGCCGATCGTGCCCGCCACGCCGCCCAGTCGACCCGCGCCGGCCAAGCCCGCCCAGGCGCGCCGTCGTCGCTCGAACAACCGGCGTAGGCGTCCCGCTAACGCCTAGGTGTTGGGCCGCGCGGACACTTGGCGTTCGTTGACAGCGATTTCGGCGAGCAACGCGACCACTACGCCGAACGCGAAGTACAACGCGGGCAGCCACGGGGCGACACCGAACAGTCCGTCGGAATCCGCATTGTACGCGAACAGGCCGACCTTGGCGAGCACGATCTCGACGATCGGTCCGAAGATCGCGGCCAATACGCCACAAACGATCGACGGCTTGTCCCCCAGCGCGCACCAGGTGATCACCGCCATCGTGATGACGAGGGTTGTGCTCGGTACTGTCGGCGCGCTGTGCACCAGCGCGGTGGTGACATAGGTGCCGATGACCGCGGCGATACCCGCTAGCCCCTGCCGCGCAGTCACTGTGGTGCGCGGTTCGGGGAGATGCAGCCGCAGTTCGGCCAGCGAGACCGTCGCGGCGCCAACCATTATCGGAAACCAGATCGGGCTGCTCCAGACGAATGGCACCGCCTCAGTGAAGTACTGCGTGGTGCCGGTGACGACGTGGCTGTGGTCGCCGACGAGCGATGCCACCGCCCCCAGGAGGAACAGAAAAAGAACCTCGGGCACCCGCAGCTTCACGAAGCGGACGTTACTCCCGCCAACACACCGATCGCCAAGCTGCCAGTCCCTGCCTCATTCGCCCACCTGCGGCAGTTCGTCTGCCGCGATTTCACACGGCGTCCCCGCGGGCGCATCCGGCGCCGCCAGGGGCTCTATCGGCGGAGGCACGACGGTAATAGGTGGTGGCGGCTCGGCCGGCGGTTCGGTCGCGACCGGTGGCGGTGGATCTGCCGCCGGCACTTCTTCGTCGTCGACAGCAGCGGCTGCGGGATCTGCTTCGGCGGTGTCTGAGCCCTCTTGCGTCTCGTCGTCATCGAGCAGTTCCTCGTCCACGTCGTCGTCGGACTCGTCGGGCTCGTCTTCGTCGAGTTCCTCTGGATCTTCGGGGACGTCTGGCTCGTCGTTTTCGGGCAGATCCGACAGTGCCTCCTGCGACGCTCCCAGTAGACCGCCCAGCATGTCGCCGAGCTGGCCTCCGAACCCGGACAGTCCGCTTCCGATGTCGGGCATTCCCCCGCCGAGCGACGGTACTGAGGGCGGCGCCATCGCCGCAGGCTCCACCGGCGGCGCAAGTGGTGGCGGCGGCTGGGGCGGTGGCGCCGGCAGCGGTGACTGTGCCACCGGCGGCGACGCCGACCACCCCGTCGCCATCCCGGTCGGCGCACCCATCGGTCCGCCGGCGATCGCTCCACCACCGCGCGAGTCCACGCCCGCTGGTGTGGTTCCCACCGCCTCGCCCGATGGACCAGACCACGCCGGACCGAAATCGCCGGGCACTTCGAATGCAACGGCCGACTGCGATGTCAGTTCGACCACCGCGGTGTCGTATGCCTCCGTCACGGTGGCCACCGTCGATCGCATCGCCGTCAGCCACTCGCCGCGAATGTCATTCTCGACGAACGGCTTTACCTCTTGATCAACGAGCTCGCTCGCCGCCACACGATCACCTGCGCCGGTGGTGATGGTCTGCACCGCGGCACGCCAATCCGGCCGCGCACCCCGATTCTCCATCGCCACCGTCGCCGCGACCTTCCCATCGATGCTGTGCCACAACCGATCCCGCAGCGATATCAACGATTCAGCCGCCGCACGAACGGCATTCACCACATCCGCCGAGGCCTCACCATGACGTCGCAGGAACTCCCGCGACGCCGCCGCGCCCGTACCACGCCACACCACGGGCATGAAGACCAGCTGTGCCTCTTGGCGAGCGAGCACCCCTTCGGCCGCGGTTGCCGCTGCCCGCAATGCCTCGCAATCGGCATCGAGCGCACACAAGTCCATGCCGTCCTCGCTGCCGTACCAATCGCGTACCTGCGATGCGTGCAGGGTCAGATCCGGGTCCTTGTAGCCGAGCAGATGGCAGGCCCACACGTAGTCCTGCACAGTCTCGGCGGCAGGCCGGCCTTCGGCCAATCGCGAAGCGGCGTCGTATATTTCGGCCACGCCTCAGCCCACCAGGCGGCGGCTGGCACGCAGGTCGGCCTCATCGTAACGATCCGCGGTGGTACGCAAAGTCGCCGCGATCTCCGCGCACGCCCGCACCCACCCCCGGAGTTGGTCAGCGAGACCGTCGACCGCGGCACGCACGGCTGCACCGTGCGCGACGTGCATCCTGCCTGCGGAAGCGCTACCGAATTGCAGCCCGGCGAGCCGCGTGCGGACGACGGCATCGACGGCGTCGGCCGCAGCCTGATACTCGTCGGCGACATGCAGCAGCGCGGCGACATCGACGTGCGCGACGTCTCGTTCTCCCATGTAGAGCTAGGACGCTATCGACGGCCCACCGGTTCCCACCGGTTTCAGGGTTGTTCGCTGACCGATTCCGCTACCCGCGCGGCTAGCCGGCGCGCGGTATCCTCGTCGGCGGCCTCCACCATGACGCGGACAACCTGTTCAGTTCCGGAGGGACGCAACAGAATTCGACCCGAATCACCCAGCGCGCGTTCGGCCTCGGCCACCGCGGTGCGCACCGACGGCGCCTCGGCGACCGTCGCCTTGTCAGCGACCTCGACGTTGATCAGCACTTGCGGCATCGTCTGCATCGGCTCGGCGAGTTTGGCCAGCGACGATCGCGTCTGCGCCATCCGCGACATCAAGCGCAGACCGGTCAGAATGCCGTCGCCCGTCGTACCGAACGCCGGCATGACAATGTGTCCCGATTGTTCGCCACCCAACGAGTACTCGCCGGCGCGCAACTCCTCGAGCACATAACGGTCGCCGACGCCGGTGGTGCGTACCTCGATGGCGGCCTCGCGCATCGCGAGATGCAGACCGAGGTTGCTCATGACGGTGGTGACCAGCGTGTTGGACGCCAATTCGCCGGCCTCCTGCATCGCGAGCGCCAGGATCACCATGATCGCGTCGCCGTCGACCGTCCGGCCGCTCGCATCGACTGCCAGGCAGCGGTCGGCGTCCCCGTCGTGCGCGAGGCCGAGATCCGCGTGGTGGGACACGACCGCGGCCTGCAGCGTCTCCATGTGCGTGGAACCGCAGCCGTCGTTGATGTTCAGACCGTTGGGCTCCGCGTTGATGGCGATGACGTTCGCACCCGCGGCGCGATAGGCGCGGGGTGCAGCCGACGAGGCGGCGCCGTGCGCACAGTCGACGACGACGGTGATTCCGTCGAGGCGGGTCGTCACCGCCTTGCCGACATGACGCAGATAGCGGTCCAAGGCATCCTCGGCGTCGACCACTCGGCCGATGCCCGCACCGGTGGGCCGATGACCGGGACCTTGGTGGACGAGCTCCTCGATCCGGTCCTCGGCCGCGTCGTCGAGCTTGTGGCCACCCGGCCCGAAGATCTTGATGCCGTTATCCGGCATCGGATTGTGCGACGCGCTGATCATCACGCCGAAGTCGGCGTCATAGGCGCCGGCGAGGTAGGCCACCGCCGGTGTCGGCAGCACCCCGACCCGCAATGCGTCCACGCCCTCACTGGTGATGCCGGCGATCACCGCCGCTTCGAGCATCTCCCCGCTGGCCCTGGGATCGCGGCCGACCACGGCCACGCGACGCGCATGACCGCCGACGCCGCCAAGCCGTCGAGCCGCCGCCGAACCGAGCGCCATGGCCAGCTCAGCGGTCAGATCCTGGTTGGCGACGCCGCGCACCCCATCGGTGCCGAACAGTCGACCCATGCCGACAAACTTCTCATAAATGGCGCCCAAAGAGCCAACCGCGGACACCGCGCGCCGTGCCGCCACCGAATCGGTACCCAAATGCGACAGGACGCACTCACCGCCCGCATCCGGGGTGGATACGGGCGGTGATGTCGCTTTGATTAGCTGCCGTGCTCGGCGGACGGCTGCTGCGGGGTGGCGGGCGCCGTGGTCGGAACCTCGTCCCCGGACGTCTGGCCAGGGGTGCCCTCGATCTCGCCAGGGGTGCCCTCAACCTGACCAGGCGCGCCCTGAATGTGGCCAGGGGCGCTCTCGGACTGGCCAGGACCGTTCTGCTGGAGCAGAACCGATCCGAGGCTGTTGACGCACACCGACTGCTCGGTGCCCTCGGTGTCCGTGGCCTCGGCCAGCTTGGTCACCTGGTCAACCTCGAGGTCGCAGACACCGGCAGCGATCGTCGCGGCGTCGGCGGCCTTCACGTCCTCAAGGACTCCAGCGCTGCCGAGGGTCACGTTGACCAGGCCGTCGGGCGCGGGAGCGTTGTGGGGCTGCGCGCCAGCGATGCCCAGGCCGGCAGTGAAGAGCAGCGACCCGCCAAGGACGGTGCCTGCTGCGACGTTCTTCATGACGTTCCTCATCAATTGCTCCTTTTCAGTAGGGGAGGCGACAGTCCGGTCCCCCGATGGCATGACTGCCGTACCGGTGGCCTGTGGGGCCAATCCGCGCATGCGGCATCGCCACCTCCGAAGACGCTGTATTCACGATCGGGGCGGGATCCAAACGAAAAGCACGCAATTGTGAACTGGTCGACCTTGTATGCAAACCCGCGAACGCAGGGAAAATTGCGTGTTCACCTGCAGTGGAACGGTCGACAACGTCGCCGCTCGAGACGATGGTTCGCCAGTGCCATGGTCACCTACCAGGGCGCGGCAATAAGCATTCCGCCCGGCGCGCGTGATGCACACCGGGCGGAATGACCAAACAGATCAGCGCTTGCTGTACTGAGGCGCCTTGCGGGCCTTCTTGAGGCCGTACTTCTTGCGCTCGATGGCCCGCGGATCGCGGGTCAGGAAGCCGGCCTTCTTGAGTGCGGGCCGGTCCTCGGGCTGCACCAGGATCAGCGCACGGGCGATGGCCAGGCGCAGCGCACCGGCCTGCCCGGACGGCCCGCCACCATCGAGGTGGGCGTAGATATCGAAGGAGTCAACCCTGTCGACCGTCACCAGCGGGGCCTTGATGAGCTGCTGGTGCACCTTGTTCGGGAAGTAGTCCTCCAGGGAGCGGCCGTCCAGATGGAACTGGCCGCTGCCCGGCACCAGACGCACCCGGACCACGGCCTCCTTGCGGCGCCCGACGGTCTGGATGGGACGGTCGATGATGACCGGCTCACGCGCGGGTGCTGCTTCGGGCGCGGCGGTCTCGGTCGCGGTCTCCTCGACGGGAGCCTCGGTCACTTCTTCGGTCGTATCGGTCGATTCGGTCACTGGGCCACCTGCTTGATCTCATACGGAATGGGCTGCTGGGCGGTGTGCGGATGATCCGGCCCCGCGTAGACCCGCAGCTTCTTCTGGATCTGATGGCCGAGCTTGGTGTGCGGGATCATGCCGAGGATCGCCCGCTCGACGACCCGGTCGGCGTGCTTGGCCATCTCGTCACCGAGCGCACGTGCCCGCAGACCGCCGGGATAACCCGAGTGGCGGTAGGCGAACTTCTTCGCGAGCTTGTCGCCACTGATGGCGACCTTGTCTGCGTTGATGACAATGACGAAATCGCCACCGTCGACATTCGGCGTGAATGTCGGCTTGTGCTTGCCACGCAGCAGATTCGCTGCTGCGACGGCGAGCCGGCCGAGCACCACGTCCGTGGCGTCGATGACGTACCACGAACGCGTGGTGTCACCCGCCTTTGGCGTGTACGTAGGCACAGCGCTACCTCTCATCTATCGGGTTGGATCCCGGAGCGACCCGGGGGCCGGTCAGGTGTGCGGTGGGGAACCCTCGGCGACCGACGTTGACCCGAGGCCCCGGCGTTACCGCACGCCAACGGAGCAGCTTACCTGTGCCCGTCCTCGCAGGTCAAAACGCCTTCGGCGGGGTCTGACCTTGGCCTGGAGCGGGGCGCGGCCAGATGCCGCCCACGCGGGGCGTCCAAACATGTCCAAAACATAGGGAAACACCTGATTTCTCCGTACACCAACCCGCCGTAGCTTCGTCTGCGTCGGCGAGCGGTGTTAGCCAGGAACCGATCCAAATATCAAGATCACAACGGAGAACACATGTTTCGCACTCTCATCGCCGGGGCCTTGGTTGCCGCGGCGGCTGCTGTCGGCGCCGCCTCGGTCGCGAACGCCGAGACCTACTACAAGAACTGCGCCGCGGCGCGCGAGGCCGGCGTTGCGCCGATCATGCAGGGCGAGGACGGCTACGCGCCGCATCTCGACCGCGACGGCGACGGCATCGCCTGCGAATAGCCGCAGCTAAAGCTGGGTTTGCGCCACCGTGGCCCACTCCCGCACCACGGTGGCGCAAACCTTTTCCTGGCGAATCCCCTGGCTCCCCTCCAAATGGGACCGCGCAGAGTCTGCGGGCTATCGGCTGGCGGGCTATCTGCCCCAGGCGTTCGCGGCCATCCGGTCCATCGCCGCAACCTCGTCGGAACCGTCGCGGACGGCGTTACCCAACCTGGTCAGAATGTCGTTCAGTGCGGCCGCCGACTGTTCCCAGCGGGCCTGCTCGATGCGGTACGCCTCAGCGGCCTGCCGCGTCCAGACTTCCTGTAGCGGCGCGATCTGAGCGCGCAGCTCGTCCAGCGCCGTGTTCAGTCGCGCCGACGCGGTGTGTATCTCCTGTCGGACGGTGTATTCGATCTCGCCGAAGTTGTACGAGAGCGCGTTTTCCATGCGGACTCCTCAGAGGTTGGTGGCGACGGCGCCGATCTGGTGCGAATGGCTCTCCGCGGCTTCGCGAAGTGTCTGTTGGTTCAGGCGGATCGTTTCGGCGATCCGCTGCAGCGAACCGTGCAGCCTCATCGATTCGGTGTTCCATCGATCCACGACGTCGTGGAAGCGGGACGCGGCCACGCCTCCCCACACCGATGCGGGCACTGCGCCCATGCGCCCGATGAAGGACGACAGCATCGCCCGGATCTCCTCGTTTCGCGCGTCGGTCTTCGTCGCGATCGCCGTCATCAGGTCGAAGTCGGTGTTGAGTGCGCCACCTGCCGGTGTGGTCATCGATGTCCTTCCGTCCGTGTTTCTTATTAAGGTTCGACGCGAGCGCATGCCATTCGGTTCCATCGTTTTTGCGATGGCTTCACCGCACCGTGCGCGCCGATCGGATCGCACGATCGCAAGCGTCGCGGACGAGATGTTCGCGTCCGGACGTGCTCTCGCAGCCGACGGCGATGCGAACTGGACCGTCGACCACAACCGTCCACTCGATACGCCGCTCGCGTCGAATCTCTAGATACGTCACCGCCGGCCGGTCCCCACGACGATCGGACGGGTTGAACTCGACGAAGGCGCCAGCACGCTCGTCCAGCGCAGCGCGCAGCGCATCCGCGGTCTGCGCCAAGGTGGACGGCACCGGGACCACCGACTGCGTAATGTGCAGCGCGATATCGCCGTCAGTCGGTGAAAGCACCTGTACCCGAGCCGATCCGGGCCCAGACGTGACGCGTTGCGCAGTCCAGGTGGCGGGCACCATCGCTGCGACCCTTCCCTCCACCAGCAGGGTCATCGGCAGGTCCTCGGCGCGTGAACGGTTGTCGCGCATCGCCGCGAAACCGCCGACCACGGCCACTGCGCACAACGCGCCTGCCGCTACAGCCATCGCCCGCCGGCCTCGAAACGTGCCCGACCGCGGCGCGACGAAGTCCGTCGATTGCGTCGTCGCCGCACGCCGAACCCAGCCGTCGCCGACGATCTTGGCCGGCACGCCGATCGCCCGCAGGCGCGTCACGATCATTGACGCCAGCACGTCAGCACCGAGGACACCCGCCGGTGCGTCCACCACCACGCCGGTAGGGGCACCAGCGGCCGCCACCACCGCGTCGGCGGTGGCCACGGGTCCCTCGGCTCGCGATATGACAGCGGTGATCGTCCCGAAGGCGGTCACCACGGCGATGTCCGGGGCGATTTCGACGATGGTGTCTCCGGCCGCGATTTCCTGTCGCAGCAGGGTATTTCGTTCCAAGACGACGATATCCGTCGCCGCAGTGCATGCGGCCTGTCGAACTCTCTCGATTCTGGTCGATGACCACCAGGCGGGGCAGACGAGGACGACGGTATCGACGTTCGAACCAACGACCGTGCCCATGATGTCGTGCCACACGTCCTGGACAGCTACCGGACAATCGGCCAGCAAGGCGATGTCGTCGTCGATGTCACTGAGCGCGACCGAAACCAGTTCAGGGTCAGCCGCGTTGGCGGCTCGGATCGTTCCGGGACCGACCTCCACCACGACTTCAGTCACGGCGGATCGGTCCAGGCGACCTGAATGAGCTGGTCCGTGACGCCTCGCGTGATCAGGGTTCCCCGTCCCGGCGGCAGCGGCGATGACCGGACAGTCCCGAGCAGCACACCGTCGTCGGGGCTGGCGCTCATCATCAACCCGGCGCAGCCGAGTTCGCGCATCCTCGCCAGTACCGGATCGAACATGGCGCGTGCGGCACCGCCGGAGCGCCGGGCGACGACGGCATGCAGACCGAGATCCTTGGCGTGGGGCAGAAAGTCGGCCAGCGGTGCCAGCGGGTTGCCGGTCGACCCGGCCGCCAGGTCGTAGTCGTCGATCACCAGATAGATGTCTGGCCCGGACCACCAGGAGCGCGTGCGCAGCTGCTGCTGGGTGACATCTTCGCCGGGCATCCGAGCTTCGAGACGTTTAATCAGCGCCGGCACTCGCGAGGACAGTGAGGCTGGTGACATGGAGTACCCGCTGAGGTGGTCGGACTCGACGACGCCGAGCAAGGTTCTGCGGAAGTCGACGATCTCGAGTTGAGCCTCATCGCGGGTATTGGCTCGAATCAGCTCACGACACAACAGCCGTAGCAGGGCGGTCTTCCCACAGCCGGTTTCACCGAGCACGAGCAGATGTGACTGCTCCGCGAAATCGATATGCACAGTCCTTAATTCGTGTTCGCCGATGCCGATCAGGACCGGAGATCGGGGTTCAACGTCAACCTGGAGGTCGTCACGGCCGAGTTCGGTCGGTAGCAACTGGACCTCCGGTGCGGCGCTGGGTGCCCACCTCTCACGCAGACGTTCGACGTCGGTGGCGATCGCTTCGGCGAGCCCCGTCGCGGTGGCGTTGCCGTCCCACCGCGGCAGCGCAATGGCGAACTCCCTGCCGCTGGCGGCGATGCCACGTCCAGGCGGCCGATTGGACAGGTCACGCGCACGCTTGCGGTCCATCTCCGATTCAGCGGGGTCACCGAGCCGGAGCTCGACGCGCGTGGCGATCTGATCCTTCAGCGCGGGTCGCAATTCGGCCCAGCGCGATGCGGTGACGACGACATGGACTCCGAACGAAAGGCCCTGGGCGGCAATCGCAGTGATCGTCGCTTCGAGGACGTCGAACTCCTGGCGCAAGGTCGCCCAGCCGTCGATCACGAGGAACACGTCGCCGAACCGATCATCGACCGCCTCACCCGCGGCTTTGCGGCGTCGATACTCGGCCATCGAATCGATCCCCAGGCATCGGAACGACGACTCCCGTGCCCGTATCACCGAACTCACCATCGCGATGGTGCGACGGCACAATTCGGCGTCCTGACGGCCGGCCATCGACCCCACGTGCGGCAGTTGCCGCAGCGACGACAGGGCTCCTCCGCCGAAGTCGAGGCAATAGAAGGCGACGTCGGCCGGATCATGACGCTGCGCCAGGGCCAGCAGCAGCGTGCGCACCGCCGTGGACTTACCTGACCTCGGAGCGCCGACGATCGCGACATTGCCTGCCGAGCCGTCCAATTCGACGACGAGCTGGTCGCGGCGCTGCTCGTATGGATTGTCGACCACTCCGATCGGGACCACCGGGCCGGGGCCGCCGCGTGCCGCTGCCACCATGTCGAGGGTCGGCGATGCGGCTAGCGGCGGCAGCCACACCTGATGTGCGAGGGGGCCGCGGCCGGCCAGGCGGTCCAGCATCGTGTCCAGCACGGTGCGGTCCCCCTGTTGCGCGCGATCGTCGTGGCCGGCCTCAGTGCGCGTTCCCACGGGTGAAGCCGTGAACAGCCGCGGGCGTTCCAGCCTTGTCGCCACGGGTGCGTCGCGTTGCGGACTGCTCTGACCGGAGACGAAAGCGGTCTGGAACCGCACGAGTTCATCATCCGCGGATCTGAGGTAGGCCGCGCCGGGTGTGCTCGGTAGGTGGTAGGCGTCGGGGACGCCGAGGACAGCCCGCGACTCACCGGCGGAGAACGTCTTGAGGCAGATCCGGTAGGACAGGTGTGTCTCCAGCCCCCGCAGTCGGCCTTCGTCCAGTCGCTGGCTGGCGAGCAACAGATGGATGCCCAGCGACCGCCCCAATCGACCGATAGCCACGAACAGCTCCGCGAATTCCGGGTGCTGGCTGAGCAGTTCGGAGAATTCGTCCACCAGAATGAACAGCGCGGGCAGGGGCGCCAGGTTCGCATTACCTTCCCGTGCGCGCCGGTAGTCGCCTAGGTTCGCGCATCCACCGGCCGCCCGTAACAGTTGCTGCCGCCTGTTCATTTCACCGGTCAGTGCATCGTTCATCCGAGTGACGAGGTGTGCCTCAGCGGCCAGATTCGTGATGACGGCGCCGACGTGGTTGGCCCGCTCCAACCCGAGAAACGTTGCACCGCCCTTGAAGTCCACCAGGATGAGATTGAGAACATCTGGCGGATGGGATGTGATCATCCCGAGCGCCAGTGTCCGCAGCAGCTCGGATTTCCCGGAGCCCGTGGCGCCGACGCACAGCCCATGCGGCCCCATCCCTCCTCGCGCCGCCTCGTTGATGTCGAGTGTCACCGGGCTGCCGTCATCAGCGACACCTATTGGTACCGGCGTGATGTGCTGACCTTCGGCCCACTGCTTCTCGACATCGAAGCCGTCGATCCCCATCAGCTCCAGCCACTCGAGTGATGTCCTGCGATCGGTGGCTGTGGTGGTCGGGCGGTACGGCGCCAGGCGACGGGCGCACGCCGACGCCTGCGCCGTGGTGAGAAGGTCCGGCTTGGCGAGCATCTCATCGCTGTCCGGCGTGCGAACCGTGACGGCTTCGCCACTGACGTGCAGCCGCAGCACGCGGTCAACAGCCGCCAGCGATGCGCCGATCTCGATGACGGTGACGCCGCTGCTGGTACACACTCGCGCGGACTCGCCACCGTCCAGGACCGTCACGACGTGCCGGGAGTCAGCGCCGGAGTCCTCAGTGGCAACTGTCAGGCTTCGGTAGACCAATCGTGCCGAGCCGACCTCATCTCCCGCGCGCGAATGCTGATGATGGGGAAGCCATTTCAACCAGTCCCACTCGCCACCAGTCTCGGCGTTGACGACGGCACATATCGTGAGATGATCTGGGCCGTGCCACAACGCCAGTTGGCAGATCATCGACCGAACCAACGCCCTGGCGGCGTCCACGTCACCGTCAACGGTGAGCCTCGAGAACGATCGCAACGGCAACACGATCGGCACATCGGTGACCGTCGAGCGGACGTCGATCAACCTGCGCATCGCAGTCACCGTGACAGGGTCGAGTTCGTTCTCTGCGCCCAGCTCCGGTGCCGTCAATTCGGTGGACAGTGGTTGGTCGCCGATCCCGATCCGGACGACGCAAAAGTCCGGATCATCGGGGCGTCGCTCCCACATTCGCATGCCACCGGCAAGCGCCCAGAGGTTGCGTGGCTCGGGGTGATTCCACGATAACGCCTGCCGCTGGGCGTCGGCCGTCGTCCCGGCCGCCTGATCAAGAGTGTCGAGGTAGTCGAGGTACTTTCGCCGCGCCGTATTCAGGTCGGCGGGGCGGTTCGCACCTCGGGAGTAGACCAGCGTGCCGAGAACCGACGTCACCATCATCACCGGGAAGAACGCAGACATCGGGTTGCGCATCGCCTGTGAGCCCGACTTGAAATACACCGCCATCATCCCGACGGCCGCAACGAGCATGGCGATGGGCATGAGGCGGACCAGTGGGTTGGCCGGCGGCGGCGCCGGAATCGGCGATGGTGCCTCGACAGCGATCGCGCCGCGCGCCGCCGTCGGCACCTGCACTCTTGGCTTGCGGGTGAACTCCATCGAACATTGGACGCCGACATCCCCGATTACGTTCCATCCCCAGCCGGCGAAGTTGCCGCGATTGCCCTGTCCCGAGCGGCGTTACGGTTGTTCCGGCAGCGTCGAGGGGGGACTGATGCCAGATTCACTTTGCCGGCTCACGGTGGCTGCCTGCGCCGACGACACGCATCAACTGGTCGATCTCGCCCTGCCGACCGATATCCACATCGCCCATCTCCTGCCACAGATCGTCGATATCGTGCATCCCGATACCTACGGCCGCGACTGGAGACTGTCGAGACTCGGCGATCTTCCGTTGGATGATTCTTCGACCTTGTACGACAACGATGTGCACCACGGTGAAGTGTTGCTGCTCACCGCAACTGAGCCGCCCATCGCGAAACGCGTCGCCTGCGATCCCTGTCTTGCCGTCGCCTCCGGAGTGCCCAGAGGTGACGCCCCGGTTCTACGTGTTCTGCCAGCCGTCTGCTGCGTAGTGCTGGGCGGGCTCGGCGCGTTGGTGTTGGCATGGTCGGGCACGAGAAGTCACGTCCTCGTCGGACTGTGTCTGGCGGTCGCCGGCGCGGGAGGGGCGATTGTTCATTGGCGGGTCCGCGGTGATCCGCTGATATGTGTGCCACTGAGCCTGGTCGGAATCCTCTACGCGGGCGCCGTCGGATTTCTCAGCGTTCCCTCCGAGACTGCCGCGCCCAGATTGTTGCTCGCGTCCGCTGCCGTCTTCTTCGTGGCTATTCTCCTGCTGCAGTCAACCAGCAGCACAACCTATTTGACCGCGATAGCAACCGTCAGTGCACTGACCACAGCAGTGACCGGCATCGCAGCCACATGGCGACTCGAGTTCACCGCATGCGGTGCCGGTCTGGTCATATTCTCGCTCGCGATACTCGGAATGGCGCCCAAGCTGTCGATGATCCTCAGCCGCACGCCCGTCGACTCCGCGGCGCACGTCACCCAGGAATGCCATCTCACATTGACCGGGCTGGTGGTGGGTTCGGCTGTCGCTGCGGCGCTCGGCGCCGCATCAGTCGCAGTAGGTGAGGGATCTGCGCTGTGCGGTACTACCTTCACCGGAGTAGTCGCGCTCGTGCTCCTGCTGCGGATGCGCACCCACGTCGATCCGACTCGCCGGGCCTGGCTTGCGGCAGCGGCGATGCTCACTGCCGCTACGGGTTTCGCTGCTACCGCGTTCTCGGTTCCGGACCACGTCCCTGTCATCAGCGCACTCGCCACGATTTCGGGCGCTGCGACCTTGACCTATCTCGCCGGGCCGACGGTCAGCCCCATCGTGGTACGTACCGTGGAGGTCATCGAGTACATCGCCCTCGCGGCGGTCGTTCCATTGGCGTGTTGGGTGGCCGGTGTCTTCGGGCTGGCTGGCGGAATATGACGACCGCTGCGGCGCGGGTTGCTCGAGTGGCAACGGCGGGCGCGCTCGCGGTCATGCCGCTGTGGATCGCACCTGCCGCAGCGGCGGTCACGCCGCCGACGATCGACATGTCGATGCTGCCCGCGCCGGAATCACCACATCCGTCGCAACGCACGGAACAGCAGGGCGAGTGCGTCGCCGCCCCCGAGGACGGTGTCGACGCGAAAGGACCCGATCTGCAGGATGTCTGGCAACTGACGCGTGGCGCGGGCCAGACAGTCGCGGTCATCGACACCGGCGTATCGCGACACCGCCTGCTCCCCCACCTCGTCCCCGGCGGCGACTACGTGTCAACCGGTGACGGCACCGCGGATTGTGACGGTCACGGCACCGTCGTCGCCGGGATCATCGGCGCGTCCCCGGATCCCGACCACGGCTTCAGCGGCATCGCCCCCGACGCCACCATCATCGGAATTCGGCAGTCCAGCAATAAGTTCCGCGCTACGGACGAGCCGGCCGACGCCGGCTTCGGCGATGTGGACACCCTGGCGATGGCCGTGCGTACAGCAGCGGATTTAGGGGCCACCGTGATCAACATATCGACGGTCGCATGCGTTTCGACCGGTGACGCCTTGGACGACCGCGCGCTGGGGGCCGCGCTGGCCTACGCGGTCGACGTCAAGAACGTCGTCGTAGTGGCCGCCGCGGGCAATGTCGGGTTGGCCGGCCAGTGCTCCGAACAGAACGACTCTCTGGTGCCCGGTAAGCCCGACTGGTCTGACGTCAGAACGGTGGTGAGCCCCGGCTGGTATGACGACTATGTGCTGACCGTGGGATCGGTGGGCCGGGACGGCAGGCCGTCGGCGTTCAGCCTTGCCGGGCCATGGGTCGACGTGGCAGCCGTGGCCGAGGATGTCGTATCCCTGGACCCCGATGGGGAGGGTCTGATCAACAGGCTCACCACCGACGAGACACCCATCGCCGGAACGAGTTACGCCGCGCCGGTCGTCAGCGGAGTCGTCGCGCTGGTGCGGTCGCGGTCGCCGGAACTGACCGCACGGCAGGTCATGCAGCGTATCGAGGACACCGCTCGCCGCCCTCCCGCCGGTTGGGATCCGGTGGTGGGACACGGGACGGTCGACGCTGCGGCGGCGGTAAGCGCCGGTCCCAGGCCCGTAGGAAACGACGTGCACCCGTCGCTGCCCCTTTCGGTCCCCGCGGACGCGCCGTCCGACGACCGGCCCACCCGATTGGCCGTTCGCGGCGCCGCGGTCTGCGTTGGACTGTCGGCGGCGCTGCTGGGATGGAATCGGCTACGGCGTCGGTCCGACGCTGTCCCTGCTGACTGACGCGTCCTCGATGCTGAGTTCGGGGCCGCGTGGCAGTCGAGCCAGCAGCGGCCATGGTGTAGGCACCGGGTCCGACAGACCCAAACGGCCTGCCGCCTCCTCGTCGCGTATCCCGAACACGACACCGGAATCGTCGACGAGATACAGCGCTCCTGTCGCGGCGCCCTCACCGGATAAGCCCATCGCGCGGACGAACCCGCAGCGGCCGGCGGGCATGACGAAGCCGTCGACGTTTGGTCCCGCGCCGTCGGCCTGCGCCAGCACTAGATCGCCGTCCGCGGACAATGATTCAGTCACAAGCACGGAGTCAGCTCGAACACAGAGAACCGAACTTTCGACGACACCGCCGCGATCGGGAAAGGTCGCCACGGGAAGGTCGTCGACGATCGGCACCTGGCCGAGGAGCCCCGGCGCGATCGTGACGATGTCACGTCGGTGCGCATAGGTGAACCTGATGAGGTCGGCGGCCACCTCACCGATGCGCTGAACGCCGTCGGCAAGCACCACGTAGTGCTCCACGGAATCGGCGCGAGTCAACCGCACCACCGTGCCGACCGGAAGCCCCGACAGCACCGACGGCGCGCCGACACGTGGAATAGCGGGCGTGGCGATTCCGGGAACCTCTGGTAGTGCGTCGAGCAACGCCCGTGAAACGGGGCGAGGCGCAACGCCTTCGATTTTCAAGGCACGGACCACGGCCGGGTTGCGCAGGTCGACCCGCGCTCGACGCCCGTCGTGGAGCAGATAGGTGGTCGCCGCGCTCTCACCACGCGCGGTAACGAGCACCCTGGCGCTCGAATCCGTCAGGGCGGGAGCAGTTCCGGCCAGCGCCACGGTTCCTCGAGTGTCGTCCTCGCATACGGTCCAGCTCAGTTCGTCTGCGGCGAGCGGAGTCCCGATCGTGGCCGGGGCGCCCGGAATGCCGACGACAGGTCCTCGCCGAGTCCGGTTCAACGCAGCGGCGTCGACGAGAGCCGGCTTTTCCGTCACACCCGTGATCAACCGCGCAGACGCCAGATTCAGTGCGGGATGCATGGTGTCACCGATGCGCACATAGACGGCACCGGATTCGCGGACCATGACGATCGCCGCATTGCCGACATCACCTCTGGGTTGCAGGACCGCGAGGACCGCGCACACCGCGACCGCAATGGCCGCCAACACGCATCCCGAGATCAACGAAAGCGATTGCGCACGTAACGGATCGTCGAGCATGCGCACGTCGCCGCGCACCAGCGCATGTTCCATTCGCCGCACCAGGAATCGATGCGCACTGACCTGGATCCTGGTTGTCGCCCGCCCAGCCATCCCTCCCCCGCGGCCAGCCTAACGGCCAACCGAAGGTGGCGATGTCACGAATTTCAGTCGGCCCTGGCGCGGCGCTCCCGGTAGGCCGCGACGTGTTGACGATTGCCGCAATTGCCGGTGTCGCAGAACTTTCCGGAACGGTTGCGCGACAGGTCCACCAACACCGCATCGCAGTCCGCCGCCGCGCACACCTTGAGCCTGCGCAGCTCGCCGATGCGGATGAGATCGGCCAGTGCCATGGCCATCTCCGCTCCCATCCGCTGCCACAGCGGGTCGTGCACGGACGCCAAGTGCAGATGCCACTCCGGCATCTCCGGATGGCGGGTCAGCCACGGCGCCGCCTTGGTGTCGCTCAGCAGAGCGTTGACCTGCCCGACGGCGCGTTCCTCGTCGCCGGCGACGGCCCAGATCTTGCCGAGCCGTTCCCGTAGGCGATGGACCGAGTCCAGCTCGGCGGCGTCGTGATCGCGCCTGCCGGTCCAGCCGAACCCGTCCAGGTAGGCGTCGAGCGCAGGCAGGTCACCGAGCTGCTCACCGTCCACCCGATCGCTGTTGACCAGGACACATGCCGCCCGCAAAGTGAGCTCGGTGTCATGACTAAAAAGCATTTGACTCATGACCCCCTTTCCCGCTAGCGTCATGAGCAAAGTTCATTTTACTCATTACATCTCGGAGGTGTCCTCGTGACCGCGAACCAGCTCGACGTGCGCGCGTCCGTCGACCACTTCCGGCTCGGCCTGCTGCTCGCCGTCGGCTCGGCATTGTCATTCGGGTCGTCGGGACCGTTCGCCAAAGCTTTGATGGAGGCCGGTTGGAGCCCGACCGCGGCCGTCGTCGCCCGGCTGGCCGGCGGCGCCCTGGTGATGGCCGTGTTCGCGACGTTCGTGCGGCCCGGCTGGTTTCGCGAGGCGTTGCGCCACGCGAAGACCGTCGCCGTGTACGGAATCGTCCCGATCGCCGGAGCGCAACTCTTCTACTACTGCGCGGTCTCACACCTGTCCGTCGGCGTCGCACTGTTGCTGGAGTACACCGCGCCCATCCTCGTCGTGGCGTGGGTCTGGACCACCACGCGGCGTCGGCCCACCAACCTGACGCTGGCGGGCGTGGCCATGGCGGTGGTCGGAATCATGTTGGTGCTCAACGTGTTCAGCGATGCCCACATCAATCTCATCGGTGTCGCCTGGGCACTGGGCGCCGCGGTCTGCGCCGCGTGCTATTTCGTGATGTCGGCCAACGTCGGCAAGCACGCCGCGGACAGCGATGGTGTCCACCCCATCACGCTGGCTGCGGGCGGTCTGGTGGTCGGCGCGGCCGCGGTCACGCTTCTCGGTGTCGGCGGCATCATGCCTCTGACCTTCACCACCAACGACACCGTTATCGCGGGGTTGACGACGTCGTGGATGGTGCCGGTCGTCGCACTGGGTGTGGTGGCCACCGCAGTCGCCTACACGCTCGGCATCATGGGCATCGCGCGACTGCGTCCGCGGTTCGCGTCGCTGGTCGGCCTGTCCGAGGTGATGTTCGCAGTCCTGGCCGCGTGGGTGCTGCTGGGCGAGGCGATGACGATGATTCAGGCCGTCGGCGGTGTCATCGTGCTGGCCGGCTTGGCGCTCGCGCGTCAGGGCGACCGCACCGAAGAGTCCGCCGATGTGACGTTGCCCGAGGGTGTGCCGTCGGAGCCCGCTGACCTCAGTAATTGACGCCGCCGTCGAACAGTAAGCGGTTGGCTGAGGTCCCCTCCGGTGTGGGAAAATGGCCGACGTGACTTTGCTCCGGATGCCATTACGGCTGGCTACGGTTACTTCGGCCGTTGTCTGCGCCACCATGACACTCGTCGCTGCGCCGCTGGCGGGGGCCCAGCCTGACCATTCGCCCGGACCTGCGCCCGGGCCTGGTGTCGCTCCGGGGCCTGACCCGTCCGCCTCATCGCCGTCCTCGACATCGACGTCCTCGTCGTGCCCCGACATCGAGGTGATCTTCGCGAGGGGCACCGACGACACCCCCGGGCTCGGTACGCCGGGCTCGGCGTTCGTCGAGGCGCTGCGCCCGTTGGTCGGCGGCAGGACCGTCAGCGCCTACCCCGTCAACTACCCCGCCTCGTATGACTTCCTGGCGGCTGCTGACGGCGCCACCGACGCCGAGAACCGCGTCGCGTTGATGTCGCAGCAGTGCCCGTCGACGAAGCTTGTGCTCGGCGGATATTCGCAGGGCGCGGCCGTCATCGACATGCTCGCCGGTGTCCCACCGCTGGGCAACAAGATCGGTTCCATCGGCTCGGCGCCCCCGCTGCCCGCGAGCCTGCAGGACAACATCGCCGCCGTGGCCGTGTTCGGCAACCCCGCAACGAAGTTCAGCAATCCGCTGACCAGTTCGGTTTTCGGCGGCAGGGCCATCGACCTCTGCAAGGACGGCGATCCCATCTGCTCGCGCGGCAGGAACCCGTTCGCACACAACGATTACGTGTCCGCGGGGCTGGTTCAGCAGGCGGCGAGCTTCGTCGCCGGACGGGTCTGACGGCCACAAGCGCTACCCTGTTGATCTTGTGACGTTAGATCGACTCCGCAACCTGCTGATCGCCACTTTCACCGCCGCGACCGCGGTCGCCGCGCCGGCGCTGATTGGCGGCCGCGGAACCGCCTCAGCCCAAGGATGTCCCGACATCGAGGTCGTGTTCGCCCGCGGCACCAACGACGCACCGGGCCTGGGCAATGTCGGCGGCGCCTTCGTCGACGCATTACAGGGCAAGGTCGGCGGCAGGTCCGTCGGCACGTACGCGGTCAACTACCCCGCGACGTTCGACTTCCTCCAGGCGGCGGCCGGGGCGAACGACGCCAGTGGCCACATCCAGTACATGGTGAACACCTGCCCCAACACCCAGCTGGTGCTCGGCGGCTACTCCCAAGGCGCCGCGGTGATCGATGTGATCAGCGCAGTGCCGGTGCCCGGCCTCGGTTTCGACAACCCGTTGCCGCCCAACGTGCCGAACCACGTCGCGGCCATCGCCGTCTTCGGCAATCCTTCCGCGAAGTTGGGTCTGCCACTCACGGTCAGCGGGGTCTACGGCGGCAGAGCCATCGACCTGTGCAACCCGGGCGACCCCGTCTGTCAGACCAACGGTGAGGACATCGCCGCGCATCGAGCATATGTGGGTGGGCCCACCAACCAGGCAGCCGATTTCGTCGCTTCCCGCCTCTGACCTGGCCATATAGCGTTATCTGCGAGCCCGTTAATGCTTTCTATTACCATCCGTGGGGTGATCCGCCGTCACTTGCTCAACGGTCTCATCGTGGCGCTCGTTCTCGGCACTGTGCTCATCACACCTCAGACTGTCGCCTCGCTGACGCCGTCCGCGAATGCCCAATCATGTCCTCCGGTCGAGGTGATATTCGCCCGCGGCCGACTGGAATCGCCTGGGGTCGGCAACCTCGGCAATGCGTTCATCAGTGCGCTGCGGCAGAAGTCGAAAAAGAACATCGGCGTCTATGCGGTGCAGTATCCGGCCGATAACGAGATCGACGTCGGCGCGAACGACATGAGCGGCCACATCCAGTACATGATGAACAACTGCCCGAACACCCGCTTGGTGCTCGGCGGCTATTCCCTCGGCGCCGCGGTCACCGACGTGGTGCTGGCGCTGCCGTTCGACTTCTTCGGGTTCAAGGCCCCACTGCCGCCCGGTGCGGATCAGCACATCGCCGCGGTGGCGCTGTTCGGCAACGGAGTCGCCTGGGTCGGGCCGATCACGAACTTCAATCCGGTTTACCGCGATCGGACCATCGAGTTGTGCCACGGTGCCGACCCGATCTGCAACCCGGCCGACCCGAACACGTGGGAAGAGAACTGGCCCGCCCACCTCGCGAGCGCGTACATCAACGCGGGGATGGCGAATCAGGCAGCTGACTTCGTCGCGGCCCGCATCTGATTTGGCGGCTTCGGCGTGCTAAGTCTCGCTGAGCGTGACCCAGCACGCCGAAATCACAAGACTCGCAAGTCGCGCGTGACCTTTGTCCGCGCCTCGAGCTCATCGTCGGGCGGATAGTCGACGCCCACGAGCGTCAGACCCTGCGCCGGCGCCGCCGCGAAGTCGCTCGACCGGCTCGTCTCCTTCAATAGCCTGGCGCACCAACCGGGTTCGCGGCGATGCTCGCCGACCGCCAGCAGCGCGCCGACCAGCGACCGCACCATGGACCAGCAGAAGGCATCCGCCGTGACGTACGCGGTGACCCGGTCGCCGTCGCGCACCCAGTCGAACCGTTGTAGATCGCGGATGGTGGTGGCGCCGTCGCGATGGCGACAGAATGCGGCGAAGTCGTGCAGTCCCACCAGATCCCGTGCCGCCGCTGCCATGACGTCGACATCCAGCGGACGCGGCCACGGCGTGACGAAGCGCGCGTCCTGCGGTTCGACGCCGTACGGCGCGGTCGACAACCGGTATTCGTAGTGCCGACGGAGCGCGGAGAACCGTGCGTCGAAACCCGGTGCCGCGCGGGCGATGTCGAGCACCCGCACATCTCGGGGCAGGAACCGGCCCAGCCGTTGCACCAGCGGACGAAACTCGCTCCCGCCGGGGCGGGTGGTGCGGGGATAGACGTGGGGCAGGGCATTGACCGGCACATCGACATGGGCGACCTGACCCGTGGCGTGTACGCCGGTGTCGGTGCGGCCGGCCGCACGCAGTTGCACCGGCGTGCGAAACACCGTCGAGAACGCTTCGTCGAGCACCCCGGCGACGGTGCGCTGACCGGCCTGCACCGCCCAGCCCGCGAATTCGGTGCCGTCGTAAGCGATGTCGAGGCGAAGACGAACGAGCCCGCCACCGTTGTCGATGGCGGGCTCGTCGCTCATGTCACTAGGACTTGTCGGCATCCTCGTCGGAGTCAGCCTTCTCCTCCGCACTTTCGTCGGCGCTCTCCTCGGCGACCTCAGCCTCGGCTTGCGCCTCCTGGGCCTCCTCGATCCCGGCGTCCTCGGCCTTGACCTCCTCGACGCTCTCCTCGACGGCCTCAGGCTCGACCGCAGCCTGCGGCGCCGCGGCAGCCGCAACCTTCTGCGAAGAGGCCGCGCGACGGGCCCGGTTGGCCTCCGAGGTCACGGTCTTCTCCCGCACCAGCTCGATGACGGCCATCGGGGCGTTGTCGCCCTTGCGGTTCTCGACCTTGATGATGCGGGTGTAGCCGCCCTCGCGGTCGGCGAAGAACGGACCGATCTCGGCGAACAGCGTGTGCACCACGTCCTTGTCGCGGATCTTCTTCATCACCTCGCGCCGATTGTGCAGCGTGCCCTTCTTGGCGTGGGTGATGAGCTTCTCCGCATAGGGCCGCAACGCCCTCGCCTTGGGCTCTGTCGTCTTGATCCGGCCGTGCTCGAAGAGCGACGTGGCCAGGTTGGCCAGCAGCGCCTTCTGGTGTGAGGACGACCCGCCGAGGCGAGGGCCCTTGGTGGGCTTGGGCATTGCGACTATCTCCTATGTGGGGCCGACCCCCGTATCAGGTAGGGCCGGGACGGACTCGGGCGGGCGGAGCTGGGGTGGGTAATGAACTCCGCTTAGAGCTGTTCGGTTTCGGCGTAGTCCTGGTTGTCGTCCAGGTCGTAACTGGCATCGCTGTTCCAGGTGCCCGTGGCGACGTCGTAACCGGCGACCTCGGACGGATCGAACGTGGCCGGGCTGTCCTTCAGCGAGAGACCCAGCTGGTGCAGCTTGATCTTCACCTCGTCGATGGACTTCTGGCCGAAGTTACGGATGTCCAGCAGATCGGACTCCGTGCGGGCGACGAGCTCGCCCACCGTGTGCACACCCTCGCGCTTGAGGCAGTTGTACGACCGGACGGTGAGGTCCAGATCGTCGATCGGCAGCGCGAAGCTCGCGATGTGATCGGCCTCGGCAGGCGACGGCCCGATCTCGATGCCCTCGGCCTCGACGTTGAGTTCCCGTGCCAGACCGAACAATTCGACCAGCGTCTTGCCCGCGGAAGCCAGCGCGTCCCGAGCGGTGATCGAGCTCTTCGTCTCGACGTCGAGAATCAGCTTGTCGAAGTCGGTGCGCTGCTCGACGCGGGTGGCCTCCACCTTGTAGGTGACCTTCAGCACCGGGCTGTAGATGGAATCGACAGGGATGCGGCCGATTTCGGCGCCCGACGCCTTGTTCTGCACGGCGGGCACGTAACCGCGGCCGCGCTCGACGACGAGCTCGACCTCGAGCTTGCCCTTGTCGTTCAGCGTCGCGATGTGCATCTCGGGGTTGTGCACCGTCACACCGGCCGGCGGGACGATGTCACCCGCGGTGACCGTACCGGGGCCCTGCTTGCGCAGGTACATGGTGACGGGCTCGTCCTCCTCGGACGACACCACCAGACCCTTGAGGTTCAGGATGATGTCGGTGACGTCTTCCTTCACACCGGGGACCGTGGTGAATTCGTGCAGCACACCGTCGATGCGGATGCTGGTGACCGCCGCGCCGGGAATCGACGACAGCAGGGTCCGCCGAAGCGAATTGCCAAGGGTGTAACCGAATCCGGGCTCCAGCGGTTCGATGACGAACTGGGACCGGTTCTCGGAGATGACCTCTTCCGACAATGTGGGTCGCTGAGAAATCAGCATTGTTTCTTTCCTCCTTCGCGGCAACCGCTATTTGATGCCGCGCAACTCAGCCGTCATCCGGACGGCCAAGCAAGTCTTACTTCGAGTAGAGCTCGACGATCAGCTGTTCGGTGAGCGGGACGTCGATCTGCGCGCGCTCGGGCAGCTGGTGCACGAGGATGCGCTGACGCTCGCCGACGACCTGCAGCCAGGCCGGAATGGGGCGCTCGCCCGCTGTTTCCCGCGCGACCTCGAACGGCAGCGTGTTCAGCGACTTCTCCTTGATGTCGATGATGTCGTACTGCGACACGCGGTAGCTCGGGATGTCGACCTTGACACCGTTGACCAGGAAGTGGCCGTGGCTGACCAGCTGACGCGCCATCCGCCGGGTCCGTGCCAGACCGGCGCGGTACACGACGTTGTCGAGCCGGCTTTCCAGGATGCGCAGCAGGTTGTCACCGGTCTTGCCCGGCTGACGAACCGCCTCGTCGTAGTAGCGACGGAACTGCTTCTCCATCACGCCGTAGGTGAAACGCGCCTTCTGCTTCTCCTGCAGCTGCTGGCGGTACTCGCTCTCCTTGATCCGCGCGCGGCCGTGCTGACCGGGCGGGTAGGGGCGCTTCTCGAAGGACTGATCTCCGCCGACCAGGTCGACGCCGAGACGGCGTGACTTGCGGGTCGCGGGTCCGGTGTAACGAGCCATGTGTTCTATACCCTCCTAGACCCTGCGACGCTTCGGCGGACGGCAGCCGTTGTGCGGCTGCGGCGTGACGTCGGCGATCGCGCCGACCTCGAGGCCGGCGGCCTGCAACGAGCGGATGGCGGTCTCGCGGCCCGAGCCCGGGCCCTTCACGAAGACGTCGACCTTCTTCACGCCGTGCTCCTGCGCCTTGCGGGCGGCGTTCTCCGCAGCCAGCTGCGCGGCGAACGGGGTCGACTTACGCGAACCCTTGAAGCCGACGTGTCCCGAGGACGCCCATGCGATGACGTTGCCCTGCGGGTCGGTGATCGACACGATCGTGTTGTTGAACGTGCTCTTGATGTGCGCGGCGCCGTGCGGGACGTTCTTCTTTTCCCGGCGACGGGTCTTCTGCCCCTTCTTCGGGGACCCAGCAGCGCTTTTCTTTGCGGGTGGCATTACTTGGCCTTCTTCTTACCGGCGATGGTGCGCTTGGGGCCCTTGCGGGTGCGCGCATTGGTCTTGGTCCGCTGGCCGCGCACCGGCAGGCCGCGGCGGTGCCGCAGGCCCTGGTAGCAGCCGATCTCGATCTTGCGGCGGATGTCGGCCTGCACCTCACGGCGCAGATCACCCTCCACCTTGAGGTTGCCCTCGATGTAGTCGCGCAGTTGGGTCACCTGATCATCGGTCAGGTCCTTGGTGCGCAGGTTCCGGTCGATGCCGGTGGCGTCCAGGATCTCCTGGGAGCGCGTACGGCCGACGCCGTAGATGTAGGTCAGCGCGATCTCCATGCGCTTATCGCGCGGGAGGTCGACGCCCACTAGACGTGCCACAGTGGTGTGTTCCTTCTCGTTGCGGAGGTCTGCTCCCAGTCCGTTCCCGACGGTGTCGGGGTCCGGCCTCCGTACCGGACGTGGGCAAGCGGCCTATCCGCTCATTGGTACTGGGATTTCATCATTCAGTTGTGGCAGTAGCTGGCTGGTGAAACTCAGCCCTGGCGCTGCTTGTGCCGAGGATCGGAGCAGATCACCATGACCCGCCCATGCCGACGGATCACCCTGCATTTATCGCAAATGGGCTTGACGCTCGGGTTCACCTTCACGACTGTGTCGATCCTTCTGTGCTTCTAGTTGTTACTTGTACCGGTAAACGATGCGGCCCCGAGACAGGTCGTATGGAGACAACTCCACGACGACGCGGTCCTCGGGCAGGATGCGGATGTAGTGCTGCCGCATCTTGCCGCTGATGTGGGCGAGAACCTTGTGACCGTTCTCCAACTCAATGCGAAACATCGCATTGGGCAGGGGTTCGACCACGCGACCCTCGACCTCGATGGCACCGTCTTTCTTGGCCATTATGTTTCGGAGATCCTCCGTGTCCTGCGAATCGTTGGCGCCTTCTGGCGCAGCTACACTCCGACTACGAAACGTGAGCCTGTAGCCAGAAATTCCAGCAATTCGAGGACAGAGAGCACGCAAGAGCCGGCGCGGAAGCCGCACCGTTGGTCCATACTACCCGCTTCGGTGCCGGTCCCAAAATCGCTGAACGCCCAGCTCAGCCTCTCCACCACGCATTAGACGGGGGCCAGCTGGTTCCGCTGACCGCGAACGGGCGCTCGACCCTGATATCCGCTGGACGACGGGCGCATACTTATAACCGATGACCGCCCCCGCCGCGCAGTCCAGAAAACCCGTCATTCTCACTGTCGACGACGACCCGGCAGTTTCACGCGCCGTCGCTCGTGACCTCCGTCGCCACTATGGCGAGAGATACCGCATCGTGCGCGCCGAATCCGGCGCCGACGCCATCGACACCCTCAAGGAGCTCAAGCTGCGCGGCGACGCCGTTGCGGTCTTCGTCGCCGACTACCGGATGCCGCAGATGAGCGGCATCGAGTTCCTCGAGAAGGCGATGGACTTCTTCCCTCTGGCGCGCCGCGTGCTGCTGACGGCGTACGCGGATACCCACGCCGCCATCGACGCTATCAACGTCGTCGACCTCGACCATTACCTGCTCAAGCCTTGGGATCCGCCGGAGGAGAAGCTGTATCCGGTGATCGACGGCCTGCTGGAGGGCTGGCGCGCCGTCGGCGACCGGGCCATGCCCTACACCAAGGTGATCGGCCACCGATACAACGACCGGTCCTGGGAGGTGCGGCAGTTCCTGGCCCGCAACGAGTACTCGTTCCGCTCCATCAACGCCGACGAACCCAAGGGCAGGCAGCTGCTGGAAGCCGCGGGGCTCGACGACACGCGGCTCCCGGTCGTCATCACCGAGAAGGGCGAGACGCTGGTCCAGCCCTCGGATGTCGAGTTGGCCACCCTGCTCGGCCTGTCCACCAGCCCGCAGCTGGAGATGTACGACCTCGCGGTCATCGGCGGTGGGCCCGCGGGCCTGGCAGCTGCGGTGTACGGCGCATCGGAGGGCCTCAAGACGGTCCTGATCGAGAAGGCCACCACCGGCGGGCAGGCCGGTCGGAGCTCGAAGATCGAGAACTACCTCGGCTTCCCCACCGGCATCTCGGGCGCCGAGCTCACCACGTCGGCCCGCAGGCAGGCCGAACGCTTCGGGGCCGAGGTCATCACGACACAGGAAGCCGGCAGGCTCGAGGTCAACGGTGTCGGCGCGGCCCATACGATCCACCTCAACGACGAGACCACCATCGGCGCCCGGGCCGTCATCCTGGCGATCGGCGTCGACTACCGCCAACTGCAGATCACCGGATGCTGGGACGATCCCGCGGATCCGAGTTGCAACTACATCGGCCGCGGCGTCTATTACGGGGCCTCGGTCTCGGACAACAGCGAGTGCGCGGGCGAAGACGTCTACATCGTGGGCGGCGCGAACTCGGCTGGCCAGGCGGCGATGTTCATGTCGCAGACCGCCAAGTCGGTCACGATGCTGATCCGCGGCGCCTCCCTGGAGGCCGGGATGTCGCAGTACCTGGTCGACCGCATTCTCAGGACGCCGAACATCACCGTCCGTACCTGCACCGAGGTGGTCGACACGGTCGCCGAGGACGGCCACCTGTCCGGGCTGGTGCTACTGGACAAGCGCACCGAACAGACCGAGACCGTCACCTGCGATCGGATGTGCTGTTTCATCGGCGCAACACCGCGCACTGATTGGCTGGAAGAAGCGGGAATAGCCCGCGACGATCACGGTTTCATCCTGTCGGGACCGGATCTGCGTGACAAGGTCGGGTGGACGCTCGATCGCCCGCCGCATCATCTGGAAACAAGCGTGCCCGGTGTGTTTGTTGCAGGTGATGTGCGTTCGGAGTCCGCGAAGCGGGTTGCGGCCGCGGTCGGCGAAGGGTCGATGGCGGTGATGCTGGTGCACAGGTATTTGGCCGAGGCATGATGCCGGCACCGCCGGCGAGGCATGATGCCGGCAGCGCCGGCGAGGCATGATGCCGGCACCGCCGGCGAGGCATAAGGCCTGCAAAGGCTGAGAGGCCAGAGGAAGGAAGGCGCCGATGAGCACGCAAGGAGAGGAATGCGTGCGCGACGAGCTGCGGACGCTCTTCCTGTTCGAGAAGTTGTCCGATGAGCAGCTCGACATTCTCTGCGCCGCCGGCCACATCGAGAACTTCCCCGCGGGACCTATAGTTCGCGAGGGCGACCCCGCGACCTGCTTCTACGTGATGATCGACGGCGAGTTGGTCATGTCGAAGCGCTCCGGCGGTGTCGACATCCAGACCAACCGCACCTCCCAGCGCGGCGTGTACTTCGGCGCGTGGTCGGCGTACATCCCCGGTGAGGAGCAGACCTACCAAGCCTCGGTGCGGCTGACCAAGCCCGCGCGCTGCTTCGTACTGGACTCCAACGACTTCGCGGAATTCATGCGGACGCAGTTCCCTATGGCCGTCCACCTGCTCGAAGGCCACCTCGTCGGCGGACACCGTCAGACCCAGATCATCGGTCAACGCGAAAAGCTACTCGCACTCGGCACGATCACGGCAGGCCTGACCCATCAGCTCAACAACCCCGCCGCCGCGACCGCCCGCGCGGTCGCCGACCTGCGCGAAAGCGTCGGGCATATGCGGCACAAGCTCGCCATGGTGGCCGAGGCCCAGTTCACCCCGGAGGCGCTGCGCGTCTTGGTGAACATTCAGGACCAGGTCGCCGAACAGGTAGCCAAGTCCCGCGATCACGAGCTGACCGCCTTGGAGGCATCCGATCGCGAAGACCAGATCGGCGAATGGCTGGAGGACCATGGCATCGCCAGCGCCTGGGACTACGCGCCGACGTTCGTCGACGCGGGGCTGGACACCGACTGGCTGGAGCGCGTCTCTGCGTTGGTCGACGACGTCGATGCCTCAGCGTCGCTGCAGAGCGCGATCGGGTGGTTGAAGTACACGATCGACAACGAAATGCGGATGAACGAGATCGCCGAGGCCAGCAAGCGCATCTCGGCGCTGCTCGCCGGCGCCAAGCAGTACTCGCAGATGGACCGGGGCGCCTACGGCAGCGCCGACGTCCACGAGTTGCTGCGCAGCACGCTCATGATGTTCGGCGACAAGATCGGCATGGAGGGCAAGGGTAAGCCCGTCACCCTGATCAAGGACATGGACAAGACGCTGCCCGAATTGCAGTGCTATCCAGGCGATCTCAATCAGGTGTGGACCAACATCATCGACAACGCCATCCAGGCGATGGACGGGCACGGCACCTTGACCATCCGGACCGCCCGCGAAAACGACGAGATGATCCGCGTCGAGATCTGCGACGACGGACCCGGGATCCCCGAGGACATCATCGACCGGATCTTCACGCCCTTCTTCACCACCAAACCGTTCGGCGAGGGCACCGGCCTCGGACTGGATCTGGCGTGGCGCATCGTCGTCGAGAAGCACGGCGGAAACCTGTCGGTGCAGTCCGAACCGGGCGACACCCGGTTCATCGTGTGCCTGCCGTTGGTGGCACCGGCGCCGATCGCGCCGACGCCCGGCGAGCTGTCGGCCGCCGGAACGGAATAGTTCCGCTCACCGTGCGCCGAGCGGAATAGGTTCACGCGAGTACCAAGTTAGGAAGAGCATGGCGACTCCTGATCTCGGCAAGTACGGCGTCTTCGGTCACTACTCGCAGTGGCAAAAGTTCTCCCCCCAGCAGCTCAAAGACATCGAGGCGCTCGGCTACGGCGCCATCTGGGCCGGTGGCTCACCGCCCGCTGAGCTTGACTGGGTCGACCCGATTCTCGGAGCCACCGAGACGCTTCAGCTCGCGACGGGCATCGTCAACATCTGGACCGCCGACGCCGCTCCGGTCGCCGAATCCTTCCACCGCATCGAGAAGGCCTATCCGGGTCGCTTCCTGCTCGGTATCGGTGTCGGCCATCCCGAGGCCCACCAGGAGTACAAGAAGCCGTACGACGCCCTGGTCGAGTACCTCGACAAGCTCGATGAGTACGGCGTGCCGAAGAACCGCCGAGTCGTAGCCGCGCTCGGCCCGCAGGTGCTCAAGCTGTCGGCGCGGCGCTCGGCGGGTGCGCATCCCTACCTGACGACGCCGGAGCACACCGCCGCGGCACGCAAGCTCGTCGGACCCGGTGTGTTCATCGCGCCCGAGCACAAGGTCGTGCTCACCACCGACGCGGACAAGGCACGCGCCGTCGGCCGCAAATTCCTCGACATCTACCTCAACCTGCAGAACTACCTGAACAACTGGAAGCGGCTGGGCTTCACCGATTCGGATGTGGCCAAACCGGGTAGTGATGCCTTGGTCGACGCGGTCGTCGCCTATGGCACCGTCGATTCCATTGCGGCACGGTTGAAGGAACACCTCGACGCGGGCGCTGACCACGTCCCGGTGCAGGTCCTGACCGGACCGGACAAACTGGTCGACGGGCTGGCCGAACTGGCCGGACCGCTCGGCCTGAGGTGAGGGGTCTTCGATGACTGAGCTCAAACCCGATCTGGGCCGCTACGGCGTATGGATCTTCGGTGCGCCCACACCCGACGAAGCCGTCGAGATCGAGAAACTCGGTTACGGCGCGGTGTGGATCGGCGGGTCACCCGCGGGCGACCTGAACTATGTCGAGCCGATCCTCGAACAGACCGAGGCCCTGCAGGTGGCCACGGGCATCATCAACGTCTGGACGGCGCCGGCCGAGCAGGTTGCGGAGGCCTATCACCGGATCGAGGACAAGTTTCCGGGCCGCTTCCTGCTCGGCATCGGGATCGGTCATCCGGAGCACACGCAGGAGTACCGCAAGCCCTACGACGTGCTCGTCGAGTATCTCGACGCGCTCGACAGCGCCAAGGTGCCGACGAGTCGGCGCGTCGTCGCTGCCCTGGGGCCGAAGGTGCTCAAGCTCGCGGCCCAGCGCAGTGCGGGCGCCCACCCCTACCTGACCACCCCGCAGCACACCGGCGAAGCCCGAAACATCCTGGGGCCGACGGTGTTCCTGGCCCCCGAACACAAGGTGGTGCTGGCGCGCGACGCGGAGGCCTCACGCAAGATCGGCCGCGAGACCGTCGACTTCTATCTCAACCTGTCGAACTATCTGAACAACTGGAAGCGGCTGGGCTTCACCGACGACGACATCGCCAAACCGGGCAGCGACCGCCTGATCGACGCCGTCGTCGCCCACGGCACCCCCGAGGACATCGCCAAACAGCTCAACGAACACAACGAGGCAGGGGCCGACCACGTGGCGATTCAGGTGTTGGGTGGCCCGGACAAACTGCTGCCGACGCTGGAGGAACTCGCAGGCCCCCTCGGGCTGAAGCGCTGACACCGACGCGGCGGCACCTGACAGCAAATCCAAGGTGGATGCCGGCCTCAGGCGATCCTCGACTAGGGTTTGGCCATGCGGTTGCTGGTCACTGGCGGCGCGGGGTTCATCGGCGCCAACTTCGTGCACAAGGCTGTGAGCGAGCACGAGGTGACGGTCCTCGACGCGCTCACCTACGCGGGCAGCAAGGAGTCGCTGACCCCGGTCGAGGACAAGATCCAACTGATCGAGGGCGACATCACCGATGCCGACTTGGTCAACAAACTGGTCGCAGATGCCGACGCCGTCGTGCACTTCGCCGCCGAGACCCACGTCGACAACTCGCTGTCCGGGCCGGAGCCCTTCCTGCACGCCAACGTCATCGGCACGTTCACGATCCTGGAGGCGGTGCGGGCCCACGACGTTCGGCTGCACCACATCTCCACCGACGAGGTGTACGGCGATCTCGAGTTGGGCAGCCCAGAGCGCTTCACCGAGGCGACGTCGTACAACCCGTCGAGCCCGTACTCGTCGACGAAGGCCGCCGCCGACATGCTGGTGCGCGCATGGGTGCGCTCCTACGGTGTGCGCGCGACGATTTCGAACTGCTCCAACAACTACGGGCCGTATCAACACGTCGAGAAGTTCATCCCGCGCCAGATCACCAATGTGCTGACCGGGCGACGGCCGAAGCTCTACGGCGCCGGGGCCAACGTGCGCGACTGGATCCATGTGGAGGACCACAACAGCGCGGTGACGCGCATTCTCACGGACGGAAAGATCGGGCGCACGTATCTGATCGGCGCCAACGGCGAGCGGGACAACCTCACCGTGCTGCGCACGATCCTGCGGTTGATGGATCGCGATCCCGACGACTTCGACCACGTCACCGACCGCGCAGGCCACGATCTGCGGTATGCGATCGACGCGTCGGTCCTGCGCGACGAGTTGGGCTGGAGCCCCGCACACACCGACTTCGAGGACGGGTTGCGCGACACCATCGAGTGGTATCGCGCCAACGAAGCGTGGTGGGCGCCGTTGAAGGAGAGCGTCGAGGCCGGATACGCGGGGCGGGGCCAGTGACGTTCCGCGAGCTCAAGGTTCCCGGTGCATGGGAGCTCACCCCGCAGGTGCACGCCGATTCGCGCGGCGGGTTCTTCGAGTGGTTCAAGGATGCCGAGTTCACCGAGTTCGCGGGGCATCGGTTCGATCTGCATCAGGCGAACTGTTCGGTGTCGGCGGCGGGCACGCTGCGAGGTTTGCACTTCGCCGAGGTGCCGCCGAGCCAGGCGAAGTACGTCGGTTGCCCGCACGGCAAGGTGCTCGATGTGGTCGTCGACATCCGGGTCGGGTCGCCGACGTTCGGACAGTGGGACTCGGTGATTCTCGACGACCGCGACCGGCGGTCCATCTACATCTCCGAGGGTCTGGGCCACGCTTTCTTTGCGCTGGAAGACAATTCGACTGTCATGTACCTGTGCTCGGCGCCATACAACCCGCAGCGGGAGCACACGATCAATGCGCTCGATCCCGCGCTCGGCATCGTCTGGCCGGAGTTCGACGGCGGGCCCCTGCTGTCGGATCGGGACCGTGCGGCGCCGACGTTGGCGGAAGTCGAGGCGGCCGGGCTGCTGCCGACGTGGGAAGAGACCCAGGCTTTCATCGCGGGCCGCCGCTGACTTCTTCTAGTCGAGTCAGCTGAGAGATCGCGGCGGGCGTAACGCCATGGTGCGATCGCGGCCGAATTCCCGCCATGTGGTTACAACCGGCGCTAATCCGATCGTCGATGTCGTCGGGCGGAGATAGCGAAGCTGGGGACAGTTTCGGCGAGGAGGCGGGCCGCACTAGCTTTAGAGGATGCTGGCGACCGACATCGATTCCGATGGCATCGCGGTCCTGCGACTCGACAACGAGCGGCGACGCAACGCGCTGTCGATCGCGATGCGCGACGCCATCTCCGACACACTCGAGGCGTGGGCGTCCGATGAGCGCGTGCGCGTCGTCGTCCTCACGGGCACGGGTACGACGTTCTGCGCGGGGTTCGATCTCACGGAGTTCGCGCAGCCCGATCTCGCCCGCACCATCCGCGACAGTTCACGCCGCTACCACCTCGCAGTGTGGAGTTTCGCCAAGCCGGTGATCGCGGCCGTCAACGGTGCAGCGTTCGGCGGCGGCTTCGACCTCGCCCTGTTGTGCGACCTGCGCATCGCCGTACCGACGGCGGAGTTCGCGCATCCCGAGATCAAGTTCGGGGCTCCGCCATTGTTCACACCGCTGCAGTGGATCGTCGGCGCGGGCATCGCGCGGGAACTGTGCCTGACGGGTCGGCGCATCGACAGCGCAGAAGCGCATCGGCTGGGATTGGTCAATCGGATCGCCGACCCCGATCGCCTTCTGGACGAAGCCAAAGCCACCGCCCGGGTGATCGCCGAGGCTCCGCAGCCGGCGCTTGAGGCGACCAAGCGGTACCTGGTCTCCAGCGCGGGGGTCACCTTCGACGAGGCGTTCAAGGTCGAGCACGACCGCGTTTTCGACGAGTTCCTCCTCGGCGCACTCGGCTCCGACCCCAGCAGCGGATGATGGACAAGAGGCGTCTTGCGCACGCCATCCCGCCATTACTAGGATATCCAAGTATCTATCAGCGAGGGACACGATCATGACCACACAGATTTCGCATTTCATCAACGGCAAGCGCACGACCGGGGAGTCCGCCCGCACCGGCGACGTGATGAACCCCAGCACCGGTGAGGTGCAGGCCAAGGTGCCGATGGCGTCGCGGGCCGACGTCGATGCCGCGGTCGCCGGCGCCGCCGAGGCGCAGAAGGAGTGGGCGGCCTTCAACCCGCAGCGCCGCGCGCGGGTGTTGATGAAGTTCATCGAGCTGGTCAACGCCAATGTCGACGAACTCGCCGAGACGCTCTCCCTCGAACACGGCAAGACCGTCGCCGACTCCAAGGGCGACATCCAGCGTGGCATCGAGGTCATCGAGTTCGCGATCGGCATCCCGCATCTGATCAAGGGTGAGTACACCGAGGGCGCGGGCACCGGCATCGACGTCTACTCGATGCGCCAGCCGCTCGGCGTGGTCGCAGGCATCACCCCGTTCAACTTCCCCGCGATGATCCCGCTGTGGAAGGCCGGTCCCGCGCTGGCGTGCGGCAACGCCTTCGTCCTCAAGCCGTCGGAGCGCGACCCGTCGGTGCCGGTCCGGTTGGCCGAACTGTTCCTCGAGGCCGGCCTGCCGCCGGGCGTGTTCCAGGTGGTGCACGGCGACAAGGAGGCCGTCGACGCCATCCTCGAGCATCCGGACATCAAGGCCGTCGGCTTCGTCGGCAGCTCCGACATCGCGCAGTACATCTACGGCAACGCGGCCGCCAACGGCAAGCGGGCACAATGCTTCGGCGGTGCGAAGAACCACATGATCGTGATGCCGGACGCCGATCTGGACAACGCGGTCGACGCGCTGATCGGCGCGGGCTACGGCAGCGCGGGTGAGCGCTGCATGGCGATCAGCGTCGCCGTACCGGTCGGCGAGCAGACCGCAGACAGGTTGCGCGCCAGGCTCGTTGAGCGCGTCAACGGCCTGCGCGTCGGCCACAGCCTCGACCCGAAGGCCGACTACGGACCGTTGGTGACCGAGGCCGCGCTTGCACGCGTCAAGGACTACATCAACCAGGGCGTCGAGGCAGGCGCCGAGATCGTCGTGGACGGCCGCGAACGCGCCAGCGACGACCTCCAGTTCGGCGATGCGAATCTCGAGGGCGGCTACTTCATCGGCCCCACGCTGTTCGACCATGTCACGCCCGACATGTCGATCTACACCGACGAGATCTTCGGCCCGGTGCTGTGCATCGTGCGCGCCAAGGACTACGAAGAGGCGCTGCGACTGCCCACCGAGCACGAGTACGGCAACGGCGTCGCGATCTTCACACGCGACGGCGACACCGCCCGCGACTTCGTGTCCCGCGTGCAGGTCGGCATGGTCGGCGTCAACGTGCCGATCCCGGTGCCGGTGTCCTATCACACGTTCGGCGGTTGGAAGCGGTCCGGCTTCGGCGACCTCAACCAGCACGGTCCGCACTCGATCCTGTTCTACACGAAGACCAAGACGGTGACGCAGCGTTGGCCCGCGGGTAGCCACGGCGCCGAGTTCGTCATCCCCACCATGAAGTAGAGCTGGGATTCGATGGACTTGTTCGGGCTCGACGACGACGAACGCGTGATCGCCGAGACGGCGGCCGCGTTCGCCGAAAAGCGGCTCGCGCCATACGCATTGGAGTGGGACGAAACCCACCACTTCCCCGTCGACGTATTGCGCGAGGCCGCCGAGCTCGGGATGGCCGCGATCTACTGCCGGGAGGACGTCGGGGGCAGCGAGCTGCGTCGGCTGGACGCCGTGCGGATCTTCGAGCTGCTGGCGATGGCCGATCCCACGATCGCGTCGTTCCTGTCGATCCATAACATGTGCGCGTGGATGGTCGACACGTATGGCACCGAGGAGCAACGCAAGTCATGGTTGCCGCGGCTGGCCTCCATGGAGGCCATCGCGAGTTACTGCCTGACCGAACCGGGCGCCGGATCGGATGCGGCGGCGTTGCGGACCAAGGCGGTCCGCACCGGGAGCGACTATGTGCTCGACGGCGTCAAACAGTTCATCTCGGGCGCCGGATCGTCCGACGTGTATGTGGTGATGGCGCGCACCGGTGGCGACGGCCCGCGCGGCATATCGGCGTTCCTCGTCGAAAAGGGCACGCCGGGACTGAGTTTCGGTGCACAGGAAGTGAAGATGGGCTGGAACGCCCAGCCCACCGCACAGGTGATCTTCGAGGGTGTACGCGTTCCGGCCGACGCGATGCTGGGCGGCGTCGAGGGTGAGGGCAGCGGTTTCGGCATCGCGATGAACGGGCTCAACGGCGGCCGCATCAACATCGCCGCGTGCTCGCTGGGCGGCGCACAGGCCGCACACGACAAGGCACGCAGCTACGTGGCGGACCGGCAGGCCTTCGGCGGTGCACTGCTCGACGAACCGACGATCAGGTTCACGCTCGCGGATATGGCGACGGCGCTGGAAACCTCACGAACGCTGTTGTGGCGGGCGGCATCCGCGCTCGACGAGAACCATCCGGAGAAGGTCGAGCTGTGCGCGATGGCCAAGCGATACGTCACCGACGCCTGCTTCGACGTGGCGGACCAGGCGCTGCAGCTGCATGGCGGATACGGCTATCTGCGCGAGTACGGCCTGGAGAAGATCGTCCGGGATCTGCGGGTGCACCGAATACTGGAGGGCACCAACGAAATCATGCGTGTGGTCATCGGTCGGGCCGAGGCGGCCCGGGCCCGCGCGTCGGCGTAAGGGAGAGTAAATGAGCACGGTCGCGTTCTTGGGGTTGGGCCACATGGGCGGGCCGATGGCGGCGAACCTCGTCGCGGCGGGCCACACCGTGCGGGGCTTCGACCCCGTCGCCGCACTCAAGGACGCGGCCGCCGAGAAGGGTGCGCAGGTCTTCGACAGTGGGGCCGAAGCGGTTTCGGGGGCCGAGGTCGTCATCACGTCGCTGCCCAACGGCAACGTCGTGAAGGCGGTGTACGCCGAGGCGCTGCCCGCGGCCGCGAAGGGGACGCTGTTCATCGACACCTCCACGATCTCGGTCGACGACGCGCGCGCCATTCACGCCCAGGCACTCGAGCAGGGCCACGCCCAGCTGGACGCCCCGGTCTCCGGTGGGGTGAAGGGCGCGGTCGCAGGCACGCTGGCGTTCATGGTCGGCGGCGAGGCCGACGCGGTGGAGCGGGCTCGGCCGATCCTGGAACCGCTGGCGGGCAAGATCATTCACTGCGGCGACTCCGGCACCGGGCAGGCCGCCAAACTGTGCAACAACATGGTGCTGGCGGTGCAGCAGATCGTCGCTGGCGAGGCCTTTGTGCTGGCCGAGAAACTGGGTCTGTCCGCGCAGTCGCTGTTCGACGTGATCACCGGTGCGACGGGTAACTGCTGGGCGATCCACACCAATTGCCCTGTGCCGGGCCCGGTTCCGACGTCACCGGCCAACAACGATTTCAAGCCGGGCTTCGCCACCGCGTTGATGACCAAGGACATCAGCCTCGCGATGGACGCCGTGAAATCGACCGGTGCGTCGGCGCCGCTCGGCTCTCATGCCGCGGAGATCTACACGAAGTTCAACGAAGAGAACGCTGACAAGGACTTCAGCGCGGTCATCGAACTGATCCGCAACGGCTGATCCCCTGCCCCACTGTGCATCTGACGCGGGCTAGCTGTTCTCGGTCATGACGTTGGTTGCAGTCGGCTGATGGGTGGTACCCCGTCGAGTGCGCTGTGGCGGCGTTGAGTGTTGTAGAACTCGACCCAGGGCGCAAGTGCTCGGGCGCGGTCTGCGTTGGAGGCGAACACCCGGCGATAGGACCATTCGCTTTGCAGGGTGCGGTTATAGCGTTCCACCTTGCCGTTCTGCCATGGGCAGTGCGGCTTGATGAACAGGTGTTTGGCGTGCAGTTGGTCGATGACGGCAGCGACGTGGGCCGAGCGCCGATAGCTCAGATGGTTGTCGGTGATCACGCGCTCGATACGCGAAATGCCCTGCGATTGAAAGTATTGCGCCGCCCGAGCAATGAACCCGGCACACGTCGGACCTTTCTCATCGGCATGGATCTCTGAGTACGCCAGCCGGCTGTGGTCATCGACCATCGAGTGCACGTAGTCATACCCGATACCGCGCCTGCGGACCTGTTCACTACGCCCGTGAGCGCGCCACCCACCCCCCGTCGGGGATACGACCGAGCTTTTTTGACATCGACATGCACCAGCTCGCCAGGCCGTTGTCGCTCATAGCGTCGTGTCGTGGCCTTCGACGACTTGATCACCGCACCGGTCATCGGATCGCAGTCACGCAGGTAGGGCACAGCGCGACGGCGCAGAATCCGTCCCACGGTCCGGGGCGCAATGCCCAGTTCAGGACCCAGCCAGTCCTGGCCCCGACGATGTTTGCGCCGCGCGGCGATCACTTGGCGCTCCACCCGCGCCGAGGTCCGCGAGGGGCTGTGGTGCGGTCGTGAGGACCGGTCATGCAGTCCGGCCTCACCTTCAGCGGCATAACGGCTGATCCAGGTGTGGACGCATTTGCGGGAGATGCCCATCGCCGCGGCGATATGGGCCTGCGGCCACCCTTGCTGGTGGCGCTGCACGATCAGCATTCGGCCGTGCAGCGTGGTGCGGGCATTACGGTGGGACACGAGAACCTCCGGGGTGGTGATGGGCCTTCGACAAGCCACACCTCACCCGGAGGTTCTCCTCACATCAAGCCAACACGCCTGCTACCAACGTCATGACCGAGAACAGCTAGCGCTGCGGGTGGCACCCGAGCACGTCGTGGAACAACGCCTGACGCAACGCGAGCTCTCTGGGGTCGCTGAAGGCGTGGTATCCGAGCTTGTTCATCACGTAGCCGTAGCCGATACCGGTGTTCGGATCGGCGAACCCGAACGAGCCACCCAGACCCGGCCATCCGTAAGCCCGGTCCGTGGAACCGAATACGAACTTCGATGTGGGCTTGCCGAACCCCAGCGAGAACGACGAGTCCAGGTGCATGATCCTGTCGCGTGAGCCGCGCGTGGCCGGCACGGCGGGACCTTCCAAGGCGTCGCGGACGGATTGGCTCAGGCCCAGCTTTGGGTCGCCGGTGGCCGCGCTCGAGTAGAGCTTGGCGATCGATCTGGCGGTGCCCGTCCCGTTGACCGACGGTATCTCCGGGATCCGCAACTCGTCGCGGTTGAAGTCGCCCGCCTCCTTGATTCCCTCCGTCACCAGGAACGCGCGGGCGATCAGACTCTTCGGGTTGAACAGCCCCGCCACGAACAACGGGGGCATCGTGTGGAGATGCAGCAGCATTTCGCGTCGGGTGACGGGCTCCAGGAGTGCCACCCGGGTACGGTCGACCCGCTCCGGTAGCCCGATGTAGAAATCCAGATCGAGCGGCCCGGCGATCTCGTCGGCGAAGAACCGGCCTACCGTGCGCCCCTGTGGGTCCACCTTGCGGATGAGCGCGGACTGATACCACCCGAGCGTCACCGCGTGATAGCCGAATCGAGTGCCCGGCTCCCACGCGGGTACCTGCGCCTCGATTCGCCCCGCAAGTTTGTCCGGGTCGGCGATGTCGGCAAGCGACAGGGGCGGCGCGATCGCGACGAGCCCGGCCTGGTGGCTGAACAGCTGGCGGACGGTGATCGCGCCCTTCCCGCCCTGGGCGAACTCCGGCCAATAGTCGGCCACCTTGGCGTCGTAATCGAGCAGGCCTCGGGACGCAGCGACCGCAACGGCAATTGACGCAACACCTTTCGTGGTTGAGAACACGTTGACGATGGTGTCCCTCTCCCACGGGGTGTGAGTGTGTCCGTTGCGGTACCCGCCCCACAGGTCGATGACCTTGCGGCCGTCGCGGTAGACCGCCAGAGCCGCCCCGATCTCCTGACCGCTGCTGAAGTTGCGACGGAACACGTCGGCGACCTGACCGTAACCGGCGTCGACCTCCCCTCCGATGAGATCTGTCGGGGTGTGGGGCGGTCGGACCATGGTGTGGCCTTTCTCAGGATTGGGGCCGAGTCCCCAGGATGTCGCGGAACAGTGCCTGGCGCAGGCGCAGTCCTCGGGGATCGCTGATCAGGTGGAATCCGAGCCTGTTCATCACATAGGCGAAGCCGACGCCGGTGTCGGGATCGGCGAAGCCGACCGAACCGCCCGCGCCGGGCGCTCCGAACGCCCGCTCCGACGATCCGATGACGTACTTCGGATTTCTGGGGATGGGCCTGCCGAAACCGAGGGAGAACAACGTGTCCACATGTAAGACCTTGTCGCGCAAGCCTTTCGTCGGGTGCACGGGGGGTGCCGTCAACGCATCGAAGACCTGCGGCGTCAACCCGATCTCGGCGCCACCGATGGCGGCAGCACCGTAGAGCCTGGCCACGGACTCGGCGGTGCCTGTTCCGTTGGCGGCGGGGATCTCGACGACGCGCACGTCTTCGCGATTGAACGTCGAAAGCCCGGTGGCCCCTTCGAACGCGACACCCGCCTGCGCGGTCAACGTCATCGGAATGAACCAGGCGGCCGCCAGTCGGGGCGGCAGCACGTGCAGATGCAGCAGTGTCGCGAGCTGAGAGGGCACGTGGAGATGCGCCACCCGGTCACGGTCGACATCGGCGGGCAATCCGATGTGGAAGTCCAGCCCGAGTGGCCCTGCGATCTCGTCGGCGAAATACCGGCCGAGGGTGCGCCGCTGCGGGTCGACATGCCGGATGAGTTCGGAGGCGTACCAGCCCAGCGTCACGCCGTGGTACCCGTGCCGGGTGCCCGGCCGCCACGCGGGGACCTGAGCCGCCAGCCGCTGCGACAGCTTCTCGGGCACGGCGATTTCGCCGAGGGTCACCAGCGGCTTGATCACCGGCAGCCCGGCCTGGTGGCCCAGCAGTTGTCGCACCGTGACGGCCTCCTTGCCGCCCTGAGCGAACTCCGGCCAGTAGTCGGCCACCCTGGCGTCGTAGTCCAACAGCCCACGCGAGACGGCCAGCGCGACCGTCAGGGCCGCAACACCTTTCGTCGTCGAGAACGTGTTGACGAGGGTGTCCTTCGTCCACGGGGCTCGGGTGTCGCCGTTGCGGAATCCGCCCCAGAGGTCGACGACCTTGCGCCCGTCGCGGTAGACCGCGACCGCGGCGCCCACCTCCGCACCGCTGGAGAGGTTGAGTCGGAATGCGTCGGCGACTTTCCCGTAGCCCTCATCGACGTCACCGCATACGACCTCGGGCGAGACGCTGATTTTGGAAGCCATGACCTAGTTCACCGCCTGCGCGGCGGACTCAGCCAATGACACACCGCCGTGCGCGCGAATTTTATCTGCGCAGACGCTGCAAAGGTGGTGATTCCGGCTAAGCGGCGGACGGCTTGTGCGTCACCCACCAACGACCGTGCATCCGTTGGCAATCGGCGACGTGAAGCGGCGAATCGCCGCCGAAGTCCGGACGCACACTCACCGCCGCCGGGATGTCAGGGGCGCCCTCCCCGGTAATGACGACGGTCGCGAGGCCCGCCCCGGTGGCCGCCCGCAATCCGCAGGCCGACCCGCTGATCGCGAGCGCGTTCTCCGCGGCGATCCCGAGCTCACCGAGCGCGAGGCGATGAGACTCCGGGTTGGGCATCGTCTGCTTGACGTCCTCGACGGTCACCGCAGTCTCGACGATGCCCTCACCGACCAGCTGGCGGACCAGCGGCTCCGCCCAGCTCCGATGACCACTCGTCACGACGGCCACCTGCAGTCCGGCCGCGAACGCCTCCATCACGAAGTCGGCGAGGCCGGGACGCGGAGCGAGATCGCGCTCAAGGATGAGCTCGTCGAACAACATGGTCTTGGTGTTGTAGATGTCGTCGGCGAGCAGCTTCGTCAGCACATCGGACTCGGTCGCCACGCCGCGCTTGCGCAGTTCGGCGGCGACGCGTTGGCGCTCATCGGTGAGCGCAAGCAGCTGCCGGTAGCGCGTCACGGACCAGCTGAGGTCGAGTCCATGGGCGGCGAACGCCGCGTTGTACGCCACTCGGTGACCGTCGCATTCGATGTCCGTCAGCGCATCGAGGTCGAAGATCACCGCCCGAAGCGGACATCGGGCTCCGGCGGGCGAGGCGGAATCCCACCAGAAGCGGCCGGCGCGCCAAGTCGTCTCTTGCGTTGTCGGCATGCAGATAGGGTGGCCCACATCACAGCCCCCTACCTCCCCCATTTGGGGGATCGGCGATGCCAACTTCTCCTACCCATGGAAAACACTAGAAAACACCAGGTCATAAGGTGGTGAACATGACATCCGGCGCTCCGGTGCGGCTTGTCCTGGTCGACGACCACGAGATGGTCATCGAAGGTCTCAAAGCCATGCTCGCCGCCTTCCGCAACCGCGTGGAGGTGGTCGGGCAGGCGATCGGCGCCGAGCGGGCGGTCGGCGTCGTCGACGAACTCGATCCCGACATCGTGCTGTCAGACGTGCGGATGCACGGCTCAAGCGGCCTGGACCTGTGCATGGAACTTCGTGAACGCAATCCGGAGCGCAAGGTCGTGATGCTGTCGGTGTACGACGACGAGCAGTACCTCTTCCAGGCCCTGCGCGTCGGCGCGTCGGGATACCTCCTGAAGAGCATCACCAGCGACGAGCTGGTCCGACAGCTCGAGTTCGTCCATCGCGGGGAAACCGCGATCGACCCGAGCATGGCAGCCAGGGCGGTCGACACCGCTGCGCGGATCCAGCGCGACGAGTTCTGGCCCGGTGCGCGGCAGGGGTTGACCCAACGCGAGAGCGAGATCCTGTCGTATGTGGTGAACGGTCTGTCCAACCGGGCCATCGCAGGGAAGCTGGTGATCGGCGAGGAGACCGTCAAGACGCACCTGAGCTCCATCTACCGCAAGCTCGGCGTCACCGACCGAACAGGCGCGGTGGCCACGGCGCTGCGGGAGGGCATCTACCAATGACATGGCAGCCCCGGCCGCCCAACGCGGTCCACGACCTCGTCGACGCCGACCGCGAACTCGCCCTGCTGCGCGAGTTGATCCAGGCCGCGTCGTCGGGGCCCGGCGTCGAACCGCTGGCCGCCGCCGCGGCACGAATGATCACCGCCGCCACCGCCAGCGACGTCTGCTTCGTGCACGTCCTCGACGACAGCGACCGGTCACTGACGCTCGCGGGGGCCACGCCTCCGTTCGACGCCGAGATCGGCAAGATCCGCCTCCCGTTGGGACAGGGCATTTCCGGATGGGTCGCCAGCCACCGCGAGCCCGTCATCATCACCGAGGACAAGGAGAGCGATCCCCGCTACATGCCCTTCCAGTCGCTGCGCGGCCGCGACTTCACGTCGATGGTGTCGGTGCCTATGGAGACCGACCCGGGCGGCCTGGTGGGCGTGCTGAACATCCACACCGTCGAGCGGCGCGAGTTCACCGCACGGGACGTCGAACTTCTGTTGGTGATCGGCAGGCTGATCGCAGGCGCGCTGCATCAGGCTCGGCTGCACCGGCAGCTGGTGGCCCGCGAACGGGCACACGAGAACTTCGTCGAGCAGGTCATCGAGGCCCAGGAGATCGAGCGGCGGCGGCTGGCGGGCGATATTCATGACGGCATCTCGCAGCGGCTGATCACGCTGTCGTACCGGCTCGACGCGGCCAGCCGCTCGGTGTCCGACGATCCGACCGCTGCCGCCGAACAGCTGGAGAAGGCGCGCGAACTGGTCGATCTGACGTTGCAGGAGGCGCGCGCGGCGATCAGCGGGCTGCGGCCCCCGGTGCTCGACGACCTCGGCCTCGCGGGTGGGCTGGCCAGCCTGGCGCGGTCCATCCCGCAGATCGGCATCGAGGTCGATCTGGTGGAGGCCCGCGTGCCCGACCACATCGAGCTCGCGTTGTACCGGATCGCGCAGGAGTGCCTGCAGAACGTCGTCAAGCACGCGAAAGCCAAGTCCGCGCGGCTCACCTTCGCCGTCGACGCGACGGACAACGGCAGTGTCGCGCGCCTCGAAATCATCGACGACGGAGTCGGTTTCGACACCTTTGAGCATCCGCTGGGCAGCGACGAGATGGGCGGTTACGGCCTGCTGTCGATGGCTGAACGCGCCGAGATCGTCGGCGGCCGGCTCAACATCCGGTCCCGCCCCGGCTCGGGCACCGCCGTCACGGCGACGATCCCGCTGCCGCCCCAACTCCAGTGATTTGTGTGCATTCAGGAGCGGTGAGCGCTCGCGAACGCACACAAATCCCTAGAAATCGCCGGCGTTGCGGCGCAGCGTCTCGATCGACTCGGCGAGCGCCCTGGACTCGCGCTCGGACATCCCTATGTCGGCGAAGACCTCGTTGTTGAGCGTGACGGTGGCGTCCTCGACCGTCGACCGGCCGAGTTCGGTGATCCGCACGAGAGTGGTGCGCCCGTCCGTCGGATGCGGGATGCGCTCCACCAGGCCGTCGGCCTCCAGTCGCCGAATGGCGTGCGTGACGCTGGTGACGTGGACCTGCAGGCGGTCGGACGCCTTGGTGATCGGTAGCGCCCCGTCGCGGGTGAACGCCAACAACCGCAGCAACTCGAAGCGGGAAAAACTGAGGTCATAGGGTCGCAGCGCGTTCTCAACCCGGGCCAGCAGAATCTGGTGCGCCCGCATCACCGACGTGACCGCGACCATGCCGTCGGCCACATCACCCCAGCCGAAGCGCTCCCAGTTCTCGCGCGCCAACGCGATGGGATCGCGCTTGCGCGGCCACGACGGTTGGGAGGGCACGCCTCTTCATACCGCACATGCCCGCCCTCGGGATCCAGTACCGGTCAGAGCGCGGCGGCCACCGCGTCCAACACCGCGCGGGTCGACTGTCGGCTGCCGACCGTGATGCGCACTCCCCCGTCGGCGTAGCCGCGGACTTGCAATTCGGTCCCTTCGAACACCTCCCGCCACTGCCGACCCCACGACGGCAGATAGACGAAGTTGGCGTGTGCGTCGGTGCTGTAGACACCCATCGCCCGCAATCGCATGCGCAGGTAGCGACGTTCGGCGGTGATCATCCGGATACGTTGCTGCAGCTCGCTTTCCGCATCGTAGGACGCGGCAACCGCGACCAGCCCGGTGATGGCGATGCCGAATGGCAGCTGCATGGTCCACATCCTGCGGGCCAACTCGGGGGCACAGAAGCCGTAACCGACGCGCAGCCCGGCCAACCCGTAGGCCTTCGAGAAGGTCCGCACCGCCACGACATTCGGATACCGCGCGATGAGCGCGGGTGTGTCGATCCGGTGGTGCGGCGACAGGAACTCCACATACGCCTCGTCCAGCAGCACGACGGTGTCCGACGGGACGCTGTCGAGGAACCGCTCGATATCGGCCGACGACTCGACGGTGCCCGTCGGGTTGTGCGGCCGGCACACCACCACCACTTCGGCGTTCGCGGCGGCGTCGGCCATCGCGTCGAGGTCGTGGTGCCCGTGCTTGTCGAGAGGTACGGTCACCGACTCCAACCGGGCCATCTGGGCGAAGATCGGATAGCCGTCGAACGTCGGATACGTCATCACGATCCGATCGCCCGGGCTCGTGAGGGCGCTCAGCACCTGCATGATGACGCCCGTGGCGCCGACGCCGATGACGACCTGGTCGGCGCTGACCCCGATGTGGTCGGCGATCAGTGCGCGAAGCCGCTCCGGCAGGAACTCCGGATACCGGTTGCCCGCATCGATCGCGGAGATCAGCGCGGATCGCACGCTGGGCAGCGGTGCGAACGGATTCTCGTTGAGAGACAGCGCCATTGAGTTCACCGCACTGGGTAGAGCGCTGACCGCGGCTTCCGTCACGGCATGATTCGGGCTGGCCATCAGCCACGACCTCCCCACCGCACGGCGGCGGCCCCCGCGAAGTCTCCGGCGTGAGCGAAGGCCGACATCATCACGACGTCGCCCTTCTTCAGCTGGCCGTCGGTGATGGCGCGGTCGAGGTTGACCGGTATCCCCGCGGCGAACATGTTCCCGCACTCGTCGAATGTGTCACGGTGCCGCTCCGGCGGAAGCTCCAACGCCTCGCGCCAGTTGCGCAGGAACGCCCGGTTCGGCTGGTTGGTGACCAACAGGTCGAGATCCTTTGGCTTCACCCCGATCCGATCGCAGACGGCGTACGACACCTCGGGCACCTGACGGTTACCCCGGGCCAGCACCTTGGTGATCTTGCTTTCGGTGAATCCGATCGACGCCTCGCCCGTACCGGGTTGCCACCACTTGCGCGGCGGATCGACCGCAATGGTCATATCGCCGGCGTACTCGCCGTACGTACGGCATTCGATGTCGAGGATCGGTGACTCGTCGGACAGAGTCACCAGCCCCACCGCGGCACCGTCGCCGGGCACCGCCGCCTGCGCCTTGCGCCGCACCGTCGGCTGGTTGAACGCCTGCCCGGCCGCGTTCGAAGCGATCGCGATCAGCGCGGTGTGCCCTTCGCCCGACTCGATCAGGGTGCGTGCCACCTTCAGTCCGAGCACGAACGCCGCGCATCCTCCGTTGTGCAGATCGAGCACCCAATTCGGTTTCATGCCAAGCCGATGCGCGGTTCCACCGCCGCCACCGTAGAACGGGATGTCAGGCATCTGGGCGTGCGTGATGAGGATGTCGGCACCCGCTATTGCGTCGTGGCCGTGGCGTTCGATCAAACCGGCCGCCGCGCGCTCGACCATGTCGATGGCCGTCTCGTCCTCGGCGACATGGTGGCGGAACTTCGGCGCCCGGAACATCACGTTGTCCCTCAGGTCATCTGACTCGGCGAACTGCGCGTAGTACTCCGCGCTGATCGGCTCCCCGGGCAGATAAGTCGACACATCTATCAGACTGACGGTCATTGCGTCCTCACTTCATCCAGTCCGGGGTGGTGGAAAGCCCGTTGCGGTAGCGGTATTCGGCGATTGCCTTGAGGTTCTTCAGCTCCAGCAGGTGTCCAGGTCCGAACATGTCCCAGAAGTCACCGACCCAGACCGGTCGCTGCGCCGGGGCGGTCTCCGGGTAGGGGTTGTTGTCGTAGAACGGGTGGTGGCAGTTCGTCCACAGCACCACGGAACCGGGCTTGTCGAACACCAGCTGGGCGTCGACGATGCGCATCAGATAGATCATCCAGAGGTGCTTGCCCTGATCCCACGCGCAGTGGTAGTCCACCGTGCGGGCCTCTTTGTTCGCCACGGTGCGGGTGAATATCGGGCTGCCGGTCTCGCCGCCGAGTTTGTCGTAGGCGACCCACAGGCCGGGCTCCTCGGTGGGCTCGAAGCCACGGAGGCTGTAGGTCCACTCCTCGAGGCAGCGGGTGTCGGCCATGTAGTCGAACAACTCATCGGGTGGACAGTCGATGTAATCGTTTACGGTGCAATAGGTTCCGAACACCTCGTCGTGCGGATACACCGATCGCATCATCTCCATGATGATCGGCGTCGCCGTCTCTCTCGGCGACGTCTCGACGCGGATCACCCCGTCGATCGGATCGGCGGTTCCGCGGTGGACGGTGATGTCCTCAAGTGCGGGCAACGACATTGACGTGCTCCTTCTGTGTGGTGCTTGGTTGACTGACTGCATCGGCAGAGTTGCCGAGAAAGGCTGCGAATGGCGGGACCTCGTCTGGGGAGCACTCGATGCTGATAACCGAGGGACCATCGACGTCGAGTGCGGCGGCCAGCGCATCGGGCAGCTCGCTGGGGTCGGCAACGTCGAGGGAACGCAGTCCCGGGAACATCGCGGCCAGCCCGGCGCCCAGCCGGCTCGGCCCGAATCGGTTGTAGCTGTAGTGATCGCCGTAGAACACCTGCTCGCGGGTCACGCACATCGCGTGCGCGTGGTTGTCGAACAGCAGGAACGTGATCGGGAGCCGGTACTGCACCGCCGTATGGATCTCCATACCGTGCATGTAGAACGAGCCGTCCCCGGCGATGACGACGGTGCGGCCTCCGGTGTCGGCGGCACGGCCGAACGCCATGCCGATACCGGCACCGAAGCTGTACCCCATTCCACCCATGCCCAGTGCGACGACGAAACGGCCGCCGCGGCGCGCCGGAAGATGATGTATCGCAGACGCGCCGATGTTGCCGGCGTCGACGACGACGTCGACGGCGTCGGGCAGCATCCGGTCGAGCACCGTCAGCGCATCGCGGTACCGAATCCCCGGCCCCTCGTGGGCTGGCGGGTGCAGCTCGGAGTGCAGCATCGAATCCGGTACGCGAATGCGGGCCGGGCGGCCATGACCCGTCAACGCTGCGGTGAGCGACGCCAGCGAACCACGCAGATCCTTGGTGTGCACATGCGTGCACGGCAGATACGGCGTCTCGGCGCCGATCGAGTAGACCTGCGTCGACCGCAGCGCGTCGTCCAATCCCGCGCGGGCCGTCACCGACAACCTGGTGCCGACCACAAGGCACAGTGCGCTTTCGGCGATCGCGTCCGCGATACCCGGATGCCCCATCACGCCGGTCACGCCGAGTGCCGACGATGAGCCCATCCCCGGTGTGCCCGCAGCGTCCTTCGCGTCGGGAACGCATGCCACGCGCGCCCGTAACAGCGACCGCAGTCGCTCGAGTTCCGCGCGGGCGTCGTCACGGACGACTTGTTCACCGGCGATGATCGTCACGGGCCCGTCGACGCGGCGCAGCGCACGCGCGATCGGATGCGGATTGCCGGTGTAGCGATCGCGATGGTTGGTCGACACGGCAGATCCGTTCACCGCCGTGAGGGTTGCCCGCTGAATATCCTTGGGCAGCAACAGGACTGCCGGTCCACCCGTGCGTGCCGCGGCAATCGCTTCCGGTAGCGCCGTCAGGATGTCCTCGGGTGCCGTTACCCGCCTGCAGTACACCGACACCGCCGAAAACAGCGCGTGGGCGTCCAGTGAACCGTTCAGGCCACTGGTGTCCTGGAACGCACCCCGTCCGTCGAGAGACGTCGGCGCCTGTCCGATGAGCGCCAGCACGGGAACTCGGCTCGCGAAGGCCTCACCGAGACCGGGCACGGTGTTGAGGCATCCACCACCCGATGTCGCGGCGATCACACCGAGTCCAGATCCGCTGCGGCTGTAGCCGTCGGCCATTGTCGCAGCGGAGAACTCGTGCTTTGCCAGTACGGCGGTGATGTCGGCGCGGTAATACGCAGCGTCGTAAAGGTCTTCGATGTTGGCGCCGTCGACGCCGAATATGTAATCGACGCCGATCCCCGCGAGAGTGCCGACGATGTGGTCGACTACCCGATGCCTGCCCATATACAGGACACGATTGGCTAGCCGATTCGGTTCACCCGGTGTCTCGAATCACAGCTTCTTTTCCAGCAGCACTTGTCCGGAATCGGGCGAAACCAGTTGCACAGCAGCGATTTGATCCATCGGAAGCGGCGTGTTGCCGCTCGGCAACGCCGTCGCGCCTGACAAGCCGAGCCACGTCGCAACCTGACTCTGGCTTCCATCGCGACCGACGACGACCATGCCGAGGTTCTGCGGCGGTGCGTCGCGTCGGCCCCAATCCCCGTACGTGCATGCCATGTCGATGCGGGTGCCCCAGCCGTAACCGGTCATGCTGATGGTCGCGTTGATCGGCGTATCGGACACCTTCGTCATTTCCATCGCCGCGGCGGCCGGCTGATCATCGCTCTGCTGCAGCCCGAAACTCTGCGGTCGGATCCCGACCACCAGCGCGATGGCCACGACGGCGGCCGCGACGGCGAGCGCGGCGGTGGTCATCCAGCGCGAGCGTCTGCGTTGTGCCTGCACGCGAGTCAGCAACGAATCCAGCATGTGCGGCGGCGGCTGCGACTGCTCGCCGTCGATCGCCGCGACATCCGCGGTGTCGAGGGTGGCGAGCAGCGGCGGGATATCACTCAGCTCCGCGACGGCGGCGCGGCAGCGCGCACATGTCGGTAGGTGTGCCTCGTATTCGCGGCGGTCCTCCTCGGTCAAGGAGCCGAGCACGTAGGCGGCGTCCCAAGTCGCATAGCGGTCGTCGTTCAAGCCTTCACCGCCTTGGGCCAGCCCCAAGCGTGTCATCGTGTCACCCCCATCTCCTGCAACGTGAGCCGCAAGGCCCGCATGCCGTAGTGCAGCCGTGACTTCACGGTGCCCTCGGCGATCTGCAGGTCGGCAGCGATCTGGGCGGTGGTGGCGCCCTGGTAGTACGCGCGGCTGATGACCGCGCGGTGGTCCTCGGACAGCTGGGCCATGGCCTCAGTGAGCAACATGCGGTCCAGCGCCGTCTCCACCTCGTCGGGCCCTGCGCGGTCCGCCGCTTGTTCCATGTCGGGAGTGCCCGATTCGCTGCGGAACCTCGCGCTTCGTCGGTCGTCGATGACAAGGTTACGCGCCACGGTGAACAACCACCCCCGCGCGGATCTCTCGGTGTCGTCAGTCACCTCGGGGTGACGCCACGCACGCAGAAGCGTCTCCTGCACGACATCCTCCGCCCGAGCTGTATCCCCGGTGAGTCGCACGGCATAGCGCCAAAGCGCAGCGGCGTGCTCCTGATAGAGCACCCGCATGACCTGCCCTTCCGCGGTCGCCGGGTCGTCCAAATTTTCAACCTCCGTTGGTAATACGAGGTTGCAGCTCATCTGGTTCACTCACGGCGGGTGGTGAAGCGACGCGTCGCAGCTCAAGAATGCCCCGAAATAGAGTTCCGGGTCGTGAAATGACGCTGCTCGCAGCCCGGAATGCTATTTCGCCGGAGCGCGGCCCTAGTCAGCGAGGAGGGTCAGGATTCGCGGTCCGTCGTCCGTGACGGCCACGGTGTGCTCCCAATGCGCGGCGCGGGAGCCGTCGGCGGTCACGACGGTCCACTGATCCTCGAGAACGACCGTCTTCGTAGTGCCGAGGGTGAGCATCGGCTCGATGGCCAACACGGAGCCCGGAGCCAGGTGGGGACCGCGTCCCGGCACGCCCTCATTGGGCAGGAAGGGGTCCATGTGCATCTCGCGGCCGATGCCGTGGCCGCCGTAGCCCGCGACGATTCCGAACCTGCGGTCGTACCGCTTCTCGGCGGCGTGCGTCCCGACCTCGATCGCGTGTGACACATCGGTGAGCCGGTTGCCGGGCACCATCGCGGCGATGCCGGCCTCCATGGCCTCGCGGGTGGCCGCCGACAGCGCATCGTCGACGGGGATCAGCGCACCGATGCCGAAGGTGACCGCCGAGTCGCCGTGCCAGCCGTCGAGGATCGCGCCGCAGTCGATGGACACCAGATCGCCGGCCGCCAGGATTTCACTCGCGGAGGGGATCCCATGCACCACACGCTCATTGACCGACGAGCAGATGCTGGCCGGGAAGCCGTGGTAGCCGAGGAACGACGGGATGCCGCCGCCGTCGCGGATCACCGACTCCGCGATCTGGTCCAGCTCGAGCGTGGACACACCGGGAACGGCGGCGTTGCGGACGGCCTGCAGGGCGGACGCGACCAGCGCGCCTGCGGCGGCCATCGCGTCGAGTTCACCGGGGGTGCGCTGCGGGACGGTCCGGCGGTTCCGCAGCCCTGGCAGGCCCATCGCTTACTTTCCGAGCGCCCGCAGGGCCCGGGCGAAGACCTCGTCCAGCGCGCCGACCGCGTCGACGGTCTGCAGGTTGTTGTGGGAGTAGTACTCCAGCAGCGGCTCGGTCTCGTCGCGGTAGACCTGCATCCGGTTGCGGATCACGTCCTCGGTGTCGTCGGCGCGGCCACGGGCCTTGAGCCGCTTGAACAGCTCCTCCTCCGAGACGGCGAACTCCAGCACGGCGTCGAGCTTGGTGTTGTGGTTCTTCAGCATCTCGTCGAGCGCCTTCGCCTGCTCGACCGAGCGCGGATAGCCGTCGAGGATGAAGCCGGCGGCCGCGTCCTCCTGCTCGATCCGGTCCTCGACGAGCGCATTGGTGAGGCTGCTGGGCACCAGGTCGCCGGCGTCGAGGTAACGCTTGGCCTGGATCCCGAGCTCGGTGCCTTCGCTGATGTTCTTGCGGAACAGGTCCCCGGTCGAGATCTGCGGGATGCCGAGCTTCTCGGAGAGCTTCTGCGCCTGGGTGCCTTTGCCCGCCCCCGGCGGTCCGAGTAGAACGACTCTCACTTCAGGAACCCTTCGTAGTTACGTTGCATCAGCTGGCTCTCGATTTGTTTGACGGTATCCAAGCCGACACCGACCATGATCAGAACCGCGGTACCGCCGAACGGCAAGTTCTGGACGGACCCGGTGTTACCGATCTGCAGGAACATGTTCGGCAGGACGGCGATGATGCCCAGGTAGATCGAACCCGGCAGGGTGATCCGGTTGAGCACGTATCGCAGGTAGTCGGCGGTCGGCCTGCCCGGGCGGATGCCGGGGATGAAGCCGCCGAACTTCTTCATCTCGTCGGCACGCTCGTCGGGGTTGAACGTGATCGACACATAGAAGTACGTGAAGAAGACGATCAGCGCGAAGTAGATCGCGATGTAGGTCGGGTCCGCCGGGTTCGTCAGGTACTCGGCGACGAATCGCGCCCACCACCCGTTGGCGGCGTTCGGGTTACCGCTGGTGACGAGCTGGGTGATCAGGTGCGGGATATAGATCAGCGACGACGCGAAGATGACGGGGATGACGCCCGCCTGGTTGACCTTCAGCGGCAGGTAGGTCGATGTGCCGCCATACATACGTCGGCCGACCATGCGCTTGGCGTACTGCACCGGGATGCGTCGCTGGCCCTGCTCCACGAACACCACGCCGACGACGATGGCCAGGGTGGCTGCGCAGACGGCGGTGAAGACGAGCCCACCGCGGGCGTCCAGGATGGACTTGCCCTCGCCGGGGATAGCCGATGCGATGCTGGAGAAGATCATCAGCGACATGCCGTTGCCGATGCCCCGCTCGGTGACGAGCTCGCCCATCCACATCACCAGCGCGGCGCCCGCGGTCATCACCAGCACCATCACCACGAGGGTGAAGATGTTCAGGCCCTCACTCTGACCCTGGATGATGTCCAGCGTGCAGCCCTGCAGCAGACCGCCGTTGGCCGCCAACGCGATGATGCTGGTGGACTGCAGCAGCGCCAGGGCGATGGCCAGATAGCGCGTGTACTGCGTCATCTTGGTCTGGCCGGACTGACCCTCCTTGCGCAGCTGCTCGAACCGTGGGATCACGACGGTCAGCAGCTGGATGATGATGCTCGCGGTGATGTAGGGCATGATGCCGACCGCGAACACCGACAGCTGGAGCAGCGCCCCGCCGGAGAACAGGTTGATCAGTGAATAGACCTGTCCCGAGTCCCCTCCGCTGACCTCTGCGATGCACTGTTGAACGTTCGGATAGTTGACGCCGGGCGACGGGATCGAGGCACCGACGCGGTAGAGGATGACGATGCCGATGGTGAAGAGGATTTTTCGCCTCAGGTCCACTGTCCGCAGTGACGAGATGAAAGCCGAAAGCACTCTTCCTCCTGCGCAGCCGACCTGTCTCTAGCGGCATGCAAATGTGGCTGGTCTGACCAGCGAGTTCTGGTTAAGTCTGGGTGCGGACCGCCGTCAGGCGCACAGCCTGCGAAGTCACGTGTCAAACAGTCTAGAAGACTAACAGTTGCAGCTCCTTTGCCCTGCATCCAGTGACCTTGACTTGGGCTCACAGTGACTTCTCAGCTCGGGAACATACCGTGGGGTCATCTCGTTATATCCACTAAGTAAATAACTCTCGTAGGGGCTGATGATGGCAAGGACTGACAACGACACCTGGGATCTCGCATCGAGCGTCGGTGCGACGGCGACGATGGTCGCCGCGGCCCGCGCGATCGCGACCGCGGCAGACGAAGCGCTGATCAACGATCCGTTCGCCGAGCCGCTGGTGCGCGCGGTCGGGGTGGACTTCTTCACCAAGCTGGCTAGCGGGGAACTGCGCGTCGAGGATCTCGACGTCGACCATGCATCGGTCGGGATGGCGCGGATGACCGACAACATGGCGGTGCGGACCAAGTTCTTCGACGAGTTCTTCCAAGATGCGGCTGCGGCGGGGATCCGCCAGGCGGTCATCCTGGCGTCGGGCCTCGATTCCCGCGCCTACCGTCTGGACTGGCCTGCGGGTACGACGGTCTACGAAATCGATCAGCCCGAGGTGATCGAGTTCAAGACCAGGACGCTCGCCGAGTTCGGCGCCGAGCCGACCGCTGATCGCAGAACGGTAGCCGTCGACCTCCGCTACGACTGGCCGTCGGCACTCATCGCCGCCGGCTTCGACCCGAGCCAGCCCACCGCGTGGAGTGCCGAGGGTCTACTCGGCTACCTGCCGCCGGAGGCGCAGGACAAGCTGCTCGACACCATCACCGAGCTCAGCGCCGTCGGCAGTCGCGTCGCGGTCGAGAGCTCGCCGAGCATCTCCCCCGAGGACAGCGAGAAGGCGATCGAGCGTATGCAGGAGGCTGCGCAGCAATGGCGCAACCACGGCTTCGAGCTCGACTTCGGTGATCTCATCTACATGGGCGATCGCAACGAGGCGTCGGCGTATCTGGCCGATCGCGGGTGGCAGATCTCGTCGCAGGGCGTCAAGCAGCTGTTGAGGGATAACGGCCTGTCGGCTATCGAGGATGATGAGGACGCCGCGCGCTTCGGCGAGTTGCAGTACGTCACCGGCATACTCGGAAAATGAGCACCGACAGCCGAACCGACGGCGACAGCTGGGATCTGGCGTCCAGCGTCGGTACCACCGCGACGATGGTCGCGGCGGCGCGCGCCGTTAGCAGTCGAGAGCACAACGCGCTTTTCGATGACCCGTACGCCGCGCCGCTGGTGCGTGCAGTCGGGCTGGAGTTCTTCACCCGACTCGTCGACGGCGAGGTCGAACTTCCTGACGACGCCGAACCGGGCGGTCCGGCGTTCCTGGCCACGTCCATCGCGGTGCGCACACGGTTCTTCGACGACTTCTTCAAGGATGCGTGTGCCGCAGGGGTCAGGCAGGCGGTGATCCTGGCATCCGGTCTGGACTCACGTGCGTACCGGCTGCCGTGGTCCGACGGGACCATCGTGTACGAGATCGATCAGCCGCGAGTGATCGAATTCAAGACCGCGACAATGACGTCGATCGGTGCGCGCCCCGCAGCCGAGCATCGGACGGTCGGCATCGACCTGCGGGAGGACTGGCCGAAGGCGTTGCGCGACAGCGGTTTCGATGTCAACCAGCCGACGGCGTGGAGCGCCGAGGGACTGCTGGTGTACCTGCCGCCAGAAGCGCAGGACCGGCTGTTCGACAACATCACCGCGCTCAGCGCGCCGGGCAGTCAGTTGGCCACCGAGTATCACCCGGACGCCGCCGCCAGCATCGGCTCGCGGATGAAGGCGATCAAGGCGCAATTGGATGACGCGCCCGACCTGGACATCACACAGCTGTTCTACGACGGCGAGCGCAACGGCGTCGTCGAGTACCTCACCGAACGCGGCTGGCACGTGTCTGCGCGTCGCCGTCCGGATGTCTTCGCCGGCTACGGGCGAGAGTTTCCCGACACCGAAGCCCTTGTACCGCTGCGCGATTCACTCGCGGTGATCGCGACCAGAAAGTAGGAGACATGGCACGCACCGACAACGATTCATGGGACTTGGCATCCAGCGTCGGGTCGACGGCGACGATGGTCGCCGCCCAGCGGGCGCTGAGCAACCGCGAGGGTCTCATCTTCGACCCGTACGCCGAGCCGCTCGTGCGCGCCGTCGGCCTCGACTTCTTCGTCAAGGCGCTTGACGGCGAGATCCAGTTCGACGACGTCGATCCCCGCTTCAGTTTGCGCCGTACTGCCGAGGGAATGGCCGTCCGCACACGCCATTTCGACTCCCTGTTCACCAATGCGACCGCCGCGGGTGTCCGTCAGGCGGTGATACTGGCCGCCGGCCTGGACGCGCGAGCCTATCGGCTGGCCTGGCCCGCCGGTACCACGATCTACGAGCTGGACCAGCCCGAGGTCATCGCCTTCAAAACCGAGACCCTTGCCCAGTTGGGCGCCGAACCTGCGGCGGACCGAAGGGCGATCGCGGTCGATCTTCGTGATGACTGGCCGAAAGCACTGCTGGACAACGGCTTCGACCCCACCCAACCGACAGCCTGGATCGCCGAGGGCCTGCTGATCTACCTGCCGGGCCGAAGCGCAGGATCTGCTGTTCGACCGTATCGACGAGCTCAGCGCTCCTGGTAGCCGCATCGCCACCGAGCACATCCCGGATATCAGCGCGTTCTCCGACGGGCGGTCACGGGTGATCGCCGACCGGCTCAAGAAGTACGGACACGACATCGAAATGTCGGAGCTGATCTACCACGAGAAGCGCAACGACGTCGTTGAGTACCTGACGGCGCGCGGGTGGGACGTCACTGCGCAGAACGTGCGGGACGCATACGCCGCCAACGGATTCGAGTTCCCTGAGGACGGGACGATGGGCTTCTTCACCGATATGAGCTACCTGACGGCGATCAAACGCTAATCGTCGCGTTGAGTCAGTTCGCAGAACCTGCCGTAACGGTCGTCGACCGCCGCTCGCCAGGCTGGATCGGGCTCGACGACCCTTTCGACCGTTGCCCACCGCGCCGCGTCGGTGACCGACGATTCCAACCCCAGTGCCACTCGTCCCAGAAACGCCGCACCGAGCGCCGCTCCTTCGGCGACCCCCGACACGCTCACGGGTAGCCCCGTCGCGTCCGCGATGGCCTGCATCCACGGCGCGACCCGCGTACCGCCCCCGGTGGCAACGACGCGTGACGCCCGCATACCGCTCATCTCGATCAGTTGCCGCACAACGAATCCCGAGGCCTCGAAGGCTGCCCGCCGCACTGACGCACCGTCGTGGGTGAGGTTCAACCCGTCGAGCACGCCGCGGCGATCCGGATCGTGCAGCGGAACGCGTTCGCCACGCAGATACGGTGACCACACCGGCACACGTCCGGGCTCGATCTCACCACCGTCAGCGACGAGGCGGTCGACCCAGCCGAGGAAGAGGCCACCCGCGTTGCTCGGGCCGCCGATCTGGAACTTGCCGGACCGCGGATGCGGCAGCGTCCACAGGCCGGGAACCTCACGGAACTCGCCGACGGTCACCCACACGATCAGGGTCGTGCCGCACATCACGAGTACGTCGCCGTCCTCGTCGGCGCCCGCGACGAGTTGTTCGCACACTGCGTCGACGGCCCCGGCGCCCAGCACCGCCTCGGTGTCGCGGACCTGGCCCGCCGCGGTGCCCATCGTCTCGACCCGCGGCATGGTCTCCGGTGTCGTGCCGCACTCGGCGCAGACCGATGCACTCCAGCCGTTGCCGTCGAACAACGGGTACGCGGTGCTGGCCGTCGAGTTGTCGACGATCGGCGCGCCCGCCAACGCGTGGTTTGCCACCGCCGTCGCAGGCCAGTAGCCGTGCGCATCGGGCGCCTCCCCCACCGTCCAGCTCAGGAATTCGACGGCCTCGCCGGACAGAAACGACGCGGCCGGACCGTCGGTCGACCGACCTCGGCCGTCGCCGTAGAGCAGACCGGGTGTCCGCGGACGTCCCTGGTCGTCGACGGCGGTCAGCGACGGCACCATCGCGGTGACCGTCACCGCCTTGGCGTCGGGCCTGCGCAGTTCGGATAGCGCAGTCAACGGGCCCTGCCGCCAGGCCTCGTCGGCGTCATGCTCGAGCCGATCCGGTGCGGGCACCCGTAACCGGTGCGGGATTCTCGTCCTGGCCGCCACCTGGCCGTCCTCGTCGGCAGCGACGGCCTTGACCGCGGTCGTACCGATGTCGATGCCGATTGTCACCGCTTTGGCTGACACGGGCGTCACCGTACGCCAGCATGTGCATACGTGGACAGACTTCGCGCCCTCGTGACGGCGCCGCTGCGCGGTGCGGGCTTCGACAAGCTGCGTCAGCTGGCCGACGTCGCCTACGACCCGTGGATCGAGCAACGCCCGCTGCGGATCTATTCCGCCGAGCAACTGGCCCAGCGTGTATCCGACGAGCACGCGGATATCCTTGTGGTGGAGAGTGATTCGGTTATAGGCCCGGTGTTCGACCTGCCCTTGCGTGCGATCGCATCCACCCGTGGTGACCCCAACAATGTCGATATCGCCGGAGCGACCGCGGCGGGAATTCCGGTGCTGTACACGCCCGGCCGCAACGCCGACGCCGTCGCGGAGATGGCGCTCGCGCTGCTGTTCGCGACCACCCGCCACGTGTTGGGCGCCGACGCGGATGTCCGTGCCGGGGAGGTTTTCCGCGACGGCACCATTCCCTACCAACGGTTTCGGGCGTGGGAGATCGCGGGGCGGACGGCCGGTTTGGTGGGCCTCGGCGCGGTGGCGCGCGCACTGCGGTGGCGGCTGGAGGGGCTCGGCGTGACGGTCATCGCCTACGACCCGTACAACGATGAAGCCCACCATAGCCTCGACGACCTGCTCGCCGAGGCCGACATCGTCTCGCTGCATGCGCCGGTCACCGACGACACCGTGGGCATGATCGGCGCCGATCAGTTCGCGAGGATGCGTGACGGTGCGGTGTTCCTCAATACCGCGCGGTCGCAGCTGCATGACACCGACGCCCTGGTCGACGCTCTGCGCAGCGGCAAGGTCGCAGCCGCCGGACTGGATCACTTCGTCGGCGAGATCCTGCCGGCCGACCATCCCCTCACCGGGATGCCCAACGTCGTGCTGACGCCTCACATCGGCGGGGCCACGTGGAACACTGAGGCACGGCAGGCGCAGCTGGTCGCCGACGGCCTCGAGGCGCTGCTGTGCGGACGCGCGCCCGCACATATCGTCAACCCGGAGGTGCTGACGTGAGATTCGTCGCCGACCCCGAGAACGCGGTACTGGCCGCAGCCAAGGACATGCTGCGCCGCGGCCTGGTCGAGGGCACGGCGGGCAACATCTCAGCCAGGCGCAAGGACGGCAACATCGTCATCACCCCGTCGTCGGTGGACTACTCCGCCATGACTCTCGACGACCTCGTTCTCGTCGACCCGGACGGCGGTGTGCTGGCCGCCAAGGACGGCCGGAGCCCGTCGACGGAGATGGCGCTGCACCTGGCGTGCTATCGCGCGTTCGACGACATCGGCAGTGTGATCCACAGTCATCCGGTGTGGGCCACCATGTTTGCCGTCGCACATCAGCCGATTCCCCCCGCCGTCGACGAGTTCGCCGTCTACTGCGGTGGCGACATCCGGTGTGCGGACTATGCGGCATCGGGAACGCCAGAGGTCGGCCACAACGCCGTGAAAGCGTTGGAGGGCAGGGCCGCTGCGCTGATCGCCAATCACGGTTTGGTGGCCGTCGGCCCGCGACCCGACAAGGTGCTGCACGTCACCGCACTGGTCGAGCGGACAGCCCAGATCGTCTGGGGCGCAAGAGCTCTTGGTGGACCGGTGCCGATCCCCGACGAGGTCAACACGAACTTCGCCGCCGTGTACGGCTATCTGCGCCAGAATCCCATGTGATTTGTGTGCGTTTTCGAGCGCTCACCGCTCCTAAACGCACACAAATCAGAAGAGAGAGTCGCCCAGCCAGAGGGCGCTGACGCCACTCATCGACCGCTCCGCCTGGCCGATGACCCCGGCCACGGAGCGGCCCACGAGCACGGCGAGCGCCTCGGGAAGCGATGCGGCCGTGGGCGCCGACGACGGCTTGGGGTGCAGAAAATCCATGAACGACGAGCCGGGATAGCTCACCAGCCGGACGTCGTCGTCGGGGTCGAGACCGGCCAGCACCTTGGCGCGCCTGATCGCGGTGCGAAGCCCGCCGAGTTCGTCGACCAGTCCGTGCTCGTGGGCGTCGGCGCCCGTCCACACTCGGCCGCGCGCGACCGCATCGACCTCTTCGACGGCCATCTTGCGCCCCGCGGCGACCCGCTCGACGAAGTCGGTGTAGAACAGGTCGGCCTCCGCCTCGACGTGCGCGCGCTGCTCGTCGGTGAACGGCTTGTTGATCGACCAGGCGTCGGCATTGGCGTTGGTGCGCACCGAATCCGAGCGGACGCCGAGCCGGTCCTTGAGCTCACGGGCGACCAGCTTGCCGGTGACGACGCCGATCGAGCCGGTGATGGTGCCCGGGTTGGCCACAATCGCGTCGGCTGCCATCGCTGCGTAGTAGCCGCCGGAAGCTGCGACGGCGCCCATCGACGCGACGACGGGCTTTCCGGTGTTCCGGATCCGGACCACCTCGCGCCATATGGTTTCCGAACCGGTGATCGCTCCGCCGGGGCTGTCCACGCGCAACACGATCGCGGAGACGGAATCGTTGGCTGCGGCCTCGCGCAGTGCTGCTGCGATGGTGTCGCCGCCGGCGCTCGAATTGCCGAACGGCAGCACCTGCGGGCCCCCGCGGCCGCTGACGATCGGGCCGTGCAGGGTGACGACAGCGATCGTCGGCTTCTTCTTACGGCCGGGCACCGCAGGGATGGGTGGTGACGGCCGCGAGGCGGTGGCCTTCGCGTACCGCGACAGGTACAGCCGCGGCGGCGCATCCCCGGAATCCGCGTCGCCGGTTTCCGGCGAGATGCCCGGCGCGCCAACGAGTTCGGCGATGCGGGCATAGGCCTCGTCGCGGAATCCGATTCGGTCGATCAATCGGCCGGTGACGGCGTCGTCGCGCAGCAGCGGCGCCTTGTCGGCGAGCGCGTCGACCTCCGCCGGGTCGAGGCGGCGGGACTCCGCGACCGCCTGCCAGACCTGGGCGTGCAGGCTTTCGATCAGTCGGCGATCGGCCTCACGGTGCGAATCGGTGTAGCTGTCCTGTGTGAAAACGTTTGCGAAGGACTTGTATTCGCCGCGCGCGACGAACTGCGCCTCGATACCCGCCTTGTCGAGCGCGTCGCGTAGGAACGTCGCGTTGGTCGCGAAGCCGATCAGTCCGACGGTGCCCGAGGACTGCATCCACACTTCGCGAAACGCCGACGCGAGGTAGTACGACAGCGTGCCCGGGTAGGTCTCGGCCCAGGCGACCGACGGCTTGACGTCGCTGAACGCGGAGATGGCCGCGCGCAGTTCCTGGACGGGTCCGGCCGCGGCGGCGGGAAGTTGAACGCGGGCGATCAGGCCCGCCACCCGCGGGTCGTCCGCGGCGCGGTGAATGGCGTCGACGGCCTCGCGCAGCACCAACGTCCGGCTGCCGCCGGTGATCATCGCGATCGGGTCGAAGCCACTCGTTTCCTGCGGCGGCGACATCAGGTCGAGTTCGAGCACGCATCCGTCGGGGACACCGTGATGCCGGGCGGTGTCGACCCGCCTGCCGAGCGCGCGAAGGTCGTCAATGCCCGGGATGCCTGGCAGAAATGCGAACATCCTTTGAGCCTACCGACGGCCGCCGGCGTCTCAGCTGGCCGGAAGCGAGTTGACTCTGCGCTCACGGCGGCGAAATGCAGCCAAACATAGCCGTCAGCGCAGGGTCAACGCCAATGGACGCTCAGCCCGGCATTATCCCCGTGAACTGCGGGCAGTAGACGGCCACCGAAACCCTCATGAAGCCCACTGCCTGCGCACGACTGAGGTTGGCGTTCTGCAACGACGCGACGAGGTTTCGCACCAGCGGCGCCGGGTTGGGGTTACGCGCCATCTCGACGGCCAGCGTGTTGCACACATTGCGCCCCAGCCCCGCGAGGTCCGTGTCGTCACCCGCGGTGATGCCGAGCGAGTTGACCGCCTTCTCGAATTGCTCGTCGGAGTCTTGTGCCTGCGCAGTCGCAGCGCCGAACACGGCGATACCAACGGCGACCATCGCGATGGTGAAGACGCGACGGAGAGTAGTCATCTCAGCTCCTGCAGTCTCGGCCCCCCGCGACATTGATCGCACCGACGATTGATCTTGTTACCAGTTTCTATTACACAAGAGCCCCCACCGTAATGGCAGGGGCTCATGCGTACAACTGGAGCTACAGCTCGGTTGCGGATCCGCCCGCGGCGGTGATCTTCTCGCGTGCGCTTCCGCTGAACTTGTGCGCGGTGACGTTGACCTTGACGGTCAGCTTGCCGTCGCCGAGCACCTTGACCAACGAATTCTTGCGCACCGCACCCGATGCCACCAGCTCGTCGACACCCACATCGCCGCCCTTGGGGAACAGCTTGTTGATGTCGCCGACGTTGACGACCTCGTACTCGGTGCGGAACCGGTTGCGGAAGCCCTTGAGCTTCGGCAGCCGCATGTGGATGGGCATCTGGCCACCCTCGAACATCGCGGGGACGTTCTTGCGTGCCTTGGTGCCCTTGGTGCCGCGACCGGCGGTCTTGCCCTTGGAGCCCTCACCGCGGCCCACTCGGGTCTTCGCGGTCTTCGACCCCGGCGCCGGGCGCAGGTCGTGCAGTTTGATAGTCATCCTCAGACCTCTTCTACTTCGACGAGGTGGTGGACGGCCTTGATGAGTCCACGGGTCTGCGCGTTGTCCTCACGGACCACCGACTGCCGGATCTTGCGCAGTCCGAGGGTCCGCAGGCTCTCGCGTTGCTTCCAGCGCGCACCGATCGTGCTGCGCACCTGGGTGATCTTGAGCTCTGCCATGGTTACGCCGTTCCTTCACGCGCAGCCGACGCGGCGAGCGCCTCGGCCTCCCGCCGCGCCCGCAGCATGCCTGCCGGCGCCACATCCTCGATGGACAGCCCACGCCGAGCCGCCACCTCTTCCGGACGCTGGAGCAGCTTGAGCGCGGCCACCGTGGCATGCACCACGTTGATCGCGTTGTCGCTGCCCAGCGACTTAGCCAGGATGTCGTGCACGCCCGCGCATTCCAGCACCGCGCGAGCGGCGCCGCCGGCGATCACACCGGTACCGGGGCTGGCCGGGCGCAGCATCACGACGCCTGCAGCCGCCTCGCCCTGCACCGGATGGGTGATCGTCCCACCGATCAGCGGGACCCGGAAGAAGCCCTTGCGCGCTTCCTCGACACCCTTGGCGATGGCGGCCGGGACCTCTTTGGCCTTCCCGTAGCCGACACCGACCATGCCCTTGCCGTCGCCGACGATGACCAGTGCGGTGAAGCTGAACCGCCGGCCACCCTTGACGACCTTCGAGACGCGGTTGATCGCGACGACGCGCTCGATGTAGTTGCTCTTGTCACCGCTGTCGCGGCCGCCACGGCCGCCGCGGTCGTCGCGACGACCGCGTCCGTCGCGGTCTCCTCGACCGCCTCCGCGGTTGTCCTGCGCCGGAGCGGCGCCAGCCTGCTCGGCCATCATGCAGTCCTTCCCAAAATATTGAGGTCAGTCATCAGAACTTCAGTCCGCCTTCGCGTGCCGCATCAGCCAGTGCGGCGATGCGTCCGCCGTAGGTGTAGCCGCCGCGGTCGAACACCACCGCGTCGATACCTGCGGCCTTGGCGCGCTCGGCGATCAGTTGACCGACCCGCACGCTGTGAGCCTTCTTGTCGCCGTCGATCGCGCGCACGTCCGGCTCGATCGACGATGCGGCCGCCACAGTGGTGCCGTTGAGATCGTTGACCAGCTGCACGTGGATGTGCCGTGACGACCGGTGGACCACCAGGCGCGGCACCTCGGCCGTGCCGGAGATCTTCTTGCGCAGCCGGGCGTGCCGACGCAGTCGCGAGACGCGCCGCGTCTCGGACACGTTGCGCCCCACGGGCTTATGCACCGAGGCCTCAGTCTTCGTAGCCATTTCTACTTACCTGTCTTTCCGACCTTGCGGCGGATCTGCTCACCCTCGTAGCGAATGCCCTTGCCCTTGTAGGGATCGCTCTTACGCAGGCGGCGGATGTTCGCCGCGACCTGGCCGACCTTCTGCTTGTCGATGCCCGAGATCGAGAACTTCGTCGGTGACTCCACCGCGAACGTCACGCCCTCGGGTGCGGTGATCAGCACCGGATGGCTGTAGCCCAGGGCGAACTCGAGGTTGTTGCCCTTGGCCACCACGCGGTAACCGACGCCGAAGATCTCCATCTTGATGGTGTAACCCTCGGTGACCCCGGTGACGAGGTTGGCGACCAGCGTCCGCGACAGCCCGTGCAGCGAACGGCTGCGGCGCTCGTCGTCAGGCCTGGCCACCACGATGGCGCCGTCGTCGTCGCGCGACACCTTGATCGGCTCGGCCACCGCGAGGGCAAGAGTCCCCTTGGGACCCTTGACCGACACGTTCTGGCCGTCGATCGTCACGTCGACCCCGGCGGGAACCGGGACCGGCTGCTTTCCAATTCGCGACATGGTTCTAGTTCCCCCTCACCACACGTACGCGAGGACTTCGCCGCCCACGCCTTCTCGGGCCGCCTGGCGGTCGGTCTTCAGACCGGACGACGTGGAGATGATCGCCACGCCCAGACCGCCGAGCACGCGCGGCAGATTGGTGGACTTCGCGTAGACGCGCAGACCGGGCTTGCTCACCCGGCGCAGTCCCGCGATGCTGCGTTCACGGCTCGGGCCGTACTTCAGTTGCACCACAAGCGACTTGCCGACGCGAGCATCCTCGGTGCGGTAATCGGAGATGTAGCCCTCGCGCTTGAGGATCTCGGCGATGTTCGCCTTGATCTTGCTGTGCGGCAGCGTCACCTCATCGTGGTACGCCGAATTGGCGTTGCGCAGACGTGTCAAGAAGTCTGCGATCGGATCCGTCATGGTCATGACAGCCGGTTCACCTTCCTCGCGGCGGTTCCATCGTGTTCATCAACACCGGTGGCCTGCCGCAACCTTTGGGGTCAGTAGTAGTAGAGCTGTTACCAGCTGGACTTCTGCACACCCGGCAGTTCGCCGGCATGTGCCATCTCGCGTAGGCAGATACGGCAAAGCCCGAACTTGCGGTAAACCGCGTGCGGGCGACCGCACTTGCTGCACCTGGTGTAAGCGCGCACCTTGAACTTGGGCTTCTTATTGGCCTTGTTGACCAGAGCCTTCTTTGCCATCTGTTCAGTTCTCCTTGAACGGAAAGCCCAGCGCCCGCAACAGCGCTCGTCCTTCGTCGTCGTTCGTCGCCGAGGTGACGACGGTGATGTCCATGCCACGGGGCCGGTCGATGGAGTCCACGTCGATCTCGTGGAACACCGACTGCTCGGTAAGCCCGAAGGTGTAGTTGCCGGTCCCGTCGAACTGCTTGGGCGAGAGCCCGCGGAAATCGCGGATACGCGGCAGCGCGATCGAGATGAGGCGGTCCAGGAACTCCCACATCCGGTCGCCGCGCAGCGTCACGCGCGCACCGATCGGCATGCCCTCGCGCAGCTTGAACTGTGCGATGGACTTGCGGGCCTTGCGGATCTCGGGCTTCTGGCCGGTGATCAGCGCCAGGTCGTTGACCGCGCCGTTGATCAGCTTGGCGTCACGGGCGGCGTCACCGACACCCATGTTGACGACAACCTTCACCACGCCCGGGATCTGCATGACGTTGGCGTAGCCGAATTCCTTTTGCAGCGCGTCCTTGATTTCCTCGCGGTAGCGCTGCTTGAGGCGCGGGAGGGTCTTTTCAGCGGTGGTCATGTCAGATGTCCTTGCCGTTGGTCTTGGCGATGCGGACCTTCTTGCCGGTCTCTTCGTCGATGCGGTACGCGATGCGGGTGGGCTTGCCATCGGAGTCGACGACCATCACGTTGCTGACATGGATGGCAGCCTCCTGCGTGACGATGCCGCCGGACTGCGCGCCGCGCTCGTTGCGCGAGATCGCGGTGTGCTTCTTGATCCGGTTGACGCCCTCGACGAGAACCTTGTCCCTGCTCGGATACGCCTGCAGCACCTTGCCCTTGGCGCCCTTGTCCTTCCCGGAGATGACCAGGACGGTGTCGCCCTTCTTGACCTTCATCTACAGCACCTCCGGAGCAAGCGAAACGATCTTCATGAAGCGCTTCTCGCGCAGTTCACGACCGACCGGCCCGAAGATGCGGGTACCGCGGGGGTCGTTGTCGGCCTTGATGATGACGGCGGCGTTCTCGTCGAACTTGATGTAGCTGCCGTCGGCTCGGCGGCGCTCCTTCACGGTGCGCACGATGACGGCCTTGACCACCTCGCCACGCTTGACGTTGCCGCCCGGGATGGCGTCCTTGACGGTCGCCACGATGATGTCGCCGATGCCGGCGTAGCGCCGGCCGGAGCCACCGAGCACGCGGATGCACAAGATCTCCTTGGCACCCGTGTTGTCGGCGACCTTCAGCCGCGATTCCTGCTGAATCACTCGAACTCCTCGACCTGGTTAATGTGTGCACGGCAGATACCGACCTGACGTGCGCGGTCTTGCTGTCACCGAAGGGCACGCGGGGCCTATCCGAAAAGATCGGCCGAGGTCTGCCCAAGGCAACCCGTTGATTCTAGGTGACGACCTGCGCAGAACCAAATCGCCGCTGGTCACCCCCACTCCCACCGCCGGCCGGGGTTCCCCGGACGGCTGACCTGCCGGTCAGCGCGTTCTAGAGGCCGACCACACAGCGGAACCCGATGTGGGTGGTCGCGCTGTCCTGGGACTGGGGTGAACGCGCCGCGGCCCGGTACCGGTGGCAGTACTCGGGCGCACACAGGTGCGATCCGCCCTTGAGGGTCTGATTCACCGAGGGGTCGGGCGTCATGGTCGGGGTGCAGCAACCCCCAGAGCCCCCAGAGCCGTTAGCGCCCTTGCCGCCGTCGAGCCGGTGGTGCCCCGAGAACTCCGTGGTCGTCCACTCCCACACATTGCCGATCATGTCGAGCAGGCCGAACGCATTCGCCGGGAAGGTGCCGACGGGCGACGTGCCGACCCAGCCGAGGGCTCCGTTGTTGAGGTACGGGAAGCGGCCCTGCCACGTGTTGGCCATCAGCCTGCCGCCCGGGGCGACGTCGTCCCCCCACGGATAGGTGGTGGTGGCACCCGCCCGCGCGGCGTACTCCCATTCGGCTTCCGTCGGCAGCCGCCGACCCGCCCACCGTGCGTACGCCGCCGCATCGGGATACGCGATCTGCACGACCGGATGATCGAGGTGGTCCTCGAACTTCCAGCCGTCGGGACCGAAAGGCCGCCGCCAGTTGGCCCCCGGCTGCCACGTCCACCACTGACGCCAGTCCCGCAGGTCGACCGGTCCGCTCGTCGGCCGGAACACGAGCGCACCGGGCACCAGATCCTCCGGTGCCGCACCTGGATACAGCGCAGGGTCGATCGGCTGCTCGGCGACGGTGAGATATCCGGTGGCGTCGACGAATTCGGCGAACTGAGCGTTGGTCACCGGATGACGTTCAACGGCGATCGCGACCACGGTCGCGTTGTGGGCGGGCGCCTCTTCCGGATAGAACTGCGTCGAACCCATCCGAAACGTGCCGCCGGGCAGCTCAACGAGCTCGGTGAGCATGGCTTCAGGGTAGTTCGATGGAGAAATCCTTCATCAGCGGCGAGGTGAACGGGTCGAAATCCGCACTGGCGGGCCCCTGAACGTGCACCACCACGAGATAGTCGCCCGAGTTCGTCCAGATGTGCGCGATACGGTCGCCGAACTCGACGGATTGGCCCGGCGCATCGGACCAGGAGCCGAGCAGTTTCTGGCCGCTGTATCCGCAGATCTCGGCGGGCAACACGCTGACGCTGCTGACCTCCGATGCCGCCATCGCGTCGTCGGCGTACTTCTTGAACGCCTCCGCCGGATCCAGCGTCGTCTTCGTGATCGTGACCGTCGCCCCGATCCCGTCCGGGCCCGTGAGTTTCGCGCCCACGTCGCCTTCGCCCGGTGCCGACGACCAACCTTGCGGGAGTGCCACCGTGATCTTCGGTGCGGCCGGATCGGACACCGTCGCCGTCGCCACTCCGTCCGACGGAGGTTCTGTCAGCTCACAGCTCACCGCGCCCGCGGGCACCGAGGTGCGCGTCGTCGGCAGGATGCCGGGTTCGTCGAGGTCGGCCTCCGGCGTCGGGATGGCCCGCGTCGTCACCGTTGTGGTGGCCGTCTCGGACGTCGTCGTTGCAGCGGTCTGACTGGCTTCGTCGGCGACCGGCGCACCCTCGCTGGTCTTGCCGCAGGCGGACACCATCACCAGACACAACGCGGCGAGCGCCGCCGATCGAATCTTCATCAGGGCTCAGTCCTTCGCGAAGGCACGCGCGAATTCACGCTCCAGATCCACATACGGTGCACCGGAGACATCGACGTTCACCTGAGTGATCGTGCCACCTGTGAACGCGAATGGCGCCTTATATGCCCGTGATACGGGCGAACCGGTGTTGCGGCCGACGCTGAGGGTCGCTCCGGCGAGACCGAAGGTGCCGGGGTGGATCTTGACGCCCGAGCGGGATGCCACCTCGGTGTCATCGATGTACAGCGCCGCGTCGCCGACTGGTGTGTGGCTGCCCTCGGCCGTCCCGGTGCGGGTGTAGGCGACTCCGAAGGAGTGCTTCCCCAACGGCACGGGCCCCGGCGACGACAGCGCCTGCTCCTCCTCGCCGAGGAAGTTGTAGATGTAGTGCAGCCGTCCGTCCTGGATGAACAGGACATGTCCACCGTGTCCGCCGCCGTGTTTGAACAACACGCCCTCTGCCCCGGTGCTGTCGACGGTCACCTCGGCGATCACGACAAATGACCGCCCACTGACCTCCACTGCGGCCCCCATACCGACATCGGCGGTGCCCGGATAGTAGGTGTACGACTCACGAGCGCGGGTCAGGTATGGCCGGTCCCGGCCGATGGTTTCGAAGATGTCCAGATCCGCCAGCGGAAGTCCGTTGTACTTCTGCGCTTCACTGAACCACAGCGCCTGGAGTTCGGCGAGTTTCTCCGGATGCTCGGCGGCGAGATCGTGGCACTGGCTTCGATCGGCTTCGATGTGGAACAGCTCCCATCGGTCCTTGTCGAAATGCGACCAGCCGGCGGGCGAGGCGGCGTGCACGGTGTTGGCGAACCATCCGTCGTGCCAGATGCCGCGCGTCCCCAACATTGTGTAGAACTGCGTCGTCTTACCGGTCGCTGCCTGCGGATCTTCAAGGGCCGCTTTGAAACTCACGCCGTCAAGCGGTTTCTGGACGATGCCTTTGACGGTCTCGGGCGGCTCGATGCCAAGCAGGTCGTACACCGTCGGCGTGATATCGCAGACGTTGACGTAGTTGTCGCGCACCTCACCGTGCGCCGCGAGGCCCGCGGGCCATGAGATGATCGCGGTGTCGGCGATACCGCCCTCATGCGAGGCGTAGCGCTTGTACAACTTGTACGGCGCGTTGAACGCCATCGCCCAGCCGATCGGATAGTGGTTGTAGGTCTCGGGTCCGCCCAGGTTGTCGATGTACCGCAGGCCTTCTTCGACCGTGTCGACGTAGCCGTTGAAGAACTTGACCTCGTTGACCGAACCGTTGGGTCCCCCCTCGCCGCTGGCGCCATTGTCCGAGATGACCACGATGATGGTGTTGTCGAGTTGGCCGGACTCCTCCAAATAGTCCAGGATGCGGCCGATCTGGGCGTCGGTGTAGCTCAGGAATCCGGCGAACACCTCGGCCATCCGGCAGAACAACCGCTTCTCATCGTCCGCGAGCGAGTCCCACGGGCGCACGGTGTCCTGGTCGGGCCACGGTTGTCCGTTGGGGCCCTTGACATCCGAGTACGGGTTGACGGGTGAGAGCTCGGTGTCCGGCGGGACGATACCGAGGCGCTTCTGGTTCGCCAGCACGATCTCGCGGTAGCGCTCGTAGCCCATGTCGAACTTGCCGGCGTAGCGGTCGGCCCACTCCTTGAAGACGTGATGCGGCGCATGCCCGGCGCCGGGACAGACGTAGGAGAACCAGGGCTTGTCGGGCGCGATCACCTTGGCATCACGGATGAATTCGATTGTCTTGTCGGCGAGGTCCTTCGACAGGTGGTAGCCGTCCTCCGGCAACCCGGGCGGCGCGACCGGATGGTTGTCGTAGACGAGTTCGGGATACCACTGGTCGGTCTCGCCGCCCAGGAAACCGTAGAAGCGCTCGAATCCCCGCGACAGCGGCCAATGTCGCTTGGTGGACGCGAGATTGGACTCCTCCAGCGGGGTGAGATGCCACTTACCGATGCAGTAGGTGTTGTAGCCCCTCTCCGCGAGGACCTCCGACACCAGCGCCGTGTCGTCGGGGATGCGTCCATTGCAGCCCGGGAACCCCTCGGTGAACTCCTCGATGGTCGCCATTCCGACGGTCGTGGCGTTGCGACCGGTCAGCAGCGACGCGCGCGTCGGTGAGCACAGCGCGGTGGTGTGAAACTGTGAGAGGCGGACGCCGCGTTCGGCGATGCGGCTCATCGTCGGCATCTCCACCAGACCGCCGAAGCAGTCCCAGGTGGCGATGCCGGTGTCGTCCCAAACGAGATAGAGAACGTTGGGGGCGCCCTCCGGTGCGGTGGGCGCGGCGTAGGGACCCCAGTCCGGTTCCGAATCCCGGATATCGAGTTCGATCTTGCCGTTGAATTCCGTCGCCATGGCAGTCCTGTCCCCGTTCGCTGATCGCCGCTTGGTCGACGATCGCGCTGGAGATTACCCCGGCGATATGAGTTCAGACTGAGAATTCGACGACGGCGGCGCGGCGGGCTTCCTGGTCAGCCACCACTGCGCGGTGGCAAGCGGAATCGTCCACCCGAGCCACGCCCCCAGTCCCGCCACGAACCACAGGTAGTGCTCCTCGTGGCCGTCAAAGATGGTGTCCTGCAACGGCTGCAGCGAAATGAACAGTACGGGCGTCCAGATCCGGTTGGTGATCGTGGACAGTGCGACCGTCGCGCTGCGGACCATATGCCTGCGGTGCTCGGCGAAGCGCCGGTGCCGCGCCGCGACGAACCCGTTGATCGTGAACCACAGCCACACCGCGCCCAAGAACACGTTGCTGACCGCGAGCAGCGGGCCGAACGGGGTGGCGGCTCCGATCACCATCGCCGACGCCGCGGCGGGGATCGCTGCGGCGACGTACACGCGTCCGGTGCGGCGGTGCAGTGCGGGATGGCGGGTGCGAAGCCGCGGCCAGATCTGCGCGACGGCCGAGGTCATGGCGACGCTGCCCAGCATCACGTGGGCGACGAGCAGTGGATAGTGCCACGCGAACGTCGCAGGCACCCTGGTCCCGCCGGTGAAGTACGGCGGCAACGAGAACAGCAGGAACGCGGTCACGATAACGGCGAGCACCGGCGCCAAGAACCCCGCACGCGGCCCCGTTGCGTATGTCATACGCATGGAGCGTACGCCATACGCAAACCGCCTGCAATCGTTATGCTGGCGACAAATGAGCGATCCCCTCCCCCGCGCGCTCGAGATCTTGTGGCACGACCCGAGCGCGCCGAAACGCTCTGCAGGGCTGAGCCGCGAGCGCATCGTCGCCGCGGCGGTCGAACTGGCCGACGCACACGGTCTCGGTGGGCTGTCGATGGCACGGCTGGCCGATCGGCTCGGCTGCGGCACCATGTCGCTGTACCGGCACGTCGCCAACAAGGACGAGTTGCTGACCTTCATGCTGTCCACGGCGCCGAGCCCTCCGCCCGCACCCTCCGAACCCGCGGATTGGCGTGGCGCCCTTACGGATTGGGCCGACGGACTGTGGGACCTCTACCACCGGCACCCCTGGATCCTGTCGGCCGCTGCGGCCGGCCCGCCCGCGGACCCCGGTCAGGTGGCCTGGCTCGATGCCGGGCTGGCCGCCCTCGGTCCTACGGGGCTGTCCGAACGCGACAAGCTCGCGGCGGTGATGGCGGTGCTGCATTTCGTTCGCGGGGCGGCCGCGCTCAGCATCGAGGCGGCCGAGGTGGCTGGCCCCGACTACCCCGCCCTGCTGCGGCGGGTCGTCGACGCCAACCGATTCCCCGCGCTGGCGTCGGCACTGGAGGCCGGCGCGTTCGACGGCGCCGACGGCGATCACCTGGCGGACTTCCACTCCGGACTGCGACAACTTCTCGACGGCGTGGCGACCCGGGTGCGCAGCAACTCGTGAGGCCATGCGGGAAAGCAGCGCCAGTGGGAGTATGCCGAGGGTGGCGACAAGCAAACCGCAGACCATCTCCTATCCGCACCCCGACTCGCGTCCCCGCCGTGACGACGACTACGCAGTCGATCCGCACGTGGTGGTCCTGTTCGGCGCCACGGGTGATCTGGCCCGGCGCAAGCTGATTCCCGGCCTCGCCTATCTGGATCAGTCCGAGCTGGCACCGCATATCGAGATCGTCGCCACGTCACTGGAGGACATCTCCACCGAGGACTTCCTCGAGATCGCCAAGGAAGCCATCGACGATTTCGGTACCCACAAGCTCAGTGGTCAACAGTGGGCACGCTTCGCCGAGACCGTCACCTACGTGCCGCAGAGTGCGGGAGCCGACGGGCTGGCGGCCGCCGTCGCCGCTGCGGAAGCCAAGCTGGGCCCCGACGTGCGTCGGCTGCACTACCTTTCGGTACCGCCAAAAGCAGCCCGCGCGGTGATCACGATGCTCAAGGACGCCAACCTCGTGGACCGCTCCCGGGTGGTCATGGAAAAGCCGTTCGGGACCGATCTGGCCAGCGCTGTCGAGCTGAACAACTTCGTGCACGAGACGTTCGACGAAAGCCAGGTCTTCCGTATCGACCACTTCCTTGGCAAGGAGGCGGCCCAGAACATCCTGGCCTTCCGCTTCGCCAACGGTCTGTTCGAGCCAATCTGGAACCGCAACTTCATCGATCACATCCAGATCGACATCCCCGAGACTCTGGGCCTGGACCAGCGCGCCAACTTCTACGAGAGCACCGGCGCGTACAAGGACATGGTCGTCACCCATCTCTTCCAGGTGATGGCGTTCGTCGTGATGGAGCCGCCGACAGCGTTGGAGCCGCGCGCGATAAGCGAAGAGAAGAACAAGGTGTTCCGGTCGATGCTGCCGGTCAAGCCTTCCGACGTGGTGCGCGGACAGTTCACCGGATACCGCGAATTGGAAGGTGTGGCAAAGGATTCCGATACCGAGACCTTCATCGCCATGAAGGTCGGCATCGACAACTGGCGGTGGGCCGGCGTTCCGATCTACCTGCGCACGGGTAAGCGGTTGGCCGAGGGCATGCGGATCATCTCGATCGCGTTCAAGGAAGCGCCGCGGTCGATGTTTCCGCCGGGATCCGGTGTCGGCTCACAGGGACCCGACCACCTGACCTTCGACCTGGCCGACAACTCCAAGGTGTCGCTGTCGTTCTACGGCAAGCGTCCCGGGCCGGGCATGAAGCTCGACAAGTTGTCGATGCAGTTCTCGACGCAGGAGATCGACACCGTCGGCGACGTGCTCGAGGCCTACGAGCGCCTGATCCTCGATGCGATGCGCGGCGATCACACGCTCTTCACCACGGCCGAGGGCATCGAGTCGCTGTGGGAGCGCTCGGAGCAACTGCTCGCCGATCCGCCGCCGGCCAAGCCGTATCCGCAGGGAACGTGGGGCCCCAACGCCATTCACCAGCTGATCGCCCCCAACGCGTGGCGGCTGCCGTTCGAGCGGGCGTGGCGCGAGAAGAAGAACGGCGACTAGCCATACCGACTACCGATACCGACTCGCCGACGTCCACCTTTCACCGCTGAGCGCAACTTGCATACAAACTCGTGGGTTTGTCGATAACGTCGCTTACGTGCCCAGCATCCAGCGGTTCGACGAGTGGTTGAATCGCAAGCTCGAAGAGTGCGCGCGCAACGCCGGCGAGGACGTCAACACCTATGTCGCGCGCGCGGTGGCATCACAGATGGTCGCCGACGTACGACGGACCGAGGCCATACATCTCAAGGTACTGGTCGATCATCTTTCCGAATCCGGTGTGTTTCATACCGACTCGATGCCGGACGTGGAAACCGTCATCTCCGACCCAGATCGGCTCCACGCCCTTGATGCCACCGGGTTGCTCGACAGCCCTCGGGACGAGGCTTTCGACCGGATCACCCGAGCCGCCGCCGACGCGTTGGACGTTCGGTTGGCGGCACTGACCTTGATAGCTGCCGACCGGCAATACTTCTTGAGCACCCTCGGCATGGCCAATATGTCCAGCCCCGCGGATCGGTCCATACCGTTGGACCAATCCATCGATAAGTACACGGTGGCCGACGGCAATCCTCTGGTGCTCGAAGACGCCCGAAGTGACGCGGTTTTCATGAAGCACCCGGTGGTGCGCAGCGGCGCCGTCGCGGCATACCTCGGCATCCCTCTGATGAGTCGTGGCGGCCACGCCATCGGCACGCTCTGTGTATACGACGACAAACCGCGGCAATGGGGCACCGGCCACATTCAAATCCTGAGCGACTTGGCGCAAGTCGCCGCTGAACGACTCTTCGGGCACACAACCGCTTAGACAGTAACCACGGATTCCGTCGCAGTTAACCCGGAAGCCATCGCCCACTGGCGGCTCGAAATCATCGACTCGCTGACATGCGTCACATTTCGTTCCCCTGAGTGACAAAACACCCTAGGATCGCTTTGCCAAAACTGCCGGAAAGTGCACAAATGCAGCTAGATGCGAAGGTCATGACCGAGTCGCCAAGTAGCCGACCGACTACTCCGCGCCTTCGGTCCGTGCCCGTTCCATCCGCGGTCCCACCCTCGCCACGGTGGGTCGAGGTCTTGCGCCGCGACCCGGGATACTCGGTGATCACCGTGGGGCTCGACGCGCTGATGGCCATCGTCGCGGTGACGCTGGCTCATCTCTCCTTTCCCGGCGGGCTCGAAGACGAGAACAACATCGGCTTGATCTCCTGGCTCTTCGTGCCGATCGTCCTCGTCGTCCTGTCGACGCGGTCGCTGTACCGGCAGAAGCTGAACCACGGGTTTCTCGACGAGTTCGAACCGGTGGAGACATCGATTGCGATTTCCGCCCTGGCAACGTTGACGGCCATGGTGCTGCTTGTTCCTCGCATGGAGGTCGGGGAGATTGTCACACCCGCCGTCCGTCCCAGCGAGCTGGTATTGCGGATCTGGGTGTGTGCGGCGATTCTCATCCCCGCTATCCGTCTGGCCAGATCGTTGGTGAACCGTTGGTTGATGCGGACGTTCCGCGTCGGGAGGCCGGCGCTGGTCGTGGGGTCCGGCCCGGTCGCCCATCAACTCATCAACAGAATGCGTCACGTGCGGGACTACGGCCTGTGGCCAGCCGGGCTGCTGGACGATACGCGGCCGTCCGACACGGATACGTTCGACGTGCCCTACCTGGGCACCACCGGCAATCTCGAGAGCGCTGTGCGTAAGACTCGCGCCGAGGAGCTGATCATCGCTCCGTCATCCCTCCCGGACGAACAGTTGGCGCGGACGGCCCAGCTGGCACAGGAACTCGGAGTCCGCGTTCGGGTGGTGCCGCGACTGATGGACGCGGTCGGTGTCGGCACCCGGATCGAGCATCTGGGCGGCGTGCCGTTGATGGTGTTGACCCGAGTCAATCCGAGGGGATGGCAGTTCGCCGTCAAACATGCCTTCGACCGGGCTGCTGCCCTGCTGGGACTGGTGCTCATCTCACCGCTACTCATCGGGCTCGCGCTCGCGGTCAAGCTCAGTTCGCCAGGGCCGGTCTTCTTCAGCCAGGAGCGGATCGGGCGCGACGGCAAGGTCTTTCCCTGTCTCAAGTTCCGCACCATGCGCGAGCCGGATAAGGCCGCGGATTCGTTCACACCGCAGACCGGGGTGGCGCCCGGCGGCGTGGAGGGCGAGGATCGGCGCACCTGGATCGGCAGGATGATGCGCAAGTTCTCGCTGGATGAGCTACCTCAGTTGTTCAACGTCCTGCGCGGGCAGATGAGTCTGGTCGGCCCCCGTCCCGAGCGTCCGGAATTCGTCGAGCTGTTCGAGATGCATGTGCGCCGCTACGGCCAGCGCCATCGGGTTAAGGCCGGTATGACGGGCTGGGCTCAGGTCCACGGCCTGCGGGGCCAGACCTCGATCGCCGACCGAGCCGAATGGGACAACTACTACATCGACAACTGGTCGCTGCTGCTGGACTTCAAGATCTTGGTACTCACGGTCCTGGCAGTGCTGCGATCCGCCGAGGACTGATCGCTGCCGTCGTCCGGCTCGGCAACTGGGTGACAACGGCACTGCATTCACATCATTACCCCAGGTCACATTCCCTGTGGTATGGCCGGCGAACTTATTGCATTTAATTTCGCGATGACGATAAGTCGGGTTACATTTCTATATACAACTTGGTCGTTGGGGGGCGTTAACGGGTTTGTAGGGGGGACCAGTGAATTCCGATCCAGCTCACGTCGGATTGATTCCGGACGGGTTGCGGCGTTGGGCAAAGTCCAACGACGCCACGCTGGACGACGCTTATCTCAGGGGCGCCGAGAAGGTCACCGAGATCCTGCTGGCACTGCAGGGAAACGGTGTGCGGACCGTGTCCGTCTACAACTTGAGTCAGGCGAATCTCGGGCGGCAGAAGGCCGAGCTCGACGCGGTGTATGCGGCCTCGTTGCACTTTCTCACCACGCTGCTCCCCGACCATTTCGACCCGGCCGCCTGCCGGGTGCGGTTGCACGGGAATCGCGATCTTTTGCCCCACAAATATGTTGCGGCTGCAGAGGATCTGGAAGCCGCGATGACCGGCAGCGACTTCCACATCAACATCCTGTCCGCATACGACGCGTCTGACGAGCTGCGCGCAGCACACGAGCGCGCGCGGCGCGAAGGGTGTGACATCACTGCCGCGCTGGAGATCGGCAACATCGACCTGATCATCAGGACCACGCCGGAGCAACTACTCAGCGGCTTCCTGCCACTGCAGAGCCAATACGCCCAGCTGGTCTTCCTGCCGACCCCGCTCAACGACCTGACCGAGCAGGACATCGACGACCTCATCGCCGCCTATCGGCGCTTCCCCAAGCTCCGGGGGCGGTAGGACAGCCATGGAGTCGACACGGAATCCGTTGATCATCGGCGCGGGCCCCGCGGGGCTCACCGCAGCACTGGAGCTGGTGAAGAACGGCGTCACACCGCGCATCTTCGAGTCTTCGGGATCCGTCGGCGGTCTGGCGCGCACACCGACCGACGGCGACTGGCGCGTCGATCCGGGCGGCCATCGCTTCTTCACCAAGAGCGAGGAGGTCGCCGCGCTGTGGCGATCGCTGCTGCCGGCCGAGGAATGGATCTCCGTGCACCGAAGCTCCGCCATGCTGGTGGAGGGCCAGCCGGTCCGGTATCCACTCGTCGGTCATGACCTCTTGCGGCAGATGGGCTTTCGGCGTGGAATGCGCGGTCTGGGAAGTTTCTGCTGGTCCAGACTGCGGTACGGGATCAGCGATCACTCGGAAACGTTCCGAGATTGGGGCGTAAGGCAATTCGGCCGCTACTGGTACGAGCTCTTCTTCGACGGCTACGTCCGGAAGACATGGCTGACCGAACCCGACCAACTGGCGAGCGACTGGGCGAATCAACGCATCAAACCGATCAACTGGCGCCGGACCGGTAAGCCCGATCCCGCGGGCCCCGATGTCTTCCTGTACCCGCGGCGCGGGCCGGGACAGCTCTGGGAGGCGGCCGCGGCGGCGCTGGCGGGCTACGGCATAGTCCCGTCCCTGAACTCGACCGTCACCAGTATTCGGCTTGACGGCAGAACGTGGACGGTGGAGCTGCAGAACGGTGAGACGGCGTCCGGGGATGCGGTGTTCTCGACCATGCCGTTGCGGCTGCTCATCGAGGCCCTGGAACCGCAACCGCCCAAACATATTCGGGAGATCGCCGCGACGCTGCGACACCGCTGCCTGATCACCGTCGCAGTCGCGTTGGATAAGCACTACGACATCCCGTACAACTGGGTGTATACCCCGGGCAAGAACTTTCGCGTCGGCCGAATCCAGAATTACGGTCGATGGTCGAGCGCACTCGCACCCGAGGGCTGGAAGGGCACTCACCTCGGGCTTGAGTACTTCACTCTGCCGGACGACGATCTGGCCGTCGCGAGCGATGAGAGCCTTGGCGCCATCGTTCAGGAAGACCTCCGTGAGCTCGGCGTCGATGACACAACGCTCGAGCATGTGATGATCGTCCGCTCACAGTTCGCCTACCCGATCAACGACGCTGGGCGGGAGCGGGACGTCGCCCGGATTCGGGATTATCTGCGCCTGCGCCATCCCACGCTGCATCCCATCGGCCGCAATGGCATGCACCACTACGACAACCAGGACCACGCGATGCTCAGCGCGATGCAGAGTGTGGCAAAGTACTTCGGCGCCAAAGTCGATCCGTGGCGGGTGAACACGGATCGCAGCTATCACGAAGCGGGGTTGACACGGGCATGAAAGCTTCGGCGGCCTGACTCAGCCGTGCCGCCGTCGGTGGACGGCCAGCGCGATGACGCTCGCCCCGATGATCACACCGACGCCGGCGGTGATCCACCAGATCGGGTTGAAGCCGCTGTCGTCGGCGGTGTCCGGTGGTGCCGCGGCCTGTATATCGATGCTGACGGGATCGCTGCCGGGCAGTGAGATCACCGCCGTTCCGTCCAGCGTCGCCCACCGATGCGCATCGCCGTCGAGCCAGTCGAGGAGCGAATCGAGTTGGTCCGGCGCATCCTCCGACGTGGCGAAGAGGACGGTTCGGTCGCCGCTGTGTCCGACTTGAAGCGACGCGAACGGCGTGGCCGGATCGAGGGTGAGCTTGGCCGGACTTCCGCCACCGATGCGCTGAACCTCAACGACCCCGTCGGTCGAACTACGCACGGGCGGAACCACTTTGTCGGCGTTCCAGCCGTCGGCCGAGATGAGCACGGCGGGTGAAGCGCTGTCGATGGCTGTCGAGAGCGGCACCACCTCGGTGTCGAGACGCGCGCCGCTGAGCCGTTGCAGCCCCGCCATGATCGACACCGCACGGGCAGTGTCGTCGAAGGACTCGGGTTCCACGCCAACCTGCACGGTCGGCATCAGCGCCTGGGGAACCGACTGGAATCCAAGCGGATCGGGGGGATCGGCGACGCTGCTGTCGACGGTGGTGTCGCCGTCGATGGTCAGTGTCACCGGCTGGAACTCACCACACTGTCCGGTGTTGCCCGCAATATCGACGGCGACGGAAAGCTTTGTGTTACGTCGTAATTCGGACTGCGGCAGGTCAACCGATCGGTCGATCGCACCGCTCGAGTCGGCGGCCCACCGGTCAATCTGACGGTCACCGATCGACACCACCACCTGCCCACCGACGGTGGATGGCAGTGGTGTGTACGAACCCTTCAGGTGCACCCGCATGTCGCGCACGGGGTGTCCGATCCGGGTCTGGTCCAGCCCGACGACCACCTGCGGCTCGAACGCCGTCGCACTCAGCTCCGGTTGACCGAGATCACGGAGGTTGACCTGCTTCACCGGTTCGGCAGGAGATGAGTTGATCGGACCAGCAACCACTTTGGCGGACAGCGCCAGCTGGGACAGCCCGCTGCTTAGCAACCTCGCCTGGTTGGCGAGCTCGTTCGACGGGCCGCTGATCTGCAGCGCGGGGACTCCCCCGCCGCGACCCTGCAACGTAAGCGCGGCATCCGACCCCTCACGAATGACGACATTGCGTTCCAGCGGTGCCGACGGCGGCACCGGACGGTCATCCCCCAACGGTGCGATGTCGATGTCGGTGTTCTGTGCGCCGTACCGACTGACGACAGCAGTGGTCAGCTCCACCGCAGCGTCGGATTCGGCGGCTGTGGGCTTGTCCGGGGTGAAGATCGTCAGCTTCTCCAGCACCGGCGGAAGGAAGTCGGCAACCCGGGCGGGTGCCACCTCTTTGCCGGTGTAGTCGATTGCGGCATCAGCGAGTTGAAGCGGAGCCGTCGGGTCGAAGAGGCAGTCACCCTCTTCGGGCAACAGCCGGCTGCGCACCGTGAACGTGACGGTGCCGTCGGCGACGCGGGCACCCGTCAGCGGAATCGAGAGTGGTGTGCTCTCCGCCACCAGCAGCTCGATCCGTGACAGTTCTCGACCCTCCTGGGTGACCGTGAGGGTTCCGCCCCGGACATACGGCGGCAGCTCGACGTCGGCGGTCAACGCGCCAGGCGCCAACCCTTTCGGAACCGGGACGGTGATGGTCTGGGTGCCCTGCACCCCGTACAGCGAGATGTCACCGTCGACACCGAGTGACGTCAGGCTGAGCGTCGGTGCGTCCGCCACCTCGCCGCCATCGCCAGGAGTCGCATTCACCTGCGGTGAACCGAAATTGACGGTCAAGACGGCAATTACCGCGACGCTCGCCGTAACGAGCGCCGCCTTTTTCAGAGCACGTGCCAGGGCAGCCGCCATATGGCCGAAGGTATAGCCACGGGACCCGATCGACAAACAGGGTCCACGCCGCCCGAATAGACGAAAAGCCCCCGACACGCCGTGTGTGCGGGGGCTTTCCTCTTGCGGTCCGGCCTATTTCGCCTTTTCGAGGATCTCGACCAGACGCCAACGCTTGGTCGCCGACAGCGGCCGCGTCTCCATCAGCGAGACGCGGTCGCCGATACCGGCGTCGCCGTTCTCGTCGTGCGCCTTCACCTTCTTGGTGGTCCGGATGATCTTGCCGTAGAGCGGATGGCTCTTACGATCCTCCAGCTCGACGACGATGGTCTTCTGCATCTTGTCGCTCACGACGTAGCCGATGGCGGTCTTGCGACGGCCGCGCGGCTTTTCGGCGCGAGGAGTGTGCTTGGGGCCCTTACCCTTTGCCTGATCTTTGGTCTCAGCCATTACGCTTCCTCACCTGCGGGCCCGGATGCCAGACCCAATTCACGTTCACGCAGCACCGTATACACGCGTGCGATTTCCTGGCGCACCGTGCGAAGCCGGCGGTTGTTTGCCAGCTGTCCCGTCGCCATCTGGAAGCGAAGGTTGAACAACTCTTCCTTGGACTCGCGCAGCTTGTCCTTCAACTCGTCGTCGGTCAGCTCGCGCAGTTCGCCCGGCGTCACTCCCACAGCCATCAGAAGTGCTCCTCTCGGGTAACGATGCGTGCCTTGATCGGCAGCTTGTGGATCGCGCGGGTCAGTGCCTCGCGCGCGGTCTTCTCGTCGGGGTAGCTGAGCTCGAAGAGCACGCGACCCGGCTTGACATTGGCCACCCACCACTCCGGCGAACCCTTACCGGAACCCATGCGGGTTTCGGCCGGCTTCTTGGTCAGCGGGCGGTCGGGGAAGATGTTGATCCACACCTTGCCGCCACGCTTGATGTGCCGGTTGATGGCGATACGAGCGGACTCGATCTGCCGGTTGGTGATGTAGGCGTGCTCCAGTGCCTGGATGCCATAGTCACCGAAGCTCACCGAGGTACCGCCGCTGGCGATGCCGCGCTGCCGCGGGTGGTGTTGCTTGCGGTGCTTGACCTTGCGGGGAATAAGCATGGTTCAGCTCTCCGATGGGGTTTCCGTTGCGGCGGCCTGCTCGGCAGCTGCCGGGGCTTCCTCGGTGGCGGTGGGTGCGGCTTCGCCGCCGGAGGCGGCACGGCCGGCCTCGGTGCTCGTCGCGGTGGTGCCCGATGCGCCGCTGCGACGCGGGCGGGTGCCCGACGGACGCTCGCGACGCGGACGCTCCGCACCCGCGGGCACCGCGGCGGTGAGCTCACGCTTGCCACCGACGATGTCGCCCTTGTAGATCCAGACCTTCACGCCGATGCGGCCGAAGGTCGTCTTGGCCTCATAGAGCCCGTAGTCGATGTCGGCGCGCAGCGTGTGCAGCGGCACGCGACCCTCGCGGTAGAACTCCGAGCGGCTCATCTCGGCGCCGCCGAGGCGGCCCGAGCACTGCACCCGGATGCCCTTGACGTTGGGCTGGCGCATCGCGGACTGGATGGCCTTACGCATGGCGCGACGGAACGCGACACGGTTGCTCAACTGCTCGGCAACGCCCTGGGCCACCAACTGCGCCTGCGACTCAGGGTTCTTCACCTCGAGGATGTTCAGCTGGACCTGCTTGCCGGTCAGCTTCTCCAGGTCGGCGCGGATGCGGTCGGCCTCGGTGCCGCGGCGACCGATCACGATGCCAGGACGCGCGGTGTGGATGTCCACACGGACGCGGTCACGGGTGCGCTCGATCTCCACGTCGGCGATGCCGGCGCGCTCGAGACCGGTGGCAAGCAGACGACGGATCGCCACGTCTTCCTTGACGTAGTCCTTGTACTGCTTGTCGGCATACCACCGGGACTTCCAGTCGGTGGTGATACCGAGCCGGAAGCCGTGGGGATTGATTTTCTGGCCCACTACTCTGAGCCCTCCTTCGCTTCGCCAGAAGCTTCTTTGGTCGTGTCGGCGTCCGCCTTCGCAGCGGCTTTCTTGGCCGGAGCCTTCTTCGCGGCGGCCTTCTCGGCCGGCGCCGTCTCGACAGTCACGGTCTGCGTCTCGGCCGTCTCAGCGGCTGCCTTGGCCGGAGCCTTCTTCGCGGCCGCGGCCTTGCTGGCCTGCGCACGACGCGAACGCGCAGTGCTGGCGGACTGCCCGCGCTCACCGTCGCGGGTCGGCCTGCTCTCCACGATCACGGTGATGTGGCTGGTGCGCTTGCGAATCCGGAAGGCACGGCCCTGCGCGCGCGGACGGATGCGCTTGGCGGTCGGACCCTCGTCTGCGTAGACGGTGGCGACCACGAGGGTGGACGGATCCAGACCCTCGTTGTTCTGCGCATTGGCCGCGGCGCTGGCGATGACCTTGGCGACCGGCTCGCTGGCGGCCTGCGGCGCCCACCGCAGGATGTCCAGTGCTTCGGTCACCGACTTGCCGCGCACCAGGTCGATGACCCGGCGCGCCTTGGTCGGCGAGATGCGCACGAAGCGCGCCTTCGCGACCGCAGACGGGTATTCAGTCGTTGTACTCATTACCGGCGCTTGGCCTTCCGGTCGTCCTTGATGTGACCCTTGAACGTGCGGGTCGGTGCGAACTCGCCGAGCTTGTGCCCGACCATCGCCTCGGTGACGAACACCGGGACATGCTTGCGGCCGTCATGCACCGCGAAGGTGTGCCCGATGAAGTCGGGGATGATCGTCGATCGACGCGACCAGGTCTTGATGACCTGCTTGGTGTTCTTCTCGTTCTGTGCGTCGACCTTCTTGAGCAGATGGTCGTCGACGAACGGACCCTTCTTGAGGCTGCGAGGCATTTACTGGCTCCTACCGGTGATGCTTCTTGCCGGTGCGCCGGCGTCGGACGATGAGTTTGTCGCTCGGCTTGTTCGCCTTGCGGGTACGGCCTTCGGGCTTACCCCACGGGCTGACCGGGTGACGGCCACCGGAGGTCTTGCCCTCGCCGCCGCCATGCGGGTGGTCGACCGGGTTCATCACGACACCACGGACGGTCGGGCGCTTGCCCTTCCACCGCATCCGGCCTGCCTTGCCCCAGTTGATGTTCGCCTGCTCGGCGTTGCCGACCTCGCCGACGGTGGCGCGGCAGCGCACGTCGACGCGACGGATCTCACCGGACGGCATACGCAGCGAGGCGTAGGTGCCTTCCTTACCCAGCAGCTGGATGCTCGAGCCGGCCGAACGGGCCAGCTTGGCACCGCCGCCGGGCCGCAGCTCCACCGCGTGGATCAGCGTGCCCGCCGGGATGTTGCGCAGCGGCAGGTTGTTGCCCGGCTTGATGTCGGCGTTGGCGCCCGACTCGACGATGTCACCCTGCGAGAGTCCCTGCGGCGCAATGATGTAGCGCTTCTCGCCGTCCAGGAAATGCAGCAGTGCGATGTTCGCGGTGCGGTTCGGGTCGTACTCGATGTGCGCGACCTTGGCGTTGACGCCGTCCTTGTCGTTGCGACGGAAGTCGATCACACGGTAGGCGCGCTTGTGCCCGCCGCCCTTGTGCCGCGTGGTGATTCGACCGTGCGCGTTGCGGCCGCCCTTGCCGTGCAGCGGGCGAACCAGCGACTTCTCCGGATGGTCGCGAGTGATCTCGGCGAAATCGGAGACGCTGGCACCGCGACGACCCGGGGTCGTCGGCTTGTACTTGCGAATTCCCATGTTTCTCTAAATCTCTCTAGGTTCCCCGGGCTTACGCCGGTGCTCCGAACAGGTCGATCGGCTTGCTGCCCTCGGCCAGCGTGACGATCGCGCGCTTGGTGTTCTTGCGCTTGCCGTAGCCGGCGCGGGTGCGCTTGCGCTTGCCCTGCCGGTTCAGCGTGTTCACCGAGTCGACCTTGACCTTGAAGATCTTCTCGATCGCGATCTTGATCTCGGTCTTGTTCGAGTCGGGGTGAACGACGAACGTGTACACGTTGTCTTCGATGAGCCCGTAGGACTTCTCGGAGATCACCGGCGCCAAGATGATGTCGCGTGGGTCAGTGACGGTCGCCATCAGGCCGACACCTCCTCATCCTTCCTCGTGTGAGCTGAGATGTAGGCATCCAGCGCCTCCACGCTGAACACCACGTCGTCGGCCTTGAGCACGTCGTAGGTGTTCAACTGATCCGGGGAGAGCACGTGCACGCCGGGGAGGTTGCGAACACTCTTGGCGCCCGTCTCATCGGCGCGGCCGATCACGATCAGCACCTGCTTGTTCTGGGTCAGCGTGCCCAGGAACGCCTTGGCGCTCTTGGTCGACGGGGTCTGACCCTCGACGAGCTCGGTCACCGCGTGGATACGGCCGTTGCGCGCCCGGTCCGAGAGCGCACCGCGCAGCGCGGCGGCGATCATCTTCTTCGGGGTCCGCTGGCTGTAGTCGCGCGGCTGGGGACCGTGCACGGTGCCACCGCCGGTGAACTGCGGTGCACGCGTCGAACCCTGACGGGCGCGGCCGGTGCCCTTCTGCCGGTACGGCTTCTTGCCGCCACCACGGACGTCGCCGCGGGTTTTGGTCGCATGCGTGCCCTGACGCTTGGCCGCCAACTGCGCCTCGACGACCTGATGCATCAGCGCAATGTTCGCCTCGACGTCGAACAGCTCGGCGGGCAGCTCCACGGAGCCGTCCTTCTTACCCGCCGGGGTGTGGACATCAATCTTTAGAGCCATTACTTCTCGCCTCGCTTGATTGCGCTGCGGACCATCACCAGTCCGCCGTTGCGGCCGGGGATGGCGCCCTTGATCAACAGCACGCCGTTCTCGGCATCGACCTTGTGCACCAACAGGTTCTGCGTCGTCACGCGGTCGTTACCCATGCGACCCGACATGCGGGTGCCCTTGAACACGCGGCCCGGCGTCGCGCAGCCACCGATCGAACCCGGGCGGCGGTGCACCGCCTGGGCACCGTGGCTGGCGCCCTGACCCCGGAAGCCGTGCCGCTTCATGGTGCCCGCGAAGCCCTTACCCTTCGAGGTCCCCGTCACGTCGACATAGGTGCCGTCGGAGAAGATCTCGGCGGTCAGCTCCTGACCGAGCTCGTACTCAGCGGCGGCGGCCTCGTCGTCGAGCCGCAGCTCGGCGAGGTGGCGGCGCGGGTTCACACCGGCGGCCGCATACTGGCCCGTCACCGGCTTGTTCACCTTGCGTGGGCTGATCTCGCCGTACGCGAGCTGCACGGCCGAGTAGCCGTCGCGCTCGGGCGTGCGGATGCGGGTGACGACGTTGGGGCCGGCCTTGACGACCGTCACCGGCACGACCCGGTTGTTCTCGTCGAACACCTGCGTCATGCCCAGCTTGGTGCCCAGAATTCCTTTTCTAGCCATGAATCCGTGGTCTCCTACTGGATGTTGACGTCGACACTGGCCGGCAGATCGATGCGCATGAGAGCGTCAACGGTCTTCGGCGTCGGGTCGAGGATGTCGATCAGCCGCTTGTGCGTACGCATCTCGAAGTGCTCCCGCGAGTCCTTGTACTTGTGCGGGGAGCGGATGACGCAATACACGTTCTTCTCGGTCGGCAGCGGCACCGGGCCGACCACACTGGCGCCCGTCCGGGTGACCGTCTCGACGATCTTGCGCGCCGAGGCGTCGATCGCCTCATGGTCGTAGGCCTTCAGCCTGATGCGGATCTTCTGTCCCGCCACGCTTCTCCTACCTCACTACTAACGGGCCCGTCCTGGGCCTGGTCTGTAGCCGCGCTCCAGGACCAACCCGGTCGCGCAGCCCTAGCCGCCGCTGTTTACCTGTCTGTGGTTCACCGACCCCCGCGCTCGGGTGTGTCGCCCTCACGCACACTCGCCCGCGTCGGAAATCCGTCACGCTCGAGGTGGGGACCGGACGCGCCCGTTCGGGCGCCGGTCGTATGCCCCATGCCAGACAGTCCCGAAGGGGTGCCGTCCCGGCTCAAGGCAACCTGAACAGTATGCCCTAGATCCTGGCGTGCTCCAAATCCCTGCTCACCCGCCCGGGCCAGGCCATATCCGCCGGTGAGTGGCCCGATCCCTGAGCAGTCTCGGCGAGGGGTTGGGCGGGGTTTTACGCCAGATAAGTGCCGTGGCCCTCGCGGACCAGGCCGTCGGCGTCGAAGGTCAGCACCTCGTTGACCGACTCGCCGCGATGGTTGGTGTAGTTGATGACCAGCGTCGACTCGCCCCGATAGACCCCTACGACCTCGAAGTGCAGCCCGGGTAACGACTCCAACGCCGTCGCCCAGTAGTGCCGAAGCGCGTCCTTGCCGCGCACCACTCCCCCGCTGTCCGGAACCACCCGCGCCGCGACGGGTGAGGTGAAGACCACGTCGTCGCGGAAATGCGCGAGCACGGCGTCGACGTCGTGGGCGTTCCACGCGTTGACCCACTGATCGGCGAACGTATGCGGGTCGGGTGTCGGCATCTCGATCAACCTTTCAACCCCGCCCAGAACGGGCACTGGTGCGTCTGCTCGAACGACGTGATGACGCGGCTGCCGCCGGGCTGCAGCGACATCCGTTCGCCGGCATCGCCCGGGGTCAACCGGGGCCAATCGGAGCCGGGCGAACCGGTCGCGACGAAGCGGCTGACGTAGTCGATCATCTGCTCGGAGAGGCGCTCCTGCGCCGCGTTCAGCGACGGCGCCCCTCCCACGTCGAACAGATACCGCAGTTCCAGAGAATGCGCTGCGCCGATCGGGAAGGGCGCTTCGCGTATCGGCTCGGGTGCGGGCGCGTCGGGATCGTCGAATACGAATGAATACACCGGAGCGTGCGTGGCGAGCGTGTCCGCCAGTTCGTCGGCGTCGCAGGCGAACACGCCGTCGGTCGTCGCCGTCGAAAAGGCAAGCGGCACACTGCCTCCGAACCGCTCCGGTGGGTACTGCCGACCAACTGCCGCGGCATTGGCACCGAAGGCTTCGGCGAGCAACTCCGGGTAGTGCGGGGTGTCCATCGGGCGCCCGCGAACGAACTGCAGCGCGGTGAACAGGTTGAACTCGTCGGCCGTCGTGCCGATCATCACCGGGACCTTCGCGGCGCGACCTTGGGCGGCGCCGCGCATCGGGTCCACCGGAAGCGCCGTCGTGCCCGTCACCGGTCCACTGAGTTGTTCGGTGCCGATACGGCCGTAGAACAGCGGTCGCTGCAGCTTGTCCGCCGGCAGCGCACGTAGACACTGCGCCGCCGTCGCAGCATCACCGCAGCCTTCCTCCGCCGCGTACTGCAGGCTCACTTTCTCCGCGGCAGGCAGATCGACTTGGGCCTGACACGGCCCACTGAAGACGATCGCCGCTCGGAACAACCCGGCCGAGTCGGGCGCCACGAGGTGGTCGCAGACCGACATTCCGCCTGCCGACTCACCGGCGATCGTCACCTGGTCCGGGTCGCCACCGAAGTCGGCGATGTTGTCACGCACCCAGCGCAACGCGGCCTGCTGGTCGGCGAGCCCATAGTTGCCCTGCCCCAGCGCGGGGTGGGCCAGAAAACCGAGTGCGCCAAGCCGGTAGTTGATGGTCACGACGACCATGTCGCCGCGGGCGGCCAACCGCCGTGAGTTGTAGATGTCGCCGCTGCCGGCGAGGAAGCTGCCGCCGTGAATCCACACCATCACCGGGCGCTTCTCGGTCGACGGCGGCGGCGTCCACACGTTGAGCGACAGGCAGTCCTCCCCGGTGGGGCGACGATCCTCGGCGCTGATGTCCTGCACACACTGCGCTCCCGGGCGGGTCGCATCGCGGAAGCCGTCCCACGGCACGACCGGCGCCGGAGGCTGCCACCGTAGTGGCCCGACCGGCGGTGCAGCATAAGGGATTCCGGCGAAATAGCGGTGATCGAGCGAGGTGGTTCCGCGCACCGCCCCGGCCTGCGTGTGGACGACGGCCGGGTCGTCGGGCACCACGATCGGGTCCCGGTTGGCGGCGGACTCCCCGAGACCACATCCGCCCAGCACGACCACGGCGGCCATCAGCAATGCTGCCGCCCGCCGGCCCCGCCCCGCCGTTGCCCTGCGCACCCCGCGAGCCTACTGACACCTCACGGGACGACCGGTCGCTCGATCATTTACTATGGCGTCACACCAACACTTGACACCTGTCAAGAACGCCGGAGCGAGGTACCCATGAGCACGCCGACCATCGATGACGCTGCCAAAGTGCTGGCCGACCCGAAGGCCTACGCCGACGAGCCCAGACTGCACGCCGCGCTGACCCACCTACGCAAGAACGCCCCGGTATCCCTGGTCGACGTGCCCGACTTCTATCCGTTCTGGGCGATCACCAAGCACGCGGACATCATGGCCATCGAGCGGGACAACGAGCTGTGGATCAACGCCCCGCGCCCGATGCTGATCACCAAGGACAAGGACGATCTGGCCAAGGCCAACCTCGAAGCCGGCGGCGGGCTGCGCACGCTGATCCACATGGACGATCCGCTGCATCGCGACATCCGCAAGATCGGTGCCGACTGGTTCCGCCCGAAGGCGATGCGCGCGCTGAAGACCCGCGTTGACGAGCTGGCCAAGATCTACGTCGACAAGATGGTCGAGAAGGGGCCGGAGTGCGACTTCGTTCAAGAGGTCGCGGTGAATTTCCCGCTGTACGTGATCCTTTCGCTGCTGGGCCTGCCTGAGTCCGACTTCTCCCGGATGCTCAAGCTCACTCAGGAGCTCTTCGGTAACGAGGACGAGGAGATGAACCGCGGCTCGAGCGCGGAGGACCTCAACGCCGTCATCCTCGACTTCTTCAACTACTTCACTGCGCTGACCGCCGAACGCCGCAAGAACCCGACCGAAGACCTGGCGTCGGCGATCGCCAACGCCAAAATCGACGGCGAGTACCTCAACGACGTCGACTGCCTGTCCTACTACGTGATCGTCGCCAGTGCGGGCCACGACACCACCAGTGCGGCGATCTCGGGCGGCCTGCTGGCGTTGGTCGAGAACCAGGACCAGCTGGCGCGCCTCAAGGCGCAGCCGGAACTGATGGGCACCGCGGTCGAGGAGATGATCCGCTGGACCACCCCGGTCAAGGAGTTCATGCGCACCGCCACCGCCGACACCGAGGTGCGTGGCGTGCCGATCAAAGAGGGCGAATCGGTTCTGCTGTCCTATGTTTCGGCGAACCGGGACGAGGAGATCTTCGACGAGCCGTTCCGCTTCGACGTCGGCCGCGACCCCAACAAGCACCTCTCGTTCGGATACGGCGTGCACTTCTGCCTCGGCGCCGCACTGGCACGCATGGAGATCAACAGCTTCTTCAGCGAGCTGGTGCCACGGCTGGACTCGATCGAGCTGGCCGGCAAGCCCGAGTTCATCGCGTCGACGTTCGTCGGCGGGCTCAAGCGCGTGCCGATCAGGTACTCGGTTCGCTAAGGGACACCGGCCAGTCCGGGTCATCGATCGAAATAGCATTCCGGGTCGCTACGACGCACTTTTCACAGCCCTGGCTTCACGTTCGAAGAAGCGGTAGCCCTGTGCTGGAGCCCGACCTCGCGACGCAAAGTGGTGTCGGTCACATAGACTGCTCTTGACACCCGTCAAGTCGTCCCGAGGAGCTTCATGAGCACGTCCACGATGGACCAGGAATCACAGGAGGCCGCCAAGGTCTTCGTAGATCCGACGGCGTACGCCGACGACGACCGGCTGCACGCCGCGCTCGCTCATCTTCGGGCGCACAACCCGGTCCCCTATGTGGATCACGAGCCGTACCGGCCGTTCTACGCGATCACCAAGCACGCCGACATCATGGCCATCGAGCGTGAGAACAATCTATGGCTTTCCGAACCGCGCCCGCTGCTCGTCACTGCCGAGGCCGATGACTTCGGCAAGCAGCAGCTGGAGGCCGGTATGGGACTGCGGACGCTGATTCACATGGACGACCCGCACCACCGCGACGTCCGCAAGATCGGCGCGGACTGGTTCCGCCCCAAGGCAATGCGCGATCTGAAGGTCAACGTCGACGCGCTGGCCAAGCGCTACGTCGACAAGATGCGTGACATCGGCCCGGAATGCGATTTCGTGACCGAGATCGCCGTCAACTTCCCGCTGTACGTGATCATGTCGCTGCTGGGTCTGCCGGAAGAGGATTTCCCGCGCATGCATCAGCTCACCCAGGAGATGTTCGGCGGCGACGATGAGGAGTACAACAAGCGCGGCCAATCTCCCGAAGAACAGCTCACGATTCTGCTCGACTTCTTCAACTACTTCGCCCAGCTGACAGCGTCGCGTCGCGAGCACCCGACCGACGACCTCGCGTCGGCGATCGCCAACGGCCGCATCGACGGTGAGCCGCTCTCCGACGTCGACACCGCCTCCTACTACGTGATCGTCGCCAGCGCGGGCCACGACACCACCAAGGACGCCATCTCCGGCGGACTGCTCGCACTCATCGAGAACCCCGGCGAGCTGGACCGACTGCGAAAGGATCCCGGACTGATGGGCACCGCGGTGGAGGAGATGATCCGGTGGACGACGCCGGTCAAGGAGTTCATGCGCACCGCCGCCGAGGACACCGAAGTGCGCGGGGTGCCGATCAAGAAGGGCGAATCCGTCTATCTGGCTTACGTTTCCGGCAACCGGGACGAAGAGGTCTTCGACGAGCCGTTCCGCTTCGACGTCGGCCGCGACCCCAACAAGCACGTCGCGTTCGGTTACGGTGTGCACTTCTGCCTTGGTGCCGCGCTGGCCCGGATGGAGATGGCCAGCCTGTTCACCGAACTGGTGCCGCGACTGGAGTCCATCGAACTCGCGGGCAAGCCGGAACTGGCGGCCACGACCTTCGTCGGCGGGCTCAAGCACCTGCCGATTCGGTACGCGGTGCGCTAATAGCGGCTATCCCCGGCTTCGCGTGGGCCCATCTTGGCGGTGGGTGGCCAGGAAACCGTCGACTGCGGCCTCCGCGCAGGCACGGTAATCGAAATCGGCCAACGTGCTGAGGCGCCCGAGGACCAGCGGACCGATCAGCAGCGCGATCGCGCGCATGCGGTCCGGCACCTCGATCTCGGCCGCGGCCTGCGGGCTGTCGAAGATGGCGTCGAACGGCACGGAGTACAGCGCGATGATGCGGGCCCGCAGCGGGCCGTTGGTATCCGAATCCGCTTGCCGCACATCGGAATAATCACCAGCGTCAGGCCCTGACGCCAACCACGTCAAGGCGGTGAGCATCGCGGGCACCTCGGCGATCGCATCCGTCCACCCCTCGACGACCGCGAGCAACTGCTCGCGCAGGTCGCCTTCGGGCGGCGGCATCGGTGCGGGTTGCAGCAGGCTCATGAATGCCGCGCTCAACAGATCGTTGGCGCTCGAGAAATGGCGATACAGCGTGGCCCTGGCGACGTTGGCGGTCCGCGTGACCGCGTCGATCGTCACGGCGCTCGGACCGCCTGTACGCAGGAGCGAGGTCGCAGCCTCGAGCAGGCGGGCCCGTGAGCGGGCCGGCCGCGGGTCCGTACTTGTGTAGCCCACGCGCGAGGCGGACATCGTTTAGGCGACCTCCTGGTTGGGAACAGCTACGAGACTGTCAGTCTCAAAAATCTCCTCCAGTGGATTGGAGCGCGATCACGTGGTCGACACCTTCACCCGGTCTGACCAGAATATCCACGCCGACTTGGCAACCCTGTCAAGGTTCGGACGCTTCTGGTTGCTCACGGTCGCGGCCCTCGACGTACTGCTGGTCATTTCGTCGATGGTGGCGCTCAACGCCGCGCTTCCGGATATCGCCGTGGAAACCGCCGCGACGCAGACGCAGCTCACCTGGATCGTGGACGGCTACACGTTGGTGCTGGCCTGCCTGCTCCTGCCCGCCGGCGCGATCGGCGACCGGTATGGCAGACGCGGTGCACTCGTGGCAGGCCTGGCGATCTTCGCGGTGGCCTCGATCGCCCCGGTGTTCTTCGACAGTCCCGTCCAGATCATCCTCGCCCGAGCGCTCGCGGGTGTGGGCGCGGCGTTCATCATGCCCGCGACGTTGTCACTACTGACTGCGGCCTTCCCGAAAAGCGAACGCAACAAGGCCGTCGGAATCTGGGCCGGCGTCGCAAGTTCGGGTGCGATCGTCGGATTCATGGGTTCGGGTCTGTTGCTACAGGCCTTTAACTGGCAGTCGATCTTCTATGCGTTCGCCGCATCGGCCGTCGTCCTCATCTTCTGTACGTTCACGATCTCCTCGTCACGCGACGAGACCGCCACACCGATTGACGGCGTCGGCGCGGTGCTGATCGGTTCCGCCGTAGCGGTTTTCGTGTTCGGTGTCGTGGAGGCGCCGGTGCGCGGGTGGACTCATCCGCTGGTGTGGGGCTGCATGGCCGCCGGTGTGGCACTCGCGGTGGCCTTCGGCGTCGTGGAACTGCGACGCAGGCATCCGCTGCTCGACGTCCGACTGTTCGGCAGACCCGACTTCGCCACCGGGGCCATCGGCATCACGATCCTCTTCCTCGCCAACTTCGGATTCTTCTTCATCGAGATGCAGTACCTGCAACTGGTTCTCGGGTACAGCCCGCTGCAGACGGCGTTCGCACTCGCACCGCTGGCGGTGCCGATCCTGATCCTGGGCGCCACGATGCATCTCTACCTGCCGAGGGTCGGGTTGCGAACGGCGGTGGCGCTCGGGCTGTTTCTCATCGGGGTGGGGCTCTTCCTCATGCGCTACCTCGACGCCGGGTCGTCCTACCTCGATCTCGTATGGCCGATGCTGGTCACGAGTGCGGGCATCGGCCTGTGCGTCGCGCCGACCACCTCCGCGATCATGAACGCCGTTCCCACCGAGAAGCAGGGCGTGGCGTCGGCGGTCAACGACACCACACGCGAGATCGGCGCCGCCGTCGGAATCGCCGTCGCCGGCTCGGTGCTGGCGGCCCAGTACGGAACGGTGCTGTCTCCCGCACTGGCCAGCTATCCCGAGCAGATCCGGTCGGGCGCACTGGAATCCCTTGCCAACGCATTGGCCATTGCTGACCAGATGGGCCCGCAGGGCGCTCGTCTGGCCGACCTCGCCACGGCCGCGTTCATCGAATCGATGAGCCTGTCGCTGCTCGTGCTGTCCCTCGTGTTGGCCGTCGCCGCCGCCTTCGTCGCGGTCTGGGCGCCCGGCCGTGACGGCAGGCAGTTCGACTTTGCGCGTGGGATCAACGAACGCTGGTCGGGTTCAGGCGATGAACTCGGCGGCGCGGTGACCGACCATGACGATGGTCGCGTGCGGGCCGCGACTGGTGATGGCGGGAAGCACCGAGCCGTCGACCACCCATAGCGCGTCGACGCCGCGCACCCGGCAGTGCGGGTCCACGACCGCGGATTCGTCGCCGTCCAGTCCCATCGGTGCGGTACGGCACAGATGCTGCGACGTCGACCACGACGCAGTCTTCGATTTCGCGTGTGCACCGGCTAATTCCAGCGCGAGCTCCGCACCGGCACGCAACGCCGCGACGTCGGCGGGCTCACTGTCGTAGTGGTGCTCGATGGCGGGCAGGACGGTCGGATCGGCGGACACCAGCCGGACCCTGCCGCGAGATCGCGGTCGCATCAGCGCAACACCGACGTGCGGATGGTCGCCCGGGTCATCGCGACGCCCGGTCACCATCGCACCGAACCCCGCTGTGTAGGGCCTGATTTCGAGTCCGTCGCCAGTGGCGAGCACAGCCTCAAGGGGAGGCAGACCGTGGGTCTCGGCCCAGTCGACAGGCAACACCCACTCGGGATGGTCGGACGTGTGGACGCCGACCGGCAGGTCCGCCACGACGGGCACTCCGACGGCCGTGAGCACGTCCGCCGGTCCGATACCCGAGAGCATCAACAGGTGTGCCGAGCCAATCGCACCGGATGACACCACGATTCGGTCCGCAGTCAGTTCAATGGGTCCGTCTGGTCCCACGGCGTCGACGCCGACCGCCCGGCCGCCGACGATCCGGATGCGGGTGACCCGGGTATCGGTGAGCACCGTCAGACCGGCGCGGTCCATCGCCGGTTTGAGGTAGGCCCCACCGGGACCGACTCGCGTTCCTCCGTTGATGTTCAGCGGCACCGCGCCGACACCCGGCGGTAACGGCACGTCCGGCGATGACCCGTTCAGATCGTCGATCCACTGAAATCCCGCGTCTTTCGCTGCATCGACGAAAGTCGCTGTACAGCCGTCGAATTCGGAGACCCGCTGCACCTGGATCGGCCCTGCGCTGCCATGTAGCGGACCTTCGAAGTCGGCGTCGGACTCGATGGCGCGGAAGTGCGGAAGCACGTCGGCCCACGTCCAGCCCGGCAACCCCCACCCGTCGTAATCCGACGGCAGCCCCCGGCAGAAGTACCCTCCGTTGACCGCTCCCGATCCGCCGACCACCGCACCCCGCATGATCTGTGCGTGCCGCTGCGGATGATCGGTCAGCACCGTCGGATAGCGCCGAACCACCGAGCTGGCGGTGCCGATCGGCAGCCGAAGACCGTTGGTGATCTGGCTGAGCACCGATGGGTCGGAGGGGGCGGGCCCGGCTTCGACGACCGTCACGCGGCAGCTCGGATCGGCCGAAAGTCTTTCCGCTAATACAGATCCGGCGCTACCAGCACCGACGATCAGCACATCGCTGTGCAAGGCGGGGTTCAGGTCCGGATCTGGGGCTTGAGGGCGCCGACATGCCGTTCACGCACGACACCGGTCCACAGTCCCGTGCCGTAGGCGATGTCGTCCAGCCGCTTCAGCAGGATGTAGGTGAGAAGCCCGACCGGCCTTGTGTCGTCGTCGCCGTTGCCGTTGCGGGTGATCCAGTCGACCACCCCGTCGACGATGGCGGCCACCAGCACGACCTGGCGACAGCGTCGTGACAGCAGTGCGGCGACGAAGGCCACAGGCCAGTAGTGTCTGCAGATCGCCGACGCCAGCTGCAGCGCCGCGGACCACAGTCCGCGGGCGGCGACCACCGCCACTTCCTTCGGTTCGGTCTCGACGGTGGACAGCGAGCGTGCGATCCGGCGACCGGTGATCGCGGCGACCACGATCGACGCGAGGTAGCCGATGCCCGAGCCCATCGCCATCAGCATCCAGGCGACCAGGGTCCACCCCGAGATGACCAACGGCGCCGTTTTGCCAGGATGCCGGACCGACAGCGGCGCCGCGGATTCACCGTAAAAAGCCCTGCGCAAGAACCACTCTCGCAGTTGTGTGCGATGGTCGTGGGCGACCAGTGCGACTGGTTCGTAGCGGAGGCGTGCACCGGCCTCGATCAGCCGCCAGCACAGGTCCACGTCCTCGCCGGACTTGAGGGTCTCGTCGAAACCGCCCAACTCCTTGAGCGCGGCCGTGCGGCAGATGATCGCGGCGCTGGGCACATAGGAGACGGTGCCGTAGGGAACCACAGGGGCCTCGCGCAGTCCGAGGTCGAGAGAGGACCGCACGGCCTCGTAACGGGCCACGAGGTTGTCCGGCTCGCGCAGGCCGACGATGCGCGGGGCCACCAGTGCGACGGCCGGGTCGCAGAAGTGGCCGAGCAGCGCCTCCAGCCACCCCCGCCGCGGGACGACGTCGGAGTCCAGGAACGCGATGTAGTCGGTGTGACATGCCGCCATGCCGGTGTTGCGCGCGGCCGCCGGACCCTTGCTGCGGTCGTGTCGCAGGATGTGAACGTCGCTGTACATCTGCGCGAAGTCGGCCTGCTGCACCGGGGTGACCGATCCGTCGTCGACCACGATGATGCGCATGCCGCGCAACGCCGCTACCAGACGGCGCAGACCAGATGCGTTGTCCCGCACCGGGATAACGACGGTGACGTCACGGTGCGACGGACCGGTCGCAGGTCGGGGATGCGCAACCGTGGCGTCGAGCAGAGTCCGCGCCAGCTGTGCGCTGACGGCGTCGTGCACCTCGAGGCGCCCGCCGTTGATCATGGTCTGCGCCGCGGGCGCGAGCCGCAGCAGTCGGGTGGGCGATCCACCCAGGAGCGCCGAACCCTCGCCGAGCACCTTCACCCGGCGATCCACCTGGACGGCGAACCCGTCGGGCAGACGTGGTCCTGTCATGTCAGCATCCCGTCCCGATCGGGCGTCCACCGGACCACGCGCCGCAGACACCCGTCGACCATCTCTGCAAAGATCCGCGCACCTTCCTCTGCGGTCGCCGTGGTGGGATCACCGAGAATACCCACGTCGCTGACCGCGGCGATGCCGCCTTTGCGCATTGCCGGCATCAACTGCCCCAATGGGGTGCGATTGCCGGGGACCCGTTGGTCAATCGACACGTCATCCGGCGAAATATGTAGCAATACAGATGTTTCGGTGTGTCCGGCGTGGGCGTCGGCGTTCGCGGCGGTACACGAACACCAGCCCACATCGCGGCCCTCATACCGGAGCAGAGCCGCGGCGGCGGCCAGCGCTTCGACGTTTCCCCCGTGCCCGTTGACGAAAACGAGACGTGGCGCCCAGCGCGCCGCGGACCGGCCGAACTCCACCAGCAACAGGCGCAGCGCCGAGGTGCCGATGGAGACGGTGCCGTCGAACTCTTCGTGTTCACCGCTGGCGCCGTACGCGATAGCGGGAGCGACAAGCCACTTCAATTCATCTGACACCGCAAGATGGCCGGCGAGAGCGCGGGCCACCGCCGTCGCGATCCGGGTGTCGGTGTCCAGCGGCAGGTGAGGACCATGTTGCTCGGTGGAGCCGACGGGAACGATCAACGCTGATGACGTGCTCTGCAGCTGCCACGATGTTGCGTTCGCGAGCTCGCCTCCAGAGGTCACCCGCCGATGGTAGGCCGAATTCACCTGGCGTGCGCCAATTGTTGGCGCATGCGCAGGAATTGATTTGCTCAAATTTTCGCCAGTGGCGGTGTGCCGTTCACGTCAGCCTCCTGCGCCACGTCTGTACCAGGAATTTCGCGGGCGTAAATCCGTGGCGTCAGGCGTTCGGGTTGCGGGGCACGCCGAGCGCCCGCGTGAACCCCTCGGGCACCAGCACGTCGTCCGGGCTCAGGTCGTGCACCGAGGCATGACCAAGGCCCATGAGGGCGGAGTCGATGCCACCGCGCAGCACGTCGAGGACGTTCTCGACGCCGGCCTGCCCGTTGGCCGCCAGGCCCCAGAGATAGGCCCGGCCGATCATGACCGCCCGGGCCCCCAGCGCGACGGCCTTGACCACGTCGCTACCGCGCCGGATGCCGCCGTCGAGCACCACCTCGACGTCGTTGCCGACCGCCTCGACGATCGCGGGCAGCGCACGGATCGACGCAGGTGTGCCATCCAGGTTGTTGCCGCCGTGGTTCGACACCGAGATGGCCGAAACACCTGCGTCCACAGCACGTTTGGCGTCGTCGACGCGCATCACACCCTTGAGCATGAAGGGCCCGCCCCACAGCTCACGCAGCCAGGCGATGTCCTCCCAGGTCGGCGGGGGCGTACCCATCCACTCGCCGTACGCCGCGAAGAACGGCGGTCCGGCTTCGCCGCGCGCGGCCTGGTTGGGCACCCGCAGGTTCGGCGGTCGCAGGGTCTTGCTCCACTGCCACATCCACCCGGGCCTGCTCAGCCCCGTCGGCAGCATCCGCACGGTCGTGCGGAGGTTCATCTCCTCAGGGATCTTCGGGCTGCCCCAGTCACGGCCGTGCGAGAAGCTCCAGTCGGTGGTCACGATCAGGCCGACGGCGCCCGCCGCCCGCGCGCGCTCGACCCGCGCGGCGATCGCGTCGCGGCCACCGAGCCAGTACACCTGGAAGAACAGTTTCGGGTTGGCCGCGATGACCTCTTCGATCGGCTTGCTCGCGAACGAGGACAGACCCATCGCGGTGCCCCGTGCGGCGGCGGCCCGCGCGACGGCGACCTCACCGTCCGGGTGGACCGCCTGCACTCCAGTCGGCGATATCACGACGGGAAGCGAAATATCCTGGCCCATAACGGTTGTCGCGAGGTCACGCTTTTCCGTCGCGCCGATAACGTGTGGGGCGAAGCCCAGCTCGGAGAATGCATCGACGTTGTCCGCGACGGTCACGCCGCGCTCGCTTGCCGCAAGCAACGCGGAGTACACCGGCTTGGGCAGGCGTCGCTTGGCCCGCTCCTGGGCGGCGGCGACGGTTTCGAACCAAATGTCGGCCATGGAACTACACCGGGCTTTCGTTACAGAGCCGCGCAGGCGGTTTGGTCAGCAGCTTGAGCATGACCGGCTGGCTGCGCGAATGATCAACACTGGACTTGGGCTTGACGCGGTCACGGGCCAGCGCCGGCGCACCGTAGCCCTCGACGCACTCCGGGTCAGGACCGTCCATCGGAAGACCGGTGAAGAACTTGGCCGCCATGCAGCCGCCGCGACAGCTGTCGTAGTGGCCGCAGCTGCTGCACGCTCCGGCGGACTGCGGCTCGCGCAGCTCACGGAACAAAGGCGCGTTCTTCCAGATGTTGTCAAAACCGTTATCGGTCAGGATGTTTCCGGCAAGGAAGCGATCGTGGATGGCGAACGGGCACGCGTACACGTCGCCGACCGGATCGATGAGGCAGACCACTCGGCCCGCGCCGCACAGGTTCAGACCCGCCAGCGCGCCGGGCTCCCCGAGGCCGGACAGGTGGAAGAACGAGTCACCGGTGAGGACGCCGTCGCCCTTGGCCACCAACCAGTCGTAGAGCTGCACCTGCTGCTCCGCGGTGGGGTGCAGTTCGTCCCACACGTCGGCGCCGCGACCCGAGGGCCGCAACCGGGTGATCCGCAGGGTGGCGCCGTAACGCGCTGCCAGAGCGGCGAAGTCGTCGAGCTGGTCGACATTCTCGCGAGTCACCACGACGGAGATCTTGGCGTCCTTGAAGCCCGCGTCGGCGAGGTTCTCCAGGGCACGGATCGCCATGTCGAACGAGCCCGCTCCCCTGACGGCGTCGTTCACTTCCGCGGTCGCGCCGTCCAGCGAGATCTGGACGTCGACGTAGTCGCTGGCCGCCAAGCGCTTGGCGACCTCAGGGGTGATCCGCACGCCGTTGGTGGAGAACTTGACCCCGACGTGGTGGGCGGTGGCGTAGTCGACGAGCTCCCAAAAGTCCGACCGCACAGTCGGTTCGCCGCCGCCGATGTTGACGTAGAACACCTGCATGCGTTCGAGCTCGTCGATGATGTCCTTGCATTGCTGCGTGGTCAGCTCGCGGGGATCGCGCTTACCCGACGAGGACAGACAGTGCACGCAGGCGAGGTTGCACGCGTAGGTGAGCTCCCATGTCAGGCATATGGGTGCGTCCAGTCCGTGCTCGAACTGCTCGATAAGCCGTGGCACGGGCTGCGCGACGGGCGCGGAATCAACTGATGTCATTGCGGCACCAACATTTTCGATTGAGCGAGCACACCGAGCGCGTGCAGGTAAGGGGCCTGCTGTGCGTCGTCGACTCCGGCGGCACGGCAGGCGGACCGGACGTCGGGGTGGTCAGCCAGCGACTTGACCACCTCGACGATCGTCCGGTTCTTGAGAAACGACAGCTTGCGCGTACCGAAGTGGTACAGCAGCGCGCCGAACGGCTCGGGCCGCACGGCCACCTGATGGTGAAGCCGCCAGCTGAGGTCGGGATCGAACGTCGTCACGTTCCCGTCCTCAGCCGCAGACGAGGTCACGGTCAGTAGACCCCGCACATCCCGTCGATCGACACCTCTTCCACGAGGGTCTCGGTGACGAGCTCATTGTCTGACGACGCCGCCACAGCGGCCTCAACTGTCTGATTCGGCTCCACTACCCGCACCTTTCCTTGACAGAATCTCGACAAACTGTGATCGAGGTCGCAATAATATGGCATCGAGTGCCAGAATGAAAGCCGGGGCCGGAAAAGGAGTGCGCGTGGACGCAGATGCCCAGCACCGCGTCGGTCGTCGGCGGTCCACCAGCTGGGATCACATCAGCAACGTGGCGCTCGAGCTGTTCGCCGCGCGCGGCTTCGACGAGGTGAGCGTCGACGACGTCGCCGAGGCGGCGGGCATCGCGCGGCGCACGCTGTTCCGCTACTACCCGTCCAAGAACGCCCTGCCCTGGGGTGACTTCGAGGCCCACCTGGCCCACATGCGCGACCTGCTCGCCGACCTCGATCCCGATGTGGGTATCGATGCTGCACTGCGCACGGCGCTGTTGGCCTTCAACACCTTTGACGACGCCGAGACGGCGCGACACCGGCAGCGGATGCGGGTGATCCTGCACTCCGCAGAGCTGCAGGCCTACTCGATGACGATGTACGCGGGCTGGCGCGCCGTCGTCGCCACATTCGTCGCACGCCGGCTGGGCGTGAAGGAGACCGACCTCGTGCCGCAGACGGTGGCGTGGACCATGCTCGGCGCTGCACTGTCGGCCTACCAGCATTGGCTCGACGACGAGTCGGTGCCGCTGCTGCGGGCGCTCGGCGACGCCTTCGACACCGTCAGCGACGGGCTCAAGGCCCTGGACAACCGCGCCGTTGAAAGAATTCATGATTAGGGCGTCGGAGTTGTGACCGCCGCGGCGACGATAGGGGTGTGAGCGCCGAACCGGATGGCAACGACGCTCCGCGCCAACTGCTGGCGATGTACGACGAATCGCTGCCCGTCGTGTACGGGTATTTCGTCCGCCGATGTAGTGACCGCGGAACCGCCGAGGATCTGACGTCGGACACATTCCTGGCGGCGATGGATGCCGCTCGCAAGGATGACCCGCCGCCGATGACGCTGCCGTGGCTGCTCGGGGTGGCGCGCCACAAACTGGCCGACCACTACCGTCGCCGCCACGACCGGTTCAACGTCCCTGTCGCCGAGTTGCCTGAGCCCGTCGACGCGGGCGACGACTGGGACGCCGAGCTCGACCGCATCGTCGCGGAGAGTGTGTTGGCCAAGCTGCCCGAGCAGCATCGCACCGTGTTGGCACTTCGCTATATGGATGACTGTTCCGTGCCGGAGTGCGCCGAGTTGATCGGACGCACCGTGCACGCCACCGAGGCGCTGCTGGTGCGGGCGCGGCGAGCCTTCAGAGCCCACTATCCGGAGCGGGAAGGAGGGAAGCCGTGAACAACAGCCACGATCCGCTGACCGTGCTGCATGGCGATGAGCTTGTCGTCCAACCTGATCCGGCGTTCGCGGCTCGACTGCGCTCACGACTGGAAAGTGCGCTGAACCTGCCCAATCGGACCGAAGGAGTTGAAATGAGCGGCACCGATACCGCCATCGCCGAGCTGACCCAACCGGCCCCCGCCGCGGGTCTGCCGCGGCCTGGCGCGCTGCCCTACCTCACCGTCGCCAACGCGCGCGAGGCGATCGATTGGTACGTCGACGCGCTGGGCGCCGTCGTCGTCGGCGAACCGTTCCTGATGGCCGACGGCCGCGTCGGGCACGCCGAACTCGCACTCGGCGGCGGTGTGCTGTACCTGGCCGACGAGTACCCCGAGATCGGCCTGAGAGGTCCAGCGCCGCAATCGAACTCGGTCAGTCTGATGCTGGCGGTGCCGGACACCGACGCCGCGCTCGAACGCGCCCGTGAACGAGGAGCCCGGGTGCAGCGGGAGCCGTACGAGGACCACGGGGCGCGCGGCGCGACGATCATCGACCCGTTCGGGCATCGCTGGATGCTCAGCGGACCCGTCACCGGCGCGGTCGTGCCGATCCAGCACGGCGATGTCGGCTACATCTCGGTGTGGACACCCGACGCCGACCGGGCGTCCGCGTTCTACCGTCACGTGCTCGGCTGGAACTACGACCCGGAGACCCACCAGGTCACCAACACCAAGCAGCGCATCGGTCTCTTCAGCGTGCCTGGCCACAACACCTTGTTCTGCAGTTACGCGGTGCTCGATCTGGAGGGTGCGCGACAGGCGATCGTCGCCGCCGGCGGGACTGTCGACCAACTGGAGGAGTTCGACTTCGGCGTCCTGTGTGGCGCGACGGATCCGGCCGGAACCAGCTTCGCGGTGTTCCAGCCGGCGCCGGGTATCCCCCGGCCGGAGCTGAACGGCACTGGGCCAGGCGAGCTTTCGTACATCACGTACGAGGTGCCGGATTCGGCCGCCTTCAAGGCGTTCTACAGCGGGCTGTTGTTCTGGACGTTCGAGCCGGGTCGCATCGATGACGGCTGGCAGGTGCAGGGCACCCACCCGATGGCGGGCGTCGCAGGTGGCAGCCCTGAAGCGGTCACGGTGCCGATGTGGAACGTCGAGGACATCGACGCCGCGGTGGCGCGCGTGCGCGAGGTTGGCGGCACCGTCATCGACGGGCCGTCGCAGCAGGCGTACGGCAAGTCGGCGCTGTGCACCGACGATCAGGGTACGAAGTTCTATCTCGGCGAGCTCTAAGATTTGCGATTTCGGCGTGGCTGGTCACGCTGAGCGTGACCCAGCACGCCGAACTCGCCAAAAAACTAGCCGAGGACGTCCGCGATCGGCGCGCCTGAAGCGATCTTGCCGCGGGCCTTCATCACCTTGCCGGGCATGCCGCCGCCGACCACCCCGGCGACGATGCCGTCGCGCTCGTAGTACGCCAGGAACTTGCGGCCGTCATCCTCGACGACATGGACGACGTCGTCGGCTTCGGGCTCACCGAGGCACTGGATCTTGACGTCGTACTGGTCGCTCCAGAAGTAGGGCACCGAGACGGTGGCGGGGATGTCCTGGCCGAGCATCGCGGGCACCAGCACCCGCGCCTGGTCGGCCACATTGCTCCAATGTTCCACGCGCACTTGGTGTCCGAGGCTGTGACGCCAGGAGGCGACGTCGCCGATCGCCCACACGTGCGGTGCGCTGGCACGCCCTTGGTCGTCACAGACGACGCCGTTGTCGATCTCGAGTCCGCTGCCCTCGAGCCAGCCGGTGGCCGGATGCGACCCGATGCCGACGACCACCAGATCCGCATCGATCTCTGTGCCGTCGTCGAGGACGACCTTCTCCACCCGCGAGGTTCCGCTGACTTGCGAGACTCCGACGCCGCAGCGCACGTCGACGCCTTCGGCGCGGTGCAGCCGCGCGACCAGCTCACCGATCGTCCCACCGAGCACCGACGCCAACGGGAACGGCTGCGGCTCCACCAGGACGACGTCGACACCCAACTTGCGCAGGCTCGCCGCCACCTCGCAGCCGATGAAGCCCGCACCGACGACCACCGCTCGTCGCGCCGAGCCGGCCTCCTTGCGCAGCGCGAGGCTCTCGTCGAAGTTGCGCAGCACGTGAATTCCCTCGAGATCGGGGAATGACGGAATGCGTTTGGGCACCAGGCCCGTCGCGATGATCAGCTCGTCGTAGCGCAGTTCGGTGCCGTCCGCCAGCGTCAGCGTCTGCGACGCCGTATCCACCGATCGGGCCCCGTTGCCGAGCAACAAGGTGATGTTGTTCTCTTCGTAGAATTCGGCGGGCTTGAGCGTGACGTCGTCGGTCTCGGCGCGCAGCACTTCCTTCGACAGCGGCGGCCGGTCGTACGGCAGGTGGTCCTCGTCGCTGACGATGGTGACCGGCCCGGCGTACTCCGAGCGCCGCAACTGTTCGGCCGTGCGCGCCGCCGCCAGGCCGCCGCCGACGATGACGACTCCTCCACTCGTAGACATGGGCAGATTTTGCACGATGCCGCCCGCCAAGTGGCGGCCACCCCGTCAGCCCCGGTCTCTGTCGATGATGTTGGTCAGCACCACGATGCTCTCGCTGCGTTCGACATCGGCCGCCGAGCGAATCCGTTCCAGCGCCTCTTCCAGATGGCGCATATCGCGGGCGACGACATGCAGAATCGCGTCCGCGGTCCCCGTGACGGTGGCCGCGCCGATCACCTCGGGAATGTCGATCCAGGCCGCGCGCAAGCGTTCTGGCGCGATCGTGCCGTGCCGGAACACCTGCACATACGCCTCGGTGTTCCAGCCGAGCGCGCTCCGGTCGACGACCGTGGTGAACCCGCGGATGACCCCGTTCTCCAGCAGCCGGTCGACCCGGCGTTTCACCGCGGGCGCCGATAGGTTGACGCGCTCGCCGATCTCCGCGTAGGTGGCCCGCGCGTCGTCGGCGAGTGCGGCCAGGATTCGCTCGTCGGTCTCATCCAGGCGGTCCATCATCACCTCCACACAACAAATCGCCAGAAATCTATGCCTGAGAGAACAAATAGTAAGTCATTACGCAATGAACGGCGATTGCTTGCAAAATAGATCGACCATATCGTTGATTTATGACGATCTCAGATCTCGCCGCACGGAGGCGCTCCGGGCCGCCGGTATCCGATGTCGCCGCACGGACGCGCCCAGACGCCGACACCTCCCCTGCGCGCGTGGCCTCTCCACGTACCCCGCGCCCCGCCACTACGCCATGACGGCGCCGACGTTCTTCGCCGTCGAGTACGCGATCAACCCCTGGATGGACACCTCGGTCTCGGTGGACACCCACGTCGCGCTCAGTCAGTGGGAACACCTGCGCCAGACGTATAAGGAACTCGGGCACACCGTCGAGTTGGTCGAACCCGTCGCCGGGCTGCCCGACATGGTCTACGCCGCCAACGGCGGCCTGATCGTCAACGGCGCGGCCGTCGTCGCCCGATTCGCCTACCCGCAACGCGCAGGCGAAGCCGCGGCCTACGCCGAGTGGATGCGCCGGCACGGCTACGACGTCGCCGAAACCCGACACACGAACGAAGGCCAGGGCGACCTGCTGGTCGTCGGTTCGATCATCCTGGCGGGCCACGGTTTTCGCACGGACCGACGAGCGCACGAGGAGATCGCCGCCATCGTCAAGATGCCCGTCGTCAGCCTCGAACTCGTCGATCCGCGGTTCTATCACCTCGACACCGCGCTCGCCGTACTCGACGACACGACGATCGCGTTCTATCCACCCGCGTTCAGCGCCGAGTCCAGAGCGAGATTGCTCGAGCTGTTCCCTGACGCCATCGAGGTGGGCAGCGCCGACGCGAACGTGCTCGGCTTAAACGTCGTATCCGACGGCCTCAACGTCGTCCTGCCTGCGGCCGCGACCGGCTTCGCCGAACAACTGAAACAGGCCGGCTTCCGACCCATCGGCGTCGATCTCTCCGAGCTGCTCAAAGGCGGCGGATCCGTCAAATGCTGCACACTGGAGGTACATCCGTGACCATCGTCGACACCGTGAACGCCACCGAGGAAGCGATCGCCCTCGACGACCGCTACGTCGCACACAACTATTCGCCGCTACCGGTGGTCGCGGCGAGCGCGGAGGGCGTCTGGATCACCGATGTCGAGGGCCGACGCTATCTCGACTGTCTGGCGGCCTATTCGGCGGTCAACTTCGGCCACCGCAATCCGGAGATCATCGCCGTCGCCCATGCGCAGTTGGACAAGCTGACGCTCGTGAGCCGCGCGTTTCACTCCGATCGGCTCGGCCCGTTCTGCGAGGCGTTGGCCGAACTCTGCGGCAAAGACATGGTGCTGCCGATGAACAGCGGCGCCGAGGCCGTTGAGAGCGGTATCAAAGTCGCCAGGAAATGGGGCACCGACGTCAAGGACGTGCCCGCGGGGCAGGGCAATATCGTGGTGGCGCGCAACAACTTCCACGGTCGCACGACGACGATCATCAGCTTCTCCGACGACGAGACGGCGCGACGCGGCTTCGGTCCGTACACGCCGGGGTTCCGTGCGGTGCCCTTCGGCGACGCCGACGCCCTTGCCGCGGCGGTCGATGAGAACACCGTCGCGGTGCTGCTCGAGCCGATCCAGGGTGAGGCCGGGATCATCGTTCCGCCGCCCGATTTCCTGCCGCGAGTGCGCGCGCTGTGCACCGAGCGCAACGTGCTGATGATCGCCGACGAGATCCAATCGGGCCTGGCACGCACCGGACGCACCTTCGCCTGCGACCACTTCGGCGTGGTGCCCGACATGTATCTGCTGGGCAAAGCCCTGGGTGGCGGCGTGGTTCCGCTCTCGGCCGTGGTGGCCAACCGGGACATCCTGGGCGTGTTGCATCCGGGCGAGCACGGCTCGACGTTCGGTGGCAATCCGCTGGCGGCAGCGATCGGCACCACCGTGGTAGCGATGCTGCAACGCGGCGAGTTCCAGTCGCGTTCAGCAGAACTCGGCGAGCAGCTGCATCGGCGACTGCATGCGCTGTTCGGGTACGGCGTGGTCGCGGTACGCGGCATGGGGCTGTGGGCCGGCGTGGACATCGATCCGGCGCTCGGCACCGGTAAGCAGATCAGCCGCAAGCTCGCCGAGCGCGGCGTCCTGGTCAAGGACACGCACGGGTCGACGCTGCGCTTCGCGCCACCGCTGGTGATCACCGCCGAGGAGATCGACTGGGCGATTGATCAATTCGCCGATGTTCTGGCCGATGCAGGTCCACACTTGACCGGGAGCCCCGCGCGATAGGCCTTCAGGAGGCATCATGACCGCTCCATCGATAAGCCTCAGGGACCAGCTGCTGCGTCGCAGGCCGGTGATCGGAGCGCCGGTCGCACACGGCGCCTCGGACCACTTGGAACGAACCCTCGGCACGTTCAACCTGACGCTGTTCGGCGTGGGTGCCACCGTCGGCACCGGCATCTTCTTCGTGCTGCAGTCCGCTGTCCCGGAAGCCGGTCCGGCCGTGATCATCTCGTTCATCATCGCGGGTATCGCCGCCGGGCTGTCCGCGATCTGCTACGCCGAGATGGCGTCGGCTGTACCCGTGTCCGGCTCCACCTACTCCTACGCGTACACGACCCTCGGCGAGTTCGCCGCGATGGGCATCGCAGCCTGTCTGCTCCTGGAATACGGCGTGTCGATATCCGCTGTCGCGGTCGGATGGAGCGGCTATCTGAACAAATTGCTGGATAACCTGTTCGGCTTCGAGATCCCCGATGCGCTGAGCTCGGCACCGTGGGACAGCACCCCCGGCTTCATCAACCTGCCCGCGGTCGCCGTGATCGTGATGTGCGCTCTGCTGCTGATCCGCGGGGCCAGCGAGTCCGCGCTCGTCAACACCATCATGGTGCTCATCAAACTGGGTGTGCTCATCCTGTTCGCGGCGGTCGCGTTCACCGCCTACAACGCCGACCACTTCCAGGGCTTCATGGATTACGGCTGGGCCGGTATCAACGCGGCGGCGAGCACCATCTTCTTCTCGTACATCGGCCTCGACGCCGTCTCCACCGCAGGTGACGAGGTGAAGAACCCGCAGAAGACGATGCCCCGCGCGATCATCGCCGCGCTGATCATCGTCACCAGCGTGTACGTGCTCGTTGCGGTCGCCGCGCTGGGAGCCCAGCCGACCGCGGAATTCGCTTCCGAGGAACAGGCCGACGCGGGTCTGGCGGTCATCCTGGAGAACATCACCGGAAGCACTTGGGCCAGCACGGTTCTCGCAGCGGGTGCAGTCATCTCGATCTTCTCGGTGGTCCTGGTTGTGATGTACGGCCAGACGCGCATCCTGTTCGCCATGGGCCGCGACGGTCTATTGCCGTCGCTGTTCGCCAAGGTGAACCCGCGCACCATGACTCCGGTCAACAACACCGTGATCGTCACCGTCATCGTGTCGTTGCTGGCGGGCTTCGTGCCGTTGGACCACCTGCTCGACATGGTGTCCATCGGCACCTTGGTCGCGTTCATCACGGTGTCGATCGGCGTCATCGTGCTGCGGGTCCGCGAACCCGATCTACCCCGCGGATTCAAGGTGCCGCTGTATCCGGTCACGCCCATCCTGGCGGTGCTGGCATGCATCTGGGTGCTTCGTGGCCTGCACTGGTACACGTGGGTGTGGTTCGGGGTCTGGGTCGGTGCCGCGCTGGTGTTCTACCTGCTCTGGAGTCGCCATCACAGCGCATTGAACGACGGGGGCGACGGCTACATCCCCAGCGCCGCCGCAGGCGAAGACGACGTGATTCTGGCTCACCCGCCCGAGGAGAAGTCGTGACCGTCGCGGTCGGCTATCTCGCAGGCAAAGGCGGCCGTTCGCCGCTCTACCTCGCGGTGGAGGCGGCGAGAACGCTGAAGACGTCGCTGACCGTGGTCACGGTGGTGCCGCGGCCGTGGATCACCCCTTCGCTCGCCCGCGTCGATGCCGAATATGCCCAATATGCCGAACAATTGGCGGCGGACTCGGCGAAAGAGGCGCAGCAGTGCCTCGATTCGATCGGTGACGGCATCGACGTCGCCTTTCACAAGGTCGCGCACCGATCGGTTTCCGCTGGCCTTCAGGAAGCCGTCGACGAGCTGAAAGCCGAAGCGCTGGTGTTGGGTTCCGCTGCTGACGGCAAGCTGGGGCAGGTCATCGTCGGCTCGACGACGGATCGGCTGCTGCACTCGTCGCCGGTCCCGCTGGCCATCAGCCCACGCGGTTACCGCGGCTCGAAAGCCGGCGGGCTGACCCGGATCACGTGCGCCTACCCGGGTACACCCGAGTGCATCGACGCCGTCGAACGCGTGGCGGCACTTGCCCAGAGGCTGAGTGTTCCGATGCGCGTCATCACCTTTGCTGTGCGCGGCCGCACCATGTATCCGCCCGAGGTCGGTCTGCGCGCCGAGGACTCGATCTTGGAAGCCTGGGCGGAGCAGTCACGAAAGGCTCTTGCCGAGTTGAAAGCCAAGCACGTCGTCAGTGACGACACCGTGCTGGAGGTGACCACCGGCTACGCCTGGGATGAGGCCATCGACGCCGCCGACTGGCAGGACGGCGAGTTACTCGCCCTTGGCACCAAGCCGACGGGCGGGATCGCCCGGGTGTTCCTGGGCTCGCGGGGGTCAAAGATCGTGCGGCACAGCCCGGTACCGGTGTTGGTGCTGCCGGGTTAGTCCCGCGAGCAGACGCGTAAGCCCCCATTTCACACCGAATTTGGGGGTGTACGCGTCTGCTCGGCGAAGGAACTAGTAGTTCATGGTGCCGCGGTCGACGTTGATCTGGCTGCCGGAGATGGTCAGAGACCCGTCGCCGGCCAGCCATGCCACGACATCCGAAACCTCTTCGGCCGTCATGAAATCCTGCAGAGTCGACGCACCCTGTTGACTGACGGCGCGGTACGGGAACGGCTTGAAGCTGTGGATGAAGCTCGGGAACTTCCCGAAGAGCTCCATCATCGCCTCCTTCTCCACCATCGGAGTGTCGATCGAGTAGGGGTGGATCGAGTTGACCCGAATCCCGAACTCCCCCACCTCCAATGCCAGCGAGTTGGTCAGCGAGGTGATGCCGTGCTTGGACGCCGCGTAGTGACCGTTGCCCGGGGTGGCCTTCAACCCGGCGGATGAACTCACGAGGATGATCGATCCGCCGTTGCCGGCCTCGATCATGGCGGGCACGGCCGCGCGGATCGTCTTCCATGTGCCGTTCAAGTTGATGTCTATGACGGTGTTCCACTGCTCCTCGGACATCTCGAAGAGACGGCCCCAGCTCAGGACACCCGCGTTGGCCACCAGGATGTCCAGCCGGCCGAACTGCTCGACCCCGTCGGCGACCACCTGCTGCAGTGCGGCCAGGTCACGGATGTCGACCTCGCGGGCCAGTACCTTGCGGCCGGTGGCCTCGACCGCGCGCACCGTCTCGGCCAGTTCTTCGGACGTCCCCAGCGGGTAGGTGATGCTGTCCGAGACCGGCGCGCAGACGTCGATGGCGATGATGTCGGCGCCCTCGCGGGCCAGCCGGGTCGCATGCGCCCGACCCTGGCCGCGCGCGGCCCCGGTTATGAATGCCACTCGCCCTTCCAGGGGCCCGTCCGTCGCCGTCACCGCTGCTCCTTTCGTGAAGCTGCGGACCAGGCTAACAGCAGAACTGGAACGTGTTCTAGTAGCTCGATCAGTCGAGGGGATCCCGGATGATCGGGCACGTCATGCAGTGCCCGCCGCCGCGGCCGCGGCCCAGCTCCGCGCCCACGATCGTGATGACCTCGACGCCGGCTCGGCGGAGCAGGGTGTTGGTGTGGGTGTTGCGGTCGTAGGCGAACACCACACCCGGCTCGACGGCGACCAGGTTGTTGCCGCTGTCCCACTGCTGGCGCTCCGAGTCGTATTTCGTGCCACCGGTTTCCACCACCCGCAGGGCGGCCAGCCCCAGCGCGCCGGCGACCACTTCGACGAACGGCTTGGTCGCCTCCTCGACCTCGACCCCCGGATCGGCGTCGGTGGGATGCAGGATGAACGTTTGTATCGAGTCGACGATGTCCGGATACAGCGTGACGACGTCGCGGTCGGCGAACGTGAACACCGTGTCGAGGTGCATGGCGGCACGCAGCTTCGGCATACCCGCGACGATGATCTTCTCGGCGGCGTTCTCGGCGAACAGCTTGGCCGCCACCTGGGTGATCGCCTGGCGCGACGTCCGTTCGCTCATCCCGATGATGACGACACCATTGCCCGGCACCAGGACGTCACCGCCCTCGATCGTCGACATCCCCCACGACTGTTCCGGGTCACCCCACCACACCGTCGACCCGACGAAGTCGGGGTGGAACTCGTAGATCGCCTTCATCAACAGCGTTTCGTCGTGGCGCGCAGGCCAGAACAGCGGATTGAGCGTCAGGCCCTTGTATATCCAGCACGTGGTGTCGCGTGTGTACAGCGTGTTGGGCAACGGCGGCATCAGATACTCGGTGACGCCGGTCGCCTCGCGGGCCAATGCGCGGTACCCGGACTGGATTTCGGCCGGGAGGTCGCGGGTGGACATGCCGCCGATGAGCAACTCGGTCAGCCGGCTCGGGGTCAGCGAGTCCAGGAAGCCTCGTGTGTCGTCGACAAGTCCGAGTCCGACTTCGTTCGGCACGATCTTGCGGTCCAGCAGCCAGGCTTTCGCCTCGGGAATCTCCATCGTCTCGGTGAGAAGCTCGTGCAGTTCGACAACTTCGACGTCGCGGTCGCGCATCTTGTCGATGAAGTCGAAGTGGTCGCGGCGGGCGTTCTGCACCCACAGCACGTCGTCGAACAGCAGCTCGTCGCAGTTGGTCGGGGTGAGCCGCTCGTGCGCCAGCCCCGGCGAGCACACCAGCACCTTCCGCAGCTTGCCGACCTCGGAGTGGACGCCGTAGGCAGCCGACGGATTCGTCACTTCAGTTCCTCCCACCCGGCTATATTTCGATCGCACCTGTTGCCAAGGACACCACACCCGCGACGGCGCCGAGGACAATCACGCCGAACAGCACCGCTTCGACGGGCCGGAACACACGTAGGCCACGTTCACGTCGCGCCTTGACGTACAGCGCGGCCGCCGGTGCGTACAGGATGCAGGACAGCAACAGCTTGTCCATGCCCGCGGCGTACAGCAGGAACAACGTGTACGCCGTCGCCAGCCCTGCCACCACCATGTCGGGAACCAGCGATTTGCCGTCCCCGTACGTCTCGCGGGTGGCCGTCAGCTTGAGCGCGTACGCCGCGGCCAGCAAGTACGGAATCAAAGACAGCGCGGCCGTCAGATCAAGCATGAAATCCAGTGCGTTGTCGGCGAACAGCAGCGCCACGAGCAGCAACGAGGTCAAACCGGCCGCCATGACCAATGCGGTGACGGGCGCACCGTGGCTGTTGGTGCGGGCCAGGAACCGCGGCATGTCATCGGATTTGGCCGGGATGTACAGCACTTCCGCAGCCATCAGCGTCCACGCCAGATACGCGCCGAGCACCGACACGATCACGCCGACGCGGATGAAGATCGATCCCCAATGCCCGACAACCGATTCCAGCACCGAAGCCATCGAGGGCTGGTCGACGCCGGCGAGCTCATGTTGGGGCATGACGCCGTAGGACACCAGCGTCACGAGCGCGAAAACGCTCAGTACACTGAGGAATCCGATAACGGTCGCGCGGCCCACGTCCTCGCGCCTCCGTGCCATCCTCGAGTAGACGCTGGCGCCCTCGATGCCGAGGAACACGAACACGGTGATCAGCATCGTGCCGGTGGCCTGGTCCCAGATCGCCGCGAACGAATACCCTTCTGCGCCACCCCAGAAGTTGTCGGCAAAGATGTCGGCCTGGAAGGCGATGGCCACGATCACGATGAACGACAGGATCGGCAGCACCTTGGCGACGGTGACGATGTAGTTGATCACCGCCGCGTCCTTGACGCCGCGCATCACCAATGCCGCGAACAGCCACACCCCGATCGCGGACACGACGACGGCCAGCACCGTATCACCTGGTCCGAAGGCGGGGACGATGGCGCTGAGCGTCGCCGTGATCAGCACCCAGTAGGACGTGTTGCCTGCGCAGGCCGATGCCCAGTAACCGATGGCCGAGTTGAACCCGATGTAGTCACCGAAACCAGCCTTGGCGTAGGCGAAGATGCCTGCGTCGAGTTGCGGCTTGCGCATTGCGAGGCGCTGAAACACGAACGCCAGCATCAGCATTCCGAAACCCGCGACCGTCCACGCGATGATCGCCCCGAGAACACCGGTCTCGGTCCCGAATCTGCGGGGAAGCAGGAACACGCCGGACCCGATCATCGACCCGACCACCATCGCAGTCAGCGTCGGCAGGCTGACTTTCTGATCGGCCGGTTCGGTCCGCGGTTCAGCGGTGGTCACCGCTGTCCACGCTACAGGTCGGCGAGTATCTGTTGTCGCTTTGCGGTGTATTCGTCGTCCGAGATCGCACCGGTCGCGCGGAGCGTCTCCAACTCCTGCAGGCGTTGCGCGGTCGAAGGTTCCGGAGGTGCAACGGGATACGACGGCGTCGACGGTGCGCTTGCGGGTGCGGGCGCCGGCGGCGCTTGGGCGGCGGCGCGTCGCACGATGGCCTGCACCTGTTGGCGAGCCACCGGGTTCGAACGTAGATCGATCATGTTGTTGACGCCGATGTTGTTGGCCTTGAGGATCTGCAGGATCTCCATCAGCGGGCCTACCTGTCCCGTGAGGTCGTAGGTCCGGTTGTCCTCGGCGATGGTGAACGTCGCGGGCATCACACCGCTGATCAAACCGCTTCGGTCCCAGTCGATCTGATATTCCATAGTGGCGGGATCCACGAGAGCGACGAGCTTGCGGTTGGTGATCATCGGCAGGCGTGTGAGCGACGCGATCACCCTGTCCTGACTCGCGAACGGGGCGATACCCGGTCCCGAGATCTGCAGATCGATCTTCACCAGCGGCTGGTTGTTGATCCGGGTTCCGGTCTCGTGGATGCCCACGACTTGAGCGAGCGCCAGCGCCCCGGTCTGCTCGAGGGCCTGTTTCTTGGCCGACGACCGTGCGCCCATGCTGGTGAGTCCGAGGGCGATGAACACGTCGAGGGCGGTGATTGCCAGACCCGCCCAGAACATCCACTTCATGATCGGCTGCGCCCCGGAGGCGAAGTAGATGGCGAGGAAGATCGGCCCGACGATTCCGCACAGCAGGACGAAAGCCTGGATCTTGACATAACGCCAGAAAGTGGACATAACCCAAGCTCCTACGGGAAAGAGGTCGTCTCGTCGTGTCACATTAGCGCCAAATCCACCCTCATGAGCCTTATCGTCGGGCGGTGGCTGCGCTGGGTGACCTGTGAAAGGGCGATGGGTCCTAGCAGCCGTCTCCTTGGCGCTGTTCTGCGTGCAAATCGATTACTTCGCGGCCAATCTCGCGCTGCCGCGGATCGCCTCCGACCTCCACAGCTCGCCGACGGACCTGCAATGGGTGATCAGCGTCTACATGCTTACGTTGGGTGCCTTCATGGTTCCCGCGGGCCGGATCGGAGACATCTTCGGACGGCGCAAGGCGCTGATGTCGGGCATCGTATTGTTCGGAGTCGCGTCGGTGCTGTGCGCACTCGCACCGTCGGTGCCCCTGATCGTGGCGTTTCGCGCCCTGCAAGGGCTCGGGGCCGCGCTCATCTTCCCGGTTTCGGTGAGCGTGCTGACCAACGCCTTTCCGGGTGTGAAGGCAAGTCATGCGATCGGGTTGGCTTATGGCATAGCGGGTTTGGGCAACGCGGCGGGACCCTTGATCGGTGGCCTGCTGACCGACACGGTCGGCTGGCGGTGGATCTTCTGGCTCAACGTGCCGTTGACGGTGGCATCGCTGGTGCTCGGCGCGTCGAGTATCGAGGAGTCCTCCGACGAGACCGTGCCGCGTCGCATCGACATCGCGGGGCTGGCGTTCATCACGGTTGGAATCGGCTTGTTCACGTTGACATTTGACCGTGCCCCGCACTGGGGGTGGGTGTCGGCATCGACGGCTATCGCGTTCGCCGCTGCGCTACTCGCACTCGCGCTGTTCGTCGTCGTCGAGAACCGGGTGTCGTGGCCGCTGGTCGATCTGTCGCTGGTGCGCAACGGCCGATTCGCGGCACTCGTCATTGCCGGCGCCATCGCCAACATCGCCTATGCGGTCGCCATCTTCCTGTCGACGCTGAATCTGCAGCAGGTGCGTGGGCTCGACCCCTTGATGGCGGGCCTGGTGTTCCTCGGACCGTCGGCGGGCGCGGCGCTGGGCGGCGTGCTGTCGGGACGCCTTGCCGCCAGTCGGCCACCGCTCTTGGTGATGGGGCTGACGGGTGTCGCCGCCGCGGTGTCGCTCGGGACGCTCGCAGCGTCGGACACCTGGATCGTCTACCTGCCTGCGCTGGCGGCGTGCGGATTAACGCTGGGGCTGCTGTATGCGTTCACCACCGTCGCAACCCAGGCCGTCGTGCGACCCGAACGCGCGGGCGAGGCCGCAGGCGTGACGTTGACGGCGTTGGTGACGCTCGCGGGAGTCGGTGTCGCCGTCGCGGGGACGGTGCTCGAGATGCTTCAGCAGGACGGACGGTCGGCCGCCGCGGCGATCGACGTCATCCTCGGTGTGCTCGCAGCGCTAGTGGCGGTGGCCAGCGTGGTGGTGCTTGGAATCGCCCGAACGCCTACGGCGTCGGCACGCTCGCGCTGAGCGGGACGATCGGCTGCGCCTCGGGATTCTGCGGCGCCGGGCCGCCGAGCATGAAGTACAGCGGCGCGGTCCAGGGCAGGCCGGACGTCTTGGCGTAGTTGGTGTGCACGGACACCCGCTGCGCGTACGCGGCCGTCGAGTCGTCGGCGTCCTCGTCGTAATCGCAGACGGCGTCTCCGAGGTTGCACACGCTGATGGTCCGCGCGCCCATGGCCGGCGTCAGCGGGCCCGGCGCGTGCGCCAGGATCGGCCAGTCCTGCGCGACACCCTTGCCGCGCTCCGGGATGCCGCTCGCGGTGCCCATGTTGTAGGTGGGGTCCTCCGGGCGTCGATCGCCGTCGGCGACCAGGAGCACGGCCGCCAGGTTGGGGCTGGCCTCCAGCGCGGCGAGGTTGCGGTGCACCACCATGGCGCCTTGCGAATAACCGGCCAGGACCACCTTCGAGGCAGGGCAGCGTTGGACGAACCCCTCGTATTGCTTACCCAACGCCGCCGCACCGGCATCGACACTGCCCATGAAGCCGAGCCACTCCCCGATTCCGCCGTCTTCACCGGGCACTTCCACGGCCGGATACTCGACGGCCTCGGCGGTCAGCGTGCGGCCGTCCTTGGCCACTTCCGCGGACAGGTCCTGCAGCGACCGGTAGACCACGCGGCCCATCCCGCCGTTCTGGGTCACTTCCGTCGGCGTGCGCTCCCCTGAGCCCGCAGCGCCGATCCAGTGCACGTCGGGGCAACTGGCCTGCGCGGTGGCGGTCCCCAGCGAGAGCCCTGTGAGTCCGGCAAATGCGGCGACAGCGGCAGCCGCACTCGCGATCCTGGTGACGCGACGGAACATGAATCCCCACCCCTTCTTAGGCCCCGACCAGGGCATACGCGAAGTACATCGCTCCGACGGCCGCCGGTGTTACGGGCAGGGATGGCTGAACCGGTGGATCGCCCGCAGCATATGCGTGCATTCCACCAGCTAAATGCGCGGCCGCAACGCGAAAGCGGCGCCCACCCGAAGGTGAGCGCCGCTTCGCAGCAGAACCTTTAGATCACTTGATGATCTTGGTAACCCGGCCGGCGCCAACGGTACGGCCACCCTCGCGGATGGCGAACCGCAGACCCTCGTCCATGGCGACGGGCTGGATCAGCTTCACCGAGATGTCGGTGTTGTCACCGGGCATCACCATTTCGGTGCCTTCCGGCAGCGTCACGACACCGGTCACGTCGGTGGTGCGGAAGTAGAACTGCGGACGGTAGTTGTTGAAGAACGGCGTGTGCCGGCCGCCCTCGTCCTTGGACAGGATGTAGACGCTGCCCTCGAACTCGGTGTGCGGCGTGGTGGTGCCGGGCTTCACGACGACCTGGCCGCGCTCGACGTCCTCGCGCTTGATGCCGCGGAGCAGCAGACCGACGTTGTCACCGGCCTGGCCCTGGTCCAGCAGCTTGCGGAACATCTCGACGCCGGTGACCGTGGTCTTGGTGGTCTCCGGGCGGATGCCGACGATCTCGACTTCCTCGTTCACGTTGACGACGCCGCGCTCCACACGACCGGTGACCACGGTGCCGCGGCCGGTGATGGTGAAGACGTCCTCGACGGGCATCAGGAACGGCTTGTCGGTCTCGCGGACCGGGTCCGGAATCGACTCGTCGACCGCGTCCATCAGATCCTCGACGGACTTGACCCACTCCGGGTCACCCTCGAGGGCCTTCAGCGCCGACACCTTGATGACCGGGGCGTCCTCGTCGAAGTCCTGAGCGCTCAGCAGCTCCCGGACCTCCATCTCGACGAGCTCGATGAGCTCCTCGTCGTCGACCATGTCGGCCTTGTTCAGAGCCACGAGGATGTAGGGCACACCCACCTGACGGGCGAGCAGCACGTGCTCACGGGTCTGCGGCATCGGGCCGTCGGTCGCGGCGACCACCAGGATCGCGCCGTCCATCTGGGCGGCACCGGTGATCATGTTCTTGATGTAGTCCGCGTGGCCAGGGGCGTCGACGTGCGCGTAGTGCCGCTTGTCGGTCTGGTACTCCACGTGGGAGATGTTGATCGTGATACCGCGCTGACGCTCCTCAGGCGCATTGTCGATCTGGTCGAATGCGCGCGACTCGTTCAAATCGGGGTACTTGTCGTGCAGAACCTTGGTGATTGCTGCAGTAAGCGTGGTCTTGCCGTGGTCAACGTGACCAATGGTCCCGATGTTGACGTGCGGCTTCGTCCGCTCGAACTTCGCCTTCGCCACTTCTGTGTCCTCCTGGACTTGTTGGTGCTTCTTCTATCTGGTTTCGAAGCAGTGCTTTGATCTTTGCAGTTGATTCTCTTCGCGGGGTAACCGGGGCTTACTGCCCGGTCGCCTTCGCGATGATCTCCTTCGACACGTTTGCCGGAACCTCGGCGTACGAGTCGAAAACCATGGAGTAGTTCGCCCGGCCCTGGGTCTTCGACCGAAGGTCTCCGACGTAGCCGAACATCTCCGACAGCGGTACATGCGCCCTGACGACGCGTGCACCGGAGCGCTCCTCCATGGCCTGGATCTGACCACGGCGGGAGTTCAGGTCGCCGATCACGTCGCCCATGTAATCCTCGGGCGTGGTGACCTCGACGGCCATGATCGGCTCCAGGATCACCGGTTGTGCTTGGGCCGCAGCCTTTTTCAGCACCTGTGATCCTGCAACTTTGAACGCCATTTCCGAGGAGTCAACCTCGTGGTAGGCACCGTCGAGCAGCGTGACCTTCAAATTCACCAGCGGGTAGCCGGCCAGCACGCCGTACTGCATGGCGTCCTGGCAGCCCGCATCCACCGACGGGATGAACTCGCGCGGGATGCGGCCACCGGTGACCTTGTTCTCGAATTCGTAGGTGGCACCGTCCTCGCCGGTGAACGGCTCCAGGTCGATGAGCACCTTGGCGAACTGGCCCGAGCCACCCGTCTGCTTCTTGTGGGTGTACTCGACCTTCTCGACCTTGCGGCGGATGGTCTCGCGGTAGGCGACCTGCGGCTTGCCGACGTTGGCCTCGACCTTGAACTCGCGCTTCATGCGGTCCACGAGGATGTCGAGGTGCAGCTCGCCCATACCGCCGATGACGGTCTGGCCGGTCTCCTGGTCGAGGTGCACCTTGAACGTCGGATCCTCTTCGGCCAGCTTCTGGATCGCCGTGCCGAGCTTCTCCTGGTCGCTCTTGGTCTTGGGCTCGATGGCCACCTCGATAACCGGATCGGGGAACGTCATCGACTCCAGCACGATCTGGTCGTTCGGATCCGACAGCGTGTCGCCGGTGGTGGTGTCCTTGAGTCCGATGACGGCGTAGATGTGCCCCGCGGAGGCCCGTTCGACCGGGTTCTCCTTGTTGGAGTGCATCTGGAACAGCTTGCCCAGCCGCTCCTTCTTGCCCTTGGTCGCGTTGATGACCTGCGAACCGGACTCGACGGTGCCGGAGTAGACGCGCACGTAGGTCAGCTTGCCGAAGAACGGGTGCGTGGCGACCTTGAACGCCAGCGCCGAGAACGGCTCGTCGACCGACGGTTTGCGGCTGATCTGCTCGTCTTCCTTGCCCGGCACGTGGCCGACGGCAGGCGGCACGTCCAGCGGCGACGGCAGGTAGTCGATCACCGCGTCGAGCATGGGCTGCACGCCCTTGTTCTTGAACGCGCTGCCGCACAACACCAGGTACGCCTCGGAGTTGATGGTCAGCTTGCGCAGGGCGCCCTTGATCTCCTCGACCGTCAGCTCCTCGCCGCCGAAGTACTTCTCGAGCAGCGCCTCGTCGGTCTCGGCGACCGCCTCGAGCAGCTTGGTGCGGTACTCGTCGGCCTTTTCCTGGAGGTCGGCCGGGATGTCGATGGTTTCGTAGGTCTCACCGAGCTTGGTCTCGCCGCGCCACACCTTGGCCTTCATCTCGACCAGGTCGACGACGCCCTCGAAGTCGCCCTCGGAGCCCACCGGCAGCTGAATCGGGATGACGTTGGCGCCGAGGCGCTCCTCCATCGTGCGCACCGAGAAGTAGAAGTCCGCACCGATCTTGTCCATCTTGTTGACGAAGCAGATGCGGGGGACGTCGTACTTGTCGGCCTGGCGCCAAACCTGCTCGGACTGCGGCTCGACACCTTCCTTGCCGTCGAAGACGGCCACGGCACCGTCGAGCACGCGCAGGCTGCGCTCCACCTCCACGGTGAAGTCGACGTGGCCGGGGGTGTCGATGATGTTGATCTGGTTCTCGTTCCAGAAGCAGGTGGTAGCGGCGGAGGTGATGGTGATCCCCCGCTCCTGCTCCTGCTCCATCCAGTCCATGGTGGCGGCGCCGTCGTGCACCTCACCGATCTTGTAGCTGATGCCGGTGTAGTAGAGGATGCGCTCGGTCGTCGTCGTCTTACCGGCATCGATGTGCGCCATGATGCCGATGTTGCGGACCTTGGTCAGGTCGGTCAGCACGTCCTTCTGTGCCACAGAAGTTCTTCTCTCTCGCTTGGTAGTTGTTCAGCCTTCATTCGCCGTCACCCGCCATCACCGCGGCAACGCCGCCACGGCCGGCTGGGTCACCAGCGATAGTGCGCGAAGGCTCGGTTCGCCTCGGCCATCTTGTGGGTGTCCTCGCGCCGCTTCACGGCGGCACCCAGGCCATTGCTGGCGTCGAGGATCTCGTTCGCCAGGCGCTCGATCATCGTCTTCTCACGACGCTGCTTGGAGAAGCTGACCAGCCAGCGCAGTGCCAGGGTCACCGAGCGGTCCGGGCGGACCTCGACGGGAACCTGGTAGGTGGCGCCACCGACGCGGCGGCTGCGGACCTCGAGGGCCGGCTTGACGTTGTCGAGAGCGCGCTTCAGGGTCACCACCGGATCGGTGCCGGTCTTGTCACGGGCTTGTTCGAGCGCACCATAAACAATGCGTTCGGCCAGCGATTTCTTCCCGTCCAGCAACACTTTGTTGACCAGCTGGGTTACCAGCTGCGACCCGTAGACCGGATCGTTGACCAACGGACGCTTGGGTGCGGGCCCCTTGCGCGGCATTAGCTCTTCTCCTTCTTGGCGCCGTAGCGGCTGCGCGCTTGCTTGCGGTTCTTCACGCCCTGGGTGTCCAGCGAGCCGCGGATGATCTTGTAGCGCACACCGGGCAGGTCCTTCACACGACCACCGCGCACCAGCACCATGGAGTGCTCCTGCAGGTTGTGGCCCTCACCGGGGATGTAGGCGGTGACCTCAACCTGGCTGGTCAGCTTGACGCGCGCGACCTTGCGAAGCGCCGAGTTCGGCTTCTTCGGGGTGGTGGTGTACACGCGGGTGCACACTCCGCGACGCTGCGGGCTGCCCTTGAGGGCCGCAGTCTTGACCTTGGCGATCTTGTCGCGGCGACCCTTGCGGACCAGCTGCTGAATGGTTGGCATCTACCGGCTTTCTGTGTTGCTCGTGTGTTCTTGGTCGTTCCGAAGTCTCTGTACTGCAGTTATGTCCCGTTCACGTACCCCGCGATCGGGTGTGTCGCATGCGCCCGCCGCGAGGTTTTCCTCTAGGCTTCGTGGACACGCGAATTGGCCCGGCGTGCAGGCATGCCTGCTGACTTTTCCCGAAAGGCCAGTCCGCAATGCGCCTTATCTGCCAGGCACGATCGTCCACAATACCAGGGTGGCGCGTACCGACCAAACCCGTCGCTGACGGGCTAACCGCAGGTCAGCGCTAGCTTCAGCCGTTGCTCTTCGCGCAAGCGCTCATCTGCGACCGTTGCTCTTCGCGCAAGCGCTCATCTGCGACCGTTGCTCTTCGCGCAAGCGCTCATCTGCGACCGTTGCTCTTCGCGCAAGCGCTCATCTGCGACCGTTGCTCTTCGCGCAAGCGCTCATCGCCGTTCCATTCCGGCCGCCAGCCTCATCACCATGTCGGTGAATATCGCATCGGCGTCGATTCCGTTCATCGCACCGGTCATCTCGAGCAACACGAAACCGTGCATCGCCGACCAGAACTCCAGGGCCGCATAGAACGCGTTCTCACCCTCGAGTCCGTACGACGCCAGGACGTCGATCACTGGAGCCGCCGCGGCCCGGGTGGCCTCGGTGAACTCGGGGTCGTCGCCGCCGAGCGGCATCCGGGTGAATGCCGAATAGCGGCCCGGATGGTGGTGGGCATAGCTGCGGTAAGCGGCGGCCATCGCCATGACCGCGTCGTCGCGGGTACGGCCCTGACCGACGGTGTTGAGCATCTCGATGATGTCGCCCACCACCCGCATCCGCACGGTTCGGCGCAGGTCCTCGAGGCTGTGCACATGGTTGTAGAGCGACGGACCCTTGGTGCCGAGCTGAGTCGCCAGCGCGTTGATCGTGAGCGCGTCCCAGCCCTCGCGGTCCAGGAACGTCAGCGCCGCGTTGACGATGGAGTCTCGGCTCAACCTCGCGGGACGCCGGCCCTGGGCGGTCGACGGCTGAGCTGCCATCTGCCTTTCGCCCCCTCTCCGGGTTCGCCGAGATCCCGCGGAACCGGGTGACGTCAAACTAACACCTCTAGTTTTACCTGCTCAGTCTGTGTCCGGTCAGTTGACACGCTCCTGGCTGAGCTGGGCAAGTTTTTCGATGATCGTGCACAAATCGGGCAATGTCGCCGGGTTCAGCGTCTGGATCGACCACGTGATGACGTCGCCACCCTTGGCGACATAAATACTGCAGGCGTTGCCGTCGTAGGCCTTGAAGCCTTTGTTGCCGTCCACCGACAGTTCGGTGATCGTGCGACCGGCACCCTGCTCCAGCGCCCGCTCGGTGTCCATATCGCTGCCGCGGTACCACCACGTCGAGATCCCCATCCCGGCGCCGACGGAGCCGAACATGGAGTTCTCCTGCCAGAAGCATCCGACGTCGCTGACGACGGACTTGGTGAACTTCGCAGGACCGGCTGCGGCGGCGATGTCCGCGTCCGTGATGCCGTTGCAGTCACCGCTGCGAAAGCCGTCGGCCGCGGTGCCCGAGGCCGGTGTCGACGGCGCGGGACCCTCGCTCGGGGTGCCGCAGCCGACGAGCACGATCGATCCCGCGGCTGCTATCACCAACCACGACAATAGATTTCGCGTACGGACCATCACATGTCCGACTGCAGGGTGGCGGTGAGCAGCTTCTCGGCGTCGCGGCACGGGTCGCCACCCCACTGGCCGCGGAACTGCACCCACCAACTCAGCACTCCGGTGCCGGCGGCGGCCGTGGCCGAGCACGCCGCGCCGGTCGTATCGCGTCGGGCCAGGAACGCCTCGTGCCGTTCGACATCCGTGGCGGTGATCGTCGCGCCCCGTTCGGTGGCCAGCTCGCGCTCCCGTTCCAGGCTGCCCGTCTCGAACCACGAGAACGTCACGTCCATGGTCGTGTTGCCTCGATTCAGGACGTACTGGCAGACGGCGCCGCTGTAGGGGCGCACCACGTGATCGGCGGCCAGCGTCTCCTGGACCGAGGAGTCGGCCAGAAGGCCGCAGCGGTCATCGACATAGCCGTAACTGCGGGTGGGATCGGGTACGGCGGGATGCGCCCGTCGCGCGGTACCGCTGACGGTCGAAGAGCATCCTGCAACGATCGCCGCCGCTGTGACCGCCACGACGACAACCTGATTGACACGCCAACGCATCGACATGACACGCTACCCAGCACCGTGGCGAATGGCGACTTGGACGAACCCGGCCAACGCCCGAGCGTGACGACGTAATCTCTGACCCATGGTGCGGACTGTGGTGGCTTGTGTGGTTGCGTTACCGATCGTCGCATTGACGGTGGGAGCACCGGTCGCGGGTGCGCAACCGCCGGGGGTCTGCAACCCGTTGGCACGTACCTGCGCCGACAACAGCATCGTCGGTGCCCACCCGCCCGGCGACACACACATCACGGGCGTCGGGATCGTCAGGACGATCGACTGCAACGGCCACACACTGCTGGTGAACGGCGGAGGCAACCAGATCACCGCGCTGGGGACCTGCTGGGCGGTGACTGTGCAGGGCAACGGGAACGTCGTGGTCGCCGACAACGTCATCAACGACGTGACGGTGTACGGCTGGGACCAGACCGTGCTCTACAAGAATGGATCACCGGCCATCTGGGACCGCGGCCGTGAACTGGGTATGACGAACATCGTCAACAGGGTGCCCGCCTGATGCGTAGGGCTGCCGTCGCTGTAGCCGCCGTCGCGGTTGTCCTCGCCGGCTGCGGCTCGGAGAGTTCTGACACCAATACGCCGACCGCGACGGCAGGGACGTCCGGCGCCCAGGTCGAGGTCGGCAACACGATCAACTACGGCTCGTTCGGCACGACCGCCGACATCGATTGCGCGGACGGCAAATCGCTCAACATCGGGGGGTCGAACAACACCCTGACTGTCAAGGGCACATGTGCCAACGTGAACATCGGCGGCGCCGACAACAAGGTCACCTTCGAGCGCATCGACAAAGAGATCAGTGTCGTCGGCCTGAACAACACCGTGACCTACAAGGACGGCGAGCCGAAGATCAACGACACCGGCTCGAACAACAAGATCACCAAAGGCTGAGTTTTTCTCCGCGCTTCTCTCCCCGCCGCTTTCTCCCGCGGGCTGGACCCACACCGCGAGCAGACGTGAACTCCCCCAAAATTGGGCGATGTAGGGGGAGTTCGCGTCTGCTCGCGCAGCGGGCCGGGCCGGGCTAGGCCGGGCTGACGCTAGGCGCGCGCGCCGTGCCGCCCCTCGCCCGCTGCGAACCGCGAGGCGCCTTGCAACGATTCGGCGGACACTCGCGACATGCTGCCGAACTCGAAATCCATCGCATCGGCTTCGCCCATCCCCCACTGATGCAGTAGCGACAACCGATCTGAACGCATGCATTGCTGCGGAAGCCTGGCCAGTTCGGCGGCGAGTTCCTCGGCCCGCTGACGCGCTTCGCCTTTGGGCACGACCCTGTTCGCGAGTCCGATCGCGAAAGCTTCGGCTGCGTCGACGGGGCGGCCGGTGAGGATGAGGTCCATCGCTCTGCTGTGCCCGATCAGGCGAGGTAGGCGCACGGTGCCACCGTCGATCAGCGGCACACCCCAGCGGCGGCAGAACACGCCGAAGATCGCGTCCTCCTCGACCACTCGCATATCGCACCACACGGCCAGCTCGAGTCCGCCCGCGACGGCGTAACCGCTGACGGCAGCGATCACCGGTTTCGACAGCACCATCCGGCTAGGACCCATCGGCGCGGGACCGGTGCGATGTACGGGGTTGGTATCCGGAGTGCCGATGGCCTTGAGATCGGCTCCCGCGCAGAACGTTCCGTTGTCACCCCACAGTACGGCGACGGCGGCGTCCTCGTCCTTGTCGAATTCGTCGAATGCGGCGTACAGGTCTGCGGCGGCGGGTCCGTTGACCGCGTTGCGCGCCTCCGGACGATTCATGATCACCGTCGTCACGGGACCGTTCTTCTCGACCCGCACCCCACTTGTCATGTCGCCTCCATCAGTCGTTCGCTGTCGCGCCGCGAGATCAGCTCCGCGGCAAAGGTGTTGTACGCCAGGCGCAGTCGGTCACCCGGCCAGTCGTCAGGTAGGAGTTCGCCCGGAAGCACCGGGTCGGCGAGGAGGTGACGAACCATCGCGGCGGCTACGACGAATCGGCCTGGAATATCTACGGTCGCGTTCATTTCGGCGAGTAGCTCATGTCCGCGAGCCGACCAGGCCTTGAGGTCCCACAGCAGTGCAGCCAGCTCGGCTGGGTCATCGTCACGCATGTGCAATTGCCTCCCCCGGCGCAGCACCTCGTCCGGCAACTCCGCATGGAGGTTGTCCGGACGAAGCCACACCCCTTCGCGAAGTTCACCGAATCTGTTGTTCTGCAGGGTGGTCCGCAGGGCCGCGCGGGTACGGGCGTCGGTCCCGACGCTGGTGATCACCAGCGTCTTCCACACCCCATCCCACGGGTGGACGCGAGGGTTGATCGCGTCGTCCTGGCGTCGCTGCCTGGCCAGCAGCCTGTCGGACAGGCGATAGCCGTCCTCCGAGCGCACCAGGTCGCCCGCGCTGACCATCCTGGTCAGCGCGACCCGCACCGTCGACTCCTTGATGTCGAAATCGGCTGTGAGCCTGATGAGTTCGCTCGCCGTCGCCCATGCCGGATGCGCACCGAGCAACACACTCAGCACCACCGAGCGGGCCGTCATCCGCCCAGTCGAGAGGCGCGCCGGGGCATCGGACTGAGCGACCATTCCCTAAACCCCGGACGCCTTCCTGCCGTGATCGCCGAACGGCTCGTCGCGTTGACGAACGGCCTCACGGAAGCCGTGCTCGCGGGACTGCGCGACGAACGCATGACCCTCCGGCGTGTGCCGGGCGATGCCGTCGAAGACCGTCGAGATCATCGCGCTGTTGGCCACGCCCTGGTTGAGCAGCGCAGAGTTCATCGCGAGCTTCACCATGATCAGCTGGTTGACGGGAACGGCGGCGATCCGCTCCACCAGCCGCTCCGTACGCTCATCCAGATCTTCGGGGGCGGGTGCCTCGACCGCCAGACCCCATTCGGCGGCCTGCGCACCCGTGATCGAATCACCGGTCAGCAGAAGGCGTTTGGCCCGCTGATCGCCCAGTCGATGTGCCCACATACCCGCAGCGGGGATACCCCAGACCCGGGTGGGCGGGTAGCCGATCTTGGCGTCGGCCGCCGCGATCACCTGATCGGCGTGCAGCGCGATGTCGGTACCACCCGCGATGCAGTAGCCGTGGATCTTGACCACCGTCGGCTTGTCCGCGTGGAGCAGGCTGGAGAACCCCCGAACGAAGCGGCTCATCATCTGGTAGTCGATCATCGGATCCCAGGGCTGATCGGCCAAATGGTTGATCGCCTGCGTCTTGCCCGACAACACGGTGTCCTTGTACGGGCTGCCACCGCCCGCGGACGAGGACCCTTCCGCGTATGCGGACAGGTCGAACCCCGCGCAAAACCCTTCTCCGCGACCGGAAACCAGGATCACGTGCACATTCGGATCGAGGTCCGCCCGCTCCACGAGCGCCGACAGCTCCAGCGGCGTGTCGGCGACGATCGCGTTGCCCTTCTCGGGCCGGTTGAACGTGATCCGCGCAACCCGGCCGGTGACCTCGTAGGTCATCGTCTTGAGGTTGTCGAAGTCGACGGGCCTGATCGCGTGCGTCATCGCCCCGTCACCTTCTCCCGCGAGCAGACACGAACTGCCCCGACACGCCGGGAATTCCGGGCATTTCGCGACTGCTCGCCGTTGGAACCGTCATCCCTTGACCAGCGCGCGTTCCAGGATCGGCGCGAGATCCAGTCCCGTTGGCAGCGTTCCGAATGCGCCGCCCCACTGGCCGCCCAGCCGCGTCGCGAGGAACGCCTCGGCAACCGCGGGATGGCCGTGGCGCAGCAGCAGCGAACCCTGCAGCGCCAAGCTGATGTCCTCGGCGACCTTACGGGCGCGGTACTGGATGGTCTCGAGGTCGCCCAGCGCGGGACGCAGCGCGTCGACGTGGGCGTCCAGCCGCGCATCCTGTCCTGCGGTTCGGGAAAGCTCGTCGAACAGGACGTCGACGCATTCCGGCCGAGTCGCCATGGCGCGCAATGTGTCCAGCGCGCTGACATTGCCCGAGCCCTCCCAGATGCCCATCAGCGGCGCTTCGCGGTAGAGCCTCGGCATGCCGGACTCCTCGACGTAGCCGTTGCCGCCCAGGCACTCCATCGCCTCGCCGGCGTGCGGGGTGGCGCGCTTGCACACCCAGTACTTGCCCGCCGCCAGCCCGATGCGGCGCAGCAGCGTCTCGCGCTCGTCGCCACGCACCGCGGCGTCGGTGGCACCGGCCATGCGCATCGCCAGGATGGTCGCCGCCTCGGCCTCGACCGCCAGATCGGCCAGCACGTTGCGCATCAGCGGCTGGTCAATCAGATACTCGCCGAACGCCTTTCGGTGCTGCGCGTGGTGGATGGCGCGGGTCAGGCCGTTGCGCATACTCGTCGCGCTGCCCAGCGTGCAGTCCAGCCGGGTGAGGTTGACCATCTCGATGATCGTGGGCACGCCGCGACCTTCCTCACCCACGAGCCACGCGGTCGCACCGTCGTACTCCACCTCGGACGAGGCGTTGGCGTGGTTACCGAGCTTGTCCTTGAGCCGCTGCAGGAACATGCGGTTGCGGGTGCCGTCGGGCAGGACCCGCGGCAGGAAGAAGCAGGACAGCCCCTTCGGGGCTTGTGCGAGAACGAGGAAGATGTCGCACATCGGCGCCGAGGTGAACCACTTGTGGCCGGTCAGGCTGTAGCTGCCGTCGGCGTTCGGCATCGCCTGCGTCGTGCCCGCGCGCACGTCGGAGCCGCCCTGCTTCTCGGTCATCGACATGCCCGCAGTGATGCCGACCTTGGTGGTGGGCACCTTCAGTTCGGGGTCGTATTGGCGACTGGTCAGCAGCGGCTCGTAGACCTTGGCGAGTTCGGGGTTGGCCCGCAGGGCAGGGACGACTGCGTAGGTCATCGAGATGGGGCAGACGTGGCCGGGTTCGGGTGTCCAGACCGACATCTTGGCGGCGCGTACGACGTGGGCGCCGGGCCGGTCGTCAGCCCACGGCGCGGCATGCAGGCCGTGGCCGATCGCCGTGCTCATCAGCGCGTGGTACGCCGGGTCGTACTCGACCTCGTCCACGCGATGGCCGTACCGGTCGTGGGTGTGCAGGATCGGCTGGTTGCGGTCGGCGAGCTCGCCCCAGCGCTGGGCCTGCTCTGAGCCCGCGATCGCGCCGAGGTCGTTGACCTCGTCGACGCCCCACTCGCCGCCCTCGCGGATCAGCGCCTCGGCGAGCACCGGCGACGTAGCCGGGTTGTAGTCCTCCAGCGGAGGAACCTGGTTGGTGACGACGTGCGTATCTGCCATGTCGCCGATATTACGCTTTCGCGACAGTCGTAGGGAAGATGTAATACTACCTACGTGGCGGGTGCGCCCTCGGGTTCCGGGACTTCGGGCGCGCTCGACCGACGCGCTCGTCGCGTCTGATGGCGGTGGAGCAGCACGATCGAGACGATGGCCAGGGCCCAGCCCAGCAGGATGTCGATGACGTAGTGCTCCGCGGTGTACACCAGCGTGAACGCCATGATCAGCGGATAGATCACCAGCACCGGACGCCAGCCCCAGTGCACCCGGTTCCACAGGAACATCGCCACCGCGGCGGTCATGCCGGCGTGGAGGGATGGAATGGCCGCGACGAGATTGACGCTGGCCTGGCCCTGATCGAGCAACGCCGTCGCCGAGTGCAGGTTGAGATTGCCCCAGCCCCGGCCGACGATACGTTCGATCCAGTTGTTGGCGCCGTCCTGCGCCGTTTGCATCGCGCCGAGGACGCCGCCGTCGGGCACGCCCCTGGCCGAGCGGAACATGCACTGCGGGTTGGCGGGGCCGCCCGCGACATCTTCGGGTGTGCAGCGCGCCGCAGCCCATGGCGGTGCGGCCGGCTGCGTGGCATAGACCACGAGCCCAGCGACCGAGATACCCACGAACAGCTTGACGAAGGCCTTCCATTCCTCACGGTCGCGCAGCCACAGCACCGCCGCCACCACGTAGGGAAGGATGAAGAACGACATGTAAACGCTGCTGACGACCACCTCCCACCAGGGCGGATCGGGCAGCTTCAGGTGCTCCTGCAGCCACACCGTCGGCATCGTCCCGGAGAAGAGCCAGCGGTCGACGTCGGCGGGCCACTCCCACAGGGTCGGCCGACCGATCATGTCGGCGGCGCCCCGGCTCAGGTCATAAGCGATCAGCACCAGGGCGAACGGCAGCCAGTCGCGGATGATGTAGAACATCCGGCGGCCCTGACCGATGCTCGCCGCGGCTAGGCCGGTGCAGATGTAGAGCAGGACCAGCTCGCGGTTGAACGCGAAGCCGTCGGTCGCGGTGCGATAGATGACGACTGTTGCCCAGATAGCGATTGCGATCCACCGCGTGATGCGCAGCCATCGGCCGGAACGACCCGCGCTCGATGGCGCCTCGACCGCAGTTGGCAGCACAACCGCTTGCTGCTCAATGGCGGACACTGAACCCCTCGGATGCCGGTCGGCGATCGGTACCGCCTGTTTCCGCCGACGAGCCTAGTTAACTGTCCGTGCACCCGAAATTTGAATGACGTTTTTGTTATTGCACCGTGCCCGGACGGCGGGTCAGCCGAGGTGCTCGCGCAGAAACGCGATGTCGTCCTTGCGGCCCGCGTCGGCCGTCTCGCAGATGACCGGGGCGTCGGCCGCCTGGACCACCGCGACCAGCAACTGCGGATCGATCTGACCGGTGCCGAAGTTGGCGTGCCGGTCGGCGCCCGACCCCGCGGCGTCGCGCGAGTCATTGCAGTGCACCAGGTCGATGCGGCCGGTGAGCGCCTTGATGCGGTCAACCGCGTCGACGAGTTCCTCCCCCGCGGCCCACGCGTGGCAGGTGTCCAGACAGAAGCCGATACCGGTATCACCGATGCGGTCCCACAGCCGACCGATGACATCGAAGTGCCGCGCCATCGCGTGATCGCCGCCCGCGGTGTTCTCCAGGTAGATCTGCATGTCGGTCTCGAGGTAGTCGAGCGCCTTGACCCAGCGTTCGAAGCCTGCCTCGTAGTCGTTGTCGTCGGCGTGCCCGCCGTGCACGATCACCGCCGTCGCATTGATCTCCGATGCGGCGTCACACGTGTCCTGCAGGATCTTGCGCGACGGGATGCGCACACGGTTGTTGGCCGATGCGACGTTGATCAGGTAGGGCGCGTGCACATAGAGCGGGATGCTGGACGCCTTGAGCACGTCGGCGTCCTCGCGCGGTTTGGGTTTCTTCCAGCTCTGCGGGTTGCCGAGGAAGAACTGCACGACGTCGGCACCGTCGGCGGCAGCGTCGGCCAGGGGGTCGTCTCCGTGAACATGCGAACCGATGAGCACGCAGCCGAGTCTAGGCGCGCACCCCGACACTCACCCCCGTCGCCCGGTGGCGTCGTCGATCAGCCGAGCGGCCGCGGCGCGCGCGTGCAACAGCGCCGAGGTGTCATTGAGCGACGTCGCCAACGCCGTCGCTCCCTCGAACAGCACCATCAGCTGATTACCCAGGGCATACGCGTCGTCCGCGCCGGCCTCCTCGGCCACCCCGACGAGCCGCTCGGCAAAGCGCCGCTTGTGCGTACGGATGATCTCGTCGATGCCCGCCCATTCGCCCGCGGACTCGACCGCGGCGTTGTGAAACGGACAACCCCGAAACCGCTCCACCGGCCGCGCCTCGAAGATCGCCAGAAGTCGTTCCCGGGGAGTGAGGTCCGTACGGTCCAAGGGCCGCTCCATCGGTGTACCCGACTGGTCAAGTGTGCGCAGGTAGTTCTCGACGAGTTCGGTCTTGCTCGAGAAGTGTTGATAGAGCGTCCGTTTCGACACCTTGGCCTCTTGGATCACCGCCTCGACACCGGTGGCGTTGATGCCGTTGCGGTAGAACAGTCTCGCGGCGGTGGCGGCGAGGCGTTCTCGCGCTCCCCGGCCACCATGGGACGCCTTGGTGGTCATGCATGCGAGTATACCGATCGGTACCATAGCTACATGGACCTGCGTGAAGGAGACGATGTGACCCACCCATTCGACGCGGCGATCCAACTCGAAGCCGGCGGACAGGGTCTGGCGGGCCGCACGGTGCCCGAATACGCCAACATGGTCGGGCCGTTCGGCGGGGCGAGCGCCGCAGCGCTGCTGCGCGCCGTTGAGCTGCATCCCGAGCGCGCCGGTAGCCCTGTGGCACTCACCGTGAACTTCGCGGCACCGATCGCCGACGGCGAGTTCCACATCGACACCAACTTGGTGCGGGCCAATCGCACCAACCAGCACTGGACCGTGTCCCTGCATCAGGGTGATGGTGTAATGGCCACGGCTACGGCTGTTTTCGGAACCCGACGCGATACCTGGTCCGACATCGAGGCCCAGATGCCGGACGTGCCCGCTCCGGAGTCGGTGGAGCGGACGCCGGGGCCCGAGGGCATCCGGTTCCTGCAGAACTACGACCTGCGTTTCGTCGCCGGACCCCCGCCCGTCGACGGCGTGGCCCGACCGTCGTCGACGACAACGCTTTGGGTGCGCCACGATCCCGTCCGAGATCTCGACTTCAGCGCACTGGCCGCGCTTTCCGACATCTTCTACCCGCGAATCTTCCTGCGTCGGGGCGAACCCGTCCCGGCAGGGACCATCTCGATGACGGTGTACTTCCACGTCGAGGATGCCGAAGTGGTCGGCCTGGGCGATGACTATGTACTGGCGACCGCAGCGGGTCAGCAGTTCGCGCGGGGTTACTTCGATCAGACCGCCCAGCTGTGGTCTCGTGACGGCGCCCTGCTCGTGACGTCCAGCCAGATCGTTTACTACAAGTACTCCTTCGGCGGTTAGCGCCGAGAACGCCCGGTATTCCCGAATATGGGAAATGTCACTGGGTCTAGCCCAGTGGGTACCGATCGGTGTACTTTGATGCGCAGCATCGAAGGAGGCAGTCATGCAGCATCTCGTCGCAACCCAGTTCGGTTCGCCTGAGGACTCGATCGAACTCACCGACAGTCCCGAATCCACCCCCGGTCCGAATCAGGTGTCGGTACGCCTGGAGGCGGCCGCCATCAATCCGTCGGATCTCCTGTTGATACAGGGCCGCTACCTCGCACGCCCGAAACTGCCGGCGACCGTCGGCGCCGAAGGAGTCGGTACCGTGGACGCCGTCGGCGACGGTGTGGACAGCGGCATCATCGGCAAGCGCGTAATCCTTTTGCCGACATACGAATACGGCACCTGGTCACAGCAGGTGGTGGTACCCCGCGATGACGTCGTCGAGGTGCCCGATGCCGATCCTCTGCAACTGGGGATGCTGACCATCAACCCGCCCACCGCCCACCTGCTGTTGGAGCGGGCCGACCTGAAGGTCGGTGACTGGGTCGGTCAGACCGCCGCGAATTCGGCCGTCGGCCGGTTCGTGGTGGCGCTCGCGAAGCGACGCGGCCTGAAGACGCTGAACGTGGTCCGGCGCGAGGACGCCGCGGCCGAAGTCAGGGAGCTCGGGGGCGACGTCGTCCTCGTCAGCGGACCTGACCTGGGCTCCGAAATCGGCGAGGCCCTCGGAGGGCGGCAGTTGAGCCTGGTTCTCGATCCGCTGGGCGGCACACACGCCGCCAGCCTGGTCGAGGCGCTGAAGTTCGGTGGCACCGCCATCGCCTACGGCTCGCTGACCGGCGCGCCGACGGGCCCGTCCACCGCCGCGCTGTTCGCCAAGGAGATTCGGTACACCGGTTTCTGGCTTGGCAATTGGTACTTCACCGCGCCGCGGCAGGAGATCGCCGACACGCTGACCTACCTCGCCGGGCTGGTGGCCGACGGCGAACTGTCGGTGCCCGTCGAGGCCACCTATCACCTCGACGAATACCAGAAGGCGTTCGCGCACGCCCAGGCCACGCAGCGGGGCGGCAAGGTCTTGTTCACCTTCGACTGACGTCCACCCCGAGGAGATCCCATCCATGACGACCAACCCCATCCTGGTGACCGGTGCGACAGGACGCCACGGCAACACCGGCGAGTACCTAGTGCGACGCCTGCGCGAGGAGGGCCGCACGGTGCGGGTGCTGGCTCGCACCCTTGGCGAGCGCACTGATCGCCTCACCGCACTCGGCGCCGAAGTCGTCGTCGGCGACCTGCATGACCGACGGACGCTGGTCCCCGCGCTGACCGATGTCGACCTGGCGTACTTCACCTATCCGATCGATGCGGGCGTCATCCCGGCGGCGGCCAATTACGCCGCGGCCGTGCGCGAGGTCGGGCGCCGACCGAGGACTGTCGTGATGTCGATGGGGCCTTCGCATCCCGAAAGCCCGAGCGGTCTCGGGCGGGCGCAGTGGCTCGCAGAGGAGATCCTGCAGTGGGCCGGCCTCGAACTGCTCATTCTTCGGGTAGCGGCGCTGTTCCACGAGAACCTCGCTGTGCTGCATGGTCGTTCGGTTCTGGAGCGTGGAGTCATCCGCAACTCGTTCGGGCCGAATGAAGTCGCGTGGATCAACGGCGGCGATGCCGCGGAACTGGCCTTGACCGCGCTATTGCGGCCGGAGCGATTCGCCGAACCGATCTACTACGCGAAGGGTGCGGAGGTGCTCAGCCACACCGAGATCGCCGCGCTGATCACTGAACTCAGCTCCGTGGACGTCCGCTACGAGGCCGTCACGCAGGAGGAGTGGCGCCGCGATCTAGAGGCGCAGTCTCAGTACGCCGGTGAGAATGTTGTGAACCCCGCAATGGCACAGCATATTTCGGCGGTGGGCGACATGGTGGCGCGGAGTGGACGCACACTGCCCGCCGACGCGGATGCACTGCGCGACCTCATCGGCCGCGAGCCGGTCACAGTACGCGACTATCTGCAGGCCAACCTCGCCGGGTTCGCGGCACACCAACCCGTCTGACGCGCCGTCGGTCTTTCCCGCCAGCAGACGCGCACACCCCCTATTTCCGTGCGATTTGGGGGTGTACGCGTCTGCTCACGTCTGCGTCGTAAACAGGAAGACCAGGAACGCGACATACGCGCACACCATGGCGGCGCCCTCGCCACGATGGACTCGTCGGCCGGTGATGAAGATGGGGATACATACCAACGTCACGGCGACCATGATCGGGATGTCGATCCGCACCAGTGCAGACGGCAACTCGAGGCCGCCTGTGGGTACCAGACAGGTGACGCCGAGGATCAGCAGGATGTTGAAAATGCTGCTGCCGAGTAGGTTCCCGACGGCGATGTCCCGGTCGCCGCGCAACGTGGAGACGACGGTGGTGACGAGTTCGGGTGCAGTCGTGCCGATTGCGACGACCGTCAGCCCGATCAATGCATCGGATACGCCGAATCCGCCGGCGATGCCGACCGCGGCGTCGACAAGCCGGTCGGCGCCCAGCACGATGATCGCGATGCCGCCGACCATCATCGCCACATGCAGGGCGGTGCTGCGGCCGCTCGGAGCATCGGCGGGGTACGCCTGGACGAATTCAGCTGCGGTGTCACGGGTTTCCCGTCGAGCTGTCTGAATCACGGCGAAGGTGTAGACCACCGCGCACACGACCAGGATTGTCCCGTCGACACGGGACAGCACACCATCGAATGCCAGGATCAGCAGCAGGATCGCGGCGGCCGCCATCACCGGCAGTTCGAATCGAAGCGTGCGCATCTCGATGGCGAGCGGCAGCATCCACGCGCTCAGGCCGAGTACGAACAGCAGATTGATCACGTTGGCGCCCGCGATGTTGCCAACTGCCAGCGCGCCCGTCCCTTCCGACGCGGCGACCACGCCGATCGCCAGTTCGGGCATGCTCGTGCCGATCGCCACCACAGTCAGGCCGATGACGATCGCGCTGATACCCAGTCGCGAGGCGATCTTCGTCGCACCGCGCACCATTACTTCCGCCCCGGCGACCAGGGCGGCCAACCCCACCACGAACCACGCCGCATGCGCAACCACTAACGTCGAGTCTCCTCGCGAGCAGACGCGTACACCCCCAAATCACGCGGAAATAGGGGGTGTACGCGTCTGCTCGGCAGCCAGAGTTCAGCTGGCGAGGTTGGTGCGCTCCAGATGACCGGCGATCCGCCGCACCAGCTCGTTTGGATACTTGCGGACGTCGTCGACAACCATTGGGACAGTCGTCCACCCGCACTCCGCCAATCTGGCGGATTTCATGCGGTCGTGTTTCCACCCGTCAGGGTTGGCGTGCCATTCGACGCTGTCGTACTCGGCGACCACTCTCGCGTCGGGCCACGCGAAGTCCACCCGCCACAGGTTTCCGTGAAGATCTCTGATCTCGTACTGCAATTCGGGTGAGGGTATGCCGCCGTCGACGAACACCAGGCGCGCTTCGCTTTCCATTGGTGACTCGGCGCGTGCGTCGGCGAGCTGCAGAAGTTCGCGGACCTGAACGATGCCGCGTCGCCCCTTCTGTTCCTCAACCGCCGCAACCAGCTCTAGCTGCGAACAACACTCCGCATGCAACGCGGCATCGAGAACCGCGAGTGCCCGTGGTCGACGCAGGGTCCTCGCGACCTCGACAGCCGTCCATGCGGGGGCCGTCACGAGCCGACCACCGACACGCCTCAGCGGCGCACCGACTCGTTGATGCACCATCACTGCCGGCGAAGGCCTCACGCGAATACCCGGATCGAGAATGTGCAGCCGCGGATCCGGTTCGGTATTGAACCCGTACATTTCGGCCGCAGTCTGCATGCAGGCAACAATGCGCTCGCCACACGCGAGGTCAAGCGCAGCAAGTCTGGCGGATATATCGGGCGCCTTCGACGCGTACACGCCGCGTCGCACTCGGAACAATTTGCCCGCTCGAACGGCATATTCCAATGCCTTCGGCGACATGACGGCGAGCAACTGTCGTGTGGTGGCAACACCACCATTGGCCGCAAAGATATTTTCGGCCGCCTCGTTAGACACGTCTCGCATGCTTGCGGGTGGCCAACCGCAGCGAAAGCCCACGACACAGGAGCCTGTGGATAACCCCGGTGAAAAGACGCGAACACCCCCAAAATCGCCAGATTTTGGGGGTGTTCGCGTCTGCTCGCGCAGTAACTAGTTAGCGGTAATCGCTGTAGCCGTAGTCGTCCAACGGCACTGCGGCACCGGTCGCCTGGCCGAAGTCCGGGCTGTAGTACTGATCCTCGTAGGACGGGATCGTGTACGCGGCCGCACGTGCTTCCTCGGTCGGCTGCACCTGGATGTTGCGGTAGCGGTTGATGCCGGTACCGGCCGGGATCAGCTTGCCGATGATCACGTTCTCCTTCAAACCCTGCAGCTTGTCGCTACGGCAGTTGATTGCCGCATCGGTCAGCACGCGAGTGGTCTCCTGGAACGACGCCGCCGACAGCCACGAATCCGTGGCCAGCGATGCCTTCGTGATACCCATCAGCACCGGACGACCCGCCGCGGGCTCGCCACCCTCGGCAACGACCCGACGGTTCTCGGTCTCGAACTCGCCACGCTCGGTCAGCGAGCCGGGCAGGAACTCCGTCGCACCCGAATCGATGATCGTGACGCGCCGCAGCATCTGCCGGACGATGACCTCGATGTGCTTGTCGTGGATCGACACGCCCTGAGCGCGGTAGACCTCCTGAACCTCCTTGACGAGGTGGATCTGCACCTCGCGGGGGCCCTGGACACGCAGCACCTCGTGCGGATCGGCCGAGCCTTCCATCAGCTGCTGACCCACCTCGACGTGGTCGCCGTCGGACAGCAACCGCTCGGTGCCGTCGTCGTGCTTGAACACCTTCAGGCGTTGACGACGAGACAGCTTGTCGTACACCACTTCTTCGCCACCGTCATCCGGGATGATGGTGATCTTGTAGAAGCGCTCGCCCTCCTCGAGTTGCACGCGTCCGGAGACATCGGCGATCGGCGCCTTGTCACGCGGGATACGGGCCTCGAACAGCTCCTGCACGCGAGGCAGACCACCGACGATGTCGCTACCACCAGAGACGCCACCCTGGTGGAACGTCCGCATGGTCAGCTGCGTACCGGGCTCACCGATGGACTGCGCGGCAACGATGCCGACCGCCTCGCCGATGTCGACGAGCTTGCCCGTCGCCATCGAACGGCCGTAGCACATCGCGCACACGCCGGTGCCGGTGCCGCAGGTCAGCACGGAGCGGACCTTCACCTCGGTGATGCCGGCAGCCAGCAGCGCCTCGATCGCCGGGTCACCCAGGTCGTGGCCACGCTCGACGATGACGTTGCCGTCGGCGTCGACCGCGTCCTGCGCCAAAGTGCGGGCGTAGGCCGAGGTTTCGATGTGCTGATCGCGGATCAGCGTCCCGTCGGGCTGCTTCTCGGCCAGCGTGACGTTGATGCCGCGCTCGGTCTCGCAGTCGGTCTCGCGCACGATGACGTCCTGGCTGACGTCCACCAGACGACGGGTCAGGTAACCCGAGTCAGCGGTACGAAGTGCCGTGTCCGCCAGACCCTTTCGCGCGCCGTGGGTGTTGATGAAGTACTCCAGCACCGTCAGGCCCTCACGGAACGAGGACTTGATCGGACGCGGGATGAACTCACCCTTCGGGTTGGTCACCAGACCCTTCATGCCCGCCAGCGTGCGGGTCTGGGTCAGGTTGCCCGTGGCGCCCGACTTCACGATCGTGATGATCGGGTTGTCCTCGGGGTAGTGCGCCTCCAGCGCCTCACCGACCTCTTCGGTGGCGTTCTGCCAGATCTTCACCAACGCCTCGTTGCGCTCGTCGTGGTTGAGCGCGCCGCGCTGGTACTGCTTCTCGATCCGGTCGGCCTCGAGCTCGTGACGCTCCAGGATCTCCTGCTTCTGCGGCGGCACAAGCACGTCGGCCATCGAGACGGTGACACCCGAACGCGTGGCCCAGTAGAAGCCGGCGTCCTTGAGTTTGTCCACCGTCTGCGCGACGACGATCATCGGGTAGCGCTCGGCCAGATCGTTGACGATCCGCGCCTGCACCTTCTTGTGCATCTGCTCGTTGACGAACGGATACGCCTGCGGGAGAAGCTCGTTGAACATCACCCGGCCCAGCGTGGTCTCCGCCGTCCAAGCATCGCCCGGCTTCCAACCCTCCGGGAACAGCTCGGCCTCGACGTCGGCGGGCGGACGCAGCTGCGTCAACCGCACCTTGATCTTGGCGCGAACGCTCAACGCACCGCGGTCCATCGCCATGATCGCCTCGGCGGGTGAGCTGTACACACCCGTCTCCGGCTTGTCCTTGGCCGCAGGCGTGTACTCGCCGGTGTCGCCCTCGATCATGGTGGTCAGGTAGAACAACCCGGTCACCATGTCCAGACGCGGCATGGCCAACGGGCGGCCCGACGCGGGCGACAGGATGTTGTTCGACGACAGCATCAGGATGCGAGCCTCGGCCTGCGCCTCCGCCGACAGCGGAAGGTGCACGGCCATCTGGTCACCGTCGAAGTCGGCGTTGAACGCCTCACACACCAACGGGTGCAGCTGAATTGCCTTGCCCTCCACCAGCTGCGGCTCGAAGGCCTGGATGCCGAGGCGGTGCAGCGTCGGTGCACGGTTCAGCAACACCGGGTGTTCGCCGATGACCTCTTCGAGGACGTCCCACACCTGGGGACGCTGACGCTCCACCATCCGCTTGGCGCTCTTGATGTTCTGCGCGTGGTTCAGGTCGACCAGACGCTTCATCACGAACGGCTTGAACAGCTCCAGGGCCATCAGCTTGGGCAGACCGCACTGGTGCAGCTTGAGCTGCGGGCCCACCACGATGACCGAACGGCCCGAGTAGTCGACGCGCTTACCGAGCAGGTTCTGACGGAACCGGCCCTGCTTGCCCTTCAACAGATCCGACAGCGACTTCAGCGGACGGTTGCCCGGTCCGGTGACCGGACGGCCGCGACGGCCGTTGTCGAACAGCGCATCCACCGACTCCTGAAGCATGCGCTTCTCGTTGTTGACGATGATCTCGGGCGCGCCGAGGTCGATCAGCCTCTTGAGTCGGTTGTTGCGGTTGATGACGCGGCGGTACAGGTCGTTGAGGTCCGACGTCGCGAACCGGCCACCGTCGAGCTGCACCATCGGGCGCAGCTCCGGCGGGATCACCGGAACCGCGTCGAGCACCATGCCCATCGGCGAGTTGGTGTTCGACTGGAACGCCGCGACGACCTTCAGGCGCTTGAGAGCACGAAGCTTCTTCTGGCCCTTGCCGTTACGGATCACGTCACGCAGCTCTTCGGCCTCGGCGTCGATGTCGAAGTTCTCGATGAGCTTCTTGATCGCCTCCGCGCCCATGGCGCCGGTGAAGTACTCGCCGTAGCGATCGACGAGCTCGCGGTAGAGCACCTCGTCGACGATGAGCTGCTTCGGGGCCAGCTTGGTGAAGGTGGTCCAGATCTCCTCGAGCCGGTCCAGCTCACGCTGGGCCCGGTCGCGGATCTGACGCATCTCGCGCTCGCCGCCGTCACGCACCTTGCGCTTGACGTCGGACTTGGCGCCCTCCTCCTCGAGCTCCTTCATGTCGGCCTCGAGCTTCTGCGCCCGGGCCTCCAGGTCGGCGTCGCGCTGATCCTCGACGGCCTTGCGCTCGACGGCCATCTCGGCCTCGAGCGTCGACAGCTCGTTGTGGCGCATCTCCTCGTCGACCGCGGTGATCACGTAGGCCGCGAAGTAGATGATCTTCTCGAGATCCTTCGGGGCCAGGTCGAGCAGATAGCCCAGGCGCGAAGGCACACCCTTGAAGTACCAGATGTGCGTGACGGGAGCGGCCAGCTCGATATGGCCCATCCGCTCACGACGCACCTTGGCGCGAGTGACCTCGACGCCGCAGCGCTCGCAGATGATGCCCTTGAAGCGGACACGCTTGTACTTGCCGCAGTAGCACTCCCAGTCGCGAGTCGGCCCGAAGATCTTCTCGCAGAACAGGCCGTCCTTCTCGGGCTTGAGCGTGCGGTAGTTGATGGTCTCCGGCTTCTTGACCTCGCCGTAGGACCAGTTGCGGATGTCGTCCGCGGTCGCGAGACCGATACGGAGTTCATCGAAGAAGTTGACGTCTAGCACGTAACTCCCTTTCCCCTTTCGGGACTAGAAACTATTAGGCCAAGTCCTCAACGGACGCAGATTCATTGCGGGACAGGTTGATTCCCAGATTCGCGGCAGCGCGCTCCAGGTCCTCGTCATCGCCGTCGCGCATCTCGATCGCGGCACCGTCCGACGACAGCACCTCGACGTTGAGGCACAGCGACTGAAGCTCTTTGAGAAGCACCTTGAACGACTCGGGAATGCCCGGCTCGGGGATGTTCTCGCCCTTGACGATCGCCTCGTAGACCTTGACGCGACCGACGGTGTCGTCGGACTTGATGGTCAAGAGCTCCTGCAGCGTGTACGCCGCGCCGTAGGCCTGCATGGCCCAGCACTCCATCTCGCCGAATCGCTGACCACCGAACTGCGCCTTACCGCCCAGCGGCTGCTGGGTGATCATCGAGTACGGGCCGGTCGAGCGGGCGTGGATCTTGTCGTCGACCAGGTGGTGCAGCTTCAGGATGTACATGTAGCCGACCGTCACCGGGTACGGGAACGGTTCACCACTGCGGCCGTCGAACAACTGCGCCTTGCCGTCGCCGTCGACGAGCGTGTCGCCGTCGCGGTTGGACAGCGTCGAGGACAGCAGACCCTGCAGCTCCTCCTCGCGGGCACCGTCGAACACCGGCGTCGAGACGATGGTGTTCGGCTCGACCTCGTGCATCTCCTCGGGCAGGTTGGCCGCCCAGTCCGGATTGCCCTCGATCTTCCAGCCGGCCTTGGCCGCCCACCCGAGGTGGGTCTCCAGGATCTGGCCGATGTTCATCCGTCGCGGCACGCCGTGCGTGTTCAGGATGATGTCGACGGGCGTGCCGTCGGGCAGGAAGGGCATGTCCTCGACGGGCAGGATCTTGCCGATGACGCCCTTGTTGCCGTGGCGTCCGGCCAGCTTGTCGCCGTCGGAGATCTTGCGCTTCTGCGCGACGTAGACGCGGACCAACTCGTTGACGCCGGCGGGCAGCTCGTCGTCATCCTCACGTGAGAACACGCGGATGCCGATGACCTTGCCGGACTCACCGTGCGGCACCTTGAGCGACGTGTCGCGGACCTCGCGCGCCTTCTCACCGAAGATCGCGCGGAGCAGCCGCTCCTCCGGGGTCAGCTCGGTCTCACCCTTCGGGGTGACCTTGCCGACCAGAATGTCGCCGTCGCGGACCTCCGCGCCGATGCGGACGATGCCGCGCTCGTCGAGGTCGGCCAGCACCTCATCGGAGACGTTCGGGATGTCCCGGGTGATCTCCTCGGCGCCCAGCTTGGTGTCGCGAGCATCGATCTCGTGCTCCTCGATGTGAATCGAGGTGAGCACGTCCTCTTCCACCAGACGGTTGGAGAGGATGATCGCGTCTTCGTAGTTATGACCCTCCCACGGCATGATCGCCACGAGCAGGTTCTTGCCCAGTGCCATCTCGCCGTTCTCGGTGCAGGGACCGTCGGCGATCACCTGGCCGGCCTCCACGCGATCGCCGGCGTCGACGATCGGGCGCTGGTTGGCGCAGGTGCCGTGGTTGGACCGCGCGAACTTGCGCATCCGGTAGGTGTGCCGGGTGCCGTCGTCGGCCATCACGGTGATGTAGTCGGCGGAGACCTCTTCGATGACGCCCGCCTTGTCGGCGACGACGACGTCACCGGCGTCGATCGCGGCACGCAGCTCCATGCCGGTGCCGACGAGCGGCGCCTCGCTGCGGACCAGCGGAACCGCCTGGCGCTGCATGTTCGCACCCATCAGGGCGCGGTTGGCGTCGTCGTGCTCGAGGAACGGAATCATGGCCGTCGCGACCGACACCATCTGGCGCGGCGACACGTCCATGTAGTCGACCTCGGTCGCCGACACGAACTCGACCTCGCCGCCCTTCCGGCGAACCAGGACACGCTCCTCGAGGAAGCGGCCCTTCTCGTCGGTCGGTGAGTTGGCCTGCGCCACGACGTGGCGGTCCTCCTCGTCGGCGGTCAGGTACTCGATGTCATCCGTAACGACACCGTCCTTGACCTTGCGGTAGGGCGTCTCGATGAAGCCGAACGGGTTCACCCGCGCGTACACCGACAGCGAGCCGATCAGGCCGATGTTCGGGCCTTCCGGCGTCTCGATCGGGCACATGCGGCCGTAGTGGCTCGAGTGCACGTCGCGCACCTCGAGGCCGGCACGCTCACGGGACAGACCGCCGGGGCCCAGCGCCGAGAGACGACGCTTGTGGGTCAGGCCCGACAGCGGGTTGTTCTGGTCCATGAACTGGGAGAGCTGGCTGGTGCCGAAGAACTCCTTGATGGCCGCCACGACGGGACGGATGTTGATCAGGGTCTGCGGCGTGATCGCCTCGACGTCCTGAGTCGTCATCCGCTCGCGCACGACGCGCTCCATGCGGGACAGGCCCACCCGGATCTGGTTCTGGATCAGCTCGCCGACGGTACGCAGACGACGGTTGCCGAAGTGGTCGATGTCGTCGACCTCAACGGGGACCTCGACGCCGCCGGGAGCGGTCATCGTCTGATCGCCCTGATGCAGGCGCACCAGATACTCGATGGTGGCGACGACGTCCTCTTCGGTCAGCGTCGAGCTGGTGATCGGCTGGCCGGCGTTGAGGCCCAGCTTCTTGTTCACCTTGTAGCGGCCGACGCGGGCCAGGTCGTAGCGCTTCTCCTTGAAGAACAGGTTCTCCAGCAGGGTCTGCGCGGACTCCTTGGTCGGCGGTTCGCCCGGGCGCAGCTTGCGGTAGATATCCAACAGCGCCTCGTCCGTGCCTGCGGTGTTGTCCTTCTCCAGCGTGCCCATCATGATCTCGGAGAAGCCGAAGCGCTCCACGATCTGCTCGTTGGTCCAGCCCAGCGCCTTCAGCAGCACGGTGACCGGCTGACGACGCTTGCGGTCGATACGCACACCGACGGTGTCGCGCTTGTCGACGTCGAACTCCAGCCACGCACCGCGGCCGGGGATCACCTTGACGCTGTGCAGCGTCTTCTCGGTGGACTTGTCGATGCTCTCGTCGAAGTACACACCGGGCGAGCGGACCAGCTGGGACACCACGACACGCTCCGTGCCGTTGATGATGAAGGTGCCCTTCTCGGTCATCATCGGGAAGTCGCCCATGAAGACCGTCTGACTCTTGATCTCACCGGTGTTGTTGTTGATGAACTCGGCGGTGACGAATAGCGGCGCCGCGTACGTCATGTCCTTGTCTTTGCACTCGTCGACCGGGGCCTTTACCTCGTCGAAGCGCGGGTCGGAGAACGACAGCGACATAGAACCCGAGAAGTCCTCGATCGGCGAGAGCTCGGTCAGCACCTCTTCGAGGCCGCCGACGGGCTCGATGGCGTCGCCGCGGAGCTTGGCGTTCTCGCGCCAGCGATCCGATCCGATCAGCCACTCGAAAGACTCGGTCTGAACGTCAAGTAGCCCCGGAACCTCGAGCGGCTCACGGAGCTTTGCAAAGGAAATTCGGTTTGGTGCTCCTGGTACGGAGTTATTGGTTGCTACTGCTGACTTGGATTGGCGGGACCCTGCCAAGATGCATCCTTCCAGCACCTCATGCGACGATCCGGATGGCCTCAAAAGGCTTGAGCGCCGTTCCGTTCATATCGCGATATCTGCGTCGGTTTGGCTGGCTTCTCAAGCCCAAAAGTGCCCGTAAGCAGGACACACGACTAGATCACTGAGCGGACTCAGGCTAAAACATCGGTGTCAGGTGCGGGTTTGGAGGGCAGGATGCAGCCAGCGCAACGTCCAACAGTACCGCAGGACGGCGTATTCCTCAACCACCGCACGTACGGACAGCCGGGACGCTGGCTGGCGACTCGATCCTTCTCATCCATCCGTACATTGCTGACCAACAGATTGGCCCTTCGAAGCCCTTCCGTCAAGAGATAACGCGGTGTTTGGTGTGGACTTTTACGTTGATACCCGGTTTGCGGAGGCTCAAGCGGTGACCGTATTCGTGCATCGGGCGCTCGTTCCGGGTAAGTCCCCTGGTGTGGTGGGGTTTCGGGAGCTGAGGCCGATGGTGCTGGGTGTGTCGTTGCCGGTGTTGGGGTGGGCCATCGCGTAGTGGTCAGTGAGTTACCTACCAAGTGACTCAACAGGAAGACACACGACGCGATGACCCAGGATCATTCTGCCCTGCTTGCCCAGCTCGACGCGCTCAAGTCCGCTGATGCGAGCGCAGTGTTTGCCGAATTGATCCGCGCCGGCCTGCAGCAGCTCATCGAGGCCGAGGCCACCGCCACGATCGGCGCGGGCCGCTATCAGCGCAGTGACGAACGCACGGTGCACCGCAACGGGCACCGCCCGAAGACAGTGTCGACCACCTCAGGCGATATTGAGGTGCAGATCCCCAAGCTGCGGGCTGGGTCGTTCTTCCCGTCGCTGTTGGAGCGGCGCCGCCGTATCGACAAGGCGTTACACGCGGTGATCATGGAGGCCTACGTGCACGGCGTGTCGACCCGCAGTGTCGATGACCTGGTCGCGGCGATGGGCGTCGCGGCGGGGTCTCAAGTCGGAGGTCTCACGGATCTGCGCGGGCCTGGATAAGGAGATCGAGGCGTTTCGGACCCGCAGCTTGACCCACACGCAGTTCCCGTACGTGTTCTGCGACGCGACGTTCTGCAAGGTGCGTATCGGGGCGCACGTCGTCTCTCAGGCCCTGGTGGTGGCTACCGGGGTCTCCCTCGAGGGCACCCGTGAAGTGCTGGGCACTGCGGTCGGTGACAGTGAGTCCTTCGAGTTCTGGCGAGAGTTTCTGGCGTCGCTGAAAGCCCGCGGCCTGACTGGGGTGCATCTGGTGATCTCCGACGCCCATGCCGGGCTCAAAGCCGCGGTGGCGCAGCAGTTCACCGGTTCATCGTGGCAGCGGTGCCGGGTACATTTCATGCGTAACCTGCACACCGCGGTCGCCGCCAAACACGCGCCGGCGGTGACTGCGGCGGTCAAGACGATCTTCGCCCACACCGACCCCGCCGAGGTCGCCGCCCAGTGGGACCGCGTCGCCGACACCCTGGCCCCTAGCTTCCCGAAAGTCGCGGCCATGCTCGGCGAGGCCAAGACCGACGTGCTGGCGTTCACCGCGTTCCCGCGGGCGCACTGGCAGAAGATCTGGTCGAACAACCCCATCGAACGGCTCAACAAGGAGATCAAGCGCCGCGCTGATGTCGTGGAGATCTTCCCCAACCCCGCAGCGTTCCTGCGCCTGGCCACCGCGGTAGTCATCGAAGCCCACGACGAGTGGCAGGTCACCCGCCGCTATCTTTCCGATGTCTCCATGGACGAACTACGCGCCGTCATCGAGACAAAACACGCCGCGGCAGCACTTGTCAAACAACACCAAATCACCTAGCGTTCAACATGACTCGTTGATCGCAACGCGTGAACCACGCCAGATCCGAAGTCCACCACTCCCCGGGACGCTATCCTCGTTCCGACCTCCTCCCGCAGACACCCCGGCTGCAGCGTGAACAGTCCCGCACTCAGCGCCATGAACGGTTCGAGGAAGTTCAGCAGGTAGGGCCTGCGCAGCGAATTCGGCAGGTCAACCAGGGTGGCCCGACCTGCAGGGGTGTCGATCGTGCGGGTCTCTCCGCGCTGCAGGTAGATGCCCTGGTCGGTGTTGCCGGCGAACATGTCGTTGACCCAGCCGACCATCAGGATCTGGGCCGCCGCAACGTTTTGCGGGCTGGAGAAACCCGCCACCAGTTGCTGCGCGAACTGAATCAGGAAGTTGCCGCCGCGCATCGTGTCGACGTGGGAGCCGCCGGCCAGCGTCACACCGTAGAAGTCGGCGTTGGGGCGCGCCTGCATCAGCGCGGCGGTGCCGTTGCCGAACATGTTCCACATGTACTTGGGCGCTGCGAGCTGGTAGATCGGGATACCGTCGTCGACCTTTCGCAGATCGCTGGCCATCCGGCCGTTCAGACCGACGCCGTCGAGCAGCACCACGCCGGCGAGCCGGTCGACGCTGCCGTTGTCGGTCATGTAGCCGGCGATGCCGGAGACCGCGCCGCCGCCGAGCGAGTGGCCCATCAACACCACCCGGTCGGGAATCGGGCCGTTGTAGCCCGCCGCGGCCGCGCTCTCGGCGAGCGCCGTGTTGTCGTCTGTGAACAGCCCGGCCATCGCTTGGTGCATCGGCGCACCGCCGAGCCAGCACTGGCCGTAGTCCAGGAAGTTCGAGGTGATCGACGGGGCGACGACGATGCTGTTGGTCTGTTCGGCCAGCGTGGCGGCGGTGTAGCTGTACCACGGCCCGGCCGCGAGGAATCCGTGCTGCAGATAGATGAGCCGATCCGGCTGCGAGTTCTTGGGGACGTACCAGTCGGCGGGCACACTCTCGCCGGCTCCCGGCGCGCACCCGCAGTCGATCCGCAGCCTCGAGCTGTACACCGTCACCGTGCTGTTGGGCGGAAGCATGGGTGGCCCGCCGAACAGCTGGATGACGAAGCCGTACAGGCCGAAGACGATCGTGCCGATCACGTCGAGCAGGAGGTTCAAGGGTGTCGCGGTCGCGACGGCGGTGACCTGGGTCCGGGCGGTGGACGCCACCGCGACGGCCGTGAGTTCGGGATCTTCGGTTTCTGCGAAGGTGGTGTCGAGCGCCAGCGTCGTGAATTCCGTTGCGAATTCCCGGGCTTCTCCGGGTTCGGTTTCGACGACTGGCGTCTCTTTCTCGACGTCCTCTCCGGTGGTCTTCGCGGCGTTTCCGAATTGGGTGTCGACGCTCTGGGTCAGGCCCCGCTCGATCGTGGGCGTCTGTGAACCGCCCGACGTGTCGAATGCCGCGCTCGCGTCGTTGTGGCCGGTGTCTATCTCCACCGCGGTGGTGTCGGCTTGGATGACCTCGTCACCGCTGGTGACCTCGTCGTCGGTCGTCTCGTTTTGAGTGTTCTCGTCGGACTTCTCGGCTTGAGCGTCCGTGCCGTCGTCGGTCTTCTTCTCGTCGTCCTTTTTGGCGTCGGCTTTCTTCTCGTCGGCTTTCTTCTCGTCGTCCTTCTTGGCGTCGCCCTTCTTCTCGTCGTCCTTCTTGTTCTGCTCACTACCGGTGCGGGAATCGCCTTGCTTGGTTCCGTCGTCGCTCTTGGGGCCCGTCGCCGACCCAGCGCCGTCGCTCTTGCTTCCGGTGGAATCCGACGACGATGACGTCGATGTGTTGCCGCCGTCGCTGGACGCGCCTTCGGTAGCCATTGCGATCCCCGACCCGGCGAACAACCCTGCCGAGACCCCCACGGTGACCACGCCGGTCGCCATCCACACCAAGACCCGGTCGACCATGCACCCTCCTGTTCGCTGACCGCCAGAAAGATAACGTGCATTGTCAGCTCAATTGGGCGGTTCCGAGATTCCGAGCCGAACCGGAGCGTTTGCTCAGGTGGTGGCTCTGTTAGCGCGGTGCGACGCTAAGAGGCGACTCGCTCGACGCGGATCGGCACCCCGGTCAGTCGCGCCATGCCGGCCAGCCGCTCGATGTCCTCGGGGTTGCTGGACGTCAGCTTGTTCACGTTGGCGCCGCCCGCGCGGTTGGCCAGCCGCCACCCGCCCGTGCCCTTGTGCCCCCAGCCGTGCGGTACCGCGACCACCCCGGCGACGATGTCCTTGGTGACGATGACGGGCACCTCGATCTCGCCGTGCGGCGACGCGATGCGCACGACGTCGCCGTCGACGATGTTCGCCGCGGCCGCATCGTCGACGTGCATGCGCGCACGCTGGCTGCGCTCACCGCGCATCAGCAGCGGCGCGTTGTGCATCCACGAATTCTCGGACCGAGCCTCGCGCATGCCGATCAACCGCAGCGGATATCCCTCGGGTGCTTCGCGGCGCGCGAGCTTGTCGACCTCGGCGGCGATGTCGTCGTGGCGCAGCCGCACCCGGCCGCCGCGGTATACGACGATGTTCCTCAGCACCCCCTCGCGCAGGTGCGGCGTCACCACGATGCCGTGCGGATGTTCCGCGGTCAGGCGGGTGAAGGACAGCCCGCCGCGACGCAGCCCGAACCGGTCCCCCGCCTCGCCGAGCCGGATGACGGCGTCGACCAGTAGCCGTGGGGTGAGCCGAACACCGAAGAGTGACAACGCCTTTCGCGCAGCGGCCAGCATCGCGAACCCCGGTGTCCGTCGCGTCAGCCGCGAAGTGAGATCGTCGATGATCTCCCACTCGGGACGGGCCTGCCCCACCGGGGCGATGACGGCCTCGGTGGCCTGCCGGAACGGAGTGGGCTGCAGCGTCTGGAACGGCAGCGGAAAGTCGTCGCGCTCGTACATCGACGCCGCGGGTAGCACGTAGTCGCAGTGCGCCAGCGTCTCGTTGACGTACAGATCGATGCCGACCATCAGCTCCAGGGACTCCAGCGCGGTCTCCAGCTCCTCGCCGTTGGGCACCGACAGCACCGGATTGCCCGCGCTGACGAACAGCGCCTTGACCTGACCGCGGCCGGGCGTCGTGATCTCCTTGGCCATCACCGCGGCGGGCTCGGATCCGAGCACCGACGGGAAGCCGCCGATGCGTGAGCGCCTGCGCGAGTAGGTCGACCGCAGCAGCGCGGCACCGGCCTTGCCCAGCCAGCGCTCGCCGGGCAGCCCGAAGCGGCCGAACATGCTGCCGCCCGCCACGTCGAGGTTTCCGGCCACCAGGTTGACCGCGTCGAGCAGATACGTTGTGAGCGTGCCGTTTTCGCCGATGCTGGTGCCGACGCGGCCGTATACCGCGGCGCGTTTGGTGCGTGCGAGGTCGCGAGCCAGTGACCGGACCGTGTCGGGATCGATTCCGGTGCGCTGCGCCGTCGCCTCCGGGGTGAACGGTCTGGCCAGCTGCTCGAGCCACGTGGCACTGTCGGCCTGGCGGGCGAGCCGCGTCCAGTCGACGAGGTTCTCGCCGAACATCACGTGCAGCAGCGACAGCAGGAGGTAGGCGTCGCCGTCGGGCACGATGCCCAGCCATTCGAATGCTGCGGCCGTTTCCGTCTTACGCGGATCGACGACGAGTACGCGGCCACCGCGCTTGACGATGTCCTGCATGCGATCCTTGATCCGCGGGGCCGTCAGCACACTGCCATGGGACACAACGGGATTCGCGCCGACCACGACGAGCAGATCGGTGCGAAGGACGTCGGGCACCGGCAGCGCCAGCGGCGAGCCGTACAGGAGCTGGCTGGCCACGAACCGGTTGTTGACGTCCTGACTGCCTGCGGTGAACACGTGAAATTTGGAGCCGAAGCCGAACATCAACGTATTCAGACTGAGCGTGTGGCTATAACTGAACGCGCCGGGGTTGCCGTAGTACCAGCCGATCGCGCCGGATCCGTGCCTGCGGTGGATGTCGGCCAGTCGGGCCGCGATGTCGGCCATAGCCTCGTCCCAGCCGACCGGTTCGAAACCGCCGCCGGGCCTACGCCGCAGCGGTTCGGTGACCCGGTCGGGATCATTGACGATCTCGCTGAACGCGATGCCCTTCTGGCAGGCGAAACCAGCCGAGATCGGGTGGTCCTTGTCGGGGCGCAGCGCCGTGAGGCGACCGTCCTCGACCGTCGCGATCATGCCGCACAGCGGCTCGCAGATCCGGCAGAACGTCGGCTTGTGCTCGGTCGTCATGCCCTCTTCGCCTCCGGATGGGACCGTTATGCATTAACGGGTTGATCCCCCGCACTAAGTGCAGACAATCAACCCGCTAACAGCAGTCCACGGCGGCGAACCCGCGACGAGATCTACCTCTCGACGGTCGGGATGACGCCGGTCGGGGCGTCCTCGTCGTGGTGGTGCCGCGTGGTGGGCTCCTCCGCGAACTGGCTGGTGTGGTACCGGTGAGTGCCCTCGAGGTCGTCGCGAATCGCCTCCTGCGCCTTCGGCGGCAGGGTGTGCAGGATTTCGCGGACACGCGCCTGGCGACGGGCCACGGCCCGACGTTCCGGCATGCCCGGCGTCGCCTGGATCTGCGGCGGCACGCCCTCGATCTCCTCGACACCGCCGTCGTGGTGGCCGGCGTCCATCATGGCCTGCTCTTCGGCCATGGTCGACTCGTCCTTTTCCTCGGACATGCCGATGGGGCCGATACGGCGGCCGTTGAGGAACTGCTTGACGACGGGCTCGTCGCTGGTCAGCAGCACCTCGCGGGGGCCGAACATGACCAGGTGCTTACGGAAGAGCATGCCCATGTTGTCCGGCACCGTGCGCGCGATGTTGATGTTGTGCGTCACGATCAGGATCGTGCAGTCGATCTGCGCGTTGATGTCGATGAGCAGCTGGGAGAGGTAGGCGGTACGCACCGGGTCGAGACCCGAGTCGGGCTCGTCGCAGAGGATGATCTGCGGGTCGAGCACCAGCGAGCGGGCCAGGCCGGCACGCTTGCGCATACCGCCGGAGATCTCGCCGGGGAACTTGTTCTCGTCACCGCCCAGACCCACGAGGTCGAGCTTCTCCATGACGATGTTGCGGATTTCGCTTTCCTTCTTCTTGGTGTGCTCACGCAAGGGGAAAGCGGTGTTGTCGTACAGGCTCATCGAGCCGAACAAGGCACCGTCCTGGAACATCACACCGAACAGAGTGCGGATCTCGTAGAGCTCCTTGGCGGTGCACTCGATGATGTTGGTTCCATCGACGATGATCTTGCCTCGCTCGGGACGCAGCAGGCCGATCAGCGACTTCAGGAAGACCGATTTGCCGGTACCGGATGGGCCCAGCAGCACGCTGACCTCGCCTGCCGGAATCTCCAGCGTGACGTCCTCCCAGATTCGCTGGGGCCCGAAGGACTTGGTCAGTCCCTCAACCTGAATGCCAATGCCCACGCGCGCGATCCTTCCGCCAAAAATGTTCGCCGGCCACATGCCTCCCGCCTGTGGCTTGAGTCACTGTAGCGCACGGCCAACGGCGCCACCGGACTAGTGTCAATACAGATATTGACGCTGGTGAAATTTAATTTTCACACTGCTGTCAGCCTAAACCATAAATTGCGGCAAAACCCCTCGGTATGGGCGTGCGGCGCCGGTTCAACAGAAAAAGCCCCCGGCGAACCGGGGGCTTTTCCGTGATGCTGCGGCTACTTGACGGTGACCGTCGCGCCTGCGGCCTCGAGCTTGGCCTTGGCGTCGTCGGCGGCCTCCTTGGCGACCTTCTCGAGCAGCGGCTTGGGAGCCCCGTCGACCAGGTCCTTGGCCTCCTTGAGGCCCAGGCCGGAGACGATCTCGCGGACAACCTTGATGACGCCGATCTTCTTGTCGCCGGCGCTCTCGAGGATGACGTCGAACTCCGACTGCTCGTCGGCGGCCTCGGCGGGCGCACCGGCAGCGGCCGGGCCTGCGGCCGCCACAGCGACCGGGGCAGCGGCGGTGACCTCGAAGGTCTCCTCGAACTTCTTGACGAACTCAGAGAGCTCCAGCAGCGTCAGTTCCTTGAACGCGTCGAGCAGCTCGTCGGTGGACAGCTTGGCCATGGTTGAACCTTTCCTACTTTTTTACGTGTGGGTTTGTGACGGGGTTATTCGGCGGGTGCCTCTGCAGCAGCCGGAGCCTCCGCAGCAGCGGGCGCCTCGGCGGCCTTCTTTTCTTGCAATGCGGCGAACAGCCTGGCGGCCTGCGCCTGCTGCGCGGTGAACAGCCCGGCAGCCTTCGATAGATTGGCCTTCATCGCGCCGGCCAGCTTGGCCAGCAACACCTCACGCGACTCCAGATCGGCGATCCGCTCGACCTCGGAGACGCTCAGCGGGCGGCCATCCATGTAGCCGCCCTTGATGACGAGCGCCTTGTTCTCCTTGGCGAACTTCTTGATCGCCTTGGCGGCGTCGACGGCTTCACCCTTGACGAACGCGATCGCGGTGGGCCCGACGAAAAGCTCGTCGAGACCCTCGATGCCCGCCTCCGCCGCGGCACGCTTGACCAGCGTGTTCTTGGCGACCGTGTAGGTGGCGGAATCGCCGAGCGAACGGCGCAGGTCTTTGAGGTTGGCAACCGTCAGTCCGCGGTACTCGGTGACGAGCGTCGCCGTCGAGCCCTTGAACTGTTCGGCGATGTCGGCAACCGCGGTGGCCTTGTCAGCCTTGGCCATGCATGCCTCCTCGTAGATGGGGACCGCGGGACCGAGAGGAATCACGTCCGGAAATGACGAACGCCCCGACGCAGACAGGTCGGGGCGCGCAAATAGAGCACTAGCCTCGTCCTCCTGCGTGGGCCGCCGGGCAATCCCGGACCTTCAACCGACTTCTCGGTGACCAACGGTCTTCGGTAGAACGCCGCAAGAATAGCCGACCACCCGCCGATCAGCCAAAACGCGTACCCGACGGCTGCGATTTCGGCGTGCTCAGTCTCGCTGAGCGTGACCAGTCACGCCGAAACCACCTTGGCGATCGCTGTCAGGGCGGCCAGATGGTCGTCGACGGTCTTGAGTCCCCGACCCATGGTGTTGATGGTGACGTGGCTGGCCCCGGCGTCGGCCCACTCCGCCAACGCGGTCGCGGCGGCGTCGGGGTCGGCGGTGTTGATCCGTCCTTCCATGCCGATCGCTTCGGGGTCGCGACCCGCCGCGATCGCCGCGTCATTGACCACCCGGCGGGCGTCGTCCAGCTTCGGCCCTGGACTCATCATCGGGAACCAGCCATCGGCGAGCCGCCCGATCCGCTCGTACCCCTTGGTCGCCGCCGAGCCGATCCACACCGGGATCGGCCGCTGCACCGGAAGCGGCGCCAGGCCGGCGCCCGTCACCGTGTCGAACTTGCCCTTGAACGTGACGCTGCGCTCGGTCCACAGCCGTCGCATGAGCTCGATCTGTTCCTCCGACCGCACGCCCCGGGTTTTGAAGTCCTGCCCAAGCGCCTCGTATTCCACTGCGTTCCAACCGATTCCGACGCCGAGCCGGAACCGACCCTGCGTCAGCAGGTCGACCTCGGCAGCCTGCTTGGCGACCAGCGCGGTCTGGCGCTGGGGAAGGATGATGATGCCGGTGACGAACTCGAGGGCTGTCGTCGCCCCCGCGAGGTAGCCGAACATGACGAACGGTTCGTGAAACGTGGTGTCGATGTCGTAGGGCCCATCCCAGTTGGCATGAACGGCGGGATCGGCGCCGACGACGTGGTCGTACGCCAGGACGTGCGTGTACCCCAGCTCCTCGACTCCCTGCCCGTAGGCGCGTACCGCACCGACGTCACCGCCTAGTTCTGTCTGGGGAAACACCACACCGACACGCATATGCACATACTTTCACCCGCGATGTGGGCGTGCGCAGTCACGCTCAGCGAGACTCAGCACGCCGAAACCACCAAGGCCGCCGCGCCGACGAGGCCGGCATCGCCGCCGAGTTCGGCGGGCACGACGCGCAGATCGCGGATGAAGTCCAGCCCGGCGTAGGCGTCGAGTGCCTCGCGAAGAGGGTCGAACAACAGCGCGCCGGCTTTGGCGACACCCCCGCCGATGACGACGAGGTCGAGGTCGCAGACCGCACCGACCGACGCGATCGTCGCGGCCACGGCCGTCGCACCCCTTTTGAAGGCACGTAGTGCGATGGCATCGCCCGCCGCCGCCGCGTCGGCCAGTTCCTTGGCATCGGCGTCTGCGGGCGCCTCCCAGCCATGCTCCCTCGCCCACTGCGCCATCCGGGGACCGCTCGCGATCGTCTCGACGCAGCCGCGGCCCCCGCACGCGCACGGTCGACCCTCGGGGTCCACGACCACATGGCCGACGTGTCCCGCGTTGCCGGTCCGACCGTCGTACGGCGCACCGTCGAGCACCAGTCCGCCGCCCACGCCCGTCGACACCACCATGCCGAGCATGAACTCGGCGCCCCGCCCCGCGCCGCGCCACCGCTCCCCCATCGCCATGCAGAGCCCGTCGCCACCCAGTCGCACGGGCGCGCCGACGATCGCCGACACCCGCTCGACGATCGGGAAGCGGCGCCACTCGGTGATGTTGATCGGGCTGACGGTGCCCGCGAGCAGATCGATCGGCCCGGCGGACGCGACGCCCACGCCGCGCACGGCACCGCCCGCCACCGCGAGCGCCTCGGTGACGAGCGAATCGACCACCGTCCACACCGCCTCGGCGTCCCCGTCGGGCGTCGGCAGCTTCGCGTGATGGACCAGTGCCCCGTCGTCGTCGACGAGACCCGCGGCGATCTTCGTGCCGCCGATGTCGATTGCGAGGGTGAGGTCGCTCATCAGTGTCGGTGGGTGTTGTCGGGCTGTCGCGGATCGCCGGGGTGCTCATAGCCGGGCGCCAGTTCGACGAGCGCGGCGCAGCGGGCGTCCAGCCACAGCCGGAACGCGCGACGCCGGGCCGCGGCGCGCAGGTGGTCGGCGACCTCCGCGCGGTCGGCGAAGCGCATCGGGTTCCGCGCCTGGTACGCCGCGACCGCGTCGTCGGTCACGTCGACGGCTTCCGTGATGCTCGCAAACAGCGCCCGCGCCAACGGATCGGCGAGCACCGACGCAGCGACGCTACCGATCTCGAGCCGTACGGTCACGTTCGGCAACAGCTCGGCCTCGGACGGCGCGCCATCGGCGGTCAATCCACGAGCCGTCGCCTCCGCGGCCACGACGCGTTCGGTGACGAGAAGCTGTGTCAGCCAACGCCTCAGCTGCCGCCCCTCGCTGGTGCCGGGACGCGGCAACGACGACGCGGCACGCGATCCTCGCAGCTGCGCTTCCCGCGCGTCGACCTCCGCAACCGACACCGGCACCCCGTTGACCATCGCCGCGACACTCACCGGACCGTCACCTCGACGGCGGGCGAGTACAGCAGTTGCCCGGCGCCCGCGACCCGGATCAACGCCCACCACCGGCCGGGCTCCACCCAGGCCGGCGGCGCGATGTCGAAGGTGAGTTCGGCCGTGCCGCGCGCCGCCAGGTCGACTCCCGTCACCCCTGGGCCGATCCACTCCCAGGTCCCCCACGGGCTGATCAGGTGGGCCTCGACGGCGATGTCGGCGTAGGCGTCGGTGGCGACATTCACTGTCAGGACGGCGCGTTCACCCGCCTTGACATCGACGGGCTGTGGGTCGGCGACGAACCGCAACAGGCTGTCGTCGGTCGGGGCGGAAACCGTTGCGACGCAGACGTCCTCGACGACCTGCCGCCAGGACGGTGGCATCGAGACGTGGTGGCCGGTCAGGACGAGTTCGGCGCGAATCGGGTACAGGCCCGGCGCCGCGTCCTTGGGTGCATCGAGCAGCACATCGGTCGCGAGGTGCCCGCCCGGCGGCAGCATGAACGGCAACTCGGCGGGATCGGCCGTCCAGCGGTCCGGGCACAAGAGCCTGACCCTGCCGTGCAACACGGTGTCGCTGCAGTCGCTGGATACCGTAAGTCGCAGCTGTACCTGCGAATTCGGTTCGACGGCGACGTGCTGCGGATGCAGGTGCGCGACGGCCGGCAGGCCGCCGAGTGGTGCAGGGCCGCGGTTGTGCAGCCAGTACCGCGCATACAGCGGCTGTGCCGCCTCGGCGTCGGGCGCCAGCACGGTGTGGTCGGCCTCCAGCACCTTCGGCAGGTTCAGCCGGGTCAGGACGGTGGCGATCTCGAATCCGTGCAGGGTGAGATCGCCCGACGAAAGATGTTGAACACGGGGCTGTTCGAGGAGGTCGACGCGCGCGGCCGCCGCCACGCGACGCAGGCCCGACCGGACCTCCACCTCGGTTGCGGCACCGGAGGTCTCGACCAAGCGCACCGCGACACCGTCGACGGGGTGGACGTGCCGGGCGCTACCACCCGCCAACGGATTGCCCGCCGCCTTCAGCGCGCCGAGTTGCACGGTGCCCGCCGGCTCGATCTCCAGTAGCGAACCCCACGGGGGTAAACCGCCTGCGGCGCCGGTGTTCTCGATGACGGCATGCAGCGGCCGGGAGAACTCTGCGCTGCGGGCCGGGATCGCGGCCTGACGCCAGTCGCCGTCACCGGACACCACCGCGTATTCGAAGGTGTGCGTCCAGTGCTGCAGCTGGAAGTTGGAGCCGTCGGGTGCGGTGCGTCGTGGCGGGTCGATCCAGGTGCCCGACGGCCAACCGGTGCACGAACGCATCAGCGACGTGTGCAGGGTGCCGTCGGAATCGACGGCGAATCCCGGTATTCCGCGGTTGAGCACCGCGACCGTGCGCGATTCGAAGGGTTCGAGTCCCGCGGGCGCCGTCTGGTCGACGACGATCTCGAAGTCGGCGAGGTCCTCGACCAAGGTGTCGACCGCCGCCTCGAGATTCGAACCCGCCACGATGAGCACCGGCAGCGCACGCACCGGGCGTAGATCCGCACCCGGCACCCACTCGTCTGCTAGCGGCGCCGCGGCCGGCACCCAGACTCGGGCGTGGCCCGTCGACTGCAACTGGCGTTCGAGCTCCCCGGTGTACTCCGGATCGGCCGCAGCCAAAACCGCTGCGACGAACGAATTCTCGCCTGGACCACCGATGGCGATCCGCGCATCGGGCAGGTTGGAGTCCACATCGAGATTGCCGTAACGCGGATGGTCGGCGTCGCTACACGTTGCGGTGACGCCCGCACGGACCAGCGCGACCATCAGCGCGCGGGTCATCGGGGCCGACGCCTCCGCCGCCGGCGTCACCACCTCGGCCACGGATATGGCACGCACCCCGGCGTCCACCCGCACCCGCGCGGCCGAGGACAGACCGAACCAGCCGTAGGCGGGGTTGTCCAGCGTCCACGGGTGCGTGGCCGAGTCGACGGCCGACTGCTCACCCTTCTCGTGCAGCAGCCCGAATCCGCGGCCGATCACCGCATCGCCAACCTCGCTGACCGGCAATGCCCCAGGGACCGGACACGGCCAGCGCAACCGCAGCAGGCGGTCGGCTCCCGTGAACTCATCGACGGTGGTCCGGCAGTCGACGCGCGCCACGTCGTGCCACAGCGTCAGGGTCTGCGTGTAGCGCAACAGATCTCCGATGCGGCCGCGGATCACCACCCGCTCCCCCAGCGGTCCACGATACGTCTGGACCTCAGCCTGGCCCGCCGACGAGCAGACGACCGGGCCCTTCGGCAGCAGATGCCATGGTCCCTCACCGGCCTGCGGATGTGCGGGGTACTCGTCGTACACCGCGAGCTCATTGCCGACCCTGCCCGCGACAATCAATTCGCGATCCGATGCGACCTCAACCAACGAAACCACTCCGCCGCCCCGTGCGGGGTCCACCCGCAGCCGGTAGTGACTGTTGCCGATCTCGTTCCCGTCCAACGGCTTCCAGCCGTCGGCCGAGGACGCGGGTTCCAGGCGATACGACTGCCACCCCAACGACGGCACGTCACGCACCAGCCAGCTGACCTCCCGCCCCCCGTGCTCGACATGCGCGGGCAACTCGCTACCGTCGGAATCGAACACCCGAACCCCAGGTCCGACGGGTCGTTCGAATCTCGCCGTCACCACATCACTGCGTTTGTGCGCCACCGCATTCCAGACGACGACGTCCCCGTCGACCGCCTGCGACAGCATGGCCAGCGCGTTGTCGCGCGCCGTCGTGCCGAGTTCCCACGCGTCGCGCCATCCCGTCAGCAGGTCGAGGTAAACCTGGTCGGACTCCGAGCCGGTGATCGCGTCGTGGTGCGCGCCGTAGACGAGTTGCACCCAGGCTTTGGCCAGCGCGGCTTCCGGATAGGTCGCTCCTCCGAGCAGACCCGCGAACACCGCGAACTTCTCGGCGTCCAGCACCGCGTCCTCCGTCGCCCGGTTCGCCTGCTTGGTGTCGATGTAGGACACGTGGCAGCCGGTGTAGATCGGGTTCATGTCGCGGGTCTGCGGCGACGCCTCGACACCGCGCTCGGTCAGCTCGGCGCGCACCGCGGCGAAGAACTCTCTTGGCAACGCGCACACGAACTTCGGCCACGTGTAGCGCTCATTCCAATCGCGATGGATCTCGGTGACCCACTTGTTCGGCGGCGTGTAATCGGTGCCGACCGGCAACAGCACGTTGCGCGTCAACGCGACCTTCTTCAGCGACGCGAACAACTCGTACGTCGCGGCCTCGGCTTCCTCGAGCGTGGCGGCCGAGTCCATCCACCACCCGGCCGCGTAATGGGCTGGCATGTAATGGGTCAGCAGACCGCGACCGGACGGTGCGATCCACTCGAACTCGCTGCTGAACTGCATCCGTTCGGGATCGCCACCCCCGAGCATCGGACCCCACTGATGGTGCGGTCCGCGCGCCCACGAGCTGGACGTCAGGCCCGCCTCGGCCGCCATACCGGGGAACTGTGGATCGTGCCCGAACGCGTCGAGCTGCCATGCGGTGGCGGGGTTGGCCCCCAGGATTCCGCGCTGAAACCCTATGCCGTGCACGAAGTTCCGGATCGTGGTCTCCGGGCTCGTCAGATTGGTGTTGGGTTCGTTGTAGGTGCCGCCCATGATCTCGACGCGGCCCTCTGCGATGAACCTGCGCAGGTCGGCGCGCTCTTCTGGATGGGTGTCCCAGAACGGCTTGAGGTAGTCGACCTCGGCCAGCACGAACTTGTATTCTGGTTCGCGCCGCGCCATTTCGAGATGGGCGCGCACCAAGTCGAAGCCGTTGGTCTGTCTGCAGCGCCCCGGCGGGTCCTCGGTCCACAGACTCGTGTACGCCCCCTGGGTGTTCCACCACACGGGGTCGTAGTGGAAGTGGCTGACCATGTACATCGTCCAGCCGGGTTCGGCGACGATGAACTCGAACGGCGTGATGCTGTCCCCGGCGATCACCCGCGCGCCGCGCACCTCGCCGGGGATCGGGTCGGTCACCACGACGGGCACCTCGATGCTGCCGTCGCCGGGGTCGGCCTTGGCGCGCCCGGTCAGGCGGTCACCTTCGATGCGCACGCTCCCGGCTCCATCGGTGTAGGTGACCCGCACCAACTGCTGCGGCGCCTGCGACGGCCCGGTGAACAGCTGCGTCGCCTCCGCGGAGATCACGTGCACGCCAAAACCCTACGGCGTCAGCCCCTCGAAATGTCGACGACAAGGGCTCGGTGATCGGAGATCGGCAGCCTCGGCGCGCAGCAATCGCTCACCCGCAGTCCGTCGTCGTCGGTCAGGATGTGGTCGAGTTGCGTCTCCGGCCCGTCGGCGGGAAACGTCGCCGCCTGGCCCAGCGGCCGCAGCCCACTCAGCCGGCCCGCTTGAGACGGCGCCATGTTCAGGTCACCCATCAACACGTGCGGCCCCGGAAAACCCCGCAGATCGCGCATGAGCAGCCGGAGCTGCCTGCGATTCCACCCGGGCACGAACGACAGATGCGTGTTGGCGACGGTCAGCGGCCCGACCGGGGTCTCCAGCCGCGCGATCACCGCCGCCCGCGGTTCCTCGTTGACGACCTGCACCCGGTTGGGGCCACGCAGGTACATCGGGAACCGCATCGGGATGCGGGGCAGGCGCACCACCTGCCAGTCGTCGACTGGGTATCGCGAGAGCAGGGCGATGCCGTAGGCGGCGGTGCCCGGCTGTTCGCGCCCGGTTGCGGCCATCCACGTCGCGCCGGGGGTGCCCGCGATGGCGGCGACGAATCGATGGCTCACCGCATCCATCGCGGTCGCGGCGACGGCCGTCAGATCGGCCATCCCTGAGCGCGGTTGATCGAGGTCGACCTCCTGCAGCGCGAGGATGTCGGGATCGAGTTGCCTTATCGCGTCGATGAGTCGGTCCCGGTGCACAACCCCGTCATGCACGCTGCGTCCGTGCAGGATGTTGAAAGTGGCCATCCGCATGGGTACTCACATACCCGCAATGCCCTTCGGCCCATCAGGAGACATGTGCCCGCACGCAACGACGATCTGCGCGACGCGCTCAAGCGCGCCGCGTCGGCCCTGCGTGCGCACGGTCCGGACTTCGCGTTGGCCGGCGGCTACGCGCTGTGGGTGTTCGGCGGTCCCGAGCCCGTGCACGACGTGGATTTCGTCGTCGCGGAAGCCGATACGGAAAAGGCTGTCGCCACACTGCAGGAGGCCGGGTTCAACATCGAGCGCACGCCCGAGGACTGGCTGTTCAAGGCCTGCGTGGGCGACGAATTCGTCATCGACGTGCTGCACCGTCTGAATGGTGTGCCGGTCGAACCGGAAACCGTGTTGTCCGCCGAGGAATGCGACGTGCTTGCGGTGCGGATGCGGGTCATGCGGCCGACGCACGTGATGACCGAGAAGCTCAACGCACTCAACGAGCACAACTGCGATTTCGCGTCATTGGTGCCGGGTGTCCGCGCGGTGCGTGAGCAACTCGACTGGGATCACCTGCGAACCGCGACCAAGGACAACGATTTCGCGGCCGCGTTCCTGTTCCTGGCCGACCGGCTCGGACTCACCTCTTGACGGACGCGCGACGCAACCGGTCGGCCAGGACCTTGACGGCTTGCGCGACCTCGGGCGGTTCGAGTACCTCGAAGTCGTAGCCGACGGTCGCGAAGTACAACACCATCCGCTCGGGGTCGTCGGCGCCCGCGGTGACGATGCAGGCGTCGGGGCCGTCCGGCTCGATGGCCACCGAAGCGGGTGAAAAGTGTTGCGCGAGGGCTTGTTCGGATGCGCGGTAGCGCACCCGCGCCACGTAGCGGTACGGCGAGGCGCTGATCGACCGTTGCACATAGGCCGCGGCGTCGGGCGCGTCACGTTTGGAGAACGTGCTGCCGAGAGCCGTCACGTCGGACATCCGGTCCAGCCGCAGGCTGCGCCAATCCTGCTTGTCGCGGTCGTAGGCCAGTAGGTACCAGCGCCTGCCGGTCGTCACCAGTTGGTAGGGCTCGAGCCGCCGCTGTGTGGCGTTGCCGCGGATGTCGACGTAGCGCAGGTTGACGTGCTCGCGGTCGCGGCAGGCACGCGCCAGCGTCATCAGGATGTCGGGTTCGACGGCTTCGGTCGACGACGGCGACGTCAGCGTGACGGTCGCGTCGTGCACCGCCGACACCTGCGACCGCAGCCGCGACGGCATCACCTGATCCAGCTTGCTCAGCGCTCGAAGCGCCGCTTCGCCGACACCGGCGACCGTGCCGCCCGCCGCGAGCCGAAGACTCACGGCCATCGCGACGGCCTCGTCGGGGTCGAGCAGCAGCGGAGGCAGCGCCGCGCCCGCGCCCAGCTGGTACCCGCCGCCGTGGCCCTTGCTGGCGTGCACGGGATAGCCGAGGTCACGCAGCCGATCCACGTCGCGGCGGACGCTGCGGGTCGTCACGCCGAGCCGCTCGGCCAGCTCCTCGCCGGTCCATACGCGGCGTGACTGCAGCAAACCGAGGAGCTGCAGGACCCGGCTGGTCGTCTCCGCCATCACTCCACCCTGTCGCAGTTATAGGACCGAAACTGTCCTATATCTGATTGAGGGTAGTCGTATGAACATGACGACGACGAGCGTGACGGCGGAGCTGGCCTTCCAACTCGACTTCCACTGGACGAACGCCCTACGGCCTCGGCTCGAGGGCCTGACCGATGACGAGTACTTCTGGCAGCCGGTCCCAAACTGCTGGACGGTGCGCCGCGACGGCGGCATCGACTTTGCGTATCCGCCGCCCGAGCCAGCGCCGTTCACGACGATCGCGTGGCGGCTCGCGCACGTGATCGTCGGCGTCCTCGCGATGCGCAACCACAGCCATTTCGGGGCGCCGGAGGCCGGCTATGAGACCTGGCCCTACGCGACAGACGCCGCGACGGCGCTGCACCAGCTAGACGTGCAGTACCGCACGTGGATCGACGGCGTGCGCGGGCTCTCCGAAGACGCTCTGTGGCGCCCCTGCGGACCGGCTGAGGGACCGTACGCTGACTATCCGATGGCCACCCTTGTTCTGCACATCAACCGTGAGGTTATTCATCACGGCGCCGAAATCGCCTGCATCCGAGATCTTTACGTCCACACCAAGAAGGGAAACTGAGTATGGCCGCGATGCCCCCACCGATCGCCGATGAACGAGCCGGCCTGCGCGAGTACGTCGCCGCGCAACAGCATGCGTTTTATGCGGTGGCCTTCGGCCTGACCGACGAGCAGGCGAGGTCGACGCCGACGGTCAGCGCCCTGTCGATCGGCGGACTGATCAAACACGTCACGGGATGCCAGCGGGGGTGGATGGAACGGGTGGGCGCCGCGCCGGAACTGGTCGAGGTGGACCTTCGAGCGATGGAGGACCGGGCGGCCGACTACCAGGACGAGTTCGTGATGCGCGAGGACGAGACACTGGCAGACGTCCTGGCCAAGTTCGACGAGCAGAACGCCGAGACGATCCGGCTGATCGAGACCGCCGACCTGGACGCTGCAGTGCCGATTCCGCAGAATGTGCCGTGGTTCCCGAAGGATGTCCCGGCCTGGTCGGTGCGGTGGGTCCTCTTCCACATGATCGAGGAGCTGGCCCGGCATGCCGGACACGCCGACATCATTCGCGAAAGCATCGACGGCGCAACCCTTTACGAACTGTTGGCCGCGTTGGAGGACTGGGAGCCGACACCGTGGCTGACGCCGTGGGGCAAGGAGCCGGTAAACAGGTAGGTATGCAAACGCGCAGCGGGACGGCGGTCTGCGGGAAAGTCGAGCTCTATTACGAGGATCTCGGCGACCCGCAGGCCCCGCCCGTGCTGCTGATCATGGGCGTCGGCGCACAGCTGCCAATGTGGCCGGACGGGTTCTGTAAGCGGTTGGTCAAGCAGGGCTATCGGGTGATCCGGTACGACCATCGCGACGTTGGGCTCTCCACGAAGATGGCCGGCCACCGCGCGCAGGGTTCGGTGTATCGGCGGGTGGCCCGCTATGCGATGGGCCGGTCTAGCGCGGTCCCGTACACGCTGGTCGATATGGCCGACGACGCTGCGGCGCTGCTGAACGATTTGGGGATCGATAGTGCGCATGTCGTCGGGGCGTCGATGGGCGGGATGATCGCGCAGGTGTTGGCGGGTAACCATCCGTCGCGGGTGCGATCGCTCGGGATTCTCATGTCGAGTTCGGGCAAGGCGTTCTCGGCGCTGCCGCGGTGGCGGGTGATCCGGTTGGCGTTCGGCGGGCCGGGCAAGGATGCGCCATGGGAGGAACGGTTGGAGTCGGAGGTCCGCAACATCTCGATCATCAACGGCCCGAATTTCCTACCGCCCATTGAGCAGTTGCGGCGACGCGTCGAGGAGTTACGCGCCCGCAGCGACTATCCGCAGGGCATGCTGCGCCAGTTCGACGCGATCCTGGGCACCGGCAGCCTGGTGCGCTACACGCGCAGCATCGTGGCGCCGACGGTGGTGATCCACGGTTCGGAGGATCCGATGGTGCGGCCACGCAATGGGCGCAACCTGGCCCGGGTAATCGACGGGGCCCGGTATGTGGTCGTCGATGGCATGGGACACGATCTGCCCGAACCGGTTTGGCGTCCGGTCATCGAGACGCTGACGGAGAACTTCACCGCCGCTCCGTAGCCGTGTGAACGTCAGGCGAGGGTGGAATCCCAATAAGCATCGTGGTTGCGGCCAATCCTCCGCCCCGCATCTTCTCGGAGCGCCAACGCCCGCTTGTGGATGTAGTACTCGGTGGATCGGGGCATATGTCCCGGTCCGTACAGTCCGCGCCTGAGACGACGGACTCGACCTCGCCGCATTTCCCAGCGCAGTGCGCCAACTAGACCGCCACCGCGTCGCATGGCAATGGCACGCACGGCCAGACGCTCACTCCAGTTCGGCGAGGGCCTTGCGAGCGGCTTCCAGCTCGGCCTCGAGCGCGGCGACCTTCGCAGCCTGCTGGGTGCGCGCCTCCTCGATGAGCTCGTCGATCGGTGCAGAGAGATCCTCGTGCAGTTCCTTCGCGGCGCGGGACACTGCGGCGGCCGCGACGGCGAGATTCCGCGCTCGATAGGTGGTGCCCTGCTTCAATTCCGCGCGCCATTCGCCGTCGGCGGTCCCAGTGACCGTCAGCGTCAGCTCGAGCGTCTTCGACTTCTTACCCGCCGGCTTCTTGGCCGGAGCCTTCTTGGGCTTCTCCTCTACGGCCTCCGCGGGCTCCGCTGCGACGGCCTCCTCGGTGACAGCCTCTTGAGCGGGCGGAACCACCGCATCCGGCGTGTCGTAGTAGACGGACTGCGCTTCGGGTGCCAGGGTATCTAGAGTCATAGCGCCATTAGAACACATGTTCGATAGGTGAAGTCAACAGCTCACCCGAAAGTCGCGAAAAGTCCACGCGCGGTGGTGTTTTCGTAGAAACGCGCTCTCAGGGCAGCACGGTCTGCACCGCATACTCGACGACGGCGTCGAGGTCGTCGCCGAGATTTCCCGCCAGCCACTGCTGGGCCAACTCGGCCATCGCGCCGGCGTACAGCGCCGCACCGACTTGTGCCGCAACAGGATCCGAGCCCGGATTCAGCCGCCAGCCTTCGGTCAACACGCCTTCGCGCAGCAGATCCTGGGTAGCCGCCCGTCGCGCCGCAAGCACCGGATTGGCCCGCGCATCGGTGAACAGAATCCGACCGCGCCGCGGATCGGCAGAGCTGAATCCCAGCACCGCCGCGATCCCCGCCCGCGTCCGATCGCGAAGCGAATCGCCCGATGCGGCGATCGCCGCCTCCACCTCCGCCCCGAGCTGCGCACTCACCTGGTCGTAGACCGCGCCCAGCAGATCGTCGGTGTCGGCGAAACTCTCGTAGAAGTAGCGGGTGTTCAGCCCGCACTCGCGGCACACCGACCGCACCGCCACAGCCGCCTCGCCACCCTCGCCGAACAGGCGGAACGCGGCGTCGATCAGCTGCGCACGTCGCTCGGCGCGGCGGTCGGTCAACGGCACGCCCGCCCATCGGGTCGGACTGGACATCACCACAGCGTAAGCCGGACCCGCCAAATCTGGTCACAGGCGTGTCCAAATAGTATTCTGGTCACAGCTGTAACCAAACTCCAAGAGGGGGCCGCCGTGTACCTGCCGCACCAGTTGGTCGGGCAGTTCGTCAATCAGCGATTCGACCAGGCCGTGCGCAAGCACTTCTTCCGCGGCATGGAGTTCGCGGCACCCGTCGGCGACCCCGGCTGGTTCGGCCCCGGCAGCGCCGTCTGGCACGTCCACTCCCACATGCACGCGCTGATCTTCGGACTGCAGTGCGCCGCCTACCTGGAACGGCTGGACCCGTCGATCTACTGGATGGGCATGCATCACTCGCGGCTGGTCAAACGCAACGAGGACGGCACGGCCGTGCCCGTGATCGATCCGAAGGGCGCCGCGGTGCGGCTCGGTCACTCCGTCGCGTTCTTCATCGGGACCGCTTACGGCTCGACCGAGACGGCCGAGCGGCTCGCCCAGTCGGTTCGCGCAATGCACCACACCATCAAAGGGGTCCGGCCCGACGGGGCACGTTACGACGCCGACGACCCGGAGTGGCTGCGCTGGAACTACGCGACCGTCGTCTGGGGTCTCGCGACCGCGCACGAGCTGTATCACCCGAACCCGCTGCGCGGCAAGAAGATCGACAAGTACTACGGCGAGTTCGTCCGCGTCGGCCATGCCCTCGGCGGCACCGACCTGCCCACCACCAAGGCCGACACCCTGGAGTGCCTCAAGGCGTATCTGCCGAGGCTTGCGGTCACGCACGGCACCGCGATGTCGACCGGGCCCAATCTCGCGTTGCCGCACAGCGCCATCGACTGGGCAGTCCGCGACACGATGCCGAAATGGGCCAAGGAACTGATCCAGCATCGCGATCCCAACATCGTTGAGCGCACGGCCAGGCGCGCCACGGTCTGGAGCATCATCAACGGCTTGGAGCTCGCGGCAGGAACGGCACCCGAATTCCGGCAGGCGCAGGCCAGGGTCAAGTCAGGAACCACGGTGCCGCACACGCTGCCGTCTTATGTACTCGGCGACGACCCAGTGCGCAGCCGCGACGAGGTCGAGCTCAGCTTCCGCTGACGCCCCTACTCGCGTTTCGTGTGCATCAAGCGCGCACTCGAAGCGCCTAGAGCACTGCACCTTTCGTCTCCGGCAGCATCGCCATGCACGCGAGGCTCACGCCGACCACGACCGCCAGCATCACTCCGACCGACGCGACCCCGTAGGTCTGCGACAGCGGTGTGGCGGCGATCGTCGGTACCGCGCCACCGACCAGACCGGCGAGGTTGAGCGACAGTCCCGCGCCGCTGTAGCGGTACCGCGTCGCGAAGATCTCCGGAATGAACGCCGCCATCGGCCCGTACGCGGCACCCGCGACCGCGAAGGTGCCCGCCATCGCCACGACGAACCACATTGTGCTGCCCGTGTTCAGCAGCGGAAGCATGGCGAACGACCACGGCACCCCGACGGCCAACGCCGCGATGATGACGCGGCGGCGTCCGTACCTGTCGCACAGCACGGCGCTGACCCCGTTGCACACCAGCGACACGACGCCGCCCATCAGACTGACCGTCAATACCATTCGCGGTGAAAAGCCCACGTGCGCATGGGCATAACTCATCAGATACGTATTGCCCATGAAGGCGAACGCAAAGCAGCCGATCATCGCTCCCGCGCCGAGCACCACCTCGCGCCGCTGATTGCGGAACAGCGCGACCAGGGGCGTCGACTCGGCATCACACTTCAACCCCGCGAACACCGGCGTCTCCGCGACGTTCAGTCGCACGTACATCGCGATGACGATCAGAACGGCGCTGAGCAGGAACGGAATTCGCCATCCCCAGTCGAGGAAGACGCGACTGGTCTCCCCGATCGTCTGATTCACGACAAGGAACACCAGGCTGCTCATCACCAATCCGCTGCCGACACCCATCTGGGGAAACATTCCGTAGCGGCCGCGCGCCTCGGCGGGTGCGTACTCCGCGGACAGCAGCGCGGCACCGGCCCACTCGCCGCCGACCGCGAATCCTTGTACGAGGCGCAGTGTCAACAAAATCAGCGGAGCGGCCATGCCGATCGTCGCGGCACCGGGCACCAGGCCGACGGTCATCGTGGACAGGCCCATGATCAGCAGGGTGGCAATCAGTGTCGACTTGCGCCCGAGGCGGTCGCCGAAGTGCCCGAAGAACGCGGCACCGAGCGGCCGGGACAGGAACGCTGCGGCGAAGGTGGCCATCGAGGCGACGGTCGCCATGGTGGTGCCCAGGTGCGGGAAGAAGACCTTCGGGAACACCAGCGCCGCGGCGGTCCCATAGATGAAGAAGTCGTAGTACTCGATCGCCGACCCGACATAGCTGGCCAGTGCGACCCGCGTGATCGACGTGCCCTGCTCGCTGACCAAAGTTGCCATGGTCCCGAAGCTACGGACGGTAGACGGGCGGGTCGCGCTTGTGCGCACAAGCCGCCTTTGCATCGATGCGCTGGTTTTGCGCATTTTGCTCACAGATTGCCCGTCCGCCGAGTGCACGCTTGTTTCCGGTGGCACTCGGCGTTTACGTACAACAAGCGTGCCGTTGGCGACACGCGAATACGTGTGACACGGCACACGTTTTCGCGGCTCACGGCCGTTTTTGAGACACTGGCCTCTATGAGTACGACTAAATCCCGCGAGGGGGCCAAGCTGGATCGGGTTCCGCTCCCGGTCGAGGCCGCCCGCATCGGCGCGACGGGTTGGCAGATAACCCGCACCGGCGCGCGAGTCGTCACCAAGCTCGCCGGCAAGGGTTCACTGCAGCAGAAGATCCTCAAGCAGATCCCCCAGACGTTCGCCGACCTCGGACCCACCTACGTCAAGTTCGGACAGATCATCGCGTCGAGTCCCGGCGCATTCGGCGAGCAGCTGAGCCGCGAGTTCCGCAGCCTGCTCGACGCCGTGCCGCCTGCCGACGAAGACGAAGTCCACAAGCTGTTCAAGGAGGAGCTCGGCGACGAACCGTCCAAGCTGTTCGCCTCCTTCGACGAGAAGCCGTTCGCCTCGGCCTCGATCGCGCAGGTGCACTACGCGACCCTGCACAGCGGCGAGGAGGTCGTCGTCAAGATCCAGCGGCCCGGCATTCGTCGCCGCGTCGCCGCCGATCTGCAGATCCTGAAACGCGGTGCGCGCCTGGTGGAACTCGCCAAGCTCGGTCAGCGGCTGTCGGCGCAGGATGTCGTCGCGGACTTCGCCGACAACCTCGCCGAGGAGCTGGACTTCCGGCTCGAGGCACAGTCGATGGACGCGTGGGTGTCGCATATGCACGCCTCGCCGCTGGGCAAGAACATCCGGGTGCCGCAGGTCTACTGGGATTTGACCAGTGAGCGGGTGCTCACGATGGAGCGCGTCGAGGGCGTCCGCATCGACGACGTCGCGGCGATCCGCAAGGCGGGCTTCGACGGCACCGAACTCGTAAAGGCGTTGCTGTTCAGCGTCTTCGAGGGTGGACTGCGACACGGCTTGTTCCACGGCGACCTGCACGCGGGCAATCTGTTCGTCGACCCCGACGGCAAGATCGTGTTCCTCGACTTCGGCATCATGGGCCGCATCGATCCCCGCACCCGTTGGCTGCTAAGGGAATTGGTGTACGCCCTGCTGGTGAAGAAGGACCACGCCGCGGCGGGCAAGATCGTCGTGCTGATGGGCGCCGTCGGCACCATGAAACCCGAAGCCCAGGCTGCGAAGGATCTGGAGAAGTTCGCGACGCCGCTGACCATGTCGTCGTTGGGCGATATGAGTTATGCCGAGATCGGGAAACAACTTTCGGTGCTGGCCGACGCGTACGACGTCAAGCTGCCGCGTGAGCTGGTGCTGATCGGCAAGCAGTTCCTCTACGTCGAGCGGTACATGAAGCTGCTCGCGCCGAAGTGGCAGATGATGTCCGACCCGCAGCTGACAGGCTACTTCGCGAACTTCATGGTCGAGGTCAGCCGGGAGCACACCGAAGAAGTCGAGGCCTGAGTTGCAGTTGCGCACCGGCACCGCCAAGTCCGGAGAGCTCGAGATCTACTACGAGGACATGGGGGATCCGAACGATCCGGCGGTGCTGCTCATCATGGGTCTCGGTGCGCAGTTGTTGTTGTGGCGCAAGGACTTCTGCGAGAAGCTCGTCAACCAGGGGCTCCGAGTCATCCGGTATGACAACCGCGACGTCGGGCTGTCCTCAAAGGTGACGGGTCAGCATTCGGGTGCCGCGCTGCTGCCGAGGATGGCACGGTCGTTTCTCGGGCTGCGCAGCCCGGCGGTCTACACGCTCGAGGACGTGGCCGACGACGCCGCCGCACTGCTCGACCACCTCAACATCGACTCGGCCCACATCGTCGGCGCATCGATGGGCGGAATGATCGCGCAGGTCTTCGCCGCTCGGCACAACGTGCGCACCAAGACGCTGGCCGTGATCTTCTCGAGCAACAACCAGCCGTTGTTGCCTCCGCCTGGGCCCAAACAGCTGCTGGCGATCCTGCAACGGCCGAAAGACGCGTCGCGCGAGGCGATTATCGAGAATGCGATCCGCGTCAGCAAGATCATCGGGAGCCCCGGTTATCCCGCGCCTGAGGACCGGATCCGCGCCGAGGCCATCGAGGGTTACGAGCGCTCGTACTACCCCGCAGGCATCGGGCGCCATTTCGCGGCGATCCTGGGCAGCGGCAGCCTGCTGCGCTATGACCGTCAGATCACCGCGCCAACGGTCGTCATCCACGGCAAGGCGGACAAGCTGATGCGCCCGTTCGGCGGTCGCGCCGTCGCCCGCGCAGTCAAGGGCGCACGCCTGGTGCTGTTCGACGGGATGGGCCACGAGTTGCCACGCGAACTGTGGGACGACATCGTCGGCGAGTTGAAGACCAACTTCGCAGCTGCGTAACTGCTGTTACGGCGCTTCTCGGTTCGTTAGCTTCAGGAATTGGGGCTAGCATGCGAGTCGAGTGCTTCAGGGCTTTGCGAGCTGTCAACGGTGATGACGGCGGAGCTGCTGATTCGCCCAGAAAGGCACCGACTGATGGCTGTTGCACGCAATCTGAAACCGCATTTCGAAGACGTACAAGCGCATTACGACCTGTCCGACGAGTTCTTCCGGTTGTGGCTGGACCCGACCCGGACCTACAGCTGCGCATACTTCGAGCGCGACGACATGACGCTGGAGGAAGCGCAGGTCGCCAAGATCGACCTCGCGCTGGACAAGCTGGGTCTGCAGCCCGGCATGACGCTGCTCGACGTCGGCTGCGGCTGGGGTTCGACCATGATGCGAGCGCTCGAGCGCTACGACGTCAACGTCGTCGGGCTGACCTTGAGCGAGAACCAAAAGGCCCATGTGGAAAGGGTTTTCGCGGCGTCGGACAGTGCCCGTACCAAACGGGTGCTACTGCAGGGCTGGGAGCAGTTCGACGAACCCGTGGACCGGATCGTGAGCATCGGGGCGTTCGAACACTTCGGCTTCGACCGCTACGACGACTTCTTCAAGATGGCCTACGCCGCGCTACCCGACGACGGGGTGATGCTGCTGCACACCATCACCGCGTTGACCCTGCCGCAAATGGCGGACCGGAAGATTCCGCTGACCTTCGAGGTGGCGCGGTTCGTGAAGTTCATTCTTACCGAGATCTTCCCGGGTGGACGGCTGCCGTCGATCGAGAAGGTTGAGGAGCATGCGACGCCTGCCGGATTCACTCTCACCCGCCGCCAGTCGCTGCAGCTGCACTACGCCCGCACCCTGGACACTTGGTCAGCGGCGCTGCAGGGGCACCGGGACGACGCGATCGCCGTGCAGTCCGAGGTGGTCTACGACCGTTATATGCACTATCTAACTGGCTGCGCAAAGGGCTTCAGAATGGGGTACATCGACGTCAACCAATTCACCCTCGCCAAGTAGCGCGGAATTAGGGCGTGACCCACGCCACGGGCTAGGGTGTACGACCAGATCAACACTACGGAGGCCCAGGACGAATATGTCTGACAATTCCACTGGCACGAAGGACATGACGCCTCATTTCGAGGACATTCAGGCCCACTACGACCTGTCGGACGACTTCTTCGGCGTATTCCAGGATCCGACGCGCAAGTACAGCTGCGCGTTCTTCACCGGGCCCGATGCCACGCTGTCAGAGGCGCAGATCGCCAACGTCGACCAGCACCTCGATCTGCTGGACCTCAAGCCAGGGATGACGCTGCTGGAGGTCGGCTGCGGGTGGGGACTGACGCTGCAGCGGGCAATGGAGAAGTACGACGTCAACGTCATCGGCCTGACGCTGTCGAAGAACCAGAAGGCCTACTGCGACCAACTGCTGAGCAAGGTCGACAGCGAGCGGACCTACGACGTGCGGCTGGAGGGCTGGGAGCAGTTCCACTCCCCCGTTGACCGGATCGTGTCGATCGAGGCGTTCGAGCACTTCGGTTTCGAGCGCTACGACGACTTCTTCAAGACGTGCTTCGAGATCCTGCCCGACGACGGCCGGATGACCATTCAGAGCAGCGTCGGCTACCACCCCTACGATCTGGCCGAGCGCGGTAAGAAGCTCACGTTCGAACTGGCCCGCTTCATCAAGTTCATGATCACCGAGATCTTCCCGGGTGGACGGTTGCCGACCACGCAGATGATGGTCGAGCACGGCGAGAAGGCCGGCTTCGTGGTGCCCGAGCCTCGGTCGCTGCGCAATCACTACATCAAGACGCTCGGCATCTGGGCCGACCGTCTGGAGCGCAACAAGGAGGCCGCGATCGCGGCAACCGACGAGGAGAACTACCACCGCTACATGCGGTACCTGAAGGGCTGCCAGTACTACTTCATCGACGACAGCATCGACGTCAGCCTCGTCACGTACCTGAAGCCGGGTGCCGTAGCAGCCTGATCTTTTAGCGCTCTTCAACGCGAACAGACGCGAAGACCCCCAAATTCACGAGGATTTGGGGGTCTTCGCGTCTTCTCAGCTAGGCGGCGGCCTTACCGGCGTCGTTTGAACTGTTGTCGCTGTCGTCGTTCGAGGTCGGTCCCGTCGCTGGGCCCGCGGTGGGCGCCGGGTCGCCGGCGGGCTTGACGGGGGCGGGGCCGTCGTCATCGCCCTTGGTCGAGGTCTCGTTCGTCTTGTTCGTCGAGAAGTTCAACGAGACGCTGCCGCCGTTCGCGTCGACACGGTTGCTCGGCAGATTCTTCTTCTCTTCAGGCTGCGTGACCTTTTCGGGCTCCTTGTCCTTCTCAGGATCGTTCTTGAGCACCGTCACGACCTCGGGCTTGGTTGTCTCCTGGACCGTCCCCTGGGTCTCCTGAACCGTCCCCTGGGTCTCCTGAGCCGTCCCCTGGGTCTCCTGAACGGTCTCCTCGACGGTGCCCTCGGTCCCCTCGACGGTGCCTTGGACCTCTTCGACCGCGCCCTGGGTCTCCTCGACAATGCCCTGGGTCTCCTCGACGGTGCCCTCCATGAGGTCGCCACCTTCAGCGCCGAACGCCAGCATTCGGAGGTCCGCCGCATCCTGCGGTTCGTCGCCGTCGTGCTCTTCTTCCGATGGCACGCTCGAGCTCGCCAGGCTGGAAGAACTCGCGAGCGAGCTCGCAATGCTCGTCGTCCCGAGGGGATTCGTCGCCCCCGGCGTCGTCGGCGACAGCGGGATCTCCGTCGCCAAGCCGAAGTTCGCGAAGAAGTTGTTGATACCTATCAAGACTGCCGGGATCAGCTTGACGAATAGCGAGATCGGGTTGAACCACGGGATCAGGCTCGTCCCTATTGGATAGCCAAACGGGATGGCGCGGTTGTAGCCGGTCTCTTCTATCAACACGCGAAGGATGGGCTCAAAGAAGTCCGCGATCGGCTTGCCGATCAACGGGATGTCGTGAAGCCACCGGACGAGCGGCAGAACCTTCGGAGTGATCGTGTAGTAGGTCGTATCTCCGTACGTCTGAATATTGACGATGGCGGGGTAGTTCTGCGGGTTGGACACGATGTCCTGCCAGACGGCGGGGTCGTATCCCGCAGGAATCTCCCCCGGATCACTCTTCGCATTCACCGCCAGGTATGTGCCGTGATCGTAAGTGAAGCCGAGGATCGAGTTGACTATCGCAAGCGGATTCAGCAGGTACTGCGGCCAGTCGGCAATGCCCTCCCACCGGATGGCCCAGTCTTCAGTGGGGATTCCGGAGTTGGTGGGTGTGGGTTGGCCGGTCGTCACATCGAGGATCGGGATGCGGCCGATGATGCCGAAGCGCGACAGGATGCCGCCGTTGGGACGGTTGGGGTTGCCGATGAACGTGAATGCATCCGGCAGGGGCAAGCCTGCCCATGCGCCCCTAACGATTTGTATCTTCGCGATAGTGGCCACGCGGGCGCCTTGAGAGTAGCCCGCAATCAAGAATGGGCCAGCCACACCCATCACGTCGGAACGGAGGTTTGCGACACCCTTTGCGACCGAAACGTCGAACTTGTCGCACTGCAGATTCGGGCACCACCCGGGTAGAGGGATCGGCCAAAAAGACGCGGGATAGTTGACGCCGAGGAGGTTGTCGCAACCGTTGGCGGGGTCCATGTCGGAACACGGCTTCTGCATGTAGTAGTTGCGGAAATTTTGCATATAGTTGCCGACCACGTTCGCGTTCGGCGTTCCCGTGCCCGGCACGATGACCGCAGTGGCGGCCAGGCTGACGGCCGCCACGATCGCCGTTGCTGCGGCGAGCACCGCGGTGCTCAGCAAGCTCAGGAGGAAGATACGAACAACCCGACCAACCTTGCGCATGCGACAACAATCACATAACGCAGGGCAGTCTTCTCGTTGAATCGAAAATTTGCCCACATGTGTGTCGCGCCGACTGTCGGATTTCCGTGGCGTTGTTCGTCGACCAGGTAGAGAGTAGAACGCAGGGTTCTGCTCGCATCCGGAAGGTGACGCCATGCATTACTTCGTCCTGTTGCTGGAATCCGAGTCCGCCGACACGCCGGACCGCGCAGGCGGCCCGGCTGAGCTTGGCCAACAGATAGGGAAACCCCTGATTCCTCCTGCTGTTTTCGCCGCTACCGTTCGGTCGCATGAAGGCCGTTGGCAAACCGGCGTGCTATCTCGTTGAGTGGTACCTGCCGGAGCTCAATGAGCAAACGGTCGACGACATCGTCACGCGGCTCGACGCCGCCGCCGCCACGGTCAGCGACGAGGGCACCCCCGTCCGACTGCTCGTCACGCTTTCCGTGCCCGCCGACGAAGTCCTGTACGGCGTCTTCGACGCGCACTCCCCCGACATCGTCTCGATGACGTGCATTCGGGCCGGTGCGCCACATCAGCGGCTGTCCGAGCGCATCGGAACGCGGATCCGCCGCGGTCGCCTGTAAGCGGGGCTGATTAGACCGGCGCTCGCGTGGTTACCCTGACTTCTGCAAAGCGGGGGATCAGGGAATGGCTGCGGGGGTTGTCGAGCGTCCTGCCGAGTTCCGCGCTGTCTCGGATCTTCTGCAGTCGGCGGGCATGCATTTATCGGGGCTGGTCATCGACGGCGAAGCCGGCATCGGCAAGACCACCGTCTGGCTCGCCGGGCTCACCGAGGCGGGTGAGCGCGGGTTTCGGGTGTTGTCCGCGCGGGCGGGGCAGGCCGAGACGGTGCTCACGTTCGCCGCGCTCGCCGACCTCCTCGGCGGCGTCGACCCCGACGTCCTCGCCGAACTGCCCGACGTCCAGCGCATCGCCGTCGATCGGGTGTTGTTGCGCACCACCGCCGAGGGTCCGGCGACCGGCGAGAGCGTGGTCGCCGCGGCCTTCGCCGCCGTTGTCGACCGGCTCTCGGCAGACGCTCCGATCCTGCTGGCCATCGACGACGTGCAGTGGCTCGACCCGTCGAGCCAGGCGGTTCTGGCCGCGGCGGCGCGTCGGTTCACCGGCCGCGTCGGACTCCTGATCACCGAGCGCACCGAACACGAGGGTGCCGGCGCGGCGGACTGGCTGCAGCTCGCCGACCCCGACGCGATGGCCCGCGTCCACGTCGGCCCGCTGAGCCTCGGCGGTCTGCACGCGCTGGTCTCGTCGCGCCTTGGCCGGTCGTTCCCCCGTCCGACGATGGTGCGCATCGCGGAGATCTCGGCCGGAAATCCGTTCTACGCACTCGAATTGGCGCGGGCCGTCGACGCAGGCGGCTCCGCGTCGGTGCTACCGGCGACGCTGGCTGAACTGATGCGGATGCGGATCGGACGGCTGGACCGTGAGGTTCAGGATCTGCTGCTGGCCGCGGCATGCGCATCCAATCCGACTGTCGATCTTCTCGCCCAGGTGACCGGCACTCCCGTCGACGTCGCCCACGAGCTACTCGAGGAGCCGAGGACCAAGGGCATCATCGCGCTCGACGGTGACGTCGTGCGGTTCTCCCATCCTCTGCTGGCCCGAAGCGTGTACACCGACGCGACGCCCCGCGAGCGACGCGCGATGCACCGGTCGCTGTCGGAGACGGTGAAGATGCCCGAGCTGCGGGCCAGACACATGGCGCTGGCCGCCTCGAGCGCCGACCCGACGACGTTGAGCGCGCTCGATGTCGCATCGAACGTGGCATCCAGTCGCGGCGCTCCGGCCGCAGCTGCCGAGCTCGTCGAACTGGCCATCCGCCTCGGCGGCGACACCCCGGAACGTCGGATCCGCGCCGCTGACCACCTCATCCACGCAGGCGACCTCCCACGTGCCACCGCACTCCTCCACGGAGTCATCGACACGGTGCCGCACGGCGTGAGCCGGGCCTTGGCGTTGAACCTGTTGGCGGGCATAGAGATTCACCTCAACAGCTTCGCCGAGGCCGTCGAGATGCTCAAGGAGGCGCTCGCCAACGCCGCGGATCAGCTCGACGTCAGGGTGCGCACCATGCTGCTGTTGTCGTTCGCCGAGATCAACGCCGGCGAGTTCGTCCACGCCATGCAGCACTCCGAGCGGGCGGTCATCCTCGCCGAGGGCATCGACGACCCTGATCTGACGAGCCAGGTGCTGGCCATTCGGGCGATGGTGACGAGCATGTGTGGCAACGGGTTCGACGAAACCGCCCTGCGCCGCGCCAATGCCCTGGAAAATCCCCACGGCAACACCTCGATCACGTTGCGCGCCAGCGCAATCTACGGTGTGCTGCTGTCGTGGGCGGGCCGGCTCGACGAGGCCGTCGAGCAGATGTCGATCGTCCGTCGACGCTGCATGCACCGCGGCGCCGAGACCGACCTGGTGTCGGTGGCGTACTACACCACGCTGATGGAGGTCTGGCGGGGCCGTTACACCGCCGCGGCGGCCCTGGCGGACGAAACCGTCGAACGGGCACAGCAACTCGGCGGCGATCCCCTGCAGGTCGTCGGGACGACGATGCGGGCCGTCGTCAGCGCCCACACCGGCCGGGAAACCGAAACCCGCACCACTGCAACGTCGGCCATCGAACTGGCCGAGCGGTGCGGCGCGCCGCGACTGGCTGACTGGGCATCGATCAGCTTGGGATTCCTGGAGGTATCCCTGGGCAACCACGCGGCCGCGATCACCGCCCTGACACCTCTGATCGCGAGGTTTCATAACATGCCGGGCACCGAGATCGTCACGGCCGGTTATGTTCCCGACGCTGTCGAGGCCCTGGTGTCGCTGGGCCGCCACACCGACGCCGAGCCGATGATCAACGCGATCGAAGTCAACGGCCGATGGTTGGACCGCCCGTGGATGCTCGCGATCGGCGCGCGCTGTCGCAGCATGTGGCTTGCCGCACAAGGAGATATCGCCGGTGCCCTCGGTGTGGCCGAGACGGCGCTCAGACACCACGAGCGTCTTCCGATGCCCTTCGAGCGTGCCCGCACGCTCCTACTGGTCGGGCAGCTGCAACGTCGTCAGCGCAAGAAGGAATCCGCGCGCACCGCACTGAACGAGGCCTTGGCAACCTTCGAACAGTTGGGGGCCCAACTGTGGGCCAACCGGGCTCGCGCCGAACTCACCCGCTCCAGCGGTGCGCCCGCGCAAGCGCTCGGACTCACCGCCTCGGAGCAGCGCGTCGCCGAACTCGCAGCCACCGGGATGACGACCCGTGACGTCGCCGCCGCGCTGTTCATCAGCCCGAAGACCGTGGAGTCCAACCTCGCTCGGGTTTACCGCAAGCTCGGCATCAAGTCACGAGCCGAGCTTGGGCGGCTGATGGGCGACGGCTAGTTACGCCTCGGTGAAGTTGCGGGTGACCGACGGGTCGACGGGGATGCCCGGACCAGTCGTGGTCGACACGACGACCTTCTTGAGATAGCGGCCCTTCGACGACGACGGCTTGGCACGCAGGATCTCGTCGAGTGCGGCGCCGTAGTTCTCGGCCAGCTGCTTCTCGTCGAACGAGGCCTTGCCGATCACGAAGTGCAGGTTGGCCTGCTTGTCGACACGGAAGTTGATCTTGCCGCCCTTGATGTCGGACACGGCCTTGGCGACGTCGGGGGTGACGGTGCCGGTCTTGGGGTTCGGCATCAGGCCACGCGGGCCGAGCACGCGGGCGATCTTGCCGACCTTGGCCATCTGGTCCGGCGTCGCGATCGCGGCGTCGAAGTCCAGGAAGCCGCCCTGGATCTTCTCGATCAGGTCGTCGCTGCCGACCTCGTCGGCGCCTGCGGCCAGCGCGGCCTCGGCCTTGTCGCCGACGGCGAACACGACGACGCGCGCGGTCTTACCGGTGCCGTTGGGCAGGTTCACGGTGCCGCGGACCATCTGGTCGGCCTTGCGGGGGTCGACGCCCAGCCGGATCGCAACCTCGACGGTGGCGTCCTGCTTCTTCGACGACGTCTCCTTGGCGAGCCTCGCGGCCTCCAGCGGCGTGTACAGGCGGTCCTTGTCGACCTTCGCCGCGGCTTCGCGATATGCCTTGCTGTTCTTGCTCATTCATATCTCCTAATCAGAGTTGTGGTTGGCGAGCCGATGCCAGCTCTCCCACGGGTTCGCGGCCGAACTACTCGACCGTGATCCCCATCGACCGGGCCGTGCCGGCGATGATCTTGGACGCCGCCTCGATGTCGTTGGCGTTCAAGTCTTCCTTCTTGGTCTCGGCGATCTCGCGCACCTGATCCCAGGTCACCTTGGCGACCTTGGTGCTGTGCGGGGTGCCGGAACCCTTCTGCACGCCTGCGGCCTTCAGCAGCAGCTTGGCGGCGGGCGGGGTCTTCAGCGCGAACGTGAAGCTGCGGTCCTCGTAGACGGTGATCTCCACGGGGATGACGTTGCCGCGCTGGTTCTCCGTCGCGGCGTTGTACGCCTTGCAGAACTCCATGATGTTGACGCCGTGCTGGCCGAGCGCCGGGCCCACGGGCGGGGCGGGGTTGGCCTGCCCGGCCTGGATCTGGAGCTTGATCAGCCCGATGACTTTCTTCTTCGGGGCCATGCTTTTCCTTTCTCCTGCGATTTGTGTGCGTTTAGGAGCGCCCACCGCTCCTTGGCGCACACAAATCGCCTGTGTTAGATCTTGGCGACCTGGTTGAAGGTCAGTTCGACAGGTGTTTCGCGGCCGAAGATGGACACCAGCACCTTGAGCTTCTGCTGTTCGGCGTTGACCTCGCTGATCGACGCAGGCAGCGTGGCGAAGGGGCCATCCATAACGGTGACGGACTCGCCGACCTCGTAATCAACCTCGATGACGGGCCGTTCGATTCCGCCGGTCTCCGCGGCGGCGGCGGCCGTCGACGCGGCCTTACCGGGCTTCTTGGCCGCAGCGGGCGGCAGCAGGAACTTCACCACGTCGTCCAGCGACAGCGGCGACGGCCGCGACGTCGCACCGACGAACCCGGTGACGCCGGGGGTGTTGCGCACCGCGCCCCACGACTCGTCGTTGAGCTCCATGCGGACCAGGATGTAGCCGGGCAGCACCTTGCGGTTGACCTGCTTGCGCTGGCCGTTTTTGATCTCGGTGACCTCTTCGGTGGGCACCTCGACCTGGAAGATGTAGTCGCCGACGTCGAGGTTCTGCACGCGGGTCTCGAGGTTGGCCTTCACCTTGTTCTCGTAGCCGGCGTAGGAGTGGATGACGTACCAGTCGCCGGGCTTGGACCGCAGCTCCTTCTTGAGCGCGACGGCCGGATCCTCGTCCTCTTCCGGAGCCGCCTCAGCAGGAGCCTCGACAGCCGCGTCGGTGCCCTCGACGGTCTCGTCGCTCACGACGTCGACCGACTCGGTCGCAGGGTCGGTGGTGGAAACGTCGACCGCCGTCCCCGCATCAGCGGTGACCTCGTCGGTCTCGGCCGAAGGCGTCTCGCCCTCGAAGCTAGTCACTTGTCAGTCCTCTCGAATTCTCACTGTCCGCACGAGCGCTCAGCCGAACACCCACATCACGAGCTTGCCGATACCCAGATCGACCCCGCCGATCAGCGCCACCATGAACGCCAGGAAAACCAGCACCACCATGGTGTAGCTGACCATCTGCTTGCGGTTCGGCCAGATCACCTTGCGCAGCTCGGCGACGACCTGCTTCAGGTAGTTCCACACGAACGCGATCGGGTTGCGTGAAGGACCGTCGCCACGCTTCTTGGCGGTCTTCTTCGCGGAGCCCGAGCCGTTCTTCGTCGGAGAGGCATCGGTGCCGGTCGCCAGGTCGACAGCGCTGCTGACGTCCTCGCCGGTCGCCGCGCGCCGTGTCCGCTTGCCGCTGGGCCGAGCAGGCCGGGTTACGACCGCGCCGGAGCCGTCGTTGCCGGTGTCGTCGGCCCCTGCGGAGCCGGCACGATCACGCTCGTCGCTCACCGCATGCCTTCCGTCTGTTGGTTATGGACACCATCCAGTGTCCACGCTTGTCGAGTATTCAGTTGAGCAGGGGCGACAGGACTTGAACCTGCAACCTGCGGTTTTGGAGACCGCTGCTCTGCCAGTTGAGCTACGCCCCTTTACGATGACACCGCTGGCGCGGCGATATCGCCGGTTCCGGGGCTCACACAATTCGCGCGCTCCCCGTTCGGTCGATCTAGAAACCGACGGACAGCGCGCTGGACTGGGAAAACCCCGAGTGACGAGTGTAGCGTGCCACCCGCGCAAGGTACTAATCCGCTTTGTCGGCGCTCTGACCGTTCGTGCTGACCGCCGTACGAATGACCTGTCCCGTCTCCGGATCCCACTTCGCCGAGATCGAATTGTCGCCCTCGTGGCCCATGAGCGTGGTGAAAGCCTCCATCACGATCTCGCCGTCCTCGTCGGTGCAGACGTTGCGGGTGGTGACGATGTCGGCGCCGAACCGCTCGTCAACGGTCTCGATATACATCGTCCCGGTCAGCCGGTCGCCGGCCTTCACCGGCCGGTGGAACTTGAACTTCTGGTCCACCTGGACGATCTGCATCGTCTCCATGCCGATGTCGACGTGCTGAAAGAAATGGCGCTGGATCATCACCGCCAAGATCGTCATGAATGTCGGGGGTGCAACGAGTGCCTCGTGGCCAAGCTCGGCCGCCGCGGCCTCGTCATGAGTGGCCGGGTCTTCAGCCTTCACCGCGTGCGCGAACTGGCGGATCTGCTCACGGCCCACGACGAAAACATCCGGGTACTTGTGAACCATCCCGCGGATGTCGGTTTTCAATGCCATCGGTTACGCCAGCTTTGCGGTAGCGATGGCGCGGCCGAAGATCTTCTTGCCGCCCGCAGTGGCCGTCAACGCGATGGTCACTGACTTCGTCTCGGGTTCAACGGATTTCACCCTTCCATTGAAGACGATTTCAGCGCCCACGCCGTCGTTGGGAACCGGGACCACGGCGGTGAACCGCACGTTGTACTCGGTGACCGCCGCCGGGTCGCCGACCCAGGACGTGATGTAGCCGCCACCGAGGCCCATGGTGAGCATGCCGTGCGCGATCGCGGTGTCGAGTCCGACCTGCTTGGCGATCTCGTCGTCCCAGTGAATCGGGTTCAGATCGCCGGATACGCCGGCGTAGTTCACCAGGTCGCTACGAGTCAGTGGGATCACCTTCTCGGGAAGCTGGTCACCCACCTTCACCGAATCGAACTCACGAAGTGCCATGGCTGAAACCCTCTTCTCCGTCTTCGCCAGAACGACCCGCCAGGGTCGTGTAGGTCTCCTGCACAACGTCACCTTTGTCGTCGGTGACGATGTTCTTGGTCACGATGATGTCGGTCCCGTGCGCCTGCCGGACGGAGTCCACGTACACGTCGCAGTAGAGCGTGTCACCGGCGTGTATCGGCTTGCGGAACTTCAGCACCTGGTCGACCTGCACGATCTGCATGTCGTTGATGCCGATGTCGGCGCTTTCGAAGAAGGCCGACTGGGCCATGTAGCCGAACACCGAGATGAACGTCAGCGGCGCGGGAATGCTGGAGTGGCCGAGTTCAGCGGCCGCGGCCTCGTCGTGGTGGGCAGGGTGGTCGTTCTTCACTGCGACGGCGTATTCGCGCAGCTTCTCCCGTCCGACGACATAGTGGTCGGGATAGCGGTAGTGCATCCCGACGATCTGCTCTGACAACGCCACAGTGTGGTGAACCTATCCGTCTAACCCCGGGCGACCGCCCACGGGTCGACGCCTTAGCGCGATTCCTTGTGCGCCTGGTGCTTGCCGCAGTTCGGGCAGAACTTCTTCAGCTCCAGCCTATCGGGGTCGTTGCGGCGGTTCTTCTTGGTGATGTAGTTGCGGTGCTTGCACACCTCGCACGCCAAGGTGATCTTGGGCCGTACGTCAGTACTGGAGGCCACTTCTCTCGTCCTTTGTCTACGGTTCTAACGTCTTGTAGCGGTGGGGGGACTCGATCCCCCGACCTCACGATTATGAGTCGTGCGCTCTAACCAGCTGAGCTACACCGCCCCGATAGTCCGGGCCGGCGCACCGTCCCGTCCACCGAGCCCCCTAACGGAATCGAACCGTTGACCTTTTCCTTACCATGGAAACGCTCTACCGACTGAGCTAAGGGGGCCTGCACTTCACCGAGGCCCGCCAGCCGTGCCGCGGGCCTTAAAGAGGGTACATTCTCGGCGTTTGGCTCGCCAAACCGCTGGTTATCACTTCGCTGAGACCGGGCTTTCATGCAGTTCAGGTCGTGACGTTAGGGGCCAATGTGATCGAACCCGTCGCCCCACGCGTGGCTGTCTATATCGACTTCGACAACATCGTCATCTCCCGCTACGACCAGATTCACGGTCGCAACTCCTTCCAGCGGGACCGGGCGGCCGGTTTCCACAAGAAGCCCGGACGCCTGACGGAGGCGATGGTCGACGTCGGCGCGATCATCGACTTCGCGTCGTCGTTCGGCACGCTGGTGCTGACGCGGGCCTATGCGGACTGGTCGGCCGACGTCAACGCCGAATACCAGGGACAGCTGGTCGGCCGGGCCGTCGACCTGGTGCAGCTGTTCCCTGCGGCGGCGTACGCCAAGAACGGCGCCGACATCCGGTTGGCGGTCGACGCGGTCGAGGACATGTTCCGGCTGCCCGACCTCACCCACGTCGTCATCGTGGCGGGTGATTCCGACTACATCCCGCTGGCGCAGCGCTGCAAGCGGCTGGGCCGCTACGTCGTCGGCATCGGAATCACGGGGTCGATCAGCAAGTCGCTGACCGCCGCGTGCGACGAGTTCGTCACCTACGACGCGTTGCCGGGGGTGCCCGTCGCCGAGCCGGCGAAGAAGAAGCCCCGCAAGAAGGTGGACGAGGGTGCCCAGGAGCCGGACTCGCCGGACCCGCAGGCGACAGCGACGGCGCTGCTCGAACGGGCGCTGCGGATCGGCCACGAGAAAGACGACGCCGACTGGCTGCACAACTCGGCGGTCAAGGCGCAGATGAAGCGGATGGACCCGTCGTTCTCGGAGAAGTCGCTGGGGTTCCGTTCGTTCAGCGATTTCCTGCGATCCCGCAGCGACGTGGCCGAGCTCGACGAGAGCAGCACCACCCGCATGGTGCGACTGCGTCCGCAGGGCAACTAGGCGACTGCTTAGTCTTAGTGCATGACGGACCGCCTGTACTTCCGCCAGTTGCTCTCGGGTCGAGACTTCGCCGCCGGCGACATGATCGCCCAGCAGATGCGCAACTTCGCCTACCTCATCGGCGACCGCGAGACCGGCGACTGCGTCGTGGTCGATCCGGCGTATGCCGCAGGGGATCTGGTCGACACGTTGGAGGCCGACGGTATGCACCTGTCGGGTGTGCTCGTCAGCCATCACCATCCCGACCACGTCGGCGGCTCGATGATTGGCTTCGAACTGAAGGGCCTCGCCGAACTGCTGGAGCGCACCAGTGTGCCTGTTCACGTGAACAACCTTGAGCTGGACTGGGTTTCACGCGTCACCGGGATCGCGCGCAGCGAGCTGACGGGTCATGAGCACGGTGATGTGGTCAAGGTCGGCGACATCGACATCGAGCTGCTGCACACGCCCGGCCACACGCCGGGCAGCCAGTGCTTCCTGCTCGACGGTCGACTCGTCGCGGGCGACACGCTGTTTCTGGAGGGCTGCGGCCGCACCGACTTCCCCGGCGGTGACGTCGACGCGATGTTCCGCAGTCTGCAGGCGCTGGCGCAGCTGTCCGGCGATCCGACGGTCTTTCCCGGCCACTGGTATTCGATCGAACCCAGCGCCTCGCTGTCGGAGGTTCGGCGCACCAACTACGTCTACCGCGCGAGCAATCTGGATCAGTGGCGCATGCTGATGGGCGCCTGACCACGGCGCGACCTGGAATTTTGCCGCAGTAAAACACGTCGGGTTTCGTCGAACCTGAGCTATTCTCCGTGGCCAGCGCCTCAGGGGCGCGGGATCGGAGGACTCGACTCGATGACGACACCGCCCACGCCTGCTGGCTGGTATCCCGATCCCGACGGCAGTGGCGGTCAACGGTATTGGGACGGCAGTTCCTGGACCGAACACCGGTACCCCGCAGCGCCTCCCCCGCCCACGCCTCCCCCGCCCACGCCTCCGCCACCCACGCCGACGCCTCCGCCGGCCGCGCCCGCGGAGCCCGCCGCCAGCGAGCAGCCCACCGCGGTCGTGAACCTGCCACCTGAACCGGCCTCGGACGAGCCCGCGGCGAGTGAGCAGCCGACCGCGATTGTGAACTTGCCGCCCGCACCCGCCGAGGAGCGCGTCGGCGCCCACCGCAAACCCGACCCGGAGAACGAACCCGCGGCATCGCCCGAGTCGTTCACGCAGCGGACCGACCCGGTGAGTCAGCGGATCGCGCCGGATGTCCCGCCTTCGACGCCGCCGCCATCCGGCCCACCGCCGACATTCGGTGCGCCACCCACTGACTCGCCGGCGGCTCCCCGACAATCAGACCCGTACCCCTCCGCGCCGACGTTCGGTGAATACGCACCCGAGGCACCACCGCCGAGTCGCAACCGCGGCCTCGCTGTGTGGTACGGCATCGGAGTTGCTGTCCTGCTTGTGATTCTGGCGGGCGTGGCCATCTACGGTTTCGTGATCAAGGATCAGCCCGAGATAGAGATCTCGTCGCCGGGCACCTCGACCGAGGAGTCCCCCACTTCCACGGAGACGTCGACCCCATCGGAGACGCCCACGGAGACGCCGACCGCAGAGCCGACGACGGTAGGCCCGACCGGGGACGTCGTCGACGGCCCGCTGTCGTTCACCGTCCACGGCATCGAGGTCGGCGAGACGGTGGTGATGTCGGATGCGCCGCTCGAGAAGACCGCGGTCGGCGAGTTCATCGTCGTGCACATGACCGTGACGAACGTCGGCACCGACCCGGCAACGTTCATCGGCTCGTTCCAGACGCTGCACGCCGGAGGGACGACGTTCGCATTGGACGACGAGGCGACGGCCTACCTCGAAGGGACATTCGCAGACCTCGCGCCGGGCGCCTCCGCCGACGTTTCCCTCGCGTTCGACGTGCCGCAGGGCACACCGGCAGAAACCATTGAGCTGCACGCCGATCCCACCACTCCCGGCGCGGAGGTTCCGCTCTCCTGACGTTTGCTGACATCCATACCGCACGGTTTGCTGCAAACCTCGATAGGAACTTTCGCCTCTGCTTACCCACCGTCCTGGCGTTTTACAGCAAATGACGCTCGCGACAATATTTTGAGTGCTGTGAGAGCCGCTGGACCGTGATATACAGCGGGGCGTGGAAACGGTCGAACTCCGGTCTCTGAGCGTGACCGATGTATCGGCCACGGGGTGGACCGCACTGGCCGCCTGGGTGGCCGTGATGGTTCTCGTCGCCGCGCTGGTGTACGCGTGGCGGGCATATCAGCGCGCCAGGGCGCAGGCCGAAGAACTCATGCAGCCCAACGTGGCGATGTACATGGAGCCCGCCGCCAACGACTGGCATCTCGTCGAGCTGGTGGTGCGGAACTTCGGGCAGACCCCGGCGTACGGCATCCGATTCGAATGGGCTCATCCGCCGACCGTCGGTAAGTACGAAAACCTGTACGAGGACCGCTATTACGACATCGTCCCGCTGAACCTGCCGGCCGAGATCCCGTACCTGGCGCCGTCGCAGGAGTGGCGAATCGTATGGGATTCCGCGCTCGACCGCCGCGAACTCGGCGAAGCCATCGCGTCCCGATTCGACGGCGCGGTCACCTATACCGACCAGCCGCCGAACAAGGGCTCCAAACGCGCCGGTCGTCAGTTCCGCTCGGCGGCCGTATTGGACTGGGCGACACTGCATCCCGTCGAACGCCTCGAGCTGCTGACCACCCATGACCTGGCGCGCCAGGAGAAGCAGAAGCTGGAACTGCTGCGCAACCTGCTGACCTACTACCACTATGCGGCCAGCGAGAGTCGCGAAGAGGTGCTGCGCAGCGAGATCAACCGGGTGCGCAACGCCGCCGACAAGATGCGCGAGCGCCTGGCCACCGCCAAGGTCGGCACGCCCAACGGCCAGGCCGCCCCGCCGCGCAACATGCCGTTCAACCCGCCAGTGCTCGTCCGCGAGAACGGCGCGGCCTACGAGGACGACGACGCCCACACCCAGGTGCTCAACGGAGCGCCGCGGCACCGCCGAGATCTCGGCTGATCGCCAGGTTTTCGAAGCCCGGCAGCCCCCTCCGCTGCCGGGCCTGGTGAAAAGCTATAGCGGTGCGCCATCGGCGTCGTGAGTAGCCGACTACTCCACTCGGAAGCGGCCTTCCAATTCGTAACGATGTTACGTAACATCGATCTGAAATCGCAGCGCACTCAAAGGAGAGGCGATGACCAGCACAGTTGGCTACGAGCTCAATGATTCGGTCGCGACGATCACCATGGACGACGGCAAGGTCAACGTGCTGGGTCCAGACATGCAAGCCGCGATCAACGAGGCCCTCGACCGGGCCGAGAAGGACTCCGCGAAGGCGGTCGTGATCGCGGGCAACGAGCGGGTGTTCAGCGGTGGGTTCGACCTCGCGGTGTTCCAGTCCGGCGATGCGAAAGCGGCGCTGGGCATGTTGACCGGCGGCTTCGAGCTGGCGGTGCGGTGCCTGACGTTCCCGGCGCCGGTGATCATGGCGGCGACTGGTTCGGCGATCGCGATGGGGTCGTTCTTGCTGCTATCGGGGGACCATCGGGTGGGTCAGCCGAAGACCAAGTGCCAGGCGATCGAGGTGGCCATCGGCATGACGATCCCGATCGCCGCGATCGAGATCATGCGGATGCGGTTGACGCCCGCCGCGTTCCAGCGTGGTGCGGCGTTGGCGTCGATCTACTCAGGCGACGAGGCGATCGCCGCGGGCTGGCTGGACGCGATCGTCGAAAAGGACGCCGTGCTCGCCACCGCCCAGGAGGCCGCCGCCGAGGCCGCGAAGCTGCACACGGGTGCGCACGTGGCGACCAAGCTGAAGGCGCGCGATTCGGCGTTGAAGGCAATCCGGGCCGGAATCGACGGATTGGCAACGGAATTCACGCTCGGCTAGGCCGCTGACGTGCCCAGGGCCAAGCAACGCACGCCCGAACTCCGCGAGCATCTGCTCGGTGTCGCGATCGCGACGCTGGCCGAGGAGGGCGTGGCCGGGTTCACGACGCGGCGGGTGGCCGAGCGCGCCGGGACGTCGGTGCCCGCGGTCTACGAGCTGTTCGTCGACAAGGCCGGCCTGGTGCGCGCGATGTTCTTCGAGGGCTTCCGGCTGCTCGGAGCCGAGTTGGCGCAGGTGCCGACAACCGACGATCCGCTGGCCGACCTGGAACGGCTCGTGCCCGTGTTCCGGCTCTTCTGCCGGGCCTACCCCAGGCTGGCGCAGGTGATGTTCTCGCGGCCGTTCATGGACTTCGAGCCGGGGCCCGACGAGTTGGCGGCGGGCGCGTCGGTGCGCGAGGTCTTCGTCGGCCGGATACAGCGCTGCGTCGATGAGGGGCTGCTGTCCGGCGACGTCGCCGACATCGCGCACGTACTGCTGGCGTTGGCACAGGGCCTGGCGGTGCAGGAGCTGGGCCGGTGGCTGGGTCCGTCGGGGCAGGTGGTCGAGCGGCGGTGGAAGTTGGGTGTGCGGTCGCTGTTGGAGGGCTTCCGGGCCGTCTGACCCCCCCGGCGAGCAGACACATACACCCCCAAATCTGACCCACATTGGGGGTGTGCGCGTCTGCTCGCCGCAGAGAGGATTGGGGCAATTGCCCCATGTGACCGCTCGGGCCGCCGACAAATGATGACCCGCATGACCACTACACCCGAAGCGGCCGCGGCCGCGTCCAAGAATCTGCCCCTCCCCGACGGCGACGAGGAACGCGTCGTCGGCTTCGGCGTCATGGGCCTGCCCTTCGCCAACGGCCATTACCTCGCGTTCCGCGACTTCCTCGAGACGTCGTTCTCCCCCGCGTATCTGTCGGTGTGGCATCGCACCCCGGATGGCGTATGGACGTTCTACGCGACGACACCCGGCCCGCAGAGCTGCTCGCGCTACTTCAGCTCCGCCACCCCCGTCGATCCGGTCGTCTGCGACATCACGTCGCACTGGGTCACACCGTGGTCGCTCGCGATTTCCATTGACGGAGTGGTGGATTGGCGTGTCGACATCACCACGACGCCGGCGACGCGACTGATGAGCGCCATCGGATCGCGGATGCCCGCGCCGGTGTCGAGGAGTCGCAAAGCCCTCGCCGCGATCAGTCGGATCGTGGGCCCGCTGCTGGGTATCGGGAAGATCAACCTGACCGGCAACCTGCCCAACGGCCAGGAGTTCCGGATCGCACCGCGACGGGTCTGGGCCGTCGCCGACTCGAGCGCCGTCGTCAAGGGTGAGGATCTCGGGCCCATCGGCCCGCATCCCGTCCAGGGCAACCTCGCCGACTTCCAATTGCCCCAGCGCGGCATCTGCGTCGTCGCGCAGGGCCGTTTCGAGGCGTTCGACGTGACCAGGCACCGCGACGGCCACCGTCTTGACATATCCAGCTGACCAAACCGATGACCACCCTGCAGAATCGGCAGATGGCCTCCGGGCAGGCGCCGCCAGACCTTCCGACGCGTGCGGAAGTGCTGGCGGCGCTGTCGGTCGCGATCGACCTCGGGCTGGGGCAGCCCGCCGAACACATGCTGCGGTCCTCGCTGATCGCGACGCGGATCGCCGACCGGCTGGGACTCACTGCATCGCAGCGCGATTGCATCTACTACGCGACGCTGATCATGTGGATCGGCTGCCATGCCGACTCCCACGAGTACGCCCGCTGGTTCGGCGACGACATCGCGGTAAGACGCGGCTCGTATCTCGTCGACTGGTCCGGGCTGCCCTATCAGCGTTTCCTGCTGACCAACATCGGCCGGGGCGAGTCACTGCTGACGCGACTGAAGATCGCCGCGACGCTGTATGCCAATGCGCGAGGACACATTTCGCAGCTCATCCACTCGCACTGCACGTCGGCGGCGCTGCTGGCCGAACGGATCGGGCTGTCCGACGACGTGCAGACGGCGTTGCGGTTCACCTTCGAACGCTACGACGGTGGCGGACTGCCCGACGGGGCGTCGGGCGATGCGATCCCGATCGAGATGCGGGTGGCCCAACTCGCCGACATGGTCGAGGTGCACCAGCGCGAGTACGGGATCGAGGGCGCGGTCGCGATGGCCCGCAGCCGCCGGGGCGGGCAGTTCGATCCCGCGGTGGTCGACGCGTTCGTCGCCGACCCGTCGCACATACTCGCGGTCCCGTCCGCCGGTGACGTGTGGGCCACCGCGCTGCAGCACGCACCCGACCGCAACACCCGCCTGGACGGGCCATCGCTGGACGTACTGCTGGTCGCGCTCGGCGATTTCGTCGACCTCAAATGCCCGTTCACCCTCGGCCATTCGCGCGCGGTCGCACAGCTGGCCGCCGACGCGGCGGTCACCGTCGGTCTGGACGACGAGGCGGTCACCCTGATCCGCAGGGCGGCATGCGTACACGACATCGGCCGCATCGGCGTGTCGAACCAGATCTGGTCCAAGTCAAGCGCTTTGACGATGGCCGAGTTCGAGCGGATGCGCCTTCACCCGTACCTGTCGGAGCGCATCCTGTCGCGGGTAGCTGGCCTGAAGGACGTCGCGGCCGTCGCCACCAACCACCACGAATGCCTCGACGGCTCCGGCTATCCGCGCGGCTTGTCCGCGCGTCAGTTGACGATGCCTGACCGGTTGTTGGCCTGCGCGGTCAGCTACCAGAGCGCGCTCGAACCCCGGCCCTACCGCGAGGCGCTCGGGCCGGCGGGCGCGGCGCGTCGGCTGCGGGAACGCGTCCGCGACGGCGAACTGGACTCGGTGGCCGCCGACGCCGTGCTCTACGCCTCCGGGCAGGCGCCGGGCCGGCCGAAGGCGCGGCCACACGGGCTGACCGCACGCGAGGTCGAGGTGCTCCGCCTGGTGGCGCAGGGCGCCAGCAACAAGGAGATCGCGGCCAAACTGGTGCTCAGCGAGAAGACGGTCCGCAATCACGTCGAGCGCACCTACACCAAGATCGGCGTCTCGAACCGGATCGGAGCCAGCATGTACGCCCTCGAACACGGCCTGGTCGCCGAGAGTTGAGGCATTCGCCTCACGCGCCGGGGGCCGCCTGAGGTGAAGAGTCGAACCATGAACCGATATCTCGCCGTGGTCTACGGCATCTTCAGTTACACCCTGTTCCTTGTTGCCTTTCTGTACCTGATCGGGTTTGTCGGCGGGCTGCTCGTGCCACGCAGCGTCGACAGCGCCGGCACCGCTCCCGTGGGGTGGGCGGTACTCATCGACATCGTGTTGGTGACGCTGTTCGCGCTGCAGCACAGCGTCATGGCCCGGCCGGCGTTCAAACGCTGGTGGACGCGCATCGTGCCGGAACCCATCGAGCGCAGCACATTCGTGCTGATCGCGAGTCTCGTTCTCGCCCTAATGTTTTGGCAATGGCGCGAGTTGCCCTCGGTGGTGTGGGACGTGACGTGGCAGCCGGCGCGGCTTGCGGTGTGGACGCTGTTCTGGCTGGGCTGGGCGATCGTGCTGGCGGCGACGTTCATGATCAACCACTTCGAGTTGTTCGGGCTGAAGCAGGTGTTCGCCGCATGGCGATCGCGGCCTGCCGTCGAGACCGGTTTCCGGACGACGCTGTTCTACCGCGTGGTGCGCCACCCGTTGATGCTGGGCTTCATCATCGCCTTCTGGGCCGCCCCGACGATGACCGCGGGCCATCTGCTGTTCGCGGCGACGATGACGGGATACATCCTGCTCGCGTTGCAGATCGAGGAGCACGACCTGATGGCGGCTTTGGGCACGCACTATGCCGAGTACCGGAAGCGAGTGCCGATGCTGATCCCGGGTCTACACAAGCGAGACACTGACATCATGGTGAGGTGACCGAGGTTCGAGGCCGGGTGTGGCGCCACGGCAAGCCCCAGGACGGCTTCGAGTTCTCGTCGATCTCGGACTGCCTCACTGACGACGGCACGTTGGTCTGGTGCGACATCTACGACCCCAACCACGCGATCCTCAAGGACCTGGCGAACGAACTCGAACTCGACACGTGGGCGGTCGAGGACGCGCTCGCCGAGGCCGAGCGGACCAAGGCGGTCGTCTACCGCACGCACACCTTCTTCACCGTCTACAGCGTCGCGGTGAAGGATCCGCTGCCCGAGGACGACGCCGCGTCGATTCTCGACATCCACCGGATCTCCGGGTTCGTGTTGCCACGCGGATTGATCACGGTGCGGTTGTCGCCGCACTTCGACATCGACGCCGTCTCGGAGCGGTTCGACGAGCTCGGCGGCCAGGAGTTCGGGGTGGGTGCGCTGGTGCACGGACTGCTCGACGTCGTGGTCGACAGTCACTTCGACGCGGTGCAGGCGCTCGACGACGGCATCGAGGCGATCGAGGACGATCTGTTCGCCAACAACACTCGAAAGGGTATACAGCGCAAGACGTTCAGCCTGCGCAAGGATCTCGTCGAGCTGCGCCGAGTCGTGCTGCCGATGCGCGAGGTCGTCAACTCGATTCAGCACCGCAGGCTGGACGCCAAGACCTCCCCCGAGCTCGACCCGCTGTACGCCGACCTCTACGACCACGTGTTACGTGCCTCGGAGTGGACAGAATCGTTGCGGGACATGGTCACAACGGTGTTCGAGACCAACCTGTCGCTGCAGGACGCGCGGCTGAACACGGTGATGAAGAAGCTCACCGGGTGGGCCGCGATCATCGCGGTCCCGACGGCGATCACCGGTTTCTACGGCCAGAATGTGTTGTACCCGGGCATCGACACCTTCGGCGGGTTCGTGACCAGTACGGCGATCATCGTGCTGATCGTGATCGTCCTGTACTGGATGTTCAAGCGACGGGATTGGCTCTGAGCAGTTCGTCGACCCGCAACAGGTCCGCGTCGGTGTTGAGGGTCAGCACGCCGACCACGTCACCGTCGGCCTCGTGCCAGACGGTGAACCCGCCGTGGTGGTCGACCAGTCGGCAGGTGTCGTAACCGCCCCAGCCGCGGTACTTGAGGACGGAATCGCCGATAGTGCAGGAGAATCCGGGAATCTGATCCCATGCGGCGTCGATGCCTGCGGCCGCGAGTCCGGCGACCAGACCCTGAACCGCGGCGTCGCGCCAATGCTCGGACCGGATGCGTCGCCGCGCTGTCACGTTGTGAGCGAGCGCCACATCGCCCGCGGCATAGACGTTGCGCGCCGACGCGCGCATGTGCTCGTCGACGACGATGCGCCCATCGCTGGTCTCCAATCCCGCCGACTCGGCCAGTCGGATGTCCGGACGCACGCCGGTCGCCAGGACGACGAGGTCCGCTTTGACCTCCGTCCCATCGTCGAACACCACACCCGTGTCACGGATCTCGGTGACGGTGGTCTCGCCGACGAACCCGACGCCGTTGTCGGACAGGATCTTCAGCACGCGCTCACCAGCCTCGGGACCGAAACGCCGTTGCACGGGAACGGCTTCCGCGGCCACCAGCGCGGTCTCCACGCCGCGGGCGGCGAGACAGGCGGCGGCCTCACAGCCGATCAGGCCCGCCCCGATGACGACGGCCGACTCCGCATAGCGGGCGGCCATTTTCAGCGCGACGGCGTCGGCGAACGACCGCAGGCTCAGTGCCGTTGAGGCGCCGGGGATATCCGGCTTGACCGGTGTGGCGCCCGACGCGATGACGAGATGCCAGTAGGGATACCGCTGGCCGCCGGCGGTGATGACCTCCTGGTCGTCGGTGTCGATGCGGTCGACGGTGATGCCGCGGATGAGTTCGATCTTGTGGTGGTCGAACCACCCGGCGCTGTGCAGGTCGCGCTTGTCCTCGCGATCGCACAGGAAGCCCTTGCTCAGCGGAGGCTTGGCGTAGGGCAGCGCGGGGTCGCCGGTGAGGATGCGCACGGGGATGCCGGGGTGTTTGCTGCGGAACGTCTCCGCCGCGCTCAGCCCCGCGGGCCCACTCCCGATGGCGATGAAGCCTGCTGCCGCCACATCTCCTGGGTACCACTGCGCGGAGCGCGACACGTCGCTTGTCAGGCTTTTGTCACTTTTGCCCGACCGTCGCTTTCCCAGCATGGTCTGGGGGTTGCCGCTATCGCGGCGCGGCAAACGACCGCTAGCCGCCGCAGGTCGGGTTCGCGCTCTTCGACGCCGCTACCCGCCGAACCGATTCGTTGACGCGGTCCATGCTCAGCTGACCCGAGTTGACCGCCTGCTCAAGCGAATCCAAGACCGCGGGCACCTCGTCGGTGGTGATCCACAGCGCGACGTCGGCGCCGGCCTGCAGGGCGCGCAACACCGCTTCGGGGACGCTGTAGCGCTCGTTGACCGCGGCCATGCTGGACAGGTCGTCGGTGTACACCAGCCCGGTGAACGGCGGCCCGCCATAGGCCCCGGATCGCAGCAGGTCGTAGGCGGGTTTGGCCAGGCTGGCGGGGTCGGTGCCGGTCAGCCCCGGCACCTGGAGGTGTCCGAGCATGACGGCGACGGGGTGCTGTGTGGTGAGCGTCTGGTACGGGATGAGGTCGTCGGCCTTCAGCTGCTCGAGCGGCGGGGTGCTCACGCCGCCGGTGTGCGAATCGCCGGAGCCGTGTCCGTGGCCGGGGAAGTGTTTGAGCACGGGCAGCACGCCGGCTTCACGCAGCCCGCGCGCGTACTCACCGGCGTAGGTGGTCACGGTCTGCGGGTCCGCGCCGAAGGACCGATCGCCGATCACGGTGTCGTCAGGGGCGTCGGTGACGTCGACGACGGGGGCGAAATCGACTGTGACACCAAGCTCTTTCATCGCCAGACCACGCTGCAGCGCGATGTTGTACACCTCCTCGGGTGAGCTGGTGGCGGCGAGTTCGCGCGGCGTCGGCTGCGACCCGATGATGCTCGACAGTCGTTGCACCCGGCCGCCTTCCTCATCGGTGCTGACCGCCAGCGGCAGCGGACCGGAGGACGCGACGATCTCGCGCAGGGAGCCGTCCTGCAGCATCGACAGGTCGGTCCAGCTGCCGATCATGATGCCGCCGACGTGGTGGTCGGCCACGACGGCGCGAGCGTCGTCGGCGCCGGTCACCCCGACCATCAGGAGCTGGGCGAGCTTGTCGCGGGTCGACATGGTGTTGACCAAGGCCTCGGCGTCGTTGCACGACGGCGGAGTGGGTGCAGCCGACGGCGGCGGCGACGCCTCGTTCGACGGCGGCGTCGTCGGCCCGGACAGCCGGGGTTTCACAACCCACACCACCGCGACAGCCAACAGAGCCACGGCGAGCAGCACAAACGCGATGGGCATCCAGCGGGACGACCCCATCCTCTGCTTGACGCTGCTCAGGACATTCGAGGCACGTGGCATGGGCACGAAGTTACCCGGCGCGGAAACTTCGACACCCACACCTGATCGCAATATGCGAATATCTGCCCATGACCTCCCCGGAAGACCCCGAGGAACGAATCAGGCAGCTGGAGCAGTCGGCCGCCTCGTACGGGGCAGTGGAGCTGGGCGCCGAGCACGCCCCGCGCGAAGGCGTCGATCCGTCGTCCCAGCTCCCTCCGCCGCCGGCCTACAACACGCCAGTGCCCCCTGCCTATGCGCCCCCGCCCGCATTCGGCCCGCCCCCGCCGCCCTACGGAGACGCGCCGTCATACGGCGACCCCTATCAGCCGCCGTTCGGCACGCAGTACACCCCGATACAGAAGAAGGGTGCGCCCGTCGGGTTGATCATCGGCCTGGTCGTGTTCGTCTTCCTCGCCGTCTTCGGTGCGATCGCCGCGTTTGTGTGGAACATGTCGTCGACGATCGAGGGGGTGGCCGGCGGCGGCGGGTCGGTCGACCGGCCGAACACGCCGACCTTTCGCCCGCCGACGATCACGCTGCCAAGCATTCCCGCGATTCCCACCATCCCCAGCACCGTGGAAGAGACGCCGAAACCCGGCGGACAGTTCAGCGTCGCGGGTGTCGACAACGTCAGGACGATCCCCTGCAACGACAGCAACATCAGCGTCAGCGGCGTCAACAACACCATCACGCTGACCGGACACTGCCTGAGCGTCACCGTGTCCGGCGTGGACAACAACGTCACCGTCGACAGCGTCGACACCATCGGAGCGTCAGGCTTCGACAACGAAGTCATCTATCACTCGGGCGATCCAAAGGTCGACGCCACGGGATCGAATACGGTCTCCCGCGGCTGAACTTCCGGTGGCCGCTCGGATGGCGCCGCCTAGGAGCGGTGGTGGCCACGCCGGAGGATCCGGAGGCGCGAGTGGCGGCCCTGGAGGCCTCGCAGGCCGATTGCCACGCAGTGCCGCCGGCGGTCAATGCGCTGGGAGCCAACCAGCGCGAACACTCGCGGCGTGTGACGACGGTCGAGACGCGCTTGGGTGCCGTCGAGTCCGGGCTCGCCGACCTCCGACAGGAGGTGCGCGCGGGCTTTCGTTCTGTCGACGAACACCTCGCCGAACTCAAGGATCTGGTGATCCGCCGCATCAACGGCACCTAACTTCTTGCCCCCCGGAAGCACTAGTCGATCTGCCAACCTCTTAGCGACTTTGTCGCTCAAGATGGGGTCCGCGGTAGTAATTGAGCGACTCTGTCGCTACGAGGTTGGCACGAAGGCATGTCACCCCTCGGGGCTAAGGTCGGGTCACAGGAGAGGAACGACGTGAGTAAGCAGACCTCGACACCCAAACTGACCGGCCAGTTCGCCAAGGCGCTCGTCTACGCCGAGCTGAAGCACCACAACCAGGTCCGCAAGGGCGGCGACATTCCCTACATCGGCCACCTGCTCACCGTCGCCGGGTTGGTCATCAACGACGGCGGCTCCGAAGCCCAGGCCATCGCGGCGCTGTTGCACGACACCGTCGAAGACGCAGGCGGACCCCCGACGCTCGAGGAGATCCGGCGCAACTTCGGCGAGGACGTCGCGCGCATCGTCGATGAGTGCAGCGACACCGACGTCGTGCCGAAACCGCCGTGGCACGAACGCAAGAGCGCCTACATCCGCCATCTGCGACAGGTGGGCATGGACACCCTGCTGGTGTCGGTGGCCGACAAGCTCGACAACGCCCGCTCCATGCTGCGCGACTACCACGAACACGGCCCCCAGCTATGGGAGCGCTTCAACGTGAAAGACCCCCGCGACCACCTCTGGTACTACGGCGAACTCCTGGCCGCGTACCGCCAACGCGGGCTGGACAGCTGGATGGTCGACGAGCTCGACCGCGTCGTCGACGAGCTCAAGCGTCTTGTCGACGGCGACGACCGCGTCATCCTGGTCTGACAACGCGGTCGCGCCGCTTATGGTGGACGCCTGATGGCACTGCACCTGCACCGTGCTGAGCGCACTGACCTGCTGGCCGACGGCCTCGGTGCCCTGCTATCGGATCCGCTGCCCAACCCCTTCGCCGAGGAAGTCGTCATCGTCCCCGCCAAGGGCGTCGAACGGTGGCTCAGTCAGCGGCTGTCGCACGTGCTCGGCCGTGGGCGGGGCGACGACGGCGTGTGCGCAGGCATCTCGTTCCGCAGCCCGCGCTCATTGATCGCCGAGATCAGCGGCACCGACCGCGACGACCCGTGGTCACCCGACGCCATGGTGTGGCCGCTGCTCGCCGTCATCGACGACACCTGCGACGAACCCTGGTGCTGGACACTGGCCACCCACCTCGGCCACTTCGAACAGGGCGACGAACGCGAACTCCGGCAGGGCCGCCGCTACGCCGTCGCCCGACGGCTCGCCGGGCTCTTCGCCTCCTACGCCCGCCAGCGACCGCAATTGCTCATCGACTGGGAAAGCGGGGACGACGGCGGTATCGACGCCGACCTGCGATGGCAGCCGGCGCTATGGCGCGCGCTGCTGGACCGCATCGACGCCGACCCGCCCCATTTCCGGCACGCCAAAACCGTTGCCACACTGCAGGAGTTGCCCACCGATCTGCCGGAGCGCATCTCCCTGTTCGGCCACACACGCCTGCCGTCTACCGAAATCGAACTGCTCGACGCGCTGGCCACGCATCACGACCTGCACCTGTGGCTGCCGCATCCCAGCGACGACCTGTGGACGTCGCTCGCCAACGACCGCGGACCCGTCCCGCGCCGCGACGACACCTCCCATCGGCGGGTCCACCACCCGCTGCTCGCGACACTCGGACGTGATCTGCGCGAACTGCAGCGCGCCCTGCCCGCCGACGCGCAGACCGACGAATACCTCGGCAGCGGAACGCATCCCGAGACGCTGCTCGGCTGGCTGCAGTCCGACATCACCGCCAACGCCGTGCGCCCACAGGGCCGTACCCTCAGCGCCGACGATCGTTCCGTGCAGGTGCACAGCTGCCACGGCCCCGCCCGCCAGATCGACGTCCTGCGCGAGGTACTGCTCGGCCTGCTCGCCGACGACCCCACCCTCGAGCCGCGCGACATCCTCGTCATGTGCCCGGACATCGAGACCTACGCACCGCTGATCGTCGCCGGATTCGGCCTCGGCGACGTCGTCGACGGCGCGCATCCCGCGCATCAGCTGCGCGTCAAACTCGCGGATCGTGCACTGACACAGACCAATCCGCTGCTCGGGGTCGCGTCACAACTGCTCACGCTCGCCGGTGGACGCGCCACCGCCAGCGAGGTCCTCAACCTCGCCGAGGCGGGTCCCGTGCGCGCCTGCTTCAACTTCAGCGACGATGACCTCGACGCCATCGCCGACTGGGTGCGCGAGGCGAACATCCGCTGGGGCTTCGACCGTGCGCACCGCCACCCGTACGGCGTCGACTTCCTACAGAACACGTGGCGCTTCGGCATCGACCGCGTGCTCGCGGGAGTGGCGATGTCCGACGATTCGCATGCGTGGCTGGACACCACGCTTCCGCTCGACGACGTCGGCAGCAACCGCATCGAGCTCGCCGGTCGGCTCGCCGAGTACGTCGAACGGCTGCAGGCGTGCGTCGAATCACTCTCCGGCGCACGGCCATTACGCGAATGGCTCACCGCGTTGTCCACCGGCATCGCCCGGTTGACCGCGGTGTCCGATGCCGACCTGTGGCAGTCCAGCCAGGTCGAGCGCGAGTTCAACGAGGTGCTCGCGAAGGCCGGACCGCATGCCGACACGCTGATGCGGTTGCCGGACATCAAGGCGCTGCTCGACCGTCACCTCGCCGGCCGGCCGACCCGCGCGAACTTCCGCACCGGCACGCTGACCGTGTGCACGATGGTGCCGATGCGGTCGGTGCCGCACCGCGTCGTCTGCCTGGTCGGGCTCGACGACGGCGTTTTCCCCCGGCTCGGGGTGGTCGACGGCGACGACGCGCTGGCCCGCGATCCGATGACCGGCGAGCGCGACATCCGTTCGGAAGACCGGCAATTGCTGCTCGACGCGATCGGCGCGGCGACCGAGAAGCTCGTCATCACCTACACCGGCGCCAACGAGTACTCGGGGCAGCGCAAACCGCCCGCGGTGCCGCTCGTCGAACTGCTCGACACGCTCGATGTCACCACGTCGGAGAAGGTTCGCGATCGGGTACTCACCGAACATCCGTTGCAGCCCTTCGATGTTCGCAATGTGACGCCGGGCGAGCTCGGCATGCCGCCGGGTAAACCGTTCACGTTCGACCCGACCGCTCTCACCGTGGCCCAGGTCGCGACCGGCCACCGCGCCCAGCGTCCGCGTCTCATCGGTCAACCGCTGCCCCCACCGCCGCCGGACGACCTCGCCCTCGACGACCTGATCGGCTTCTTCAAGGACCCGGTGAAAGGGTTCTTCCGTGCGCTGGACTACACGCTGCCCTGGGACGTCGAAGCGGTCGAGGATGCGATGCCCGTTGAGATCGACGCCCTGCAGGAGTGGAAGGTAGGCGACCGGATGCTCGATGACATGCTGCGCGGCATGTCGCCCGAGAACGCACGGGAGGCCGAATGGCGTCGCGGCTCGCTGCCGCCGGGCAAGCTGGGCTGGCGCACGGCGACGGAGATCTGCGTCAAGGCCGACGCGCTGGCCAAGGCCGCGAAGCGACACCGCACCGTCGAGCCGGACGCCTATGACGTCGACATCGACCTCGGCGGGCGCCGCATCACCGGCACCGTCCCGCGGCTGTACGGCGACCGGCTCGTCGCGGTCACGTACTCGAAGCTGGACGGGCGGCACCTACTGGAATCGTGGATTCGCCTGGTGGCGTTGACGGCCCAATATCCAGGCCGGGAGTGGACGGCGGTGTGCATCGGTCGCCCGAAGCAGGCGGGCCCGCCGAAGGAGCGGCTGTTGGGTCCGCCGGACGCCGCGCTCGAGGTGCTGCGCGATCTCGTCGCCATGTACGACGAGGGACGTCGCCAGCCGATTCCGTTGCCGCTCAAGACGTCCTATGCGTGGGCAGAGACCGAGCACCACCGCGGCACGCCGATGCGGGAGGCAAGCTGGAAATGGAAGACCGGCCGCTACCCCGGTGAGGACCAGGAGCCTGCCCACGTGCGGGTGTGGGGCCCGAGCTATCCGCTGGAAGACCTGGTCGCCGCCGGCCTGCCGGACTATGCGACACGGCTGTGGTCGCCGATGCTCTCGGCCGAGAGGGATCCCGACTGATGGAGATGGTCCCCTTCGACCTGCTGGGTCCGCTGCCTGCGCCGCGGTCCACGACCGTGCTCGAGGCGAGCGCGGGGACGGGTAAGACGTTCGCACTCGCGGGCCTGGTGACGCGTTATGTCGCCGAGGGTGTGGCGACGCTCGATGAGATGCTGCTCATCACCTTCGGGCGCGCCGCGAGCCAGGAACTGCGGGAGCGGGTGCGCAGCCAGATCCTCGAGGCGCTGCTGGCGTTCGACGACCCGTCGACGGTCGGCGATAACCAGATCCTCAAGCATCTGCTCGATGCCGACCCCGACGAGCTCGCCGAGCGCAAGCTCCGGCTGCGGGATGCGCTGGCCGGATTCGACGCCGCAACCATCGCGACCACGCATCAGTTCTGCCAGCTGGTGTTGAAATCGCTTGGAGTGGCGGGTGATACCGATGCGGGCGTGCAGCTGGTCGAAAGCCTCGACGATATCGTCGCCGAGATCGTCGACGACCTGTACCTGGCGCACTTCGGTCAGCAGAAGGACGATCCGCAGCTGACCCGCGAGCAGGCACTCGACCTGGCGCGACAGGTCGTCGCCAACCCGCACACCGAGCTGCGGCCGTTGGATCCGCCGCCGGGTCTCGAGCCCGCGGTGCGTGTCGACTTCGCCAAGGCCGTGTGCGCGGAGCTGGAGAAGCGCAAGCGCAAGCTCGGCATCCTGCACTACGACGACCTGCTCTCGCGGCTCGCGAACGCGTTGGAGCCCACCGATTCTCCGGCGCGGGCCCACATGCAGCGCCGCTGGTCGATCGTCATGGTCGACGAGTTCCAGGACACCGACCCGGTGCAGTGGCAGGTGATCGACCGCGCGTTCTCCGGCCACTCCACGGTGATCCTGATCGGCGATCCGAAGCAGGCGATCTACGCGTTCCGCGGCGGCGACATCGTCACGTACCTGCACGCCGCCGAGAGCGCGGGCGAACGTCGCACCCTCGGCACCAACTGGCGCAGCGACGGCCCGCTCGTCAACAGACTGCAGGCGGTGATGCGCGACGCACAGCTCGGCGATTCCAGGATCGTGGTCCGGGAGGTCGAGGCCAACCACAAGGAGCACCGGCTCAAGGGTGCGCCACACAACGAGCCGTTCCGGCTGCGGGTGGTGTCGCGGGACACGTTGCGCACCAAACCCGATCGCACCATCACGATGGACCGGCTGCGGCCCCATATCAGCGCGGACCTGGCGTCCGACATCGCCGCGTTGCTGTCGAGCGGCGCGACGTTCTGCGACCGGCCGCTGCGGCCCGGTGACATCGCCGTGATCGTCGAGACGCACCGTGACGGCCGGGCCTGCTTCGACGCCCTCGCCGCGGCGCGCATTCCCGCCGTGTACACCGGCGACTCGGACGTGTTCTCGTCGCAGGCGGCCGACGACTGGCTGTGTCTGCTGGAGGCCTTCGATCAACCCCACCGCTCCGGGCTGGTGCGCGCGGCGGCGACGACCATGTTCTTCGGCGAGACCGCGGAAACCCTTGCCGCCGAGGGTGACACGTTGACCGACCGCATCGCCGACATCCTGCGCGAATGGGCCGACCATGCGCGCGACCGCGGCGTGGCCGCCGTGTTCGAGGCCGCACAGCTGAGGGGAATGGGCACCAGGGTGCTGTCGTGGGTCGACGGCGAACGCCACATGACCGACCTCGCGCATCTGACGCAGGTGCTGCACGACACCGCCCATCGCGAGCACTTCAGCCTGCCCGCGCTTCGCGACTGGCTACGGACACAGCGCGAAGAGCCCAGCGGCGCCGTCGAGCGCAATCGCCGCTTGGACAGCGACGCCGCAGCCGTGCAGATCATGACGGTGTGGGTGAGCAAGGGCCTGCAGTACCCGGTGGTGTACCTGCCGTTCGCGTTCAACCGCAACATCCAGACCCGCGACGTCGTGCTGTTCCATGACGGCGACACCCGCTGCCTGCACATCGGCGGCGAGCAGAGCCCGGATTACTCGGCGGTCCAGCAGTTGGGCCGGCGTGAGGCGGCCAGCGACGACGTCCGGCTCACCTATGTCGCGCTCACCCGGGCACAGTCGCAGGTGGTCGCATGGTGGGCGCCGTCGTGGGACGAACCCAACGGTGGGCTGTCGCGGCTGCTGCGCGGCCGGCAACCCGGCGACCCGGTGGTGCCCGACCGCTGCGACCCGCCGAAGATCGACGACGCCGACGCGCTGACCGCGCTGCGAGCCTGGGAGACCGCCGGCGGGCCGGTGCTCGAGGAGTCGGTGATCACACCGCCCGTCGAGGTCGAATTGCCGCCCACACCATGGGGTCTCGACGTGCGACACTTCCACCGTCGGATCGACACCTCCTGGCGGCGGACGTCGTATTCGGGCCTGATCCGGGCGGCCGAATCGGTGGGGGTGACCAGCGAGCCGGAGGTCATCGAACTCGATGACGAGGTCGGCGAGGTGCCCGTGCACGAGCCCGCCGACGTCGGGGCGGATGTGCCGTCGCCGATGGCCGACCTGCCGACCGGTGCGAAATTCGGCACGCTGGTGCACGCGGTGCTCGAGACGGCGGACCCGTTCGCCGACGATCTCGCCGCCGAGCTGGAGTCGAAGATCCGCGAGCACTCGGTGTGGTGGCCCGTCGACGCCGCGCCCGAAGACCTGGCGACGGCGATGGTGCCGATGCACGACACCCCGCTCGGTCCGCTGGCGCCCGGGTTGACGCTGCGCCAGATCGGTCTGCGAGACCGCCTGCAGGAGATGGAGTTCGAGTTCCCGCTGGCGGGTGGCGACGTGCGGACCGGCGCGCCGTCGATCACCTTGGCCGACGTCGGCCGGCTGCTGGCCGAACACCTGCCGTCCGACGACCCCCTCGCCTCGTACGCCGATCGCCTGTCGGGCGGTGCCCTGGGTGCGCAGTCGCTGAAGGGGTACCTGACGGGGTCGCTGGACGTGGTGTTGCGGGTGGACGGCCGCTATCTCGTCGTCGACTACAAGACGAACTGGCTGGGCGAGCCGGGGCGGTCGTTGACGGCCGCGGACTATGGCCAGCCGCGGCTGGTCGAGGCGATGCTGCATTCGGACTACCCGCTGCAGGCGCTGCTGTATAGCGTTGTGCTGCATCGGTTCCTGCGGTGGCGACAGTCCGGCTATTCGCCGGAGAAGCATCTCGGCGGCGTGCTGTACCTGTTCGTGCGGGGCATGTGCGGCGCGCAGACGCCGGTGGTCGACGGGCATCCGGCGGGGGTGTTCAGCTGGCAGCCGCCGGCGGCGCTGATCGTGGCGCTGTCGGACCTGCTCGACGCGGGAACGGTGGCGGCGTGAGTCTTCTCGAGGCGTTCGCGGAGTTGTTCGAGCCGGCCGACGTGCACGTCGCACGCCGGCTCACCGCGATGGCGAAGGAGAGCGACGAGACGGTCCAGTTGGCGATCGCGATTGTGGTGCGGGCGCTGCGCGGCGGCTCGGTGTGCGTGGACCTGCGGTCCGTGGCCGAGCAACTCGAAATGCCCGACCTGCCTTGGCCGGTACCCGACGCGTGGCTGGCGGCGGTGCGGGCGAGCCCGCTCGTCACCGACACTCCGGTGCTGCGGCTGTACGGCGATCTGCTGTACATGGACCGCTACTGGCTCGAGGAGCAGCAGGTGTGCGAGGACGTGCTGACACTGCTGTCCTCGTCGCTGCCTGGCGCGGTCCCGAGTCTCGAGCGACTGTTCCCCAAAGGGTGGGAGGAGCAGCGAGCGGCCGCGGAAGTCGCACTGTCACAGTCACTTACGGTGCTGACAGGCGGTCCGGGCACGGGTAAGACGACCACGGTCGCGCGGCTGCTGGCGTTGCTGGCGGAGCAGGCGTCGCTCTCGGGGCGTCCGCCGTTGCGTATTGCATTGGCGGCGCCGACGGGTAAGGCGGCGGCGCGGCTGCTGGAGGCGGTCCAATTGGAGGTCGACAAGCTCGACCCCGTCGATCGCGACCGGCTGCCGGAGCTGAAGGCTTCGACGCTGCATCGGCTGTTGCGGTCGCGGCCGGACAACTCGTCGCGGTTCCGGCACCACCGCGAGAACCGGCTGCCGCACGACGTCATCGTGGTCGACGAGACGTCGATGGTGTCGCTGACACTGATGGCGCGCCTACTCGAGGCGCTGCGCCCCGACAGCCGGCTGCTGCTCGTCGGCGACCCCGACCAGCTGGCGTCCGTCGAGGCCGGGGCGGTGCTGGCGGATATGGTCGACGGCCTCGGGGCGGAACGGATCGCCGAGCTGAAGACGTCGCACCGGTTCGGCGAGTCGATCGGCAAGCTGGCGTCGGCGATCCGCACGGGCGACACCGACGAGGTCATCGCCTCGCTTCGGGCCGGCGGGGAGCACATCGAGTGGCTCGAGACCGACTCTCCGGCCGAGCAGCTGCGCAAAGTGCTTCTCCCCCATGCGTTACGGCTGCGGGAGGCGGCGACCCTCGGCGACGCGAAGGCCGCGCTGTCGACGCTCGACGAGCACCGGCTGCTGTGCGCGCACCGCCGCGGGCCGTACGGGGTGCGGTTCTGGAACCACCAGGTCGAGCGGTGGCTGACCGACGCGACGGGCGAGCCGCTGTGGACGCAGTGGTATGCGGGCAGACCCCTCCTCGTGACGGCCAACGACTACGGGCTGGGCCTGTACAACGGCGACACCGGCGTGACGGTGGTGCGCGACGAGGGGCTGCGCGCGGTGGTGGCCGCCGGCGGGGAACCTCTGGAGTTCGCGACGGGGCGGCTCTCCGAGGTCGACACGATGCACGCGATGACGATCCACAAATCGCAGGGCAGCCAGGCCGACGAGGTGACCGTCCTGCTGCCTCCCGAGGACTCGCGGCTGTTGACCCGCGAGCTCTTCTACACCGCGGTCACGCGCGCCAAGGAACGCATCCGCGTCATCGGGACCGAGGAGTCGGTGCGGGCGGCGGTGCAGCGGCGGGCGGTCCGAGCGTCGGGCCTGGCGCAACGATTGCGGGCCTGATTTTGTGCGATTTCGGCGTATTTAGTCGCGCTGAGCGCGACTGCGCACACCGAAATCGCCAGAAATCACGCGAGTTCGAAGACTGGAATCACGCGATCGGTGCGCTTCTCGTACTCGCCGAACCCCGGCGCGCGCTCGACGACGATCCGGTAGATGCGGTCGCGCTCGTCGCGCGGCAGCTCCTTGGCGACGACGGACCGCGGCGGATCCGCGCCGATCTCGACGTTGACCTCGGGATGGGCTCGCAGATTGAACACCCAGGCCGGACTCTGATCGCGCCCCGCCGCCGACCCGACGACATAGATCTTGTCGTCGATGTCGAAGTAAGCCACGAGGTTGATGCGCTCTTCGCCGCTCTTCGCGCCGGTCGAGGTCAACAGCAGCAGCGGGAAGCCCTCGAACTGCCCGCCGACCTTCCCGCCGTTGCGGCGGAACTCCTCGATGTTCTGCTTGTTGAATTCGCGTTCCCCGGCCATCGCATCATCGGACATGCCCCCATCGTGACACTTCTGCTCACCCGCCGTTGCACAACGCAGGTACCGTGAGGCCGTGGCCGAGATCGCCCGCACCCGCACCATCGCGGCTGCCCCACAGGAAGTCTGGAATGTCCTCGCGGACTTCGGCGCCCTCAGCACGTGGGTCGACCGCGCCGACCACTCGAGCATCCTCGTGCACGGCCCCGACGGCGGCCCTGTTGGCACCAGCCGGCGGGTGCAGATGGGTCGCAACACGCTCGTAGAGACCATCGTCGAGTTCGACCCGCCGCGCGCCCTCGCCTACGAGATCGACGGACTGCCGAAGCAACTGGGTCGCGTCACCAACCGCTGGAGCCTGAGACCGCAGGGCGACTCGACATCGGTCACATTGACCAGCACCGTCGAAATCGGTTCCGGCCCACTACGACAGCTCGCCGAACGTGCCGTATGCCGCGTGATGGCCCGCGAGTCCGGCGGCATGCTCGCCGGACTCGACAAGCGATTGGAGAACTCTCGTGTCTGAGCGCCCCGACATCGTCATCATCATGACCGACGAGGAACGTGCGATACCTCCCTACGAGTCGCCCGACGTGCTCGCATGGCGCGACCGCACGCTGACCGGCCGCAAATGGTTCGACGAGCACGGCGTCAGCTTCACCCGTCACTACACCGGCTCGCTGGCCTGCGTGCCAAGCCGCCCAACGATTTTCACCGGGCAATACCCCGATCTGCACGGCGTCACGCAGACCGACGGCATCGGCAAGGTGTACAACGACTCCCGCATGCGCTGGCTGCGCCAGGGCGAGGTGCCCACACTCGGAAACTGGTTCCGCGCAGCGGGATACGACACCCACTACGACGGCAAATGGCATATCTCGCACGCCGACCTCACCGACCCCGCCACCGGCGGCCCCCTCGCGACCAACGACGACGACGGCGTCATCGACCACGAGGCGGTGCAGCGCTATCTCGACGCCGATCCGCTTGCGCCGTTCGGGTTTTCCGGCTGGGTCGGCCCCGAGCCGCACGGCGCGCTGCTCGCCAACGCCGGCATCCGCCGCGACCCGCTGATCGCCGACCGCGTCGTCGCCTGGCTCAACGACCGCTACGCGCGGCGACGCGCAGGCGACCCCGAGGCGCTGAAGCCGTTCCTGTTGGTCGCCAGCTTCGTCAACCCGCACGACATCGTGCTCTTCCCCGCGTGGGTACGCAGGAGTCCGGTCAAGCCGTCGCACCTCGACCCGCCGCACGTCCCCCTCGCGCCCACCGCCGATGAGGACCTGTCGACCAAGCCGGCCGCGCAGATCGCCTTCCGCGAGGCGTACTACTCCGGCTACGGGGTCGCGCCTGCGGTCGACCGGACGTACAACGGCAGCGCCCAGCGCTACCGCGACCTCTACTACCGACTGCACGCCGAGGTCGACACGCCGATCGACCGGGTGCGCCGTGCGGTGACCGAGGGCGGCTCGGACAACGCGGTGCTCGTGCGGACCTCCGACCACGGCGACCTGCTCGGCGCGCACGGCGGCCTGCACCAAAAGTGGTTCAACCTGTACGACGAGGCCACCCGGGTGCCGTTCGTCGTCGCGCGGATCGGCGTGGACGCGACGGAGGCGCGCACCGTGACGGCGCCGACGTCACATGTGGATCTGGTGCCGACGCTGCTGGGCGCCGCGGGCATCGACGTCGCAGAGGCGGCGGCGACACTGAGGGAGTCGTTCTCCGAGGTGCACGACCTGCCCGGCCGGAACCTGATGCCGGTGGTCGACGGGGCGCCCGCCGACGAGACACGCGCGGTGTACCTGCTGACGCGCGACAACGTGCTGGAGGGTGACACCGGCGCATCGGGGCTGGCGCGCCGATTGAAGCTGACGACGAATCCGCCTGCGCCGCTGCGTATTCAGGTTCCCGCACACGTCGCCTCCAACTTCGAGGGGCTGGTCATGCGCGTCGACGAGGCTGACGGCGGCGAGGGTCACCTGTGGAAGCTGGTGCGCACATTCGACGACCCGGCGACGTGGACGGAACCCGGGGTGCGACATCTCGCGGCCAACGGGCTGGGCGGCGAGGCCTACCGGACGTCGCCGCTGGACGACCAGTGGGAGCTTTACGACCTGACCAGTGACCCGACCGAAGCCGTCAACCGGTGGCCGGACCCGGCGCTCGACGACCTGCGCAGGTACCTGAGGATGCAGCTGAAGCAGGTGCGCACCGACGCCGTCCCCGAGCGGAACAATCCCTGGCCGTACGTGTCGCGCCGGCCGGCGACGGGGCCGTCGTTCGCGGCGCAACTTGTCGCCCGGGCGAGGAAACGCCTGCGCTAAACCGATTTGTGTGCGTTCGAGAGCGCTCACCGCTCCTAAACGCACACAAATCACCAGAGAACCCATCTGCACCATCAACGGGGTAGAGTTTGACCGGGTTGATCTCACAGCCCCACGGAAACGTCTCGGCGGCGACACTGCTCCCCGCCGGCCCGGGTGCCTAACCCGACGTCAGCCGCAATTCAGGTCACGAACGGGCTGGGGGGCTCGGGTGCCTGCAAGCGAAGAGTTCGTAACGACTTGGATCTGTGTCGGCGTGCGCGGAGGTTCCGCAGGCATCGGGTCTGTACAGTCAGTTCGTCCGACATGCACGGCACGTCGCCCCGACCGGTGCGGCGAAACACCTGGGGTCAATACAGAGGAGAGACACACCTCCACCGTCCTCGTCGGTCCGCAACCGGACCGGGCGACAGTCGAACCCCAGCGGCTCCCATACCACCTGGCGCACAAGAAGATTCGCGCAGGATCACTACCACAGCCGATAAGCGGTGCCAGCGCGCCGAGGCCAGAGGGATTGCCGTGAGCCGATTCACCGAGACGATGTACCGCAACGCCCAGTCCAGTTCGAAGGGCATGGTCACCGGGGAGCCCGATGCGCCCGTCCGCCATTCCTGGGCTCAAGTCCATGACCGCGCCCGACGGGTGGCCGGCGGGCTGGCCGCGGCGGGTATTGGGCCTGGTGACGCCGTCGCTGTGCTGGCCGGGGCCCCGGTCGAAATCGCCCCGACCGCGCAGGGAATCTGGATGCGCGCCGCCAGCGCGACCATGGTTCATCAGCCCACTCCCCGCACTGACCTGGCTCGCTGGGCCGAAGAGACCACCGCGGTGATCGACATGATCTCGGCGAAAGCCGTCGTCGTCTCCGATCCGTTCATGGCCGCGGCCCCGGTGCTGGCGGAGCGCGGGACGACGGTGCTGACGATCGAGTCGCTGTTGGCGGGCGCTCCAATCGAGCCGCTCGACAGCTTCGACGACGATGTGGCGTTGATGCAGCTGACGTCGGGCTCGACAGGCTCCCCCAAGGCCGTCCAGATCACGCATGCCAACATCGTCGCCAACGCCGAGGCGATGGTCGTCGGCTGCAATTTCGACGTCGACTCCGACGTGATCATCAGCTGGTTGCCGTGCTTCCACGACATGGGGATGACCGGATACCTGACGGTGCCGATGTACATCGGGGCCGAGCTGGTGAAGGTGACGCCGATGGACTTTCTCCGCGATACGTTGTTGTGGGCCAAGCTGATTGACAAGTACAAGGGCACGATGACGGCGGCGCCGAACTTCGCTTACAACTTGTTCGCCAAGCGGTTACGTCGCCAAGCCAGACCCGGCGAGTTCGATCTGTCCTCGCTGCGGTGGGCGTTGTCGGGTGCCGAGCAGGTCGACCCACTCGACGTCGAGGACCTTTGCGATGCCGGCGCACCGTTCGGGTTGAAGCCCGAGGCAATCGTCCCGGCGTATGGGATGGCCGAGACGACGGTGGCCGTGTCGTTCTCAGAGTGCGCCAAGGGCATGGTCGTCGACGAGGTGGACGCCGATCTGTTGGCTGTCCTACACCGTGCCGTCCCGGCCACCAGGGGCCACACCCGACGGCTGGTCTCGCTCGGCAAGCCACTGCAGGGCCTGGAGGTCCGGATCGTCGACGAGGACGGTAGCGTGCTCACGGCGCGCGGTGTCGGTGTCATCGAGGTCCGCGGCGAACCCGTGACCAGGGGCTACACCACCGTCGCCGGTTTCATTCCGGCCCAAGACGAGCGCGGCTGGTATGACACCGGTGACCTCGGCTATCTCACCGAAGCCGGTGATGTGGTGGTGTGCGGACGCCTCAAGGACGTGATCATCATGGCCGGGCGCAACATCTACCCGACCGACATCGAACGCGCCGCCTGCCGCGTCGACGGGGTTCGTCCCGGTTGTGCCGTCGCGGTGCGCCTCGACGCCGGCCTGTCACGCGAGACTTTCGCCGTCGCGGTGGAGTGCAAGGAATTCGCGGATTCCACACAGGTCCGCCGCGTCGAACGGCAGGTCGCCCACGAGGTGTTCAGTGAGGTCGACGTGCGACCCCGCAACGTCGTGGTGCTCGCACCCGGCACCATCCCCAAGACACCGTCGGGCAAGTTGAGGCGCACGCAAGCACTCTCGCTGGTGGGTTGACGAGACGGGCCGAAGGCCCGCACGAACGAGTACATTTGTACCGCCCATGGCTGACTACGACCCCCAGCCAGGTCGGGTATCGGTACCGCAGCCCGATCTGACTGCCGCACAACGCGAAGCGGACGACCTCGACCTGTATGCCGCACTGAGCGGGGTCGCCAGTCTGGTGGCCAGCGGTCAAGGGGTGATGGCCCTACTCGACGACGTTGCGGAGTTGGCCCTTCGGGCGATTCCCGGCGTCGACGGTGTCGGGGTGACGGTCGTAGATACTTCCGCGGACGCACCGTCGATCAAGGCGCGGGCCGTCACCGCTCAATTCGTTGCGGACCTCGACAAGTTGCAAGACAACGAGGGTCCGTTCCTCACCTGCATGCAGACGAGGCGGCCCACCGTCAGCGGTTCGCTGGGTAGTGACGGCCGGTGGCCACACTTCGCTGGAGGCGTCGCCAGGATGGGCGTGCATTCCGCGCTTGCGCTGCCAATGCTCGTGGGCGATCAGCTCGTCGGTGCCATCGCCGCGTACGCACACCGCCGCGATGCATTCGACGACCATGCCGTCGACCTGGGCTCGAGGTTCGCCGGGCCCGCAGCGGCGTCGGTGTACAACGCGCAACTGCTCGGCCGGGCACAGGAGCGGACCAAACAGCTGCAGGATGCGCTCGGCACCCGCGCGGTGATCGATCAGGCGATCGGAATCATCCGCGCCCGCTCCGGCATCGGCGCGCAGGAGGCGTTCGACAGGCTGATTCGGATGAGCCAAGCGGAGAACGTGAAACTACACATCGTCGCCGAGCGCCTGGTCGACGAGGCGGTGCGGCGCGCAAGGGCGCGCCGACGCGGCTGAGTTACCTTTCCGTCGAGGCGAATTCACCGATCGCGGCGGTCAGCACCGGACGTGCGTGGCGATCGCTCATCAGACGCCGGGCGACCTCGGTGAGATGCTCATTGTTGGCGCGCGCATACGCTCGAAGCAGGGCGAAGGCCTCTTCAACCGAGACGTCGAGGGTTTCCCGCAGCAGCCCCTTCGCCTGCTCGACGATGACACGGCTGGCCAGCGCCGAGCGCAACTGCGGCATCACGGTCACCGACGTGGGGGGGTGCTCCTGCAGGATCGCCACACAGGCGATGTGTGCGAGCGTCTGGGCCACGAGACGGTCCGCCGGGTCGAGTTCGCCCGGATGGGCACCGAACAAGCCGAGCGCGCCGAGGACGATGCCTGCCGCACGCATCGGGACGGCGTGCACGGAGGCGAAGCCGGCATCGAGCGCGGCGGGCACGAACCGGGGCCACCGGTCCGCCGCAGCCGCCAGGTCGGCCACCGAAACCATCTGTCCACCGGCGTAGCACTCGATGCAGGGTCCCTCGTCGGCCTGCAACTGAAAGAGCTCCAGCTCGCGAGCCTGCTCGGAGGTGGCCGCGATCAGTCGCAGTTGGTCCAGGGGATCGGCAAGCAGGAAACCTGCGGCCGCGACGCCGAGCAGCCGGGCACAGTGCTCGGTGAGTTCGGTCATCAGATCGACGATGTCGAAATCGTCGAGGAGAGAGTCGACGAGGGAAACGACCGCGTCGAGAACGCGGGTCTCGCGGGGGGGTTCGGTCATTTCACACTCCGTCCCTGGTGCCCATCAGTCTGCCTCGAGCCTGAGCCTGCGATCGAGGATGTCGCGTGCGACGTCGGTGGCGCTGCGGCCGGTCGCGTAGGCGTGGGCACGCAGGCGGACAAGCGCCTCGGCCGGCTCTAGGTCGAGTTGCGCGACGAGCATGCCGGTGGCCTGGCTGACCTCGACGCGGGACAGGGCGTGTAGTTCGGCCCAGGCATTGCTGTCGGGATCGGCCACGGCGGCCTGCAGGTCGCCGTCGAGGAGGTCGAGCAGCGGAACACCGGCAAGCTCCGCGGCCACGATGGCACCGGACAACTGCTCGCCCTCCAGGGGGCCGGGCGCGGCGCGAAAGAGGTCGAGAGCGCCGACGTACTCACCTGCGACGACAACGGGCATCGCGAAAACGCCGCGGACCCGCAGGTCCAACATCGCGGGCCCGTACACGGGCCAGCGCCCTTCCTTGGGGTCGGCGAGATCGACGATCAGGACGGGTGCGCGTCGGACGACCGAGTCCAGACACGGACCTTCACCGAGGAGAAACTGCAGTTCGTCGCAGGTGCGCGCGTGTTCACCGCTGGAGCCGAGGGTTCCACTGCTGGCGCCGTCGAACACCAGAGAGATCGCCGCCGCGTCGATGTCGAAGAGCACCACACACGCTTCGCAGAGTCGGTCGGCGGCATCTGTCCCCTGCCGTCCGTCGACAGCGGCGAAAAGTTGCTCTGCAATCGCCACGTCTACCCGAACGCAAGTGGGGCATCAACGCTGCCCGCCGGACGCGGATCGAAGCTCACTCCCTCAGCCTCCTCCTCCGGGCAGGACGCGGCGCCGTTGGGGGTTGGGTACGTCAGCGTCACTCGATCAGGCAGTGCGAGTGTGTGAATGGTGCGCAACACCTGAAGATACTGGCGCACAAGCGAACCGGTGGTGTAGGGCACGTCGTACTTGTCACACAGTTCGCGGACGCGGCCCGCGATCTGTGGATAGCGGTTACTGGGCAGGCTGGGGAACAGATGATGCTCGATCTGGTAGCACAGGTTCCCGCTGGCGAAGGCCAGCAGCGGACCGGCCTTGAAGTTCGCGGCACCCAGCATCTGGCGCAGATACCAATGGGCCCGGGTTTCGTCCTCGAGCACGTCGGCGGTGAATGTCAGGGCGCCGTCGGGGAAGTGACCGCAGAAGATCACCACGTACGCCCAGACATTCCGCAACAGATTGGCCGTGGCGTTGGCCGTCAGAGTTCTGCGCCAGCGCGATCGGCTGATCGCGGGGATCAGCACGTAATCCTTGAGCGATTGCCGGGCGATCTTTCGAATGAACGCACCCTTCGCCCTGGCGAACTCTCCGTCGCCCGAGACCAGTCGATCACGCGCCGAATGAATTCCGTGTAGGCCGATACCCCATTCGAAGACACAGGCCAGCAACAGATTACGGAGCGGCTGCAGCAGATTCACCGGCTCCCACGGCTCGTCGCGCGTCATGCGTATCACACCGAAACCGAGATCGTCGTCCACACCGACGATGTTGCTGAACACGTGGTGGCGGTAGTTGTGCGAATAGCGCCATTGTGACGAGACGCCGACCATGTCCCACTCCCACGTGCTCGAGTGGATCTCCGGATCGTTCATCCAGTCCCACTGGCCGTGACCGACGTTGTGGCCGATTTCCATGTTCTCGACGCTTTTCGCTAAGGCCAACAACGTCGTTCCGAGCAGCCAGCCACCCTTCGACTGGGTGCACGCGATGATCACGCGGGAGACGACGTCCAGCGATCTCTGGAATTTGATGGTGCGCCGGATGTAGGCCGCGTCGCGTTCGCCGAGGGACTCCTCGATGTCGCTGCGGATGGCATCGAGCTCATCACCCAGAGCTTCGACATCCGCGTCGCTGAGATGGGCGTACGCGGCGACATCGGCAATCGCCATTGAAAGTCCTGTGGAGCCGGCGGGTGAATCAGGGCAAGGGCTCCTGAACGAACCCGAAAGAATGCGGACGAGCGGTCGAGATCTGAGAATACGACGGTTGCGCGTCGGCGTACTTGTCAGTCTACCCCGGCCGCGCGCCGGGTGATCTCGCGGCCCGAGGGGTAGGGTCGGGTGATCGGGACCATCCAGGCCCCACTATCGAGGGGCCATCGGTGTCTGATAAATCTCCGCGGCAATCCATGACCAAGAAGTCGGGCAAATCGCTGAAAGAAAAGCGCGCCGACAAGCACGCCAAGTCCGCAGCCAAGGCCTCCGCAGCCGAGGCGCTCTTCCATGACAAGAAGCGATAGGGCTCAACAGCTTTCGCTTGGAGTTCTGGCTCGCTCGCGCAAGCCGAACGAGTTCAGGTTGCCGATCCACCCAGCACATTTCGCAAGGATCGATCACCGGATCCGCGAGCGCATCTTTCTCGAGCACGGCTACGGTTCGGACTTCGGCGCCAGGGACGCTGACCTGGCCGAACTCGTCGGCGGAATAGCCGACCGCGAGCATCTGATCGCCACGTGCGACGTCATTCTGTTGCCGAAAGTTCAGGCGGAGGATCTGGCCGCATTCAAGGCGGGGCAGATCGTGTGGGGCTGGCCGCACTGCGTCCAGGACCCCGCCATGACGCAACTCGCCATCGACAATCGGTTGACACTGGTCGCCTTCGAGGCGATGAACCATTGGCAGTCCGACGGCGGGTTCGGGCTGCACGTCTTTCACAAGAACAACGAGTTGGCTGGCTACTGCTCCGTCCTGCACGCAATGCAATCCGTAGGGATCACTGGCATTTACGGGCGCAAGTTGCGCGCTGCCGTCATCGGATTCGGTGCGACGGCCCGCGGCGCCGTCACCGCGTTGAACTCGCACGGTGTCGACGACGTGCGCGTGCTCACCAACCGGGACGTGGCGGCCGTCGGGTCGCCGATCCACTCCACCCAGATCATCCAGATGGGGCCCGATCCGGACGCGCCTGAGCGGATATGGGCAGACACCCCCGACGGGGTCGTCCCAGTGGCCGATCTACTCGCGGACAACGACATCGTCGTCAACTGTGTCCTTCAGGATCCGGACGCGCCCCTCGTCTTCGTCACCGGGAACGACTTGGCCACCTTCACTGCCGGCAGTCTCATCGTCGACGTGTCCTGCGACGTGGGCATGGGCTTCAGTTGGGCGCGTCCGACGTCATTCACCCAGCCCATCATCGAGGTGGCGAACGGCATCCACTATTACGCGGTCGACCACAGCCCGTCCTATCTCTGGAATTCGGCCACGTGGGAGATCAGCGAGGCCCTGTTACCCCACCTGGACGCGCTGCTGGCGGGTCCGCAGGCATGGGACGACACTCCGACGATCGCCAGGGCCATCGAGATCCGCGACGGTGTCGTCCTCAATCCCGGGATTCTGTCGTTTCAGCGCCGCGACCAAACCTATCCGCACGCGGTTCAGCCATGACTCGCTGCGCGAGTTCCGTATAGGCGGCGGCGACCACCGGCCATCCGACCTCCGGCGCCCGCCGTCTGACCTCGGCTGCCATCGAGCCGGCAAGTCGCGGCTGCGTGATGATCTGTCGGAGCGCGCCCGCGAGCGCGACGGGGTCATCGTGCTCGACGACCATGCCCGCCCCGCTGGCCAGCAACTCGATGGCGTGCGAAAACGCCGTGGCCACAATAGGTCTGCCATTGGCCAACGCGTCGACGAGCACACCGGAGCTCACTTGCGCCGTGGAGTCGTTGGGCACCACCACCACGGAGGCCTGCTGGATCAGTGCGGCCAACGATGAATTGTCGTAGTAGCGGGGGTCGAACGACACCGAATCGGCCACGCCCAGACGCCGCGCCTGTTCGACTCGCGCATCGCGATACGCCTCGGCTTCGGCCACCGGAATCGCGGGATCCATCGGCCCGGCAACCAGGTAGCGGGGTCGGCCGGGGATGTCGCCGAGGGTCGGCATCACGTCGATGACCCTTTCGATGCCCTTGCCTGGACGCAGTAGGCCCCACGTCAGGATGGTGGGCCGACTCGGGCGTTTCACCCGAGGGACGGTCGGCAACGTGGCACCGTGCGGGATCGTGGCGATCTTGCGCCGGTCCATGGCGTAGGTGAGGTAGAGGCGCTGACGCGCCGCCTCGGACATCACGACCACGCGGTCCGCAATGGCCGCGATCGCTTCGAGGCTCGAACATTGTTGTGCCGTAGGTTGTTCCGGAATGCTGTGGACGACTACTATCGACGGGACACCCAGTCCGTCGACGATTTCGACCACGTCGTCGGTCGTGCCGACTTCATGTTGCACGATCGCGACGTCCACCTGGCTGCGTCCCGCGGCCATGGACCCGTCCGGTGTGTCTGCCACCCAGCTGACAGCCGACTTACCCAAAGCCGAAGCCAGACCGGCGGTGAACCTCGCAAGCCCACACGGTGGACACGTACCGGTACCAACGATGGCGAACCTTACCGGACGCGAAATCTTTTGCGGCACACCACAGGAAATGCTCGAGTCGTAGATCGGCACCGCATTCACAGGATGGTCCGGGTGACGGACGCACTCGTCGCGCAACTCCGAATCGTTGCGATTTGTGTGCGTTCGAGAGCGCTCACCGCTCCTAAATGCACACAAATCACCAGAAACGGCCCGCTTTCCGCGCTTTCTGATCGCCGGTGACATCGGTCCACGCTGCCGGCTCGTAGTGATACGGCCGTTTGGCGCCCACGCGGATGATGTCGAGCGCACCGTCGTGGTGCGTGACGTAGACGTCGCCGTTGCGCATGTACTCGTCGGAGCCGCCGTCTGAGCGGGTCACGATCACCGTCATGGTCGAGCCTCCCGGGACCGCATGGAGCACATCAGGTGCCCACCCGCGCGGTCGACGCCAGGAGATCGGCAACGGTCGAATCATTGCCCGGACCCGCAGCGGCCATCAGCGCGGTGTGCGCCTCCTCGGGATCGGTGTTCGGTGGAACCACAAGTAAGGCAATTCTGTTGCCGCTCAAGCCGAGAACTTCGAGGGTGTGCACCGGCTGATACTGAAATCCGCCGAGCCGCACCGTTCGGCCGCCGATGGTCACCTTCCGGGGCGGCGTGTCCCATTCATTCGCGTTGTACACCACGCGGCCAATCGGGCCCAGCCGTACCGACAGCACTGCCAGCAGGTCCGGTAGCTGAGTCGTGAGGTCGTCGCTGTGCGGCCACCATGCGCCGTCGACATACCCGCTCATGCAGGCCTTGGGTTTCAAGCGCAGTCGCGGCGTCTGATCGGGCGTGGTGCGAGGCGCATCGGTGGTGGAAGGTTGATTTCGCGTCATTCGACGCTCCCGTCTTGACCGTGAGCCGGCCAGATCCTACGAATCGACGACGACACAACCTTGAACGGTCATATGACGAAGTACCGCCGATACCCCCACCCTACGCGAGCGATTTGTGCGCATTCGAGAGCGCTCACCGCTCCTCAACGCACACAAATCACCAGAGAACGGCGATCGCGGCGGCCGCGAACGACAACACACCCACGGCGACAAAGAGCCCACGCGCGACGGCCTCGCCCGTCTTCTTCTGTCGCGCGCTTCCCATGCCGAGCAGGCCGCCGATCACGATGAGGATGACGAGCTTGACGCCGATCTTCGGGTAGTTCAGTTCGATACCCACCGGCCACGGCGCGGCGAGCGCCAGTCCGGTAAGCAGCGACAGCAGGATGCCGTAGTCCATGATGCGGGTGAAGCGGAACCGTTTGGCGGCCGCTTCGGCGGCCCACGCCCCGAACGTGACGGCGAAACCGACGATGTGCAGCAGTACAACTACGTGACGTAGTAGTTCCATGGATCGAGGGTACGACAGAAAACGTCGGGACAACCAGAGGCTGCCCCGACGTTGGCAAGATCCATCGCCAAGTTGTCGCTTGACCAGCGACTCACGCCGCTGTGAATTTGCTGTGAGCCAGGCTCACACCGTCGGGATCAGGGCACCCAGGCGAGAATGTCGCGAATCCCGTCGTTGTAGACGACGCTGTTCGGATCGACACCGACGACATCGAAGTAGAGCTTGCCGCTCGATGTACCGTTCGGCGGTACGGCGTTGCCCTGAATGGCCGTCGGGATGAACACGTTGGTGATCGCCTGGTACCCCTGGCCGTTCTCCGCGCGGGCGTTGAAACGCGGCAGCACCGGATTAGCCCAGTTTCCAAAGGCATTCACCGTCAGCGTCGCTTCCCACAGTCGTCCGGCAACCGGGTAAGGGATCGAATCGGTGCTCGGCTGAAGATCGGTCACTACGTAGCCGATCAGTGGGCCGCCGGACGCGACGTCGTTGATCGTCTGCTCCACGCCGAACTGTTGGATGCTGTCGGTGGCCGTCGCGATCCCAGCCGTCCCGAGCGCGAGGCCGGCCGCGACCGCGGTCGCGCCGGCAAGTTTTGCTAGTCCCTTGATGCTCAATGCAGTTCCCTCCCACGGCGAATTCGACTATTCAACAGTTACCGCATCAGCCCTGGTCAGAAAGCGAAATGTTAAAAATCGCCACGAGTCCATGCCCGCAATGCGCATAGGGTTGCCCTGTGTATGTCGACGCGATGATCACGCCGCAACCGTTGCAGTCGATCGGGGACCTCGCCCGTCGCACACAAGAGGCGGGGTTCGCCGGACTGCTGTTCACCGAGACCGGCCGCACCGCCTATCTCAACGTCGCCGTGGCGTCACAAGCCGCACCGGGTCTCGACCTGTCGACCGGTGTCGCCGTGGCGTTTCCGCGCAGCCCGTTCGTGACGGCGGCGTCGGCGTGGGAACTGCAGGAGGCGACGGGCGGCCGGTTCCGACTCGGCCTCGGCACGCAGGTGCGCACACACGTAGTGCGGCGCTACAGCGCAGATTTCGAGCATCCCGGTCCGCGGCTGCGCGACTACGTGCTCGCGGTCAAGGCGTGCTTTGCGGCGTTCCGCACCGGGAAACTCGATCACCACGGTGAGTTCTACAACCTCGACTTCATCAGTCCGCAGTGGAGCGCGGGCCCGATCGACGCGCCGGATCCGAAGGTCGACATCGCGGCAGTGAATCCGTGGATGCTGCGCATGGCGGGCGAAGTGGCCGACGGAGTGCACGTGCATCCGCTCGGCGAGCCGGGCTACATCTCGCGGCATGTGGTGCCGAAAATGGCTGAGGGGGCGGCGAAGTCGGGCCGCTCGGCGTCGGACATCGCGGTGATCGTGCCGGTGATGACGATCGTCGGCGACACCGACGAGGAGCGCGATCGCGAACGCGAGCTCGTCCGCGCCAGCATGAGCTTCTACGGCAGCACGCCCAACTACGCGTTCATCTGGGACGAGGCCGGATTCGAGGGGACGACGGCCCGCATCCGCGAGAAGCAGAAGGCCGGCGACTTCAAGGGCATGGCGGCGCAGATCAGCGACGAGCACATCGCGACGTTCGCGACCGAGTCGACGTGGGACGGCCTGGCCGATGCGCTGGTGGCGAAGTACGAGGGCGTCGCGTCGCGCGTTGTGCTGTACAACGCGCTGGCCGATCCCGAGCGCATCGAGCGCTACGGCGCGGTGGCGCGCCGCATTTCGACTGCTTGAGCGCTCGATAACAAGGTGGTCACTGCCCCGCGCGGGAGCATGGATCGCGCCGGCGGCGCTGTTACTTTCGCGGGCGTGGCAGGTGGAGTCGCAGATCGGGGACGTCGCGTCGGGGTGTTGATGGCCGTCGTGGTGATGATGGCGTTGACGTTGGTTACCGCACCTCAGGCGTCGGCGTATTCACGCGAAGGCCTGCCCGTCGAGATGCTGAGCGTGCCGTCGCCGTCGATGGGCCGCGACATCAAGGTGCAGTTCCAGGGCGGCGGCCCGCATGCGGTGTATCTGCTCGACGGGCTTCGCGCGCAGGACGACTTCAACGGCTGGGACATCAACACCGCGGCGTTCGAGTGGTTCTACGAATCCGGGGTGTCGGTGGTGATGCCCGTCGGCGGGCAGTCGAGCTTCTACAGCGACTGGTACGCCCCGGCGAAAGGCTTCAACGGGACGCTGACCTACAAGTGGGAGACGTTCCTGACCAACGAGCTGCCCGCTTGGCTGATGGCGAACCGGCAGCAGGATCCGCGTGGTAATGCCGTTGTGGGACTGTCGATGTCGGGTGGCGCCGCGTTGACGTTGGCCGCGTGGCATCCGCAGCAGTTCTTCTTCGCCGCATCGCTGTCGGGCTACCTGAACCCGTCAAAGGGGATGTGGCCGACGCTGATCGGGTTCGCGATGATGGACGCCGGCGGCTACCGCGCGGTCGACATGTGGGGGCCGCCGAACAATCCGGCGTGGCAGCGCAATGACCCGATGCTCAACATCAATCGACTGGTGGCCAACCGCACGGCGCTGTGGATTTACTGCGGCAACGGGGTGCTGTCCGATCTCGATGGCGGCGACGGCGGTTTCGGGCAGCAGTTCAGCGCGGGGTACCTCGAGAACATCACGCTGGCTACCAACAAGGAGTTCCAGGAGAAGTATCTGGCCGCGGGCGGGCGCAACGCGGTGTTCCACTTCCCGCCGAACGGCACACACAGCTGGGGGTACTGGGGCGCTCAGCTACAGCAGATGAAGCCGGACATCCTGCGCATCCTGAACCCTCCGCCGCCGCCACCGCCGCCGGCTCCCCCCGCCCCGGGAGCAGTGCCCGCGCCTGCGCCCGTAGCGCCGGCTGTACCTCAGGCGGCGGCACCTCGGGTGGCGGCACCCGCAGTGCCGGTCGCGCCTCGCGCTGCGGTGCCGGCAGCGCCGGCTACGGGCGCGACGCCCGGGCTGAACCTGGTCCCGATGGGTTAATTACTACCGTTCGCAATTGCTAGCCCGCCTTTGCGTAGTAGCTGGTCAGCAGCGGTTCCAACCGCATCGTGAAAAGTTGTTCGCCCTATTGACTGCCGCGGTAATTGGGCGTATGTCTAATACTGTTAGGCGCATGTTGAATAACTGAACCCACCTCGTGTCCGTCCGGGCGCGAGCAGCATTGCTCGGCCGTCGCGCCTACGGCCCTGCGCGGACGACAGGGGTCTGTCATGGTCGATGTTGATTACTGCGTGGTGGGTGCCGGATTCGGCGGGCTCACCGCGGCATTGCGGTTGAAGCAGGCGGGTCACTCGGTGGCGCTGCTGGAGGCGCGGGACCGGGTCGGCGGCCGCACGTGGACCGAAACCCGCGACGACGGGTTGTGGATCGACCGCGGCGGCGCGTGGATCGGGCCGGGCCAGGACGCGATCTACGGGCTGATGAAAGAGTTCGGGATTCCGAGCTACAAACAGCCCACCGAGGGCGACGCGATGATGTTCGTCGACGGCAAGAAGTATCGCTACAAGGGCACGATCCCGTTGTCGATGAGCCCGTGGGCGGTGGCCAACATCGGCACGGTCTTCCTCGAGCTGACGCAGATGTGCAAGCAGATCGATCCGCAGGCGCCGTGGGATGCACCGAAGGCCAAGAAGTGGGATCAGACCACCTGGGCGGGGTGGTTGGACCGCAATACGCTGTCGAAGCCGGCGCGTGAGTTGCTCGAACACTCGGTCGCCGGGCTGTATACCTCTGCGGCATCAGAGGTTTCGCTGCTGTTCGTGCTGTATCAGATGGCATCGGCCGGCGGGCCGAGCTTCGTGCTCGGTGTCAAGGACGCCGCCGAGGATGAGCGAGTGGTCGGCGGCATGGGCGCGATTCATCGGGCGATCTCCGATGAGCTCGGCGACGCGATTCATCTGTCGCAGCCGGTGCGCAGCATTGCGCAGGATGCCGACGGCGTCACGGTGCGCTCCGACGACATGGTGGTGCGGGCACGACGCGCGATCGTGGCGGTGCCGGTTTCCATTGTCAGCCAGATCAATTTCGAACCGATGCTGCCGATGGATCGGTCGTTCCTGCAGCAGCGGATGCCGTCGGGTGCGGTGTACAAGATCGCGTTGGTTTACGACGAGCCGTGGTGGCGTGCCGATGGTCTGTCGGGTCAGTCGTTCGGGGCGGGGTCGATGGCCAGCCTGACGATCGATGCCAGCACCGACAAGGAATCGCCGGCGGTGCTGTGCGTCATCACCGAGGGGCCGGAAGCGCGGAAGATGACGAAGCTCAGCGAGGAAGAGCGCAAACAAGGGGTCATCGACGCTGTCGTCGCGAGGTTCGGTGAGAAGGCACGGACGCTGACGGACTACGTCGAGCAGAACTGGACCATTGAACGGTATTCGGGCGGCGGGATGATCGCCCACGCGCCGCCGGGAGTGCTCACCGAGTTCGGACCTGCGTTGCGCGAGCCGTGCGGCCGAATCCATTGGGCGGGAACGGAAAGCTCGGCGGTGATGTACGGGTTCATCGACGGAGCGGTCCGCTCAGGTGAGCGTGCTGCCGCCGAGGTGATGGAGCGTGAGGCGATGACGGTCGCCTGAGTTCGGGAACGATATATAGAGGTGCCAACCTCCGAGCGACAGTGTCGCTCGTAGGTTGGATGTCACCCGAGCGCGGAAGCGATACCCGTGTGTCCGAAGGCGTCGCCCTTCCACAGCAGCGGTTCGCGGCTGTCGAGCGCCAGCGCGTAGGTGAGGCAATCGCCGAAGTTCAGTCGGGCGGGGTGACCGCTGCCCTTGCCGAAGTCGGCGTAGGCCTGACGAGCCAGACGGGCGTGGCGCTCGCGCGTCGGCATGGCCCGAGTGTCCGTCGGCCATGTGACAGGGAGACCCGTGCCCAATCACGTGCTGTGACATCTCCGAGAGCGGATAAGTTGGGGGGCGATGGCTGCCGACCACCTGTCCGTCGAACGCGAGATCGTCCTCACCGACGAGTTCCGCCACGCGTTGGCGCTGCTTGGGGACGGCAAGCACATGTTCCTCACCGGTAAGGCCGGCACCGGCAAGTCGACCCTGATCCGCACCTTCATGGCCAACACCGACCGCAACGTGGTGGTCGTAGCGCCGACGGGGATCGCCGCCCTCAACGTCAACGGCTACACCATTCACCGGCTGTTCGGGTTCCGCACCACAACCACCGTCGACGACGTCAACGGTGGCGACTACCGACCGGGCCGATTCACCAAGACACTGTTGTCGCTGCAGACGTTGATCATCGACGAGGCGTCCATGGTCCGCGCCGACATGTTCGACATGGTCGCCGGCGCACTGGAGCGGTTCGGCCCCGAGCCGGGGTCGCCTTTCGGCGGCGTGCAGATCGTGTTGGTCGGCGACCTCTACCAACTGCCACCGGTGATCCGTGACGGCGAGGAGGCCTACTTCTCGACGGTATACCCGACGCCGTACTTCTTCTCGGCCCGCAAGTTCACCCGGGATGACTTCCCCACCGTGTCCCTGACCACCGTGTTCCGGCAGTTGGGCGATGACCGAATGACGGCAATACTCAACGAGATTCGCGAAGGCGTGCTGCTCGGCCACGCCCAGGAGCAACTCAACGCCCGCGCGAATCGGGACTTCATCCCGCCGGACGACGAGTTCTGGTTGACGCTGGCGCCGACCAATCGACTGGTGACGGCCCGCAACCGTCAACAGCTCGAACGCCTCCCCGGCGACGAGTTCCTGCACCGGGCACAGGAATCGGGCGACCTGTCCCTTTTCGACAAACCGGTCGAGGACGAACTGCGGTTCAAGGTCGGCGCCCAGGTGATGATGCTCAACAACGATCAGGGCGACCGGTGGGTCAACGGCTCGATCGGACGCGTCATCGGCGTGGACTACGACCGTTACGGCGCCGTCGTCGAAGTCGAATTCGCCGACGGCTCATGCGCCGACGTCTCCCCCTTCACGTGGGAGGCCACGCGGCCGGTGGTCGAGGGTGGTTCGTTGCGGCACGAGGTGATCGGCACGTTCACCCAGCTGCCGTTCAAGCTGGCGTGGGCGATCACGATCCACAAGAGCCAGGGCCAGACGCTCGACCGGCTGGTCGTCGACCTCACCGGTGGCATGTTCTCGACGGGTCAGCTCTATGTGGCGCTGAGCAGGTGCACCTACTTGGCCGGTCTGGTACTGAAACGCCCTGTCCTGCCGAAGGATCTGAAGACGGACCGCCGCATCGCGCGGTTTCTGCGCGACTCGGTCGGCGACGCTGGGTCACGCCGCTATTGCGCGATCGGCATCCTGACCGTCGGCGACGAGGGCCGAATGTCGCGCCCGCGTCCGGTCGAGTTGGCAGTCGCGTTCGATGACGGCACCGGGCTGTCGACGCTGATCAACCCGCAGCGCGACCTCGCGGATGCGCGGAATGCCTATGGGATCAGCGTGTCTGACGTTCTGCTGGCGCCGACGCTGCGTGAAGCGTGGGCAGTGATCGCACCGATGCTGGCCGGCTGCACACCGGTGGGTGTCGGCGTCGACGAGACACTGGGGCTGATCGATTTCGAGCTCAAGCGGCTGGGCCACGTGACGGCGATGCCGCTCGGTGTCGAGCTCGGACGGGTGCCGGTGACGGGGCGTACGGCACTGGAACGCGCAGAGTCGGCTCTGCAGGCGCACTCCTCGGTCGACACCCAGGGTGGCTCGTCGGCGTTCGACGAGCCTGAACCGGCGGAATCGGTTTCCGGTCTCCTCGTCAGCCGCGACCACTCCGTTTGCACGCCGTCGGCCCATCATCTGCCGGCGTTGTCGGCGTTACTCCGCGTGAGCCGCGACGTCGGGGCGGTGCTGCTGGGAGGGCTGTCCCCCGCCGAGATCGACACGCGTGATGAGACGACGTGGCACGCCGCGGCTCGACAGTCCGTGGCGGACCAACTCCGGGCGGCGGCGTCACGAGCCCTGTTGCCCGACGAGGTGGTGGCACGTCTGCACGACGCTTCAGTGCTGCTCGGTGTCGATGTAGTGACCGGGGCAGTCACGGTCGCACGCCACGACATCAGTACCGCGCTGGTCCCAGGTGCTCGAATTTGCTTCACGGGAACTGCTTTGGACGCCGCGGGGCGGGTGATCGAGCGTGACGAGATGGAGCGGTTGGCCGCATCGGCCGGTCTGACGCCGGTGCGGTCCGTGACGAAGACGCGCTGCGAGGTGTTGGTCACCGCTGAAGCCGGCACGCAGTCGGGAAAGGCGCGAAAGGCGCAGGAATACGGCAAAGCGGTGTTCACTGCCGAGGAGTTCTTCGCGTGGTTGGGACGATGAGCAGTCTGTTTCGATTGTTTCAATTGTCGGCGTAGGGTGGAGGTATGACCGCTGCTGTCATCCCTCTCGCCGATCAGGTGGTCGCTCGCGCACAGAAGGACTCGCGATTCGCCAGGGTCCTCGACGCGTTGCTCACCGCGCCGACCGCGCCGCAGGGCACCCTGGAGAAGACGGCGGCGCGCCGGCTCAGCGACCTGCGCCGCGCCGCGCTGGTCGAGGACTTCGTCGCCGGGTCGATCCGGACGTCGGAGGTGCAGAAGCTGCTGAAGCTGCGCACGCCGCAGGCGGTGCACCGGCTGCGCAGCCGAGGCAAGCTGATCGGCAGTGCGGTCGGCAATCAGACGTGGTTTCCCGCTTGGCAATTCGACGGCGGCCGACTGCGCGAAGACCTGCCGCGGATCCTCGAGCTGCTGGGCCGCTTCACGTCGGACCCGCTGGCGGCGGACCGGATCATTCGGCTCAAACACGAGGAGCTCGGCAACACGTCGATCGCCGAGGCCCTGCGCAAACCCAAGACCGCCGAGATCGCGTGGCGGATGCTGACCTCGCTCGGTGCCTGAGCTCCCCGCGGGCTATCTGAGCCCGTTCCCCGAGCGGAGGCCCGTCGGCCTGCGCCGACGATCAATTCCGGCCGGCAGCGAGATGTGGCGGGTGGATGCGACGCCGCCGGCCAAGTGGGACTGGGCCGGCTTTCCCGACCCGCGCTATCGCTTCGATCCGGAGTCGGGCGCGTTCCGTACCCGCTACGCCGGAGCGACGCTCGTCGGCGCGTTCAGGGAGCGGTACCGGTCGACGGGCCTAGTCATCCCGGCTGATCATCGAACGCATCATCTGGTCCGACTGGTGGCGTCGCGCAATCTGCGGGTGCTCGACCTGCGCACCGAGAAGAACCTCGACGTGCTGCAGGTCGACGATCAGATCAGCACGGGCCAGCACCCGGACATCTGGGCCACCTGCCATCGGCTGGCTGACGCGGTCAGGCGTTGGTGGGGCGATATCGACGCGATCGTCTATCGGTCACGCACGACGCCGGAGTCGTCGCTGAACTACGCGTTCTTCGGGGTCGACGGATTCGCCGTCGAAAGTTGGCGTCTCGGCAAGCGCAGCGACGTGCTGACCGAACTCGTCCTGCACCAAGGCTTTACGGTCAACTGGGACCTTGGCTAGTCACTCGTCCGAGTAATCGAAACTCAGCCACCGCTTCGGCCGCATCCGGATGACGATCGACGTCTGCCCCAGGTTCGCATCGGTGAACTGGTTGCCCGCCTCCTCGCCGAGGTAGCGGATCGCGACCCGGCGCACCTCGGCATCCGTCGCCGGGCCGATCTCGGTCACGTCGCCCTCCGCGGTGACATACCGATACGGCGGCGCCTCGTCCTGCGCGGTGATCGAGAACCGGCCGGCATCGCGAATCAGCCGATGCTTGAGGGTCCCCGACTCCGTCCACAACAGCACCTCCCCGCCCGGCTCGTAGCCGTACCAGATCGGGACGCTCAACGGGGCGCGATCCGGTCGCTCGACCGCGATCACCCCGACGTGAACATCGGACAGGAACTTTTCGCGCTCTTCGGTGGTCATCTTGCCCATGCAGGAGGCAACCATGCCCCGCCAGATCGCATTCCCCCCGTCAGTGCAGCGAGACGAGGTCGTGCACGGAGTCATGCGGCAGGTCGCCGTCGACGACCGCCCTCACCTCCATGTGCGTCAGCGTGATCGCACCCTTGTGATTGTCGAGAAACGCGGTGTCGGCCGCGTCGCGTCCTGTCGCGATCCGGACCATGGACTGCCGCGGCGCCAAACACGTCGCATCGACCACGCGCCACACCCCGTCGACGAAAGCCTCGGCGACCGCGTGGAAGTCCATCGGCTCACACCCAGGCGCGTAGACCGCGACCAGACGCGCGGGCACGTTCACGGCGCGCAGCAACGCGACCACCAGGTGTGCGTAGTCGCGGCACACGCCCTCACCGGCGAGCACAGTGTCGGCCGCCCCGTCGATCGGATCGCTCGATCCCGGCACGTAACTCAGCCGGGTCCCCACCCACGACGACACCTTCTCCAGCAGCTTCTCCGATTCAACGTACTGCTCGAATTCCGTTGCTGCGAAACCGAAGAACTTGTCAGCTTCGGCGTAGCGACTGGGGCGCAGATACGTGATCAGATCGATGTCCCGCACCGGCGCAGGGTCGGCCTGCCCGAGAACAGACGCCTCATAGGACGCGGTGACAGTGCCCTCAGGCGCCGCGAAGCGATGAATCCGCGTGCCGTGTTCGCCGATGATCTCGTCCGGGGTGATGCGCTTGCCGTTGCAGGTGAACGTGAGCGACTCCGTCACCTGCGCTCCCGGATGATCCGCGACGGCGATCTGAAACTCGAGCATGGTCGGCGACGTGACCTCCACCTCGAGCTCCGCTCCGACGTCTCGCTTCAGCCCTGTGGTCGGCATGTCGTCCACCGTCTTCGATCGTCGCCAAAGAGCCATCGCACACCGCTTCCGTAGATAGTCAGAATGATCACCGACGGCAGTCTGCTGAACCGTGCACGCGTATCGGCGTCAACCCTAGCGGTGTCAACGAGATTCGGCAGCTCGGTGCGATCACCCGACACCGCGACCGGTCTGCTGCTGCAATTCGTCGATGATCTCCGATGCCTGCGCCTTGGTCAGGTCGTCCGGCACCTCTCGGCCGGCCTCCTGCGCAAGGGTGTTGAGGTAACTGCGTTGCGGCCCGGTCATCGGCTCGTCGCCGGTCACCCAGTCGTCACGGTCCTTCTCTGCGTTCTCGGCAGGTGCATTGCTCATGCGGCCGGGATAACCATCGCACGCACGTTCGAAACATTCGCGCTACACGAAGCTGGCGGACTCCTTCTCGACGCGCCGCCATGCAGCGATGAGCACCGCGGTGACGACACCGATCACCAGCCACATCAACGCCTGGTTCAGCATCGTGTACATCCGGAAGTCGGCCAGCACCGCGGCCGGGAAGCCGTCGAGCAGCAGCCCGTCAGGCCCGGCGATCGGCAAGGGGACCTCGTCGAAGCCCGGCAACACCATCATCACGCCCAGCATCACCACCGCATAACCGCCGACCGCAAGCGCAACAGCCCGCCATAAACCCCACGAGCGAGCCAACGCCAAGCCGGCCGCCACCGCGATGCACGCCGCCATCACCGACAGCGCCGTCATCGTCAGGAACGTCGAACTGCGCACCCCCGTGGTCTCATCCAGCCCGACGGTGGGCGGGTTCGCCGGATACTTCAGACCCGGCACGAAAGCGATCGCCACAAACATGCCCAGAGACAGCAACAACGCCAGCCCAGTCGGATCCGGCGCAAATCCCCGTCGCTTCAATATCGTTCGAATCACGTTGTGCGCCACCGCGAACAGTACTCCCATCACGATGCCGAACACGACGATGCCGACCGCGGCGCCGAAATTCTCCTGCACCGCACGCGTGAACAGCTCATGACCGTGCCCATGCTCGCCGGTCAGTTCCGCCTCGACGTGTTCACGCTGCCCTTCGTAGTCCACGGCGACGCCGATCAACGGCTCGATCATCACCCGGCTGAACGCGAAAGCCGCCAGGCCGGCGACCGCACCGGGGACGAGATAGCGGACGGCAGAAGGCATTTCGACGTCTAGTGGCATGGGAACCCCAGCAGGTGACGGGCATCGTGGAGGAACTCGTGGACGTGGGTGTCGTTGCCGAACACCGACACCGCGCCCTGGTCGTAGCCGACGAAGTAGTAGGCGATCAGCGCGAGCATCGTGATCGCGGTCAGTCGGGCCGCGATCACAAGTGCGGGCGCGAATCCCGCCCGCACGTTGATGTGCGGGGCGGCAGCGGCTTTGGTGTTGCTCATGGAACTCCTCAGTGGTCGTGGTCGTGTGCGACGGGCAGGGCGTGGTCGTTGGCGTCGGTCAGCACAGGCGCCGTCAACAGTTCGTGGCGGTCGACGAGCTTCTCCAGTGTTGCGACCCAGTGGTCGTAGTACTCCCAGTCTCCGCGTTCGGATTCGGGCGTGTTCTCCCACTCGCCGATCGTCTCGATCAGCGTCTGCTGAAACTCACTCCACTGGTAGTGCCGGAACTCCGACAGTGCGAGCGCCAACCCGAATGCCCGGCGCTGCCATTCGTGATCGAACTGCGGCGCCGCCTGATCGGTGGTGCACGTGGCATGCAGCTTCATGATGCCTGCCCCGCCAACGCCACACCGATCATCGACTCGGTGGTCACCAGGTCCATCAGCATCTCGTCGGTGAAATCCTCAGTCCCCGCCGGCCTTTCGGGGATCACGAACCACCGCGAGTGACCGCTGGAGTCCCACACCTTGATCTCGGTGTCGGCGGGCAGATCCAGGCCCACCTCGGCGAGGACCTTCCGCGGTTCGCGGGCGGCGCGGGCGCGGAACGTCGGATCCTTGTACCAGTACGGCGGCAGACCCAGCACTGGCCACGGGAAGCACGAGCACAGCGTGCAGATCACCAGGTTGTGCACGCCGGGCGTGTTGGCAACGGCCTGCAGATGCTCACCCTCGGCGCCGGCCATCCCCTCAGGGAAGTCCAGTTCGGCGATGGCGGCCGGGGTGTCGACGACGATCTTCTCGGCGAATTCCGGGTCGGTCCAGGCCTTTACGACGATCTTCTTCCCGTTGAGCGGGGTCATCTCCGTCTCGAAGTAGGCGAGCACCTTGTCCACGGTCTGCGGGGTGATGACGCCCTTTTCGATCAGCAGCGACTCCAGCGCGGCGGCCTTCTTGGCGCTGGCTTCCTCGCGGTCGGGCGGATAGGCGAACTGTTCTGTCATTCCTTCTCCTCGATGGGTTCCAGATAGGCCTCGAAAAGCTCGGCGTACAGGGTCAACGGTCCGTCTTCGGCGCGAGGACCCCAGATCTCGGCCGGGTCGAACTCGACGATGTAGATCGGCATCGGGTCGCCGATGCCGTCGCCGGTGTGGCAGAAGTAGGCGTAGTCGCCTTCGAAGACGCGTTCCACCTTTCCGGTACGCCCGCGTAGGTACCCGGGCAGGCGGCTGTGCGCGTCGGCCGGGACATTGGTGATGCGCACCGTCGAGCCGACGGCGAACTTCGGGTGCGCGACGTCGCGGCGGGGACTGTCCCCCAGTCGCAGGTAGGAGATCACCTGGTCGTCGACCACCGGCTCGCCGGAACCTTCTGGCGCCGGCGGTGTTTCGGCGATGCGCTCGGCGAGCTCCTCCTCGGTGACATAGCCCTTGTCGATGAAGAACTGGGTGATGCCGCCGAGCCACTTCTCGTAGTAGCGGAACTTGAAATAGTCGAACGGGTTCATCGCCTCGGCGCCGGTGCGCAGGTCCGCCCACGTCCACTCGTCCTTGAAGGTGGTCGGCACCTCGTCGATCGGATACGCCGGCAGCGCCGAGCCGAGGTGGTTCGACAGCCCCATCATCGCGACGTGGATGCCGAAGATGCGCTTCTCCCACTCCTCGACGAAGACACGCTTTTCGAAGTTGAACTCAGGCAGGCCCTCAAGGCCGCCGAGATAGTGCTGCAGTTTCATCAGGCGGGGCTTCCTTCTGTTGATGGAGCGGTTTCCGGGTTCTTCGTCATCACGCTGGCGAGGTACTCCGAGAGCAATCCGAACGACGCCCCGAGGACGCACGCGACGGCGGCGACCAGACCCGGGTGGGAGATGGTCGTGACGGTGATGGTGTTGCCGGTGCCCGCGACCGTCGACACGGTGGACGCGAATCCGACGACGACGGCCGGGGTGGTCGCCAGCAGCGGCACCCAGGACGCCTGCACCATGACGGCGCTGCCGACACCGACGGCGATGGCGGTGACCAGCAGACTGCCGCCCATCAGGTGGGCGGCGAACAAGCTGGCCGACGCGATCACGACACCGACCAGGTTCGACGACAGCGATCGCACCCATCCGGCGACGCCGCCGCCCACGAAGAAGAACGATGCCCACGTCAGGAACACCACCCAGATCGGTACCGTGATGACTTCGGCGGTCAGCGCGACCGCGAGCCCACCGAGGACGCCTATGCTCAGCGTCAGAGCTGTTCGTGAATCCATGAAATGAGGTTCACGGCAGCAGGTTTCGGCCGAGTTACACTCAAATTTCTCTGCCCGGCAGGACCGGACACGATTCGTGCAAATCCGGACTTTGGCTTGCCCGCAACGTGGACGTAACAGTCGCGAGCTACTTTGTCGTCACTTCAGACGGGGGCACGAAAGGACAGCAGCCGATGTCCGACGGGAGCCGACCCCAACGGCAGCGCAGGACCATCGTGTTCGCGCTCTACGACAAGGTCACGCTGCAGGACGTCGCCGCGCCGCTGGAGATCTTCGCCCGCGCCAACGACTTCGGTGCGCGGTATGACGTGATACTCGCGTCGGTCGACGGAAAGCCAGTCAACACAACATCGTTCGTCACCCTCAACGTCGACCACTCGCTCGACGAGGTGCCGGACCGGATCGACACGCTGATCGTGCCGGGCGGTGTGCCCGCCGACTTCAACTTCACGCCCGGTGAGCACGACATCCCCGAGGAGCAGACGCCGGAGGTCGTGCCGTCGGCGTTGGAGATGGTGCGGGAGTTGGCGCCGCGGGCGCGCCGGGTGGCATCGGTGTGCACGGGCGCGTTCGTGCTCGCCGAGCTGGGCCTGCTCGACGGCCGTCGGGCGACCACGCACTGGGCGCACTGCCAGAAGCTCGAGCGGGAGTACCCGCAGGTCTCGGTGGACCCGGACTCGCTGTTCGTCCAGGACGGGCCGTTCATCACCGGTGCCGGGATCAGCGCGGGTATCGACCTGGGCCTGGCGCTGGTGGAGAGCGACTACGGGCCGGACGTGGCGCGGCGGGTCGCGCGGTGGATGGTGGTGTTCCTGCAGCGGCCGGGCGGGCAGGCGCAGTTCAGTGTGTGGACGGAGGCGGCGTCGCCGGTGTCGACGGGGCTGCGCGAGATCCTGGATGCGGTGGTGGCCGATCCCGGCGCTGACCACTCGATCGCGGCGATGGCGGATCGTGCCGCGGTGAGCGAGCGGCATCTGGTGCGCATGTTCCGCGTGCAGGTGGGGATGACACCGGCGCGGTTCGTCGAGCGGGCGCGGGTGGAGGCGGCCAAGGTGCTGCTGGCGACGGGCGATCACAGTCAGGAAGCGGTCGCGCGACGGGCCGGGTTCGGGTCCGCGGACACGATGCGACGCACGTTCCGCCGGGCACTGGGCGTCTCCCCCAGTTCGTATCGCAGGCGGTTCCGGACGACGGGCGTGGGAGCGCCGTCGTAGTTCGAGCGAGTGGCTGAGTCGTCACCCGCATCGCTATCCGACAGTCACAGGGAAAGTGCGAGTAACCCTCTGGATTTCGTGGATAGCGATGCCCACAACGGCCGCACAGCTGGGAATGGTCTACTAAACCCAGGCGTTGGCCTCGTTAAGGAGAGGTACACGCCCAGCGCCGACGCTCTGAGGTTGGTGCGCGACGATGACAAAGATGTAGCCGGAGGAACACAACGATGTGTGGAATTTTCGCCGCGATGACCCGCGACGGCCTGCCCAGCGACCGCTGCGATCAGGCCCTCAAGCTGCTCGAACATCGCGGCCCCGACGGCACCGGCACCTGGACGTCACGGGACGGGACATGGACGCTCGGGCACACCCGGTTGTCGATCATCGGCCTACGCCACGGCAGCCAACCGATGACCAGCCCCGACGGGGCCGTGCACGTCGTCGTCAACGGCGAGTTCTACGGCTACCGCGAACTCCGTGAGCAGCTGCGGTCCAGCGGCTATCGGTTCACCACCGACAGCGACAGCGAGATCGCGCTGCACCTCTACGACCAGCGCGGGATGCAGACGGCGACGCAGTTGCGCGGCGAGTTCGCGGTGGTCATCGCCGACGAACGCCAGCAGGCGATGTTCGCGATCCGCGACCGTTTCGGCGTCAAACCGCTCTACTACGCCGTGGTCAACGGCGACGTGTTCTTCGCCTCGGAGATCAAGGCGCTGCTGGCGCTCGGCGTGCCCGCGAAGTGGGACCTCGAGGGGGTCACCGGAGGCTTCGGCCGCTCGCACGAGAAGACCGAATTCGACGGCATCAGCACCGTCCCGCCGGGCTGCTACGCGATCGCCCGCGACGGCAACGTCCGCATCTACCCGTACTGGGACTGGGAGATGCCGACGGCCGAGGAGATGCAGGCCGACACCCGCAGCGAGGCCGAGGTCGTCGACGACTTCCGCGAAGCACTCCGCGATGCGGTAAAGCAGCGACTCGTCGCCGACGTCGAGGTGGCGTCGTATCTCAGTGGCGGCATCGACTCGTGCGCGGTGCTCGGTCTGGCGCAACAGGAGATGGACCGGCCGATCCGCGCGTTCACGCTCACCTTCGACAACGCGCTCTACGACGAGGCGAGCATCGCTGAGGCTCAGGCCAAGCGCGTCGGCGCCAGCTACCACCCCATCCCGATCACGGGCCGCGAGATCGCCGACTCGTTCGCCGACGCCGTCTGGCACGCCGAGACGCAGATGTTCAACGGCCACGGCGTAGCGAAGTTTCTGCTCAGCCGCGCCGTGCGCAACGCGGGCATCAAGGTGGTGTTCACCGGCGAGGGCGCCGACGAAATGCTCGGCGGCTACCCGTATTTCCGCGTCGACGCGGTAAACAATGACCCGACGATGACCCCCGAGCAGCGGGTCAAGCTGCTCGACGAGATGCTCGGCGCCAATGCGGCGACGCGGGCCTTGATGATGCCCGAGCGGGTGAGCAGCCCCGAGATGCAGGCAATAGAGCGCAGGCTCGGCTGGTTGCCCGCGACGCTGAATGTGGCTGCGAGCCAGGCGAATAGCATCGCCCCTTTCTTCCGCGACGACCTGCCGGCGTCCGTGCGCGAGTTTCAGCCGTTGGTGTCGGCGTTGGACCGGCTGCCGGTCGCGCAGCGAGTCGTGGGCCGCGACCGGTTGAATCAGATGCTGTATGTCAACGCCAAGACGGTGATGCCGAACTTCATCCTCAACTATCTGGCGGATCGGATGGAGATGGCGCACTCGATCGAGGGACGGGTGCCGTTCCTCGACCACCACGTCGCTGAAGCGGCGGCACGGGTGCCGGTCAGCATGAAGGTGAAGGGAATTCGGGAGAAGCATGTGCTGCGCGAGGCGGCGAAGGATGTGTTGATCCCCGAGGTGTACGACCGGCAGAAGCATCCGTTCACGACGCCACCGACGCGCAACCCGAACGACCCGATGCTGGAGTTCTACCGGGACACATTCGCGTCGCAGGCGGCCAAGGACCAGCCGATCTTCGACATGACGAGGGTGTCAGCGGCGCTGGACCAGCTGCTGGAGGTCCCGGCCGACCAACGCATCGCGGTGGAAGGCAATCTGCAGCGTGTCGCCAGCGTCGTGGTGATGCAGGACCTGTTCGACATGGCCTAAGAGCCGGGACCGGACAGGCAGGTTGCGCCTACTATGCGGAATGGCGTGACCATCGCCAACTCAGTGATTGCGACCAGCCCGGCCCTTCACGCTCGTCGTGTCTCCATCAGAGGTCCTGCGCGTTCAGACGTTCTCGGCCTCGATCGATGCATAGGCCTTGAAGTTGGTCAGGCCGAGACTTAAGTGGCAGGTCGATGGGGTTTAGGCGTCAGCCGAAATGATCGATATTTATATCAGGGCGCATCAGCAGCATGATGATTAAAATATCGCGCATTCTGCCCAATCCGGCGTATGCTCAATATATGGATCATGCGGTTGCGCTCGTCTACGACACTGTCGAGTTCGGCGAACAGATCCGCCGCGCCCGTCTGCAGAAGGGTCTCCAACAGGAAGAACTCGCCGACCGGCTTGGCGTGACTCGCATGACGGTTTCGCGGTTGGAACGCGGGCAGTCCGTCAGCGTCGACACGGCGCTGCGCGCGCTTTCTGAGTGCGGCTACGCCGTCGCAGTGGCGCCGAAATTCACTCGTGTGGCGGTACTCGATGGCAACTAGAGCGTTGGCGGTATGGCTGTATGGCGTCCATATCGCACGTCTCAGCGAGCCGAGCCCGTTCAGACTGCGGCTCGATTTCACCACAGACGCACTCGATACCTTCGGCGAAGGCAGTCGCGTGCTCTCGCTGGCATTGCCCATTTCCCAGCAGCCGGTACGTGATGCGAAAGCAAGGTCTTCGGGCTACCCGGTGACGGCATTCGTCGAAGGCCTTCTGCCAGAAGGCAATGTACGTCAACACATCGCCAGCCAGGCCGGCCTTCCGGTCACCGACACCATGGGATTGCTGGAACACGTTGGCGCGGAATGCGCAGGCGCCGTTCAGTTTCTGCCCGACGGAGATCCCCCCGACGTTGGACGCGTGCGAAGACTCTCGGATCAAGAAGTCACCGCTCTGGTCGCCGATCTTCCCACCTACCGCCTACCCGAAGGAACAACGCCGCAGGCGTCGCTGGCAGGCATTCAAGACAAGGTGCTGCTGGCCGCGCTGCCGGACGGCGGCTGGGCTTGGCCGGAGTCAGGCGCGCCGTCAACGCACATCATCAAGCCGGAACCGCTGACCGGCGCGTTGGAGCACTTGATCCAAACCGAGGACTGGGCGCTCCATGTGGCCGCACAGGCAGGCATCTCGGCAGCCGACTCGCGAATGGCGAAGTTCGACCGCCGTGATGCGATTGTCATTACCCGATATGACCGCAGCACGGCCGGTGAGCGCTTCCACCAGGAGGACTTCTGCCAGGCGCTCGGCCTGGACCCACAAGCGAAGTACGAAAGCACGGCCGAGTCGGACCGGCACGGATCTCGACTCAAGCGGGTCGCTCGCCTAGGCGCGCCCAGAGCGCACGATCCAGATAGGTTTCGGACCGCGCTGCTGGAAGCGGTGACGTTCAACGTCGCCATCGGCAATGGTGACGCGCACTCCAAGAACTATTCAGTGATGATCGATCGTGATGGAAGCGTAGCTCTCGCACCGATTTACGATGCCGCCCCGACGTTCTACCTGGATTCTCGATACAAGGGCACCGGCCACGTCATCAACGGGAAAACGTCGGTCGATTCGGTCGAAGCTACCGATCTTGTCGATGAGGCTGCGTCATGGGGCACCTCACATCGGCGGGCGCGCGCCACTGTTGAGTCAGTGATGGAGCGGATACGCACCGCCGTCGACCAAGTTCCGTTGCCACCCGGCGCAGAACGGGTCATGGCGAATCTCGACGAACTCTGGACGAAGCGGTCATGGCCGGCTGCACGCCCTAGCGTGTACCGCACCAAGAAGGCCAAGGCTCTTCGTCGATGACTGTTTAGCCCTGCACTGTCGGCCAGAAGAGGTCGAACAACCGCGCTTCCCACCCCGCCGCGACACGCCCCGTGCGGGCGCGCTCGGCGATGTGTGCCCCGACGATGGCGTCGATGAGCGTCTCGCCATCGACGTCGGTACGGAACGACCCGTCCGCTTTCGCCGCGTCGATCACCGACTCCAGCTCGGCCCGCTGTCGCCCGAGGATCCGGCGGAAGATCTTGCTGAACTCCGGGTCTTCGTCGGTGAGCATGGCCGCCAGGCCGCCGAAGCCGATGCCCACTTCGATGGTCTTGACGGCCTCGTGGATGAGCCACCGCAGTCGATCGGGCGCCTGCGCATCGGCGGCGAGGGGCTCGGGAGTGGCCACGCGCGACAGCGCCGCGGACAGCATGTCGCGGCGATCGCTGTGCCGGCGATAGATGGTGGTCTTGGCTATGCCCGAGCGCGCCGCCGCAGCCTCGATCGTCACCGATCTGGGGCCTTTGGTGCGTAGCAGCGCCAACGTGGCATCGGCGATGCCCTCATCGACATCCGGACGCTGCGCCATCGTTCCCTCCTCCGTCGCCGGGGAATACCGACGGCGGAAAAAACGCTACACTAAACGTAGCGCTACGATACGCGTAGCGTTTTGATAGTGGATGGATGGAGCTGATCGACGTGTTGAAGGCAGTGCGCAACGTATCCAGGACGTACGTGGCGTATGTGTGTCTATTGCTGACGTTCGTTGCGTTGGGGACGTTCGTCTACGCGTTGGCCGCCGAAAGCGCGGTGGCGGGAATCCTCGGTGCCGCCCTGATCGTGTTGATGGCCGCGACGGTTGTGGGGTTCCGCATCGGAGCCCGTACGCGGGCGGCGTCCAACGACAGCGGCATCGACATCCCTAGTGAGAACATCTGGGCGCGGCCGCTACGACGCGAGCAGATCAGCCGGTACATGGAGAACTACCGTGCCGTGCGTGACGGCCATGAGCGCATCCTTCAGGCGGTTGCTGTGCCAGTGGGTGCGCCCGCGAACCTGGAGGATCGACGGGCGGCCTGATGTTGGCGGTTCAGGTGACCGCGGCGCCGAGCTCCGCGTAGACCGCGGCCTCGAAGCCGAGGATCGTCTCGATCATCTTGCCGTCGAAGAACGGCAACAGCTGCGTCCCGATCACGGCGCCGATCCCCGCTTTGCGGTCGATCCAGAAGAAGGTGTTGAACAGACCCGACCAGTCGCCCGAGCCGGCCCTGCGCATGCCCGGCAGATCGATCGAGTACACGTGAAACCCGAGCCCCCACCCCTGAGGCACGGGGAGCAGCTCGACCGGGTTGGCCAGTTCGGGGACGGTGGGCACCAGCTTCGCCGGCAGTGGCACCCCGTCGAGGTGATCCTGCAACGCGAGCTCCACGGTCTCCTCGTTGAGGATGCGTGTGCCGTCGAGCTCGCCGCCGTTGACCCACGCACGCACGAAACGCCCGTAGTCGGCGATCGTCCCGTAGGAGCCGTGGCCGGCCGAGTCCCACTCCTGGTCGACCGACAGGTCGACCTCGGTCGGCGCCACGCTGCCATCCGGCAGCCGCGAGTAGACCGGCAGCGCCCGCGCGCGCTGCTCGTCCGTCGGGCTGAACGTGGAGTCGGTCATGCCGAGTGGGCCCCAAACGTTCTCGGCGAGATAGCCGCCCAGCGTCTGGCCGCTGACGGCCTCGACGATCTGGCCGACCCAGTCGGTGTTGACGCCGTACTCCCAGATGGTGCCGGGGTCGTGGACCAGCGGCGCGCTGATGCTCTGCTTCTTCCCGTCGAGCGGGGTGGGAAAGCCTTGTTCAGTGCAGTACTTGTACAGCTTCTCGTTGAGGAAGTGGTAGGCGCACCCGGCCGTGTGGTTCATCAGCTGGCGGACGGTCGCCTGCGTCTTGGGCGCGCGTAAGACCGGCTTGTCGCCGTCGAAGCCGTCGAGCACCTGGAGCTCGCCGAACTCGGGCACGATTGAGGCCGCTGGGGCGTCGAGGTCGATGCGGCCCTGCTCGACGAGCTGCAGCGCCGCGGTGGTCGCGACGGCCTTCGTCATCGACGCGTTGCGGAACATGGAGTCGGGCCGGGCATCCCCGGCCGCGCCCTCGTAGAGCACGCCGTCACGGCTGACGATTGTGGCGGCGATGCCATGCAGCGACCCGTCGGCCGTAACGCCGTTAAGTAGGTCGTCGATTCGCTCAAATCCCATGTCGCGCTCCTTCACTCTCCGAGATCATCGTTGCAGGGGGATCATCGCCGGCTGCGCGGCGTCATCAATTGATGACAGCTGCCGCCCCGCCTACAGCACCTTCGACAGAAACTCCTGCAGCCGTGGATGTTTGGGGTTGTCGAAGAGTTCGGCCGGCGGGGCGTCCTCGACGATCTTGCCGCCGTCCATGAACAGCACCCGGGAGGCGACTTCCCGCGCGAAGCCCATCTCGTGGGTGACGACGACCATCGTCATCCCACCCGCGGCGAGTGCACGCAGCACCTCGAGCACGTCACCGACCATCTCGGGGTCCAGCGCGCTGGTGGCCTCGTCGAACAACATGATCGACGGGTTCATCGCCAACGCTCTGGCGATCGCGACGCGCTGCTTCTGACCGCCCGACAACGTCGACGGCTTCACGTGCGCCTTCTCCTTGAGCCCCACCTGATCCAGAAGTTCGAGCGCCTTCTTCTCCGCGGCTGCCTTGTCCATCTTCTTCGTCAGCAGCGGCGCCATGGTGACGTTGTCGATCACGGTCATATGTGGGAAGAGGTTGAAGTGTTGGAACACCATGCCGATGTGCTGGCGGACCTTGTCGAGGTCGACCTTCTTGTCGGTCAGGTCGTACTCGTCGACCACAACCTTGCCTTCGGTGATGTCCTCCAGCTTGTTCAGGCACCGCAGGAACGTCGACTTACCCGATCCCGAAGGGCCGATGACGCAGACCACCTCGCCCTTGCTGATCGTCGTGTCAATACCGTTGAGAACGTTCAGTTCGCCGAACGACTTCTTGAGTCCCTCGATGCGGATCTTTACGGTGCCTTCGGGTTCGGCGGCCGCGGCCTCCGGTACTAGTTGCGTCATTACTTATTGATCCTCTTCTCGAGCCGATCCGAGAGTTTGGTCAGCGCCATGATGACAATGAAGTAGATGATGCCGATGATCAGCCACATCTGGAACGACTGGAAGTTGCGGGCGATGATGATCCGGCCCGTCTGGGTCAGCTCGGCGATGCCGATGACCGACAGGATCGAGGTGTCCTTCAGGGTGATGACGAACTGGTTGATGTACGACGGGATCATCGTCCGGATCGCCTGCGGCAGAATCACTTTGCGCATCGTTGGCAGATATCCGACACCCAGGCTGCGGGATGCCTCCATCTGACCCTTGTCGACGGACAGGATGCCGCCGCGCACGATCTCGGTCATGTACGCACCCGCGTTCAGCGACAGGGTGATGATGCCTGCGGTGAACGCCGACATCTCGAAGCTCAGCGCGGCGGGGATGCCGAAGTAGATGAAGAACGCCTGCACCAGAAGCGGTGTGCCACGGAAGATGTCGACGAAGGTGGTGCCGATCGCACGCAGCCAGATCGCCCGGGATACCCGCATCAGGCCGAAGATCACGCCGAGCACCAACGCGCACGCGATCGAGATGATCGTCAGGATGACGGTCATCTTCAGGCCTTCCATCAACAGCGGGAAGGTGCTCTTCAGCAGGCCGAAGAACGAGTTGTCTGCGGTTGCAGCGTCGCTGCCGAGATAGGTGTCGAGCACTTCCTGGTAGCGGCCGGACTCTTTGAGGTTCTTCAGGCCGGCGTTGAACTTGGACAGCAGTTCGGCGTTGCGGCCCTTGTTGACCGCGAACCCGTAGCTGGCCCCCTTCTCCTTCGGTGTCACCGTCTTCAGGCCGTTGCCCTGCTTGATGCCGTAGGCGAGGACCGGGTAGTCGTCGAAGACGGCGACGGAGTTGCCGGTCTTCACCTCGTCGTACATCGACGAGGAGTCGGCGAAGTACACGGTCTCGAAGCCGTACTTGTCCTTGATCGACTCGGCGAACGCCGCGCCTTCGGTGCCGTTCTTCACGGCCACGCGTTCGCCGGCAAGGTCTTCGTAACCCTTGATGTCGTCGTTGGTCGCCAGCACCGCCATCTGGACGCCGGACTCGAAATACGGGTCGGAGAAGTCGAACACCTTCTTGCGTTCGTCGGTGATGGACATGCCCGCGATGACGCCGTCGACCTGATTGGCTTGCACCGCTTGCAGTGCCGCGTCGAAGCCCAACGGTTTGATGTCGACCTCGAAGCCCTGGTCCTTGGCGATCTCGCGGATGAGGTCCATGTCGATACCGACGAAATTGCCCTGCTCGTCCTGGAATTCGAACGGGGCGAACGTCGTATCGGTGGCGATGACGTAAGCATCGTCGTCTTGCGCGTACGCGTTTGACGGGTTCAGCAGCCCGATACCGAGGAGCGCTATGAGGATCGCCGCAAGCAGGACCACCAATCGATGCGGGTCCCTTCTATCTCTCACACACGCGACTCGCATCGTTGCCCTCCCAGCGTCGGCTGTTTCCGACGCTAATGTTCCTGCGCTATCCGCGCTGCGAATCCGCAGGGATTGTTTCCGACGCAAGCGCAATTGAGGCATGCTCGACGCATGAAGACTCGGCACCTCGTGGTTGCGGCCGCGGTGATCCTCGCCGCGGCGGCGTGCGACAGCTCCTCCGAGCCGGCAGCAACCTCCGAGGCGGTGACGACGCCGCCGAGCGCCTCGACATCGGAAGCAGCTACCACGTCCGCCGCGCCGACCACGACGGCTGCCGCCTCTTCGGCGTGCACGGAGCTCAAGGGCACGGTGGGTGACGACAACCTCTGCACGGTCCACACCGAGACGCCCAACTACACGATCGACATGAGCTTCCCCATCGACTACCCGGACCAAGCCGCGATAGTCGACGTGCTGATCAAACAGCGCGACGGGTTCATCGCGCTGGTCGAGGAGCCGCCGGTGCGCGATGTGCCGAAGGCGCTCGATATCAAGTCGCAGACGTACCGGTCGGGAAGTCCGGCGTCCGGCACCGAGAGCCTGGTGTTCGAGGAGTACAGCAACTTCGGCGGCGCCCACCCGGTGACGAGCTACAACGCGTTGAACTTCGATCTCGGCAAGAAGGCGCCGATCACGTTCGAGACGTTGTTCAAGCCGGGGTCCGACCCCGTCGCGGTGCTCGATCCGCTGGTGAAGGCCGAGTTGACGAAGCAGTTGCCGGGGGCGCCCATCGACGACAATCCAATCGGCGCGGAGATGTACAAGAACTTCGCCCTGACCGATGACGCGGTGCTCTTCTTCATCAGCCAAGGCCAATGGACGATCTCGGCGGCCGGAGCGCAGAAGGTGTCGATACCCCGCAGCGAACTGGCGTCGATCTTGGCCTGACCTGGCTCGATTACTGCCAAAAGTCTCAATCTGCCTCGCAGCACGACGACAATGGCGGGTCGGAGGTCTCGCATGTACCCGAATCAGGTGGCCGCTGGCTTCGCCATCGTGGGCGTCGCGGTGTTGGCCTGCGTCAGCTCGGCGGGGATGGACGCGACTGCCGGTGCGTCGCCACCCGTCGTGATCGGCGAGCAGGATTCTCCGACGATCACCATCGAGCCGGCGCCCTCCGCACCATCATCGGACTTCTCCGGGGACACGGGAGCGTCGTCGTCCACGGATTCGGGTTCAGGCATACCGAGCACCGACTCATCTGTCGGTGGACCGGTCGCCGACTTGCCCGCTGGCGCGCCGCCGATCGATCCCGAGGCGACACCCGACCAGGGTGCCGACGCACCGCCGATTCCTGACGCCCTTCCACCTGGCGAGGGTCCGCCTGGCCCACCCGGTGGTCCGGCGCCGACCGCCCCGCCGGGGACCCCGCCCGATCCGGATGCCGGTGATGGCGGTAAACCACCCGATTGCCACCGGTTCTGGTGCCCGCACCCGCCCGTGCCGCCCATGCCGCCCGACCCGCCAGGATGGCCGTGGCCTGATCCGTTCTGGCCGAGCACATCCGACACGTGGGAGCCCGGTACGACGGTGGCCTTGCCGTCGCCGTGCGTGATCCCACCACCCCCGAATGCACCGTCGCCACAACCCATTCAATACGGCGGCCAGACGGTTGCGCCTGTCTTCGACGGGGGTTTGCAACAGTGGGGCTTCTGGTATCTCGGCAACTGGGTCCCCATGTTCGGACCCGATTGTCCGAAGCCGGCACCATGACCTAACCGACCTGGTCAGGCCGCGACCGCCGTGCTCGATTACGGATTTGTGGTCAGCAGCCAATACCATCGCGGTCGTCATGACCGACAACGCCCTGGCCGCTGCGCCGACCGCCGAACCCTCTCCACCTGGCCGGATAGCCGCGGAGGCGGGCCGGCGGCGGACGTTTGCCGTCATCAGCCATCCCGACGCCGGCAAGTCGACGCTAACCGAGGCGCTGGCGCTGCATGCCCGCGCGATCACCGAGGCGGGAGCGGTGCACGGCAAGGCGGGTCGTCGGTCGACGGTGTCGGACTGGATGGAGATGGAGAAGGCCAGGGGCATCTCGATCACGTCGACGGCGTTGCAGTTCCCGTACCGCGACTGCGTCGTCAACCTGCTCGACACCCCGGGTCACGCCGACTTCTCGGAGGACACCTACCGGGTGCTGACGGCGGTGGACTGCGCGGTGATGCTCATCGACGCGGCGAAAGGTCTTGAGCCGCAGACGTTGAAGCTGTTCCAGGTGTGTAAGCACCGCGGGATTCCGATCATCACGGTGATCAACAAGTGGGACCGGCCCGGGCGCCATGCCCTGGAACTGATCGACGAGATCCAGTCGCGGATCGGGCTGCGGCCCACTCCCCTGACGTGGCCGGTGGGTATCGCCGGGGATTTCAAGGGGGTGCTGGACCGCCGGTCCGGCAACTTCATTCGGTTCACGAGGACTGCGGGCGGGGCCACGGTGGCGCCCGAGGAGCACATCGCGGCTTGTGATGCTTCCGAGGCGGCGGGGGTTGATTGGGGAACCGCCGTCGAGGAGTCGGAGCTGTTGTCTGCGGACGGCGCCGACTACGACCGCGAGACGTTCTTGAGCGGTGAGGCGACCCCGACGCTGTTCACGTCGGCAGCGTTGAACTTCGGGGTGAATCAGCTGCTCGATGTGTTGGTCGATTTGGCGCCGTCGCCGAGTGGGGCGGTCGATGTCGACGGGGTGTTGCGCGCGGTCGAATCACCTTTCAGCGCTTTCGTTTTCAAGGTGCAGGCCGGGATGGATTCCGCGCATCGGGATCGGATCGCGTATGCGCGGGTGGTGTCGGGGACCTTCGAGCGCGGGGATGTGCTGACCCATGCGGCGACGGGTAAGCCGTTCGTGACAAAGTATGCGCAGTCCGTGTTCGGGCAGCAGCGTTCGACGTTGGACACGGCGTGGCCAGGTGATGTGATCGGGTTGGCCAACGCGGCGGCGCTGCGTCCGGGTGACACGTTGTATCTCGGTGAGCCGGTGCAGTATCCGCCGATTCCGAGCTTCTCGCCCGAGCATTTCGCGGTGGCTCGTGGGATGGATCCGAGTAAGCACAAGCAGTTTCGGCGTGGGATCGAGCAGTTGGAGCAGGAGGGCGTGGTGCAGGTGCTGCGCTCGGACCGGCGCGGGGAGCAGGCGCCGGTGCTGGCGGCGGTCGGGCCGATGCAGTTCGAGGTGGCAACGCATCGGATGGCGACGGAGTTCAGCTCGCCGATCTCGTTGGAGTCCTTGCCGTATCAGGTCGCGCGGATCGTGGACCCGGCCGACGTCGAGTTCATGAGCAAGCAGGTGTCCTCGGAAGTGCTGACGCGCACCGACGGCGTCATCCTCGTGCTGTTCTCCACGCCGTGGCGGCTGGAGGGCTTCCAGCGCGACAACCCCGACATCAAGCTGGGGTCGCTAGTGGCGGCGGAGGGATAGGTCCGAGCGCCTTGGTGTCAGACGCGGATTATCGCGACACCCGCGACGTCCTCAAGGGCATCGAAGTCCAGATCCTGGGTAACTACCGGCAGACCTTTGGTGGCTGCGATGGCGGCGATCCATAAGTCATTGACTCGAGCCCGTCGGCCCGCCTCGGCCAAGCGAACGCGCAACAGCGCCCAATGTTGAGCCGCTGCCTCGTCGACCGGCAACGCAGTCATATCAGAAATCGCGCACAACGTGCGAATGCGTCGTCCGCGGATCTCGGAGGTCCGCGCTGCGAGCACACCCGCGTTCAGTTCCGCGAGAGTCACCACGGCCGTGGCCACTTCATCCGGAATCAGAGACGTCTACAGCTAGCGCCCACTCCCGTTGGCGATAAAGACCGAAGTATCGAGAATCCGGCCGCGCGCCGATCGGTCGTCATAATTCGTCGAGTTCGCCCGTGATTTCACCGGCGAGTTTCGTGAGGTCCTCGCGCAAAGCAGGGTCCGCCTGACTGGTCTCAAGCCGCTTCACCAATTCCGCTTTCGACACCCATCGCCGACGCCTCGATTCCGCAGCGGTGATCACCGCAACTGGACGCCCATTGACAGTGATCGTCACCTCTTCGCCCGCCTGAACCCGGCGAAGCACACCCGCTGTGTCGTTTCGCAGTTCGCGGGAGGCCACCGTAAACATGCTACGACTGTACTTCTGCAGCACTGGGAAGTCCGGTCCGCCGACAGCGGCGATTGGCACCCGCCGGGCTAAGCGGCTGCTCCACGGTCGCAGATGCCGTTGAGCAACGCCGACACGTCTCTCGACTGCCATGCCTTGCCGTCAGGCGTTCGTTGACCCGACGAGTTCAGCACGCGCGCGGCCGCCGCACGCGTCACGCCACAACCGTCGACCAGCCAGCGCACATAGCTCATGACAAGGTCGTGGCGATTCACCCACTCGAAGTCCGGTTGGGGAAGTGTTGGCGGCCAGCCATTTTGGTGCGACATCGGCTGTAGAGCTACCGCGGCTTTTTCGACGACCGTCTCGATACTTTCCACCCCAGCCGCGGCCAGCGCTGCGCGGTCGAGGGCGTCGACGGCTTGTACCTCGCGTCGCAACGCGTGGTCGATTTCGTTCATGCCGTCGACGCCCGGCGCCAGCCAGAGTTTGTAGTCCACCAGCAGATCGAGTCCGTGACGGTGCAGGACCATGCAAAGCCGGCGGTAGTGCTCCTCGCGCCCCAGATCCCTCAGCGAGTTGGGCATCCATATCGGTAGCCCGGCCGAGATCGCCCGGGCCAGCGCCGCGACGACCGCTTCGACGTCGGTCAAGTCGTCGCGCGAGGCGGGATCGCCCGACGGGAACGCGTACATTGCGGCGATGTTCGCCCAGCGCGGCCCGTGGCAGGCCGTGTCTTGTTCGCAGTGGTAGACGGTTTGATCGTCGCCGAGCACGACGACCGTAGGTACGGCTTCGTTGTGGGATCGGACCATGGCAAGCTCCCTCGTCGCACGGGACGCCGGGCTGGGGAGCGGCAACGGCATCGGTGAATTTGATCCAACGGTATCGGGAGGCACCGACAGCTCGCGGGACGGCGGACCTACCCGACTGTCGCGGCGAGCTCTGCGTAAACCGCGGCCTCGAAGGTGAGGATCGTCTCGACCATTTTGGCGTCGAAGAACGGCAGCAGTTGCGTCGCGATCACGGCGCCGATCCCCGCCTTTCGGTCGATCCAGAAGAAGCTGTTGAACAGTCACCGACCAGTCGCCGGAGCCGGCGCTGCGCATGCCAGGCAGGTCGATCAGGTAGACGTCGAAAGCGAGACCCCAGCCCTGGGGCACAGGGAGCAGCTCGACCGGGTTGGCGAGCTCAGGAACGGTGGGTGCCAGTTTCGGCGGCAGGGGGACGCCGTCGAGGTGGTCTTGCAGCGCGAGGTCCACTGTCTCCTCTTTGAGGATGCGGGCGCCGTCGAGTTCGCCGCCGTTGATCCAGGCGCGGATGAAGCCCCCGTAGTCGGCGATCGTTCCGTAGGACCCGTGGCCGGCGGCGTCCCATTCCTGCTCGGCCGGCAGGTCGATGTCGCTGGGCGCCAAGCCGCCGTCGGGGGTGCGGGCGAGGACGGGCAGCAGCCGCGCACGTTGCTCGTCGGTGGGGGCCAACGTCGAGTCGGTCATGCCGAGCGTGCCCCAGACGTGCTCGCCGAGGTAGTCGCCGAGGGTCTGGCCGCTGACGGCCCCGACGACCTGGCCGACCCAGTCGGTGCTGACCCGTACTCCCAGACCGTGCCGGGATCGTGGACCAGGGGTGCGCTGATGCTCTGCTTGCGGCCCCGAGAGCACGTCCGGGAATCGGTGGTCGGTGCAGTAGGTGTAGAGCTTGTCGTTGAGGAAGTGGTAGCCGCAGCCGGCGGTGTGGTTCATCAGCTGGCGGACGGTGGCTTGCGTTTTGGGTGGACGGAGGACGGGCTGGCCGCCGTCGAAGCCGTCAAGGACTTGGAGCTCGCCGAACTCGGGGACGTCGATGCCACTGGTGCGTCGAGGTCGACGCGGCCCTACTCGACGAGTTGGAGCGCCGCGGTGGTCGCGACGGCCTTGGTCATGGATGCGTTGCGGAACATGGAGTCGGGTCGGGCGTCGCCAGCGGCGCCTTCGTAGAGGACGCCGTCGCGGCCGACGACCGTGGTGCGATGCCGTGAAGCGACAGGTCGGCGGTCACACCGTTCAGTAGGTCGTCGATCCGCTCAAAACCCATGTCTAGCTCCTCCGCTTTTCGGCGATCATTGCACGGGTGGTCGGTCCGTCGGCGCGGTTCGGATGGGACTAATCGCGTGCGCCAGCCCCGTGATCGCTGGCATTTCGATGCTGATTGCAGATCGCGCGCAGGGCGTACATCGACAGTCACCTACCTTGTCGGTAGTCGACAACTGCCTGAGGAAGTCCTACTCGCTGCAAGGCGCTCGAGAGCCCGCCGCCATTCTAGGTGCCGCGTTAATCTCGGTCATAGATCTACTTGCGGCGCGACGAGCACAAGTAGCAGCGATCGAAACCACAGTGGCAGCCACGCTGTAGTGGAAAGGAAGCCAATGCCGACGTTGTACAGGGACACCGGCTACACGCTTGAGCATCTCGTACTTGATATAGGCGCAGGGCGTATCGCACTGCCGGATATTCAACGTCCCTTCGTGTGGTCGCCGGCGAAAGCACGAGATCTCTTAGACTCGATGTACCGCGGCTACCCCATCGGCACGATCATGCTGTGGGAAACAGGTGTCGACGCCGGCACGAGAAAGATCGGCGAGAGCGACGCCGAATCCCCGCGACTTCTGATCGTCGATGGTCAACAGCGTCTGACATCGCTATATGCCGTGTTGACCGGTCAGCATGTACTCACCAAGAAGTTCGAGCAGCGCCGCATTCGCATAGCATTCAGACCTGCCGACGAGACCTTTGAGGTTACTGACGCCGCTATTGAGCGTGACCCTGAATTCATACCGGACATAACCACGCTCTGGACGGACGGCTACCGGCCGACCGTCCGTCACTTCTTGAAGCGTCTCGGCGAGACTCGTGCGGACGGCCTTTCGGAGGCAGAAGAAGATCAACTCGAAGATCGCATAAACCGAGTTCATGATCTGGATGCGTTTCGTTTCCAGGTGATTGAGCTCGACAAGACCGCCGATGAAGAGCAGGTCGCCGAGATCTTCGTCCGCATCAACAGCGAAGGCGTCAAGCTCAACCAAGCGGATTTCATCCTCACGCTCATGTCAGTCCACTGGGAAAAAGGGCGTCGGGAACTGGAGGCGTTCAGTCGCGCTGCGGTGGATCCTGCCGCGGTAGGCCCGAGCCCGCGTAACCCGTACATCGAACCCAGCCCAGATCAAATGCTGCGCGCTGGAGTTGCGTTGGCCTTTCGGCGCGCACGTCTGCAATACGTCTACAACATTCTGAGGGGCAAGGACCTCGAAACCGGCGTTGTCAGCGCCGAGCGGCGTGAAGCACAGTTTCAAGCGCTGGCTGAGGCTCAGGAGCGTGCTCTTGATCTAACGAACTGGCACGAATTTCTCAAGTGCATATATGCTGCCGGCTTCCGAAGCAACAAGATGATTACGTCACAGAACGCGCTCCTGTTCGGATACGCATTCTGGCTCATCGGTCGGTGCGACTTCGGCCTTGACTACAGCTTGCTCAGGCAGGTCATCAGCCGTTGGTTCTTCATGGCGCACACCACTGGCCGGTACACCAACTCTCCTGAATCACAGCTGGAGTCGGATCTCGGACGCATCGCGGACCTTCCCAAGGGAGACGGCCAAGCCTTCGTATCAGAGCTGGACCGTATTGTTACGGCGAACTTCACCAACGACTATTGGGAGATCTCGCTGCCGAATAAGCTGGATAACTCCTCGCCACGGTCACCGGCGTTGTTCGCATACCTGGCAGCGCTGAATCTCCTCGACGCGGAGGTCCTCTTCAGCGAGTTAAAGGTGTCGCATCTACTCGACCCGTCGGCAGTAGCACCTCGCTCGGTCGAAAGGCATCATCTGTTCCCCAAGAAATACCTTGCATCACTGGGGGTGACAGGGACGCGGCAGATCAACGCGATCGCCAACATGGCGTTCCTGGATTGGGCGGAGAACGCCTCCATCAGCAGCGCTGCACCACATGAGTATTGGCAGGTCATGTCGAGTCAGATCAACCCCGACCGACTAAAGCGACAAGTCCATCATCACGCACTCCCGATCGGTTGGGAGCAGCTCGACTACACAACTTTCTTGGAACGCCGACGGGTCTTGATCGCCAAGGTCGTCCGCGAAGGGTTCTCAACGTTGTGGGGTTCGGTAGAGGTGCCTCACAACGCCACCATCGAAGACGTCATCGAAGCGGGTGAGTCTCAAACGACTGAGTTCAAGTCGACGGCACGGTGGAATCTTCATACAGCACAGGCAGATTCCAAGATGGAGCAGGTGATCGTTAAGACGGTTTGCGGCTTCTTAAACGCCGAGGGCGGAACCTTATTGATCGGCGTCGACGACCAGGGACAGCCGCTCGGGCTTCAGCATGATTTCCAAACGCTTGGCAGTAAGGGCAACGCCGACGGCTACGAGCTCTTCCTTCGGCAGTTGCTCGACAACGGCCTGTCGGTTCCTTCCGCCATGACAGTGCGCATCCGCTTTGAAAACGCTCGCGGACAGACTATTTGCGTGGTTTCCGTCGCGGCATCCGGAAAGCCTGTCTTTGCCAAGCCTACGAAAGGTTCCGGCAACAACGCCGAGGAGTTCTGGGTCCGAATCGGCAACGCGACCAAACAGCTCCATGGTGACGACATGCTCGAGTATCGCGAACAGCACTGGGGCTAACTTCATACGAAAGGGCGGGCCGCCTCGGCAACTCGGTTCGGCCAAGTACCCGCGTCGCTAGCCCTACGAACTCCAATTGCAGTAATGCGCCAGAGAAGGAAAAACTCCCGACACACACTGACGAAAATTCATTGCCCATACGGTTGTTCGCTCGACTTGCCTGCGCCGAACACACGACATCTCGTTCTGTCGCAGTTCGTTTCATCTGCGGACGATCAGCGCCGCCGCAGCTGCGGGAACCCAATTGGATTTCCAGTCGCCTTCACAACCATGTCCGTCGGGAAGGGCCCACCCGGGGTCAGATTGAGCCACTGGACACAAGCCTGCGTGTCACGAATGAAGTCCGACACGAGAGCGCTGACAGCCAGGCCCGCCTTATCCGCCACCGGATACTCATACTGGGTGATCGTCATTTCCCCGCTTGAATGCCTCATCTCACCCCCCGATAACGACCGGGCCGCATCCGCTACCCCACTGCCAGAGTTTGCAAGCGTCGAACTACCTAGATTGTGGTGCACGAAGTCGCAAAGTAGCGCATACCGTTCAGCGACATCTATATGTTCAGGTTCCGCGGCAAGTCCTTGGATACAGTGCATGATGTTGAATGGCTTTAGGCGGGCAGCAGATACGCCTTCAGCGATGAGCATGGCCCTGTGGTCGGGGTGCGTCGTTGCAAAGCGCGCACGTATCAACACACCGAAGAACTGCTCCCCCAACGGTTGCCAAGAACTTTCAGTTACCTGCAAGGCGATCGCTTGAAGTCGGATTTGGATCTCGTGTAAAAATGCGCTCAGCTCACACATACTCCGTGATATCGCATAGAGGCCAAACGGGTTCTCCGCATCAACCATTGCCAAGAAGCCATCGACTAGGTATAACAGCTTGACTCGACTGCTCGCGGCGAAGTTCTCTCTGTGCATCACACAGGATTGATGTCAATGGCCAACTCGATGTCCCCGCTGGTGGCCGGATAAAAGTCCCCACCCCGTGCGGTGATTCCTAGGTTGTGGTGGCGTTCTCCTTTCGGTGTTGGGCGTCTTTCATGCGGTAGGACTGGCCGTCGGTGATGACGACGGTGGCGTGGTGCAGGAGCCGGTCGAGGATGCTGACCGCGGTGGTCTGCTCGGGCAGGAACCGTCCCCATTGTTCGAAGGGCCAGTGCGACCCGATGGCCAAGGAGCGGCGTTCGTAGGCGCCGGCGACGAGCCGGAACAACAGCTGGGTGCCGGTGTCATCCAGTGGTGCGAAGCCGAGCTCGTCGAGAATGATGAGGTCGACTCGCAGCAGCGATTCGATGATCTTGCCGACGGTGTTGTCGGCCATCCCGCGGTAGAGCGTCTCCACGAGGTCGGCGGCGGCGAAGTAACGCACCTTGAGGCCGGCGTGGATCGCCGCGGTCCCCAACCCGATCAACGTGTGGCTCTTGCCGGTCCCGGCGGGGCCGATGATCGCCAGGTTCCGTTGTGCGCGTATCCATTCCAGACTTGACAGGTAGTCGAACACCTTCGGTTGGATCGACGATGTGGCCACATCGAAGCTCTCCAATGTCTTGGGCACGGGGAACGCGGCGGCCTTGAGCCGGTTGACGACGTTGGAAGCATCCCGAGCGGCCAGCTCGGTCTCCACCAGGGTCCGCAGCACCTCTTCAGGGTCCAGCGTTGGGTCTTGGCGGTGATCAACACCTCCGGTGCCGTCCGCCGGATCGCCGCCAGCTTCAACCGCCGCAGCCCGGCATCCAGATCGGCATCCAATGGTGGAACCGACGGGGGTGCAATGGTTTTGGTATCGGTCAACGGTGCTGTCTTGGTCACGACATCACCTCACCGTCAGCGACGGGTGCGACCCGGTAGGCCTCCAGAGACCGGGTCGGGGCGACCGGCAGGTCCAGGATCAACGCATCCCCGGCTTCGCGTGGCTGCGGGCGCCGGTGCCGGCGGCCAGGATGGAGCGCACGTCGGCGGCGCGGAACCGCCGGAACGCCACCGCCCGGTGCAGTGCCGCCACCAATTGCCGCTCACCGTGGGCGGCGCCCAGGGCGAGCAGGATCTCCAGCTCCGAGGCCAGTCGGGTGTTGCCGATCGCCGCAGCGCCGACCAGGAACGCCTGCGCGTCTTCACCGAGGTCGCAGAACTGCTTCTCCACGGTGGTCTTGGGCCGTGGTCCGCGGTTCGGTGCCGGCCGCGGTCCGTCGTAATGCTCGTCGAGGATTGAGGCGCCACCGGGTGCGATGAGTTCGTGTTCGGCCACGACCACCCCGGTGGCCGGCTCGAGCAGGCACACCGCGCCGTGATCGACCACGACGGCCACGCTGGTCCCGATCAGCCGGGTCGGTACCGAGTAGCGGGCCGACCCGTATCGCACACACGACAACCGGTCGACCTTACGGAGCACCGAGGGTGCACCGATCTGCAAGCGTAGCGATGGGAGTGGTTGTAGCAGTTCACGTTCGGTTACCAGTCGGTCGTCGGGGATCGCTTGGATCTCCGAATGCGCCGTGGCGTTGACCTCGGCGCACCAGGCGGCCGCGGCGGCATTGGCCGACCGGAGGTCGACCGCCACACCGTCGACGGCGGCCTGGGTCAGCAGCGGCACGGCCAGGTCGCGTTGGGCGTAGCCGCACAGGTTCTCCACAATGCCCTTGGACTGCGGGTCGCCTGCATGGCAGAAGTCCGGCGCGAACCCGTAGTGCGTCGCGAAGCGGACGTAGCCCGGGGTCGGGACGACCACGTTCGCGACCACCCCGCCCTTGAGGCAGGCCATCCGGTCGGCCAGCACCCGCGCCGGAACGCCGCCGATGACGCCCATGGCTTCGGCGATCAACGCCAGCGTGGTGGAGGCTTTCTGGTCGGTGGCGAACCGCACGAAGCGCCACCGGGAGAACGCCAGCACCGCGCAGAACAAGAACAGCCCCGGCGCGGCCTGGGCCCAATCGATCACCAGATACTCTCCGGCGCCCACACTGCCGGGCGGCGGCCACGGTGATTGTTACTGCGCCACAACGCTTTCGTCTCAGCGACCAGGCGCCGGAAATTACGCGGCGAGCCCTGGTAGCCGGCGGTGCGGGCGATCGGCAGCAGCCGTTTGGCCGAGATCCGACCCTGGGACTTCTCGACACGTTCAGCGACCAGATCGGCCACCGCATCGTAGTTGTGGACACGCTCGGCTCGCGGCACCGGCAGCACGCCGGCCTGGTCGGCCTCGAACTTGGCCACGACACGTCTGACGGTCTTATGGGTGGTGCCGCACGCATCGGCGGCAGCCCGGTACGACCCGAGCTGTTGATAGGCAGAAATAATGTCCATGCGGTCCTTCGCAGACTTCAATGGAACTCCCCGGTGGTGGTGGCGATTGGTTGGCGCCTTCACCGTCACCATCGGGGCCCGCAGTTCCTGATCGACACGACGAACACGAGGTGGGGACTTTTATCTGGCCACCAACGGGGACCTCCACTTGGCCACCAGTGGGGACTTTTTCATGGCCACGGACAATTGATGCACATGCTTGAACCTGCGGGCCCGGCTATTCCGCTGTTCGAGATTGAGCACAAGTGACGGCTCGGGGAACTGTTGAATCGCCCTGGAAATCCCGGAGGCTCCTGACCTTGGAAACGAGGATGCAGGTATGCCGAAGGAACAGTCTGCCGGGAAGCCCACGTCAAGGCGTTACAGCCCGGAGGAGAAGGCCGCCGCGGTGCGGATGGTCCGCGCTCTGCGTGCCGAGTTGGGCACCGAGCAGGGCACGGTGTCGCGGGTGGCCCGCCAGCTCGGGTACGGGGTGGAGTCGGTGCGCTCGTGGGTGCGCCAGGCTGACATCGACGACGGGTACGCACCGGGAGTGTCCACTGCGGAGTCGGCGCGGATCAAAGCGCTTGAACAGGAGAACCGAGAACTCAAGCGTGCCAACGAAATACTGAAGCGAGCGGCCAGTTTCTTCGGGGCGGAGCTCGACCGCCAACACAAGAAGTAGTCGACTTCGTCGACGCCCATCGCGCCGAGTTCGGGGTCGAGCCCATCATCACCGTCCTGCGCACCGCAGGGGTGTCGATGGCCCCGAGCACCTACTACGACACCAAGACCCGCGCGCCGTCGGCGCGCGCGCAGCGGGACGAGGTCCTGGGGCCTGCCCTGGTGGCGTTGTGGGAGGACAATTACCGCGTCTACGGGGCGCGCAAGCTGTGGAAAGCCGCCCGCCGCGCTGGCCACGACGTCGGCCGCGACCAGGTCGCGCGGCTGATGCGCGCGGCCGGCATCCACGGAGTGCGCCGCGGTAAACGGGTGCCCACCACCACACCGGACCCGGCCGCGGCGCGCCACCCGGATCTGGTCAACCGGAAGTTCAGCGCGAGCGCGCCCAACCAATTGTGGGTCACCGATCTGACGTTCGTGCCGACCTGGTCGGGGGTGGCCTATGTCTGCTTCATCGTCGACGCCTACTCCCGGATGATCGTGGGCTGGCGAGTGGCGTCTCACATGCGCACCACCATGGTGCTCGACGCGTTGGAAATGGCCCGCTGGTCACGCGGAAACCTGTTGGAAGGCTTGACATGTCACCCGATGCCGGATCGCAGTTCACGTCCATCCGCTACGGGGAACGGCTCGCCGAGATCGGCGCGGTGCCCTCGATCGGTTCAATCGGAGACAGTTTCGATAACGCCCTCGCCGAGACAGTCAACGGCTACTACAAAGCCGAGCTGATCTACGGCCCCGCCCGCAGCGGTCCATGGAAGACCGTCGAGGACGTCGAACTGGCCACCCTGGGCTGGGTCTACTGGCACAACACCAACCGCCTCCACAGCTACCTCGATGACGTTTCACCCACAGAGTTCGAAGCAGCGTTCTACGATGCCCAACGGACCGACCAACCCCTGGTCGCAATCCAATAGTTCGAGTCTCCGTCAGAACCAGGGCGATTCACTGTATCGGCGCACTGGTCTGTTCGAAGAGGCGCCTGCGGAGGCCTCTGAGATAGGCTACGTCGTCGCTAACCTGACCGCTTGATTTGAACAGCATGCGCGAGACTTTCCTTCGGTTGACGGCGTCGAGCCATCGCACAGTATGTCAAACTCCCATACATGCCGTCCGGCGACGGCTACACGTTCGCGTGTTCGGAAGCAACAACTTGGTAGAACCATTTCGCGATGTCCGAAATCAAATGTGACCGGCCCGGCGCGTTAGTGAAGAAGTAGTCGCTCATCTTCTCATGCGCTCCATGGTTGTCGGCGACCGCTCCAGTGACCGCGTCGTCGAAATCAGGCGATTCAACAAACTGCTTGGCAGAGTTCACCTTTGCCTGCTGCACGAGGGCGTGGTCGGCGAGCAGAGTTTGCATCAACGCTTCGAGGAACGAGACCTTCTGGGATTCGGTGAAGTCCTCGGAGCCGAACAGGTCGTTGAGCCGATCCAGCACCTGTTGGAAGGCGACCATCTTCGGGTCGCGCTTCTCGCCGGAACCGGCTGCGGTGGCGCCCTTCAGGCCGACGCGCACGCCGAGGCCGATGTCGATCTTGCCGCGGTCGATCTGCTTCACGTTCTTCAAGACGACGTCGGACAGGTCGATGGGGGCGGTGTAGTTGTCGGGCTGGATGACCCGTTCGAGGTGGCGGAGGAACAGCTGCTTCTTCTCCAGCTCCGGGTCGCCGTAGTTGATGATCTGCGACATGAAGTCGTAGAGCCGCACGAAGGTTCCGACGTCCTTGCGGAACATGTCCAGTTCCGCCAACGCGGCTTTGTCGCCCTCACCGCCATTGTCGATCAGGGCGGCATGGTAGCGCTCGGCGAAGCGCTTGTGCGCGGGGTCGATCGCTGCTTTGAGGGCGTTGTGACCCTTGTTCTTCACGATCGCCTCGGCGCACTGGTCGATTTCGGCGGTGGTGTAGATGTCGGCGGTGTCGAGCTTGGCCGACAGGTCGTGCACTAGGTTGGGGTCGGTCTCGGTCTCCAGGAACGCGTCGGTGTAGTACGGCTCGAATGCCTTGCGGATGAGTTCGGGTTCGTTGACGAAGTCGACCACCTGGGTCATGGCTGCGGTCTTCTGGATGCCCGAGGGGGTGCGGTAGGTGCGGTTCAGCCGTGAGAGTGTCTGCACCGCGGTGACTCCGGAGAGGATGCGGTCGACGTACATCGCGCTCAGCAGCGGTTGGTCGAAGCCGGTCTGGAACTTGTTGGCGACGATCATCACCTTGTATTCGTCTCCGCGGAACGCGGTGCGCAGATCGTGCACCCCGGGGTTCATGCTGGCCTCGGTGAAGTCGTCAGGCCCGGTCTCGGGGTCGTGCACGGTGCCGGAGAAGGCGACCAGGGTGCCGTAGCCGTAGCCCTTCTTGGAGATGTAGTCGTCAATCGCGCGTTTGTAGCGGACGGCGGCCTTGCGGGAGTCGGTGACGACCATGGCCTTGGCGTGCCCGTCCAGCAGGTGTGCGACGTTGGCGCGGAAGTGCTCGACGATGATGGCGGACTTCTGCGCGATGGTCTGGGGGTTGAGTTTGACCCAGCGCATGACCTCTTTGGTGGCCTGGGCCTGATCCACCTCCTTGGCGTCGCTGGCGTTCTGGCCGACCTGGAACGCCAGCTTGAACGAGTGGTAGCCGGTGAGGACGTCGAGGATGTAGCCCTCTTCGATGGCCTGCTTCATGGTGTAGACGTGGAACGGCACGGGCGGCTCACCGTCGGCGGGGCGGCGGCCGAACAGTTCCAGGGTCTTGGCTTTCGGGGTGGCGGTGAACGCGAAGTAGGAGATGTTGGCCGACTCGGCCCGCTCGCTGGCCTCAGCAGCCAGCACGGCCTCGATATCGATCTCCTTGCCCGCTTCGATCTCCTGGAGTTCCTCGGAGGTCAGCACCGCTTTGAGCTTGCCGGCGACCTGGCCGGACTGTGACGAGTGGGCTTCGTCGGCGATGACGGCGAACGTCCTGCCTTTGAGGCCCTTGTTGCGGCGGATCTCCTCCATCGCAAACGGAAACGTCTGGATGGTGACGACGATGATTAGCTTGCCCTCGGTGAGCGCCTTGGACAGCATCCCCGATTTCGAACCACCGCCCTTGGCGGCCTCGGCGCGGTCGATGGCGACGACGATGCCCTGGTCGTTGTCGATCTGCTTGATGGCGTCCTGCAGTTGGGCGTCGAGGACGTTGCGGTCGGTGACGACGATGACCGAGTCGAACACCTTCTTGTTGTCGACCTGCAGTCGGGCCATGCGGTGGGCAGTCCAGGCGATGGAGTCGGTCTTACCCGACCCCGCGGAATGCTGGATGAGATAACGCTTTCCGACACCCTCGGCGGTCACAGCCTCGGTCAGATTGGTGACCGCCTCCCACTGGTGGAAGCGGGGGAACCGCAGCGACGCCGAGCGGGTGGTCTTCCCGCTGATCGGATCCGTGGATGACTCATGTTTGATGTACATCAGCCGGCCGAGGATGTTCAGCCAGGCGTCGCGCTGCAGCACCCGCTCCCACAGATACGCGGTCTTGGACCCGTCGGGGTTGACGGGATTGCCGGCACCGCCGTCTTCGGTACCGCGGTTGAACGGCAGGAAATGAGTCTGGTCACCGGCGAGCTTGGTGGTCATCCAGACCTCGTCGTTGGACACCGCGAAATGTACCAACGCCCGCGCACCGGATTCGAACAGCGGCTGCCGCCGTCCAGTGTCGGGGTCTTTGGGCAACCGGGAGGTCTTGTACTGGCTGATCGCGTCGGCGACGGTCTGGGTGAAGTCGGTCTTGAGCTCAGCGGTGGCCACCGGAAGGCCATTGACGAAGAACACTAGGTCCACCGATCGCTGGTCGGCGGTGGAGAAGTGGACCTGCCGCATCACCCGCACCCGCACCGCGGCGTAGTCGACGTTGCGTTTCTCGTTGAGAGTCGTTTCGGGTTTGAACACACACATCTGGAACTTCGCAGCTAGATGCGACAACCCCTTGCGTAAGACGCTCAGTGTCCCGCCGCCGTTGTCCAACCGGGTGTCAAGGACTTTGACGATCCGGTCCAGTAACTGCGACCGCTGTTTGGCCTCGTCTCCGGAGCCTGGTTTGACGACCTTTGCCAACTGCTCCGGCTGTGTGTCCGCCAACCAACGCAGCACGTCCTCCGGAAACAGTGCTCGTTCCTTGTCATAGCCAGCATCATTGGTCGAGTACAACCAGCCATGGGCAGCCAGATACTCAGCGAGCTCCTTCTCGAACTCGATCTCGTTGTGTTGCCCCATAATTCAGGCCACTTCCCGCACATCAATCTGACCTGTAACCGCGGCTGTGATCAACGCTGCGCGACGTTCCCGCGCCAACTCAATGAAGCGCTCCGACTCCGCAATCAGGGTGTCGATCCTCGCTGTCTGCTCGTCCAGATGCGCAACGATGCCGCGCTGCTCATCAAGAGGTGGGACAGGGATGCGCATTGCTGCCGCCACTGGCTGATAGATTGTCTTGTGAGTTGATCCAATCATCAATGCTTGGAACTCATTTCGCATCGCCCTGAAGACATACACGAGATACGCCGGTTCCAGCTCCGGGCCGCACATCCAATTCCAGAAGTCTTGGCTCGTTGCCATCGCAGTCGGCATGATGCCGGCGAACCCCACCGATGCGGTCCGAGAGAGTACAACCGTTCCTGCTGGGAGGAGCTCCGCTGCCGAGTTCGCCAGTCCATCTTCACTGATCAGGCTCGAAGTTTCACCCAGGTACATTCGCCGCGAGTCACGTAGCTGCCAAACGTCAGCCAGGGTAAACCAAGGGATAGTGCAATTTTCCCAGTATTCGGGAACTGATCGGCTCGGTGTATGGCCTGTCTTCATTTGAGCGAACCGCCTGATGTTGGCAACACGCCAGTGCGTCGGGACCTTCTCCGTCCAGGCCAGCGTGCTGGTTTTGAACGACGTTCGGTCATCCAAGCCACAGGCGACACGCTTTTCAATTAGGGCCTGCCGTCGTTCCCCTAACAATTTGATGAGCTTCTGCTGCTCAGCGATGAGCATGTCGATTCGACCCGTCACACGATCGAGATAGTCAGCGATGGCGCGTTGCACCCCCGGTGCCCAGGACGGAATCCGGAGTGCACGTAGCTTTTCCGCTGTCAGATGGGGGATCGTCGACTTGTTGCAAACTATGTCGATAATCCCGGCATCGCGATAGGCGCGAAGAACGTATGCGAGATACTGCGATGATGAGTCGCCCACAGGGCGAACGCGGTTGACTGTCTTCTGGAACGACCAGCCTGGCAGGTCGGAGTCCAGCACAACGCATGTACCGACGGCGCCGCCCTCCACCACAAGGACATCTCCTCGTCGCAGGTTCAGAGTGGCGGCTTCGCACTCGGTGAAAGGCATCGTGTTGACGCTGGAAAGGTCTAGACCTGTGTCCTGGATGTTGCCCGCACGGATGTACGGAAGCTCCCGAGCTGACGGATCTGCCTCGCGGCCGGCATCCAGCATCTTCCCGAGAGTGACGGTAAACGAACCCCCAATGGGTGCGTAAGCAGACCCGACAGCGGACGAGAAAGGATTCAGCGATGCCCTCACCCCTCCACCTCTCGGAGCAGTGCCAGGATCTTGGCGACTTGTTTCTCGAGGTCGGCGTCGATCTCGGCGAGGGGGCGGGGTGGGATGTACCTGTAGAAGTGGCGAGTGAAGGGAATTTCGTAGCCGATCCTGGTTTTCTTTTCGTCGATCCAGGCGTCGGGTACATGGGGGAGGACTTCGGCTTCGAGGTAGGCCTTGATCGTCGCGGCGCGGCCGGCGTCGCCGTCGGTGTTACCGCCGTAGGTGAACGGAACGTTTTCGGTGTCGCGTTTCTGCGGGTCTGGTTTGGGGTTGCCTTTGCGGTCGGTGACCGGGTTGCCGTCCTCGTCGAGCAGTGGGCGTTCGACGGTGATGGTCCAGTAGCCGAAGTCGTTGGCGGTGAGTACTTTCGAGTTGTCGGGGTCGGCTTCGTCGAAGGCGTCGTAGAGGGCGAGGATCTTATCGCGGGCGTAGTCGTCGATTTCGCGGTTCTTGGAGCCGAGGTTCTTGTGGATCTTGGTCCAGAACGAGGTGGCGTCGATCAGCTGGATTTTGCTGACGCGGTCGGGGCGTTTGGTGTTGTCCAGGATCCAGATGTAGGTGGCGATGCCGGTGTTGAAGAACATGTTGGCCGGCAGCGCGATGATCGCCTCCACCAGATCCGATTCCAGCAGCCACTGACGGATCTTCGACGGGCCGGACTCGGCGGCACCGTTGAACAGTGGGGATCCGTTCAAAACGATGCCGGCCCGCCCGCCGCCCTCGTGTTTCGGGCGCATCTTGTGCACCAGGTGGCACAGGAACAGCATCTGCCCGTCGTTGATCGGCGGTAGGCCGTGGGAGAATCTCGAGCCCTGAGCAAGTGCTTCCTTCTCGACGGCCTCTTTCGAGGCCTTCCAGTCCACTCCGTAGGGGGGGTTGGACATGCAGAAGTCGAAGGTTTTGTCCCAGAACTGGTCGTCGGCAAGGGTGTCGCCGAGGCGGATGTTGCCGGGATCCTGGCCTTTGGCCAGCATGTCGGATTTGCAGATGGCGTATGACTGGTCGTTGATCTCTTGGCCGTAAAGCCGCAGCCGTGCGTCCGGGTTGCGTTCCAGCAGGCGTTCCTCGGCGACCGACAGCATGCCGCCGGTGCCTGCGGTGGGGTCGTAGATGGTACGGACCGTGCCCGGTTCGAGCAGGGCCTTGTTCTCCTCGGCGAATAGCAGGTCGACCATGAGCCGAATCGCGTCGCGAGGGGTGTAGTGCTCACCGGCCTCCTCGTTGGAGGCTTCGGCGAACTTGTAGATCAGGTACTCGAACAAGTCACCCATCACGGCGTTGGGCACCGTGTCGGGGTGAAGATCCACCTCGGCGAACGCCGATGTCACCAGGTACAGGCGGTTCTTCTCGTCCAACGTGGCCAGTTCGTTTTCGAACTTGAACCGTTCGAAGACATCGATGTTGGCCGAGAACCCGGTGATGTAGTCCATTAGGTTCGCCCGCAGACCTTCGGGATCCTCCAGCAGGCGCGCGAAGTTGAACGCGCTGGTGTTGAAGAAGCTCAGGCCAGTCTTGCGCTTCACCTGGACGTCGAGGGCTCCGCCGCTGTACTTAGCGGCCAGGGCCCGAACCTCGTTACGGGTCGGTTCCAGGATGCAGTCCAGCCGCCTCAGGATCGTGAACGGCAGGATCACTCCGCCGTACTGGTGCGGCTTGTAGACCCCCCGGAGCTGGTCGGCGATGCCCCAGACGAAGTTGCCCAGCTGGCTCAATTCGTGTCTCCCTAAGACCAACATGCATCCACGCGTGTGGCACGCACTGTAACTACATCCGACTACACGAGGCGACAAAACACTGCGGTGAGTGGCTGCGGTAAATGGTGACCAAATACCGATCCTCATCCGTCACAGCGGCCTGGCCCGCCACGACGTCTTGCAGCCGCGCATTCCGTTGGCTCGACAAGTCACCGCGGACAAACATCGCCGCCGACGAACCTGTCGTTGCGCTGCACCGGTCGTCAAATTGCCCTGCGTGAGGACGGAGAGAGGAACCCGGTGAACGACCGCGCGGAGCTCTAACACTCGGACTCAACCGCGACCGCAGGGCTCCCGCGCCATCCACTGGCTCGCAGCGCCAAATCGCAACCTCCGCACGGCTCCGACGGACGTCACATCACGTGCGGCATCTCACCTCACTCGAAACCGGTCTCGTCCAGGACAAACTCGTCGAGTTGGTGGCGGGCTACGAGTAACGCAATCATTGACCACCTACGCAGGACCATCGAGGCTCCACACGTCACCCACCTCCTCAACATTCATCGGTTTCGGCTTTTTCGTACCTACCTAGGCGAATAGCAGAAGCACTAAGTCACGCGCGACATGCTTGCCTTCCCGCCGTCTAGTTCGCTGACCGCGGCCCTTACCCACCCAGCGTGTTACCAGCCTGGACTTCGCGCTCGCGGCTCCCGACGAGGGCGGTCAGGCGGTGACTGACCTTGAACGCGGGATCGGTGCCCTCATCGAGCACCTGCGCGAGGTGTCCGAGAACCGCGGCGGAAAGATCGCAACCGCACGTCAAGCCGAACAGACCCTGGTCGACCACAAGAAGTCACCAGGTTGCGCGCCAACCAGGGCGAGACCCACCGCACCCGTCGTTTGGCAAACATTCCCGTCGGTGCATGACACCGACGTGGCGCCAGGGGGTATGTGCGTCACCAGTCCCTACACATACGCGTTTCTGTTGAGGCACCCCCGCGATCAGCACGGCAATTGAAGAACGAGAGGGCCACTGTGTTGTCTACAAGACCTGCCGCTACATCTCCCAGTTCAAATATATCCAGATCCGCCACGGCTTCGAGCCATATCACATGAACAACGTAGTGGATGAATCGCCCTGGTTCTGACGGAGACTCGAACTATTGGATTGCGACCAGGGGTTGGTCGGTCCGTTGGGCATCGTAGAACGCTGCTTCGAACTCTGTGGGTGAAACGTCATCGAGGTAGCTGTGGAGGCGGTTGGTGTTGTGCCAGTAGACCCAGCCCAGGGTGGCCAGTTCGACGTCCTCGACGGTCTTCCATGGACCGCTGCGGGCGGGGCCGTAGATCAGCTCGGCTTTGTAGTAGCCGTTGACTGTCTCGGCGAGGGCGTTATCGAAACTGTCTCCGATTGAACCGATCGAGGGCACCGCGCCGATCTCGGCGAGCCGTTCCCCGTAGCGGATGGACGTGAACTGCGATCCGGCATCGGAGTGACATGTCAAGCCTTCCAACAGGTTTCCGCGTGACCAGCGGGCCATTTCCAACGCGTCGAGCACCATGGTGGTGCGCATGTGAGACGCCACTCGCCAGCCCACGATCATCCGGGAGTAGGCGTCGACGATGAAGCAGACATAGGCCACCCCCGACCAGGTCGGCACGAACGTCAGATCGGTGACCCACAATTGGTTGGGCGCGCTCGCGCTGAACTTCCGGTTGACCAGATCCGGGTGGCGCGCCGCGGCCGGGTCCGGTGTGGTGGTGGGCACCCGTTTACCGCGGCGCACTCCGTGGATGCCGGCCGCGCGCATCAGCCGCGCGACCTGGTCGCGGCCGACGTCGTGGCCAGCGCGGCGGGCGGCTTTCCACAGCTTGCGCGCCCGTAGACGCGGTAATTGTCCTCCCACAACGCCACCAGGGCAGGCCCCAGGACCTCGTCCCGCTGCGCGCGCCGACGGCGCGCGGGTCTTGGTGTCGTAGTAGGTGCTCGGGGCCATCGACACCTGCGGTGCGCAGGACGGTGATGATGGGCTCGACCCCGAACTCGGCGCGATGGGCGTCGACGAAGTCGACTACTTCTTGTGTTGGCGGTCGAGCTCCGCCCCGAAGAAACTGGCCGCTCGCTTCAGTATTTCGTTGGCACGCTTGAGTTCTCGGTTCTCCTGTTCAAGCGCTTTGATCCGCGCCGACTCCGCAGTGGACACTCCCGGTGCGTACCCGTCGTCGATGTCAGCCTGGCGCACCCACGAGCGCACCGACTCCACCCCGTACCCGAGCTGGCGGGCCACCCGCGACACCGTGCCCTGCTCGGTGCCCAACTCGGCACGCAGAGCGCGGACCATCCGCACCGCGGCGGCCTTCTCCTCCGGGCTGTAACGCCTTGACGTGGGCTTCCCGGCAGACTGTTCCTTCGGCATACCTGCATCCTCGTTTCCAAGGTCAGGAGCCTCCGGGATTTCCAGGGCGATTCAGGACGCGTCCCTCCGGCGAGTTGTGCCGCGTCCCTGCCACACCCGGATCCGGTCGGTCTGTGCCTCTGGCCCAATGGTTTCGGCGATGTACGGGCATCGATGGGCTGTACCTTTTTGGAGCCAGCTGCCAACGGCGTTGCTTATATTTCGTTTATCCCCGTTGCAACGCTGGGTACGAGGTGTTCGAGGACCTCTGCTGATTCACCACTTCCATGCCTCGCGACTCAGGCACCGATTATTAATGAACGCAGCGAATGCCAGCCGTCGTCTCTAATGTTCACGACGTCAACTTATTCCCGAATTCGTACTCCGCGTCCTCATTGCGTCTCGTATAGTGCGGCCGTGCTGAATGAAACCATTACGACCTGGTCGGAATTTGACGAGATCTTGCGGAATGGCGGCCCGTACTCTAGCTGGGCATTCCGTGGACAGCGCGATGCACGCTGGCCCCTGTGGACATCGCTAGCTCGACACCTTCGTGATTTCGGCGTAGATCAATCAGTCTGGGAACCGCAAGAGGCTCGAATAATCCGTATCTTCAAACGCAAGGCGCATCTACACCTAACGCACGTGCCATCAGACCGTGACACCTTTCAATGGCTTGCTTTGATCCAACATTATGGTGGCCCTACCCGGTTGTTAGACTTCACATGGTCACCCTACGTAGCGGCCTTCTTTGCACTAGAAACAGCGACAGACGACGCCGCGGTCTTTGCGCTTGACACACGTCAGGTACCTGACACCCTAATCGTCGGCGGCGATTCCTTCCCAAGCTTTAGAGCCCCACGAGCTTTTGAGCGTTTATTTTTGCCAGGCACCAATGATATTGTTGCTCAGTCAGATCCAGGTGTGCTAAACCCGCGGCTCATCGCTCAATTGGGCACCTTCGTAATTCCCGGGGTTATAGCCGAGCCTGCGGATGCTGCAATCGACAAATCGTGCGGGTCGGACGCTCTAGTGAAGTTTACGTTGCGGCATAGCCTTCGAGACGAGGCGATGCGATCGCTTTACGACCGAAACGTCCACAATGCGAGCCTTTTTCCGGACCTGAACGGACTCGCTGCCTCGTTACGCTACGAGCTCGAGACGCATTGGGCATTCGACCCGAAAAGCGGTCTCGACTTCTCCGGCTGGGGCAGCCAGCCGTATGCGCGCTGGTCTGAGACATCGATCGAGGGGTGACCTTCCAAAGGTGCTGGGGGTAATAGAACAATGAATAACTTACCCGGACAGTCCGAGTACAGCCGCGAGTTGAGGCCGTTCTTCACTCGTGATGAACCGAACTTGGTCATTGACAAGCTCGCATCAGCGTCGACCTTGACGCTATTTGTCGGCGCTGGAGCAACGGTTGATCAGGGTGGTTACACCTGGCCGGAATTGATCGAGCATATGGCAAATGACATGCGCCGCAGGAATACTCCAATGTCGGACACAGATGTCCTTACGCTGGGCCGCCTACTGGAGCCACTAGAAGCGGCTACTACGATTTTCTCTAAGTTCCACGACCAGCAGAACCTTCGCGGAGCAGGTGAACCCAAGGATGCCCTGGATGGGTGCCTTGCTAGGTGTCTCTATCCACCACCTCGATGGGATCAGGGAGAACTAATTCGTGCGGTGGCGTCTGTGGCGATGACTCGCGCTGTCTGTAATCAGAAGACCCGCATCGTGACGACCAACTACGACGTATTGCTCGAGAGGGAATTGCAGTCACGTATCGATGCCTTCGACGCCGAGCGAAGTGAGTACGGCGTCGGGGGACCGAAGCCGCGATTAAAAGTGTGGACATTAGAAGACGGCGCTGCAGCGGCGACTGATCGGACTACCGGCATTATCGACTTCATCTACTTGCACGGCCGCATATCGCCTTCGCATAGAGACCCCCTGAGGGGCAGAGTGGCATTCACCGAACTTGACTACGCCGAGCTTCGACCCGCAACTTCCGAATTACTTTGTGGGCTGTTTAGCTCGTCCGCGCTCCTAGTGATTGGCGCAAGCCTCACAGACCCTCCTTTACTGTCGGCATTACAGGAGACGGCAAGGCCGGACAGTGCAGGAGTCGGGCGCGAGTGCAGGTCGGCTTTGCTTCCCATACCAGCAATTCAAGCCCGCGTAACACGCACAGTAGATGCCGATGAGACGCGGTCGCTGCGGACTCAACACGTGGCGCGCATGAAGTCCTTGGACGTAACCCTGTTAGTTCCGGACTTCTTTTCGTCGGTCGCGCAATTTTGCGACGAACTTGATTGCGCTACTTATCGAAACAGTCAACCTGGTGATTCACCAACGGACGCAGGCCCGCATGGCTATTGGCAACGGTATACGTACTGGTGGGAACACTGGTACGCCAATAGGTTTCACAATCCTCGATTCATGAGGGTTTTCGATCGCTATCTTCGGGCCTATCTAGCCGAGCTGACCGCAGATGTCTTGATCGATCAGGGGCGTGAAGAGCGATTCAAGATCGACATCTGGGCGATCTGGGATCCGGCAAGTGAGCGCCGCTACTTGAAGCGGTGGGCCAGCACATCCTGGCCACGATGCAGGTGGGATGAGAACGACATCCGAAATCTGGAAAACCATGCGCGCCAAGCTGAAATTGCCAGAAACACAAAATATCCGTGCGTGATTGCACTAATTGATGGCCGGCCGCAACTCCACCGCTTCGACCTTCCAGAGACAGACGACCCGAACGAAAGCCCTCGGGCGAGCCGGTGGCCAGTTGTCCTGTCTGTGCCTATCCTAGTCTCTGCAGACCACACCCAGACTGCGGTGGGAGTGATTACCCTCGCGACGCGGGATAGGGATTCATGCCTTGACGATCGGAACGCCGCGTTTCTAGATGATTTAGTGTGGAGGATTCGAAGTCTGTCCAAGTTCGCGTTCGGCCTCGAGCCTTTGGCGGCGTCATCCCTAATGGATCGCTAGTGCGAAGCCTGCCGGTTGCAGGCAGTCTGCAGTCCCTGAATTTTGACCATCATGTCGTGGTACACCGCCCGAGTGAAATCTTCACGGATGACGCGGCTCCGGTCACGGAACTGATTCGACGTGATCGATTCGTCGACGCGTCCCGAGCTCAACGGTTCATCCGTTCGATTCTCAGGAGACACTCGTGATGGAAGTTCAGGCATATCAGGGCCACCCTCCACGTCCGGCCGTCGCTCGACAGCGTCTTTCAAGTCCCACCGTCCGTTCACGGCTCCGACCACGGAAGCAACTGCGAGCCGCTTTAGAACTTTCTTTGTGAACCACTGTGTTAGTCACAGCGTCACGCCCTCCGACTATACCGTGCTGGCCGCTGGAGAGTGTCGGCTCGATAAGAATGGTCAAAGGTTCGTTGCTACCTATACTTCCTCCAACAGAATTGCACGAATGGGATATTTATTCCGCGGGAACGGTGCACATGTCGTCATATGAGCCCGCATGCTAAGACGCCGAGTCAGTTTCCAGGCATGCCACCAACCCAGAGAAGAAGTCCTCCGCAGTGGAGACCACAGGCTCTAATCTCCAGTCGGCGGCGCGTAGCGCATCCACGGAACCCAGCAACGGGCTCACGAGCCAACCACGAATTTCTGGTTTACATTCGTTGAAAAGCGCCACAATACTAGGGTCACGCAAAGACGAACCGACGGCGATTAGTGGTCGACGGCGAATTTCACCACGAATCACATCCAGTAGATGATGGCGTCTCCTGGCGTGCTGTTCGAGTTGCTGCTGGGTTAGCACCAACCAATCAAGGTTGTCCAATGACCCGTGGAGTTTGATTAGCGCCGGCTCGGGAAGTGAGCCATCCAGCTCACCATCGACAACCGCCAACCGGCGGTGCTGGTCTGCCCGTTCGATGAGGGTGTCGTAGTTGGTGGTCAGGATCAGATCGAACAAGTCAGCCGCAACAAGTTGGGCCTCCGGGGGAGACGTAGTGCTGTCGAGGGCCATGAGGTCCACCACTGCCGATCGTAGTGAGGTCGTGCCCAGTAGCTTCTCTAGGTCGGAGGCGATGACACTGAGGTCGCCACCGTGCCAGCCACAGGTGTATCCCGGGTCATGCTCTTGCAACCGCATGAGGATGGTCTCCGTAAACACCTTTGCCGACGGGAGACCGGCTTGCAGGGACATCCCGGCTCCAGCCCACATTATTGCTGAACGGTCGGCAACCGCATCAATGAGAGCCTTTGGCAGCGGCGGGAGCACCTTCGGCTTCGGATGAAGGGGCCGGATTTCCGCGCGAGGTGCGCCCGTGCCCTGTCAACTAGGTAACGCACGAGCGCCCCTGTGACCAACGGTGCGAGGTCTCGAGCTAGTTCAAAGTCTGACTTGAAAAAGCCTCGATCCCAGGAGGCAACGTCTTCGCGGAATTTGTCGCGTGCTCGTGCATCAGCACTATCGGAGGGCGCGCCATAGGGCAGCTTCTTGAAGAATGCGAATACCGGCAACCCACGTTTGCCGGCTGCCCGGTACTCCAACTCGGTTACGGACAGTCCTTCCGCCGCGCGCGGCCCTCGAAAGGAATCCAGCCGTAGCGTTCGCCGAGAATGAGTACGAAAGCCTCGCAGCTTTGGATCTCAGATTCCAGTATCGCCCACGAGCCCTCACCTGACGAAGGTATGGCTTCTGCATTCACCGCCTCAAAACCGAACTCGCGCAGCTGATCCACGACAGCCGCCCGTTCATTCGCAAGATCAACCATGGTACTGCTGACGAACACGCGCAATGCTCCCGGCATAGCCCACCTCCCGGTCAGTGGATACTAAACTCACAGCAAAACGGTTATCACAGTTCGATGACATCGATGCGGGAATACCGAACGCAGATCGAGTCATGAATCGCCCTGGTTCTGACGGAGACTCGAACTATTGGATTGCGACCAGGGGTTGGTCGGTCCGTTGGGCATCGTAGAACGCTGCTTCGAACTCTGTGGGTGAAACGTCATCGAGGTAGCTGTGGAGGCGGTTGGTGTTGTGCCAGTAGACCCAGCCCAGGGTGGCCAGTTCGACGTCCTCGACGGTCTTCCATGGACCGCTGCGGGCGGGGCCGTAGATCAGCTCGGCTTTGTAGTAGCCGTTGACTGTCTCGGCGAGGGCGTTATCGAAACTGTCTCCGATTGAACCGATCGAGGGCACCGCGCCGATCTCGGCGAGCCGTTCCCCGTAGCGGATGGACGTGAACTGCGATCCGGCATCGGAGTGACATGTCAAGCCTTCCAACAGGTTTCCGCGTGACCAGCGGGCCATTTCCAACGCGTCGAGCACCATGGTGGTGCGCATGAGACGCCACTCGCCAGCCCACGATCATCCGGGAGTAGGCGTCGACGATGAAGCAGACATAGGCCACCCCCGACCAGGTCGGCACGAACGTCAGATCGGTGACCCACAATTGGTTGGGCGCGCTCGCGCTGAACTTCCGGTTGACCAGATCCGGGTGGCGCGCGCGGCCGGGTCCGGTGTGGTGGTGGGCACCCGTTTACCGCGGCGCACTCCGTGGATGCCGGCCGCGCGCATCAGCCGCGCGACCTGGTCGCGGCCGACGTCGTGGCCAGCGCGGCGGGCGGCTTTCCACAGCTTGCGCGCCCGTAGACGCGGTAATTGTCCTCCCACAACGCCACCAGGCGGGTTTGCGCGCGCGCCGACGGCGCGGGTCGGTCGTAGTAGTGCTCGGGGCCATCGACACCTGCGGTGCGCAGGACGGTGATGATGGGCTCGACCCCGAACTCGGCGCGATGGGCGTCGACGAAGTCGACTACTTCTTGTGTTGGCGGTCGAGCTCCGCCCCGAAGAAACTGGCCGCTCGCTTCAGTATTTCGTTGGCACGCTTGAGTTCTCGGTTCTCCTGTTCAAGCGCTTTGATCCGCGCCGACTCCGCAGTGGACACTCCCGGTGCGTACCCGTCGTCGATGTCAGCCTGGCGCACCCACGAGCGCACCGACTCCACCCCGTACCCGAGCTGGCGGGCCACCCGCGACACCGTGCCCTGCTCGGTGCCCAACTCGGCACGCAGAGCGCGGACCATCCGCACCGCGGCGGCCTTCTCCTCCGGGCTGTAACGCCTTGACGTGGGCTTCCCGGCAGACTGTTCCTTCGGCATACCTGCATCCTCGTTTCCAAGGTCAGGAGCCTCCGGGATTTCCAGGGCGATTCATCACTCTGTCCCGATTCCGCTGAGAACGGTTGTCTCCTAGTCTCAGCGCAACCCTCAACGACGGCGATCACCCCACCTAGACCAGATGCACTTACTTGCCTATTGCGGCGATCGGCTCCAACTGGAATCTCTCCGCCGTCGGGTCCGTCACCGATAGTGGTTAATCGGACTGAGCCGCAGGATCATTGCCAGCATCATCTTCCCGGTCTTCGACCGGCCTACCGGCACCATGATCGAGCAGGCCACCGCCGCCCTCGACGAGCCCATCGACTCCAACACCGAGTACCGCGACCGCCAGCGCCAGATGTACTCCGACTACCAGGCCGCCTGGGACTCTGAATCGCCCTGGAAATCCCGGAGGCTCCTGACCTTGGAAACGAGGATGCAGGTATGCCGAAGGAACAGTCTGCCGGGAAGCCCACGTCAAGGCGTTACAGCCCGGAGGAGAAGGCCGCCGCGGTGCGGATGGTCCGCGCTCTGCGTGCCGAGTTGGGCACCGAGCAGGGCACGGTGTCGCGGGTGGCCCGCCAGCTCGGGTACGGGGTGGAGTCGGTGCGCTCGTGGGTGCGCCAGGCTGACATCGACGACGGGTACGCACCGGGAGTGTCCACTGCGGAGTCGGCGCGGATCAAAGCGCTTGAACAGGAGAACCGAGAACTCAAGCGTGCCAACGAAATACTGAAGCGAGCGGCCAGTTTCTTCGGGGCGGAGCTCGACCGCCAACACAAGAAGTAGTCGACTTCGTCGACGCCCATCGCGCCGAGTTCGGGGTCGAGCCCATCATCACCGTCCTGCGCACCGCAGGTGTCGATGGCCCCGAGCACCTACTACGACACCAAGACCCGCGCGCCGTCGGCGCAGCGGGACGAGGTCCTGGGGCCTGCCCTGGTGGCGTTGTGGGAGGACAATTACCGCGTCTACGGGCGCGCAAGCTGTGGAAAGCCGCCCGCCGCGCTGGCCACGACGTCGGCCGCGACCAGGTCGCGCGGCTGATGCGCGCGGCCGGCATCCACGGAGTGCGCCGCGGTAAACGGGTGCCCACCACCACACCGGACCCGGCCGCGGCGCGCCACCCGGATCTGGTCAACCGGAAGTTCAGCGAGCGCGCCCAACCAATTGTGGGTCACCGATCTGACGTTCGTGCCGACCTGGTCGGGGGTGGCCTATGTCTGCTTCATCGTCGACGCCTACTCCCGGATGATCGTGGGCTGGCGAGTGGCGTCTCACATGCGCACCACCATGGTGCTCGACGCGTTGGAAATGGCCCGCTGGTCACGCGGAAACCTGTTGGAAGGCTTGACATGTCACCCGATGCCGGATCGCAGTTCACGTCCATCCGCTACGGGGAACGGCTCGCCGAGATCGGCGCGGTGCCCTCGATCGGTTCAATCGGAGACAGTTTCGATAACGCCCTCGCCGAGACAGTCAACGGCTACTACAAAGCCGAGCTGATCTACGGCCCCGCCCGCAGCGGTCCATGGAAGACCGTCGAGGACGTCGAACTGGCCACCCTGGGCTGGGTCTACTGGCACAACACCAACCGCCTCCACAGCTACCTCGATGACGTTTCACCCACAGAGTTCGAAGCAGCGTTCTACGATGCCCAACGGACCGACCAACCCCTGGTCGCAATCCAATAGTTCGAGTCTCCGTCAGAACCAGGGCGATTCAGTCATCCCCACCGGCGTGCCACCGCTTGAAGCGGGCACCGTTCCCATAAGTCGTAACGGCGAGCATGTCCTTCACCTTCTCCCATTGCCTCTGCAGGGTGCCGTCTAGCTTGGCCAAAGCGCGTCGGAATCGATCAGTCTCGACGATTCGCTCGACCGTTCGAAAGTACGAGATGTTGATGCCGAGCTGTCCTTGCAGGTTGTATCGGTCCTGCAGGATGATCGGGCACCGCGTCCAATCGATCTGTGTTACATCGTCATACAACTTCAACGTGTCAAATTCATCTGGCACGTGCCACGGTGCCGCAGAGGATCCGTGGTAGTCATCAGCTAGTTGACTACATTCGCGGAGATAGAGGTCGCTCGAATTGGACCTGAGATACCGCGGACCATCCTTGTACCCGATGGGCTGCCGTTCGCAGAACCGTTTGAGTGCCGCATACGCGCCAGGTGCGTTGCCAAGCAATCGAGTCGGATACTTGAATCCACGTAGCATGTAGGCGTTGGCCAAGCCTTCTTCGAGCTCGATGTATCCAGCGGCATTGCGGTGCTTACGGGATGACCAATACACCTCCACACCTGTGGCTAGTTCCCAGTTGGCGATCATGCAATCGACTTCGAAGTGGAAGATCTCGTGCCGAAGAATCGCCTGAACGGCCAGTTCCAGCTTGCGATCCAGAGGCACTTGTACATCCTGCAAGAACTCCAATGCAAGCCATACCACTGCTTCGAAGCGAATATAAATGCCGTACTGACAACCCAATTGATGAAAGCTGACGTACCAGCCGAGAGCATCAACGCCGCGAATCTCATGGAGTCGGTGCAGTTTGCCTATCAGGTCGTCGCCTAGCATGTTCCGGATCTCGGCATCGGTGATGTCAGGCGGTATCTCGAACCCGATGACCGGCTCATCGACGGTGGCACCATCATGGCCCGGTTCTGATGAGTCATTCGGAGACTCCAAACGCAAGTCGCCCCCTGGATCCGATATCACGATCTCGATGCCAGGCTCGCCTCCGATCCCAGCATCCTCCGGGACCGGCTCATGCTGGAGAGCTTCAGGCACCAATCGCTCGAGTGCTGTGCGGATTCTGTGTACAGATTGTGGTCTCAGCCCAGGATTACGCATCGTCCTACAGGAAACCTCCCAATAACTTCAATGCCGCGCCCCGCGATAACAGCTCGTGATCTCGGGAATTCCGGTACGTCCGCAAGCACCCATAACACGACGTTTCCTCGCCGCAGTCGCAGTTGGTGAGCCGGTGCACGGCAGCCTCAAGCACACGACCGATGTTGGCAGCGATGACCTTGGCGGCACCGGCGCCACCCGGCACAGTGTCGAACAGCACAATGCTGCGGCGTAGGTCAGCGCTCCAAGCCAGCGCCCCGCCGATGTCATCACGGCTGATCTCCAGTGCTTCAGAGGCACCTTCGATCAGCGCGTACAGCGCCGACAACCACACGGGCTCATCGTCGATACGGTAATTCACACCCTCAAACGTGAACTCCGCAACGTCTGATTGGTACTGATGGCCGAGCGACAGCACTTCGAGCGGTCCACCGCAATCCCTCCCGTCCTCTGGGCGTTGATGCTTCTGACGGCGACTGCCCCGCTCGGGTAAGGTCGCCCACCCGCACCAGCCGCAGACAACGAAGCCGGCACCCGCGCCGTCGGATACCACGGCAAGACGCGCCCGCGTACCAGCTCGGGCGGTCACCTTCATGCCGCCCGCACCAGTCCACGTGTAGCTTGCAACCTCTTCGCCTACATGCTCGACGTAGCTTGCGCCATGCCAACGTCGCTCCGGCGGAGCAGTTCCGACGTCCCGTGTCTCGCGTTGAGCGATGAAGCCGAATTCTGGCCGCACAAGTCGGCGGGAGGGCTTGAAGGCGCTGTTACATGTCGGGCAGGGTGTCGACTCATCCAGCACATGGCCACTCTCGAAACGCTGACACGCCTCGCAGATCCTGTATTGGAGGGGAACTAGCTCGCGGCCAGGCACCCGCCGAAGTCCTGCAGATGTCCAGACCTTGCCACCAGCCACCACCTGGTTGCCGGGTGCGTACTCGTAAATGGCCAGGCTCAGATCTCGGCCTAGCTCCAACTGCCGCCCAATCGAGTCCGTGGCGTGCAGGGTCCGCAGTTCGACTGTGTCGACAGGGAATCCATACTTTGGCAACACATTCTTGTTGGCAAGGAAGCCCAGAAGCTCGCGGCTTTCGATCGTACGCAGTGTATCCGTAAGTTTCTTACCGAGCGCGAACTTGCGCTCCCGCGCAGCGGCATCGATCTGCTCGTTGTAGATGTTGATGTCAGCGATGACCTCGGCCCCGACGCTGGCCAAGAGTTCGACCAACACGTCAACCCAGCTCCCGTCGTGTACGCCGATCTCCGCCTGCACGCTAAGCGGCAATGCTGTTTTCAAGGCTTCATGGACGTCTTCGGGTACGGGATCGAGGAAGTGCTTCACCATGGCCGCGGGCGACTCTTGGCCGGGACCCTGCGGTGTGAAGAAGGGGCCGGCGTGCCGCCACGTCTCGCTGTCATTTTCCGCACGGTGACGGAAGTACGCAGCCAGCGCGATCGAATGTGCATGTCGTCGAGCAATCCTCGCGTTGTCGACTGGGACCCAAGGGATGCGCATCTGTCCGGCGATCATCGACGTGGGTTCCTGATACTTTGCCAGGTCGTGAGCCGTCCTGTTGGCATACGTGACAACTAACGCCGCCGACGCGGCGCGTCGCCCCGCCCGACCCGCGCGCTGAACATAGTTGGCGGTCTTCGGCGGCATGTTGCGCATGACTACCGATTGCAGATCACCTACGTCGACACCGAGCTCGAACGTTGTCGAACAAGACAGCACGTTCACCCTGCCGGAGATGAATTCGCGCTGAATCCGCGCGGCCTCTTTGGCATCCCACTGGGCCGTGTGTTCCTTCGCGCTTAGTGGCGCAGTGTTCATCGTCTGGTAGATGACGCGATAGTGGTTGGTGTCATCTTCGACATCAGGAATGGTGATCTCTCCAAGCCGTCCTGTGCATCGGCTGTTGGGGCAGACACCTCTGACGGAATATGCCGTCAGAGTCCGACAGGTATCGCAGAGAAACCAGCGTCCGTCCTTGCCATTTGCGACCGTCAATCGCGCGTGATCGATCTGAAAAACCGGCCCAAGTACTCGGTCCGACTCGACTGTGAAGTAGCCGCTGCTCTCGAGTAGCTTCCAACAGCCTTCTAGAATTGTTGCGGCCGGCGTCGAGTTCCCCAGAGCAGTAAGAACTTTGTTGAGAAAGATCATTCGACCATTGGAAGTGCCGGGCCTTCCGCTGGGATTCCAACTGATCACTTGCTTCTTCGCATCCGAACCTGTCGAGCGCATCCGAACTATGGTGTTACGGGGCGCGAACCGCTCATCCTTGATGTCGACCCGTTCCAAAGGACTCATTGCGCCTTGCATTCGCGCGGTTTTTACGAGCACGTTGAGGAGCGACCACGCCTCATCTTCACTGAGTCCAAGAGCCGTAAGACCGCGCATCGGAACCCGCGAGTCCTTCTGGAGTCCGACCGTCATTAGCCCGAGGCCTTCGAGTGACTGCCGGGTCTCTAGCGTGATGAGCTCTCCCATCACCCATTGATTGATTTCTTGCTTTATCTCGATAGAACCCATGCCGCGAGGAAAGTGCCCAGCGGCATCTGCTTGTTCGCGGGTCAGAACCGCGAGATCGCCGAGCGTCAGGTGCTCACCGGTATCTGCACGCAACAGGGCCTGCGTCAAATAACGACGCTCGAGCAGACGCGAATACGTTCTGTCAAGGTACGGCGCTGCGAACGCGGCCGCCTGCCGGGAGTCCGAGAACATCAAGAGCTTTCGGCCCGATCCAACCTCGTCGGCGATTTCACCTACAGCTTCGGGAAGTTGCTGATATAGAGCCGTAGTCACGACGGCGGGTGCAGCGTTGGTGTCCGTCCGCAATCTGCGAACTCCCTGCCGCGACTGTGCACCGCACTCGGTGCATCGGGTCATCACCTTCTTCGCCCGCGGATGTTCGCGCACTGTCAGCATCGGGCCACCCAGGCACTGCGCGGAGTCGCACCGAGTCGAGTCGGGCGCGGAAAGCAGCCCACACCCCGTGCATAGAATCCGGGTAGTCGGGTCGTCGGCCGAACCTGCCTCGTCTGCCAGCGTCGCTTCGTCCTCATCAATCAGTGTGTCGAGATCTGCGTCGGCGAGTACGAGCCAGTTGACCGCACCGTCGGCCTTTTTTGTCGGTACGAAGTATTCGTGACGGCCGCGTCGATCGACCTCGCCGGAAAGGTGCACGGCGCCACAGCGACTGCAGGTACCGAACTCGAACACCGCGCGACCCGTGTCGGGATCAACCTCGTGCCGGCCGAGAAAGATCCGCGGGCCATCCTGCGTGAAGCTGACGAAAGCTCCTTCGGTTGCGCGCACAAATAAGTGGTAGCGTGCCGACAACACCGGATGCCCAGCATCGTCGTGAATCCTGCTGCCAAGAGCTACCAGCGCATTGAGCTTCTCGTGTGCGGCTGGATCTTCTGGCCAGAGCTGTGCTTGAAGTTCACGCACGTCGCGTGGACCGTTGCTGAGTGCTGCTTTCAGATTGACGATCGATTCCTCACGATGCAGCGCCTCGGCGGCCGTCGCCGCTCCGCCGAAACGGGCGATCGAGTCGTCGTCGCTTGAATCGGAAGCGAACTGCAAGATTTCGTCTCCGGTGAGCTTCCACGTTGCCTGGTCGATATGCTTCTTGCGGGTGGGTTCAACGAGGTCTTGGCGGCTGCTGTCGCCTTCGTCGTATTCAAAAGGGGCGTCGAACAGGTTGCTGGCGAACTGCATGGCCTCGCCGTGTGGATCATCGCGCACGCTTCCGGTTAGCGACGCAGAGGTCGCGATGCATTGAACATTCCGCCTTGGCGCTACCCGTTGCTTGAGTCGGCGCAGCAGTAGCGCAACTTCTGAGCCCTGAGCGCCGTCATAGACGTGCGCTTCGTCCATCACGATGAAGCGCCAGGTGCCGGCGTAGGGGCCGTCGAACAGATCGATGTCCGCTGGACGGATCAGCAGGTACTCGAGCATCGCGTAGTTGGTCAGCAAGAGGTTCGGGGGCGACGCTCGCATCTCCTCGCGGCTGAGAAGTTCGTTCCGCAGCCTTCGGTCCCCTGGATTGTTGTGCAGGAAGTCGTTTTCCGCGTCCGTCTGCTTCATCAGGGTCTCACCCGTGTACCGGCCGAAGGTGATGTCCGGGAAGGATCCGAGGACCGCACGCAACCGTTTGAGCTGATCATTCGCGAGTGCGTTCATCGGGTAGAGGAGCAGCGCGCGTACGCCGGGCCCCAGGGTCCCGTTCGCCCGTTCTTGAAGCAAAGTGTTGAGGATTGGAATCAGGAAGCTCTCGGTCTTACCCGAACCAGTTCCTGTGCTCACTACGAGATTACGACCAGATAGGAATTTGCGGATCGCGGTTTCCTGGTGGACGTACAGCGGTTGGTCTACTGGAAAACCCAACTGCGTGAAGTCGGGATGAAGCAGGCCCTCATCGATGAGCTGGCGCACGGTTGAGCCTGTCTCATAAGGCGGAGTGAGTTCGAGAATCGGACCCTTCGTCAGCAGAGTCGTGGCATCAATCTCGGCGTCAAACGCGTCCGCCAGCCTGCCGTCCCGTGGCGCCAACAGCGTCTTCAAGTAGCGTTTGTAGCTTTCTTCGATCTGCTTCGATGTTTCGAGTGGATCAAGGCGTTCCGTCATGCTCGGCTTCCAATGAGATTTCCGCGGCGCTCGTACATCGTCAGTGCTTCTGCCATCAGGAGATCGGTGGCAACCATGGTCGGGCACAACTCAGCGAGCCGGGTCCAGACGGTCAGCATGCCGCGATCGAGGTATCGACCGTTTAGCCGTTCGCACGCCTCTAGACGTGCGAGAAACGCCAAAGTCAGGGATTGCACCGACATGAGAATCCACGGATGCGAACCTGTATCGATCCCCCTAATGCGTTCGCGACGAAGTGCAATGGCCTCAAATGCCTTGTCCGACGCACGCTTGATTGGTCCAAGCACCAGCTCCATGCGCGTGGCGAAGTTCGCCGACCATCCGGACTCCAACCATTCACGTCGCCGCAGGAAGGCTTCATAAGAACCGATACGTCGCGTGTCGTAGTGCAGCAGTGGCCGCGGAACGAGAGCACGTTCGCGCACTGCAGTTTCCACATCTCCAGTAGGTGCCGATGCCATTTTGAAAATCACCTCGTCGATACAGGCCTGACCGACCGGTGACACCGTGCCCGTACTCAGCAGCTCGATCAATACCTCTCCGCCCTTGTCCGTCAGGTATTCGATGGTCTCTTTCCGCTCCAGAGGGACTTCATCACGTCGGTTATAAAGCGACGGTAGGTCGGCTATCTCGGTCATGCATCCGAACCACGGGTCAGAATGCAGCTCGTTTAGCGTGAAATCCGTTGCATAACTGTGGTTCACGAGTTCGCTACGCATTAACATCGCCATCTTGTCGCGCAATTCGATCGAGCTATTGCCCAGGCTTTCAAGTGATGCCCGTGGGTTTTCGACAAGAATCGGCACCAAGCCCGAAGCACGATCCGCATGGCCATCGGCATGCAGTTGCGCTAACGCCGCCCACGCCTCAGGAACAGACCCGACCGTGTCATGCAGCCGCCCAACGCCGGCAAGGAACCTGGCAATCCGGGTCTCGGTAGCGTTCCCGCCTTCGTACCAACCAAGTTGTGGCACGCGGAAGGCATCACGCGACGGCAGACGGGGAGGCTCGATAGCAACCCACGGATCATCGACAAAGAGTTGGCAACGCAGCTCGCCTGCGTCGATCAACGTTGGCGGGAGCTTGGCCACACCGTTGTTGATCTCCAACACTTCTGGGGGTCGCCACGGGGCCGTGGCACACCAAACGTATGTCGACAAGCCTTGTATTTCTTCCGCAATGTCAAACTTCAGCAAGTCTTCGTGCAGCTCGACGCGTGATCCAAGTTGCTTCGGATGGATCGATAGCACGGTGACATCAATGACGTCGTCTCCCGTCCTGAGCCGGGCGACGATTCGTCCCGAGCCTTGCAAACGCGCAGCATCGGCGAACTGCTGCGTGCTCAGCTCAAAGACGTCTCCGGACTTCCGCCTCGGTCGCGTGCCCACCTGAACCCGGTCGCCGGTGCTGCCAAGCAATGCGAACTCTTCCAGTTCGGCGCCCGGCGCGCGCACAGCCACGAATCGGTCGTCGGCCAATTCCTCGGGAGCCGCCATCGGGGCAATCACACGCCACATCGCAGCGGAACCCACATCCCCCGCCCGAACCTCCACGTACGGCGGGACGATGGAGATCCGCTCCACGTGGTCGTCGCTCGCAACCTCGATCGACGCCTCAATCCGATCCGCCCCGAATTCGATAGTGCCGGAGGGCTTCGTGATAAGGGCGTCAGCGCCGAATGCCACGCTGCACGCCGTTAGGCCGGCTGGCACGGGAACGCGGATCGAAACGTCCGATTCCATCCAGATTCCCTCGGCGAGAAATATCACGAGGCGCGCATCAGCCCCCAGAGGACCCGAGACGACGATCTCGAACAACCCGAGTTGTGGTTCTTCCGAATCATCGAAAGGATCGACACAGGTCTCGACATCTTCTGCGTTCCACGCTTCGTCGGTGATCCATTCGGTGTGACCAAGACGCCGTGCTCGCACACGCCAGATGGGTGGCGGGTCAGACTTGGTGGCTGGCAGCATGACCCATGGACGCGTCGCGTGCACCGGCCGACCATCACTGGATCGGATTCCTAGCACTGGTTCACCGACTTCGAAGTGCGGGCGGGCATCCTTGCGCACCATCCGATGTGTGCCGACAAGCTCACCCTGCCAACGCAGTTGAAGAGCATCGACGGTGTCCAGACCGATGAACGCACTCCTCCACCCGCGCCAGCCAGCAGGGGTTCCTTCATTCTGTAGCTCCACGACGTTTCCGCTGACCGGGTCGATCAGTTCGTTGTCGCCGGGATAAATAACCCACACGGCGTCTTTGAGACCATCGCGCCGTGGAATCAACTGCCCATCGGTGGAGAAGGTGAGCAGCGGGTCCTGCTTATCGACGACGGGCAGCACAGCGCTTGTATCGGACGGTCCGTGTACAAGCACCACTTCACGCACTGGCGCCGAAACAGATGCCCGGGTCGTCGAGGCTTCGGCGCTCGCACCCCATTGACGCGCACAGTGGACGTCGCGGACGTCACCGTCAAGCGATACGCGCCATGGTTCCTCCGCCCCCGCCGAAGGAAAGGGCAGCGCAATAAAGATCTCATCGTCGTCGACGTCATAGCGAAGGATTGGGCGCTTCTGTGCGATGGCACCTTCGCGAGGATTACTGGTCCACCGGACCTGCTTGTTGTGAAGTTGATCGATCAGCTCAGCGAGAAGGACCACCGGCAGGCCCGTCGTCGACGAGTCCAGCTCGGCGTCGAGTAGCCCAGGATCGTCCCCCGCCGCCGAGACGAACTCGATGATCCGGTCGAGGATATCGACGGCAAACTCTGCCCCGTGCTTGAAGAAATTGCGAACGGGAATATCTAGACTGTCGTACCTGTAGCTCTTCCCCGGTTCGTCGAGCCAACTCAACAACGCGGCACCGTTTGCGGGCCGGCCGTGAACGATGTGTTCGTTGATCATGTCGAGCAGGTCCCGAAGGCAGTGCACAGGTATGCCCGCGTGCAGGGCGAGGAGCATGACGTACTTGCGGCCACTCTCCTTCTCTATCTCCGGGAATCGTGCCAAGGAGAACTTGGCCAACAACTCAGCGATGCTGTGTCTGAGCACGCGTTCAAAATCTTGGTTATGAGGAAGTCCCACGTCAGTCCAGAAACTATCCCAGAATCTGCCTTCCTCGTAGTACAGGGACGCGTGCCCCACGAGGATCAAGAGCGTCAGCGCAGGGAACCGCTTGACGACATCGGAATAGCTCAGATCACGCAATAGCAGCTGGCGCGCGGCCTGACCCCACTTGCGCTTCGTTTCGTCAATCTCTTCAGCGGTGAAGTCCGTTTCGATGACGAGATTCACCGGCTTGAGCTTTGCTCGCCAGTCGTATTCAGCGTCCGAGAGCCAATCTCGAAGCGATAGTTTCTCTGCCAAATTTCCCCTCTGCTGCCGCACTAACGGCACTCTAGGTCAAGTAGGTGACAATGCAAGAGCAAATCGAACCCGCTCCGTAGGCCTCGCCTTTAAGCAGGCATTCGGCAACCGGGACGCACCCTTGAAGCTAGGGAACGCGCGCCGCTCTTAACCCGGCAGTCGATCCATCCAGTCCGAGTCACCGCCGACGGGGGCACCGCTGATCACGACCAGCGGGACACCAGGCTCGGGAAACTGCCGCAGGACCGCAAGGTTGTTGGCTGCGATCGCGCGGGCGTCGTAACCTATCGGCAGGCCGAGCCTGAGCAGATCTTGCGCCAGTGGAGGTGCGCCGACGCGGTTCGCCAGCTCGGCGAGCTGGTTGTTATCGAGATCTGTCGCCCCTCCCTCCTCGGGCTGATTTTCGGCAGAGAAGATCTGCTGAACGAAGCGCCACGTGACGTCGCTCGACCGCGACTGATCCGCCACGACGTACGTCGCGTAGATCGCTCGAATGTCATACGTCTTGCTGGCCGAGTACTTATCGAGGAAGTCCACGAACCGAAGGTTCACCCGAAGCGTGCCATCCTCGATGCGTCGACCGATCTCGTCACCTTGCGCGCGGATCATCTTCCCGCTGAACGGGCACATCGGATCCACGTACAGATCGATCACCCCGAGTGCGTTCGGGTCGCCGATGGCGATCGCATCCCCGGCCGGCGCCGCAACGGCCGCCCGGGCAACTCCTGCGACCGGTCCGCACATCAGCAGTGCCACGATCACGGCGGCAAACGCCCCGAGAGCGCGCACCGCCCGACTCACCCGAGTTCCGTCCATGCCACCATCATGTCGCGCCGTCCCCCGGGGACGATTCGCGCGGTCCCCGGCAGCGACGAGACCCGTCGACACATGAGCCCCGCAAGTCCCATAATTCACGCCAGCCCCAGGCTGCGGCGACGCAGCACAATCCGTTGAGCGCAATGCGATTCCACTGACGTCGACAAACGCCGGCCTGACGAAAATCCTCCCCGACACGACCCGTTCGCGCTCCGAACATGTCGTCCCCGTGCCCTATGTTGAGGCCTCCGGACGAACCCAACTGGATAGAGGAACGGGTGGACGACAACGCAGGAGCAGCCGACCTGCTCGAGCTCAACCGCGACCTGCAGGGCTCCCGGGCGATCCGTCTGCTCGCCGCCACCAACCTCAGCCTCTACGCCACGCTCATGGAGCGCCACCTTTCCGACGGCGCCGTACCCGAGACCGAGCTCGTCATCCACCTCGAACGCGACCTCGCCGACCTCGACGACCCCCAATCTGGCCTCGCCCTCATCAAGTCCTGGGCCGCCCAGGGATGGCTGCACCGCATCGTCGACGAACGCCACGACCAGAACGTCTGCTACCTCACCCAGGACGCCCGACGCGCCCTGGACTTCCTCAGAGGCATGCGCCGCCAGGACACCATCGCGACCGGCGGCTCCATCACCGGCATCGCCGCCCGCCTCAAACAAGTCGCTCTGAAGGTCGACCACGACCCCGCCCGCATCCGCAAGCACATCGAAGCTGAAATCGCCGCCCTCCACGAAGAACTCGAGGCCCTGGAGGCCGGCCACCGTCCCCAGCCCGACGTCACCGACTGCTATGACGAGGCCCGCGCCATCGCCCTGCAGATGGAACGCCTCATCACCGACATCGGCCAATACGGCACCATGATCGAGCAGGCCACCGCCGCGCTGGACGAGCCCATCGACTCTAACACCGAGTACCGCGACCGCCAGCGCCAGATGTACTCCGATTACCAGGCCGCCTGGGACTCCCAGGGCCGCGACTCCCACCGCGCCTTCCTGCGCATGATCAACGACCCCGACCAACGCGCCGAGTTCGAGGCCGATGTCGCCGCCGTCGCCGAAGCCCTCCCCGACCTCGACCCCGCCCTGCGCAAGGTCATGGCCGGCTTCTTCGAACTCGTCGGCCACCAGATCGACGAAGTCGAACGCATCCAGCAGCGCTGTGCCCAACGCGTCAAACGCTTCACCGCCTTCGGCACCATGGAGCAGAGCCGCGGCATCGCCCGCCAACTCAACGAGGCCATCGGCGCCGCCCGCGCCCTCCTCAAGTCCAGCTTCACCGACTCCCGCCTCGACATCGACGTCCCCCTGGCCCGCCATGCCATCAGTTCCGTTGGCGCACTGAGCTTTAAGATCGGCGACCTGTCCAATCCCAAACCCGCCAAACCCGCCGACGGCGAGGTCGACCTGTCCAGCTTCGCCGCCCTCACCACCCAGGTCGACGCACCCGCCATGTCCGACATGCTCAACCGCGCCCTTCGCGACGGGCCCGTCGACCTCCCCGACGCCGTCGCCATGCTCGACACCGCCTACCTCGGCCACGTCATCGTGCTGTGGTCCTGGGCCCTCACCCAGCCCAACCCCGACACCAAAGACTCCGTCACCGTGCGCTTCAAGTCCCTCGACGGCCCCGACCGCCAAATCGCCGTCCCCCGCCTGACATTCACCGAACCCATCACCACCGGAGTCGCCACGTGACCACCGAAGCCGACATCGACTTCTCCTCACTCCCCCAGGTCGATGACCCCGACGGCCCCGTTCCGACGACGACAGAAAGAACCAAGCGCAGCCAGTAGCCATCTAGCTTCTGCGCCTGGACTGCGGCCTAGGCCCTGGGTAGCCCCTTGTCATCGATCATCAACCACCCATGAAGCGCGACGATGAAAGCAACTCGGATCCGGCGGTCACCGTCACCACCGCTTGACTCAGCAATCATTAGTTGCGCTTTGTTGTGACGGACGTATTGTTCTGGTGCGCAGCGGGTTTCAGCGCGCAATCATCCGTCATGTTGACTGTCGCAACCCATTGCCACTCCCTGCCCGTGGGAGGACGATAAGGAGATCCAGCGGCGCCGCCGAGACGCTGCCCCACCTAACACCGGAGGCAGAAAAATGTATGCAAGAAGCACCACAATCCAGGCGCGGCCCAGGTCCATCGACGACGGTATTGCGCACGTGCGCGACACGGTGATGCCCGCACTGGAAGCCATCGACGGCTGCATGGGCCTGTCCTTGATGGTCGACCGGACGTCTGGCCGCTGCATTGTCACCAGCTCCTGGGAGTCCGAGGAGGCCATGCGTGAAAGCGCGGAGACCCTGCGGCCGATTCGCGACCGGGCCGCGGAGCTCTTCGGTGGCAGCCCCCAGATCGAGGAATGGGAGATCGCCGCCATGCACCGCGAGCACCGCGCGGGTGAGGGAGCCTGCGCCCGGGCCACCTGGGTCCAGGTCGATCCGAATCAACTCGACGGAGGCATCGAGTTCTACAAGGCGACCATCCTGCCCGCCCTCGAGGAGCTCGACGGATTCTGCAGTGCCAGCCTGCTCGTCGATCGGGCGTCGGGTCGCGGCGTCGCCGTGGCGAGCTTCGACAACGCCGAAGCGCTCGAGCAGAACAGGGATCGGCTGGAGGGCATCAAGTCCTCGGGCAGCCAGGAAGCACGCGCCGACGTACTCGACGAGTGCGACTTCGAGTTGGCACTCGCGCACCTGCATGTGCCCGAAATGGTCTGACCCCAGCGCGGGCACTGCCCGCAGTCACCACCCGCGCCGCCATCGGGGACACAGTCGGGCTGCTCAGTCCACCCGATGCGCTCTGCGGAAGCGATCGAGATAGGCCGGCCAGTCCCAAGTCGACAGGAACTCGGTGGTCGCCGAATAGCCGTTCTCGTACAGCGCTTCGGTGTCCTGGGGGGTGATGTCGAAGTCGAGCACACCAACATCGGTCGAGTCCACCTGGATGGCGCGCACCTTCACCCAGGGCTGGCTGAGGTGCGCCTGGTCATGCCCGACCAGCATCGTGGTGATCAGGCTCTCCAGCAAGGACGGTCCACCCCAGCGCAGCCGGCCCAGCCCAGGAATCAGTTGTTCGACGCTGGGAGCCGGCAGATAGGGAACCACCGTCACACCGAACGTGGGCCAACGAGGCTCCTTGCCGTCGGGACGGTCGAAGGAGTCGATCGGGAAGTTCGACAGCACACCGCCGTCAACCAGCGTGCACGGTTGTCCCGCAGCGTTATTCAACGTCACCGGGGGATACAGAAACGGTATCGCCATCGAGGCCCGCACCGCGTCGGCCACCGATTGTTCGTCCGGGTCCCGTCCGTAGACCCGCCGGTAGTCCCACGGCAGCCGCACCAGTTGGCCGGTCGTCAGGTCGGCCACCGTGACCACCAGGCGGTACCGGCGCTCCGGCAGCAAGTGTTTGTCATCGATCGCCAAGTCGCCAAAGGTGCTGACGCCCAGGTTTTTCAGCTCACCGCGCACCCACTCGTGTGCGAAATCGCCGCGGTAGATACCGGTCTCGCGCAACAGCCCCCATGCCGTACCCAACAGCGGGATCCGCTCGATCGGACCGCTGTCCGCGAACTTGCGGTACGGCACGCTCAACGCGAGATCACGCAACTGCTCGCTGCTCAGTGGATCGCTTTGCGACGCGGCGGCCACCACCGCGCCCACCAGCGACCCGGCGGACGTGCCGGAGACCCGCTGAACCTCATACCCCGCGTCCACGAGCGCGCCGACAGCTCCCACCAACCCGATGCCCTTCACCCCGCCGCCGGACAACACCAGATCCGCACGAAGGGGGCCCGAGGGTCGCATCGCAGCCATAGGCCCAGCCTGACACGAGATGCTGAGAATCTCGCCGCCGCTGCGGACGTATCGCCCGAACAACGCTCGCCACCACCGAACTCGATCAAGCGGCCGGAGCTCCGGAACCGAACACCGCCGAGGTCCGTTCTTGGGCCCGCGCCGCCGGACTCCCGGTACCGGATCGTGGGCGACTTCGCCCCGACATCTGTCGGGCATGGCACGAAGCCAACGACCCGCGCTGACCGCCCCCTTCCCGCGGTGCCACACCCGCCGTGCGGCGCGACACCATCGTCCGCTGGCAGCACGGTGGGTCGCCTACCGAGTTGCCAACCTACGAGCGACACATTCGCTTGTGACCGGACGAGCGGTAGTTCTTGAGCGACAGTGTCGCGCGGAGGCTGGCAATTCGGATAGTGCTTCCCTCTTTACGCCGAAGTCCCGCGACACGCCAACCCGAAATAACTTCTGCCTCACATTTCACAGCAGCACCGTCACTCGCATTGCCTTGCGAGCACGGGTATTCCGCTGACGTCGGCAAACCCGCACCGTCGCCAAAATCTCCCCCGACACGACCCGTCGCGCTCCGAACATGTCGGGGCCGTGACCTATGTTGGGGCGTCCGACCAATTGCAGAGCGAGGAACGCAGGTGCACGACGAGAACGTGAGAGCTTCCGCATGACCACCGAAGCCGACATCGACTTCTCCTCGCTCCCCCAGGTCGACCAACAGACCGCCCGCCCGCCGGGTGTACGCCGACCCCGCTTCGACGGCGACGTCTCCGAACTCCCCGACCGCGCCTGCTGGGCCCTGCAGCACCTGCTCACCCGCCGCTATCTCAGCGCCGAGGCCGACGCCGACGTCTACAGCTGGGTCCTCGAGTACCGCAAGGAACTGGCCGTCCGACTCTCCGAACTCGACCTGATCCTGCGCATCGTCGACGGCACCGACATCGCCTTCGTCGAGCAGGCCCGCTACGAATCCGCCAGGGGCATCAAGCTTTTGCGCCGCGAACCGCTCGGCACCTACGACTCCATCCTCGCCCTGCACCTTGCCCAGATGATGCGCGCCGCCGGCGGGCAGACCGTCCTGATCAGCCGCGAGGAGATGCACAACCTGTTCTCCGGCGTCCTCAACGACACCGACCGCGACGCCGTCACCTTCGCCGCCCGCATCGACGGCGCCATCGCCCGGCTCACCGGCCTGGAGATCCTGCGCAAGAGCCGCGACGACGAGGACAGCTACACCATCTCCCCCGTCATCACCGCCATCATGACCGCCTCGGTCATCACCGAACTGCAGCAGCAGTTCGAACAGCTCCTCAACGGCGGGACCCCAGCAGCAGAAGACGAGACCGACCTTGACGACTGAACAGTTCCACCTGTCCCGCCTGCAGGTCATCAACTGGGGTGTGTTCGACGGCTACCACTCCATCCCGTTCAGCGCGGGCGGCGCCCTCATCGCAGGCGCCTCCGGCAGCGGCAAATCCTCACTGCTGGACGCCATTTCGCTCGGCTTCCTGCCGTTCAACCGTCGCAACTTCAACGCCTCCGGCGACAACACCGCCGCCGGATCCAGCGCCGGCCGCCGCACCGTCGACAAGTATGTCCGCGGCGCCTGGGGCCAGCGCAGCGACGGCGGCACCAGCCGCGTCATGTACCTGCGCGGCGAGGGCACCGCCTGGTCGGCCGTCGCCGTCACCTACACCAGCGATACCGGCCGCACCGTCACCGGCCTGGTGCTCAAGTGGCTGACCGGCGAATCCCGCAACGACTCCTCCAGCCGCTTCGTCCTCGGCGACGGCGACCTCGACATCGAGGACGTCTGCAACCGCTGGGCCGCCGGCCGCTTCGACGCGAAAGTCTTCAACGACGACTGGCGCTTCACCACCAAGGTCGAATCGCAGTACCTCGCGCAGCTGTACGCCACGATCGGAATCCGCGCCTCCGACGCCGCCCAGCAGCTGCTCGGCAAGGCCAAATCGCTGAAAAGCGTTGGCGGACTGGAACAGTTCGTCCGCGAGTTCATGCTCGACGAACCTGACAGCCTCGCCCGGCTGCCCGAGGCGCTCAAGCAGATCGACCCCCTCGTCGAGGCCCGCGAACTGCTGGCCGTCGCGCAGAAGAAGCGCAAGATCCTCGGCGACATCGAGGCCATCCAGCAGCGCTACACCTCCGAGTCCTCCGACCTCGGCATCATCGACCTCGTCGACGCGCCGATGGTGCGCGCGTTCACCGACCACGTCCGCCTCGCCCAGTGCCCGACGCAGATCGAGACGCTCGACAGCACCATCGCGCAGCTGGAGAACGAGTACGAGGACGTCACCCGCAGCCTGAATCTCGCCAAGGCCGAAGCTGATTCGCTCAACGCACAGATCAGCGGATCCAGCGCGAACATCGCCCCGCTGCAGTCGCAGGTGACCGCCGCCGAGACCGAGGCCGAGCAGGTGGAGCGCCGTCGCGCCGCCTACGACGACATGCTCGCCGCCCAGGACATCGAGTCCCCCGACACCGCCGACGAGTTCTGGAACCTGCGCGAGGAACTGCTCGCCGAGGCCACCGAACTACTCGCTAAGGTCGAACGCAACCGCGAGGCGTCCACCGACGCGGAGTACGCGCAGAAGGCCGCCCGCATCGCCCGCGACGACGCCGCCAAGGAACTCAAACGCGTCGAGCACGTCGGCTCCGCGCTGCCGGAGTTCGCGCTCGCGATGCGCGACCACATCAGCGCGGCCCTCAAAGTCGCGCCCTCCGAGCTGCCCTACATCGCCGAACTGCTCGACCTCAAACCCGACCAGACCCGCTGGCGCACCGCCGTCGAGAAGGTCCTACGAGGCGTCGGCCTGCGGCTGCTCGTCCCCGACCAGCACTGGGAGAAGGTGCTGCGGTTCGTCAACGACACCGACATGCGCGGCCGTCTGCAGCTGCACCACGTGCGGACGAAGATGCTCGGCGCCGAACCCGTCGCCCCCGAACCGAACACGTTGGCGGGCAAGCTGTTCGCCGTCGACCCCAAGCATCCGTGCGCGGCCGAGGCTGTCGACCTCATCACCCACGCCGGTGACCACGTCTGCGTCGACACCCCCGACGTGTTCGCCCGCTACCGCCGCGCCGTCACCGACACCGGCCTGTACAAGGACTCCGACCGGCTCGCGGTCAAGGACGACCGGCGGGCGGTCAAGCAGTCCGAGTACCTGTACCAGGGCGACGTCACCGCCAAGATCAACGCGCTGACGCTGGAGCTCGCCGCCGCCGAGGAGACCTACCAGAAGGCCCGCCGCGTCGCCGACGACATCGCCGCCCAGCGCCAGCATTGGCGCGACCGCGCCGCAGCGTGCAGGGCGATCTGCGAGCAGTTCCCGCAGTGGAGCCAGATCGACACCGAAACCGCCGACGGGCACGCCGAGCGCCTGCGCGAACAGTACGAACTGCTGCTGGCCGACAACCCCGACCTCGACGCGCTCAATGCCCGCGCCGACGAATGCTGGTCGCAGATCCAGAAATTCATGACGCGACGCGGCGCGATCCAGACCCGCCGCGACACCCTCGACGAGCGCCGCACCCGGCTGCTGGACCTGGCCGAGCGGCTGTCCCCGCCGTTCGTGTCCGAGCCGCTGACCGAACTGCTGCAGCGCTACTCCGCCTCGCTACCGATGTCGCTGGAGCTGCTCGACCCCGAACCGTACCGCGATGCGCTGTTCACCGCGATCAAGAAGGAACGCGAGCAGCTGCGGGAGAGCCGGCGCCGGTCGTACGACGAGTTGGCACGCATCCTGAATACGTTCGACACGTCGTTCCCCGACGCGATCCCCAACGACAGCGAGGACTTCGACGAGCGGGTGCACGACTACGTGGCGCTGTGTAAGCACATCGACGAGCGTGAGCTGCCCGAGGCCTACGAGCGGATGATGCGACTGGTCACCGAGCAGGCCCCGGACGCGATCCTCACGCTGCACCGCGTCGCCGAGCAGGAGGCGCGGCGCATCGCCGAGCAGATCGACCGGGTCAACAACGGCCTCGGCGCGGTCGAGTTCAACCGCGGCACCAGGCTGACGCTGCGTGCCACCCCGCGCAACCTGGCGGCTGTCGACGAACTCACCGAGATCGTGCGGTCGATCTCGCGGCGCATCGCCGAGGTGGGGCTGGGCGACAAGCAGGCGATCCTCGACCAGTACGCCGACATCCTGCGGCTGCGCAACCGGCTGGCGTCCACCGCGCCGGAGGACAAGGCGTGGACGCGCGACGCGCTGGATGTGCGCAACCGGTTCATGTTCGACTGCGCGGAGTGGGACGTCGCCACCGACGAGCTGATCCGCACGCACAGCAACGCCGGCGACAACTCCGGCGGCGAGCAGGAGAAGCTGATGGCGTTCTGCCTCGCCGGTGCGCTGAGCTTCAACCTGGCCAGCCCCGACAGCGACGACAACACGCCGGTGTTCGCGCAGCTGATGCTCGACGAGGCGTTCTCCAAGTCCGACCCGCAGTTCGCGCAACAGGCGCTGTCGGCGTTCCGCAAGTTCGGCTTCCAGTTGGTGATCGTGGCGACGGTGCAGAACGCGACGACGATCCAGCCCTACATCGACAGCGTGGTGATGGTGTCGAAGACGGAGGCGACGGGTCGCAACGCCCGTCCGGTGGCGACGGTCGCGACCCGAACGATCTCCGAGTTCAGCTCGCTGCGGCAGGAGATGCGGAAGAGCGCGAAGGTGCCGGTCAGCGTCTGACCCCGGCCCCCTGGGAATCAAGCACGACCGCGTGTGCGCCGGTAGGGGCGCTCGCCGGGCCAACTGACACGGCCGCCTTGCCGCGTAGCACGCCGTAGCACATTTAGCTACACTCGATGTATGGCCCGGACCATTCCGCAGCGAGAGCTTCGCAACGAGAACGCCAAGCTCATGGATGCGGTGTCGGCAGGCGAGACCTTCGTGGTCACCCGCAACGGGGAACCAGTCGCAGAACTTCGTCCCGTGCAGTTAGTCCGGAAGACATTCATCAGCCGCGACGACCTGGCACACATGGCCGGCGCGAGGGTCCGGATCGACCCTGACCGCTTTCGCCGGGACCTCGACGACGCCATCGACCAGGGTTTGTAGATGGCCACCGGTCTGCTCGACACGTCGGTGGTTGTCGACTGGCACGACCCGTCAGTCGTCGAGAAGCTGCCGGACGAGATGGCGATCTCAGCCGCCACCGCCGCCGAACTGGCAGCCGGCACCCTCCTGGCCAGCACACCGGTCGAGGCCGCCAAGCGGCAGGCAAGGCTGCAGGAAGTCGAATCCCTGATGGAGCCAATCCCGTTCGACAGCAGAACCGTTCGCAGCTACGGACTCGTTGTAGCAGCGATAGTCGGCCAACGACGTAAACCCCGCAGCCGCTTGGCTGATCTGCTCATTGCCGCGACCGCGCATGCCAACGGCTTGGACCTCTACACCCGCAACGCGGACGACTTCACCGGTCTCGAGGATCTCGTCCGGGTGGTCGCGGTGTGACGTACCGGCAGGCACACTCCCCGACGCCGTGTTCCCAAGGGAGTGCAACGATCGACCTAGCAGGCGCGACGGAACGGATGTGCGCTCGCATAGTCGCCGGGCGTCGAGCCAAACCGGCGGTGGAACGCCTTGATGAAATTCGACACGCTCACGTACCCGACTTGGCGCGCTGCTTCCGCGACAGTGCATCGGTCACCGTCGAGCAGCTGACGCGCGCGGACCAGCCGCGCCTCCTTCACGTACTGATGCGGCCCGCAACCGGTCGCCTCGCGAAACACCCGCGACAAGCTCGACGGGCTCAGACAAACCTGCGCCGCAAGCGCATCGACAGTCAACGGCTCAGCAATATGCATATCGATGTAGGCCATCACCACGCCGACGGGATGGGCTGTAGTCTGCTGTGCGGCAACCCGAATCAATCGCCCGCCCTGTTCACCGCGTAACACGTGATACACCAACTCCCGCAACAACAGCGGTGCCAGCACGCGACGGTCACACTCGTCTCGCAGCGATTCCAGGAATCTCGCAGCGGTGCTCACTATGTCCGTACCGGCGATCGACGCGATGCGCTGACGTCCACGTGAATCATGCGCTGCAACGTGCATGCCACGGACGCTCGTCGTCACCGAACGAACCAGCGCCGGGTCTATCGGCAAGACAAGACCCAGCACCGGGTCGTCCTGTGACGCCCCCAAAACCAGCCAATCGAGTCCTTGGTAAGGGGCTGCCACCAGATGGTTGACTCCGCCGACGAGCCGCTCTCCGCAGGCCTCAGCATGACCGGACTGCGCGGTGACGACGAGCGACACCGACAGGTTCTCAACCCACTGCGGCCGCGACGGCCGAGTAAACCGGTAGATCGTAAGACCGGGCCAGCGACCGGCGTGCACGCCTTCGCCCGGTGCGAGCGCTGCCAACTGGGCGAATAATCCTGCGCCACAATCAGTCACGCTGGTCGCACGACCACCACTCATACCGCGATGCTCCCAGTGATCCCCTTGTCGCGCAGCCAGGTCAGTGCAACCCCGGCAACTTCCTGCCACCGCCGGTCGACGGTCAGGGAGTGTCCGGCGCCGTCGAACTCGTGAAACTCCGTGACTGCAGGTGATTTCGCATACCGCTTGAATGCGGCCTTGGCGGTCACGAACGGCACGGTGTGGTCGGCTGTTCCACCGGTGATCAGCAACGGTCCTCGGTCCGCGTTGGCGACGTCCACCTTCGCCGCGGAGTTCGGCACGAAGTTGGCGGTCCCCACTTCGAAAAGCGGCCTGCCCGGCGACGGGATCGACCATTGTTCCCACAAGGAATCCGACTCCGCCTCGGTCAGCGTGTTACCGAATCCGTAGCGCCACTGTGCGCGGGTGAGGCCCTTGGCTCGGCCACGGTTCAGCGGATTGCCCAACACCGGGAAAGCGGACCGCAGTTGCGCGAACGGCAACGCTCTCACGCCTTTCATCGGCGCCGGATCGATCGCCACCGCGGCTGCCACCTTGTTCTGCCCGAGCAGCTTTTGAGCGATCAAACCACCGAACGAATGCCCGACAGCCACCGGCAAGCTGGGGAACTGTTGGATCACCGCAGCGAAGTGCTCGGTGATTTGATCGAGGCTGAACCCGGCTTGGGCACCTGGGTTTTCACGGGATGCAGCCGTAGTTTCCGCTTCGCCCGGCCATCGCGGCGCGATCGCTCGGTAGCCGTTGGCCGCGAAGTGCTCGATCCACGGTTGCCACGACGTATACGACACCCAGAGTCCGTGAATGAAGACGATGTCTGACATAGCGCTGCTCCCTATAATCCGCGGTCTCAGTCGAAGACGATCACGGCGCGGCCGACGATGTCTCCTCGACCCAGCGCCTCCAGGTTCGTGTTGACGTCGTCGAGTTTGGTGGTGACCACGTTGTGTTTGATCAAGCCCTGACTGGCGAGGCCGAGAACCTCCGTGAGGTCGTTGTGATTGCCCCAGAACGATCCGAAGTAGGACTTCTCTCCGTTGACGAAGGGGAACAGCGGAAGTTCGATGCGCTGGCCCATCAAACCCACTTGTGAGAGCGCGCCTTCCACTGCCAGAACGGCCGCCGCCAACGCCAGCGATTCCGTCGAACCGGCGCAATCCAGAACCGCGTCGACGCTTCGCCGGCCGGTGAGCTCTTCGAGTTCGTCCTCGACATTCTCAACCGACTTGTCTCGTACGTTCACCGTGTGGTGCGCGCCGTTCTCGGTGGCCACCGCGAGCTTCTCGTCGCTTCTCCCGAACGCGACGACGGTCGCGCCGCCGCCGAGAAGTCGGGCATACTGCACGCCGTAACTGCCCAGGCCCCCAACGCCGTTGACGACCCCGGTGCGTCCGGCGCCGAGCTTCCCGGCGTCACGAAGCTTCTTCATACCCCGGTATGGTGTGACCCCGGCATCGGTCAGGGGTGCGAGGTTTTCCGGTCGCGCATCGGGTTGGTCGGCGACCGAGATCGCGTGGTCATACGGCGCCAGCATGTACTCGGCGTAACCACCGTCAGGCCCGAATCCGATGAGTTGCCCATTCCTGCAGAGCTGTTCGTTTCCTTCGTGGCACACGCGGCACGTGCCGTCGCCCCAGTTCGGGTTCACCACGACCAGATCGCCTTCCGACAGCCCCGCCGATTTCGGCACCTCGGAACCGATTGCGGCGATGGTGCCTGCCACTTCATGCCCCGGGATGAACGGCAACTCCACCGGCAGGCCGTCGCGGAAATAGCCGTCCAAGAGTTGATAGTCGCTGCGGCACATGCCTGCGGCCGCGACCTTGATCAGGACCTGATTGCGTCCCACTTCGGGGACGGGCACTTCGTCGATCTCGAGCGGTTCGTTGAAACGGTGGATTCGCGCCGCACGCATCTGCATTGTCGTCCCCAGACGTGGTGGGTGGTTCGCCGAGCCGCTGCCTGTGCTGACCCGGCATCAACGTATCCCGACCCAGTTGACCAGCAGTTGATTCGCAGTGGATCGCTGCGCCCGCCGCTGGATGTCGCGCGTCAGCGAAGTTCGGCGAGGAACCGGTCGACGCGTTGGACGAAGAGTCCGGCTTCGTGGTCCACCGACCATGCCCGAGCCGCTTCGGCAGCCGATTGAACGGCGGCAAGGGTTTCGCCGCGTGCGTGGGAACCACGCGCACGCAGAAGCAGTATCAGGCCCTGCGGGTAGCGCTGACCGAAGGCATCGACGTAGAACTGCGCGCGATCCAGTGCCTCGTCAGCGGCCTCGACTGACCGGCTCGCCAGGAGCATTTCGCCGAGCAGCGCGTACCACGTCGCGACGCATGACCGCGGCGGGTCGAGCAGGTTCGCGGCAATCAACTGCTGGGCCTCCTCGATGGCGGCCGTCCAGGTGTCCGGATCGTCGCTCGACAGCGTGATAGCCCAGCAACGCGCCAGCCGCTGGTAGGTGCCCAGGAAGACGAATGAGAATCCGGGGTCTACGGCAATGCCCAGCTGCGCTGCGCGCAGAGCCCACGCGGTATCTCCGACGATCGCCGCGACCCTGCAGGCCATCGTTGCCCAAACCGTTGTGCGATAAGGGTTTTCGCCCGACAGACCTTCCAAGACCCCAAGCAGCTCGCGCGCAGCGTCGACCTCACCGTGAAGTGCGGTGACCTCGGCCAGCATCCCGACCATGAGCGACTGCAGATCGCCGGCAACTGGATCTTCGTCGCTACTCGCCAGACCATCGACCAACGTCTGCTTCGTCTGACTCAGATATCGCACGGCCTCACCGACATTGCCGACGTCCCACTGATGAATTCCCCAGGCCTGCAACCCATAGGTTCGCACCAGCGGGTCCGACGATTCGTAGCCCTGCTCGAGCAGACGCCGCGCGACCGGTCCACTGCGGTCCAACTCGATGGCCTGTTGAAGGGCGGTCCAGCGGGAGAACAAGAAGCCGGCCGCCTCCGGTTTCCGGCCCAGACCGCGAGCCAAGTGCTCGGCTCGCTCGAACAGTTCCAAAGCGGCCATGCCGTACATCGACCGCATGCCGACCACCGCGGTCAGCTGGGACAGTGCCGACAACTCCAGTTCCGCCAGGCCGGCCTTCCGGGAGAGCAGGACCGCAGACCGGAGGTGCTCCTCGGCGGCTTCCAGCGCGGACTTCGTTGCCGCACTGCTGCCGGCATTCATCAGTGCCCGAGCGGTCCGGGCCGATTCGGCCAGCGGCCCTGCGGACCACAGGTGATATGCGAGACGTTCGGCGACGGAGTCGTCGTCGGCCCCGGCGCGTTCGAGCGCATCGCCGATTCGCAAATGCAGGTGCGGCGCCTGCCCGTTGGGGATGATTCCGACGACCGAATCGCGGATCAGATCGTGAGTGAAGGAGTAGGAGAACGGATCTCGGGGTGTCTGCTCGAGGAAGCCGAAGGCCTCCAATGAGTCGAGCTTGTCGAGGCAGGTCTGAACGGTGAGCCCAGCGGCTTCGGCGAGCAGATCGAGGGTGACGGTCCTGCCGATGAGTGCCGCGACATGCAGAAGGCCCGTGCAGACCTCGTCGAGGTGCGTCAACCGGTCCTTCACGACGTCCCGAAGCGAGGCCGGCACCTTCGCCGCAGCGGCGCTGTCCGCGGTGAGCGCGTCATCGTCGGCGAGGTAACGGGACAACTCACGAACGAAGAACGGGTTACCGCCGGTGCGCGCGTGCAGGCCTCGAGCCAGGTCCGCAGGCGGATCCTGGCCGGTTTCGAAACGGACGAGTTCCGCGACCTCGGCCACGTTCAGAGAGGCCAGGCGGATCCGCCGATGGCCCGGCACCCTACCTGTGGCGGCCAACATGCGCGCCAGTTCCTGGGTGGGAGTGGGAGCGCGATCGCGCATCGCCCCGATGATGGCTATGCCAGCTGGGAGTCGTCCCGCGAGGTGCGCGAACAGCTGCAGCGACGCAGAGTCGGCCCATTGCAGATCGTCGAGCACGATCACCGAAGGCCGTGCAGCAGACACGTTCTCGAGGAAGGCGACGACTCCCTCGAAGAGGCGGAACTGGGTGCCGCTGTCGGGAAACAGGGGCCCAGAAAGGACGCCGTCGCGTGGCTCGACGAGTCGACCGATCTCGCTGTTGACCCATTCGTCCCGGGCGGCGACGGGCAGCACATCGATGAGCGCGCGCACCACCTGAACCCAGGGCCACATCGACGGCATCCCCTCGCGTTCGAGGGAGCGGCCCCACACGACGAGGACGTCGCGACGAACGGAATCGGTGGCGATCTCCTGCAGAACGCGGGTCTTGCCGACCCCCGGCTCACCCTCGACGATCACCGACCCGGCACGGCCCGCGAGTGCGCCATCGACGACCTGCTCGAGCATCTTGATTTCTTCGGCCCTGCCGACCAACGGACTTGCGTACAGGATGGCTACGTCTGCGCGATCCGGATCATGCGATCGCCTGCTCTCAACAACGTTGTGCTGCAACACATCCTGGTGCGCCTTCTCGAGGGCTTCACCGGGGTCGAGCCCGAGGTCCTCGGCGAGACGGCCGCGCACCGCCTGGTACACCGACAAGGCTTCGACCTGGCGTCCGGCAGCGCCGAGAACTGTGATGAGCCCCGCCTGCACCCGCTCATGCAAGGGGGCCATTGCCGCGGCAAGTCGAACGGACGCGAGCACTCGCTCGGGATGGCGTGTTGCGACCGCAAGATCGACAGCCGCCGCGCAGGCGTCGAAGAATTCGTCGTTCAATCCGGCGAAGATCGCCGAAGCGGTGGGTCCGTGCGCAAATCCGTCGCCAGCCGGCCCGTTCCACAGCTCCAGCGCACGCGCGTAGTGATCCAGCGCCGCATCGAGCCGATCATCCGCCATCGCGGTCCGCGCGTCGCCGACATTATTCCGAAAGCGCAGCAGATCAAGCTCATTCGGATGCACCGTGAACAGGTACCCGTCGCCCCGCCGCGACAGGTACGAGCCGGCCCCTCGCGCCGGTAGTGCGGGCTCAAGCACCCGCCGGAGGGCACCGATGTACTTGTGGAGGACATTGACCGCACTTGTCGGCGGGTCCCGACCCCAGATCGCGTCGATCAGCTCAGCGGTGCTCGTCGGGTGTCCCACCCTCGCCAGCAGAACAGCAAGCACGTGCCCCTGCTGCTGCGGACCCGCATCCACCTCGGCGCCGTCACGCCAAATCCGCAACGGACCGAGGACATGAAGACTCAACGCGCCAGGCGAGTCCGAAAGCTCGCTGTCGGGCGCACCGACGGAACCGTTCGGCACAGTCACGTCTGTCGCTTCCGGATCGATCCGATAAGTGGCCACTGTGACCGGCCGTACCGACTCGGATCGACGCCGGCCCGTATCGACCGGCCACCCTGGCCTGCCCAGTTACCCGATGAGCTTACTGTCCGGGCACCGTCGGCCGCAGGACGAACGACATCGTCACCCAGCACTCCGATAGCCCATTCGTGCCCGGTGATTGCCCGTTCCGCGCGGATCGCAGCTAGAGCTAAGCCGCGTTCCGCTCGCACGTGCTGTGCTGCGTCCAACGGTCGGATGTCTTAGGTCAAGGAGAAGGTCATGGGTGTCCCATATGTGCTGTTCGTCGCAACCAACGCCGCATTCATCGGACCGCACAATCGTCCGACGGGCTTCTTCTTTCCCGAGATCGCCCATCCATTCGAGACCCTCGATCGCGCAGGCATCGCCGTCGAGTTCGCCTCTCTGAAGGGCGGCAAACCGCCGGAGGATGGATTCGACGGTGACGACGAGAGCCAGACCGATTTCCTCGACAACAAGGCCTATCGGCGGTTATCGCGTAGCCGCAAGCTGTCGGAGGTGGACGTGGTGGACTACGACGCGGTGTTCTTTCCGGGCGGCCTCGGACCGATGGTCGACATCACCCGTAACCCCGAGGTGCAGTCCACCGTCATTCGCGCTTGGGACGCCGGCCTGATCGTTTCGGCAGTGTGCCACGGTCCATCGGCATTTCTGGGCGTCACCCTCGACGACGGCACGCCGCTGGTACGTGGCCGCAAGCTGACCGGCTTCTCCACTGCTGAGGAAGATGGTTATGCCGACCAAGACGTGCCGTTCGACCTCGAAGCCGCATTGCGAGAGGAAGGCGCCCTCTACGAAGCCACTGAACCGTGGCATCCGAAACTCGTTGTCGATGGTCGTCTGATCACCGGTCAGAACCCGCAATCTGGGACGCTCGTCGGCGAGGCTCTGGTCGAGGCGTTGAAGCAGATTCCATGACACCGGTGAAATCGGTTGTAGTGGTGGCCCATTGGCGGCCCACCGAAGAATCGATCGGCACCATCCGCGGCCTACTGGGCGAATTGCAGCGCAAATCCCTGGCCGAACCGGGATGTGAAGGTTACGAGATCCTCCAAGCCGATGACGATCCGACCGGCATCGTGCTGATCGAACGCTATCGCGACGAGGAGTCGCTTGCGGCGCATAAGAATTCGGACCATTACCAACAGATTGTCGTCGCGAAGATCGGTCCGCTGCTGGCCGAGAGACGCGTGCAGATTCTGCGCCCCGTGTAGTACGAACGCCGCGCAGCGGGTAGTCCGTTTCCCATGAACGCACGCAGCATGGCAGACGATTCGTCCGAGCAAGTGCCCGGCCAGCAGACCGGCGAAAGCTCGGTCAGCGACCGCGAGCACATCCGCGGGGAGGACCGCGGGAGCGATGAGCAGGGGATGGGCAGGGACGCGTCCTCGCGCTGACCTGCCGAGGTCAGCTCTGCAGTAGGGCTCTCAGCCGCGAAGGTTCCCGTCCGGGTGTAGCGCGACCTTCGGTTATTGACGACGGCGTAGCAACGCTGTTAGTCCAGCTGACCAAAACCTAAGCAGGAAGCCATATCTGGCAGTTCCCTGAGAAATGCAGACCTGCCGCGTCATCCGTACTAGTGTCAACGGTGGTTGAGCTTCCAGCCCGCCGGCAGCGCCTCATGGCGCCGCGTACTGGGGGTTTCGCCTGGGAACGCTGCCCGGCGACAATCTGAAGACGCCTCGGGGGAGTGGTGTGATGACGACGGTTGAGACCGTACAGATCGGTCGACCGGATGCTGTGTCGATAGATGAGCACCTTCGGTGCGGACGAGCGACGTTCTCAGTGCGACGGCTGTCGGCGTCGCGGCTCGCCATCGCGGTGATCGGCGAACTCGACGCCGCCAACGGACGCGACCTCGGCCGCTTCGTCGAACACCACACCGGTATCTCGCGCCAACTCATCCTCGACCTGCGGGCCGTCGAGTTCGCCGGAACGCAGGCCTTCACCGCGCTCTACTACATCAGCGTGCACTGCGCCCGCAGCGACGTCGACTGGATCATCATCGGCAGCCACCCGGTGCGACGCCTGCTGTCGATCTGCGATCCCGACGGCGAACTGCCGCTCGTCGACGACCTCCCGTCGGGCCTGGATCTGCTGACCCGCTCGGCACGCTGCCACCAGCACGTTCGGCCCGCGGGCTAGCGTCCGGCCGCCACACTCCTGCTCCGCCGTGGCTGGTTGCTGCGCGCCCGGCAAACTCCAGTAAGACGCTTTCCTCTATTTGTATGACGGCCTCGATACGTCTTCCTCGCCGTTCGTTGACTTCCCCTTGGCGCGGTCATACATTTTTAATAATCTGTCGCACCAGCCCGAAACAGGTGGCCCATGACCGTCGACGTGCTAGCTCCCAGTGTTTTCGATGCCGGGCTCCCGACGCTGACGTACGCCGTCGACGAGAGCCCGGCAGACGTGTTTCCCCGGATTCAAGAGGCACAGGCGCAGGCCCCGATCGCGATCGGCCCGTTCGGGCCCGAGATCATCTCCCACGAACTGGTCCGCGCCATCCTGCGCGACCCGCGCTTCACCATCCCGCCCGGACTGAACCTGATGATGCACGGCATCACCTCGGGACCGCTGTGGGACAAGATCGTCAACAGCCTCCTCGGCGTCGAGGGCGAACCCCACCGCCGGCTGCGCAGCCTGGTGTCCAAGGCGTTCACGCCGCGGGCCAGCGCGCGGCTGCACGACACCATCGTCGACGTCCTCAACGAACTCGTCGACCGCGCGGCCGTCGACGGGCGCTGCGACGTCGTCACCGACATCGCCCGGCCCTACCCCGTACCGATCATCTGCGCACTGCTCGGCGCCCCGCGCGAGGACTGGGAACAATTCTCACTGTGGGCCGACGACATCTTCACCGCATTCAGCCTCGACCTCGAGGCGGGCATCGACGAGGCGCTCGTCATGAAGGCCTGGGGCGAGCTCGATGACTACGTCGACGAGATGGTCGCGCGCCGGCGCCACACCCCCACCGACGATCTGCTGTCCGACCTGATCCGCGCCGAGGACGAGGGCGACCATCTCAACGCCGCCGAACTGCGCATGCTCGCGGGCGGCCTGCTCCTCGCAGGCACCGACACCACCCGCAACCAGGTCGCCGCGTCGATCGACATCCTGCTCGACAACCCCGACCAATGGGCGCTGCTGGCCGAGCATCCCGAGCTGGCGGCCACCGCCGTCGAGGAGACCATGCGCCACTCCCCGATCGCCGTCGGCACGCTGCGCTCGGTCACCGAGGACACCGAGTTCGCGGGCTACCTCTTCCCCGCCGGCACACCGGTGCTGGTGAATACCTTTGCCGCCAACCGGGATACGGCCATCTACGACGACACCGACCGTTTCGACATCACCCGCACCGAAGCACCCGCCGTGCTGAGCTTCGGCGGCGGCATCCACTACTGCCTCGGCGCGAACCTGGCCCGCCTCGAACTCGCCGAAGCCCTACGCATCCTGACCCGCCGCATCGTGCATCCGAAGCGCACCGGGCCCGCGCCGTGGAAGCCCATGATCGGGCTGGGCGGACCGCGAACACTGCCCATCGAGTTCTCCAATGCGTAGCCGCGGCTGGTCGGGCAACGCGCCGGCCAGCGACGAAGAGGCCATCGACCGGATTCTCGACGCGGCCGACGCCATCATCGCCGAGCGCGGGTCGAGCGTCCGCATCGCCGACGTCGCCCGCACCCTGGGCGTGACGCGCCAGACCGTCTACCGCTACTTCCACAGCAGCGAGGAGCTGTTGCTCGCCAGTGGGATGCGCACCGCGGACGGCTTCCTCGACCGGCTCGCCGAGCGCACCAGCGGGCTGACCGAACCCGCTGAGGCGCTTGTCGAGGGCATCGCGTTCGCCGTCGAAACACTGTCCGACGACCCGCAGTTTGCCAACCTGCTACGCAGCGGATCCAAGCGCGGCTCGACGGTCTCGTTGACCTCCGACACAGCGCGGGCGTTCAGCCGTTCGATGCTGCACCGCTGCGACGTCGACTGGGAGAGACACGGTTTCGACGACGCTGCTCTCGACGAGTTAGCCGAGCTGGGACTGCGGACGTTTCACTCGTTGCTCGTCGACCCCGGCGAGCCCGCCCGCGACGGTTTCGCCTTGCGCCGCTTCATCTCTCGCTGGTTGGGCCCGGCGATCGTGTATCCGCGGCTAACGCAGGCGTTGGAGGCGCTGCAGCCCGCCGGTGTGCGGCCGCAGCGAAGCAGACCCACTGCCGCGTCCTGAATTACTTTCCCGTGACCCCGGCACCCCGTCGGCCAGCAACTGGAAGGGGTTGACCCGCGCCGAGGACTTCACCGGCGACTGCAATCGCGCTGTAGTGGCCGCAGAGGACGTATGGGTCTGCTGCCGCCTGACTGTTCCCAAATCCGTTCGATGCGAGCAGGATCGCCACTGAGGAGCAGCCGCCCCACCGTGCGTGTCCATGCCATGAGCTAGAAGGGTAGGTCCTTATAGACCTCTTTGAGAACGATCGGAAGCATCGCGTTGGCGGTCGTCCTGCCATCCGGTGACAATGTCAGGTTCGTCCAAATCACCAGCGTCACATCGGCATCCGGATCGTGGCCGATGAACGAGTTGAACCCCGGCAGCTCGCCGCCGTGGTAGTACATCTGGGCGGTCGGGCTGTACCGCTGATACGAGATTCCGTAGCCGTACTCCTGTCCCCCGGGTGCGCTGGGATCCTCGACTTGCAGGCTGTCCAACCACTGCTTCTGGTAGTCGGCGTCGAACACCTTGCCCGACACCAGCGTCTTGATCCACGTCGCCAGGTCGTTGGCCGTCGAGATCGCCCCGCCTGCCGCAGTGGCATACGACGGGTTCTGGTCGGTGTAGTCGACGGGCTTGAGTGTGCCCGCGTGCATTTCGTCCTGCATCTGGTCCGGGTACTCCACGTCGGCGAGGGCATACCTGGAGTCGCCGTACATGTAGCCGTGTGAGGAGGGCGACGGGATCTGAGTGTCACCGCTCGCCGGCAGCGAGGTTTGACTTAGCCCGAAGGGTCCGAAGAAACGTTCCTGGAACTGGTCGGCCAACGGCCGGCCGCCGACCTTCTCGGCGACCAGACCCAGCAGCGCGTAATTGGTGTTGTTGTAGTCGTATTCGGCGCCTGGGGCGAACTCCCGCGGGTGCGCGAACGCGATGGCCAGCGCCTCCTGCGGTGTCCATGCCTTCGCGGGATCGGTATCGAGGATCTTCGCGAGCTCGGGCGCGCCCGTGTAGTTGTAGAGGCCGCTGCGCATCGTCAACAGGTCGGCGATGGTGATGTTCGCGCCGTCGGGCACATCCGGCACGTAATTGGACACGGGGTCGGTGAACTTCAGCTTGCCGTCCTGCGCGAGCAGCACGATCAGTGCGGCCGTGAACGTCTTGGTGTTCGACGCGATCCGAAAGTGCGTGTCCGCGGTCGGCGGTGTCGTCGCACCGAGTTCCGTCGTGCCGACACCGACGTCGAAGGTTCCCTGCGGCGTCCGCAGGACGACCATGGCGCCGGGGACGAGGAGGTCCTTTGCGGCCTGCTCGACCACCTTCCGCAGGGATGCGGGGTCGATGGTCTTCAGCGCCGGATTCGGGGCGCCCGTTGTCGTGGAAGTGGTCGACGGCCCCGCCGTCGACGGCTCGGGCGACGACGCACACCCGGCGAGGCCGAGCGCGACGCACATCGCCAGCGACGCGACCCGGGCCGTTGCTGTCATGGCCCGCCAACCATAGGGCCTCCTCGGGGCCGGGGGACGATATGCGCCGCCGGCGGACCACTGGATGACCCGATACATCTCGCCGCCGCAGGTGACAGAAACTGTCACAATTTCGCCTCGTACCCTGTAGACGCTTAATTGAACCTTGAGAAGGCAGGGGGAGGCATGGCTGAACACTGGATTCGATGGGGCGGGGTCGCCGGCCTGGGAAGTATCGCAGTGACGGGAGTCGCTGCCGCAGTCGTCGGCAAGCAGCTGCCACCGTCGGCGGGAGACGAGGAGATCCACGCGTTCTTCGTCGACCACCACGCCACATTGGTGACCCAGGGCTGGTTGATCGCGCTCGCCGTCTCGATGCTGGTCTGGTTCGCTCTCGCCGTGCGTCGAGTGCTGCACCGGGCCGAGGCCAGCCGGAGCCTGGGGGACCTGTTCTTCGTCGGCTGGGCAGTGTTCGCCTCGATGATGTTGGTCGCGATGGCGATCCAGATCGTCGTCGCCCGAGCCGCGGATCGGCTGTCACCGCATGCGGTGCGGGTCGTCGGGTTCGACTTCGGCTTGGCCCTGGTCGAGTTGGCCGGCTTCTCCATCGGTTCGGCGGCCATCGCCTATGCGATGTGTGTCTTTCAAAGGGGTGCGCTGCCGCGCTGGACGGCGTGGCTGGCGGTCGTCGCCGCAGCGCTGAATCTCATCGGCACGCTCGGCGTCCTCGTCGCCACCGATCTCCCAGCGGCGGCGAGCTGGGCCACGGTCTGGATCCCGTCACTGGCCACCATGATCTGGTACCTCGGCGTCTCGGTGGTGTTGGTGCGACTGCCGGCCTCTAAGGGCGGCTGAGCGGGCGTCAGCGAACGGGCCGAGTCAACGACGCCACCCACGTATGCCCGTCAGCAACCCGAAGGACCTTGCCGGAACGATATGGTCACTGCTGCACGGCGTTTCGACCCTGACGATCGGCCGCCACCTCACCAACGTCGGCATCCGCGAGGACGCCGAGGCGATCACCGAGCGCGCATTGCGACAAATGTTGATCTGAATTCTTATGAGCGACAGTGATTTCTTAGAAGTTGCTCAGAGATGTTCTGCCACAAGTGGAATAGGACCCCGATCGCGAAACTTTGCGTGGTCAGGATTGTCGATGCGTGCTAGCTTCGCCTCATGCGGACATATGCGAAAGTTCTCGTCGCCGCTGGCGGTCTGGCGTTGTCATTGACCGCCGGGGCCGGGATGGCGTCTGCGCAAGATCTCAGCGCAATCATCAACACCACCTGCACGTACCCGCAGGTGCTCGGAGCGCTCAACGCGCAGAACCCCGCGGCTGCGGCCGAACTGACCAGCTCCCCCATCGCCACCGGCGTGGTGCAGGACTTCCTCGCGTCCCCGATTCCTCAGCGTCAGCAGACCGCCCAGCAGCTGTCGGCCATGCCGGCCGCCCAGCAGTATCTCGATACGATGCTGTTGGTCGCGGGCTCCTGCAACAACTACTGAAAACAGTAGCGACACAACCTGATTACTACTAAGCGGGACCGGTCAGGTTTCCGTCGCGAATGTCGTTGCGGCATTCGATTCGACTCTTCCCCGTCTCACTGACACAGACCCGCACCTGCTCCTCGATGCCCGGCGGGTACACCTCGTCGTTGGGTCCGGGCATGACCGTCGGGTCCGGCACGGGTCCGGAATAGATCGACCACAGGTGATCGCCGGTGCTCGGCAGGCTCGAGCAGTACGCCTGCTGCCCCGTCGTCGCGACGCCCGCGGCACCGAGGGGGTCGCAGTCCGCGCCGATCCGCACCACCGGAATGGCCGGCGCGGTGGCGGGCGGCGGCGCCGGGGCAGGCTGCGCAACGGTGGGACGCTGGGCAGCCGGTTTCTCCCGGTCCGCGAAGATCACGCCCGCCGCGATCGCCACACCGACGAGCACCGCCGCGGCGCCCCCGATCAGCAGTGCGTTGCGCAGCCGGTGCCCGCCGGCCGGCGAGGCGTGCTTCGTCGGCTGCCGTCCCGACGCCTGCGCCGCGACCGTCCGATCGGTGGCGCCCAGTTCCTGCGCGACCCCGGATAGACCGGCGGCCATCGCCTCGGCGAACTCGGTGCACGTGTCGAAGCGGTCGGCGGGCGACTTGGCCAATGCGCGCTCGAACGCGAACCCCAGCCCCGACAGCTCGGGAATGCGCTCGCCGATCGACGGCGGGCTCGCCGTCAGGTGGTTACTGATCACCACCGCCGGATTGTCGTGTTGGAACAACTGCTGCCCGGCGAGGAGGTGGAAGGCCGTCGCGGCAAGTGCGTACTGGTCGGCCCGGCCGTCGAGCGACTGCCCCATCAGCTGTTCGGGCGCGGCGTAGGCCACCGTGCCGACGGTCATGTCGGTAGCCGTCAGACCGGACGAGTCCCGCACCCAGCGCGCGATCCCGAAGTCCGCGAGCATCACGCGGCTGAACTTCGAACCAGTCTGGGCCAGAAGGATATTCGATGGTTTGACGTCGCGGTGTAGCAGGCCTTGTTGATGCGCATAGTCCAGCGCGTCGGCCACGCCCGACACGATCCGCACGACGTCCTCGGGCGGCAGACCACCGCCATAGTCGGCGAGCATCCGCGCAGCGTCGGTGCCCTCGACGAAGTCCATCGTGATCCACAGCTGGCCGTCGAACTCGCCGCGATCGTGCACCCCGACGATGTGCGGGTGCCACAGCCGTGCGACCACGTCGGCCTCGCGGTTGAAGCGCTCGCGGTACTCGTGGTCGATCGTCAGTTCGCGCGGCAGGATCTTCAGCGCGTCGTACCGCGGCAACCGGGGGTGCTGCACGAGGTAGACCTCGCCCATCCCGCCGGCGCCCAGCTTGCGCACGATCGTGTACCCGGCGAAGACGTCGCCCTCGGCTAGCGGCATGGCCGCACGCCCCACATATCGCCCGTCGGAGCCATGTCAAAACTCTCGCACGCAGCGGCCCGCGCGTTGCTGTGGGGCTGGCGGACGGCGCGTCGGCTACGACGCCGGCAGCGGAACCGGCGTGACGAGCTGCCCGGATTCCAGGAAGCTGTCCAGGTTGCGCAGCGTGAGTTCCTCCATCGCTGCGCGGGTCTGGACGGTGCCGCTGCCGACGTGGGGCTGCAGTACGACGTTGTCCATCGACAGCAGCGGCTCCGGGACGTTCGGTTCGTGCGCGAACACGTCCAGGCCCGCGCCAGCCAGCCGACCGTCGACCAACGCCGACACCAAGGCGTCTTCGTCGACGACGCTGCCGCGGGCGATGTTGACGAGATAGCCGTCGGCTCCGAGCGCGTCGAGCACCTCGCGGTTCACCAGCTTCTCGGTGCTCGCACCGCCCGTCGCCGCGATGATCAGCACGTCGGCCGCGGCTGCCAGCTCGACCGGCGAGCCCACGTACGTATACGGCGACCCGTCGACCTGATGCCGGTTGTGATACGAGATCGTGCAGTCGAAAGCACTGAGCCGCTTGGCAATTGCGCCGCCGATGCGACCCATCCCGATGATCCCGACGCGGGTGTTGCTCACCTGACGGGTCAACGGGTAAATGCCGTCGACCGGCCACCGGCCCGCGCGCACGTAACGGTCTGACGCCGGGAACTGCCGCAGCGTGTCGATCATCAGGCCCACCGCGGTGTCGGCCACGCAGTCGGTCAGCACGTCGGGGGTGTTGCTCACGCCGATGCCGCGGGCGGCGGCCGCGCCGACGTCGGTCGTGTCGTAGCCGACGCCGAAGTTCACCACCGCGCCGAGGTTCGGCAGCGCCGCCATCAGGTCCGCGTTCACGCCGACGCCGCCCGACGTCACCGCCACGCGGATCTCGCTGCCGTGCGACGTCAGGAACTCCGCGCGCTCGGCGGGGTCAGTGGGCAGCAGGTATGCGGCGTAGTCGTCACGAAGTTTCTGCGTCAGCGACGGCATCAGCCGGCCGACCTGCAACACGCCTTGGGGCATAGTGCTGCACGGTACGGTGACGTGCGGAAACTCGCTACCGGGCCGGGCCTACTCGGCGGTGGCCGATGCCGGGACGTGACGCGACACGGTCTCGTCCAGGGTTTCGCGCAGGGCGCGGATCTCGGCGATCAACCGCTCGAGGTCCTCGCGCTCGATGTGCAGGACTTCGGCCCGACCGGTCGTCGTCACGGTGGCGTTGCGCAGCTTGCCGCGGCGCAGCGCGTTTTCGCCGATGATCTCGCCGGCCCCGACGACGGCGATGCGCTCATTGCCGACGTAGACGCCCGCCTCCCCGCTGAGCAGGATGTAGCAGGCGTCCGACGGGGTCTGCTCACGAATCAGCGGCCACGGCCCCGAGGTCGACGTGCGGTGTGCCGCTTCGACCAGCTTTTTCAGGTCGGAGTCGGAGAACTTCGCGAAGGTCGGGAACTCGCGTAGTCGGCGGACGCTTTCCTGTTGCTCCTGGCGAAGGGCCTCGGCGCTCTCGCGCTCGTACTTGCGGTTGTCCATGGTGGGTCCCCCGATCCGCGATCTGACCCTGACCTCGACGAGCCTATCCACCGCACTTCAAGAATGTGGCAAGAATTCCTCAAGATCAGTGCCCGAACCTTGGGTCGTCCCACCGACGCACCCAAGGAGCAAGCCCCATGATCGATCGCCTCCGCGCCCTCGCCGTCACGGCCACCGGAGCGGTCCTCCTCGTTTCAGGACTCGGACTGGTCGCGGTCGGCCTGGCCGGCATGTAGCCGACGCGCGTCGATTAGTCGACGCGGTCGAGCCGTCCCGCGGTGGCCTGGCCGCGGGGCGGCCCGTCCGCACCGACTATCGCCTGCTCCGCTCCCGCTGAGCCCGCTCTCGTCGAGATTGAACTGAGGGTTGTTGAGCGCACGCCACAACCATCAGTTCAATCTCGGTCATAGGACGCCAAAAGGAGATGTCTTATCGCTCGTCCGAGCCGTACTCGAGCGCGGGTTCCGCCGAGTCCACTCCAGTCCGCGACAGGATGGTCAGCATGTCGGGCTGCACCTCGTAGCGGGCCCCGTCGGCGGGGTTCACCGCCGTGAACCCGCGACCGGACGGCGTCGCATTCGACAGCTGCAAATTGGCGCCGTCGCGCAGCCGCTCACCCCGGTAGTAATAGGTGCCCGGCGCCGACTCGCACACCACGGCAATCGAGTTCGCTGTCCGGATCGCCGCAGCGGGCGTGCTGCCCGGGTCGCAGCGCGCGGTATGGCCGACGAACCCCTGCGCATCGGTGCCGGACACCCCCGCGATGGGCTCCGACCGAGCCGACGTCGTCGTGGTAGGTGTCGTGCTCGTCGTTGTCGACGGCGACTCCGTGACCGTCGTCGTCTCCGGCGCCGGCGTTGAAGTAGGCACCGCCAACCTCGTCTGCGGCGTCGACCCGCCGCTGCGGTCGCCGAACACCAGCACCGCCGCGAGAACCACGGCCGCTGTGAACATCACGATCGTCGCCGCGACCAGCGCCACCTGCGTCGGGCCGAACCGCGACTTCTTAGAAGGCGGCGGCGGCAGATAACCGGTCCGTACCGGATTCGGGTCGACCGCGGTGAACTGCCTGGTGTGACTCGGCGGAACCGGAGGGACGGGCACAGCCGGCGGAGGCGTCGACTCCGACAGCGCCGCCGACGCGGCCTTCGCCAACTCACCGGCCGTCGAATACCTCTCGCTGGGCTGCTTGGCCATGCCCTTCGCGATCACGTCGTCGAACCCGCGATTGATGCCGCGCCGCATGATGCTGGGCCGCGGCGGCGGCGAGAACATGTGCGCGCCCATCATCTGCCGCACGTCGCCTGCCTCGAACGGCGCACGGCCGGCAAGGCACTCGTACAGCAGGCAGGTCAGCGAATACACGTCGGCGGCCGGTCCGCCGCGCGCGCCGCTGAACCGCTCGGCCGCCATGTAGGCGCACGAGCCGATGACCAGTCCGGTGCTCGTGACGCTCGCCTCGCCGCCGCCGTGCGCGATACCGAAGTCGACAAGATAGGCGAAGTCCTCGGGCGTCAGCAGCACGTTCTCCGGCTTGATGTCGCGGTGTACGAGGCCGTTGGCATGCGCCGCGTCCAGCGCGGCCGCGACCTGACTGATGATCGACACCGCACGCGCAGGCGGCAACGGCCCCTTGGCGAGCAGCTCATCCTTCAGGCTCGCACCCTCGACCAGCCGCATGTCGATATAGAGGACGCCGTCGATGTCGCCGAAGTCGTGCACCGGGATGACGTGCGGCTCCTGCAGCCGCGCGGCGACGCGGGACTCGCGCCGGAAGCGCTGCTGAAAGCTCTGATCGGCGGCCACCTCGGTGCGAAGCAGCTTGATCGCCACCACGCGCTCCCTGACGGTGTCGTAGGCGCGGTACACCTCGCCCATTCCGCCGACACCGATCAGCGACTGGAGCTCATACGGCCCGAATTGCGTACCCACGCGAGTCCCGCCGTTCGGGGAACCCATATGAATCCTTTCGTCCTTCGCTAGATGTGTGCAGGTCGATCCGCTGCGTTCAACCGAGTTCCCGCGACAACCTGATCCTTAACCGCTCCCCGCAGCGGTAATATGTGGCGCACCGATGCGACCACCGAAAGCAAAGCAGCACAACCGATTTGCTCACTGGCGAGTGTACAAAGGGTAGCGGCACTTTGCGAACGGCGTTTCCGGGGGCAGCCGGCCAGCGACATGCCTGCTGACCTGCGCAGCCACGCATCCGCGCACCGCCGGTCGCACGTCACAAATTCATAGGCATAACGTTCGCCGCGACGGGGAACACCCTCTTGTCCGGCGGCATGTCGGTATCCGAACAATGCGCGACAGGAGCCACGGTGGCTGATTCACGTACCAAGACCGCACCCACTGCGCAATCGAAATGGCTGTCTGAGTCCGCGGGGAAGATCCACGGCTCCGACAAGGACGAGGTCCAGTTTCACTACGACATCTCCAACGACTTCTTCAAGCTGTGGCAGGACCCGACCCAGACGTACAGCTGCGCGTACTTCGAGCGTGACGACATGTCGCTCGAGGAAGCGCAGATGGCGAAGGTCGACCTGTCGCTGGGCAAGCTGGGGCTTCAGCCGGGGATGACGCTGCTGGACATCGGTTGCGGCTGGGGTTCGACGATCATGCGGGCCGTCGAGAAGTACGACGTCAACGTCATCGGCCTCACGCTCTCGCAGAACCAGAAGCGGCACATCGAGGAGCACTGGTTCGCCAACTCCACCAGCAGCCGCAAGATGGAGGTTCGACTGCAGCCGTGGGAGGAGTTCGACGAGCCCGTCGACCGCGTCGTATCGATCGGCGCGTTCGAGCACTTCGGCTTCGGCAAATACCCCGACTACTTCAAGAAGACGTACAACCTCATGCCCGACGACGGCGTGATGCTGCTACACACCATCCTCATCCCCAGCGATGAAGAGGTGAAAGCCAAGAAGCTGCCGCTGCTGATGTCGACCGTGCGCTTCATCAAGTTCATCCTCGACGAGATCTACCCCGGCGGTCGGCTGCCGCTCGCGGCGCAGGTCGTCGAGCAAGCCACGAAGGCCGGCTTCACCGTCACGCGCGAGCAGCATCTGCAACCGCACTACGCCCGCACCCTCGACACGTGGGCGGCAAACCTCGAGGCGAACAAGGAACGGGCCATCGAGATCACGTCCGTCGAGGTCTACGAGCGCTTTCACAAGTACCTCACCGGGTGCGCCGACCTGTTCCGCAACGGATACACCGACGTATGCCAATTCACTTGCGAGAAGCAATAATTCATTTAGTAGGGTTAAGCGTTGATGACCGACATGAAGTCCCGCCCGAACGACATGCAGCCTCCTTTCGAGGACGTCCAGGCGCACTACGACCTGTCGGACGAGTTCTTCGGGCTGTTCCAGGATCCATCACGCACCTACAGCTGCGCATACTTCGAACGCGAGGACATGACGCTGGCCGAGGCACAGCTCGCCAAGATCGACCTCGCGCTCGGCAAGCTCGACCTCCAGCCCGGCATGACGCTGCTCGACGTCGGCTGCGGGTGGGGTTCGGTGATGAAGCGCGCCGTGGAGAAATTTGACGTCAACGTCATCGGTCTCACGCTGAGCAACAACCAAACCCGTTACTGCAGGGAGCTCTTCACGACGCTCGACACCGACCGCAGCATGCGCGTCGAGCTGCACGGGTGGGAGCAGTTCGACGAGCCCGTCGACCGCATCGTGAGCATCGAGGCGTTCGAGGCCTTCCCCAAGGAGCGTTACGGCGCGTTCTTCGAGACGTGCTACCGGATCCTGCCCGACGGCGGCCGGCTGGTGCTGCAGACGATCATGGGTCATCCGCTCAAGCGCTGGCCCGACCTCGGCATCCCGATCGTCATGTCCGACCTGAAGTTCATGCGGTTCATCGCCAAGGAGATCTTCCCCGGCGGCTCGATCCCCTGCGACGAGGACATCATCGGACTCTCGGGCGAGGCCGGCTTCGCGATGCAGCACTTCGAAACGCTGAACCCGCACTACGTCCGCACCCTCGAGACCTGGGCCAAGAACCTCGAGGCCGCGCACGACGAGGCCGTCGCCGCCACGTCCGAAGAGGTCTACCAGCGCTACATGAAGTACCTGGTGGGTTGCGCGGACTTCTTCCAGCGCGGCATCAGCGAACTGGGTCAGTTCACGCTGACCAAGGGCTGAACGTCAGGGCGCGCCGAACACCAGCGCGACGTTATTGCCGCCCAGGCCAAAGGAATCCGCGACGGCGTACCGGTAGTCGCCGTGACGCGGCCGGTCGGCCACCACGTCGAGATCGATCTCGGGATCCAGTGCCTTCAGGTTCAGCGTCGGCGGGATGACCCCGTCGCGCAGCGCCTGCACCGTCAGCACCGCCTCGACCGCACCTGCGGCACCCAACGAATGGCCCAGTGCCGCCTTCGGCGCATACACCGCCGCCGAGTGGTCGCCGAGGGCGCGGCGGATCGCGCGGGCCTCGGCGAGGTCGCCGTGCTTGGTGCCGGTGGCGTGCGCGTTGATGTGGTCGATGTCCGTCGGCGTCACCCCGGCCAGCTCGATCGCCCGGGTGATCGCGTCGCCCGCCCGCTCTCCCGTCGGGTCCGGGTCGACGACGTCGAAGGCGTCGGACGTGATGGCCGCGCCCATCAGCCGCGCCAGGATCGGCGCGCCGCGGGCCTTGGCGTGCTCCTCGGTCTCGATGAGCATCAGCGCGCCGGCCTCGCCGAGGACCATGCCGTCGCGGTCGGTGTCGAAGGGACGGCACGCGGCGGCCGGGTCGTCGTTGTTGGACGCCAGCCAGCCGAGGTTGGTGAACGACGCAACCGGCACCGCCTCGATGTAGTTCTCGACGCCGCCGCAGATGGCGATGTCGGCTTCGCCGAGGATGATGCCCTGCCAGGCCTCCGCGATGGCGGCGGCGCCCGACGCGTCGGCCAGCACCGGTGACGTGATGCCCGCCTTGGCCTGGAAGTCGAGCCCCACCGAGGCGGCGGGCGCGTTCGGCATGTGCATCTGCACCGCGAGCGGGTTGGCAGCGCGCACGCCGCGTTGCTTGAAGTCGTCGTACAGCGAGATCATCGCCTGGGTGCTGGCCAGCGCGAGCCCGATCGAGACGAGCAGGCGACGGGTGTCGACCTCGGGGGATCCGGCGGCCTCCCACAGCCGGCGGCCCAGCACACGCGACATCTTCTGCATGTACGACAGCCGGCGCAGCTCGACCCGGTTGAGGTGCTGGTCGAAATCCTCGCGGAGTGGACCACCGATGCGGATGGGCAGGTTGTATTCCTTGACGAACGGCTTGTCCAGTCGGCGAATGCCGCTCTGCCCCTCCAGCAGTTGCTGCCAGGTGTCTTCGGGGTCGGTGGCCAGCGCGTTGGTCGACGCCAGCGCGGTAACGACGACATCGGGAAGACCGCCGCCGGTCGTTCTACTGGCCATGGGTCACCAAAGTCCTTCACTCAGCTAGCGGACCTGGTCGTGATTTCCCCAATCTACGACGGAATATGCACCGCCGCAGCGACTTCTTCGATCCGCACACTCCAGCAACGGTTCTAGCGTAAACGACAGCTCTTCGGTCACCGACGAAGGGGCCGATCGCGTCTAACTCGACCGGCGGGAATCACGCCGAAATCATCAGGCAGGCACCGATGTTCGAGGACGGCGCGCTAGAGGACTGCGTCCTCGGCGCCGAGGCGCCCCGACCAGACGGCGCTCTCGGCCTTGGCGATGCCCATGAGGCTGTGGGCGAGGTCCCAGAGTTTGCTGTCGCGCTCCTCGAGAGATGCGGACAGGCCCGCCGCGCAGCGCATCACCGTCGCGCCGAGGTTCTGGGACGTCATGTAGGGCACCACGAGCAACTTCGCGCAGGCGGTGCGGCCCTCCACCATCATCAGCCGGGGACGGCGCGGGCCAGGCCGGTCAATGACGCGAGCGCCGGTGACGATCGACTCGAGGTCGACCGGCCCCTCGGTGGGCGACCAGTTGATCCCGATGTCGACGATCTCGCCGAGCGGGGCGTGCAGCACACCGATGAGCTCGGGCAGCTCCGAGGCGACCGACGCGGAGTGGGGCCACCACGCTCCGTCGATGTCGGCGCCCAGCTGTCGTGCGAGTAGAAGTCGTACGGGGCGGGCCACCCGCCGCGTCCCCGACAGACCGTTCACGAGGAAGGCTTAGAAGAAGGCGACTTCTTTTGATCCTGGTCCGAGAAGGTGGGGTTCTCCGTGCGCTCCGTGGAGGGCGCGCGCTTCGCAGCAACCTGCGGCTCGTAGGGGTGTGAAAACAGGTCCGACGATTCCATAGGACACGTCCTTAAAACGTACGGGTACAGCCCGTACATACGAATTGGGCGAACAGAAATCCGTCCGCAAGCTGATCGCGGGAGCAATGTTGGAAGAATGCTGGGCGAAACGGCCTACACCCAATTTACCCGATCAATGCCAAGCGCAGTGATGCGCGTCGATCTTCGGTCCTAAAAACGCGCTGTGGGCTGGCGGGAAATACCCACCAGCCCACGCGACGAAGATCTGGTTAAACCGCTGTCACACCGGTTGCCTGCGGGCCCTTGGCCCCCTGCTCGATGTTGAATTCGACCCGCTGGTTCTCCTCGAGCGACTTGAAGCCGCTGCCCTGGATCTCGCTGAAGTGAACAAAAACGTCGTCCGCTCCACCGTCGGGAGCGATGAAGCCGAAGCCCTTATCGCTGTTGAACCATTTCACAGTTCCCTGCGTCATACTTTTCTACTTCTCTCATTGTGATTGGATGTCGAAAAACACCCAGGTCAACCGTAGCACGGTCTGCCGATAAAGCGTATTCGCTTGTGCTGGAATATCTTTCGTCCAGTTCCGGGGGTCGGCGTGCGCGCTCTGTCGATTTTCCTTGCGTGCCAACGCTTCTGCAGCGGCTGGCTGCACGCATCGCCGCAAGTGGTTGCGACACGGTCACGGAAGCATATCCATCCGGGTACCAGTAGTCACAAAAACCCCACTGATCACTATGGTCACATCAGCCCCCAAAGACGTCTTTTGCGACGTCGTGCCCCTGAAAGGTGTGACATGTCGCCGCGACTTCTCATCGCAACGGCTTCGGTTGCCTCGGCCACCGCACTGACCGTCGCGATGGGTGTCCTGCCATCCGCGTTCGCCGCACCGTGCACGGGTCCCGCCGCGGCCATTCAACCTCCGACGACGGCGAACACCGGCGAGACGCCGGACCTGCCCGGCGACGGTCGACCGCGGGGTCAACGGCCGACCGGCACGAATGACGGCGCCCCGCTGCCCCACCTGGGCCAGATCCCGCGCTCCGGGCAGATCGAGCAGCAGGCCGCGGTCGTCCCCGACCCGGCGCGACCGGTTCCCGATGCGAACCCCGTCAATCCGCCGGCGCCACCGGCGCCGTCGCCGCCGGGCACCTCCCTCGTCGGCTGGGTGACCGGGCCGGAAAGCCCGAACGACACGGTCAAGCGGTTCGCCATCACCGGGACCGACCTCGGCATCATGTGGGACAACGGCAATGGCGAAGTGTTGATGGCGTTCGGCGACACCTACGGCTACTGCAGTGTGCGCGGCCAACAGTGGCGCTACAACGTGTTGATGCGCAGCCGCGACGGCACGCTGACCAACACCGTGGCGGCGTCGAGTTCACCGCTGTGGGCGCAGGGCCTTTCGAAGCAGATCATCAACAGCATCAGGTGGGCGCCGACAGAGAAGGGCATCATCCCGACGGCGGGCATCTCGGTGGGCGGCAAGCAGTACATCAACTTCATGTCGATCAAGAACTGGGACAGCGACGGCCGGTGGACGACGAACTTCTCGGCGATCGCGGTCTCGCCCGACAACGGTGAGCGCTGGGGCGTGTATCCGGACTCCGTGCGCCCGGCCGCGCCCAACAACGTGCAGCGGGCGCGCTACGTGCCGGGCAACGAGAACTTCCAGCAGGGAGCGTTCCTCAAACCCGGGCCTGGAGATCCCTACATCTACTCCTTCGGCACCCCCTCGGGGCGTGGGGGCTCCGCATACATCTCGCGGGTGCTGCCGGCGGGCATCCCCGACCCTCGCAGGTACGAGTACTGGAACGGTGATTCGAACTCCTGGGTGCCGGGGGATCCAGCGGCAGCGACGCCGGTGATCCCGGGGCCGGTAAGCGAGATGTCGGCGCAGTTCAACACCTATCTCAAGCAGTACCTGGTGCTCTACGGCAACGGCGCGAACGACATGGTCATGCGGACCGCACCCGCGCCGCAGGGGCCGTGGAGCCCGGAGCGGCTGCTGGTGCCGTCGATGCAGTTCCCCGGTGGTATCTATGCGCCGTTCCTGCATCCGTGGTCGACGGGTAAGGAGTTGTACTACAACGTGTCGCTGTGGTCGGCGTACAACGTGATGCTGATGAGAACCGTTCTGCCGTAAGGCAGTACACAGCTATGCCCGGTGTCGGGGAGGCGCCGGGCATAGCTTGTTTGCAGCCCTATGGGCGACATTCACACCATGGCTGTTCGAGTCTGACCACAGCCGTGGTGTGAATCTCGCGCATAGGAGTGAATCGGTTACATATCGTGCAGTCATGGACGTAGTTCCGCACGTGTCCCGTCGCCGACTGCTGCAGTTGGGAGCCGCGGGATTGGCGCTGACCTGCTTGAGCCAGCCCACGGCAGCGGCGACGGTGAACCCTGTGGTCTTGTGCCGGGATGCCTGGGGTGCGCAACCGCCCCGTCCTGGTGGTGCGCCCAATCCCCTCAGCCTTATGACGCTGCACCACACCGAGGTGGTTCTGGGCAACAACGCCAACGCGCCGGCTCGACTCCGCCAACATCAGCATTACCACCAGGACACGCAGGGGTGGATCGACATCGCCTACCACTACAGCGTCGACCGCAACGGGAACATCTACCAGCTGCGCGACCCGCATCTCGTCGGCGATACCGCGACCACCTACGACCCGACCGGTCACTTCCTCGTCGTCTGCGAGGGCGACTTCGACAAGGAGGCGGTGTCGGAGGACCAACTGAACGGGACGGCGTTGGTATTCGCCTGGGCTGCGCAACAATTCGGCATACCCACCGGCACATTGGCGGGGCATCGGGACTTCGCTCCCAAAACGACATGTCCTGGCGCAAGTCTCTACGACCACGTCGCGTCCGGCGACCTCCAGAACCGGGTGGACAGTCTGCTGGCCGCAGGCCCCGTAGCTCTGCCGACGGTCTGCGGGCCCGAGGCGGACGAGATCGTCAGAGAGATCGAGGCGGGTCTGCGGTAGGCGCGCCTATCGAGGCCCGTCGACCTCGAACGTCCCGGCGTCATCTCGGAAGACCACCTGGACTCTGCGTTTGGCACCGTTGATGGTCACATCGCAGGTGAAGCCTTCGCCCTGTTTGACTTTCGGATTCTTGCCGTCATTGCACCTGACCGCCGAAACCTCGTTCGCGCCATAGCCGTTGATCGGATCGCTGAGGATCTGCTTCACCCCGGCCTCAGCCTGCGCGACATCGAGAACCGTTCCGCTGCCCAAGCTTCCCGAGAACCACAGCCCGCCAAGCAGAGCCAGTCCGCCAAGCACGACGATGGCGACGATCGCACCGGCGATCATCGGTCCGCGCGCCGGCTTCGGAGGCGCCGGACGCGTGGGCGGTTGCTGCTGCCAGTACGGCTGCTGAGTCTGCGGCTGGTGCCACCCAGGCTGCTGATGCGGCGGGTATGACGGCCGCGGCGGCGGATACCCCTGCGGCGGATACGGCTGACGCGGCTGCTGCGGCGGCGGATACGCGGGCCTACCCTGCGGCGGAGCACCACCTGGACGCACCCACCACGGATCGCCCTGACCCTGACCCTGTCCCGGCGGGCGCGTCATGAGAACCGCTCGAAGCACTCGTCGACTCCGCTGGAAAGCCCGAGGCGATACGCAAGAATCCGCGTGAAACCCGCAGGCGCCGAGACGCCGTTGACGTCGCTGGCGACCATGCCGTTCGTCAACAGCCCCGCCACCGCTTCATCGGTGTCCCCCGGCGACAGGACGAAGTCGGCGCCGTCCTCGGCGGTCATCCGTCCCTGCGCCACACCCGTCAAACACGCTGTGCGCAAGGCTGATACGGGTGTGTTTATCCTGACGCCGCGCTCCTTCTGCAACGCCAGCGTGTAGCGGGACGTCACCATCGACAACGCGGTGTTGTCGCCTTGCACCAGAACCTCGTCCTCGTCCTCGTTCTTGGTCGCACCAGCGGCCTGCAGCGCGGGCATGTCGACAAAGATCTTGTTGGAATCGGGACAGTAGGCCGTCGGTTCGGTGATCGTCGCGCCGGTGCAGTCGACGCGGTCGGTCGTCAGCGTCGGCGGCGAGACGGGCTCGAACGTCGTCTTCAAGACATCCATCAACTTCGACAATGTGTCGTCGTTGATCGGGCTGTCCAGCGTCGTTTCGTATCCGGACGTCACGTGCTCGGGCAGATCACCCTGCCGCCTGATGATCTCGTCCATGTCGATCGCGGCGCACTGGTCCGCGCCGCCGGTGAAGCCCAACTGAAACGCGCTGACCCGGTCGAGCGCCGAACCGTGCGGATCCTCCGCAGGCCCACCTTCGAGCCGGTCGCGAATGTAGATCACGCCGGCGAGCACATGGTTGAGACCGTCGCCGGTACTCAATGTGAATCGTGGCGAATCGCCGGCCGCCACCCAATGCAGGTAGACCCCGGCGAAGCAGTCGGCCTGCTGTTCCCTGACCAGACCGGGTGTATCGAGGTCGGCCAGCCCGGCCATCCACTGCAGCGCGTGTCCGTACTCGTGTGCAATCACGCCGACGACACCCATGTCACCGAAGTACTGCTGCGCGACGGGCAGAAAGATGCCGCGGTCCCAGATCATCGTGTTCAGGTTGTAGCAGAACGCGGCGTTCGGAGCCTGATACATCTCCGACCCGCACAGCGGCGGGGTCGACGGGTCGTCCGAATCGTAGGAGATGAGCGTGGCCACCGGGACGAACTCACCGGGCAGATATTTTTCGTAGTTCTTCGCCCAGAATTCCTGAATGTCGTTGACCGACAACAGCGCCAGCTTGTCCATCGGTCCGTTGTCGGTCATCTCGACGGTGCCCTCGGGCGCGGGTGCATTCGGCCGCGGGCCACTGGGCCCCTCGGTCACCGGCAGGCCGCCGACCCGGTCAGGGTTGAAGAGCATCGACGTCGCCCGCCCGTTGACCACCGTCGGCGTGCATCCCGCCAACAGCAACGCCACGCAGGCCACCACGAGCCCCAACCGGGCTGCTCCGTTGCGGCCGCGACCGGTCACCACGTCGTTCACTCGCAATTACCCCTCACAGGTGCCACATTCTCTCCCAACTCTGCCGCGTTCGGCCCATTTCAGCAGGGCGAATAGCCGAACAACCCATCGGGGCGGCCACCACATCCTCATAACCCCTCGCACCGCTCCTGCGGGCTGGGGATACTCGTCTTCAAGGAGGGAGATCAACGTGGCGTCAGGTAGCGCACGTGTCGGCCAGATGTTCGGCCATTACCGGCTGACCGGCCTTATCGGCCGGGGCGGTATGGGAGAGGTGTACCGAGCGGAGGACACGAGGAAAGGCCGGACGGTCGCGCTGAAGATCCTCGCGGAGCAGTACTGGCAGGACGAGAAGTTCAGGACGCGTTTCCAGCGTGAGTCGCGGGCGGCCGCCGTTCTTCAAGAACCACACGTGATTCCGATCCACGACTGGGGTGAGATCGACGGCCATCCCTACATCGACATGCGGCTCGTCGACGGTCGGACGCTGCAGGAGGTGCTTGCCGACGGGCCGCTTTCCGCTTCGCGCGCTGTGCAGATCGTCAACGGAGTCGCCGCGGCTCTCGACGCAGCGCATGAGGCGCGGCTGATCCATCGAGACGTCAAGCCGCAGAACATCATCGTCACGCCGTCGGACTTCCCCTATCTCGTCGACTTCGGCATCGCAGAAGCCAAGGGCGACAGCGGGTTGACGGCAACGGGAATGCACATCGGCACGTTCGCCTACATGGCCCCGGAACGGTTCCGCAACCAGGACGCCACGCCCGCGGTCGACGTGTACGCACTGGCGTGTGTCCTCTACGAATGCCTCACCGGCGTCGCGCCATTCCAATCGGGCAGCCTCGAGGTGGTCATGACGGCACACCTGTTCTCGCCGCCACCGCAGCCCAGCCTCGCGAACCGGAACCTGTCGCCGGCCTTCGACGAGGTCATCGCCCGCGGTATGGCCAAAGAGCCCGACGACCGCTACGGCAGCTGCGGCGCGCTGGGGCGAGCGGCACAACGCGCGCTGCAGGCCGACACCGTGATCGAGCGGCAACCGAGACCCCCGAATCCGCCGTCCCCGCCTGCCCCCAATTACCCATTCAGCGGCCCGACCGTCGTGCGGCCGGCCGATATCGCTTCCCCGCAACCGGCCTACCCGTCGTACAGCCCGGCCCCGCCTCCTGCACCCGCTTCGACCCCGCGCAAGTGGTTGATACCGGCCGTCATCGGGGTCGTCGCGGTCCTGGCCCTAGGCGGCATCGGGATCGTCATCGGATTGCTCGCCAACGACGATCCCCCGCCGGTGGCCACCGCGCCGGATACCCCAGATCCGCGGCCCACCAACCGCGACAGCAAGAGTCCGAGCCCGAAACCCACGGAAACTCCGCTGTCCGTGGGCTCGCCACCACCGCCACCGCTGGTCGGCAACGACACCAGCGCGAACCCCCAGAGCTGCACCGGCGACTACTCGCTGCCCGGCCGCAACGACGTCGGCACTCATGCGCGCAGGGGTTCGGCCGACACATCCTGCCTCTTCACCGAGAATGTGCTCCACGCGTATTGGCAGACCTACGGCGATGCCAGCCGTGACCTTCGGCAGGTGTCGGCTCCCGGTGCCGTCGACTGTCGCTCGCTACCAGGCGGGATCCCCTGTGACGGGCCGAATTTCATCATGGACTGCCAAGCACGCCCCGGTAATGCATACATCACCTGCACAGGCGGCAAGGACGCCGTCGTCTACCTCTACTGACAGCGACCCGCCGGCAGCAGCGCGCTGTGTTCCTGCAGCCAGGTCGCGACCCGCGTCAACGCCTGCGAGCCGTCCTCCAGTGAACCCGACCTCGGCTCGACCGCGACGGCGACCACCGCCAAGCCGTCGTCAACCGGAATGACGCCGAACTGCCGGACCAAGTAGTTGCCCTCGGGCGACGGACCCCAGCCACCTTTGAATTTCGCGCCATCGATCCTGCCGAGCCCCCAACGCTGATCGGGCGCGATGTCCCCCATCAGATCCATGATCGGCTGGTCTTGGAGGTCGCATACAGAAGCGGACAGAAACGTCGCCTGATCGGTCAGCGACCAGATCGTCTGGCCGAAGGCGCTGAATTCCGGCCTGACCTTTCGTGATTCGACGACCGTCGGGTCACCTGTCGCCGCCAACACCGCCTGAACCCTCTGCGCCGCAACGGTCGGATCACCGAGACTCGCCCAGATCGCTTCGGCCGCATCGTTATCCGACTGTGTGATGGCCGCGCGCATCGCGTCGGTCACCACCGGCGGATCGCTCTCGCGCAGCCCGGCGATCGCGAGCGGCACCTTGATCGTCGACCATGCGGGCCCCGTCGTCCACGAGCCCGCTGTCACCGGTGCCGGTCCTGCACCCACCGGCCGGACGACGATGCCGGCCTCCGCGTTGAGTTCGGCGGCCAGTGAGGCGAACTCGGCGGCGAACGGGTTGGTATCAACGGGAACACTAGGTGCGGGCGACGGGAGTGCGGTCGTCGGCTGCGCGGGCGCACTGGTCTCCGTCGACGTCGGCGCCGACCGGAGATTGCTCCCGATGACGAAACCGCCGCCGACGATGCCGATCGCCAACGCGGCGAGCACAAGCAGCAGAAGAGGTCGATTTCTCTTCGGTCGGGTGTCCCTCGAACCCGGGACGGGTCGGCTGTTGGTCGTCGTGGCCATCTCCCCCAGTATCACCGCCGACGGGACGGACTCCGCGCAGCAAGGCGGCGCGCTGTTGATAACAATGCCATCACCGCCGACAAACGTCAGGCAGCGCGCATCACTTGGTCGCCCCGTTGATGGTCGGCGTGAGGACCATGCCCTTCTCGACGCCCCACATCGTCGCAATCGTCCGGTACTCGCCGGTCTGCATCAGGTGCTCGAGCGCCTTCAACAGCGGTTCCGCCAAGCCCGACCCCTTGGCCACGGGCCACCCGTAGGGCGCAGAGTCGAACACCTCACCCGCGGGCTCCAGCGCACCGCCGGAGGTCTTGATCGCGAACAGCGTCACCGGCGAATCCGCCGACATCGCATCGACTTCCCCGTTGATCAGGGCGGCGTTGAGATCGTCCTGGCTGACGAACACCTTCTTGTTGATGGGCGGCTGTCCCGCCCCTTCACACGCCCCGCTCTTGGCCGGAATCTCCTCCGACTCCTGCAGCGACGGATACGCCACGCCGACCGTCAAACCGCACGCGTTGTTCGGGTCCACCTCGACACCGGGTCGTTGCGCCCACAGCGTGCCCGCCTCGAAGTACGTGACGAAGTCGACAGCCTCTTCACGCTCCTTGGTGTCGGTGAACGACGACATCCCCACGTTGAAGTCGCCGCCGCGCACCGACGGAATGATTGCCTCGAACGCGGTCTCCCGATAGTCCGGCACCAGCCCCAGGACCCGGGTGATCGCATTCATCAGATCGACGTCGAAGCCGACGATCGCGCCGCTGGCATCTTTGAATTCGTTTGGGGCATAGGGCACATTCACGCCGATGATCAACCGCCCGGTCGACCGGATGTCCTCGGGCACCGTCGCCGCGATCGACTCGACCGCGCCGGGCGCCGGTTGCGGTGTCGCCGTCGACGTGCTCTCCGCGACTCTCTCGGGCTCGGCACGCTCGCTCCCGCCGCGCCACTGCCAGACGCCGATGCCGCCGGCCACCAGCAGCACGGCCACCGCGACGGCGACGGCGATCGTGCGCGCGGACACCCGTCGATCGGTCGAGGCGGCCCGTCGCGCCGAATGCCGTCCGCTGCCGGCCATCCGCACCGGCGCGTTCAGGGCTCGCCGTGCGGCAGCGGCCAATTCGCCCGCGGTCTGATACCGCTTCGACGGGTTCTTGGCCATGCCCTTCGCGATCACGTCGTCGAACGCCGCGAGTGTGGGATCCACCGCCGACGGCTGTGGAATGGGCTGGGTCATGTGTCCGGCGATCTGCTGTTCGAGGCTCTGCGCCGGATACGGCCGCGCACCGGTGAGGCATTCGTAGAGCACGCATGTCAGCGCGTAGATGTCCGACGTCGGGTCGACGGGCTTGCCCTCGAACCGCTCGGGGGCCATGTAGGCCATCGTTCCCAGCGTGCTGCCCGCCGTCGTCAGCCCGACTTCGCCTGCGGTACGGGCCAGGCCGAAGTCGATCAGGTAGACGAAGTCGCGGTCGGTGATGAGGATGTTCGACGGTTTCACGTCGCGATGGATCAGCCCCGCGGCGTGTGCGGCGTCCAGCGCCGTTGCGACCTGCTCGACCACCTTCACCGAAAACTCGGCGCTCAGCGGCTTTTTCGTCTCGTTGAGGATGGTGCCGAGATTGCGTCCCTCGATCAGCCGCATATCGAGGTAGAGACGGCCGTCGATCTCACCGAAGCTGTGAATCGGCACGACGTGCGGGTCATTGAGTCCGGCGGCGGCCTGTGATTCGCGCCGGAACCGCACCTGGAACGTCTCGTCGGCCGCCATGTTCGGCGGCAGCACCTTGACCGCGACTATCCGGTCGGTCTTGGTGTCGTAGGCCCGGTAGACCTCGCCCATTCCCCCACGGCCGATCAGCTGCTGCAGCTGATAGTGCCCGAATGGTGTCGGATCCACCGTTTAACTCCTCGGCAGCGGGCCCCCGCGTCGCTGTGTCGCTCGAAACTACATCAGGTTTGCCAGAAAGTCTTAATTGTTGTCACCGACTCGTCACATACGCGGTGAACAAATCGGCCGCCGGAAACGTATATATACAAGACGCTCGTGCAGCTGACCAGCCACTCACGTGGGATGTTTAGGGCGCTGTCAGCGTCGCTCCGGAGGATGAACTTGCTGCAACGAATCGCCCTGACGGCCCTTTCGGCACCGCGCCGCATCATTGCGGTCGCCGTGTTGGTGGCGGTTGCGGCAGGCATTTTCGGCATTCCGGTCGCCGAAACCCTGTCCTCGAGCGGATTTCAAGACCCCACCGCGGAGTCGTCCAGGGCCACCGAGTTGCTGACCCAGAAGTTCGGCCAGGGCGACGTCCAGATGGTGCTCACAGTCACCGGCGAGAACGACGCCGTCACCGGGCCCGCCCGCGAGGTGGGTCTGGACGTCGTGGATCAGCTGAAGCGATCGCCCCACGTCGCGAATGTGACCTCAGCGTGGACCGCAGCGCCGGGTACGGCGCAGGAACTGGTGAGCAAGGACGGTAGGTCCGGCCTGATCGTCGCCGGCATCAGAGGCAACGAGAACGACACCCAGAAGTACGCCAAGACGCTGGCCAGTGAGGTCACCGGGACCCGCGACGGCGTGACCGTGCGGGCGGGCGGTGTCGCGATGGTGAACGTTCAGCTCACCGAGCAGTCCCAGCGCGATCTGCTGTTGATGGAGTCGCTCGCGATTCCGTTCAGCTTCCTGGTGCTGGTCTGGGTGTTCGGCGGGCTGCTGGCCGCCGCGCTGCCGGTGGGCGTCGGCGTTCTCGCGATCCTGGGCTCGCTTTCGGTGTTGCGGCTCATCACGTTCGGCACCGACGTGTCGATCTTCGCGCTGAACCTGACGACCGCGATGGGGTTGGCGCTGGCGATCGACTACACGCTGCTGATCATCAGCCGCTACCGCGACGAGCTGGCCGACGGCGCCGATCGAGAGACCGCGCTGGTGCGCACCATGGTCACCGCAGGGCGCACGGTGCTGTTCTCGGCGACGACGGTCGCGCTGTCGATGGCCGTGATGGTCCTGTTCCCAATGCATTTCCTGAAGTCGTTCGCGTACGCGGGTGTCGCGACGGTCGCGTTCGCCGCGGCCGCCGCCGTCATCGTGACCCCCGCGGCCATCGTTCTGCTGGGCGACCGGCTCGATGCGCTCGATGTACGCCGGCTGGCGCGACGGGTGTTCAAGCGACCCGAACCGGTGCACCGACCCGTCGAGCAGCAGTTCTGGTATCGCTCAACGAAATTCGTGATGGCGCGCGCCATCCCGATCGGGCTCGCCGTCGTCGCGCTGCTCGTGCTGCTCGGTGCACCGTTCCTGGGCGTCCGCTGGGGATTCCCTGATGACCGGGTGCTGCCGAATTCCCTTTCCGCGCACGAGGTCGGCGACCAGCTGCGCAACGACTTCGTCAACAACTCCGAAACCGCGGTCACCGTCGTGATACCCGACGCGCGTGGGTTACCGTCCGCGGACCTCGACGGCTACGCCGCCGCACTGTCGCAGGTGCCCGACGTGACGCAGGTATCCGCACCGGACGGCACATTTGTCCACGGCGCCAAGGTCGGTCCCCCCGCGGCGGCCACCGGCGTCGCCGACGGCAGCGCATTCCTGACCGTCGGCAGCAGCGCACCGCTGTTCTCCGACAGCTCGGAAACCCAACTCGACCGGTTGCACCAGGTACCCGGACCCGAGGGCCGCGCCGTTGAGATGACGGGCACCGCCCAGATCAACCACGACAGCGTCGAGGCCATCACGAATCGCCTGCCGCTGGTGCTCGGGCTGATCGCGGTCATCACGTTCGCGCTGCTGTTCCTGCTGACCGGCAGCGTGGTGCTGCCGCTGAAAGCCGTGGTGTGCAACGTCTTATCGCTGACGGCCGCGTTCGGCTCGATGGTGTGGATCTTCCAGGACGGGCATCTGGGCGCGCTGGGGACGACGTCGACGGGCACGCTGGTCGCGAACATGCCCGTGTTGCTGTTCTGTATCGCGTTCGGGTTGTCGATGGACTATGAGGTGTTCCTCATCTCGCGAATCCGCGAGTACTGGCTGGCGTCGAGCCGCACCAACGCCGACAACAGCGAGAGCGTCGCCCTCGGGGTGGCGCGCACCGGGCGGGTGGTGACCGCGGCCGCGCTGATCATGTCGATCTCGTTCGCCGCGCTCATCGCGGCCCAGGTTCAGGTGATGCGGCTGTTCGGGCTGGGTCTGACCGTCGCCGTGCTGGTCGACGCGACCCTGGTGCGAATGGTGTTGGTACCGGCGTTCATGCAGGTGTTGGGCCGGTGGAACTGGTGGGCGCCCAAACCACTGGTCCGGCTGCATGACCGTATCGGGCTCACCGAAGGTGAGCCGCAGAAACGCCGAGTGGAAGGGCGAGTCAGATGAAGATTTCAGTAACCGGGGGCGTTTACCGGGCATGGGTCTCGTGAGCGTCATCGCGGGTGTGCACGGCGAGCTGCCGCCACACCGCTACAGCCAACGCGAGATCACCGACGCGCTCATCGAGCTCGGGGGCTGGGAAGCGTTCACCGATGTGCTGCACAGCCTGCACAAGAGTGCGAAGGTCGACAGCCGCCACTTCGTGTTGCCTTTCGAAGACTACGTGGGCCTCACCGATTTCGGCGATCTCAACGACACCTTCATCAAGCATGCCGTCGATCTCGGGTGCGCCGCTGTGCTGGGGGCGCTCGACGAGGCGGGTCTGACACCCGAGGACGTCGACCTCATCGTGTCGACGACGGTCACCGGTATCGCGGTGCCGTCGTTGGACGCGCGCATCGCCGGTCGGCTGGGCATGCGGCCCGACGTGCGGCGGGTGCCGATCTTCGGATTGGGTTGTGTTGCAGGGGCGGCGGGCGTGGCTCGGTTGCACGACTATCTGCGGGGCGCACCCGACGACGTCGCGGTGCTGGTGTCGGTGGAGTTGTGCTCGCTGACGCAACGGGCCGATCCGTCGATGGCCACGCTGGTCGGCAGTGCACTGTTCGGCGACGGCGCCGCGGCGGTGGTTGCCGTCGGTGACCGTCGTGCCGAGCAGATCAACGCGTCCGGTCCCGACATCGTCGACACCCGCAGCCACCTCTATCCCGACTCGCTGCGCACGATGGGTTGGGACGTCGGTGCGAACGGGATGAAGCTGGTGCTCTCGCCGGACCTGCCTGCGGTCATCGAGCGGTATGTCGGTGACGACGTCACCAATTTTCTTGGGGCGCACGGGCTCAGCGTCGACGATGTCGGCGCGTGGGTGAGCCATCCCGGCGGCCCGAAGATCATCGAGTCGATCACCGAGGCGCTCGACCTGCCCGAGGATGCGCTGGAGCTGACGTGGCGGTCGCTGGCCGCGGTCGGCAACCTGTCGTCGGCGTCGGTGCTGCACGTGCTGCGCGACACCATTGCAAAGCGGCCGCCGAAGGGCAGCCCCGGGGTGTTGATGGCGATGGGTCCGGGGTTCTGCTCCGAGCTCGTGCTGCTGCGCTGGCACTGACGTGAAGCGGTTTTACGTTCTGGTGATCGGCGCGGTCGCGGCTGAGCGGGTCGCGGAACTGGTGGTCTCGCAACGTAATCTGGTGTGGAGTCGGGCGCAGGGTGGCCGTGAGTACGGGGCTCGGCACTACCCCGCGATGGTCGCCCTGCACACCGGGTTGTTGGCCGGATGTCTCGCCGAGGCCGCACTGTTGCGCCGCCGGTTCGTCGGTTGGCTGGGCTGGCCGATGCTGGCGGTGGTGGCGCTCGCGCAGGGGCTGCGCTGGTGGTGCATCGCCACGCTGGGCAGGCAGTGGAACACCAGGGTGGTCGTCGTCCCCGGTGCGCAACGGGTGACTGGTGGACCGTATCGGGTTGTGCCACATCCGAATTACGTGGCCGTGGTGGCCGAGGGTGCGGCGTTGCCGCTGGTGCATTCGGGGTGGCTGACCGCGCTGGTGTTCTCGGTGCTCGATGCTGCGCTGCTGCGGCGGCGGATCCGGGTCGAGAACGCCGCGCTGGAATCCCTGACGTGATCGACCTTCTCGTCGCGGGCGGTGGACCGGCGGGCCTGGCCACTGCATTGCACGGGGCGCGCGCGGGGCTCTCGGTCGTCGTGGTCGAACGGCGTGCCGGGGCCATCGACAAGGCGTGCGGCGAGGGGTTGATGCCGCACACGGTTCGGCAGCTGCAACGGCTCGGGGTGTCACCGCCCGGCAGGGAGTTCGTCGGCATCCGGTACCTGGACAGATCGCGGGAAGTCAGTGCCACGTTCCGCTCAGGCGCCGGACTCGGTGTGCGGCGGACATGTTTGCACACAGCGCTTTTGGACGCGGTGGCCGCAGCTGGAGTCGAGGTCGTGCAGAGCGACATCGGTGCCGTGACGCAGGATGAGACGTCGGTGTCGGCGGGCGGCTTGCGGGCGCGGTACCTGGCGGCCGCCGACGGTCTGCATTCGCCGACCCGCCGATTGCTGGGCCTCGAGTCGGCGACCCGTGGCCCGCGGCGGTGGGGCATCCGGCGGCATGTCCAGATCGCGCCGTGGACGGATCGCGTCGAGGTGCACTGGACTTCGGGCGCGGAGGCGTACGTGACACCGGTGGCCGACGACTGTGTGGGCATCGCGATCCTGTCGTCGAACCGGGGCTCGTTCGACGATCATCTGCGTGAGTTCGGGGCACTCTCAGAGCGGGTCAGCGGTCACCCGCACGGACACGACATGGCCGCGGGCCCGTTGCGGCAGAAGGTCCGCAGCCGTGTCGCGGGTCGGGTACTGCTGGTGGGTGACGCGGCGGGTTATGTCGACGCGCTGACCGGTGAAGGGCTGGGCATCGCCTTCGGCGGGGCGGAGTTGTTGGTGCAAAGCGTGATCGCCGACCGGCCGGGTGATTACGAGCGGCAGTGGCAGCGGATGTCGCGACGGTATCGGCTGCTGACGGCCGCGGTGCTGCGGGCGAGCGAGTCGACGGTGCTGCGCAAGCGCATCGTGCCCGCGGCCGCGGCGCTGCCGACGGTGTTCGCCGGCGTCGTGAACCAGCTTGCCGAGTGACGCGTCGCCCCCGAATCTGAACCTATGCAGCCAACTCCTGCGTAACCGCGTGCACAACCTCAGATTCGGCGAGACGGCGAAGGAACCGCGTCAGCGACTCGCCGACGGCACCTCGGGCTCAACCTTTTTGGCCGCCCGCACCGTGATCCGCGCGCCACGCGCCGGCGTCATGATGACGTGCTTGAGCTTCGTTTTCTCCCCAGGCGCGTTGGCGGTGCTCAGTTCGACGCGACGCAGGATCTCGCGCAGCACGATCCGCATCTCCACCATCGCGAACCCCGCGCCGAGACAGCGTCGATTACCGCCGCCGAATGGGAACCACGTCGTCGGGCTCAGCGTCGCCCCCACCATCCGGTCGGGATCGAACTTGTTCGGATCCGGGTAAACCTCCGGATCGGCGTGCACCGCCAGGATGCTCGGCACCACCATCACCCCGGCCGGCAGTCGATACCCCGCCACCTCGACGGGCTCCTTGAGAATGCGACCGACATCGGGCACCACCGGACGGATGCGCAGCGTCTCCTTGGCGATCGCGTCGAGGTACTCGTCATCGCCCGCTTCGGCCGCGGCGACCGCCTTCGCCAGGATCGACGGATGGCGGGTCAACCGCTCCAGCGACCACGCCAGCCCGGTGGCGGTGGTGTCGTGGCCGGCGACCAGCAGGGTGATCAGCTGGTCGCGCAGCTCCTTGTCGCTCATCCCGCCCGCCTGGACCAGCATCGCCAGCGCGTCGGTGCGCTCGGCGAGGTTCGGATCGGCGCGGCGTTCGGCGATCTCGGCGTACAGCAGTCGATCGGCCTGCTCCATCGTCTGCTTGAACCGCCGCCACGGCCGTCGTCCGAGCAGGCTCGGTTTCGCGATCGCCAACGACTCCCACGGACCCACACGCAGCAGGCGGGGCATCACATCGCGCAGCGCCGACAGCCGCGCCGGGTCGCTGGCGCCGATCACCGTCCGCAGAATGACCTCGAGCGTGATCTCGGACGTCTTCGGGGCCACCTCGAACGGCCGTCCGACCGGCCAGCCCGCGATGTTCTCGGCCGCGATCTGTGCCATCAGGTCGGCCTGGCGCGCGACGGCGTCGCGATGGAACGGCCCCATCATCATCCGTCGGCGGTCGCGATGGACGTCGTCATCGATGACCAGCACCGAGGTGTCCCCGAGCAGTCCGCCCAGCATCGAATTGGCTTCGCCCGCATGGAAGATCCGCGGGTCGCCGGCGAACACCGTCTTGATGGCGTCCGGGTCGGCCAGATAGACCATCTCGCCCATCATCGTGTTCCGCAGCGTGAACACCTTGCCGTACCTGCGCCGACAGGCCGCCACGAACGGCGCCCACCACCCCAACATCACCAACGTCTGTATCGCGCTGGGCACCTTGGGCCCAGGGGGCAGGCCGTCCCGCGTTGTTAGACTCATGCCTAATACGGTACGTCGCGGGACCACCGTGGGCAATAAGTTCGGCGGTTTCGGTCGCCGCGAACAGGTGGGCGAGACACAGACGGCTAAGGTGTCGGCGAGTCGCACACTGACCCGCCGCTTCCGAAAGATCCTTGATACATGCGAGTTGACGGACGGGACATCACCGTCTCGGGCAGCCTGTTGCAACCGTTGACCCGCCGGACCAACGACATCTTCCGCGTGGTCCTGTCCGCGGTGTTCCTCGCGGTCGTCGTCACCAGCTCCGTGATCACCCGCAACGAGTGGGTGGCGCTCGAGCGGTCGATCTCCGAGATCGTCGCCGTCCTCACCCCGACCCAGGCCAACCTGGTGTACCTCGCATACGGCGTCTTGATCCTGGCGGCGCCGTTCGTCATCCTGGTCAGCCTCATCGTGGGCCGGCAGTGGAAGCTGCTCGGCGCGTATGCCGCGGCGGCCGCAATCGCCGGGTTGGCGCTGTCGATCACCAATGCGGGCTTTGCCGCCCCACAGTGGCACTTCGACCTCTCCGATCGCCTCGACACGCTGCCCTCGCAGTTCGTCGACGATCCGCGCTGGATCGCGATGCTGGCCGCCGTGCTGACGGTGTCGGGGCCGTGGCTGCCCGCGCGGTGGCGACGCTGGTGGTGGGCGCTGCTGCTGGCGTTCGTCCCGATACATCTCGTCATCAGCGCGATCGTCCCCGCACGCTCGTTGGTCGGGCTGGCCGTCGGCTGGTTCGTCGGCGCGCTGGTCGTGCTCGTCGTCGGCACCCCCGGGCTCGACGTGCCGCTGGAGGGGGCGGTGCGCGCGATGGCCCGCCGCGGCTGCATCGTCTACGAGCTCAAGGTGCTGCGGCCGTCGGGCGCCGGGCCGCTGATCCTGCAGGCCGCGTGCGAGAACCAGCAGACGACGGCCGTGATGGAGATGTACGGCCCGCACCAACGCGGCGGCGGCGTGCTCCTGCAGCTGTGGCGCAAGGTGCGCTTCCGCGACCGCGAGACCGCGCCCCTGCACGCGTCGATGCGCCGCCTCGTCGAGCATCGCGCGCTGATGGCCATCGCGATCGGCCAACTCAAGGTCGCCAACATCGCCACGATCGCCGTCGCCGGGCTCGAACGCGGCTGGACGCTGTACGCCCACACCCCCGCCCGCGGTACGCCGATCGGCGACTGCACAGCGGCCATCCCCGTCAGCCGGGTCTGGGAATCGCTGCGCGAACTCCACGACTGTCAGATCTCGCACGGAGACCTTCGCGCCAGCGAGATCACCGTCGATGACACGGTGCTGTTCGGCGGATTCGACACCGCCGAGTACGGCGCCACCGAGGCGCAACTGCGGTCCGACATCGCGCAGCTGCTGGTGACGACGACGCATCTTTACGACGCGCCGTCCGCGGTGCGCGCCGCCATCGACGCCTTCGGCAAGAACACGGTGTTGACGGCATCGCGGCGTCTCACGAATGCGGCTGTGCCGCTGCGCATCCGGCAGTCCGTGGTCGATCCGAAGGCCGTGATCGCCGCCGCGCGCGAGGAGGTGAAGCGGCAGACCCGCGTCGACGAGATCCGCACCGAGACTGTCACCCGTTTCACTCGCAGTCAGTTGATCCAACTGGTGTTGCTGATCGCGCTGGTGTACGTCGCGTATCCGTTCATCAGCTCGGTGCCGACGTTCCTCACCGAGTTGCGCAGCGCGAACTGGTGGTGGGCGCTGCTGGGGCTGGCGGCGTCGGGGTTGACGTATATCGGTGCGGCAGCGGCACTGTGGGCAGCCGCCGACGGTGTGGTCGGCCTGTGGGGCCTGATCGTGATGCAGGTGGCCAACAAGTTCGCCGCCACCACCACGCCTGCGGGTGTCGGGGGCCTCGCGCTCAGCGCCAGGTATCTGCAGAAGGGCGGCGTCACCCCGATGCGCGCGACGACCGCCGTCGCACTGCAACAGTCGGTTCAGGTGATCACCCACATCATCCTGCTGATCTTCTTCAGCACGGCAGCGGGAGTGTCCGCCAACCTTTCTCGCTTCGTGCCGAGCGTCAACATCCTGTATCTGGCGGCCGGCCTGCTGCTCGGCCTGATCGGCACGTTCCTGCTGGTGCCCAGGTTACGACGCTGGCTGGCCACGTCGGTGCGACCGCGGCTGGAGGAGGTCGTCGGCCACCTCATCGAGCTGGGCCGCGAACCCAAACGCCTCGCGGTGATCGTGCTCGGTTGTGCGGCAACCACTCTCGGTAATGCGTTCGCGCTGTGGGCGGCGATCGAGGCGTTCGGTGGCGACACGTCGTTCATCACCGTCACGGTCGTGACGATGGTCGGCGGCACGCTGGCGTCCGCAGCACCCACGCCCGGCGGCGTCGGCGCCGTGGAGGCCGCGCTGATCGGTGGTCTGGCCGCGTTCGGGATGGCCGCGGCGGTCGCCGTTCCGTCGGTGCTGCTGTACCGGGTGCTGACGACCTGGCTGCCGGTGTTCGTCGGGTGGCAGGTGATGCGCTGGATGACGAAGAACTCACTGATCTAGATGCACGGATCGGCAGCCGCAGCGGCATACTGTGCGGGTGCGTGAACTCAACGTCCTCGGCGCGGCGTTGGAGCCCTGCGGCACCGACCCAATGACCGGTTTCTACCGTGACGGCTGCTGCTCGACCGGCCCCCAAGACGTCGGCAGGCACACGATCTGTGCCGTGGTCACCGCCGAGTTCCTCGAACACCAACGCTCCATCGGCAACGACCTGTCGACCCCGATGCCGCAATACCGCTTCCCCGGTCTGCAACCCGGCGACCGCTGGTGCGTCACCGCGGTGAACTGGCTGCGCGCCTACCACGACGGCTGTGCGGCCCCTGTGGTGCTGGCATCCACTCATGAACGCACGCTCGACATCGTGCCGATGGCGGCGCTGCAGGAGAACGCGGTCGACGTCCCCGACGACCTCGGCAGTCTCTAACCGAAATACCCTTTAGCCCGCCGCGGATCAGGAATACCGTGGCGCTATGACAGAACCCGCGGTCAAAGCCGACCATCCGCCCGAAACGCTGTTGAAGGTGGCGAACCCGGCGCTACGCGTCTTGCTGCGCACCCCGCTGGCAGGTCCGTTGGGTAAACAGCTGATGGTCTTGAATTTCAAGGGACGCAAATCGGGGCGCCCGTTCTCGATCCCGGTGAGCGCACACCACATCGACGGCGACTTGTACGCCATCGCGAACGCGGGATGGAAGCACAACTTCACCGGTGGCGCCGACGCCGAGGTCGTGCACGGCGGGAAGACGACGAAGATGCACGGCGAGCTCATCTCCAACCCGGACGTCGTCGCCGACCTCGCGCATCGTTGCGCGCAGTCCTACGGCGTCAAGAAAGCGCAGACGATGATGGGACTCAAGTTCCGCGACAACCAGATCCCGACGCTCGACCAGTTCAAGGAGGGCCTCGCCCGCGAGAAGATCGTCGCCGTCAAGTTCACTCCCCGCTAGTCCCATGCACCTCTCAGACAAGAGCGTCCTGCTCACCGGGGCCACCGGCGGCCTCGGACGCGCCATCGCCGCGGCGCTCGCCGCCCGTGGTGCGCAGTTGATCCTGAGCTCACGTAAACAGCAGGAACTCGACGCGTTAGCGGCGTCTCTGGCCGGTGAAGGTCACCGCACGATCGTCAGCGACCTCGCGGAAGTCGGCGCGAGCGACGCGCTGTTGGCCGAGGCGGGCGACATCGACGTCCTCGTCGCCAACGCAGCCCTGCCGGCGTCGGGCACGCTCGACAGCTTCACCTCCGATCAGACCGACAGGGCGTTGCGGGTGAACCTCGAATCGCCGATCCAGATGACTCGCGCATTGATCCCCACGTTCACCATGCGACGGTCGGGCCACTTCGTCTTCGTGTCATCGCTGGCCGGCAAGGCGGCGAGTCCTGGCGGATCACTTTATGCCGCAACGAAATTCGGCCTGCGCGGGTTCGCGCTGTGTCTGCGCGACGACCTACGGCCCGCCGGCGTCGGCGTATCGGTGATCTGTCCCGGGTTCATCCGCGACGCGGGCATGTTCGCCGAGTCGGGGGCGACACCGCTGCCGTTCGCGGGCACCGCCTCACCCGAGCAGGTCGGCGACGCCGTGGTCACCGCGATCGAGCGCAACCGCGGCGAGGTCGATGTCGCCCCGCTGCGCCAGCGCGCGATCGCGCGGTTCGCCATGAACACCCCCGCGCTGGCGTCGCGCCTCGGCGGTGGTCTCGCCGCCAAGACGACCGCCGAGATCGCGGCCGGGCAGATGCACAAACGCTGATGACGCCGTTCGGGTGATTTAGGCGGCTACCTGCGATTACCGTCTTCAATCATGCCCGCAGTAGATGACGACGTGATCGCTGCGCGAGACGCGTACTCGCGTGGTGATTGGCGCGCCGCCTACGACCATTTCGGCCGTGCAGCGCAGACCGCGGAGCTGAGCACCGATGACCTCTCCTCGTTCGGCATGGCGGCGTGGCGGCTGGGCCACGGCAGGGAATCCATCCGGATGTCCGAAGAGGCCTTCAACCGGTTGGTGGCCGAGAACGACACGAAAACAGCCGCCATGAAGGCCACCGATGTCGCACTGCAGTGGCTCAACGGCGGTGACCCGACGATCACCCGGGTGTGGATCAACCGCGCCCGCCGGCTGCTCGACTCCTCGCCCGAGGACGAGGCGCTCGCCTATCTGCTGTACGTGGAATCGCAGCTGTCTGTGATCGCCGGCGAGTTCGACGCGGGAGTGCAACGCGCCGAAGAACTTCAGGAGTTCGTGCGTCAGCGCAACTCGCCAGGACTGACCGCGCTCGGGTTGACCGCCAGCGGTCTGTCGAAACTTCCCTTCGCCCGCACCAGCGAGGCGCTTGCCGAACTCGATGAGGCGATGATGCCGGTGCTGGCGGGTCAGGTTCCTGTGGACTGGGCCGGCGACATCTACTGCGCCGTGATCCACGAGTGCTATCGGCTCGGCGATATGAACCGCATGAAGACCTGGACCAACGCGATGGACAAATGGCGTGAAGGTCCGGACGTCGCCGCCACGTGGTACGGCACCACGTGCGAGGTCCATAAATGGCAATTACTCAGCGCCACAACAGATTACCGCGAGCTCGAGCAGCGCTTGATCAATGCCCTCGACGCCATCGAGGATTTTCACGCACCGACGTCGGGCGAGGGACACTACGAACTCGGCGACCTGCGTCGGCGGATGGGCGACATCGACGGCGCCCGCGCGGCTTTCGCGAAGGCACGGGAGATCGGGTTCGAACCGCTGCCGGGTGAGGCGTTGCTGAAATGCCAACTCGGCGACCACGCCGGCGCATGGAACGACCTGCGCATGCGGATCGATGCCGAGGAAGACGAAATCACCCGCATCAGGCTGCTGCCCGCGGTAATCGAGATCGCACTGGCACGCGACCGCGTCGACGAGGCTGATCAGTACTGCCGCGAACTCGAGGCTGGCGCCGAGAAATTCGACTCGCCAGGCTTCCGCGCGTGGGCGCTGCACTATCGGGGCGCGGTGCTCGTCAAACAGGGCACCCCAGCTGAGGCGCTGCCCCTGCTGCAAGAGGCGCTGCGCCGATACCGGACCACCCAACGCCGCTACGAGATGGCGCAGGTCTGCGAGTGGATGGCGCTGGCGCGGCAGGGTGCCAGCGACAGCGCCGGCGCCGCCGCAGATCGCGCCAACGCCGAGTCGATCTACCGTGAACTCGGTGCGCAGCCGTGTCAGGCAACCGACGCCGAGCTGCCGGGCGGGCTGACCAAGCGCGAGGTCGAGGTGCTCGGGCTCATCGCGTCGGGCGCATCCAACCGCGACGTCGCAAAACAGCTGTTCATCAGCGAAAAGACCGTCGGCAGGCACCTGGCCAACATCTTCGTCAAGCTCGACGTCTCGTCCCGCACGGCCGCCGCGGCGTGGGCCCACGAGAACAAGGTGCTGCCGACCGCCTGACCGCGTCTGCATCATTTGACCCATAAGTGGTGTAGCAAACGCATCTTTCTCCCGATGTTGGGGCCTATATGAGGTCCATAGCTTTGTGATCAGCCGGTTCACCCCGGAACAGACCACCGAAAGCAGGGACATCATGACCACCACCGCAACCACCAAGATCGCCCTGGCCGCCCTGGCCGCCCCGATGATGACCGCCCTGGCCATTGGCCTGGCCGCCGCCGCGCACGCCGACGCCGACCCCGCCTCCATCGACGGCGCGGCCCCCTCGGTCCCCACCGCCCAAGACACCATCCTCGACTTCAAAGACCAGGGCTTCCGCGTCACCGTCAACACCACCTCCGACGCCCCGCTGACCAAGTGCTCGATCATCTCCACCCACCAGGAACGCCACCAGCACCACGGCAACACCAACGCCCTGGTCACCGTCTACGTCGACGCCTACTGCCCACCCAACGCCTAACCACCACAACCGCCGAGACGGAGTAAACGGTCATGACACGCAGGTGGTCGGCGCTCGGCGTGCTCGCGCTGGGCGTCCTGCTGATCGGTGTCGACGCCACCGTGCTGGCGGTGGCGGTCCCGTTCATCACCAAAGACCTCGGCGCGACCGCCACCCAGGTGCTGTGGATCGGCGACATCTACTCATTTGTGCTGGCCGGTCTGCTCGTCACGATGGGTGGTCTCGGTGACCGCATCGGTCACAAGAAGCTGTTGCTCGGTGGTGCAATCGGCTTCGCGATCATGTCGGTGGCGACTGCGTACGCACCGAACGCCGAGCTGCTCATCGGGGCGCGCGCCCTGCTCGCAGTCGCCGGAGCGACCCTGGCTCCGTCGACCCTCGCGCTCATCCGCGCCCTGTTCTCCGACTCACGTGAACGCAGCGTCGCCGTGGGCATCTGGGCGGCCGTCTTCTCGGCAGGCACCGCACTGGGTCCCGTCGTCGGTGGGCTCCTGCTCGAGCACTTCTGGTGGGGCTCAGTCTTTTTGATCAATGTCCCGGTGATCGCCGTCATACTTGTCGGCGGCGCCGTGCTGTTGCCGGAAATGCGCAACCCCACACCCGGACCGGTCGACCTGCCCAGTGTCGGTCTGTCGCTCGTCGGAACCCTCGGCCTCGTCTACGCCCTCAAGGAAGGCGTCCACAACGGGATTCGCATCGACATCGTGGCGGCCGGCCTGGTCGGGGCCGCAGCGATGACTCTGTTCGTCCGACGCCAGCTACAGCTGCCCGACCCGCTGATTGACATCCGGCTGTTCTGCAACCGCACCTTCACCGGTGTCGTCACCGCCAACCTGCTTTCGATACTGGGCCTTTCGGGCGTGGTGTACTTCCTGTCCCAGTACTTCCAACTGGTGAATGGGTACAGCCCGCTGAACGCCGGCCTCGCCGAACTACCCGCCGCGGTGGCCGCGATGGTGTTCGGTGTGTCGGCCGGTGTGGCCGTCCGCTTCTGGTCCCGGCGCGCGGTGCTCACCACCGGGTTGGCGGTCATCGGTTTCGCGATGGCGTCGTTGACAACCATCAGCCCCGCCACCGGTTACCCCCGGCTCGGCGTCGCCCTGTTCTTTGTCGGCGTCGGCCTCGGCCTGGCGTACACGGTGGCCAACGACCTCATCATCGGCAGCGTCCCGCCGGAGCGAACCGGTGCAGCGGCGGCCCTCTCGGAAACCGCCTACGAGTTGGGCATGGCACTGGGCATCGCCCTCCTCGGGTCCATCATCGCGGCCGTTTACCGTGGGCTCACGATTCCACAGGGCATCCATGACGACGTGGCGTCGTATGCGAGGGAAACCCTTGGTGCTGCGCATAATTCGGCAGCCACGCTGCCGCCCGAGAAGGCTCACGCGCTGCTGACATCCGCGCAGAGCGCCTTCACCGAAGGTCTCGCCGTAGCGGCCGGTGTCGGTTCGCTTCTGCTGTTGGCGTCGTCGGCCGCAGTGTGGTTCCTGCTGAAACCACGCTCGGCGCCGGAGATTGATCACCCCGCCGCAGTAACTGTCGGAAAGGTAAAAAACATGAATACATGCACATCCGCCCAGCTAGAGTGCCCATCGGGGCGGCAGGAGGCACCGAAATGACACAGCTTTCGCCCGAGAAGCCGGACGCCGATGAATTCTGTGAGGACTGCGGTTACGAACCCGAACTGAAGCGAACTCTCGGCCAATTCCAAGTGTTCGCGATCTCGTTCGCATTCATCTCGGTGGCGGTCGGCGTTTTCGGTACCTACGACGACGTCCTGAAGAACGCGGGACCGGTCGGGATCTGGCTCTGGATCGTCGTGGCCATCGGGCAGACGCTCGTGGCGCTCGTGATCGCGCAGTTCGCCGCCCGCATCCCGCTGAGCGGCTCGTCGTACCAATGGGGTTCGCGACTGGCCAACCCGAAGGTCGGCTGGTGGTTCGGGTGGGCCAACTTCTGCATCCTGGCGGCGGGCGTGGTGGCCATCAACAACGCGCTTGCCCAAATGGCCCTGATGCCGCTGCTTGGCATCCCCGAGAACGAAGGCACGGCGCGCATCATCACGGTGGTGCTGATGATCGTCGAGGCGTTGATCGTCGTCGCGTCGACTCGCCTGTTGGCGATGATCAACAGCGGTGCGGTGGGCCTGGAGCTGTCGCTGGTGATCATCTTGACCATCGCACTTTTTGTGGCCGTGATGGTTTCCGGTAAGGGGTCCGTCCACAACCTCGTGTCACGAGGGATCACCGAGGGCGCTCCGAATTACTTCGCCATCGGCGGCGGATTGATGCTCGCGACGGTCCTGGGCATGACCACTCTCGTCGGTTTCGATGCCGCGGCCAACCTCGCCGAGGAAGCCAAGGACCCCTACCGCACCGTCCCCCGCGCGGTCGTCGGCTCGGTCGTCGCGGCGTCGGTGCTGGGGCTGATATTCCTGATCTCGCTCACGATCGCGATCGATGACGTGACGCGGATCAGCGAGAGCGATTCACCCGTCGTATTGATTCTGCGCGACCAGTTGGGCCCCGTCACCGAGAGCATCCTGCTCACCGCAATCGTCTTCGCGTTCTTCGGTGCCGGCTTGGTAACCCTGGCCACCTGCTCGCGAATCGTCTACGCGATGGCGCGTGACTCCCGATTTCCCGCGCACGGGTTGATGCGACGCGTCAACCCCCGCACCCAAACGCCGATTCCCGCGACGATCCTGGTGGTCGTCTTGGGGATCCTGCTGATGGCCGTGATGCCCGGTGACGCGTTGCTGGCGTTGATCACCACCGGCACGATTCTCGGGCCTCTTCTTTACGGCGCGACCATCGTTCTCTATCTGTCGGTGCGCAAACGATTGGACCGCGTGGAGGGCGCATTCGATCTCGGGCGGTTCGAAATGCCCGTTGCGGTCAGCGCTTTGATCTGGTCGGCCATCGCGATTTTCGTCATCATGGCACCCCCGTCAGCGCGGGTCCCCACCCTGGTCGTGGTCGGGTTGTTCATCATCGGCGGGCTCTACTTCTTCAAGTTGTGGAAGTTCAACCGGGACATCCTGGAGACCGAGCCGGGTGACACCGAAATGTTCAAGCACTGAGCGATGGGCACCACTGTGAACACTACTTTGACGGGTGACGTTGTCCGGCAGGGTGATTCGGGCTACGACGCCGCACGACTCGGCTACAACCATCTGTTCCGTCATCGCCCCGAAGCGATCGTGTACTGCAACGAGACGCAGGATGTGGTCAACGCCCTTTCGTGGGCACGACAGAACGAGGTTGCGGTTCGCGTACGCAGCGGTGGGCACTGCCTGGAGGGCTGGTCCTCCATCGACGACGGTCTGGTCATCGACGTGAGCCGAATCAAGTCGGCGGAAATCGACACGTCGTCGAACACCGCCACCGTCGGCGCCGGGCTCAACCAGTTGGAGGCGGTGACCACACTCGGGGCGGCTGGTTGCGCCGCGCCGACCGGCACCGAGGGAACTGTCGGACTGGTCGGTGCGACGCTCGGCGGCGGCTTCGGTCTGCTCACTCGCAACTTCGGCATGGCATCCGACAACCTGTTGGCGGCGGAGATCGTCGTCGCACCGGCGGGCAGCGGGGCCGAGACGATCGTCGCCGACGAAGAGAACAACGCGGATCTGCTGTGGGCGTTACGTGGCGCGGGCAATGGCAATTTCGGCATCGTCACCACGCTGACGTACCGCACGTATCCGTTGACGCAGACCATCTACGTCACCGCGACGTGGACGGGACTCGACGATCTGTCGGAGGTGTACGAGGCGTGGCAGCAGTCCGCACCGTACACCGACAATCGCTTGACGAGCCAGCTCGAAATCCGCCGTGACGAGTTCGTCTTGATCGCCCTGCTGGCGTCGGGATCAGAGTCCGAAGCGGAAAGCCTGCTGTCGCCGATCCTGTCCGTCGGCAAGCCGAATGTCGTCGTGACGGATGCAAACTGGGCCGACACATACGCAGGGTTCCAGATACCGCCCGCAGACGAGTTGGCGAACTGGAAGTTCCTCTCTCAGTTCATCTATGAGCCATATCCAGCGGAGGCCGTGAACATCGTCAAGTCGTTCATGGCGCAGGCGCCGACCCCGGAGTCCAACTACTTCACCAACGCATTCGGCGGGGCCGTCAAGGACAGCGAACCGGCGGACGGCTCGGCCTTTGTCCACCGCAACGCACTCTACTATGCCGAGCCAGGCGCGGGCTGGGGCACCCGCGGTGGGCTTCCCGCCTCGGAAGACCCGTTGACGGCGACATGCGAAGCGTGGATCAAGGAGTTCGGTGAAGCGTTGCAGCCCTACGTCAATGGGGCGTATGTCAACGTGCCCAATGCGGGCATGCCGGGATGGGAGGCCGCGTACTGGGGAGCCAACGTGGACCGACTGCGCACCGTCAAGGCGAAGTACGACCCCGACAACGTGTTCAACTACGAGCAGAGCGTGCAGGTTTCACCATGACGACAGAGAAGATTCCCGACGTCCGCAGCGCTGACGACGCGGTTCGGAGTTCCGGTTACGCACCGGAATTGAAACGTACCCTCGGGCCGTTCCAGACGTTCGCGATCTCGTTCGCGTTCATCTCGGTCCTGGTCGCCATCTTCGCGACCTACGGCGCCATGCTGCAGAGCTCCGGACCGGTCGGCGTTTGGCTGTTCGTCCTTGCCGGAATCGGGCAGACCCTCGTGGCACTCGTGGTGGCACAGTTCGCGGCTCGCATCGCGCTCAGCGGTTCGTCCTACCAGTGGGCCTCACGGCTGGCGAATCCCAAGATCGGTTGGTGGTTCGGTTGGTTGACGTTCTGGTATCTGGCGATCGCCGTGGTAGCGATGACGAACGCACTGGCCAGCCAGGCACTCATGCCCCTGTTGGGTATGCAGCCGAGCGAGCATGCGGCACGGCTGCTCACGGTCGCGCTGCTGCTGATCGAAGCCGTCCTCGTCATCGCGTCGACGCGACTGCTCGGCATGGTCTCATCCGCCGCCGTGGGCCTCGAGCTCGTCATCCTGGCCGTGCTGATCATCGGCCTCATCGCCGTCATGGCGTTCAGTGGCAGCGGAACGATGGACAACCTCGTCTCGCGGGGCGTCGCGGCCAGCGATCCCCACTACTTCGCGATCGGCGGCGCCCTGATGGCCGGAATGATCGTGGGCATAACGACACTCGTCGGTTTTGACTCCGCGGCGAATCTGGCCGAGGAAGCCAAGGACCCGTTCCGCAGTGTGCCGCGCGCGATCGTGTTGTCCGTGGTGGCGTCGTCCGTGCTCGGGCTGCTGTTCATCGGCACGCTCACAGTGGCCGTCAAGGACATCCCGTCGGTGACCAACAGCGCGTCCCCGGTGGCGACGATCATCCGCGAGCAGCTCGGTCCGGTCATGGAGCGAATCCTGCTGTCGGGCATAACATTCGCAATGTTCGGCGCAGGCACGGTGATCATGGCGTCGTGTGCGCGACTGGCGTTCGCCATGGCCCGCGACGCGCGCTTCCCCGCCCACGGCGTGTTCCGCCGCGTCAATCCGCGTACCCAGACCCCGGTGCTGGCAACACTTCTGATCTTCGCGATCGGCGTCATCCTGATGCTGGCGCTGCCCGGTGCCGCCCTGCTGCAACTGATCATCGGGTCGACGCTGCTGCCTGCTCTCATCTATGGCGGGATCGTCGTGCTCTACCTTTCGGTCCGGAAACGCCTCGGCCGCCAGGAAGGCGCGTTCAGCCTCGGGCGCTACGAGTTGCCGGTGGCCGTCGCGGCGGTGATCTGGGTGGCGTTGGCCTTGCTGGCGCTGGTGTCTCCGTCGGACGCATTGGTTCCCGACCTGATCGTCCTCGGCTTGATCCTGACCGGCGGGGTCTACTTCGCCAAGATGCTGTTCTTCAACCGCGACGTCCTCGAGCACGAGCCGGGTGAAGACTCGCCTTCATTCTTTGCACCATAGCCGCGCAAACACCGACATACCGTTGTCGCGGCGGTGTCTGACGCTGGTGCCATGAACAAGAACACGAACACAATCTCGACTGCTGCCGATGCGGCGCTGTCGCTGTGGTTGGAAATGTGGAACACCGATCCCGAGATCGCGCGTCGGATCTGCAGTGCGGATTTCCGGATTCGCTTCCTGGTCTCCGATGCCGACGGTTCGAACCCGTTCGACGACGTGCTCGGCGCGGACAGTTTCGCTCGGTTTCTGGATCGGTGGCGGGAGGGGCATCCGGGTGTGGTGTTCACCGAAGTCTCGCGTGCGGTGGACGGCGCGCATGGGCGGATGCTCTGGAACATGGAAGTCGGCGAGATGGCTGTGGGCGGGATCGATGTCTTCGACTTCACCGACGATGGGCTGATCCGCGAAGTGTGGTCGGTGAACGGGACGCGCCCGCATCTGACCTGAGACCGGGGAGACTCACATTCATGAGGAGAGCCGAGCGGTTGTACGCGTTGGTCGATCTGCTTCGGGGATCCCGCCGGCCGTTATCGGCCGCTCGGCTCGCAGAGGAGTTCGAGGTGTCCAAGCGCACGATCGAGCGTGACATCCAGTCGCTGCAGCTGGCGGGTGTCCCGATCTACGCCGACCATGGGGTGTCGGGCGGGTACTCGATCCTGCGCGAACATTCCCTGCCGCCGCTGAATCTGACGGTGCCGGAGTCGCTGGCGGTGCTCGCGGGCCTCGGCCTGGTGGAGAACTCGCCGTATGGCGCGGCGGCGCGGCGGGCGCGGGCGAAGGTCCTCGCGGTCAGCCGCGAGGATCAGCTCGCGCCGATCGATGAGGCGTTGGCATCGATGTTCGTCATCGACGCCGAGCCGCCGTCGGAGGCGGCAGTCTCGCTCATTCCCGAGGCCATCGCGGCGCGACGGGTCGTGCGGTTGGACTACTCCTCCGAGGACGGCAAGACCCATACCACCCGGGACGTGGAGGCCATGGGTCTGCTGCGAGGAGGAGATTCGTGGATGTTCGTGGGATGGTGCCGGCTGCGCGAAGGCATCCGCGGATTTCACCTCGACCGCATCCGGCACCTGGAGATCACTGCTGAGGTGTTTCCCGAACGCGATCCTGCGGTGCTGGACGCGGATCTGTCGCGGTGGCGCACCCGACGACTCGGCTGAAATTGGTTGTGGTGGTTAGGCGTTGGGTGGGCAGTAGGCGTCGACGTAGACGGTGACCAGGCCGTTGGTGTTGCCGTGGTGCTGGTGGCGTTCCTGGTGGGTGGAGATGATCGAGCACTTGGTCAGCGGGGCGTCGGAGGTGGTGTTGACGGTGACGCGGAAGCCCTGGTCTTTGAAGTCGAGGATGGTGTCTTGGGCGGTGGGGGCCGAGGGGGCTGCGCCGTCGATGGAGGCGGGGTCGGCGTCGGCGTGCGCGGCGGCGGCCAGGCCAATGGCCAGGGCGGTCATCATCGGGGCGGCCAGGGCGGCCAGGGCGATCTTGGTGGTTGCGGTGGTGGTCATGATGTCCCTGCTTTTGGTGGTCTGTTCCGGGGTGAACCGGCTGATCACAAAGCTATGGACCTCATATAGGCCCCAACATCGGGAGAAAGATGCGTTTGCTACACCACGTATGGGTCAAATGATGCAAACGCGCTCAGGCTCCGAAACTGTCCCCGACGCGGGGGCACGCGCAGGGCCGGTTCCAAGAATTCGTCAAGAATCCTTCAAGGTCTCCGACGGACCCTTCCTCAACTGGAAGGGAACGCACATGCAAAAGATCTTGCGTCAAGCAGCGGTCGTCGCAGCGGCGGCGGTAGTCGCGGTCGGATGCTCGTCGTCAACGGACCCGGGCGCGCAGTCCGGCACTCCTACCCTGCCCGCGTCGCCGTCGCCGACCCCGTCCGCAGAGATGGTCGCCCACAACACCGAGGCGTCGATCCAGGCCATCCCCTGGGCGGAGGTAGGACCGGGCTGGATGCTCGCGATGTGGAACGCGGCGTCACCCAACCACCCCGGCGATGACTTCTCTTCGGATGAGCCGACGCCCTACAACGCCGAGACGACGCTGTACCTGGTCAACCCCGACGGGGGCCGCTACGCGATCACAACGTTCGCCGCGCCCGGCGACGACGGTTCGCTACCGGTATTGGCCGACTGGTCGGGCGACGGCAGCCGCGCGCTGTTCTATCGACACGGCGACGACTTGACCGTCATCGAGGTCAATCTGCACACCGGCGAGCGCACCTCGTTCCCGGTCAAGGGCGGCTACTCCGTCATCCCGCGCTACACCCAGCCCGAGGGCAAAGCGGTGCTGCTGGTGAAATCGAACGACGTCGACAGCCCCGCATCGCTCACGCGCGTCGACCTTTCCGGCAAGCAGCAGCTGACATATCCGGTGGACAAGCTCGGCAGCGAGTTCAACGCCTCGGTCCTCTCCACACCCGACGGCACCCGGTTGCTGCTCGGCACCGAAAACGGTCTGTCGCTGATGGGCAACAACGGAACCCCGGGCGACCATCTCGCGATTCCAAATGCCACCGACTGCACGCCGGTGCGGTGGTGGGAGAAAGACGTCGCCCTGACCCGTTGCTACGGAGCCGAATTCAGCTCTTCGCGGCTGTGGCTCGTCCCCATCGACGGCACAGCGCCGCGACCGCTCACCGCGGAGAACGACGGAACCGTCGGCCCGGATCTGGCCGACCTGAACGCCTGGCAGGTTCCGGCAGGCACGTTCGTCCAAGCGGCGGGCGGATGCGGTTACATCTACCTCGCGAAGCTCAATCCGAAAGACGGCACGACCACCCCGGTGTCCGTGCCGGACGTGGAGGAAGAGCACAGCATCCGGGTGCTCGGTGTCACCGACGGCCGGCTGCAGCTCCAGGCGACGCAGGCGTGCGGTAGCGGCGAATCGCTACTCGACTACGACCCGGCATCGGGCACCTCGACCGTGCTGCTCGGCGCAGACGTGAACGGCGGCGGCATCGTGGATGCGGTTGCCTACCCCGACTCCGAATAGCCCACGCTCTACTGCCATTTACTTCGCGGTCGGAATCTGCGACCGTGTCAATTCCCAGGTCACTGATGAGGAGACAGCGATGCGCAATCGAATTGTTCCGGTGTTGGCGGCCGCGTTGGTACTAGCCGGCTGTGCTGGCGGCGCCAAGGAGGAAGCCGAATCTCCCGGGTCGTCGGGAGCGGCGCAGTCGGCGGACCAAACCGTCGATTCGAAGAACGGCCCAGCCCCAGAGGCGCCTGCCGACGGCGGCTCCGGTGGAAAGATGATCGTCGTATACGAGGACGCCGACACCCCTGAAGCAGTGAACGGCAAGAAGATTCAGCAAGAAAATCAGATGCTCGAAGATCTCGCTGACGATGTGAACGAATCGCTCAACCTGCCCCACGACGTCACTTTGCGCGGAGCGCAATGCGGTACTCCGAACGCCTATTGGAGTGAGTCCGACAACGCCATCACCATGTGCTACGAAGACACCGACTGGTCCCTCGATGCGTTCACCAAGGCGGGTGACTCCGATCCCCTGAAATCAGCACTCGGCTCCGAGTACACGACCTTCTATCACGAGCTCGCCCACATGGCGACGAGCATCTACGACCTGCCGATCACCGGGCGCGAGGAAGACGCCGCGGACCAGGCCGCGGCTTATCTACTTCTGACGCCGGGCGAGGATGGCCAGGACCCGGAGTCGGTGGACGCGGTGAAGGACTTCGCGCGCGCCTTCGCCGTCCTCGCAGAAGTGCAGACGGAGTTCAGCGCGGAAGACATGGCCGACGAACACTCACTGAACCTGCAGCGCGTGTACAACTTGGAATGCTGGATCTACGGATCCAATCCCGAAGCCAACGGCGACTTGGTCGCGAACGGTCAACTACCCCAGGACCGCGCGGAGCGCTGCCCCGAAGAGTGGGAGCAGATCGACCAAGCCTGGTCGACACTGCTCGAGCCCCATTGGAAGTAACGGCGAGACCCCGATTCGACGTCCAGCTCATACCGGTCAAAGTCAAAGAACGTTTTCGTGCCATCAACACGGCGAAGACCCTCAGAGAAGCGGTCGGACTCCAGTCTTGTAGACCACCACATGACCAACCGGTCGCATCTGACAGGCCAGGCGGATCGATTGACGCTCGTCACCGATCGCGACCATCCGGCGTCCGACCTCCTCGATCGCGCTGGGCGGTGGCAGCCCACCGGTACTGCTGACGATCACGGCAAAGCAAGTCCCGCAGCTGCCTATGCCACCACATACGTTGGGCCAGTAGTAGCCATGGCGCACGGCACAGTTCATAAGGGTTTCACCTGGCTCGACACTGAGTTCAATCCCTGACGGTTCGACGGTCACGAGCGTCACGTGGGCCACTGCGGTGTCAGGGCACACAGTCGCCCGTGTCTCGGCACGACGGTCGATAGCTTCGTCGTGCTCGTCGGAAGATGACCGTCCCGCGAGTGCGTCACTGCTGCTGGAAGCGTGGATCTGCCGACCGCAGTCGGTTGCGGCGTGGGTCCGACGCTCGATCACTCGGCTCCCCTTGCCTTTTCGTCAGCGTCCGATATGCGGCGAAAGACCGTGTGCCGCCGGTGTCATCTGCGCCTTCTCGGCGAACGCCTAGTCATGCTCTCCAATCAGGTGAACAGCACGTTCCGGACAATTGGCGACAGCCTTGCGCGCAAGTTCCAGTTGCTCGCCGATGACGTTGTCGGACAATGTAACGCGTGCCACCACTCATCCGCACGTGCTCGCATTTCCGAAAACGTGGGATATGGATCCCAGTGGTCGAAGTCCAGCTCGGGACCGGCGGCGCTGCCAGGCATCGAGTCTCCCTTCGAAGATTCGGATAGCTGGGATGGAACTCGTTCTGTCACACGGCGTCCAGCCCCATCGGAGCATCGGAATCAGTTGTCGGAATAGAACTGGCCCGCCCACCTGCGCAGCGCGCGATATGGCCCGGCCTCTTCGGGGGCGAATGGCGGCGCGGGCACGTATCGCATGTTCTCCCAAATGAAGAAGTCGCGCTCCAGCTGTTCGTGCTGCATTGCGATGACACCACGCATCTCGTCGGTGATTGCACTGCCGTCGTCGGGCGCCTTCATCCAGATGGTGCCCCAAACGTCGGAGTACTCCTCGTCGATCGGTGTGGTCGCCTGGACCTCGACGAACTGAATCTCGTCCTCACGTCGGAAGGTGCCCGTCATGACGCCGACCCCGTAAGTACGGATATCAAGCGTCCACTTGCTGGGCTCGTTGGGTGCGAACTGCATCGTGTGCAGCACATTGAACTGTGGCCCGTCCTCGGAGAAGTTCTCTACCCGTGTTATCCAGTCGGCGTGGTGGACCCAATGAAAGTGCGCGGGGTCGGTGATGTTCTCGACGATCATCTGCGGGTAAACATGCACCCGTTCCCAGCGCCGTGCGCCGTCTGGATACCCGGCGACGTACTCGGCACCGCGCGCGTCGACATCAGGAACACGATCGGCGACGGCATGCGCATCCCACGTTGGTCCGGTGCCGTCAGGGTCATGCCACATGAGCATCAGGCCCGATACTTCGGCCACCGCCCAGCTACGTAACCGGCACTTGCTCACCTTGGTGCTGTAGGGCACCAGGACATTTCGGCCGTCGGAATCGAACTGCCACCCGTGGAACGGGCATGCCAGATTCTCACCGATGATCTTGCCGCCGAGACCGATATGGGCACCCAGATGTGGGCAGTAGGCGTCGAACACCGAAGCAGTGCCGGACTCTGTGCGGGCGATTACCAAGTCCTTACCGAAATACCGCGCCGAGCGGACCTCGCCTGGCGCGAAATCCGCGGACCATCCGATCTGGAACCAGCCGGATGGAAAGGACTGGTGTGGCCAACCTTGGCGAATCACACATATCCCCTTTCGACGTCACACTGTTCACTCGGCGGCTGCTGATGCATGCCGCCTGTCGGCAGAAGGCGATTCGGCGCGGCTCCTCGGTGGACCAAATTCGGTGCTGGTCTCTTCTGAGAAATATCCCGGTTGTCTGGACGAGCGGCCAGGTTTTCGACAGAAATGCGGAGGTGCCGACGGGTCGTACCCGGCGTTTCTGTGTGCGACACAGGTCCCTCCTGCACGGCTTGCAGTGACGGCATCGGTCGCCGAACCAATTAACTAAGTAAGCGCTTGAAATAATATAGCGGTAAATACTCTTATGCAAGGTTGGTGGTTGGCCAGAGTTTGCGAAGACGCACCGACGACGGCATCGGGCAGCGCAAACTCGCCGAGCCGATGATGCGCCCCTCGGTGGTTGTGGGTGCTGGTGGCGTCCGCCGAATACGACGCCCGCTAGGTGCGCCTGCCCAAATCACGACGGGCGTTGAGCCTGGATCTGCGCCAGGCGCTCCACGTCGTCACGCCCTCTTTATTTGCAAGTGCGCGGAGGCTTGTCGGTCCGTATCGCCGTCGCCACAGGATCAACAATCCGCTAGCGGCGAGCACCGTCGTGACGATCTTGCTCATGCGCTGGCCCCATTCGTTGTCGCGCCGCCCTCGAGCTTCTCGTGATCGGCCACGGTCGCATCACGACCGCGAACCCGGATTCCCGCCCGAGCACCGTTGCTTCGAAGGTTGTCGCCGGCCAGTTGTACATCGCTGACGATTCGAGAGTCCCAGAATCGCCGGAACTGGATGAGACCCTTGTCTTCACGTGTATAGGGCGGATTCTCCGGCTCTTCGCGATGCATCATGAGGCCGGCGTCCTGGATCGCTGTCGACCAGTTGCCGAGTCCGGCCACGAAGCCGATCAGTCGCTCCAGTTGGCGGCCGATGATCGGGATTCGGATACGCGGGACCAGGGTGATGTCCATGACGTAATGGGTATCAGCGTCGACCGGTAGCCAGCAGGCAATGATGGTGCCGAGGATTCGCGGCCGCCCGGCGAAGCGGACCAAGTGAACCGAGGCGCCCCAGCACGTGGACATCACATTGTCCGACACCGGCGTCAGCAGGTTGATCATTTCTCGTCGGATGAAACGGCGCCAAATGTTCTCCCAACTCCACCAACCACGTCGCTCGTAGATTGCGTTCTCCATCTCCATCACGGTCGGAGTGGAACCGTGCACGATGGTCGTACCCCAGTTACCAGTGTCATGAGCGATTGCGAAGTGCATGCCATCGCACAAGTTCTCGGCGAACCATTTAGCCGGGAAGGGCAGGAACCACCGGTGGTGGGCAAAGGTGACGTCGTCTGGCGTTGCGTTCAGGTCCTTCAGGAATGCGAGGAAGTCCGGAAAGTCGATATCGGGAGTGCCCGTGCCGTTCCACAGGAAGAGGCCGCCGTGGCGTTCGACGACACGGTAAGTAGGTAGGCATGCGTTCTTTCGGGGAGCGATCGGCCCCGGCTGACTGGCCACAGCACCTGTCGGGTCGAAACGCCAGCCGTGGAAAGGACACCGCACGGCGCCGTCAACCACCTCGCCACCGTAGCCAAGGTGTGCCCCGAGGTGTGGGCAGTGTGCCGCCTGACAGTGGACGGTTCCCTGCTCGTCGCGCCAAAAAATGACGTCTCGCTCGAGGACGCGCAACGGCACGACACGGCGACGCTTCACGTCACACGAGAACGCCACCAGCCACCACGACCTCGGATAGGCAGCGTTGAGCGTCGAGTATTCCGACTCGCGATCAGCCGACCGATCGCGCGGATTCGCCTTCGGTGACGATGTTTTCGGTACGCGCACGGCCTTTGAAGTGGTCATCGGCTCCTCGCTCCCACATATATAGTGATGACTTAGATTATTAATCGCCCGATAGGGTGTCAAGGTCACGCTCGACGTGGCCGGAACTCAAACGTTGATGAGATGGATCAGTCTGCTACCGCATGAGCTCCGTCGCTGCCGAAACGACATCATCGACCGTCGGATATACCGACAAGCTCATGGCAAACGGCACCGGTGCGTACGCGCCGCCCAGGCGGACCACCGGCTTGTGCAGCTCGGAAAACAGCTCCTCGGTGATCGCAGAGGCGATCTCGGCGCCGGGGCCGGCAAACCGGGTCGCGGCATGCATCACGATCGCCCGCTTGGTCTTCGCGACCGAGGACATCAATGTCGGCATATCCAGGGGCACAAGCGACCGCAGGTCGATAACCTCAAGGGAGATCCCGTGTTCGGCCAGCCCGTCGGCCGCTTTTAGAGCCACCGGCACGCTCGATCCGTATGCCATCACCGTCACATCCAGGCCCTCGCGCTTGACGGTCGCCTTGCCCAGTTCGATGCGGTAGTCGCCGGTGAGCACTTCCTCCTTCGGTGAGAAGAGGAGGGTCGAATTCTCGACGAACAGGCACGGGTCCGGATCGAAAATGCATGACAGCAGCAGGCCTTTCGCCTCAGCGGGCGACGACGGCACAACGACCTTCAGTCCCGGTGTGTGCATGAACCACGCCTCGAGTTCCTGGGCGTGCTGCGCGCCGAACCGGCTGCTGCCGACGGTGGTCCGCACTGTGAGCGGTACGGGAGTCGCGCCGCCTGACATGTAACGCAGCTTCGCTGCATGGTTAACAAGCTGGTCCATCGCCACCGTCATGAAGTCGAAGAACATGATTTCGGCGACTGGTCGGTAACCAGCCAGCGCGGCACCGATAGACGCACCGATAATCGCCTGCTCTGCGATTGGCGTCGTCCGCACTCGATGTGCGCCGAATTTGGTCGACAGGCCGCTGGTCACCTTGAAGACGCCGCCCGCCGGATCGGCGATGTCCTCGCCGAGCAGGACGATCTTCTCATCAGCTTCGAGCGCCACCTGCAGCGCAGACTTGATGGCGGCGGCCATCGACATGCGCGCCACACGAACGTCTTCCGGGGCGGTCACGATGCGTTCCTCTCCGGCGCGAATACGTCTTGTAATAGCTGTTCGCGTTGTGGCGGCTCGCTGTCCAACGCGAACTGGAAGGCATCGTCGACCGTCTCCTGGGCGCGACGGTCCAGGTCGTCCAACTCAGCGGCATCGAAGATGCCGGCACTCTGCAACCACCTGCGAAAGCTTGGCGCCGGATCGCGCTTCAGCGCCGAGTCGAGTTCGGCCGCAGGCATATACGAGTAGTCCGTTGCCCCGGTATGGCCGGCGAGTCGATACGTTCGACATTCCACGAACGTCGGGCCCAGCCCGGCACGCGCAACGGTGACCGCGGTCCGCAATGTCCGCCAGGTCGTGATCGGATCGAACCCATCGACGGAAGTGCTCCGCATACCGTATGCGGCCGCACGCGCTGCAAGGTCGGTGTTGGCCGCATAGTCACTGAGGGCGGTGTGCTCGGCCCACTGGTTGTTCTGGCACACGAACACGATGGGCAGCTCCCAGAGCGCAGCCAGATTCATGGCCTCGTGGAACGCTCCGATCGAAGTGGCGCCGTCGCCGAAGGTGACAGCGGTGGCATGACGGCCGCCGTCGAGTTGTGTGGCCAAGCCCAGTCCCACCGCGATCGGCAGCCCCGCCCCTACTATGCCCGTCGTGGCCATGAAACCGACTGACACATCGTGCAAGTGCATTGGACCACCCTTGCCCTGCGATACTCCCGTCGCACGGCCGTACTCCTCGGCGATTATCCGACGCAGCTCGGTGCCCTTTGCGACGGCATCGCCGAGATTGCGGTATGTCGAGACAAGAAAATCGTTGCAATCCAAGGTAATACCGAGGGCTGCGCACACGCCCTCGAGGCCCCGCACCGGATAGAAGGTGGCCTGCAGCGTGCCTGCCCGCGCCTCGGCGCTGATTCGTTCGTCCGCTGTGGTGATGGTGCGCATCGTCAGATACATCTGCAGCAGCTGTTCGCGCGACGGCATATCGGTACTCGGTCCGTCCATGCTCGCTTGGGTGTAGGTTGCCACCGGTTCACTCCTGTCGTTGTCCATCTGTGAAGGCCTAGACGGGCAGCCGCTGAGCCATGAGCTCGCGGTGGTAGTCGGGATCTCCGAGGAGCGCACGCGTGCCGATCGCCCGCCGGAAGTAGAGATGGGCCGGGTGTTCCCACGTGAAGCCGATACCGCCGTGGATCTGAATACAGTCGGTCGCCGCCCTGCAGTAGGCCTCAGAGCAGAACGCCTTCGCCAGACTTGCCACTACAGGGAGTTCGTCAGTGTCGTTCGACGCGGCCCACATACCGAAATACGCCGCAGATCGCGCCGACTCCACCTCGAGTAGTAGGTCGGCACACTTGTGTTTGATGGCCTGGAACGACCCGATCGGGCGTCCGAATTGCTGGCGCGTGTTGGCGTATTCGACAGCCATCTCCAGGGCCTTCGACGCCCCACCGACCTGTTCGGCGGCCAGCGCGACCGCCGCGAAGTCCAAGGCCCGGCCGACGATGTCGCGCCCGGCTCCGTCGTCGCCGACGAGCTGGGCGGGGGTATCACTGAAGACCAGCCGTGCCTGCTTGCGCGTCTGGTCAACGGTCCCCAGGCCGGAGCGGGTAAGACCGTGCGCGCTGCCCTCGACGGCGAATACGCCCACACCGCGCGGCGATCGGGCGACGACGAGCAGCAAGTCGGCGATCAGCCCGTCGGTCACGAACATCTTCTCTCCGGACAACAACCACCGTTCACCGGATTGCGTCGCCGACACCTTGATGCTCTCAAGATCCCAACGTGCGGATGGCTCGGCAACTGCCAGCGTAGCGATCGAGTCACCCGATGCGATTCCGGGGAGATAGCGCTGCATTGCAGCCGAATCCCCCGAACAGAGCAACAGATTCGTCGCCAACGCCACAACGGAGAAGTACGGTCCGCAGTACAGCGCCCGCCCCATCTCTTCGAAGACGATTCCGGTTTCGACGGCGCCGTAGCCCATGCCGCCGAATTCAGGGGGACCGCAAGCGCAGTCAGGCCGAGGTCCTTGGCCAGTGCCTCCCAGGTCGAGCGGTCGACGCCCTCGACGGTTTCCATCGCGGCCCGCACGTCCGATTCCCCCGAGTACTTCTGGAGAAACGCCCGCAAGGTCGTACGAAGCTCGTCGTGCTCGGGTGTGAACACGAGGTCCATATGGACCGCTCCCTTCGTGCAGCCCGCTCAGCGCAGGAAGTATCCGCCGTCCAGACTGACGATCTGGCCCGTCATCCACGACGCCTCAGCGCTGGCGATCCATGCGATAAGCCCCGCGAAATCCTCCGGAGTGCCAATACGCTTGAGCGGAGTTCGCCGCGCGACGGCGCCGATATGGTTCTCCGGCACGAGTGACCGCATCAACGGTGTGTCGATCAGTCCGCCCGACGCAGCGTTGACGGTTATGCCATACCGCGCCAAGTCGACTCCGAGATAAACGACCAGGCTCTCCAGCGCGGCCTTCGACGGTCCGACCGCTCCGTATCCATCGACGTAGCGACGAGAGAACGGTGATGTCAGCGCGATGAGCCGGCCACCTTGACCTGACACCCTCGGCATGTGCTGGCCGAGCCAAAGAAACGGAGCGGTATTCGTCTCCAGCACCTTCCACCACGCATCTTCGGAAACTTCCAGGCTCTGGCACAGATGCGCGTTCACGGCCGAGAAGACAATGTTGTCGACCCTCCCAGCCGCTTTCGCGACCTCGGCCAGCAAGGCGATGACCCCCTCACGGGAGCTGACGTCGGCCTGCATCGTGCGGATCGGTAGCCCCTCACGGCCGGCCGACTCCTGAAACCGAGTCGCCGCAGCTTCGTCACGCAGATATGTCGCGAAGACGGGCCCGCAACGGGCAAGCCGCCGACTGGTCGCCGCGCCAATGCCCTTGATTCCGCCGACAACAAGCGAGATACGCTTGTCATCAACCGAATTCATGTCGTCAGCGCCATTCACGCACCGCACCCACAATTCCGAAGAGTTCCTTTGTCGCGCTAGCGGCCCCACCGCTGGCGCGGCGTTTCAGCACGGCGGTCGGGTCGCGTGTCACGCATACGATCACTCCTCACCTGCGGGCCGACGCACACCGGTAAATGCCGGCGGGACCCAGTATTAACTATGCGCTTAGTATTGTCAATGGACCGAGTGGCCCCTCGAAGGCCGCACGCTGGCCCGACAGCCCCGGCCGAATGCTCGAATTGGGCCACCGACTAGGGCATTTCGCGGCCAGGCAGCGAGCCGCACGCAGTACCGGGTCGGAGCCGCGGGGGCCTTGCTAACGCTGAAACGGATATTTGTGCATAGAATTGAGCCATGGCTTACTCAGAAAAGTCAGCGCGTCCGCGTGGCAGCGAGGGCCGACCACCGCGGCGCAATTCCATCGGTAGGCCACCGGCCGGAGACGCGATGGAGACCCGCGCTCGCATTCTCGACGTAGCTCGACATGAGTTCGGCCGACTCGGCTACAGCGGGACCACGACGAAGTCGATCGCCGAGGGCGCCGAACTCACGATCGGCGCGCTCTACTACTACTTCCCCACCAAACAAGACCTGTTCGCGACGCTGTTCCGTGATGTGTACTCGCGGGTCCTTAAATCGTTCCAACAAGCCGTCGACGGTATCGAGGGTCTACCCAACAAGATTGCGGCGATGATGAACGCCGCGAGCGCCGAACACGCGCACGATCCCTCGATGGCAGCCTTCCTGTCCGTCGCTCAAAGTGATGTACACCGCTATCCCGCGTTGAAAGACGAGGTCCGAGCGGAGTTTCGGGCAATGCAGAGTTTCTTCGAAGAGCTCGTGCGCAGCTCGAACGATGAACTCGCCAGCGACGTGCAGCCGGAATCCGTGGTCGCGCTACTGACCGCGGTGATGGAGGGCTTCTCCCAATACGCGGCCACCAATTCCACACAGAGCCACCGCTCGGCGATCGAGACCTTCAACCGCCTGGTGCGTGGCACGCTGTTCTCGACGACCGCCCGCTAGCTCCAGCGTCGCCGGAGGCGCACCTATCGTGGCGCGACGAGGCCCCACATGTGCTGCTCGGGGGATGGAGTCAAGTCGAGGTACACCGCCTTTTGCTCCAGATATTCCTTGAATCCACTCACGCCGTTCTCACGGCCCAATCCGCTCATCTTGAACCCCCCGAACGGGATCGACGGCGAAATAATGTTGTGATCGTTGATCCACACGGTGCCGCAGCGAAGGCGATCCGAGAGCGTCAGCGCCCGCCGCGTATCGGAGGTCCAGATCGAAGCAGCGAGTCCGTACGGCGTGTCGTTGGCGATACGCACCGCGTCGTCATCACTCTCGGTCTTCATCACCGCCAGCACCGGCCCGAAAATCTCCTCCTGAGAAATCGTCATCGCCGGAGTTGCATCGACGAAGACCGTCGGCTCAAGGTAAGTGCCGCCGGCGAGTTCAGGCGACGAGGGCCGCCCACCCTCCAATGCGGCGACCGCACCCTCCGAAATTCCAATCTGCACATAGCGCTCGATGCGGTCGCGCTGACGCTGCGAGACCACCGGACCCAAATCGGTAGACATGTCGTCGGTTGGACCGACCACCAGTTTGCCGATTCGATCGACGAGCCGCCCGACGAACTCGTCATAGATCTTGTTGTCGACCAGCACCCGCGACGCACAGGTGCACATCTGTCCCGAAAGAAACAGTGTGGACCACACGACGCCGTCGACAGCCACGTCAAGATCCACATCGTCGAGCACGATCGCCGGGCTCTTGCCGCCCAACTCGAGGGTCAGGCGCTTCAAATTGGCCGATGCAGCGTAAGTGGCGATCTGTCTACCGGTCTCGGTGCCCCCGGTGAAGCTGACATGGTCGACATGAGGACTCTTCACCAACGCCGCACCGACGGCGCCGCCACCAGTCACCACATTCAACACACCCGGCGGCATGTCGGCCTCGGCGAACGCCTTCGCCAACTCTGACGCGGTCGATGATGCGAGCTCGGAGGGCTTGAGCACCACTGTGTTTCCGGCCAGCAAGGCCGGCCAGACCTTCCACATCGCGAGAATTAGCGGACCGTTCCACGGGGTGATTGCGCCGACGACCCCAATCGGTTCGTACTTCAGCGTGTATGCGCCGTACGGGCCCACCGGTGCTGGACCGGTTGTCACCGGTATGCCTTCCTGGAATGGAAAGGATGTCGCTAAGTCGGTCATGCCCATCGCGAAGGCCAAGGCACCCGGCACCATGAACGAGGTTGCCTGACGCACGGTCGCGCCGTTGTCCTGATACTCCATCTGCGCGAGTTCTGGAATGCGCGAACCGATGATGTGCAAGACGCGATTGAGTCTTTCCGCCCGTTCTGCCACCGGCATCCTCGCCCATGGCCCACTGTCGAAGGCCTTCCGCGCGGCGGAGATAGCCGCCGCGACATCGGCTTCCGACGCATCGACGAACGTGGCAACAGTCTGGCCGGTTGCGGGGTTGATGCTGTCGAACGTCGCATCACCGGTCCCGCGTGTGAAACGCCCGGCGATATAGAGCTCGTACTGTCGGACATCCATCGAGTTCCTCCGAATCTGTGGTTCTGGGCTCCTACGATTGGAAGCCGTAGGACCGTTTCGCCGTCTCCTCGGATGTGAAGCGCGAGGCGAACTCCCACGCATTGGCTGTCGAGCGATGCGCGCGAAGCATTCTTTTCCACGCCGTCCGACTCGGCGGATCGGTCTCCAGAATCGCGGCGATCACCCGCTGGAGCTCAGCATCGAGTTCGTCCTCTGCGACGCAGCGTGCAACAAGACCGATTCGCTGCGCCTCGGTGCCATCGATTTCACGCGCGGTGTACATCAGATCAGCGGCGCGCTCACGGCCGATCTTCTCCACCAAGCGCAGGGGGATGAAGGGATCCGGGCGTCCGCGTAGCAATTCGGGGCACCGAAACCGAGCGTTGCTGGCGGCGACGGTCAAGTCAGCGCACAGCGAGAGTAGTAGGCCACCGGCATGCACGTGGCCATGCACCCTGGCGATCACCACCTTCGAGTTCTGCTCAATCGACTCGACCAGATCGACACCGCCGGCGAGCATCTTCCATACCTGGCCGAATCCGGCAGCATCCGGCCCCCGCTCGCGCAGGTCGCCTCCCGAGCAGAAGGAGGGCCCCTCGCCCGACAACGTGATAACGCTGACTTCGTCATCGCCCTCGAGCGCGCGCAGGCTGTCGGCGATCGCGGCCACCATCCCCGATGTGAGAGCGTTGTGCTTGTCCGTTCGCTGCAACACAATTCGCCCGATGGGGCCGTCCTTGCATACGGCGACGTCGGCAGATTGACTCATTCGGTTCTCCGTGAATTCGTGCAAGAAGCTTCCGGGGCCGTCTCTGACGGGTGGAACCCGAAGTACTTGTCCATGGTCGTCATGTAATGCCTGATCCGGCTTTCCTGATAGCCGGCGAGCACGAGATTGGGACGAACTGAGCCGAGGAGGCCGCGTTGGACCTCACCGAGGTTCGCCATGTCCTGGTCAAAGATGAGCCCGAGGCGGCCGAAATTCGGCAGCGAGCTGAACGCGTCGTCGAAGTCGAGCACGTCTGGGGACCCAGGCTTGGCGATCGGTTGCCCCTCGGGGCGAGGGGCCATCAAGTACACGTCCATCACCGAACGGTCGGGCCGGTCACCCAGCGGTCGGAAGCGATAGACGATGGGTGACAGCCCGCCCCATGGAACGAAATTCGGGAACACGTAGTACTGGATGGCGTCGATGGCCTCCGAATCGCTGACGTCGATTTCGCGTTGGGCCGTGCGGCTGTAATCTCGGCGCACGATATCGGCGAGCACTTCACGCGCGCGACGACCCTCGGCAATAGCTGGCTGGCCATCCGAATTCAACAGCGACGCCAGGATTTCGTGTTCACCGATCGGCTCGCCCAGATGTGGACTGGAGACGCCCTGGAGTGTGATCATCCGATTGAAGTGGTCCTCACCCGGATAGATGTCGTACTGGGTGTTCACGTCGTCGAGGTTGAACAGCAGCTGCGGATGGGTGGCGATCACGTGATAAGACTCGATGAAGGCATCCAGCGCTACCTTCCAATTGCACTTCAGATGCTTGACGATGTGCCGCGATATCCGCCGGGCGGACATGGGCCACGGCTTCCAATGGTCGATGAAGCCGCCCAGGTATTCAGTTAGCGGCGGAGCATCTTCATCCATCGCGATGAACACCCAGCCTTCCCAAGTACTGACCTTGGCCTCCGGTAGTGCCATACGGCACAGCTCGGCATCGTCGAAATCCCATCGGCTGGGCACACTGATGAGTTCTCCGTCCAAGCTCCAGGTGAACCCGTGGAACTGGCATCGCAGCGCCGACACGCACGTCGATTTGTCCAACAAGCGACGACCTCGGTGAAGGCAGGTGTTGTGAAACGCGCGGATGGCACCGCTCTGAGTGCGAACGACTATCAGCGACATCGAAGCGATCTCGTAGATGACGCTGTCGCCCTGCTCCGGGATCTCTTCTTCGCGGCAGGCAACCTGCCATACCCGCTTCCATACCTTGTCGACTTCGAGGTCGTGCCACTGCCGAGATACATAGCGCTCGACTTCCAACGGTTCTTTTCGCTGCGTCGTGAACGATGTGGTTCGCAGCTGCTCCGGAACCACGCCTCGGTCGAGGTCGAGCATCGCCTCGATTCGGGCATGAGCCCGCGCGGCCTTGCGGGCCCACGATGGATCGGCTCGGTCGGGGTCGCGCGCGGTATCGGCAGGACTGTCAGGACTCATCGGCGTGCCTCCCAACCGACCGCTTTCGCATCCCAAGTCGCCTCGGTGACACCGCGTTCCTTGAGTAGGTACTTCTGGACACGCTCGGTGGGTGTTCGTGGAAGCTCTGTGAGGAACTCGATGTAGCGGGGCACGACGAAGTACGGCAGGTTATCGACGCAGAATTCGGCCAACTCCAGGTGTGTCAGTGTCGAACCGAGACGCCGCACAACACAGAGTTTCACTTCGTCTTCGGAGTCTTCTGCAGGGACACTGTGCACTGCGGCCTGTTCGACGTCGGGATGAGCGAGTACCGCCGCCTCCACCTCCATCGACGAGATGTTCTCCCCCCGACGCCGTAGATAGTCGGCCTTGCGATCGACGAAGAAAAGTTCGCCATCCTCGTCGATGCGGCCGAGGTCACCGGTGTGCAGCCACTGGTTGCGGGTCGCATTCATGGTCGCCTGAGGCAGGTTGTAGTAGCCGTTGAAGATCGCTTCCGGAACCTTTGGGCGGACGACGATCTCCCCGACGGTGTCTCGCGGTTGAATCACGTCGTGCTCGTCGACGATTTCGACCTGGAGGTAGGGCTGGGCCCAACCGGACGAGTTCGGTTTCGTCGACTTGTTCACATTGCCGATCGTTATCGGCATTGCCTCGGTGCTGCCATAGGCCGCGAGCACCGCTTCTAAAGCGAACCTCTTCTTGAACGGCGCAGCAAGATCACCGGGCAACGGCACCGCGGTCCATATTCGCGCCGGGTTGTCTGCATCTGTGTCCGTCGCGGGCTGGTTCCACAGCCATATATGCATCGCGCTGAGCGTGAACAGCTGTGTGGCACCGTAAGCGCGCACGCTAGACCAGTAGTCTCCTACTGAGAATCGCGGCTGAATACCGACCGGTAGCCCGAATATCAGGGACGGAAATACGTTCAAAAGCCAAGCCCCGGAGTGGAATAGCGGCGTGCACATATGAAAGACATCGGTCTCGCGGATATCACGGCCGATTGCCATTGCTATCGCCGCGTTGTACCAATACGCATTGCTCTGGATCACACCCTTGGAACGGCCAGTCGTTCCCGAACTGAACGTAATCGACAAGGTGTCCGAGTAGGACACGATCGATGAGGACACTCGATCCGACGAAGACGCCAATTCGTCCAAGCTGTAAAGGGTGAAATCCGCATCTATCACTTCCGGATTACCGTTGACCACAATGCGTTTGACACTCGGAATCGACGCGACGACGCGCGACAGTTGCTCGCCGTATTTCTCGTCGATAACCAGACACGATGGTGCGCAGTCCTGGAGGATACGCGTGAGAAACTCGCCCCGGTAGGCGGTGTTGATCGGCACGAGGATACTACCCAAGTGCGCCAACGCGAGCGCGGTGAAAATGTACTGCTCGCTGTTGTCCATCATCACCGCGACTCGATCGCTGTGCCCGGTACCGATTTCCGCGAATCCCGCAGCATAGCGACCGACAAGTGCGTTTGCCTGCCCGAAGGTGTATTCGCGGTCCTCGATCATCAGCCACAGGGAGTCACCGTTCGCGTCAGCCTGCTCCGGGAGCAGGGAACCAATGATGCGATGCCTGATGTCGCTTCGGTGTATCTGATGCATCGATGGACCTCTTCTGATGGCATTCTGATGGCTGTCATGTGGAATTGAGACGCGTTCTGCGCAAAGGCTTCAGGGCACCGCCGACGTGCCGGCGTGCGGCCATTCACTCTTCAACTGGGTCTTGCTCGCCTTCCCACTGGCATTGAGCGGTAAAGCGGTATTCCGAATCCACCAAGCCGAAGGCACCTCGAAGGACGCAAGATTTTGCGCTGCATACGCCTTCAGGTCGTATTCGTTCAGCGATGAACCGTCGACAAGCACGACGACGGCGGCGACCTCTTCACCGAGGTCATCGTGATCGAGTGCGAACACGGCAGCCTCCCGCACTTCAGGGTGACTGAGCAGACAAGCCTCTACATGCGGACTCGCCACGTTCTCCCCCGCTCGCACAATGACATCCTTCGAGCGCCCGACGATTTGCAGGTGACCGTCTCTGAGCCGGCCGAGGTCGCCAGTGTGCAGCCACCCGTCTTCGTCGAGGACTGTGGCATCCATGCCGCCCCAGTACTGATTCATGTTGCCCGGGGAACGTGCCACCACCTCGCCGACCATGTCCTCGCCGGGACCGTCGATGCGCAGTTCCACCACGGGGAGCGGGCTGCCCGAGGACCAGGGCCTTCCCCTGAGATCACGGCTGGAACATGTGGTCAGCGGGCCTCCGGATTCGCTGAGACCGTACATCGTCGACACGCGCTCGGCGGCCGCTGGAAACAGGGCACGCACCCGGGGTAACAGCGACTGGGGAATCGGCATACCCCCCATGTTGATCGACTTCACCGATGAGAGGTCGTACTCCGCGGTATCCGGGTGGTTCACCAGACGGCCCATCACCGTCGGCACTGCGGCAAACGAGGTCAGCTTCTCGTTCTGAATCAGGTCGAGCGTCGCCCGCGCGTCGAACGCCCCGCCGGACGGCAGCACGAGCTTGGCTCCGGTGAGCAGCCCCACCAGCATCGACTGCATGCCCGACATATGAAAGAAGGGGACACCGAGCAGACTGGACTTGGCGGGGGTGTCGTCAGTCAGTTGCTGCGGGAGTTGCCGGCTGGCGTACAGCAAGTTGTGGATGGTCGAGATCAGCGATCGGTGCGATAAGACGACACCGCGCGGGTGGCCGGTCGTGCCAGAGGTGAATATGACCGTCGCGGGGCGGTCTTCGTCGTGGTTCAGCAGACCTGGCGGCGGCTCTGCCGTATCGCGTCCGGTCGCCTCATCGTCTTCGAACTCGGCCAAATTCATGACAATTGCGGCAGTTGTACTGACACGCTTCATGCGCTTGTCGTCCACAACGATCAGTACCGGGTCGACCTCGTCGATTGCGGCCTTGATCTCGACGGAGCTCCACCAGGCGTTACCCATGACGGCAACGGCGTCGAGCCAGAGCGCAGCCCACCAGACCACGATCGCCTCGATGTGGTTCGCCGACAGCACCAGAACCCGCGCATTTGGTCCGACGCCACGGGCCGCCATCATCGCTGCGGCGCGATTGACCGCGGCGGCATGGTCGCGATAGGTCACCCGGCGCCCCGCCTCGACCAGGAATTCACGGTCGGCCCAGCGAGCTGCATCGTCGAGAAAACCCACCAACGACATTCGCCGCGGTTCCCACACGAGATATCGCGGTGTTTCCCTCCGGCGTCGCACGGTTGTGCCCCACCAGTCCTCATAGGGCCTCGCGGCCGAATCTCCGAACTCACATGCCATACGGTCTCCGTAGGTCAAAAATATACTAAGCGCTCAGTTTAGTACGATCCGATTGCACGTCAAGGCCTGCGCCGTGGGAGTGCGGTGACGACAACTGTGGGGGGTCGCACCTAGCGATGCACTCCTATCAAGGCGGCATGAGCATGCTCTGCCACGTCTGGTCATGGGGTTGCATGTGCGCCAGGTCGGTCTGGGTGTAGAGGCGTCCGTCGGGTCCGATGTATGTGCCGGTGGCGGGGTCGTACTGGGCGACCGCGATGGGCGTGCTTGGGGGCAACGGATTTTCGGTTGGAAACGATTGGGGTATGTCTTGCCCCGAGAGGGTCGCGTTTGGGTCGCCTTTCCAGTTGTTTCCGTCGTTCAGTGGTACGTACTGCTCGTCGCTTTCGCACATCTTCACTGTGGGTGCGCGTTTGCCGGGGCGGGTGAGGCAGGGCATGTTTCGCGCTCCGCGCACGGCTGTGATGGGCGCATCTTGTGGTATCCGGCAGTACAGGTCGCCGGCGGGACGGTCGGGCGCGTCCTGAAAAGTTGGCGGGCGTTGCTGCTGTGCGGGGAGAAAGCCGGTGGTGCATGGTTGCGGCAGATTCAGGTTCAGGTTGAAGTCGAGGAACAGCCCCTTGTAGTCCTGTTTGGTGTTCAGATTCGCCATGAGCGTCGCCTGCATGTTCGCCGTGCCCGCCGGCAGCAGCACCAAGAGCTGTTCGAGAGCGGGCTGATAGGTGATCGCGACGTTGTTGATACTCACCAGGTTGGCTAACAGCACGGGCAGTGTTGGCTGTAACCGGTCGATGAGCTGGCGCGCCTCATCGGCTGCGGCAGGGCCATTTTGGAGGAGTCCGCCGAACTCAACGTCGTGGTTTTGCAATTCGTCGGTGACGGTGGCGAGGTTCGCCGCCCACGCCTGCAGCGACTCGGCTGTCTGGGTTTGTGAGTCGAGCACCGGCTGCGATTGATCGATCAGAGTGATCAGCGGATCGAGATTTCTGCGAGCATCGATGGCCAATGTGGTGCTGCCCTTGACCGTCCATGCGATCTCGGGCCCCAATCCGCCTACGGCGGTGTAACTCTCGTCGATCAGAGTTTTGAGGTTGTCTGGTGGGATGACCTGCAGCCCGCGGTTGAGCGCGTCAAGCAGCGAGTTGATGTCCGGGGGTACCTTCGTGCGGTCCAGCGGAATCACGTCGCCGTTCTTCAACGGTAGGGCGGTCGCGCTGCGTGGCAGCAGAGCGACGTACTGTTCGCCGATCGCGGATTGACTATGCACCTCCGCTTCGAGGTCAGCTGGGATTTCGATGTCGGACTTCAGCGAGAGCACCGCTTCGACACCGGTATCGGTGAGGCGCACACTTTCGACTCTGCCGACTTCGGTGCCGCGGTAAGTGACGTTGCCGGTGGCATATAGTCCGCCCGCCGAGGGAAGTTGCACCGTCACGGTGTAGCGGCCGACGCCAAACCAGGTGGCGGGCAGTTTCATATAGACAAAGACCATCAGAGTGCCGGCTACGACCGCGACTACCACGAAGATGGCCAGCTGAATCCAGATCCGCCGGTTCAGATGCACGTCAAGGCCCCTGATCCAGGTGATAGGGAACCACGAGTGGGTTGGACGCGGTGTACGGGCTGGGCTTCTGCCCGATCGTCCTGCCCCACTGAATCTCCAGTTCGGTCAGATCGCCTTCGAATCGGGTGCCGGTGAACAGCGAGGAATCGATGCGGCTGAGCGTCAAATCGATGATTGCGGTCATGTTGGCGTAGTCGCCGCGCACCCAGTTGGTGAGCGTCGGCTTGGTCCACGGAAAAACACTCAGGAAGTCCAAAGAACGCGTGAGGGCTGGGCCGGCATTCGCAAGCGATTCCAACACCGGCCCCATATCTTTGAGCTCTTTGACCAGGTTCGCCTTGCTCTGATTGACCGCATCAGCGGTGAGTGCGCTGAACTGGCCGAACTGATCCAGCGCTTCGGCGAGATCCGCACGGGTGTCCTTGAGGACGGTCAGCGCATCGGGGATGGTTTGTAACGCCCTGTCCAGCACAGGCTTTTGTTCGGCAAACTGACCGATCAGGTCGTTGAAGCTGTCAGTGGCCGCGATGATGTCGCCGGTCTGACTGTTGAGGTGTCCGACGAACTGGTCGATCTGCTCGATAAGACTGCGAAGGTCGTCCTCCCGACCGGCGAATGCGGTGGCGAAAGCCGTGGTGATGTCTTGGATCTGACCGACTCCGCCGCCGTTGAGCAACAGTGACAACGCGGCAAGGGTCTGCTCTGTCGACGGATAGGTACCTCCCGCTGACAGCGGGATCAACGAGCCGTCGTGCAATTTGCCCTGGGGTGCAACACCCGCTGGTGGCGCCAACTCGATATGTAGCGCGCCCAGCAGGCTGGTCTGCCCGACGGTGGCGGTCGCATTTGCCGGCAGGTCGACATCACCGTTGAGCCTCATCGTGATCAGCGCATGCCAGCCCTGTCGTTCGATGTTGGTGACGGTCCCGACATTGACGTCACCGACTCGCACGCGGGAGTTCGGCTGAATGGTGGCGACATCGGGCAACTGGGCTTGCACCTCAAACGCTCCGGCGTCGCCGCCTTCAGTGCCTGGCATCGCCAGGGAGTTAAGCCCTCGCCATTGACAACCCAGCAGCCCGGCGACCAGCACGAGCAGCGCAGCGGTGGCACATCGACGCCACCACGTGCGCGTCATGATCCACCCGCCGCCGGCACCATGATGCCGGCAAGCCCGGCGGACGGATCCGTTGCCACGGGTGGGGCCGGCGGTGGTGAGGCCGGCGCCGCCGATTCCGCGGTGACGACGGGTACAGCCAGGTCCGCAGCAGCCGCTGCAGGAGGCACGTAGTCCGGTCGCATCCAGTCCTCGCTGTAAGTGATTTCATTGGGCCGAGCGTGGGTGCCGACGAATGGGTTCAATCCGATTGGGGGAAAGTTGTATTGACGGTTCTTGATGATCGGAGCGAGGTACTGCACGCATAACTTCGCCGCCTGCTCGGCACCTAGGCGTGAGGCGGCCTGGATTGCCCCGCACAGAAAGGTGATTGGGTTGGCGAAGTTGTTCACTACCAGGGCACCGGTCAGCGCCGCCTGCGCCGGTTGAAAGATGTTGAGCAGGTTCTGGAAAGCTGTCGGGGCCAGATGCAGCGTCTGTTTGATGTCGTCAAGGCTGTCGTAGACGGAGCGCGATATCGACGACAGCTTGTCAGTCGTGGTACCCAACGCCTCTCGGTGCTCTGCCACGAAACTCTGCACGTCACCGACCGCGGTGTTGAGGTCACGGATTGCTGCGCCGACCTCGTCAGGGTCGTTGGCCAACAGTGCGGTCACGCCGGCCAGGTTCTGGTTGAGCTGCTTGAGCAGTGTGGTGCTGTCCTGCAATGCCGACACCAGAATCGATAAGTTCTTGATCGTGGCGAAGATATCGCCGCTGTGGTCCCCGAAGGTGGAGAACATCTGCGACATCTTGATGAGGGTGTCGCGGATATTGGCGCCCTGGCCGCGGACATTGTCCGCAGCGGTGTTGATGAACGCACCCAGCGTACTGACCCCACCGGGGTGAGTGGGTTGCAAAGTCTCGGTGAGCTTTTCCAGCTGCACACGCAGGTCATCCCACTCGATCGGCACAGCGGTGCGGTGCAACGGAATCACCGACCCAGGGGCCATTACCGGCCCACCGGCGTATGCGGGTGTCAATTGGATTGCCCGGGAGGTGACCAGCTGCGGTGACAGGATCACCGCCCTCGCTTCGGCGGGCACTTTCACCGACCCATCCACCCAGAACGAGACCTTGACGCGATCGGGCTGCGGTTCGATTCTGTCGATCTCACCGACAGGTACCCCCAGCACAAGTACCTCGTCACCGGTGAACAATCCATTGCTGTTGTCGAAGTACGCGACCAGATGTGAGCGTGCGGCTATGCCCGCACAACGCTGGGCGACCACGAAACCCCCTGCGGTGAGGACCACAAGCACCACAGCGAGTACGTTCCTGGCGTTGTTTGACATGTTCATCGTCAGCCACCTTCCGACGGCGATCCGGCGGGCGGTCCTGGCGGCGGCCCACCCGGTGTGGGAATCGGTGGCGGCTGCCGATAGGGGTAGCGAGGGTCTCCGGGTTTCCCGGTAATCGCATCGGGCAGCGTCAGATGCGGCTCGCCGCCCTGACCCGTCCGGGGCAACGGCATCGGCAGCGCTGGGGTGGCGGGCTGGCCGGTCGGCGGGTCGATACGTTCGGAGGGCAGTAACACGTTCGGATCCAGGCCGAGATCGGAGAACGCAGCTTCGACGAAGGGCTGAACGAATTGTCCGGGCAGCAGGTTGGCCACGTACGCCTTGAAGAACGGCCCCGAGGCCACGGATTCACCCAGTGACATCACGTAGTTGTTGAGCAGCTTGATGGCGGTCTGGACGCGGTCATTGCGGTCGTCGACAATTGCAAGGACACCATTGAGCTTTTCCAGCGCCGGGCCCAACTCAGCCCGATTGTCGGAGATGAATCCCGACACTTGACTGGCCAGTGCCGAAAGGCTGAGCGAGATCCGGTCCAGCGCACTGCTCTGGGTTGCCAATTCCGCCAGCAGCGAGTTGGATTCGGAGACCAGGTGCACGACCTGATCGCTGCGTTCTGCCAGCACTGTAGTGACCTTGTTCGCGTTGGCCAGCAACTCGCGGAGCTGCTTATCCCGTTCGTTCAAGGACTGAGAGAACCTCGCCACCCCGCGCACAGCGATCTCCAAATCCGGTGGGGTGTCGGCAAATGTCTGGGATAGCGTCGCCAATGCGTCCGACAGGGTGGTGGTGTTCAGGTCACCGACCGTCGCGGCCAGATCTCCGAGGGCGTCGGGCAGTTGGTACGGGGCGGTGGTGCGGTCGGTGGGAATCGCTTCGGACAGCTCACCGTCGCCCCGTGGACTGACTTCTAGGATCTTGGCACCCAGCAAGCTCTTGGTCTTGACTGCCGCCTCGGTCCGATCACCCAGATCGATGCTCTTGTCGACCTCGAAGGTGACCAGCACCCGTTGGCCGTCCAACTTCACGCTGGACACCTCGCCCACCCGAAATCCGGCAACCTGCACGGCGGCACCGGATCTCAGCCCGCCAGCCTCGGTGAAATAGGCCGAATACTGTCGGCTTGAATTTATGAACGGCAGTTTCTTGTACTGCAATGACGCCAACACGACCCCGGCCACCAACGTGATGCCTATGGCACCGATGACCAGGGGGCTGCGCTCGGAGAACGATCTCATTTCTGAGCGCACCGCCCGGTGTCCTGGCCGACGACCTTCACATACACCGGCTGTCCGCCCTTACCGTTGAGCTTTAGCACCGCGTCGCACAGGTAAAAGGTGAAGAAGTCACCGTAGATACCCATGCGGTTCAACACCTGGTATGAGTCGGGCAAAGTGTTCAGCAGGTCGTCGAAGTAGGCATGATCCGCGGCCACAACGGCCGCGGCGCGATCGCCCTCGTTCACAACCTTCTGAAACGGCGCGCGGCTCTGCAACAGCAAGTCGGACACTGTTACCGCCGACTCATTCGTGTACGCCACCGCGTTGCGGATATCCGCCTTGCGAGCGGCCAATCCGTTCACCAACTCCGAAAGTGAATCGATCGCTTCGCCGAACTCGGCGCTCTGCTCACCCAGCGACCCCAGCACCGTGTTGAGATTTCCGATGACCTCCCCGATCAGCTCGTCGCGGTCAGCCAGGGTATTGGTAACCGCCGCAGCCTGATTCAGGAACGATCCGATGGTCGCACCCTGTCCCTGGAAAGCTTGGATCAGTTGCGCCGACAAGGCGTTGACCTGCTCGGGATCCAGCGCCCGGAAAAGCGGTCGAAAGCCACCGAGCAGTGTGTCCAAATCCAGCGCAGGTTCGGTTTGTCCGATCGGAATAGTCTGGCCTGCAGTGAGTTTCCTTACCCCCCCGGTCCCTTCTTCCAACGCAAGATAACGCCCGCCGATCGGATCAGCCCACCGAATGGCCGCGCGGGTTCCCTCGGTGAGCACCACGGTCTCGTCGACTGAGAACTCCACCACCGCGATCGCGTCGCGGGTGACCGTGATCTTGTCGACCTTGCCGACCTCAACACCGCCGATCCGTACGAAATCGCCTGTTTCCAGGCCGGTCACATTGGTGAATTCGGCTTTGTACGTTGTCTCTTCCTGGAAACGCAACTCCGCGAAGATCGCCAACAGCGCGAACGCTCCCGCCAGGCAGGCCACGACGAACACGGCCAAACGCCAGACCGCACCCTTCAGGTTGTCCTTCACAGCGACCTTTCTCGACTCACGACGATCACCGCGGTGGCTGCGCGCGCGATGCCAGACCCGGCCACAGCGGAGTGCCATCGTCGGCGTACAGATCGGCGCCATAGGGCGGCGCACCCGGGTAAGGGACCGGGCCGATCGCAGGCCCGGGGATGCACTCCCGGATACTCGGCGGCTCGGGCACCGCCCGGGTGACCGGGAAGAAGTTGACCCAACACGGATGACCGATCCCAGGATTGGGCCGTAAGTCGAGCCCTGTCCCCCACCCGGTGTTAGTGACCAAGTGGCGCACCGGGAAGTTCTTGGAAACATCCGGCAGCGACCCACAGCCGGGCTTGCCGCCCGGACCGCCCTTCGCCGCGACGATCGGGAGGTGGTCTGGGTACTGGTACGGGTCATCCGCAAGCAGAATCCCTGCGTCGACCAGCAACGTACGTCCGTTACCGCCTAGCGCGTCGTACCCACCGTTGTCCAAATACCACTTCGCGCCGACCAGCAGGCAGGTGTATTCAGGGTTGTACTTCATCAACAGATTCGTCGTCGGCTCAAGGCCGTTGACCGCGTTGACCAGGTTGTCCTTGTTCGGGGCAAGCACATCGGTACCGCTGTGTGAAAATCCGATTATGTTCAGCAGCAAAGCATCTAGGTCATCGGCGTGATTCGTGATGGTCGTACTCGTGTTGCTTGCGCGGTCCATGATGGTCAGAATCTTTTGGGCCGCAGCACCATAAACGTCACTGAAGTCCTTGAACGAACGCCAGTTTTGGCCGACCGTGCCCATGCGCGGATTGACTGCCAGCAGCACCTCGTTAGCGTCGGTGATTGCCTGTCCGATCCGCTCGCCTTGGCCCCGCACCCCGTCAGCCAACGCGGTCAACGTCGCGTTCAGCTTGGCCACATCAACCTGATGCAGGATCCCCACCAGATTGTCAAAGACCGTGTTCACCTCTGTGCTGACATTGCGTGCGCGCAACACCGCACCCGCCGACAACCGCTGCACACTCGGTTCATCCGGATAGATGAGATCGACGAACTTCGCGCCGAAGGCGGTCGTGGCGCGAATCTCGGCCTCCACGTTGGCCGGGATGTAACGGACCTGATCCGGATCGAGCTCCAACTTCAGGCTCACCGGCCGGCTGCCGCCGCGGATGGAAGACACCCGGCCGACCTCGACACCACGCATCTTTACCTTGGCGCCCGATTCCATCACCAACCCGGAACGGTCCGATGTCAACGTCACCGGGACAAATGACCGAAACGTACCGGCGAATAGCGTCGATGACACCACCACCATCGCGGTGATAACCACGAAGAGCATCACCGCCCACCACACGGGGTGAACGCGACTTCTCTTTCTGCCGGTTGCCATCGCTATCCCGACAGATGGAAGTTCCCAGACTGGCCGTAGATCGCCAAGGACAAGAACAACACCACAAACACCGCACTGATCAGCGACGTGCGTACGGCACGGCCGACGGCCTCACCCACGCCCGCCGGGCCGCCCGAGGCGGTGAATCCGTAATAGGTATGCACCAACATGATCACCGTCGACATCGACACCGCCTGAACGAACGACCAGATCAAGTCCGTCGGGTTGAGGAATGTGTTGAAGTAGTGGTCGTACACACCCGTGGATTGGCCGTACACGGCGGTCGTACCGAATCGCGCAGCCAGAAAAGATGACATCACCGCAACGCAGTACAGCGGTATCACCACAATCACTCCGGCCACCACTCGGCTGGAGGCCAGGTAGGCGACCGACCTCACCCCCATTACCTCTAACGCGTCGATCTCCTCGTTGATCCGCATCGCGCCTAATTGCGCGGTCGCACCGGCACCGATCGTGGCGGCCAGCCCGATACCTGCGACCACGGGCGCGATCAGCCGGACATTGAAGTAAGCCGATGCGAAGCCGGTCAACGCCTCCACGCCTACATCAGCGAACTGGTTGTAACCCTGAATGGCTACCAGTACGCCGGTCGACAGCGTCAGAAAACCGACGATAACGGTGGTTCCGCCGATCACCGCCAAAGCCCCTGCGCCCATGCTCATCTGAGCGATCAGCCGCACGATCTCCGATTTGTAGTGAAGAAATGCATCCCCGATCGAGCGCAGTGTCTGCGCGTAGAACTGGGCCTGCAGACCAATCCTGGTCAACCCGTCGACCCAGCCCCGCGCCGTGCGGCGCAGCCGGGGATAGGGAGTTCGTGCAACCGTCATAGCGTTGCCTGCACGCCAGTCGCGGTCGCCACGATATTGATTGCGAACAAGGCCATGAACGTGTACACCACAGTCTCATTCACTGCGTTGCCGACACCGGCTGGACCGCCGCCCACCGAAATTCCCTTGTAGCAGGCGATCAGGCCCGCGCTCAGGCCGAACAACGCGGCTTTGATGATCGAAATCACTACATCGGCAACCCCGGTGATAACAGTCAGGCCTCCCACGAACGATCCTGGTGTGACGTGCTGGATGTACACCGAAAACACGAAGCTGCCAATCAATCCCACAAGAATCACGACGGATGCGAGGAGTGTCGCGACCACCGTCGCCGCCAGGACCCGAGGCACCACCAGTACCTGGATCGGATTCACGCCCATCACCCGCAACGCATCCAACTCTTCGCGGATGGTGCGCGCTCCCAGATCCGCGCACATCGCGGTGGCACCCGCACCCGCGACCACCAAGACGGTCACAATCGGACCGATCTGAGTCACCGCACCGTAGGCCGCCCCGGTACCCGAATAGTCCGCAGCCCCAAACTCGACCAACAGGATGTTGAACGTAAAGATCATCAACACGGTGAACGGAATTGCCAACATCATCGTCGGAAGCAACGACACCCGCGCCACAAACCATGACTGCAACAAGAACTCACGCCAGGCAAACGGTGGCCGGACCATAAACACCATCGTGTCCAGTGCCATCGCGAAGAATCCACCCAGCACTACGACGGGTTTGGTGACGGGGCCTGAGGAGACCCTCGCCAGCCCTCGGCGGCGACGCGTCTTCCGGCCGTCGGCGACGATCGGTTCGTGAGCCTCGGCTTTCGGCGGCAGGTTCGAAGGGGTGCGATGTGGATCCTGCTGTACATCGACGTCTACGCCGTCCAAACACCTCTGTCCGAGTGTCGTTTTCGATGCTCCGCTAGCACGGCCCTGCGGTCGACCCTGGGGGTGTGGGATCACCTCCGATTGGTTTGTTGGTCCGCCGCCCCCGACATCGGTGCTGGCACGTGAGGTCATTGAACGGTAAATCCAGCGTCGACGGGCAGCGTCACACCCGTGACATAGCGCGCCTGATCCGAACACAACCACACGACAGCATTGGAGATGTCGATCGGTTCAACCATATCGACTGGCAATGGATTCTTGAAATTGTCTGCCATAGCGGGGTTCTCCGCGATCCAAGCCCCGAAGGCCTCGTTGCCGATCATCGGAGTGTTGCAGCCAGCCGGGTGGACGGTGTTCACGCGAATGTTGTGCGCGGCAAATGCGTTGGCATAGCTTCGCATGAGGCCAACGACGCCGTGTTTGGCGGCGATATAGCCGAGCATGCCCGGGGTCGCCGCCTCGGGCGATTTACTTATGCTGCCCTTGAGGCCCGCCGTCGAACTCGTGATCACGATGGCGCCCCCCGTACCCTGGCTCAGAAGCGTCGGCGCCGCTACGTCGATGGTGTTGAAAACACCAGTCAGCATCACATCGATCGCATCGGTCCACGCTGCAAGCGATCTGCCGCCCGCACCGATGACCGGAAGTATGCCGGCGTTGGCGACGACGATATCGACCTTTCCGAATCGAGCGAGGCCATCGTCGAAGACAGCCTGCAACGCGGCATGGTCCCGCACATCAACCACCGCGGACGTGATCTCGCCATTCCGCGCCTCGACGACCTTCACCGTCTCCGCGAGGTCGCTCAACGTTGCCAGTGGGTATTCGACGCTTTCTATCGGTGCGCACAGGTCGACGGCGATGATGCTCGCGCCCTCCTCTGCGAGGCGGACGGCGTGAGAGCGGCCCTGGCCCCGCGCTGCCCCGGTGATGAATGCGACCTTTCCTTCCAAGGTGCCCATCGTCAGCCTTCCGATTCGTTTGCTAAGTGAGGGGTTAGTTTATTTTAGGAAAGGGCACATCGGCAAGGGGCGCGGCCCGACCTCTTAGTCCGTCCTAGAAACAGACATGGTGGTGCTTATCGTCAATTCCGGCTCTAAGAGGTTCCCCTGCGCCCTGCGATCGCTTCCTGCGCCGCACCGGCCCCAGCAGTTCGGCCGAACACGACGCAATTGGCCATTGAGTTGCCACTTCCCATATAGACGCCTCCTAGCACGCCCCCGGCGCACTCCCCCGCGGCGAACAGTCCCGGGATGCGCACACCCCCTTGGCCCACCACCCGAGCGTCGGCGTCGATGCGCGGCCCCACGGCGGTCAGCGCGAGGATTCCCAACCGGAGTTCGCAGCCATAGAACGGTGGCGCGGCGATCGGTCGGAGGAATCTGGCGCCCTTGCGAAAGTCAACGTCCTCACCACAGCGCGCGAAGTCGTTGTAACGGGCCACCGCATTTTCCAACCCCGCGACATGGACCGAGAGTGAGTCAGCGAGCCGGCCAAGAGTTTCCGCCCTTGACACCTTGCCGCGTCCGACCATCTCGTCGATCACGGGCTCGACCCAGTTCGAAGACGTGGCGGCTTCCATTCCCGGCACCGCCTGCTTGTATTCGGGTGGGACTCCTGTTGCAGCAGCACGTTTCGCCGTCTCGTCGAAGATTGCATACAGCGGCCCGAACCTCTTGAATGCCAACTCCATGATCGAGTAAGACGCGGACTCATCCACGCGGCGCTGACCCGTCCGATCGACCATCATGAGCCAGCCAGGAAAGTACACCTCGAGGTTGGTGAAAAACCCCGGCGTGGGAACGATCAGCCCGCGGTCGTTGCCGACGATTTCCGCACCGACTTGCGCGGCGAAGCGAAACGCGTCGCCTTGCGCACCTGCACCACCGACATACCAACCCATCGCGCCGGCCTGAGTCAGCGACGGCATGTGAGCTGACCACAATGACTTGTTGGCGCCGAACCCCCCGGTGGCGATGACCACCGCTCCCGCGTTGATGACATCGTCGCCGGCAGCGACGCCAATCACCCTGTGGCCGTCGGTCACCAGCCGACTGATGCGCTGCCCCACCGCGATGTCGACGCCTGGCCGCTCCTTGATCGCCGACACGAGCGCCTTGACGATGCCTGCTCCGCCCCTGGTTGGCACATGCGAGCGGGGAACGGGTTCGTCGGCGGCATAAACCAGTTCGCGGACGAACCGCACACCGTGCTCGATGAGCCATTCGACCGCCGGACCACTGTTATAGGCCAGGTGCCGAGCGATGCCGGGCTCGACGGCCGATTGATTGAAATATGTGTAGTCGTGCCACAGGGCCTCGGCACTGTCGCTGATTCCCGCTGCACGCTGCACGCTGGTATCGGCGGCCATGACAATCCCACCGGAGAGCATTGTCGAGCCGCCCAGCTCCGGCTGGGATTCGATGAGCAGCACCGTGGCGCCGCGAGCTGCAGCCTCGAGCGCCGCGCAGAGCCCCGCCGCGCCGGAGCCGACGACGGCAACATCGTAGTCGGGCTGCGCGTGTCCCATTCGGACCTCCCGTATATTTAAGTTAGGACTTAGTATATAAGGGTACGGTGCACTAGTTGACGAGATGGGGTGACGATCTTGACTTCAGCGGTGGAGAATTTCCGAGCCGAGGCCCGCGCCTGGCTTGCCGCACGACTCCCACCCCGCCCTCCTCGAAACCGAGTTAGCGAACCGCCCGTATGGGGCGTCGGGTCCGACTCCGTCGATGTCTTCCCGAGCGTCGACCCCGTCGCCGAAGCCGAGAAGACAATGGCCGCGGCAGCCTGGCAGACGACAAAGTATGACGCCGGCTATGGCGCAATCGCGTGGGAAACGGAATATGGCGGGCGAGGACTTTCTGCTGAGTTCGACCGCGCCTTTCGGAAAGAGGAAGCGGCTTTCGAGACCCCCGAGACCTCCGAGATCCTTGCAGTGACGTTGGGCCTGGTGGCACCCACCATCCGCATGCACGGTGACGATCACCTACGCAGGTCGATGATTCCGTCGCTGTTACGCGCGGAGGTCTTGGCGTGTCAGCTGTTCTCCGAACCGGGCGCAGGCTCCGATCTAGCTTCGCTCACCTCCCATGCTGTCCGGGATGGCGACAGCTGGATTATCAACGGGCAGAAAGTGTGGACTTCCGGTGCCCGCGTGTGCCAGTACGGTGAGGCCATCTGTCGTACCGATCGGTCGCTCCCGAAGCACGACGGCCTTACCGTATTTCTCGTCCCACTCGACACTCCCGGCGTCGAGATCCGTCCGATCCGGCAGATGACCGGTGGCTCATCGTTCAACGAGGTCTTCTTCAACGACGTCCGCGTGCCCGACCGCCTTCGGATTGGCGAGGTCGGCGAAGGGTGGCGGGTGGCATTGACAACACTGGGATACGAGCGATCCACTTCGCAGCACACCTCTCCAGGTGGTTCCTTCCGGCGATTACTCGAGCTTGCGCGTCACCTCGAAGTGACCAACGACCCGCTCGTGCGGCAGAACCTCATGAAGGCGTTCACCTATAACCGCGTGCTGCACTATACGAATCAACGGATTGCTGCAGGGTCCAAAGCCGGGGCCGCACCCGGCCCGGAGGGATCGATTCGCAAACTGGCGTGGGTCCGCAGCCTGACCTACACAGGCGAGGCGGCGATGCGAATTCTTGGTGCGCGCATCGCGGCGGATACCGGCGAATGGGGTACCTATGCGTGGTCCCAGCACATCCTTGGGGCTCCCGGCTACCACATTGCGGGGGGGTCCGACGAAATCCAGCGCAACATCATCGCGGAACGAGTCCTCAAGCTGCCGGCCGACCCACGGGTGGGTGCAGCTCGCAATGCACCGGGTTAGCGCAGATACGTGTGGCACTTTTTATTTCGCCGATGGCAAACCATGCGACACCCGCCAAGATCGACCCAAATGGAGCCGCCTGATGACCGACAATGAAGACCCGCAGCCGACCACCATCCGCTTTGAAGGACCGGTCAATGGCGTAACACGAATTACGCTGGCCCGCGCGGAGGTTCACAACGCACAGAACCGCCAGATGCTCTACGAATTGAGCGCTGCGTTCGACCGTGCGGCCCTGTGCGATGACACTCGGGTAGTTGTCCTCGCCGCCGACGGCATTCACTTCTCGGCGGGTCATGACCTCCGCGACCGGACACCGATGGGCGAATTCAAAACGGTTACCTGCTGCGGCGGGTTCGACCGTCCCGGCGCCGAGGGCTGGATGGCGATGGAGCAAGAGCTCTATCTGGGACTCTGTTGGCGATGGCGGAACTTCCCGAAGCCGACCATCGCCGAAGTTCACGGCAAGGTGATATTGGCGGGCCTGATGCTCGTCTGGGTCTGCGACCTCATCGTCGCCGCGAGCAACGCTGAGTTTTCCGATCCAGCCGTGGCGTTCGGCATGAACGGCCATGAATACTTCGTCCACCCCTGGGAATTGGGCGCCCGACACGCAAAGGAACTGCTTTTCACCGGCGACCCGATCTCGGCCGAGCGCGCATATCAGCTCGGGATGATCAATCGCATAGTCGAACCCGAGCAGCTGACCCTGGCCACGACACAACTCGCCGAGCACATTGCGAAGTCGCCGAGTATGGGACTCAAGCTGGCCAAACAGTCCGTTAATGACACGCTCGATGTCCAAGGTCAGTGGGCGGCACTGAAATCCGCGTTCGCGTTGCATCAGCTGGGTCATTCCAACAACATGCAAATCCACGGCCGACCGATAGATCCGGCCGGGGTGGGCATCATTCGCGATCGACACCGGAGCGCCAACTAAGCGCGCTTGGCCTCCGGTTGGATTTGACCTATACGCCTGTGAACGTCGGGATCCGCCGTTCGTGCATCGCGCGGACCCCTTCGGCGAAGTCTGAAGTGGCCCGACAACGGTCCTGCTTGGCGTTCTCGATCGCCATCGCCTCTTTGACCTGTTCGTAAAGGCCGCACCGCATAGTCTCCCGAATGCCGCCAACAGCGAGTGGAGCTGCTGCGGCAATCTCCGAGGCTAAAGTTACTGCAGCAGAGCGCAACTCATCTTCGACAACGACCAAATCGCAGAGCTGCATCGCTTTCGCCTCTTGGCCGGTAACTCTGCCGCCGGAGTAGAGCAATAGCGACGCATTCTGCCTGCCGACCGCGGCAGGCAGGGTAACCGTCATGCCGAAGCCGTGGTGGATTCCCAACCGAGCGAAACTGCACCGGAACTGTGTCGATGGTGTCGCGACCCGGAAGTCGGCAGACAGCGCAAGCCCCAGTCCGCCGCCGATGGCGCAGCCCTGAACAGCGGCCACCACTGGTTTACGCGCGGCGAACAGCCGTAGACCTTGTTCGTACAGCGCAGCCGTACTGAACGCCTGCGCACTCTCCCCGTGAAAGTCGGCGCCGGCGCAGAAATGGCGTCCAGCCGCAGCCAGCACCAGCGCCCGGCATTCCGGATCTTCATCTAGCGCCTCGTACGCGTCGGCGATTTTGCCGATGAGCTCGGAGGTGAAGTAGTTGAGCGGCGGTCGCCTGAACTCCACAACGGCAACGTGACACTGGCGGTCCACATTCACCGAAACGGTTTCGGGCACAGCTCCTCCTGGTCGTCGAGAGCGGGGTCGCGTCAGGCTGATGCCAAAGAACATACTAAGTCATTAGTATGATAATGTCGCGGCCGACGGAGGTATCCATGCACTTTGCGTTCGTTGAGCTATCCGCCGAGGAACTCAGGCTGCAGCAGGCGGTCCGCGAGTTCCTCATGGCCGAATTGCCACGCGGTCAGTTCGAGCCTGGGCTGGGCATGGGCGCGCCGCGAGACCGCGAATTCTCCCGCAAGCTTGCGCGTCACGGCTGGCTGGGAATGGGGTTGCCGAGCGCCTACGGCGGCGCTGATCGGACCGCGGTCGAGCGCTTTATCGTCACCGAAGAACTGCTGCGCTGGGGTGCGCCCGTCGGCCACCATTGGATCGCCGACCGTCAAAGCGGCGCTGTCATTGCGCGCTACGGCACCGAGTCGCAGAAGCTCGAATTTCTGCCGAAGATCTGTTCGGGGGAGATCGCGTTCTGCGTCGGGATGAGTGAGCCCGACTCCGGTAGTGACCTCGCAGCGATCAGCACGCGTGCAACCCGCGTCGACGGCGGTTGGGAGGTAAACGGCACGAAGGTGTGGACCAGTGGCGCCGACGAGTCGGACTGGATGATCGCGCTGGTGCGCACCAGCAACGAGGACGACAAACATCGCGGTCTGAGCCAGCTGATCATCGACCTGCGCTCCGCGGGCGTGCGAATTAGCCCCATTTCCACAATGACCGGCGCGGTCGACTTCTGCGAAGTCAGCCTGACGGCCGTCTTTGTTCCGGACAGCCGCGTCCTCGGCAGCCCGGGAGCGGGGTGGGAACAGGTCACATCCGAACTCGTCTACGAACGCGGCGGGCCGGAACGCTGGCTTTCGACGTACATCGTCGTCGAAGGGTTCGTACGCACATGCCCGCCCAGCACGCTAGGGGCACATGCCAAACGGGTTCTGGGCGGTATCAGCGCGAAACTCTGGGGCCTGCGCAACATGTCGCTCTCGACCGCGCGCGCCCTCGACGAGGGCCGGCTGCCAGCCGCGGAGGCGTCGTTGGTCAAGGAGATGGCGACCCGATACGAGCAGGACATGCTCGAGCTGATTCGAGGGCTGGTAGATATCGAGCCGACTACCCGGGCCGCGGCCCGTTTCGATCGCCTGCTTGCCCACGCGGTATTGAACGCCCCGATCTTCACCATTCGCGGCGGCACCGTAGAAATCCTGCGGAAGGTGGTTGCGAAGGATCTCGCCCATGCCTGATCCGCTGGTCACCGATATCGTCGACCAGGCGCTCGAGGCTGCGTGCTCAGTCGGACGGCGCGCGGATGCCGAAACCAGCGGTTGGTCGGACACGATCTGGGACGTCGCGGCCGAGATCGGAATGCCCTGGATCTCAGTCCCGGAGCGGTACGGCGGCGTGGGCGGGTCACTCGGTGACGCGATCGCCGTCCTGGAGATCGTCGGTCGCCACGCCGCACCGTTGCCCATCGCAGAAAGCGGCGTACTGGCCGGGTGGTTGCTGTCCTCCTGCGACCTGGCGATGGAGCCCGGAGTCACCACGGCCATTCCGCCACGCCGCGGCAACGTACTCGTCGTCGATGCCCGGTCTCGCCTCAGCGGGCGCGTCGAGCGTGTCCCCTGGGCCCGCTTCGCTGATCACGTCGTCGGCCTTGCGATCGGCAACGACGGAAATACGGTTGTCGTCAGATTCCCGGCCGCCGAAGCGGACATACTTCCGGGAGAGAACGTCGCCGGCGAACCGCGCGACACCCTAGTTCTCGACAGGGTTCGAGCCCACGCTCTAGCTGTTGCACCCGCCGGCGTCAGCCATGCTGAATTACGGGCCCGGGGTGCACTCACCCGCGTCGCACTCATTAGCGGCGCGCTCGCCCGAGTCAGCACACTGACGAATTCCTTTACACATAACCGGTTTCAGTTCGGGCGGCCACTGCAATCGTTTCAAGCTGTCCAGGCTCATATCGTCTGCGGTGCACAGCAAGCGGCACTCGTCGCGTTGGCAACCCAGGGCGCAACTTCTGCGATACAGCGAGGCGCCCGTTGGTTCGAACTTCCCGCAGCCAAGATCCTCGCCAACGATGCGGCGACCACGGCGGCGGCCGCCGCACACCAAGTACACGGCGCCATCGGGATAACCCTGGAATATCCGCTACAGCTACACACGCGGCGGCTGTGGTCGTGGAGAGAGGAGTACGGCAACTCAGCATTCTGGGCAGAGGTGCTCGGCTGCCTCGTTGCGGACCACGGAGCCGACGAGCTGTATCCGATCATCGCAGGCGGCTCGTCCGCGCTCTCGATGCACAGCCGGCTGATGGCCCGGAAGAGTTAGGCATCGGCGGAGCGCATGACCGAATTCGCAGGCGATCGGATCGACGTTGTAGTCCACCGCCGCATTGCCGAGGCCGACGGCGTCGTCGGCCTTGAGTTACGCCATGCGGGTGGTGCACCGCTGCCGCCGTGGACGCCCGGCGCACACGTCGATCTCATTCTGCCTTCCGGCCTGGTCCGCCAATACTCACTGTGTGGTGATGTCACCGATCGCGGTCATTACCGGATCGCGGTCCTTCGGGATGCTCGATCGCGTGGTGGGTCGATCGAGATTCACGACACGATCACGACGCAGCAGGAGCTTCAGATACGCGGCCCACGCAATCACTTTGCATTGTCGCCGGCCGCTCAGTATCTATTCATTGCCGGCGGCATCGGCATCACCCCAATACTGCCGATGATCCGACACGTGGAGAGTGAAGGCATTCCTTGGACGCTCGCCTACGGTGGCCGATCGCTGTCGTCGATGGCATTTGTCGACGAGGTGCGCTCAACCCGCGGTGGAAGTGTGCACATCGTCGCCCAGGATCGGTGCGGCTTGCTCGACCTGGATCGCTTGTTCGCTGACGCCAGCCCAGCGGCTGAGGTCTACTGCTGCGGACCAGAAGCGTTGTTGCAGGCAGTGCTGGATCGGAGCGTCGCCGACGTTCCGGCACGGCCAGTTCACCTGGAGCGGTTCGGGGCCGCGCCCGATGCCAACCTGACCGACAATGCCAACCACGCGGCCAACCACGAATTCATCGTCGAATTGAAGCGATCAGGGCGCTGGCTGACGGTTCCGCCGAACCGCACGCTGCTCGACGTTGTCCGGGAGACCAACCCGGATGTCAGCTTTTCGTGCGAGGAGGGCTACTGCGGCAGCTGTGAAACTGGCGTCATCGAAGGCATTCCGGATCACAGGGATACGTTGCTGAGCAAGGAGGAGCGGGAGGCAGGCCGGTCGATGATGATCTGTGTCAGCCGATCGAAGACTCGCCGACTGGTCCTCGACCTGTAGTGATCAAGATCCGGCGGACGTGGTCCGTTTATCGGTGGCCGGCGTCGTTACGGTCGGACGCGCCGTCGAATGTGATCTTGATAACTGGCTGCTGTCGCATTCAGGACATTATTGTCATCGGCGTCGACGGCGATTTCCAAAGCCCTTCGGAAATCACCGCTCACCCCTAACATTCCGTCCGTGGAACCCCAGAACCCGCAGGCGCCAGGGCGCCAAGGAAGTACGCGCCACGGCGCCAAGTCCCCGTCCGGGGGCCGGCGCGTCGCAACGATCATCGCCGTCGTTGTGCTCTTTGTATTGGCCTACGGTGTCACGCTCTTCGCGTATTGGGAGCTGTCCGGTTCCGCTACGGAGTTGGGCCCGGCAGACGAGGGCGACGGATCCGAGACAGTCGTCCTCGTGACGGTGAAGGCGTTGCGCACCGTCGACTACCAGGCTGACGTCAAGGTGCTCGTCATCCCGCAGAATGACCTCATCGACGAACGTCTGGAGGTCCTCAACACCGACATCTCGGTGCGGCTGTATCCGTGGAACACGCTCGGCGACTTGAACTTTCCCGCGGGTGAAGCCCCCGCCGAAAAGACCACCACCCTCGACCTCGACGGTGACGTGAACAACTGGCCGTTCGACCGCTATACGACCGCGCCGAGCAGCGCGACGTTGCTCGTCGGATCCGGCGAAGACCGTCAGTACCTGCCCGCCCGCGTCGAACTCGAAGGGGCGCTGCAGGGCTGGGATCTCTACGCCGACGAGGTAGCCCCAGGGCCGAATGACTCCGGTGCGGAGAACGCGACCAAGTTGACACTGAAACGGTCACTCGGCCCGCTCGCCTTCGATCTCGGCATCTGCGTCGTGCTGATCACGCTGCCCACGTTGGCGATCATCACAGCGCTGCAGGTGATCACGAGGCGTAAGGCATTCCAGATGCCGTTCCTGACGTGGTACGCCGCAATGCTTTTCGCGGTTGTCCCGCTGCGGAACATCCTGCCTGGAGCGCCACCACCGGGCGCATGGATCGACGTCGCCCTCGTGTTGTGGGTTCTCGTCGCCTTGGTCACCGCGATGGTGATGGCGGTCGTCTCCTGGCAGAAACAGGTCGACTAGCTCTGGGAGCCGGCTCGGTCCCTACAGCCAGAGATTGCTGAGTTCCTCGGCGATGGCCTCCGGGTCCTGATTCCCGGTGTTGCAACTGACGGCGATCGACGTGCGTCGGTCTGGGCTGACGTGGAATGCCGTGACCGAACCTGACCATGAGCCGTCGTGGTAGAGCTCGCCGTTGGGTAGTACGAAGAGTCCCGCGCCGTAGCGCTCGTCGCCGTCGGGATCGGTTTTCACCGCTCCGGCGGTTTGCGCCTCGAGGAGCTCCGGGCCGCCCACCTTGCCCGTGCGGTAGTTGTCCGCCCAGCGGACCAGTTGACTGGGCGTGGTTTGGACCGCCCCGTCGCCGACCTGCTCCCAGGCGGTGACCGCCAGGGTGTAGTCGCCCGTGCTGTCGTCGTACTCGTAGGGCTGGGCACTGTCTGGCAGGACACGGGGATCCATCGTCATCGCCAGATCGAGCGGCTTGAAGACATGCGCGCTCAGGAACGCGGGCAACGGTTGGCCAGAGGCCTGTTGCACGATGTCGGCGAGCAGCAGGTAGTTGGAGTTCGAGTAGTCGAACTGGGAGCCGGGTTCGAATTGCAGCTCAGGTACTTTGGCCAACGCCTCGACAGCCTGCTCCTGCGTGGTCCGGTCGGTGTAGTCGTATCCGGCGTCCTCGAGCAGTCCGATGTAATCGGGGATTCCGCTCGTCTGGTGCATCAGCTGTTCGACGGTCACGGTTTCGGCCCATTCGGGGAGCCCGGGCACATGACTGGCCAGCGTGTCGTCGAGCGACAGCTTGCCGTCATCCGCCAGCAGGAGGGCCGCGGTTGCGGTGAATTGCTTTGACACCGAGGCGATGTCGAAGACGCTGTCCGTCGTGAGTTCAGCACCTGTTTCGAGGTCGGCGAGACCTCGGGCCCCGGACCAGACCACGTCGCCCTCTATTCCGACCGCCGCGGAGCACCCGGGTTCATCCTCTTTGACGGCACCGTCCAGCACGCTCTGACTGTTCGCGGCCAGATCGGGATCCGACGCACCCGTCACCGAGACGGTGGACGTGGCGGGCGTGCCCGCTTGCGTTGTCGGAGAGGCTTCTTCGGCGGCGTCGCTCTGGTCGCCACAGGCGGCGAGTAGCAGTGCGACCGCGACGAGACCAACCGCCAGTCTGTGTTTGCCGTCGATCATGGCTACCTCCTGGCGCCGAGGATATAGCGCTGACCCGTGAATCGACTGACTACTGAGTAGAACCTGAGATTCCGCTGATTCAACGGGAGCGGTTCGGATCGAGGACCGCGCAGAGTGCGGTCAGCGACTCCCGCCGCGGCCAGTGGTAGACACTCATGCCGCCGACTCGGAGACCTTCGGTACGAGTCCCGCACTACTCGGCGCCGACCCGTCCGACGGATGCTTATGCGGCGCCTGCGACGACGACGGTACGACAGAAGAGCACCACGCCGAATCGACGACGGCCCGCTGCTGACGTCGGGTCGTCGTCGGCCCTTGTCTCGCCGCCCGGCAACCGGCACCCGACGGGAGTGGCCCTGCCGAACCCGTCATCAGGCCTGGTCAGGGTGCTAATAGCGTGCAGTATCAATGAAGACCTGACTGAGGCGAACGATGTTCGCACACCGGCATCCACAAAGCGTCCACTCACCGTCAACACCGCCCGGGATACGTTCTTTTTCAAATTTCGTCATTTTGGATACATCTTGGCCGCACGGTGATGTGATGGGGATCACTACCCGGATGAATTCATTTGAGCAGGCTATCCGCGGGAGGGGGAACGGTGGACCCGAAACTCAGCCCCGCTTTCATCGGGGGCCTGTTCGTAGCGGTGGCGGTAATGATGGCTGTCGCGATTTTTGTGGAGCAGATGCGACGCCGGCGAGATCGCGCGGACGGTGTGTTAATGAGCTGGGACGATCTGCGTCTGACCGCTAGCCACCTCATCGTCGGGGCTGATAGTGACGCCCTGCGGTTGCCGCTCGCCGAGCTCAAGGCTGAGGTCGTCGTCAGCGCTCCCCCGCGCCAAGCCGAAAGCGGTGGCGAGGTTCGGATGACCATCCGCAACACCGGCCACGAGATTCGCCGACAGCAGCCCCATTCGTACGGCACGAGCCAGAGCGCGCAGGCGTTCGTGATCAAGTTCAACTCACTCAGCGCTCAGCTCCGCGAGGCTCAGGAAGCTGCGGGCACCGCGTCCGACGCGCGTCGTCGCGCAGATCGCCACGCTGCCTGACCGCGACCCTGGCTAGAGCTTCTTGAGCTCTGCCACCAGCGATACCAATTGCCCTGTATTGGCGTTGACTTCGTCGGCGCCGCCGACAGTTCCGGTCAGCGCGCGCAGTTGTTCGGGATCGAGTTCGTGATGAATCACGTCGACCAGGCCGCGGCAGCATCCCCGGCCGAATGCGTCAGCCCATACTTCGCCCAGATGTCTGCCGACACCGTCAGCGCCACGAGTTTTCCGAGCGGATCGCGGTCCATCAGATCCGCTGCATGAGAACGAGATTCGCCGATGAGGGTCGCGATGTGTAAGGCGCATTCCGGTATCGGCCTGCCCGCCCTTTGCGCGTGCTCAGCGACGATGTGACGCTTTCCCCATAGTCCGACGGGCTCATCGGCCACGCCGGGACCCAGCCATCGCCGTAAGTGCCTGCTAGGCGCAGCATCCGCGGTTCTTGGCCGTCTACCCACACTGTCGGCGGTCCGAGGTCGTCGCGCGGGACGGCGCGCCGATACCGCAGTAGCCCCCGCACCACACCCTCCCGGCCCTTGACCCGGCCGCCAACTAAGTGCGACACTGATGTCGCATTTAGTTGGCCTTCAAGCCCGGCGAGGAGTCCCGAGTGTCAGCGTTACTGTCAGACACCAGTTCGCGTACGGGGAGGCTTCGCAGGCTGACGTATTTCTGGCCTGTCCTCGGCGCGGCGTCACTGCTCCTAGCGTGTTACTCGTTGGGGCGGTGGCTGGCCGGCGGGGTGTCCTCGGTGTCACCCGGCGACGATCCGATGCCCACTGCGCAGTTGGTGCTCATGCACGCGCTCGAGTGGATTCAATTCGCCGCCTTTCTGGCGATCGTCGGCTGGGTCGTGGTCAGACCGCTGATCCAACGACGCCCGCTCGGATTCGACGGGCTGTTCGTGATCGCCGCGTTCCTGCTCAACTACTGGGACGTGATGGACAACTACTGGACCTTCTCATTCCAGTACAACGCGCATCACCTGAACGTCGGATCGTGGGGCGGTTATATACCGGGATGGCAGAGTCCGCAGCCCGAATTATGGGTTGTTCCCATCGGATTCGTCTTCGGTGCATACACGTGGGCGTTCTTCCTGGCCGTCACGTCGGGATGCGCGTTGTTGACCTACGTGCAAAATCGGCATCCCAGCTGGGGGCCGGTGCGCGCGTTCGGGTTGGTGTTTGTTTCGAACATGTTCATTGAGGCGATCGCGGAGAATGTCTACCTTCGTATCGGCGCCATCGCAAACATCAGACCGTATGAGGCACTGACACTTTGGGATGGAACCCAGTTCGCTTGGCCCGTCTACAACCCGATTCTGTTCTCTCTCGTGTGGACCACGCTCACCGCATTCCGTTGGTACCGGGATCAAGACGGGCTGACTTTCGTGGAGCGTGGCCTACCCGCGGGACGCACAGGACAATACCCCTCGACGATCCTTCGGTTCTTCGCGATATTCGCGTTCCTCCAAGTCACGTACCTTCTGCTCTATTTCCTACCGTGGAATGTGTTCGCCGCCATGCGCACAGCTCCACCGAACGTCTTCCCGTCCTACTTCCCGGTGCCGTAACCGGGAGATAAGCGGACTAGATCTCCGCCGGCTGCGGTAGTCGCTCGATTCGCACGGGTACCGAGTTCATTGCCGCGTTGCCGGACAGGATGTCGTGCAGCTCTGGATCATTGATGTCGTTCACGCTGGCACCCGCCTTCGAGGCAGCAATTCGCCATCCGACCCCAGCCCGGTCGTGCCCGAATCCATGGGGAATAGAGACAACGCCGGGACGCATCGCATCGGTGACCTCTAGCGGAAGTTCTATTGATCCGATCGCGGAGCTGACGCGCACCATCTCACCGTCATTGAGTCCACGCTGCGCGGCATCGTCGGGGTGCAGCATCGCGGTGCAGCGATCGGCGCCCTTCATCAGCCGCGCCGAATTGTGCATCCAGGAGTTGTTGCTTCGAAGTTGACGCCGCCCGATCAGCGTGAGGTCGAAGCCCTCTCGACGGCTTGCCGCGTCCTCTTCGGCTCGCCTGGCCAGGTTGGCGGCTTCTTCGACAAGCCGCGGGGCGCCCAGTTTGATGCGGCGGTCTGGTGTGCCCAGGTCGTCTGGAAGACAAGACTCCAGCGCACCGAGGTCGATGCCATGCGGCGCTGCTTTGATGCGGCCAAGCGTCAATCCGCGTCGGGGTCCCGCGCGCAGGACACCGCGAGGGCTGGTGAGGATGGCCAAGCCGACCAGTTGCTTCGGCGACATGCGTCCCATTGTGTTGGCGATCAGCCGCCCTCGCAGCCCATGGCTCAGGCGCCGCGTCAAGTTGTTGAGTATTTCCCAGTCTTCAAGTCCGTCTGGGTCTTTCGGAACGGCGGCGCGGCTGTAACGAACATGATTGCGTACCGACATGGCCGCGAATATCAGATCCATATCGTCGCGCTGCAGTGCCGACACCGGCGGCAGGATGACGTTCGCGTGACGCGACGTCTCGTTGACGTACATGTCGATCGCAACGAAGAAGTCGAGTCGGTCCAGCGCGGCATCGAGCCGTCGCCCGCCGGGCGCCGACAGCACGGGGTTGCCGGCGTGGACGAGCAAGGCCCGCACCCGTCCGGCGTTGATCTGATCGGGAAGCGTCGCAACCGGGAATTCACCGTTCACGATTGGTCGGTCCGTAACGTGGTCGCGCCGTGACGGGTCGATGCCGATGACACCCTTACGCGTACCCAGACGACCTGCCGCCACTAGATCCACCGGTGGTTTGGCGAACATCGAGCCGCCGGGAGAATCGAGTCGTCCGGTGATGACGTTCAGGGCCAGGATGAGCCAGTGTGTGACACTGCCAGTGCGCGTCTGGCAGACCCCGACGCGGCCGTACGCGACGGGTGCAGAGGCAGCGGCGAATTCACGAGCGATCCGCTCAATGGTCGTGGAATCGACACCGGCGTACTCACCGGCGCGTGCAGGCGGCCAGTCGTCGGCAATTCTGCGTACCTCGTCGATGCCATCGGTGAAAGCCGCGAGGCGCCCTGGAGACGTCAGGCCTTCTTTGAACAACAAATGGATGATCCCGAGCAAGAGGAATGGATCTCCGCCCGGTCGCACGGCGACGTGCTCCGTTGCCGACTCGGCAGTTTCGGTGCGCCGCGGGTCCACCACTACTACGCGGCCGCCCCGCTTCATCACGTCGCGCAGACGCCAGCGCACCCCGGGCGCTGTCATCGCCGAACCGTTGGATGCTGCCGGATTCGCACCGAGCATCAGCATGTAGTCGGTTCGATCGATATCGGGCACGGCGAAAACTGCGGCGTTGCCCAACACTTCGCCGTTGACGACCTGTTGTGGACTTTGGTCCAGCGTCGAAGCAGAACAGTTGCTGCTGGTGCCCAACGCTATGCGCAACGCGAAGAACGCGTAGAAGCCCCAATTGTGTGCGCCGGGATTACCGAGATATGTCCCGACGGCGTCAGGTCCGTAGCGTTGCTGCACCGTGCGGATGCCGGACTCTACAAGCGCGAACGCCTCATCCCAACTGATCCGTTCCCAACGGTCACCAACCCGGCGTACCGGGTGACGCAGTCGATCGGGATCTTCGTAGAGATCGGCCAGCGCCGGCGCCTTCGGACACACATAGCCGCGAGAGAACTCGTCCTCCTTGTCGCCGGCGATACGCAGCACCCTGCTGCCCTCGACTTCGACCGTGATTCCGCAGTGCGCCTCGCACAGATTGCACGTCCTTAAGACCGTGAGCGACATAGCGATCATGATAACAATTTTCTACGCAATTGATCGGCGAAATTCGTGATTTGCTTTAGTATGCGTATCAGGATGGTGGGTGTGGCGATGCGAAGTGGCGAGGGCCGAGAAGCAATGGTGAGGCTTTCCGTGCATCGGCACGGCGGCTTGCCGCAGTCGATCTTGATCCCGCCGCGGCATTCTTCTGTCGCCTAGTCTCAGAGTGTGCAAAGGGAAGCACGCGAGGTTCCACGTCGCGCAGATCACCGCGCGACAAGAGTGCGCATCGTCGCCGCTGCTGCCCGCACTTTCAACCGCGACCGAGATGCTGCGATGGACCGCGTCGCCGAAGTTGCCGGTGTCCACCGCGCGACCTTGTACCGACACTTCCCAACACGAAGCGAACTGCTTGAGGCGGTGCTCGACGACGCCTTGATCGAAGGGCGTCGTATCGTCGAGATGGCCTCCGCGTTAGTGCCCAACGAGGATGCGGTTCACGATTTCGCCTCGCATGCAGTGCAGTTCGGCGACAAGTATGCGTTTCTGATCGGCACGCCTACGCTCGCCGCGGCCGGGCCCGACCCGATTGGACTGTCGCGATTGATGGAAAGCTGGCAGTACGCGGGATTACTTCGTGACGATGTGAACCCGGTTTGGTTGGCTCGCAATTTCATCGTGCTGACTCAAACGACGATTGCCGTCCCCGAAGTCGCCGACGGTCAACGGCGCGAGGATCTGCTCACACGGTTCTTCCTCCATGGAGCGGCCCGCTGACGATTGGCCCGGGGGTGTCCACGGCAGACCGAGTCGACGCGACTGCCCGTCCTGCCCCACAACGCAATCAGGCCCGCCGAAAAACGGGCCTGACCATGGTGGCAGGTGCAGGATTCGAACCTGCGTAGGCGTTAGCCGACGGATTTACAGTCCGCTCCCATTGGCCGCTCGGGCAACCTGCCTGGGTGCTGTCCTGGCCGATACAACCCGGTACCGGTTTGGTGCGACTAGCAGGGTACAACGAGGATGGTGCTAAGACGAAAACGCACCTGACATATCGAGGAGGACCGAGTCCAATGGCGGATTCATCGTTCGACATCGTCAGCAAGGTCGACCGCCAGGAGGTCGACAATGCGCTGAACCAGGCGGCCAAGGAGCTCTCCACCCGCTACGACTTCCGCGGGACCGACACCTCCATCGCCTGGCAGGGCGAGGAGACCGTCGTCATCACGTCCTCGACCGAGGAGCGGGTCAAGGCCGCGATCGACGTCTTCAAGGAGAAACTGATCCGCCGCGACATCTCCATGAAGGCCTTCGACGCCGGCGAACCGCAGGCCTCGGGCAAAACCTACAAGGTCAGCGGCCAGATCAAGCAGGGCATCAGCACCGAGCACGCCAAGAAGATCACCAAGATCATCCGCGACGAGGGCCCCAAGGGCGTCAAGACCCAGATCCAGGGCGACGAGATCCGGGTCTCCTCGAAGAAACGTGACGATCTCCAGGCCGTCATCGCCCTGCTCAAGGGTGCCGACCTCGAGGTGGCGCTGCAGTTCGTCAACTACCGCTGAGCGGGCGTTCCCGAATCGGCCCTCGTTTCCACCCTCCGGTCCTACCCTGATCGGCATGGCACCTTCGCAACGCGAACCGAAAGTCGTCGTCCTCGGTGGAGGCTCCTGGGGCACCACCGTGGCGTCCATTTGCGCCCGGCGCGGCCCGACGCTGCAATGGGTGCGCTCGGAGGAGACCGCCAACGACATCAACGAGCGGCATCGCAACAGCAAGTACCTCGGCAACGACGTTGAGCTGGCGCTGACGCTGCAGGCCACCACGGACTTCTCCGAGGCCGCCGAGTGCGCCGACGTCATCGTGATGGGCGTGCCGTCGCACGGCTTCCGGGCGGTGCTGACCGAGCTGGCCAAGGAACTACGCCCATGGGTGCCCGTCGTCTCGTTGGTGAAGGGCCTCGAGCAGGGCACCAACTACCGCATGAGCCAGATCGTCAACGAGGTGCTGCCGGGCCACCCGGCGGGCATCCTGGCCGGGCCGAACATCGCGCGCGAGGTGGCCGAGGGCTATGCCGCCGCAGCGGTGCTCGCCATGCCCGACCAGAGCCTCGCGGCGAACCTCGGAAACCTGTTCCGCACCAGAAGGTTTAGGACCTACACCACCGACGACGTGGTCGGCGTGGAGATGGCCGGCGCGCTCAAGAACGTGTACGCGATCGCCGTCGGCATGGGCTATTCCCTTGGCATCGGCGAGAATACGCGCGCGATGGTGATCGCCCGAGCCCTGCGGGAAATGTCGAAACTCGGCGAGGCGATGGGCGGCCACCGCGACACCTTCGCCGGTCTCGCCGGCATGGGCGATCTCATCGTCACGTGCACCAGCCAGCGCAGCCGCAACCGCCATGTCGGCGAGCAGCTCGGCTCCGGTAAGTCGATCGAGGAGATCATCTCGTCGATGAATCAGGTCGCCGAGGGCGTCAAGGCCGCGAGCGTCATCATGGAATTCGCTGACAAGTACGGTATCTCGATGCCGATCGCCAGGGAGGTCGATGGCGTCGTCAACCACGGCTCATCCGTCGAGCAGGCCTACCGCGGCCTCATGCGCGAGGAGCCCGGGCACGAGGTGCACGGCGCAGGGTTCTGAGTCCGACGCTCAGTTGAAGAACGGGTTGGTGCCCTCAGGCCGATCCAGGAGCGGGTTCACGCCCCCATTGATGATGTAGCTGCCCGCGGGGGTGAGGACGAACCCAGACTGGTTGCGGCTGTCCGAACAGGTCGTCACCGACCCATCGCTGCCGCAGCTCACCGTCTGAAAGCTGAGCCGCTCGCCGGCGGGCAGCGGCTTGGCGTTGACACCGGCGAACACATCACCGGCCGACCTGGCGAACGATGGGATGCCGGGACCGCCGCTGACGAGCGTCGCACCCTCCGGCGCACCCGGAATGGCGCCACTGCAGCCGTAGCCGCCGTTGCGCTGCAGCACGCAGGTCAACCCGTCAGCCGTCTTGAAGGCGTACCACTGGCTGTCCACCACCTGGTAGTCCGACAGCTTCGCCGGCGCGTACGCGTTCACGTTCGGTGGCGGCGGCGGAGCCGGCGTCGACGGCTGGGCCATCGCGGTGCCCGGCAGGCCGATCAGGGCCACGCCCGCGGCCCCCACGACGCCCATCAACGTTCTGTTCAGCACGGTCCACACCCTAAAGGGTGCGGTTGTGAGTCGCAGCATGGCCTTTTCATCGGCCGCCGGGCAGGCTGCGTTACTCAGTAATACCGGTCCGGGCCGCGGCCGGCCATCGCCTCCAGCCGCGCGATGCGGTCCTCCATCGGCGGGTGCGTCGAGAAGAGCTTGCCGATCCGCTCCCCTGCCCGGAACGGGTTGGCGATCATCAGGTGCGCTTGATCGGCCAGCTGCGGCTCCGGCGGCAGCGGTGCCTGCTGCACACCCGCGCTGATCTTGCGCAGCGCACTCGCCAACGCCAGCGGATCGCCCGTCAACTCCGCGCCCGACTGGTCGGCCTGGTACTCACGCGACCGCGAAACGGCCAGCTTGATCACCGTCGCCGCGATCGGGCCGAGCAGCGCAACCAGAAGCATCGCAAAGGGATTCGACCCGCCTTCGCGGCTGCCGCCGAACATCCCCGCGAACTGCGCGACCATCGCCAACGCGGTCACCACCGACGCCATCGCACCGGCCACACACGAGATGAGGATGTCGCGGTTGTACACGTGGCTGAGCTCGTGGCCGAGGACCGCCCGCAGCTCCCGCTCGTTGAGGATGCCCAGGATGCCCGTCGTGCAGCACACCGCCGCGTTGCGCGGGTTACGCCCCGTCGCGAACGCGTTGGGGGCCGCGGTGTCGCTGATGTAGAGGCGCGGCATCGGTTGGCGCGCCGTGGTGGCCAGTTCGCGCACGATCTTGTACATCACCGGCGCCTGCATCTCGGTCACCGGCTGCGCGTGCATCGCCCGAAGCGCCAGCTTGTCGCTGTTGAAGTACACGTAGACGTTCATGCCGACGGCGAACAGCACGGCCAGGTACATGATGTTCCGGCCGAACAGCGCCCCGATGAACACGATCAGCGCCGAAAAGCCCGCGAGCAGCAAGAACGTCTTGGCGGTGTTGGCGTGGGGATGCCAGGTCATCGCGGCTGTCTCCTTCCGGGCCTTCTACTCACACCGAGACGTATCACAGCAGACTTAACGCATAGACAGGCTCGACGAGTTCCGCAGCCTGTCAGCCGTGGCGATTGATGGTGTAGTCCGCCAGCGTCGCCAGCGCCTGCCGGCCGGGACCCTCGGGCAGATTGGCCAGCTCCTCGCGCGCCCGCGCGGCGTACTCAGCGACCGTCTGCTTGGCCCGGACCATGCCCTGCGAGGCGCGTAACAGCGTCAGCGCCTCCGCCAGGTCGTCGTCGTTTTCGATCGGCCCGGCGAGCAGCTCACGCAGCCGGTCGGCGTCCGGACCGCTATCCCGTAGCGCGTAGAGCACCGGCAACGTGTGCACGCCCTCGCGCAGGTCGGTGCCGGGCAGCTTGCCGGATTCGTCTGGGTCGCTGTCGATGTCGATGATGTCGTCGGAGATCTGGAACGCCGTTCCGACGATGCCGCCGAGGCGGCTCAGCCGCTCGATCTGCTCCTCGTCGGCGCCCGAGAACGTCGCCCCGAACCGGCCGGAGGCCGCGATCAGGCAGGCGGTCTTCTCGTACACCACCTTGAGGTAATGCTCCACGGAGTCGACGTGGTCGGCCGCGCCGCGGGTTTCGCGCATCTGGCCCGTGACCAGCTGGGCGAAGGTATCGGCGATGATGCGCACCGCCTCGGGCCCCAGCCGCGAAACCAGCCGCGACGCCGTCGCGAACAGGTAGTCACCGGCCAGGATCGCGATGTTGTTGCTCCACCGCGCGTTGGCGCTGGGCGCACCGCGACGCATCTGCGCCTCGTCCATCACATCGTCGTGATACAGCGTCGCCAGGTGCACCAGCTCGATGACCGCCCCCGCGACGTCGACCTGCCACGCATCGGGTTCTGGCCCCAGCCGGGCCGCCAACACGGTGAACAGGGGCCGGAAACGTTTCCCGCCGGCCTGGAACAGGTGCTGGACGGCCTCGGACATCAGTTCGTCGGCTTTGCCCAGCTCAGTGGCCATGAGATCTTCGATACGGGCGACGGCCTCGCGAACGTCCTGCGCAAACACGGGGTCTCCGAAGTCGACCCCTGCTACCACACTCGCGGGCGTTCTCACCCTGCCAACATACTGGGAACCATGGATATGCGAGCCGACGTGGTCGTGGTCGGGGCTGGACCCGCCGGTTCGGCCGCCGCGGCGTGGGCCTGCCGCGCCGGGCGCGACGTGCTCGTGATCGACTCCGCACAATTCCCCCGCGACAAGGCGTGCGGCGACGGGCTGACCCCGCGGGCGGTCCAGGAGATGGAGCGCCTCGGGCTCGGTGAGTGGCTGGATGGCCGCGTGCGGCACCGCGGACTGCGCATGTCGGGGTTCGGCGCCGACGTGGAAATCGAGTGGCCGGGACCGTCGTTTCCGACGACGTCCAGCGCGGTGCCGCGCACCGAACTGGACGACCGTATCCGCATGGTCGCCGTCGACGAGGGTGCCAAGATGCTACTCGGCACGAAAGCCGTTGACGTACATCATGATTCGTCTGGGCGCGTGTCGTCGCTGGTTCTCGACTCAGGTGCGGAGATCGGGTGCGGTGAACTGATCGTGGCCGACGGTGCGCGCTCGACACTGGGCCGGGTGCTGGGCCGCGAGTGGCACAAGCAGACGGTCTACGGGGTGGCGATCCGCGGCTACATCGCCACGCCGCGGGCCAGCGAGCCGTGGATCACGTCGCACCTGGAGCTGCGCTCACCGGAGCGTGAGGTGCTGCCGGGCTACGGCTGGATCTTCCCGCTGGGCAACGGCGAGGTGAACATCGGCGTCGGTGCGCTGGCAACCTCGAAACGCCCGGCCGACGCCGCACTACGGCCGCTGATGTCGTATTACACCGACCTGCGCCGCGAGGAGTGGGGCTTCGACGGCCAGCCGCGCGCGGGCCTGTCGGCGCTGCTTCCGATGGGCGGCGCGGTCTCGGGGGTCTCCGGGCCGAACTGGATGCTGATCGGCGACGCCGCGGCCTGCGTCAATCCGCTCAACGGTGAGGGCATCGACTACGGGCTGGAGACGGGCAGGCTGGCGGCCGAGCTGCTGGGCACCGGAGACCTGACGGCGGCGTGGCCCGCGGTCCTGTCGGAGCACTACGCGCAGGGCTTCTCGGTGGCCCGCCGGCTGGGTCTGCTGCTGACGATTCCGCGGTTCCTGCCCGCGACGGGGCCGCTGGCGATGCGGTCGACGTTCCTGATGACGATCGCGGTGCGCGTGATGGGCAACTTCGTCACCGATGAGGATGCGGATTGGGTTGCGCGCGTGTGGCGGCGAGCCGGGGCGCTGTCGCGCCGGATCGACGAACGACCGCCGTTCCGCTAGCCGTCGTCCTCGCCGCGAAGCATCCGTTTCTGCAGTGCCAGCGCGATAGTCACATCCGCGGGTGTCTTGTTCTCCGCGCTTGAAGCGGTGAGCCCCAACGCAATCAGGATGTCGGCCGCGGTGATGAACAGACCCCACCAGTACGCCCAGCGGACCGTGGGGTCGGGCTGCGTCGCGAAGTAGATGATGAGGAAGAGCGGACCGACGATGCCGAAGACGAACGTCATCGCCTGAAACATCAGATACCGCTTGAACGTAGCCATCTCGCGTGCAGAATAGCGCGGGTGGCCCAGCGGATGGTCGATGTGTACCGCGCTCCGATGCGGTCCCGCAGTGACGACTTCGACTTGCGACCGACCATCGAGCGTGCGCTGACGAAGGGCCTCGTCGGCTTCGGCGACGCAGGAGCCGACGAACGACTGGACCGTCGGGTCGCCCGGTTCGGTGCCGTGGCCGACGGTTCTTTCGTATGGACCCGCGACGCCGACGGGCTGTACTGGCTGGGTCGCATCGAGGGCCCGCTCTTTTACGACGACGACGGCGCCGCGGTCGACCTCGTCCACGCGCGACCCTGCCGGTGGGTCACCAATCCGGTGCTCGAGCCTGACGTACCCGCCGCGGTGCTAGCCACCTTCGCGCGAGGCGGGCGCAATTTCCAACAGACGCACGACCCAAACGTGGGTGAGCAAACCGCGGCGATTTGGCGCAAGCGGCACGGAATTTAAGCGCTAAACGCGTCTTGAACACCTCGGAATTTGACAGCCAGACTAAATATAAGCCCTGCTAGAGGAGCTATTCTCGACGGCTCGGCAGGATTATTCTTGAGCGCACGGGCGTTCCACCAAGCATCGGCGGAAGGAATCCACGATGCAAAGACTGATAGTTCGATCGGCGGTCGCTGCAATAGCCATTGCTGCCGCTGCGTTGGGCTCGGTCACCGTTGCGAGCGCCGCCCCGAATGGTCCCTGTGAGGAAGTCACCTACGTCGGTGTGTGCGGGCCCGTCCGCGAGCAGCAGCAGAACCGCACCTCGCCCCAACAGAGCATGGACGACGTGGTTGTCCCTGGGCTTGGGAACAACCCCCTCACCCTGGGCTAACCAACGCGCTTAACTAGTTGATGGCCTGCACCAGGTGCGTGCGATCAACCACTTAGTGCCCGGCGCTAGCCGAGCGATTTCGCGAACCCGCTGACGTCGCGCATGGTGGCGTCGAAAACCTCTGGCATCACATGCCCTGTGATGAGGTCACCGCCATGGCAGGTGCCGGGAATCAGGCGCCCCACCGTCGGTACGCCCGCCTGCACGAGGCGGCGGTAGTACTGCAGTCCTTCGTCGCGCAGCGGATCCAGTTCGTTGACCGAAATGACGTGCGGCGGCATGCCCGCCAGGTCTTCATCCGTGGCGAGCCCGGCCCAGCAAGTGACGTCGTCGGAGTGGCTGTTGGTCGGGTCGTAGAGCGAGCCGAGCAGCGCCAGTTGCTGGCATGAGATGAAGTAGTCGTCGTTCTCGGTGAGCGAGGGCAGATCCTCACACTCCTCGAGCCAGCGGTTCGATATGTACGGGCACTGCGCGTAGAAGCCGGCGATCTCGTGCAGCCACCCTTCCCGTTTCGCCTTGTGCGACACGGTGAGTGTGAGGTTTCCGCCGCCGGATTCGCCGTTCACGATCAGGTGCGTGATGCCGAGTTCGGCGCGGTTGGCGGCGGTCCATCGAACACCGGCCGCGCAGTCGTTCAGACCCGCGGGGAACGGGTGCGGACCCAGCTTGCCCGCCGAATTGCGGAACTCGACGCCGACGACGACAACCCCTGTCGCGGCGAGGGATTCGCGCAGTCTGATGTAGGCCGTGTCGGCGGCGCTGCTGATCGCCATGCCGCCGCCGTGCAGATGCACCACCGCGGGCAGCGGACCGGTCGCGGCGTCCGGCCGGCTGATGTACAGCGTGATCTCGTTGCCGTCCACGCCGGTGATCGTGGTCGTCGTCGTGGTGACACCGGTGGTCTCTTCAGCGCGCGAGGCGAACAGGTCGAAGACCGCACCCATGCCCTCCTCGCTCATCGCGGCGAAGGCCAGTCGATCCTCGAGGGGTGAGTCGACGGAGAGCGGTATCGGCGGCTGTCTCCCGTCGAGCCCGAACTCCGCGAACGCCTTGACCATTCGTGGATCCGAGCGCGGATCGGTGCCGAGTGTCATGTCCGGGTCAGCGTGACGTCCGTAGGCCATTGCGCGACCGTACAACGGAGCCACGCCGCCCGGCCCGGATTTCGGTTACTCGACTGCCTCGAACGGTTCGCCGTCCAGCGCGACGGACGGCCTGCCGTCTCCTCATGGCCATAAGTTAATACTGATTCTCCGTCGCTACCGGCACTTGGCCTGCTGCGGAGTTGCTCAGTGTGACGGCTTGGTCGCGGCGTGCAGCGCCACGATCCCGCCGGTGAGGTTGCGCCACCGCACCGCCGACCAGCCGGCGTCGGCGATGTCGCGCGCGAGGTCCGGCTGGTCGGGCCAGGCGCGGATGGACTCGGCGAGATAGACGTAGGCGTCGGGGTTAGACGACACCGCGCGCGCCATTCGCGGCAGCGCCCGCATCAGGTACTCCTTGTAGAGCGTCGCGAACGCCCGGTTCGTCGGCGTCGAGAACTCGCACACCACCAGCCTGCCGCCGGGTTTCGTCACGCGCGCCATCTCCCGCAGCGCCGCCGAGTGGTCGACGATGTTGCGCAGCCCGAAGCTGATGGTCACGCCGTCGAATACCTCGTCGGCGAACGGCAGTTTGGTGCCGTCCGCGGCGACCTTCGGCACGTTGCGCGCGCGACCGGCGGCGAGCATGCCGACCGAGAAGTCCGCGGCCACGCACCACGCCCCCGAGGTCTGCAGCTCCACCGTCGAGACCGCGGTGCCCGCCGCGAGGTCGAGGACGGTATCGCCGGGCCCGATGCGCAGCGCCGAGCGCGTCGCGCGCCGCCAGAACCGGTCCTGACCGAGCGACAGCACGGTGTTGGTGAGGTCGTAGCGGCGTGCCACCGCGTCGAACATCGAGGCGACCTCGTGGGGGTCCTTGTCCAGCGTCGCGCGGCTCACAGCGCCGACGCTACCTGCCGAGTTGCTGTCAACGGGAATGCCCAGGGCCTTTCCGGGCATTCTGTGAACGTGACGGAAAAAGTTTGGTTCATCACCGGGACATCACGAGGCTTCGGCCGGGAGTGGGCCATCGCGGCCCTGGAGCGCGGAGACAAGGTGGCGGGCACGGCCCGCGACACTAAGTCGTTGGACGATCTCGTCGAGAAATACGGCGATGCGTTACTGCCCATTCAGCTGGACGTGACCGACCGCGAGGCGGACTTCGCCGCGGTGAAGCAAGCGCACGACCACTTCGGGCGGCTCGACATCGTCGTGAACAACGCCGGCTACGGCCACTTCGGCTTCATCGAGGAGTTGACCGAGCAGGAGGCGCGCGACCAGATCGAAACGAACATGTTCGGCGCGCTGTGGGTCACTCAGGCGGCGCTGCCGTATCTGCGGGCGCAGCGCAGCGGACACATAATTCAGGTGTCATCGATCGGCGGGATCACGGCGTTCCAGAACGTCGGCATCTATCACGCGTCGAAGTGGGCGCTCGAGGGGTTCTCGCAGGCGTTGGCACAGGAGGTCGAGCCGTTCGGGATCCACGTGACGCTGATCGAGCCGGGCGGGTTCGCGACCGACTGGGCGGGGTCGTCTTCTCGCCGTTCGACGCCGCTGCCGGATTACAATGAGGTGCACGAGGAAGCCGACCGGAAACGCAGTCAGCGGGTCTCGGCTCCGGGCGATCCGAAGGCGTCGGCGGCAGCGGTCCTCAAGATCGTCGACGCCGAAAAGCCGCCGCTGAGAGTCTTTTTCGGTGAGCTGCCGCTGCAGTTGGCCAAGGCCGATTACGAAAGCCGGCTGGCGACGTGGGAGGAATGGCAGCCGGTCGCCGTCCTGGCACAAGGCTAGGTTTCTCTTCCGCGAGCAGACGTGAACACCCCTCAAATTGGGTAATTCTGGGGGTGCTCGCGTCTGCTCGGCGTGAGGGGTCAGGCGGCTTTGCGGCGGCGCAGGCCGATGACGTCGTCGTAGTGACCGAGCAACTCGTTGCAGATCGCCGGCCACGTTCGACTAAGCACACTGCGACGGGCCGCGACCGAATAGCGCTGCCGTTCGGTGATCAAATGGTCGACGGCATCGGGCAGCCTGGCCTCGAATTCGCCGACGGGCAACAGCAGTCCGGTGCGGTACGGCGCGACGAGATCACGCGGCCCGCCGGCATCGGGGGCGATCACCGGCAGGCCCGACGCCATCGCTTCCTGGACCGCCTGGCAGAAGGTCTCGTGCTCGCCGGGATGGACGAACACGTCCATGCTGGCGTACGCGGCGGCCAACTCGCGGCCGTAGAGCGCTCCGGTGAAAACTGCTGAAGGCAGCAGATTTTCGAGTTCCGAACGGTCGACGCCGTCGCCAACCACGACCACTTGAAGGTCGTGACGTTCCGCCAGCACGGCCAGCCGCTCGACGTGCTTCTCAGGGGCGAGACGGCCGACGAAGCCGACGATCGGCCTACCCTCCGGCGACCACACCCGGCGCAGGCCGTCGTCGCGCGCCGATGGCGCGAACCCGGTGATGTCGACCCCGCGCGCCCACTTGTACACCCGCGGGATACGGTGCGCAGTCAGGTTTTCCATCGCCGCGGTCGACGGAGCCAATGTGCGATCGGCCCGACTGTGAAGATGCCGCGTCCACGCCCACGCAGCCCTGGCGGCGAAGCCGACGCCGTAACTCTCGGCGAAACCTGCGATGTCCGTTTGGTATACCGCGACCGTCGGCACACCGAGGTAACGCGCGGCGTGCAACCCACCCCACCCGAGCAGCGCGGGCGACGCCAGATGCACGACGTCCGGGTCGAAGCCACGCAGCACACTGACCATTCGAGGGCGAGGCACGCCGAGGGGCAGCGAATTGATCTTCGGGAACATCCGCGACGGCATCCGGTGCACACGAACGCCGTCGTGAACCTTGTCCGCCGGCGGTTCGCCACGCGGGGTGTCCGGCGCGATGACGAGGGTCTCGTGACCCGTGAGGCGCAGATGCTCGATCACCCGGAGCACCGAGTTGGTGACGCCGTTGACATTCGGGAGGAACGACTCTGCGACGATGGCGACCCGCACGCCCCAACAGTCCCATCGGCGGCTGTCGCCGAGGTTGCCTCCAGGGATATGTCCAGCGAACAGCTGGTGCCGATGAACGTCCGCCTCTGCCGTTCGATTTTCAAGTATCGTGCGCACAGAGAAAGGCGGTTGACATGCGGAGATCCCGGGCGGCATTGCTACTGGCCATCGCACTGGTGCTGGCCGTTGCGGGCTGCACCACGAAGGTCGCGGGCACGGCGACCCGGGATCCCGCGCAGCCTCCGCTGACGTTGAGCAAGGACGGCTACGGAATCGTGGCGGGCTTCGACGACGCGCCCACCCGCATCGAGATCTTCACCGAGCCGCAGTGTGGCCACTGCGCGGATCTGCAGAAGGATTTCGCTGACCAGTTCGCCTACTACATCGGCGTCGGCGCCCTGAAGATCACGTACCGCCCGTTGACGTTCCTCGACGACGCCCCCGGCGGCTACTCGGCGCATGTGAGCAATGCGCTGTTCCTCGCCGCCGACGGCGGGGCGGCGACCGGGACACAGTTCCAGCGCTTCGTCAAAGAGCTGTATGCCCACCAGCAACGGACCAAGGGTGGGGCCGGGCCCAGCGACGACGAGATCGCGGAGATGGCGAAGACCGCGGGCATGCCGGACGAGATCGTCGACCGTATCGCCGACGGTGGATCGGCAGTCGATGTGGCGGACATGGACACCAACAACTTCGAGTATCTCTACGAGATCGACAACCTAACGACCGGTACGCCAACGGTTTACGACCCGGAGAACGACGAGAAGCTCGATATCTACGACAACAACTGGCTGACGAAGCTGATGCAGACCTAGGTGCGGGTGCGGCGGCGCTCGAGGAACGCGAGCGCGCCCAGCGCCGCCCCGGCGATCAGCCAGCCGACGACGGCGATCGAACCGGCCGGGATGATCGCCAGCGACGCGTTGCGGTCCCGCACCCGCACGAGATCCGGGTTGTTCGTGTCGTATTCGACGTAGATCCGCATGCCCGTCTCCAGCTCGGACGGATAGAGCACACCCAGTTCGGGTCGGTAGGTCACGCGGTCGGGCGTGACGAACTCGATCGTCGAGCGCCGCGGTCCGGCGCTCAGTACCTCGGCGGCCGCGACGCCCATATGCCGCTCGATCTGCCGGTCGTTGCGCCATGCCCCGACCACCATGAGCACCGACTGCAGCGTCACCAGACACGCGACGAGCACGATCCCGATACGGATCCGCCGAATGATGCGCTGCGACCGGGTCTCGCCGGGGCGCGGCGTCAACCGCGGAATCAGCTTGCGCCCCAACGCCATAACTGCCGTCACAGCGCAATCTCGTTCGCTCGGCTCACAGGGCAGCCTTGATCGACGCATGCAACGCCCGCAGCGACGATCGGTCGGCCTTCACCTCCAACACCCGCATCCCCTCGAACGGTTCGTTCAACGCATCCACCAAAGCGTCGACCTCGATCTGCCTGCTGTCGACGTGGTACGCGCGGCACAGCGCGCCGACGTCCACATCGTGCGGTGTGCCGAAGATGCGCGACGAGACATCGGAGAAGCGCGGATCGCCCTGCTCGAGCAGTTCGAAGATGCCACCGCCGTTGTCGTTGGACACCACGATCGTCAGGTTGCGCGGCGTCGGCTCCGTCGGGCCGATCAACAACCCAGAGCTGTCGTGCACGAACGTCAGGTCGCCGATCAACGCGATGGTGCGGCGCGGTTCGCTTCCGTCCCCCGTCCGATCGTGGGCCAGCGCCGCGCCGATCGCCGTCGACACCGTCCCGTCGATCCCCGCGACGCCGCGGTTCGACCGCACCTTCAGCCCGTGCGTGTTCAGGCCGACCAGCGCAGCGTCTCGCACCGGGTTCGACGCGCCGAGCACCAGCTGATCCCCGGGGCGCACCGCATCGGCGACTGCGGCCGCGACGTGCAGCCCGGTCCTGAGCGGATGCGCCTCGAGCTGCGTCCGCACCGCTTCGACCGCATGCCTGTTGACCTCTGCGCAGCGCTTCAACCAGGCAGGATCGGGCTTGCCGGTGGTCACCGCACGGGTGCCGGTGGCCGCCGAGTTCCCCGACACGTCGGGCCAGCGCGGCCCCGTCGTCAGGGCGTAGACCGGGACCGCCGGATCGGCCAGCAGCGCCGACACCGGGCGGTGCAGCGTCGGGCGGCCGAGCATGATCACCTGCTTCGGGTGGACCAGCCGCAGCGCGAACGGATGCAGCGGATTCTCGGCGGGCGGGGCGGTCGGCTCGGCGACCGTCGGCAGCGCGGCCAGGTTCGGGTGCACACCGGCACCGTGCCCGGCGATGACGACGGTGTCGGGCGTCAGGTCGATGTCGAGCGGCTGATCGAAGGTGACGGGCGGGGTGTACGTCCACGGCTTGCCGCCGGGGCGCCCCTCCGGCGCGTAAGCCGTCGCCGGTTCTTCCACATCCGGCACCAGCGGTTCGCGTAGCGGGATGTCGAACTGCACCGGACCCGCGTTTGCCGACCGAGATCCTGTGGCGGCCACCAATACTCGGCACGTCGCCGAACGCCACTGCGCGTTCAACGCGTCGATTTGATCCGGCGCATCCTCGGCGAGCCCGAGGCTGATGTTGGCGCGCACCTGCGTGCCGAAGTACCCCAGTTGCTCGAAGGTCTGGTTGGCCCCGGTGCCGAGCAACTCGTAGGGCCGGTTGGCGCTCAGCACGATGAGCGGCACCCGCGCGTAGTTGGCCTCCACCACGGCGGGGCCGAGGTTGGCCACCGCGGTGCCCGACGTCATCGCCACACACACCGGCGCGCGCTCGGCGACCGCGAGACCGATCGCCAGGAACCCGGCGGTGCGCTCGTCGATGCGGACGTGCAGCCGCAGCCGGCCCGCCCGGTCGGCGTCCTGCAGCGCGAAGGCCAGCGGAGCGTTGCGCGAACCCGGGCACAGGACGACGTCCCGCACACCGCCGCGGATCAGTTCGTCGACAACCACGCGGGCCTGCGCAGTCGAGGGGTTCACCACTACAGACTATCGGCGAAGAATTTCAGCACCGCGGAGTTGACCTCCTGGGGCTTTTCGAGGAACCCGAGATGGCCGGTGTCGGGAATCTCCAGGTAGCGGCCATTCGGCAGGGCGTCGGCGACCTCACGGCCGAGGTGCGGCGGGAGCGCGAGGTCGTCGCTGAAACCGATGACGAGCACCGGAGTCTTAATACTTCGGTAAGCGGGCAGCCGGTTGGTGGCCGGCGCGACGTCCAGCTGGGCCCGCATGCCCGGGGTCGACTTGTTGGGCCACATGGTGAACATGTCGATCCAGTCGCGCACCGCATTGTCGTCGTTGAGGGTCTTCGGGGAGAAGCTCTCCAGGAGGCGGGTCTTTGCGTCGTAGGTGGCGGGCAGCTCGATACCGGAGTCGGCGAGCTCGCGTTCGGCCGAGCGGAAGAACTGGCGGACACGGTCCTCGCGGCCCCTGGTCGCCATCAACACCGCCGACCGGACCAGTTCCGGGTGGGCGAGCATCAGCTCCTGCGCGATGAACGAGCCCAGCGACACCGACACGATGCGCACCGGCGCGGCGTCGAGCTTCTCGATCAGCGCGGCGGTGTCGGCGACCATCTGCTCGATGCCGAAGTCGCTCGCATTCTCGGTGGCGCCGATTCCGCGGTTGTCGAAGGTGATGCATCGATAGCCGGCCCGTTGAAACTCGGGAACCTGATGCAGGTGCCAGGTGCGGCCGGCGCCGCCCCGCCCTGCGATGAACAGCACCGGCTCGCCATTGCCGCGGTCGTCGAACGCCAAATTCACGCCGACGACGCTACTGGACGCGATTTGTGTGCGCTCGGGAGCGGTGAGCGCTCGCGAATGCACACGAATCGCTACGAAACTTCGGTGAAGGCCACCACCGGGATCTGACGCCCCTGCGTGGTCTTCTGGTATCCGGCGTAATTCGGCATGTACTGGGTCGCCAGTGCGAACAGCCGGTCGCGTTCTTCGCCGACCATCTCCTCGGCGATGTACGCACCGCGGTAGCCGCGCGACGAGAGTGTGACGCGGGGATTCGCCTTGACGTTGTGATACCAGGCGGGGTGACGCGGGTCGCCGTAGTTCGAGGCGATGACGATGACGCGGCCGCCGTCGGTGAAGTACGTCAGCGGCGTGCTGCGCTGCTTACCCGTCTTCGCGCCGGTGTGAGTCAGCAGGACTTCCGGCAGGACCATCGACAACGACACGTGGCCGTTGGTCAACTTGATCAGCCCGCGGTCGAATCGCCAGCCGACTTTGCGCAGGAACGTCTTGGCGGGGCCGGTAGCCATGAAGCGTGCAGCGGCTTGGACGAAGCGTGACGGCGGATTGGGCGGATTCTCGGGGATTCCCACGTTTACGACCGTACTGGCATTGCGATTTCGGCGTGCTCGGTCTCGCTGAGCGTTACCCATCACGCCGAAATCACATCCAGATTGCACATTGTGCGTCTCGCACGAACTGGGTAGCGTGGGAATCGAACCCCTCAGCCAATGGAGGGAGACTCACATGAAGGTCGCCATCAGCGGCGCCGGCGTCGCCGGGCCTGCCTTCGCCCACTGGATGTTGCGCGCCGGACACGACGTGACGTTGATCGAGTCAGCGCCGCGCTTCCGCACCGGCGGCTACGTCATCGACTTCTGGGGACTCGGTTACCGCATCGCCCAGAAGATGGGTATCGAGAAGGAGATCCGCGAAGCGGGCTATCAGGTCAGGGAGCTCCGTTCCGTCAATGGGAAGGGCGACATCACGGCGCGCCTCGGCGTGGAACCCATCCGGCAGGTGACACAGGGTCGCTACACCAGCGTCGCTCGCGGCGATCTGGCGGCGGCAATCTATCGGACCGTCGAGACCGACATTGAAACGATGTACTCGGACAGCATCACAGCGATAGAAGGCAGAACCGACTGCCTGGCAGTGACATTCGAGAATTCCGCACCGCGCGTGTTCGACATGGTGGTCGGCGCCGACGGGTTGCATTCCACCGTCAGAAAGCTTGTCTTCGGACCAGACACGAGCTGCGAACACTATCTCGGCTGCCAGGTCGCCGCCTGCGTCATCGACGGCTATCGGCCACGCGACAAGCTCACCTACGTGACTCACAACCTGCCGGGACGGCAGATCGGTAGGTTCTCACTCAATGGCGACCGGACGCTGGTGTTGTTCATCTTCCGGTCCCCGACTCCCGAAATCCCCGACAGTCCGGAGTTGTGTAAGAAGCTGCTACGCAACCAATTCGGCGACGGCGAGTGGGAGTGCGCAACGATACTCGACGCGCTCGACAGCGTCGACGACCTGTACTTCGACGTCGTCAGCCAGATTCGACTCGAACGGTGGACATCGGGGCGCGTCGCACTCATCGGTGATGCCGCCGCGTGCGTGTCCCTGTTGGCAGGTGAGGGCACCGGCCTGGCGATGGTCGAGGCGTATGTGCTCGCCGGAGAACTCGCCCGCTCGAAGGGAAATATCAGCGAAGCCTGTGTCGCATACGACCACCTGCTGCACGGGTTCCTCGAGGAGAAGCAGAGGGGTGCAACGCGATTCATATCGTTCTTCGCCGCCAGGACCAATCTGGGCATCTGGTTACGCAACCAGGCGATGCGCGCATTCAACATCGGCCCGATTGGACGTCTGGTGACGTCACGCGCACTTCGTGATGACATCGAGCTTCCCGAATACAACCTGTAAGGGGTCCAGATGTCGATGAAACTCGATGCGCCCTTTCTGCTAGAGCTCGAGCGGGCGACGCGCGGACTGCTCGCTCTCAACGTGTCGGTCCTGGAGCGAATGGAGAAGCGAATCGGTCTCGCACCGCTTCGCGCCCTGCAGGCGCTAGACCGGCTCGGCCCCAGTCTGGTCACTGAGCTGGGCGCGGACTTGGGACTGCTGCCCTCCACCGCCAGCAGGCTCAGCGATCGGTTGGCCGACGCCGGCTACATCACCCGCAGTGTCTCGCCGACCAACCGGCGCGCAACCCTGCTCGAACTGACCGATGCCGGACGGGCGATCCTCGACGAGCTCACGGAATTGCGCGTCCAGGCTTTCGGCGAGGTCACCCGTCACATGAGCGAAGCGGACCGCACCGCGCTGATGCGAGGCACGCGTGCCTTCACCGAGGCGTACCGCCGGCTCGGACACGCCTAGCCCGCAGCGACTTCGGCGTGCTCAGTCTCGCTGAGCGTTACCCATCACGCCGAAATCGCATGGCGGTCACGCTTTTTACGGCCGCTGCGCACACGCTGGATCGCCGCGTCCCACATCAGCTGCACCGTCGGCACCAGCTGTCCCTCCTTGATGGTGTCGATCGTGAGCAGCGCCGACGCCGTCGCCTTGGTGGCGGCCGACGCCTTCGACATGTGGCCCGAATCGTAGGGCGGCTGGGGGTCGTATTCGATCACCAGTTGCACAGCCTTCGCCTTGGCGTCGCCACCGATCTGACCGAACAGCCAGAGCCCGAGGTCGATACCCGCCGAAACGCCCGCCGCGGTGACGATCTTGCCCTCGCGCACGATGCGCTCGTCGCCGACGGCCTCGACACCGAACGGCTTCAGCATCTGCAGGCACATCCAATGCGACGTGGCTCGGCGGCCCTCCAGCACGCCAGCGGCGGCGAGGATCATCGAGCCCGAGCACACCGACGTCGTCCAGGTGGACGTCTCATGGGCTGTACGCACCCACTCGAGCACCTTCTCGTCACGCGCATGCTCGAACGTGCCGGCCCCGCCGGGCACGAGAATGATGTCGGGCGAAGGCGTTTCGTCAAAGGAGTGCGTCGCGCCGATGAGCAGCACCCCTGAGTCGGCGGTGATCGGGCCCGGCTCGTGCCAGACGAACCGCACCTCGGCGCCGGGCAGATTGCGCAACACCTCGTAGGGGCCGATGAAGTCCAGCGCGGTGAACCCGGGGTACACCATGATCGCGATCTGCATTATCTTCTCCTTTGGTTACGCGAACGTCTTGCGGTACTGATCGGGCGAGATACCCAGTCGTCGAACGAAATTGCGGCGTAGCGTCTCAGCACTGCCGAATCCGCAGCGCGCCGCGATCACCGTCACGGTGTCGTCGGTCTCCTCCAACTGACGTCGAGCGGCCTCGGTGCGAATCCGCTCGACGTATGCGCCCGGCGCCTCCCCCACCTCGTCGGTGAACACCCGCGTGAAGTGCCGCGGGCTCATCGATGCCCGGCGGGCGAGTTCGGGAATGCTGTGCGCGCCACCGGGTTCCGCCTCGATGGCATCCTGCACGGCGCGGATCGGCGCCCGCTTGGCGCGCGGCATCCATACAGGGGCGGCGAACTGCGTCTGACCGCCCGGCCGCCGCAGATACATCACCATCCAGCGGGCCACCGTCTGCGCGACCTCGGTGCCGTAGTCGTCCTCGACCAGTGACAGCGCCAGGTCGATGCCTGCGGTGACGCCTGCCGCCGTCCACACCTTGTCGGAGCTGCGCACGAAGATCGGCTCGGGATCGACAGTGACTGAGGGAAATTCGCGCGCCATCCGGTCGGCGAACGCCCAGTGCGTGGTCGCGACGCAGCCGTCGATCAGCCCCGTCTGTGCGGCGAGGAACGCGCCGGTGCACACGCTGACGACGCGACGGGTCTGCTCGGCGACGATCTTGACCCAGCCGAGGGTGTCGGGATCCCGCCGCGCATCGTCGACGCCGACGCCGCCGGGCAGCACCAGGGTGTCGATCGGCTCGCGGGGGTCGGGCAACGGCTGGGCGACCAGTGCGAGACCGGTCAGCGTCGTCGCCGGTTCGCCGTCGCGGGTCACGACACTCACGGCATAGCCCTCATCGGACCGGCCCTGGCCGGCCAGACAGAGGGTGGCGCCGGTGAACACGTCGAACGGGCCGACCAGGTCGAGAGCCTGGACACCCGGAAATCCGAGGATCACCACTGAACGCACGTATTCAGTGTTGGCGACCACCGCCATGGCGTCTAGGCCATGGTTCCCACAAATTAGGACATCAGCGGACGGCAGGCCTTGATCCGGTCGATCCACCACTGGCGACGGTCCGGCGTGGCGGTCAGCGCGGCCACGCGCGCCGGGTCCGCGATCACCGGAGCGACGGACAGGTAGCCGTCGACGGGAGCCGCGGGTTCGACGACGTCGTCCACGAAGAGTCCGCCCGTGCCCAGGCCGCAGGCATACGGCAGGTCAGGCAGCGCGGCAGCGGCCAGCAGTCCGCGGCCGATACCCACCGCCGAGTCGAGCGCGCTGGACACCACGATCGGGATGTCGATCTGGTCGGCGATCTCGAGCATCCGCGTCACGCCACCCAACGGGGCAACCTTGAGAACAGCGACGTCGGCGGCGCCCTCGCGCACCACGCGCAGCGGGTCGTCGGCCTTGCGGATGCTCTCGTCGGCGGCGATGGGCACGTCAACACGGCGGCGCAGTTGGGCCAGCTCGGCCACCGTCGCGCACGGCTGCTCGATGTACTCGAGCGGGCCGTCGGCAGTCAACGCGCTGGCCGCCACGACCGCCTCGTCGACCGTCCAGCCGCCGTTGGCATCGACCCGCACGGAAGGCACCAGTGCGCGAACGGCGTTGACGCGCGCGACGTCGTCGGCCAGGCTCTGGCCGGGCTCGGCCACCTTGACCTTGGCGGTGCGCGCGCCGGGAAACCGGTTGAGCACCTCGGGCACTCGGTCCGCGGCTACGGCGGGCACGGTCGCATTGATGGGGATGCGATCGCGTCGGACGGCGGGTGCGGGCTCATACGCCGCTTCGACGGCCGAGGCCAGCCAGTGAGCGGCCTCGGGGGGCTCGTATTCGACGAATGCGCCGAACTCACCCCAGCCCGCCGGTCCCTCGATGAGTGCGACCTCGCGAACGGTGATGCCGCGGAACCGAACTCGCATGGGCAGCGCGACGACGTGCAGCCGGTCCACAAGGTCGTCCAGCGGCGGGGTCACGGTGCTCATAGTGCCAGGTTTGACCCCGCACAGAGCTGGGTAATGGTTCAGTTACTTAAATATCGTAGGAGGACCCTCATGCAATTGCGCACGCTCGCCCCGACCGCCCTGGCGGTGGCAACCACGGGATTTCTCGGTGGGCTGGCGAGTAGGCCGGCGCAGTCGGCGTGGTTCGCGAAGCTGAAGAAGCCGCCGTATCAGCCGCCGCGACTGGCCTTTCCGATCGTGTGGAATCTGCTCTATACGAATATCGCCGCCACCTCGGCGGCCACGCTGGATCAGCTCGAAGAACGTGGCCAGGATCGCGAACGACGTGCCTACATCGCCGCATTGGCGTCGAATCTGGTGCTCAACGGGAGCTGGTCATGGCTGTTCTTCACCCAGCGGCGGCTGGGCACTGCGGCGATCGCGGCGGGGGTGCTGGCAGTCAGCAGTGCGGACCTGACCAGGCGCTCGGTCGCAGTCCAGGGCGCCAAGGCCGCCCCGCTCGCCGCCTATCCCGCGTGGTGCGCGTTCGCCACCGTCCTGTCCACCCATATCTGGGCCCTGAACCGTCGCTGAGGAACCATGCAGATCATCAAGCTTCCTGAACAGATCGTCGAGTCGATGTTGTCGATCGTCGGCATCCGCATCGGCACCGAGGAACCGCACCACCTGCGCGAACCGCTGACCGACAACGTCGAACTCCGACGCTACGGCCCACGCATCGCGGCCGAGACCACCGTCGACGGTGACGAGGACCGCGCCCGCAACATCGGCTTTCGCCGATTGGCGAACTACATCTTCGGCGGCAACCATCACGACGAGACCATCTCGATGACGGCGCCCGTCGGGCAGCAGTCCGCCTCCGATGCGATCGCGATGACCGCACCCGTCGCACAATCGCGGACGTCGGACGACCAGTGGGTGATTCAGTTCTTCATGCCGTCGAAGTGGACGATGGACACCCTCCCCGACCCCGACGACGACAGGGTCCGGCTGACACCGGTGCCCGGCGAGACCGTCGCGGTGCTCCGATTCAGCGGTGACCGCAGCCCCAAAGCGGTGGCCGAACGCACGGAAGAACTGCGAAAGACCCTGCTGGACAAGGGCATCAAACCCGCAGGCGATGCGGTCGCGTGGTTCTACGACCCGCCGTGGACGTTGCCGTTCCTGCGGCGCAACGAGGTTGCGATCCCCGTCTCCCGCTAGACCGTCGCGCGGTCGCGCCCCTCCCAGTACTGCTTGCGCAGATCCTTCTTGAGGATCTTCCCGGTCGGGTTGCGCGGCAACTCGTCGCGAACCTCGACCGACTTCGGGCACTTGTAGGCGGCCAACCGCTCCCGCGCGAACGCGATGAGCTCCTCCTCGGTGGCCTCACCCTCAAGCTCCACAACGGCTTTGACGACCTCGCCCCACTTCTCGTCGGGGACACCGATGATCGCGACGTCGACGACCGCCGGATGCTCGGCCAGCACTCGCTCCACTTCGATCGAGTAGATGTTCTCGCCGCCGGAGATGATCATGTCCTTCAGTCGGTCCTCGACGAAGATGAAGCCCTCCTCGTCGATACGGCCGATGTCGCCGGTGCGGAACCAGCCGTCCTCGGTGATCGCCTCCGCCGTCGCCTCCGGCTTGTTGTGGTAGCCCTTCATCAACTGTGGTGTGCGGAACCACAATTCGCCTTGCTCGCCCTGCGGCACATCCTCGAGTGTGTCGGGATCCACCGCCCGCACCTCCGCGTTGGGTACCAGCGTGCCCGCACTGGTGAGCCGTTCCTCCTTACCCGGGTCGCGATGCACCTCGGGAAGCAGGTGGCTGATGACGCCGCACACTTCGGTCAGGCCGTACACCTGCATGAATTCGGTGTTCGGCCATGCCTCCAACGCGCGACGCAACAACGGCAAGGGCATCGGCGACGCGCCGTACGCGAAGGTCTTCAGTGCTCCGAACAGCTTGACGGCGTCCTCGCCGGAATCGAGCACCTTGGCCAGCACCGCGGGAACGAGGAAGGTTCTGTTGGCGCCCTTGAGGATTGCGCCGGCCAGCGACATGCCGTCAACCTCACGCGTCATGACGCTGGGGATTCCGTCGTGAATCCCGAACTGCACATAGGACGATCCGCCGACGTGGAACAGCGGCATCGACACCATGCTCTTGTCGCCGGGGTCGAAGTTGAATCCCTCGTGCGCGTTGATCGTGTGGGCGACGATGTTGGCCTGCGTCAGCTCCACCCCCTTGGGGCGGCCGGTGGTGCCCGACGAGTACATGATGATCGCAACATCGCCGGGGTCGACATCGGCGTCGCGGCCCACCGGAGTTGCGCCGGCCAGCAGGGCCTCGTACTCATCGCCGTCCTCGCCCTCCGGCGTGACCTCGATGATGTGCTCGATGTTCGTCACCTTGTCGCGGATCCTGTCGACATTGGACCGCAGTTCCTTACCGACGATCAGCAGCTTGGCGTCGGAGTCGTTGAGTACGTAGTCGAGTTCGTCGGCGGCCAGCCGGAAGTTGATGATCGCGTTGGCCGCGCCCAGCGAGGCGGCGGCGAGGGTGAGCTCTACGCAGGCGGGGTGGTTCTTGTCGAGGAACGCCACCACGTCGCCGCGCTTGATGCCGCGATCCTTCAGCGCTCCAGCAAGTCGGCGTACGCGGTCGTTCCACTCCGCCCATGTCCACGTTCGTTCGAGGTAGGTCAGCGCCTCGCCGTCGGGCGTGGCCTTGGCCCAGTGGGCGATGCGATCGTCGAGAAAGCGGGGATCAGCCAGGTCAGACATGCTCAGAAGCGTGCCATGTCCGCCGGTGCGTCAGTTGAGTTTCGGGTAAACCTGTCGGCCCGCCAGGTACGTGGCACGGACCTCGAGGTCGGCGATCGTTTCCGGCGGCACCGATCGGGGATCGGCCGACAACACCACCATGTCGGCGTACTTGCCTACCTCGAGCGAGCCGATCACGTCGTCGGAGTGCATCTGCCAGGCCGCGTCGATGGTCTGGGCGCGAATGGCCTGGTCGACGGTGATCCGCTGCTCGGGGCCGATCACCCGGCCGCTGGGCGCGGTGCGGGTGACGGCGACGCTGATGTTGCGCAGCGGCTCCTCGGGCGTGACCGGGGGGTCGTTGTGCAGCGAGATCCGCATCCCGGTGGCCACCGCCGAACCGCATGGCATCCAGCGGTTTCCGCGTTCGGATCCGAACAGGCCGTCGACGAGGATGTCGCCCCAGTAGTGGATCTGGTCGACGAAGATGCTGCAGGTGACGCCGAGATCGTGGGCGCGCTGCAACTGGTCGTCGCGGATGGCGCCGACGTGTTCGAGCCGCAGCCGGTGGTCGTCGCGGGGCCAGCGTCGCAGCGCGTCCTCGTAGACGTCGAGGATGGTGTCGGCCCCCGCATCGCCCTGGACGTGGCACGCCATCTGCCATCCCTTCGGGAAGTAGGCGCCGACGATCTCGGTCAGCTGTTCGCGGGTGTAGTTCGCGCAGCCGCACGAGCCCTTCGGAATGCCGATGCTGCGGGTGGCCTCGGTATCCAGGTACGGGAACGACAGGTCGATGTTGCCGATCCACGGCGAGCCGTCGACCCAGACCTTGATACCGGCCTGGCGAACCATGTCGTCGCCGTTGTCGGGCACCTCGTCGGTGGTCATCGCCGCGGTGGAAATCTCGTAGACGCGCAACCGCACCGTGAGGTCGTTGCGCATCTGATCGATCACCGTCCGGAACACCGGGTCGAATGCCATCTCCGAACACGTCGTCAACCCGGCACGGTTCAGTCGGGCGAGTTCGGCGTGCAGCATCTCGGGATAGTCGCTGGGCTGAATCGCCCCCTGCAGCAACGGGAACACCGCGCCGATCTCCTCGGCACTGCCGTCGAGTTCACCGTTAGCGTCGCGGCCGTACTTGGCGCCCTTCGGGTCCGGGGTGTCACGCGTCAGCCCGACCTTCACGGCCGCCGCGGAGTTGAAGTACGCCTTGTGCCCCGAGTTGTGCACGATGACGAGCGGATGGTTTGGAGCGACACCGTCGAGCCACGCGAGCGTCGGGTTGGGTAACCCGCGCTGCAACAACGCGTCCCACCCGTTGAGGTAGGCGCCGGCGGCCCCGCGCTTGGCGACCTCCGCCTCGATCGCGGCGACGACGTCGGCGGCGTTCGGCAGCGTGACGGGACGGATGTCGACCATCCGGTCCGACAGCACGATCGCCTCCATCAGCGGATGGCCGTGCGCCTCGACCATGCCGGGCATGACGCATCCATCGCCGAGGTCCACCGTCTCCGTCTGCGGCCCGATCCAGGCCTGGATGTCGGAGCGGTCGCCGACCGCGACGATGCGGCCGTCGGCCACGGCGATGGCTTCCACGGTTGGTTGGTTTTCGTTGACGGTGAGGACGGTCCCCTGAATGACCAGGTCAGCGACGGGCATGCGGACAATCGTCTCAGCCGTCGGCGAGATGCGATGAAAAAACTTCGCCGAGCGTGTCGATTTCTATGGGCTGCCATTCGACGTAGAGACGAGGGGCACCTAGAACAGGATGAACGAGCCCTTCCCGACTAGAAGGAGACACCAATGTCGCGCTACATGATGATCATGCGAGTGACCCCCGAGGGCGCGCAGGCCTTCGCCGAGGCCGATATCGACTTCAACGAGGTCATCGAGTCGATGGGCCGCTACAACGAGGAACTCATCAAGGCCGGCGTATTGCTCGCCGGCGAGGGCCTGACCGGTCCCGAGGAGGGTTTCGTCGTCGACTTCGACAACGACCCGCCGGTGGTCACCGACGGCCCGTACACCGAGGCGAAGGAACTGTTCAACGGGTTCTGGATCCTCGACGTGTCGTCGAAGGAAGAGGCCAAGCAGTGGGCGCAGAAGTGCCCGCTGGGTCCTGGCGTAAGGCTCGAGGTGCGCCGGGTGGCGGAGACCGACGAGTTCCCCGCCGACAACCCCTGGGTCCAGAAGGAGGTCCAGTGGAAGGCCGAGCTGGCGGAGAAGATCGCGGCGCAGGCCCGGGCGGACGCCGACAGGTTCGCCCGCCGCTGAGCCTGGGCCCACCGAATCTGAATCTCTGCAGAGAAATCTCGAGGTGGATGCCTGCAGAGGTACAGATTCGGCGTTTCCGGGGTACTCGGCCTACAAATCTGGAACACGTTCTAGTCTGGTCGTCATGACGGACGACCTGTTGCGCCATCCCCTGCACTCCGGCCACCTCACGGTGGGCGCGCTGAAGCGGAACAAGGACAAGCCGGTCCTGTTCCTCGGCGACACGACACTGACGGGTGGCCAGCTCGCCGAGCGCATCAGCCAGTACATTCAGGCCTTCGAGGCGCTGGGCGCCGGGTCGGGTGTCGCGACGGGTCTGCTGTCGCTCAACCGGCCCGAGGTGCTGATGATCCTCGGCGCGGGCCAGACGCAGGGTTACCGGCGCACGGCACTACACCCTCTCGGTTCGTTGGACGACCACGCGTACGTCCTCAACGACGCGGGGGTCACGTCGCTGATCATCGATCCGAACCCGATGTTCGTGGAGCGGGCGAAGGGTCTGCTGGAGAAGGTGCCGGGACTCAAGCAGGTGCTGACCATCGGACCGGTGCCCGACGACCTGGCGGATGTCGCCGTCGACCTGACCGCCGAGGCCGCGAAGTACACGCCCAAGCCGTTGGTGGCCGCCGACCTGCCGCCCGATCACATCGGCGGCATGGCCTACACCGGCGGGACGACCGGTAAGCCCAAGGGTGTGATCGGCACGGTGCAGTCGATCACCACCATGACGACGATTCAGCTCGCCGAGTGGGAATGGCCCGAGAATCCGAAGTTCCTGATGTGCACGCCGCTGTCGCATGCGGGGGCGGCGTTCTTCGTGCCGACGATCATCAAGGGCGGTCAGCTGTTCGTGCTGACGAAGTTCGATCCGGCCGAGGTGCTGCGGGTGATCGAGGAGCAGAAGATCACCGCCACCATGTTGGTGCCGTCGATGATCTACGCGCTGATGGACCATCCGGATTCGCACACCCGCGATCTGTCGTCGCTGGAGACGGTGTACTACGGCGCCTCGGCGATGAACCCGGTCCGGTTGAAGGAGGCGATCGACCGCTTCGGCCCGATCTTCGCGCAGTACTACGGCCAGTCCGAAGCGCCGATGGTGATCACCTACCTGTCGAAGAAGGATCACGACGAGAAGCGGTTGACGTCGTGCGGACGTCCGACGCTGTTCGCGCGGGTCGCGCTGCTCGACGCCGACGGAAACCAGGTGCCCCAAGGCGAAGTCGGTGAGATCTGCGTGTCGGGTCCGCTGGTGTCCGGCGGGTATTGGAACAAGCCGGAGGCGACGGCGGACACGTTCCGCGACGGTTGGATGCACACCGGCGACCTGGCCCGCGAGGACGAGGACGGGTTCTACTACATCGTCGACCGGACCAAGGACATGATTGTCACCGGCGGGTTCAACGTGTTTCCCCGTGAGGTGGAAGACGTTGTCGCAGAGCATCCTTCGGTCGCCCAGGTGTGCGTGATCGGCACGCCCGACGAGAAGTGGGGCGAGGCGGTGACGGCCGTGGTCGTGTTGCGGCCCGACGCCGACCGGTCCGAGGAGGCCGTCGCGGCGATGACCGCCGAGATCCAGGCCGCCGTCAAGGAGCGCAAGGGATCGGTGCAGTCGCCGAAGCAGGTGATCGTCGTCGACTCGGTGCCGGTGACCGCCCTCGGTAAGCCCGACAAGAAGGCGGTGCGGGCGCAGTTCTGGGAGGGCGCCGACCGCGCCGTCGGCTGAGCGCTTGTCCGTTGACTCTGCGTCCAGGCCGCTGGTTGCTCGACTTTTTCAGCCCTCACCGCAGAGTCAATGGCACATTGGGGATCGATGACCGACAGCTGGGTGCGGGGTGACTACTTCGGCCTGGACATGCCAGCCCTGCGCAGCGGCGGCCCGCAATTCCTCACCGACGCGTTCCGCGCCAGCGGCGCATTGGCGTCCGATTGCGCCGTCACCGCGGCGGCAGCACTGGCCGCAAGGCGCACTGTCGGTCGCCTACGACGGCGCCGACCTACCGACTGAGCTGTTCGCGAAGTTCTCCCGCGACTTCGACGATCCCCGTCGCGACAACGGTCGCACCCAGATGGAGTTCGAAGTCCGCTTCGCGTTGCTGTCCCAGACACCGAGGTTTCCGATCACCAACTTCCTGAACCTCTGGGAGACAAACGATTTCGTCGGTGTGCTAGACGACTAGGTCGGCCTTGTGCCGAACCCGCTCGATCCGCTCGGCATTCCGCTCGTCGACGTCATGCACCCAGGCCTCAGCCTGCTCGGGTGACTTGCCGAACTCCACATGACGAGCGACGAGCCGACGCCGCCGCTCTTCCGCCGGACACGAGACGAACCACACTTCGTCCAGCACGCCTCGCACCTGCGGCCACGGCTCGTCGTCGTCGAGCAGGTAGTTGCCCTCGGTGACGACGAGGCGCGCGTCCGGTCCGATGGGGATGCTGCCCGCGACGGGCTGTTCGATGTCGCGGTCGAACGCCGGGGCGTAGACGACCTCGCTGTGCTGCCTCCTAATGCGTTGCAGCAGTGCCAGATACCCGTAACCGTCGAATGTGTCGATGGCACCCTTGCGGTCGAGCCGCCCCAACCGTCGCAGCTCCACATCGGCGAGATGAAACCCGTCCATGGGGACTTGCACGGCGCCCTCGACCGTCGACACGATCTGCGTCCCCAGCGCCGTCTTCCCTGCGCCGGGCGGCCCAGTGATGCCGAGGAGGACGCGGGGCTGCCTGGCGAGCAGAGCCTCCAGTCGACTAGTCCAGGAGTTCATCGATCTCGGCGGCGAGCCGAGCGATGCGCTCTTCTTCGCTGGGGATCACTTGGTTGTCCTCGGCGGCCCGCTGCCATCCGAGCCGCCACATCCGCGCCACGGTGCGGTCGCCGATGCCCGCGTACGGGTTCGCGATCGTCTTGGGGTAGGCCCTGTGGCCTTCCCAGTACGCCGTCACGAACCGGTGGGTCATCACCTTCAACTGTCTGCGCGAACAGTCACAAAGAGCGCCATTTCCGCGGCGTGTCGGGGACTTTTGCGTCTGCTCGGCACAATGAGGAGGTGCCGGGTATCCAGCAGACCGTCGACGCGGTCTGGCGGATGGAGGCCGCCAGGATCGTCGCGACACTGACGCGGGCGGTCGGCGACGTCGGCCTCGCCGAGGATCTGGCGCAGGAGGCGCTCGTCGACGCCCTGACTCAGTGGCCCGCGAGCGGGGTGCCCCGCAACGCCGGCGCCTGGCTGACCACCGTGGCAAACGCAAGGCCATCGACCACTGGCGCCGCCAGGAGAACCTCGACACGAAGTACGCGGTGCTGGCCCATGAACTCGAGACGCAGGTCGACGAACCGTGGGATCCCGACCGCATCGACGACGACGTGCTGCGGCTGATCTTCATCTCCGCGCATCCGGTGCTGTCGCGGGAGGGACAGATCGCGCTGACGCTGCGCGTGGTCGGCGGCCTGACCACCGAGGAGATCGCACGCGCGTTCCTGACGTCGAAATCGACGATCGCCGCGCGCATCACCCGCGCCAAGAAGACACTGTCGGATGCCAACGTGCCCTTCGAGGTACCGGACCGCTCGGAATACCCTCAGCGGTTGTCGGCCGTACTGTCGGTTATCTATCTGGTCTACAACGAAGGGTATTCGGCGTCGTTCGGCCGGCGCTGGATCCGCGACGAACTGTGCAGCGAGGCACTGCGATTGGGCCGGGTGCTCGCGGCATTGGTACCCGATGAACCGGAGGTGCACGGCCTCGTCTCGCTCATGGAGTTTCAGTCGTCGCGGTTCGCCGCGCGCACCGACAGCCAGGGCAACCCGATCCTGCTCGAGGATCAGAACCGCGCCAAGTGGGACCGGGCGCAGATCCAGCGTGGGGTGGCCGCACTGGAACGGGCCGCGGAGGCGTTGCAGCGCAAGGGTGTTGGCTGGGGTCAGTATGCGCTGCAGGCAGCGATCGCCGAATGTCATGCCACCGCTCCCACCGCCGCCGACACCGACTGGAAGCGCATCGTGATGCTGTACGACGGGCTGACGCGGATCACGCCATCGCCCGTCGTGCAGCTCAACCGGGCGGTGGCGGTCGCGATGTCCGACGGGCCCGCGGTCGCGTTGGACATCGTCGACGGCCTGACGGGCCTCGACGACTCCTACCTGCTGCCGAGCGTGCGCGGCGAACTACTGGCACGGCTGGGCCGTCACGCCGAGGCCGCCGACGAGTTCGATCGCGCCGCGAAGCTGACCGACAACGAGCGCGAGCGAGACGTGTTGGCGGACAAGGCGGCCCGGGCCCGGGCCTAAGCCCCCGGCAAACCCGTTCGCGCGGCGACGGACATCGACGACTTGGTGTCGAACACCTCGATGATCACATCGGCGTCGCGGTAACCGCCAAGGTGGTGCAGTCCCGTGGTCGCGGCGATGACGTCAGTCGCATAGGCGCCGGTCATCGGATACTCGGCGACCGGATGACGCCAGTGCGCGCTGATGACAGTGGTCCCCGGCTTCAGCAGCGGTATCTCGCGGTCGAGGGTGTCGCGCAACACTTCGGGATGCAGGTAGTAGCAGAGTTCTGAAAGCACGACCAGGTCGAATCCCGCCTGCGGCCACGGCTCGTCGACCGATCTGCGCAGCAGCGTCACATTGGGGCGCCGCCCCGCCTCCACCAGACGCCGATGCGTCGCGTCAAGCGCCGCGCTCGCGATGTCGGTGCTCGTGACGTGGTCACACCTAGCGGTGAGCTGTTCGGTGAGGACGCCGATCGAGCAGCCGGGTTCGAATGCATGGCGGTACCGTCTATAGGGCAACAGCGCCAACGTGATCGCGTACTTGCGCTGTTCGTACCACCTGTCACCGAGCTGCCACGGATCCTCCGACTCGGCGTACATCCGGTCGAAGTATCCCGTCGAGAGCCGGGTAGGCATCAGAACACCACCTCCGGGACGTCGAGCAGTCGCCGCACCACGAACGGCGGCAGCAGCGGCGGCGAGTCAATGGACTGAAGTTGCGAGCGGTAACAGCGCGTGGCCGCCGTCTTGCGGTCGAGCGCATGCGCAGTGACCGGCGCGATACGGAGCCGGTCCCACGGCACAACGGGATCACCCGGTGTCGCCCAGTGCCACATCCAGATCGGGTACTCGACGAACACCGCACCGCAGCGTTGTGCGGCCGTCGCCGCCGCGCGACCGACCGCTTCATGATCGGGATGTCCGTCACCACGCCACGTCGCGGCGATCCACACGGGCCGCCCCTCCAAGAGTGACGTGAGGCGTTCCGCGAGCCACTCCTCGTGGTCGCTCAACTCCCCGTCCGGAAGCCCAAGGCAGATGGGCGCCGGTACCCGTAGCGTCCTTGCGGCGGTGTGCAGTTCGGCGCACCGGATGCGTTCCAGGCGGCGACGCTCCAGATGCGGATGCGAGGCACCACCGTCGCTCGCCGCCACCACCTGCACCCGCACGCCGCGGGCTGCCAGCGTCGCGAGCGTGCCGCCGAATCCGAGCGTCTCGTCGTCGGGATGCGCTGCCACCACGACGATTTCGCGGCAGTTCGACACATCCCACGCCGGCGCCTGTACGAGCGCATCGAGCCAGTCCTGCGTCGGGGTGCCGTCCACGGTCAACGGCCGGGCGACGAACCGCGCCCCATTTCCCATCTGCGCCAGCGTCATCGCGCGGCTCCCGCCAGTAACCCCAGCCGTTCGAGGTCGCGCTCCGCGTGGCTCTGGCGCACGTACATCGTGAGGTCGGCGACCCGCTTCGCGTGCTGGGCGTCGCGGCACAGTGGCGCGGGCCCGAGGGCCCGCCCGGTCCGGGCGATGGCCTCCTCGACCGCGGTCTCGATGACGGCCCTGGTGCGTCGTGCCATCAACTCGGCCATTCCCTTGCGATTCAACGGATCCTCGTCGACCGCGCACGCCGCCACGGAGAGCATCGCCTCGCCGGCGGCCAGTGCGGCGTCCACCGCGCCGAGATGCGCCAACGTATGCGGGTCGACGGACTTCTTGGCAGCACGGGCATACAGCGGCTCCGCCACGGCGCGCGCGCCACCCAGCCAGCATGCCGCGACGCCGATCGCGCCGTGCCAGAAGCCCGGCCGGGACAGGTACTCCCCCGGCGCGCCTACGGGTGTGGCGGGAACGTTACTGAATTGCACGGCGCGAGTATCTGATTCGGCCATTCCGGCGTTGTGCCACTCACTCGGCAGAGGTTGCACTCCCGGATGTCCGAGATCGACGGCGAACAGGCCGCGCTCATCGGACTCCAGGTGTGCCGTCACGAGCGCGTGCGTGCACAGGCCCGCGCCCGAGCACCACGCCTTGGTGCCGTCGAGAATCGTGCTCCCACCGTCGCGGTGCGCGGTCAGCACCGCATCCGGCGACTCGGCCGCCCAGACTCCCCACAGGCGACCGGATTCGGATGCACCGAGTTCGGCCATGATCGCAATCGCATCGGCGTGCGCCTCAGCCAACCGGGCGGCGACGATGTCGATCCTGGCGAGCGCGGCGAGACGGCGCCACCGTCGCGCGGTGTCACCGCCGCCGGGAAGCGGTAGATCCAGCGCGCCCGCCTCGATCCATCGGTCGAGCATCACGGCCGTCATGTCTCGAGCGCCTCGCGTGTGCGCGGCGCCTGCACCAAACCGCGGAGATGGGCGGCGAATCCGTTGGGTGCGCGTCCGACTTGGCGTGCCGACGTCGCCACCGTCAACCTGGCATCTCGATGGATGTTCAGGTGCGCCGATTCGAACCGTCGGACGAGGTCGACGTCCTCGCCGGTGGACAGCGGGCGGAAACCGCCGACACCCCAGTACGCGTCGGCCCGGAAGCCCATGTTGGCGCCGTGGACGTGATCGTGGCCGGGACCCGTCGAGTGGTAGGCGGCGAGGTACCGGCGAGCCACCTCGACCGGCAGCCGCCACATCGGGATCCGCACCGTGCCGAGCACCATGTCGGCGTCGGCGGCCATCATCCGTGACAGCCACTGGCGTCCCACGACGGTGTCGGCGTCGGTGGTGGCGAACCACGTCCGCGCCGGCTCGACGTCGCGGCACGCCGACCGCGCGTACTCGAACCCGACGGCACGGGCGGCCCCGACGTTGCCCGCATCCGTCGCGATGAAATGCGCACCCGGGCCGAACCGCTCGGCGAGACCGTCACTGCCGTCGTCGCAGGCGTCCAGGACGACGACGATCAGAACCGGCAGTGGCGTATCCATCGCCATAGCGAGCAGCGCCGTCAGGCACCGCGGCAAACGCTCCACTTCGTTGTGCGCAGGCACCACCACCACTGCCTGCTCGAACTCCGTCACGGGTAGTTAATTAGCCGGTTTCGTGAATCTTCACACCTGGCAGCATGGGGCGGGTGAACGTTCACGCCGTTCTGTTCGACTACTCGGGCACACTGTTCCGCCTGGAGGAGGACGACAGCTGGTTCCACGGCATCGAGGTCGACGAACGTCAGATCGACGGCCACGTGCAGGCCGAGCTGATGCGCAGGATGACGGCACCGACCGGTCAGCACGTCGCGATGACGGACAAGGCGCTGCACGCCTGGGAGAACCGTGACCTCGAACCGCACCTGCATCGCGAGGCCTACCTGCACGTTCTGCGCGAATCCGGGGTGGCCCACCACCATGCGGAGTCGCTGTACCGCCTGATGACCGATCCGCTGAACTGGACGCCGTACCCCGACACCGCCGACGTCCTGGCGGGCCTGCACCGGCAGGGCATCAAGACGGCGGTCGTCTCCAATATCGCGTTCGACGTGCGGCCGGCGTTCGAATCGCTGGGCGCGGCCGAGTTCGTCGACGAGTTCGTGCTGTCCTTCGAAGTCGGCGCCATCAAGCCGGATGCAGCGATCTTCGAGACGGCGCTGGGCCGGCTCGGAGTGGATCCCGCGCACGCGGTGATGGTCGGCGACAGCGACGAGGCCGACGGCGGCGCGCGTGCCATAGGCTGCGGTTTCGTGCTCGTCGATCCGCTTCCGACGGCGCAGCGTCGCGACGGGTTGCGCAGCGCGCTGCGCGAGTGTGGGGTGTCCGTATGAGTGGGCTCGAGCCGATTCGTCCGCCGCGGTGGCTCAAGTACGCGAACAAGGTTTTCGCGGTGCTGCTGCGGCTCGGGGTGCCAGTCTCGCGGCACGAGTCGCCGGTCGTGCTGACGGCGCCCGGCCGCAAGACGGGCAAGCCGCGCTCGACGCCCGTCACGCCGATGACCGTCGACGGCAAACGCTTTGTGGTCAACGGCTTTCCCGGCGCGGAGTGGGTGCGCAACGTGCGCGCCGCCGACCGGGTGACGATCACCGAGGGCAGGCGCACAGAGACGGTGCAGATGGTCGAACTGAGCGCCGAGGAGGCCCGCCCCGTCCTGCGGCGGTTCCCGGAGCTGGTGTCGACCGGCGTCGACATCATGAAACGCGCAGGCGTCCTGACGACGGGCACCCCCGAGGAACTCGAGGGGCTGGCCGGCCGACTGCCCGTGTTTCGCATCGATCCCGTCGCGTAGCGTTTCGGACATGTCAGACAGCGCGCGCATTCGGCCGCCCTGGTGGCTGAAATACGTCAACAAAGTCATGATCGGCATGCAGAAACTCGGCGTCCGCATGGGCGACAAGGGGCCCGTGGTGCTCACGGTCGTCGGCCGCAAGACCGGTAAGCCGCGGTCGACGCCCGTCACGCCGATGACCGTCGACGGCAAGCGCTACATCGTGGCAGGCCTGCCGGGCGCCGACTGGTCGGCCAACGCCCGCGCCGCCGGTGAGGCGACACTGCACCAAGGCCGCCGCGCCCAGCGGGTCCGCATGGTCGAGATGCCGGTCGAGGAGGCGCGGCCGTTGCTGCGAGCGTTCCCCGTCGAGGTGCCGACCGGCGTCGGCTTCATGAAGAACGCCGGACTGGTCACCGGACCCAACCCCGACGAGTTCGAGGCCCTCGCCGGCCGCTGTCCCGTTTTCCGATTGGATCCCGTAAACGCATGAGCAACAACCCTTTTGACCCGTCACTGTGGCAACCGGTCGATGGTTTCGACCTGACCGACATCACCTACCACCGGCACGTCGTCGACGGGAAACCGCAACCGACGGTGCGGGTGGCGTTCGACCGCCCCGACGTGCGCAACGCGTTCCGGCCGCACACCGTCGACGAGCTCTACCGGGTGCTCGACCATGCCCGTATGTGGCCCGAGGTCGGCGTCGTGCTGCTCACCGGCAACGGGCCCAGCCCGAAGGACGGCGGCTGGGCGTTCTGCTCGGGCGGCGACCAGCGCATCCGTGGCCGCAGCGGCTACCAGTACGCGTCGGGTGAGACGGCCGAGACGGTCGACCCCGCGCGTGCCGGCCGGCTGCACATCCTCGAGGTGCAGCGGCTGATCCGGTTCATGCCGAAGGTCGTCATCTGTCTGGTCAACGGTTGGGCCGCGGGCGGCGGGCACTCGTTGCACGTGACGTGCGACCTGACGCTGGCCAGCCGCGAGCACGCCCGCTTCAAGCAGACCGACGCCGACGTCGGCAGCTTCGACGGCGGCTACGGCAGCGCCTACCTGGCCAAGCAGGCGGGCCAGAAGTTCGCCCGCGAAATCTTCTTCCTCGGCAGGCCGTATACCGCGGAGCAGATGCACGCGATGGGTGCGGTCAACGAGGTCGTCGACCACGCGTCGCTGGAGACCGTCGGGCTGGAATGGGCGGCGGCCATCAACGGCAAGTCGCCGCAGGCGATCCGGATGCTCAAGTACGCCTTCAACCTGACCGACGACGGGTTGGTGGGCCAGCAGCTGTTCGCCGGTGAGGCGACGCGGTTGGCCTACATGACCGATGAGGCCGTCGAGGGCCGCGACGCGTTCCTGGAGAAGCGCGACCCCGACTGGAGCCAGTTCCCGCGCTACTTTTAGCGGTTTCGGCGTGCTGAGTCACGCTCAGCGTGACCAGCCACGCCGAAATCGCACAAAACGGTGCCACCTAGACTCGCCGACTGTGAGTAAGAACCCGCTGCGCTGGCTCTCCGAACAGGTGCTGCTGGCAGGCATGCGACCGCCGCTGGCCCCGCAATTGCTGCCGCGTCCCGACCGCGATCCCGTCGACCTCAGGGGCAAGCGGATCCTGCTGACCGGCGCGTCGTCGGGCATCGGCGAGGCGGCCGCCGCGAAGTTCGCCCGCCGCGGCGCCGTCGTCGCCGTCGCCGCCCGCCGCCAGGAACTCCTGGACGAGTTGGTCGACCGGATCAGCGCGGACGGCGGAATCGCCCAGGCCCACGCCTGCGACCTGTCCGATCTGGACGCCGTCGACGAGCTGGTCGCCACACTCGAGCGGGACCTCGGGGGCATCGACATCCTGATCAACAACGCCGGCCGCTCGATCCGCAGGCCGCTCGCCGAGTCGCTGGAACGCTGGCACGACGTCGAGCGGACGATGGCGCTGAACTACTACTCACCCCTGCGGCTCATCCGCGGCTTCGCGCCTGGCATGCGAAAGCGCGGCGACGGCCACATCATCAACGTGTCGACCTGGGGTGTGCTCAACGAGTCGTCGCCGCTGTTCTCGGTGTACAACGCGTCGAAGGCCGCGCTCACCTCGGTCAGCCGGATCATCGAGACCGAATGGGGCGAGGACGGAGTGCACTCGACGACGCTGTTCTATCCGCTCGTGCTGACGCCGATGATTGCGCCGACACGCGCCTATGACGGGCTGCCGGGGCTGACCGCTGACGAGGCGGCCGACTGGATGATCACCGCCGCACGCGAGCGCCCGGTCCGAATCGCGCCGCGGATGGCCGTCACCGCCCAGGCGCTCAACACCTTCGCACCGGGCGCGGTGAACGCCGTGATGAAACGTCAACGCATACAACCCAGTAGCTGATCCATGTCCGATATCACGACGATCGCCGACATCGTCCGCGTCCACGCGCGGAATCGGCCCGACACCACGGCGCTGATCGTCGGCGACCGGACCATCAGCTTCGCCGAGCTCGACGCGCGGTCCAGCCAAGCCGCGCAGGCGTTTCACGCTGCCGGTGTCGGATTCGGCGATCGCGTCGCGTTCATCGAGAAGAACAGCGCGGAGTTCTTCGAGGTCGCCTTCGGCCTCTTCAAACTGGGCGCCGTTGGCGTGCCGGTGAATTGGCGCCTCGCGCCGCCGGAGATGCTGTACATCCTGGAGGATTCAGGAGCGACGGCCGTGGTCGTCGGCTCCGAGTTCTTCGACCATCTCGAGGCGATCGAGCACCAGCTGACGACGGTACGCACCCTCGTCGCGGTCGGAGCGCACGACCGCTGGCCGGGTTTCGAGGACTGGATCGCCAACCATCCAGCCGAAGATCCTGGTGTCACAACGGAATCCGATGACATCGCCTTCCTGATGTACACCTCGGGCACCACCGGACTGCCCAAGGGCGTCATGCTCTCCAGCGGCAACTATCTCTGCAAGGCCACCGGCATCTCCAAGGAGTGGCGGTTCAGCGCCGACAGCGTGAGCCTCGCGGTGATGCCGATGTTCCACATGGCCGGTTCAGGCTGGGTGCTGGTCGGACTTTACGAGGGCGCAACCACTGTGGTGCTGCGCGACGTCGATCCGGCCGCGATTCTGGATTCCATTGTCCGGCAACGGATCACCAATCTGCTGCTGGTGCCCGCGGTGATCCAGATGATGCTGGCTACTCCCGGCGTCGAGAATGCGGACTTCTCCAGCGTCCGAGCCATCGTCTACGGCGCCTCGCCCATCACCGACGACGTGCTCATCAGAGGTCTCGAACGCTTCAAGTGCGAATTCCTTCAGGTGTACGGCATGACCGAAACCACCGGCTCCGTAACGCAACTCGACGAACACGACCCGAAGGGTCGCCCGCACCTGCTGCGGTCGTGCGGTAAACCGTTTCCGTGGGTTGAGGTGCGCATCGTCGACGACGACGGGAATGACGTTCCCGTCGGCGCCATCGGCGAGGTGTGGACACGGTCGGCGCAGAACATGCTCGGCTACTGGAACAATCCAGCGGCCACGGCTGCGACGATCACAGACGGCTGGCTCAAGACCGGCGACGCTGGCTATGTCGACCGCGACGGCTACATCTATCTGCACGACCGGAAGAAGGACATGATCGTCTCCGGCGGCGAGAACGTATACCCCATCGAGGTCGAGAACGTCCTGATGACGCATCCCGGCGTCGACGACGTCGCGGTCATCGGTGTGCCCGACGAGATGTGGGGTGAGGCGGTGAAAGCCGTCGTCGTACCGGCTGCCGCAAACGCACCCACGGAAACCCAGCTGATCGCGTACGCCCGTGAGCGCCTCGCGGGGTTCAAGTTGCCCAAGTCCGTCGATTTCGTGGCGACGCTACCCCGCAATCCCAGCGGCAAGCTGCTCAAACGAGAGCTGCGCGAGCCGTACTGGGCCGGCGTCGATCGACGTATCGGCTGAGCGGCCGTGATAAACACGTTCGTATGGAGATCCTGGCCAGCCGCATGCTCATCCGGCCGGCGGACTATCAACGCTCGCTGACGTTCTACCGCGACGAGATCGGGTTGGCGATCGCCCGCGACTACGGTGCGGGCACGGTCTTCTACGCCGGCCAGTCGTTGATCGAGGTTGCCGGCCACGGCACACCGAGCGCGGGCGGCACGTTGTGGCTGCAGGTCCGCGATGTGTATGCCACCGAGAAGGAACTGGTCGGCCGCGGCGTACCTATCACCCGCGAGGCCCGCCAGGAGCCGTGGGGTCTACACGAACTGCACGTCACCGATCCCGATGGTGTGCTGCTGATCTTCGTACAGGTCCCCGAAAACCATCCGCTGCGGCGCGACAACCGCCAGTAGCTCAGCGGGCGACGGCCAGCGGCCAGCCCACGGAGGCCAGCCGCGCGGCCACCTGATGGATCTCCTCGGGATTCGGTTCCTGGTCGGTGACCGTGTGGATCGCGGCGCGGATCTCCTGTTCGCTGACCGTGTCCGACGAGGCGCCCTTGAGCACGGCCTGCGCGGCCTTGACGACCTCTTCCTCGGTGAGCGATCGCTTCAGCAGCGCGAGCAACGCGAAATAGTCCTTCGGCGGCACGCCCTCCGGATAGCCCCGATGCAACCACCCGAGCACGGTGTCCAGAACGCCCTGATTCGCAGTCATGTTGTGCCAGCTCACTTCTTGGGCAGGAAGGGGAACAGGTCGATGCCGGTGTGATGGATGATCGTCGCCCGCGTGATCCAGGCGACCGCGGTCAGGATCACCCAGCCCACGAACACGAACAGCGCGATCCCCGCGAACTTCTTCACCGGATTGGGCGCGACGGTCGTGCCGTTGGCGTCTGTGCCGCCGGCTCCGCTGGAGAACGCCACCAGGCCGGCCGCGAACACCGCGGGCAATCCTGCGCCGAGGAGCAGTCCCACCGCGAGCACCTTGAGGATGCTCTCGAAATGCGTCATCAATGTTCCTTAGACCGGTTCCTCAAACCGCGGCCGGTGTCTTGGGTGGCTTGGCGGCCTCACGGACTTCCGCGGGCACGACGGAGTTCGTGGCGCTGTCCCATTCGGCGTTGACGTTGGTGCTGTCCACCTTCTGCTGCTGGGCGCGCCACCACATGTAGAAGGACAGGCCCACCAGGACGAGGAAGATCAGGCCGTCACCGGCCAGCGCCGAGCCGGTCAACGACTTGACGGCATCGGACAGCCAGTAGGACAGCGCCCCGACGATTCCCGCGGCGGGCAGCGTGATCAGCCACGCGACGGCCATCCGGCCCGCCACCGCCCAGCGCACCGCGGCACCAGGCTTGCCGACGCCACTGCCGAGGATCGATCCCGTCGCGACGTGCGTGGTGGACAGGGCCATGCCTGCGGCGCTCGAGCTCAAAATGATTGCGGCCGAAGATGCCTCGGCGGCGAAACCCTGCGGCGAGTCGATCTCGACGAGACCCTTGCCCAGCGTGCGGATGACGCGCCAGCCGCCGAGGTAGGTGCCGAGGCCGATGGCGACCGCGCAGCTGAAGATGATCCAGAACGGCAGGCCCTGTTCCCTCACATCGCCGGACAGATGACCGGTGGTGATGAGCGCGAGCGCGATGACGCCCATCGTCTTCTGGGCATCGTTGGTGCCGTGGGAGAGCGCGACGAGCGAGGCGGTCGCGATCTGCCCCCAGCGGAAGCCTTCTCGCCGCCGGCCCTCGGCGATCCTGCGGGTGAGTCGGTACACCAGCCACGTGCCGCAGCCGGCGACCACGCACGCGATGATCGGCGCGGCGACGGCCGGAATCAACACCTTGCCGGTGACGCCGGACCAGTTGACGCCCGCCATGCCGAGGGCGGCCAGGCCCGCGCCGATCAGCCCTCCGAAGAGGGCGTGCGACGAGCTCGACGGGATACCGAACAGCCAGGTGAGCAGGTTCCAGAGGATGCCGCCGATGAGGCCGGCGAAGATGATCGTCAGACCGGTGGACGCATCGATTTCCGGGATCAGTGCGCCGGTCTTGCCGTCCTGAACCTTCAGGACAGAGGTGGTGACGGTGACGGCGACTTCGACCGAGAGGAAGGCGCCGACCAGGTTGAGAACTCCTGCCAGCAGAACTGCCGTCCTAGGCTTCAACGCTCCGGTGGCGATCGACGTGGCCATCGCGTTACCGGTGTCATGGAATCCGTTGGTGAAGTCGAATGCCAGGGCGGTAGCGATCAGCAGCACGAGGATGATCAGCTCTGCGCTCACGGCCATATTCTGCGGCCTGGCGAGGCGTTTTGCCTAACTCATGACCACCTATGAAGGGTGTGTCGAACAGGCACTTCATCTGACCAGGGCATGTGTTCATTCGTTGTTCATCTTCTGGGAAGGAAGTGTTCGCCAACTGCGACCCCGACCCGCCCTTTGAAGCCGCATTAGCATCGAAGTTCCTAGGTCTTTGATCACACGCGCGCGACGTTCCGGAGGGAGGCGAAGGGCACAGTGACCTTTCTGGCCAAGATCGTCGCGTGGATCACATCCGGCTATCCCGAGGGGGTGCCGGGCCCGGATCGGGTGCCGCTGTTCGCTCTTCTCAAACGCCGCCTGTCCGACGACGAGGTGAAGGCCGTCGCGCGGGAACTGAAGGATCTCGGCGACTTCGACAGCGCCGACATCGGCGTGCTGATCACCCAGATCACCGACGAACTTCCCACCCCCGACGACATCGAGCGGGTGCGGCAGCGGTTGGCCGCCAAGGGCTGGCCGCTCGACGACCCGCGCGACCCGGAGGAGGACGCATAGCCGTCCTACGCCCCGTCGCCGTGCCGTCCGGAGCTTCGGCGTTGTCGGTGTTGCCCGTTGTGGAGGATGTGCTCTGCGGGCGCGCGACGGTGTTACCGGTGCCGGTCGGCGACGATCGCGAAACCGCTTTGCTCACAACGTCTTTACGGGCGGGTTCTGAGATCGACGACGATGTGGCCGTCGTCATATCGACCTCCGGCACGACGGGGACGCCGAAGGGTGCGCTGCTGACGGCCTCGGCGTTGACGGCCAGCGCCACGGCGACACATGAGCGGCTGGGCGGTCCCGGGCAGTGGCTGCTGGCGTTGCCTGCGCATCACATTGCCGGGTTTCAAGTGTTGGTACGCAGCGTGATTGCGGGCGTGGTGCCGGTGGCGGTATCCGCCAGCTTCTCGGCGGAGGAACTGGTACCGGCTGTGGCCTCGCTCGGTTCGGGGCGGCGGTACGTGTCGTTGGTCGCCGCGCAGCTGGACAAGTCGCTGGGCGACCCTGCCGCGTCTGCGGCGTTGGCGTCGATGGATGCGGTGCTGATCGGTGGTGGACCGATGCCTGCGGGTGTGGCCGAAAGAGCCGCGGCCGCAGGTATACGTGTGGTGCGGACGTACGGCATGAGCGAGACGGCGGGCGGCTGCGTGTACGACGGGGTGCCGCTCGAGGGTGTGCGGTTGCGGATCGACGATGGCCGGGTGGTCCTGGGCGGTGCGACGCTGGCGAAGGGATACCGCAATCCTGTCGATCCCGATCCGTTTGTGGAGCCCGGCTGGTTCCGCACGGATGATATTGGCGCCGTTGATGATTCGGGAGTTTTGACGGTTCTCGGCCGGGTGGACGACGCGATCAGCACCGGTGGGTTGACCGTGTTGCCGCAACTGGTGGAGGCGGCGATGGCGTCGCATGCGGCGGTGGCGGAATGTGTGGTATTCGGTGTCGCCGACGAACGGCTGGGTCAGCGCGTCGTCGCGGCGATCGTCTTATCGCCTGGGAATACCGCTCCCACGCTCGCTGAGATACGCGAGCACGTCGCAACCACTTTGGACATCACGGCGGCACCACGGGAGATCCACGTCGTCGACGAGATTCCGCGCCGCGGCATCGGCAAGGTCGATCGTCGGGCGCTGGCGGCTCGCTTAGGCCCGTAACTCGGCGCGCAATTCCGCTCTTAGCAGGCTATTACGGTCCGCGTTCGGGGTTTTCGCCTGGCTCTTCTGGTGGGCGGAGGAGTAGTTCGGGACGGTGGTAGTAGTTGATACGGGTTTGGCCGGTGTCCAGGTCGGGCGGAGGGATCCATTCGACCTCGCCGCGATCATTGATGGTCGTGGTCCAGCCGCCGTCTCCGTCGACGAGGCGATTGTCGGGCCCGCAGGCTAACGCGAGGTCGTTGACGTTGGTGTTGCCACCGTCGGCCCAGTCGGCTCGGGCGTGGTGCACCTGGCTGCCGTAGGCGGGGACGGGGCAGCAGGGTTTGGTGCAGCCACCGTCACGGCCGATGAGCATAATCCGCTGCGCGGCGGTGGCCGTGCGCTTGGTGCGGAACAGGTCGAGGGCTTGCCCGGTGGCACCGTCGAAGACGGCCAACCAATGGTTGGCGTGGCCGGCCAACCGGATCACATCCTGTATCGGTAGCAGGCTGCCGCCGCCGGTGGTGCCAACCCCGGCCCGGCGTTCGAGGTCTTGCAGGGTGGTGCGGATGATGATCGAGGTCGGGAGCCCATTGTGCTGGCCGAGCTCGCCGGATTCCAGCGCGTTACGACCGATAGCGATCAGCGCGTCGTGCTGGCGCTGCGCGAGGCTGCGGTGATCGGTGTCGATCTGTTCTTGAGACGGTGTGCCGTTGACACAGGCGCTTTCGTCATCGGGGTTACACATCCCCGGGGCGGCCGTCTTGGCGAAGATGGCTTCATAGATCGCCCAGGCCTCCGGCGTTAGGTAGCCCCTGACCGGCACCATCCCGTCGCGGCCTTGCGGGCCGCACACCAGGGCGCGTCTGCGGGCACGCTCGGTGTCATCGGGTTCGGGGCCGTCTTGATCGAGCAGGAACAGCACCCGCTCAGCGGCGTTTTTGAGTTCGGTGGGTCCGACGCCTTCGGCCAGCCGCACGAGGTCGGCTTCGATCTGGTCGCGGGTGGTGGTGTCGACGAAACCGGGTAGGCGAGCCATGGTGTCGCGGATCTTGTCGACGTGCTCACGCGTGATCGATCCGGCTGCTTGGGCGGCTGCGGTGACCGCCAGCACCGGAGCCAACGATTGACCGGTCAACGCCTGCCGCGGACCCAACACCTCGGCCTCGGCCAGGCGCCGCAACGCCTCGGTCGCCGAGATCCGCCACCGGATGCGCAACACGTCCTTCCATGACTTGGCGCCCAACTCCTTCGGTGTGGTCTCGGCCTGCAAGCGCACCAGAACGCGATGCCACTGCGCGGGCAGCTGACACGACAGGTTCTCCAGCTCGTCGAGGACGGTCAGGAGCTCGCGGTGGGTCAGGGCATCGAGGTCGCAGCCGGCGAGGGTGTCGTGGGCGTCGCGCAGCGCGCTCAGGGCTACCTGCACCGGCGTCGCCAACATGATTCGAACATACATTCGAGCTCCGACAAACCACACCCGGAATGTGACCACTGAAACCAAAGTGACACAACGGATTCAAGTGAACGGCGTAGCCGCCCGCCGAGCGACTCTGTCGCTACGAGGTTGGCACATAGACATATCCCCGGCGGCGCTCACAGGGGTCGGGACAGATGTGTAAGCGATGTCCCGAAACATGCCCCCGAACAGTCAGCTGTTCGCCAGCGCCCGCCTCGCATAGGCACGAACGTCGGCGTCCCCGTCATCCAGTGCCCCGGCCAACGCCTCGCGCGCGGCATCCTCCGACGCCGCCCACCGCGTGAGGCTCAGCACCGCAGCCTTCCGGACGTCGAGATGCGGATCCGACAGCGCCCGAGACAGTGGCGGCACCGCGGTCAGCGGTGACGGTGCTCCTGCCAGCGCGCGGGCGGCGCCCTGCCGGATCTGCCACGCCGATGCGGCGAGCGCGCCCTCGACGGTCGTCACGTCCGCGTCGTCCCAGCCGATCGACCCCATCGCCGTGAGGGCGGCGGCCCGCACCAATGGATCGGGGTCGTCGATCAGCAGACGGATCGCCGAGGCCCCCGTGCCCAGCGTGCCGAGGCCGTTCGCGACGCTGATCCGCACTTCCCGGTTCACATCGCTGTGCGCGGCGGCGACCCCGGCGGCGTCGTCGACCGAGACCAGCGCGCGGACGGCCTCGATGCGCACCCGGTGATCCTCGTCGGCGAGCGCGTGCCGGAACTGCGATGCATTCCCAACCCGCCGCGAACTCAGCACGTAGACGGCGGCACCCCGAACCACAGGGTCGGCGGACGCCAGGAAGGCTTGTACCGCGACCGGATCCGGCAGCACCTCAACGAGTTCGCGAATCCCATCCGCCGCGACACGACGCACCGACGCATGGCCGTCGCTCAACGCCGCGAGGAGAGCAGGCGCGTAGCCGTCGGGTAGATGTTCGGTGAGCACATCGACAGCGGTACGCCGCACTCCCGCATCAGCATCCTTTAGGAACGGCGTCAGCTGTTCGACCGTCGGTTCGTCGATCGCAAGCACAGCGGCGATGCGTGGTGACGGCGGTGGTGCAGCCGCACCGTCGCGCACCCGGGACACCTCCGACGCGGGGGCCTGTCCGCCGACCAGCTCGGGCTGACGCACGACGATGGGTTCTGTTTCGCCGCTGGGTAATTCGTCGAGGCCCGGCACCGGAACGAAGTACGGTGCGACGGGTCGCTTGAGGAACTCGATGTCACCGTCGGCCGTCTTGCGCAGGTTGAGGTGGTAGCGCCACTCGACATCGTCGCGGTCCGGGGTGTCACTGCGGTCGTGGTAGAGCCCCCAGCGCGACTCCGTGCGGGTGAGCGACGAGCGCGCGGCCATTTCCGCGCAATCGCGGATGAACGACACCTCGACCGCCCGCATCAATTCGTGCGGGGTCCGAGCACCGATACCCGCGACCTCATCGCGCATCCGATCAAAGGTCTGCACAGCGATCGACAGCTTGGCGGCCGTCTTGGGCGGGGCGACATAGTCGTTGACGAAACGGCGCAGCTTGTACTCCACCTGTGGCTGCGGCGGGCCGTCGGTATTACGCAGGGGCCGGTAGATCAGTTCGTGCGCGGCCGCGATCTGGTCGTCCGGAAGCTGTTGCGGCGCAGCGACGTCAGGCAGCGTGGATGCCGCGTGACTGCCCGCCAGATCGCCGTAGACGAACGCGCCGATCATGTAGTTGTGCGGTACACATGCGAGATCGCCTGCTGCGTACAGGCCGGGGACGGTGGTGCGCGCATTGTCGTCGACCCAGACACCGGAAGCGGAATGCCCGCTGCACAAGCCGATTTCGGAGATGTGCATCTCGATGTCGTGGGTGCGGTAGTCGTGGCCGCGATTGGCGTGGAACGTACCGCGGGTCGGCCGCTCGGTGGTGTGCAGGATCCCCTCGAGCGTGCTCAACGTCTCATCGGGTAGGTGGCTGACCTTGAGGTAGATCGGTCCGCGCGCCGACTCGATCTCCTTCTTGACCTCCGACATCATCTGTCCCGACCAATAGTCGGAGTCGACGAACCGCTCCCCCTTGGCGTTGACCTGATAACCGCCGAACGGATTCGCGACGTACGCGCAGGCGGGCCCGTTGTAGTCCTTGATCAGCGGATTGATCTGGAAGCACTCGATTCCCGAGAGTTCGGCGCCCGCGTGGAACGCCATCGAGTAGCCGTCACCCGCATTGGTCGGATTCTCGTACGTGCCATACAGATAGCCCGACGCCGGCAACCCAAGCCGTCCGCAGGGACCCGTCGCGAGAATGACGGCCTTCGCCCCGACGACCACGAATTCGCCGGTGCGGCTGTTCAATGCCGCGGCGCCGACCGCGCGTCCGTCGGAGGTCAACACCCGAACGGGAACCAGGCGGTTCTCGATGCGGATCTTCTCGCGCATCGAACGCTGCCTGAGCACCCGGTAGAGCGCCTTCTTGACGTCCTTGCCCTCGGGCATCGGCAACACGTACGAGCCGGAGCGATGCACGCGGCGCACGGCGTACTCGCCATGCTCGTCCTTCTCGAACTTCACGCCGTAGCGCTCCAGCCGTTGCACCATGGCGAACCCGCGGGTCGCGGTCTGATAGATGGTGCGCTGGTTGACGATTCCATCGTTGGCGCGGGTGATCTCGGCGACGTAGTCCTCGGGTGTGGCCTTGCCCGGGATGACCGCGTTGTTGACGCCGTCCATACCCATGGCAAGCGCACCAGAGTGGCGCACGTGCGCCTTCTCCAGCAGCAGGACCTGTGCGCCGTGCTCTGCGGCGGTGAGCGCGGCCATCGTTCCTGCCGTGCCGCCACCGATGACCAGGACGTCGCAGTCGAGGCGGACGGCGTCGTCGAGTGCGGGTACTTCCACTAGCTGACCAACTCCGAATGATCGAGGGCGGCAATCACTTCAGCCCGCAGCGCGGTGCGGGCGACGGTGGTGTCGCGGGGTGCGGGCACATCGAGCAGGGCACGCAGCGGCTGTCCCGCACGGCCGAGCACGGCGATGCGATCGCCGATGAGCAGAGCCTCGTCGACGTCGTGGGTGACGAAGACAACTGTCGTCGGGTGTGCACGCCAGGTGTCGATGAGTAGACGCTGCATGGTGGCGCGAGTCTGTGTGTCGAGGGCGCCGAACGGCTCATCCATCATGACCGCTCGCGGCGCACCGGCCAGGCCGCGGGCGAGCTGCACGCGTTGGCGCATACCGCCGGACAAACTCTTTGGCAGATACTTCTCGAAGCCGGTCAGGCCGACGTCGGCGATCCAGCGCAGCGCCTCCTCACGACGGCCCTGACGCGGCCTGCCTGCCAGTTCAAGCGCGAGCTCGACGTTGGATTGCACTGTGCGCCACGGCAACAGCGCGTTGTCCTGGAACACCATCGCCCGGTCGCGCGAGGTGGTGGTGACCCTGACACCGTCGCCAAGCACCTCTCCCCTGTCCGGCGCCAGCAGGCCGGCGAGTGCACGCAGCACGGTCGACTTGCCACAGCCCGACGGTCCGGTCAGCACCAGGATCTCGCCCGGGGCGACGTCGAGGTCCAGTCCGTCCACGACGGCCGCACCGCCGTAGCTGAGCACGGTGTCGCGCAGCGTCAACGACATTCCCGTCATCGCGCGTTCTCCTCACCGCGGGGCAGCCAGCGCGTCACGCGGCGGCCGATCAGTTCGACGGCGGCCGAGGTCGCAAACCCCAGCACGCCGATCGTGATGATGCCGACGAACACATCGGGATAGGCCAGCACGGTGTACGCCTGCCAGGTGCGGTAGCCGACGCCGAGACGACCGGAGATCATCTCTGCGGAGATCACGCAGATCCACGCCACGCCGATGCCGACGGACAGTCCACCGAAGACGCCGGGAAGGATGCCGGGCAACACAACTCGCGTGATCACGTCCCAGCGGCTGCCCCCGAGCGTGCGCACCGAGTCCTCCCACAGTGTCGGCAACGCGCGCACGGCGTGGCGGGTGCTCACCATGATCGGGAAGTAGGCGGCGAGGAACGTGATGAAGACGATCCCGGCCTCGTCGGTGGGAAACAACAGAATCGCGACGGGCACGATCGCGATCGCGGGGATCGGCCGGGCCAGTTCGGTGAGCGGGCCGAACACGTTCGCGAACCTCGTCGAGCGGCCGAGCAGGATGCCCGTGACCACACCGGCCACCGCGGCGAGCGCGAAGCCGGTGAGGATACGGATCAGCGACTGGCCGAGGTCGAGCCAGTAGTTCTGCGTGCCGATGCGGGCGCCGAACGCGGTGACGATCTCGGTGACGGTCGGCAGTGTGTCGAACCGCAGCCACAGCCGAACATCGTTGGCCGTCAACACCTGCCACAGTGCGATGGCGGTGACCACCGAGGCGATGCGCACAGGCCACGCGGTCCAGCTTCTCCGCCTCGGTGCACTGGCGGCGGATGTGGTCGGCACGCCGACGGCGGGCTCGTCAGCCGTCAGCACCACGGGTGGCGCGGTCACACCGCACCCACCAGTGCTTCTTGATACTCGACGACCGTCGCGCCGGGATGCGCGCCGATGTAGCGCTGCGCACCTGCCGGTGTCCCGAAGGGCAGATAGTTCGGACCGTCCTTGACCCAGACGGACTTGTCGGCGAACCAGCGGGTGCCGAACTCGGTGTCGGGGACGTAGGCGGCACGGATCTGGTCACCGCGGCCGTTCGCCTCGCGGATGGCGCGCAACAGGCAGCCGGGGTTGGCGGCGGGCTGGGTGGCGTCGGCGCCGTCGATCCAGAGTTCGCCCGCCAGTTTGGGATCCGTGACCGCGATGTTGCAGACCGGGTCCTGACCGCTGAGTTCCGACGGGTTCTTCGTCGAGTTCAGTGCGGCGTCGTAGTCCTGGCCGCGCTCGGCGAACGCCTTGCGGATGGCGGTGTCGTCGACGAACTCATCGATGTTCAGATCGGCAAAGTCGCCGATCGACTTGAGATACGGCACGTCGCCCTTCAATGCTTCGATCAGCGACGGCTTGAGCGTCGTGTCGAAGCTCGTGCCGCCGGGGCCGTTGTAGAGGTATACGACTTCCTGTGGCAGGCCGCTGCCCTCGGCCACGAGCCTGGCGGACTCCAGCGGATGCTGATTGAGGAAGTCGGTGGCATCGAGCTGAGCCTGCAGGAACGCGTCGAGCACCTCGGGATGCTGGGTGGCGTAGTCGCGTCGGACGACAACACCGTGGAAGGTCGGGTAGTCGCCCTCCGCGCCGTCATACAGCAGTTGTGCCTTGTCCTGGAATACGAGCAGACCGGGCCAGGCGACGAACTGTGAAAGTGCCACCACCTGACCTGATTCCAGCGCCGACGCGCCGACCTGTGGCTGCTGGTTGAGCACCTCGACACCGGTCTTCGGGTCGATGCCCGCATTATCGAGGGCGCGGACCAACGTGCCGTGTCCCGCTGAGCCGACGCTGGCGGAGACCTTCTTACCCGCCAGGTCGGATACCGAGCGGACGGGCGAGTTCGGCGGGACGACAATCATGTTCAGCGAGCCGGTGGGGCTGTATCCGGTGACGGAGACGAACTCGGTGCGGGCGCGTTCGTTGGCTTGAGTCTTGGAACCGTTGATCAGCAGCGGGTAGTCGCCCATGGAGCCGATGTCGATCTTCTCAGCGACCATCTGCGCGGTGATAGGCGCGCCGGTGTCGTAGTCCTGCCACTGCACGTTGTACTTCTTGCCCGAGGTGTTGGAGGCGTCGTTGAGGCGTTGCTCGAGAAAGCCCTTGGCCCTCAACAGGGTTCCGGCGGTGACGGTGTTGATGGTCTTCGACTGGTATCCGACGACGACGTTGACGGTGTCGTCGGACTGGGTCTGCGAATCCAGTGAACATCCGGCGAGCGCGGTGGCGCTGACGGCGGTGAGCAGTGCGGCGAGTGTGCGTTTCATGTCGTGTCCTGGGGTCTTATCGGATGAGATAGGGCATGTTGACGGTGACGGCGCCGGTGGGACAGCGTGCGGCGCAGGGGCCGCAGTACCAACACTCGTCGACGTGCATGAACGCCTTGCCGTTCTCCGGGTTGATGGCCAACGAGTCGAGCGGGCAGATCTCGACGCACAACGTGCAGCCCTCGATACACAGCGACTCGTCGATCGTCACCGGTACGTCGACGCGCTGATTGACCTGGGCCATCAATCTCCCCTAACCAGATTGCTGCGCAGGGTGATTCGGTCCCCGCGCATTCGGATGTACTCGAGGTCGACGGGTCGACCGTCGTCCAGATGGGTGAGGCGCTCCAGCAACAGGACGGGAGCGCCGTCGGGTACCTGTAGGATCGCCGCGGAATGCGGGTCGGCGGCGACGGATTCGACTGCCAGCGTGGCGCCGCCCAGGCGCTGATCCGTGACCTGCTCGATGAGCGCGAAGACGTCGTTGACCTCGAGCGAATGCTCGATGACCTCGCGACCGATGTCGGCGACGAGGTAGGTCATGTCCAGCGAGAGAGGCAGATCGCCGAGGTAACGCAGCCGCTCGATGAACACGACGGGCTCGGACGGTTTGAGCTGCAACCGGTGTGCGACCGCCGGCGGCGCGGCGACGTTCATGGTCGCGCGCACCTCGTTCCGAATCTCGCCGTACCCCTTGAACGTCTCCTTCAGCCCGACGAGCGCGTCCAAGCCATGGTCGTATTTGCGGATGGCCACATGTGTGCCGGTGCGAGGTCCGCGGTCGATGAGACCTTCGTCCTTGAGCGCCGCGAGCGCCTCGCGGACGGTGTTGCGGGAGACGAAAAACTCACTGGCGAGCTCCTGCTCACCCGGCAGTCCGTCGGCGTAGCCGCCGGCATGGATCTGATGCCTCAGGACATCAGCGACGATGCGCGCCTGGTCCGCGCGCGGACGCCGGATCGGCGTCGGCTCGGCATGCGGCTCATGGGCTTCTTGGGCGGCCATGATCACCTCCCCCGGGGCTGATCGACGGTTGGCGGGGCCTGGTCAGTGACGGTATCGGCGTAAGGACACGTCGCCGACCAGCTGCGGTGGAAGGTCCGCGAGAGTGACGCGAATGCGCCGGTCCGTCGCGGAGCCCACCTGCTGTTAGGCGCGATTCGGCACCTATTGCGCCAGTTGTGGAGGACCGGGAGGTTTTCAAATCGCGGTGAGCAGAACACCGAAGCGCGGCCTCACGGACCAGTGAGCAGAGAGCATGATGTAGCCATGCGCCACGAAGTCACCACCGTCGATGAGCTGCGTGCGATCGTCGGTAAGCCGCACCAACAGGTCGCCAACAAGGTGAAGGACCGGCTGTCCCCGGTTCAGCGCGACTGGCTGGCCCACTCGCCGCTCGGCTTCGTGGCGACGACGGATGAGCAGGGCCGCGTCGACGTATCACCCAAGGGCGATCCGCCCGGCTTCGTCCACGTCATCGACGACGCCACGATCGCGATCCCAGAACGGCCGGGCAACAAGCGCGTCGACGGCTACCTCAACGTCCTGCAGCGTCCATACGTCGGCACGCTGTTTCTGATCCCCGGCCGCGGCGACACGCTACGGATCAACGGTCGCGCCCGAATCCTCTCCGACGCCGACTATTTCGACGCCATGGCGGTGCAGGGTAAGCGGCCCATCCTCGCGCTGGAGATCGACATCGAAGAGGTGTTCTTCCACTGCGCGAAGGCCTTCCTGCGGTCGGACGCCTGGGACCCGTCGACGTGGAATCCGACTGCGGTGCCCAGCGCCGCGCAGCTCGCCAAGGCCATTCGCACGGACTGGACCCAAGCGCAGCTCGACGAGTACTACAGCGAGGCCAACTACCGCAAGATGCTCTACTGATGCGCGAAACCGGGCCCACGCCAAGGGGACCCGGATCGCGGTTGTTCAGAACTGGTTGATGCCTCCGTCGACGGGAATGTCGGCGCCCGTTGTGAAGCTGCTGAGGTCTGACGCCAGGAACAGCACCGCGTTGGCGACTTCCTCGGACGTGCCGTAACGGCCCGTCGGCACGGCGGAGATCTGGAACTCCTCGAACTTCGCCGCGGATCCCGGTCCGGGGAACAACAACTGGGCGAGATTGTCGATGCCGGGCGTTGCAGTCACGCCGGGGCTGACCACATTGACGCGAATCCTACGGTCGCGCAACTCACTTGCCCACGTGCGTGCCAGCGACCGCAGCGCGGCCTTGATCGCCGCGTACACGCCGATGCCGTCGGACGCCTTCGCGTTGGTGCTCGACGAGTTGAGGATGATCGATCCGCCGTCGTTCAGCAGCGGCAGCGCCTTCTGCACGGTGAACACGACACCCTTGAAGTCGATGTCGAGCAGACGGTATTCCATGCCAGGTCAGCCGGTCGGAATCAGGCCGATCATCACTTCGGCCGCACGCTCGAGTTCAGCCGGCTCGGTGCCGCCCACGTGCAGGGATTCCACGCCGCGCATGAACGCCAGCAGGGTGCCCGCCAGCGTCTGCGGGTCGACCTTCTTGTCGATGTCGGCGTCGCGCTGCGCCTCGGCGATGGTGTTCGCGAGCTCGCCGCGCCATACCTCGTACACCCGTGCGATCTTGTCCTCGACCGCGTCGTCCGAGGACCCGAGTTCGGCGGCCGTCCTGGCCACCATGCAGCCGCGCCTGGCCTTGTCGGCCGCGACCGAGCTCGCCTGCCAGCGGAGGTGGCGGGTCAGCCGCTCGTAGGCGCGGTACTCGGGATCGTTCAATTGCGCACGGACGTCGTCCAGCGTGGTGTCGATGTAGTCGTCGAGCGCACGGAGGAACAGCCCGTGCTTGTCGCCGAACGCGCCATAGAGGCTGCCCTTGCCAAGACCGGTCACGGCCGTGAGGTCGTCGACCGACGTCGCACCGTAGCCGCGCGTCCAGAACTGCTCGCGCGCGGCCGCGATCACGTCGGCTTCGTCGAACTTGCGGGGGCGGGCCATGTCCCCAGCGTACGCCCGTTATGGACCGAACAGTCAGTAATCCGTGCTTGGGTATGGTCGACGACGTGACGGTGACGACTATGAGGATGCACTAGTCGTCGTGCGCAGCGCTCGGAAGGAGACGACGGCGGTCGCCGTCGGGGTGATCCTTGTCGTCGCGGCGTTCGTCGTACCGCATCTCGATCTGGGTATCGTCACGCCGCTGATCAATGCGACGCCCGCTCGCATCGCGTCTTTCGCCCAGACTGCACCGATATTCGGATGGTGGAACGCCCATATCGGCTGGGGGACCATCCCAGCGATCGTCATCGGCGCTGCGGCGGTGCTGTGGGGACAATCCGTGGCGCGGTGGCTGCCGTGGCGGTGGCTGCCGTGGACGGTGTGGGCGACGGCGTGCGCATGGGCGTTCTCGCTGGCGATGATCGACGGCTGGCAACGCGGTTTCGCGGGCCGGCTCACCGCCCGCCACGAATATCTGCGGCAGGTGCCGAGCATCACCGACATCCCCGAGATGCTCAGCTCGTTCTCTCGCAGAATCCTGGATTACCAACCTGATTCGTGGATCACGCACGTCTCGGGTCATCCGCCGGGCGCGCTGCTGTCGTTCGTGTGGCTCGACCGCATCGGGCTGGGCGGCGGGGCATGGGCGGGCCTGCTGTGCCTGCTCGTCGGTTCCAGTGCGGCGGCCGCGATCGTGGTGACCGTGCGCACCCTGGCCGACGAAGCGACGGCCAGGATGGCAGCCCCGTTCGTCGCGGTGGCGCCGACGGCGATCTGGATCGCGGTGTCCGCAGACGGCTATTTCGCCGGTGTCGCCGCATGGGGTATCGCCTTGCTGGCGTTGGCCGTTCGGGGTACGACGCGCTGGTCGCTGCTCGCGGGGCTGAGCTCGGGACTGGTGCTGGGCTGGGGCATCTTCCTGAACTACGGTCTCGCGCTGATGGCGTTCCCCGCCCTGGCTGTGCTGCTCGCCGCGGTGGATTGGCGCGCAGCGATGCGGGCGTTCATTCCGGCGGTGTTAGCGGCGCTGGTGGTCGTCGCGGTGTTCGCCGCCGCGGGTTTCTGGTGGTTCGACGGTTACACCCTTGTGCAGGAACGCTATTGGCAGGGCATCGCCAACGACCGTCCGTTCCAGTATTGGGCGTGGGCCAACCTGGCGTCGGTGGTGTGTGCGATCGGACTGGGCAGCGTGGCGGGCATCGGACGCGTCTTCGACCGAGCCGCGATCAGGTTGCGACCGGGCCTGCATCTGGTGTTGTTGGGAGCGCTGACCGCGATCGTGTTCGCAGACCTCTCCATGCTCAGCAAGGCCGAGACCGAGCGCATCTGGCTGCCGTTCACGGTCTGGCTGCCCGCCGCCGCGGCACTGCTTCCACCGCGGTCGCAACGCTGGTGGCTGGCGGTCAACGTGGTCGGAGCGCTGCTGCTCAACCACCTGATCCTGACGAATTGGTAACGGAAGGCCCTCAACCGCACACCATACGGTCATGACACGCGACCCTGGAGCCATGGCCGACGGTGATCCGCCGCCGAGACCCGCGCTGCGTTGGCGCAGCCCGCTGCGCGGTCTCTGGTTGACGTCTGTACTGGGTTCCGTACTGCTGGTCGCCCTCCCGATCGTGACGATCACCGGGCTGCTGTCGTACATCGCGTACGGACCGCAGTTCGGGCAGGCGATCCCGGGCGACGTCGGCTGGCTCAAGTTGCCGACGTTCGACTGGCCGACCGACCCGTCGTGGCTGTACCGACTCAATCAAGGTGTGCACGTCGGACTCGGGTTGATCCTGATCCCGATCGTGCTGGCCAAACTCTGGTCGGTGATCCCACGGCTGTTCGCGTGGCCGCCCGCGCGATCGCTCGCGCAGCTGCTCGAACGCGCGTCCCTGGTGATGCTCGTCGGAGGCATCCTGTTCGAGATCATCACCGGCGTCCTGAACATCCAGTACGACTACATCTTCGGCTTCAGCTTCTACACCGCGCACTACTACGGCGCCTGGGTCTTCATCGCGGGCTTCGTGATCCACCTCGCGATCAAACTCCCCCGGATGTGGTCCGGCATTCGATCGATGTCGATGCGAGACGTGGTGCGCACCAACCGAAAGAACACCCGCCCCGAACCGTACGAACCCGACGGGCTGGTCGCTGCCGACCCTGACCCCGCGACGATCAGCCGCCGCGGCGCACTCGCACTCGTCGGCGGCGGTGCGCTCTTCATCGCGGTGATCACCGCGGGCCAGACCATCGGAGGCATCACCCGCCAGGCGGCGCTGCTACTGCCGCGCGGGCTGAGCCGCGGCTCCGGGCCGAACGATTTCGCCGTCAACCGAACGGCCGCGGCCGCCCGCATCACCCCCGACCTCACCGGTGAGAAGTGGCGGCTCACGCTAACCGGCGGACCGAAACCCGTTGTGCTCGACCGCGCCACGCTGACCGCGATGACCCAGCACACCGCGCGTCTGCCGATCGCCTGTGTCGAGGGCTGGTCGACCACTGAGACGTGGACCGGTGTGCCGCTGCGCGAGCTGGCCCGGCTTGCGGGCGTGCCCGAGCCGAAGTCCGCATTCGTGCGGTCGGTGGAACCGCGCGGCGCGTTCAACCGCGCCACTCTGCAAGCCAACCAGGTCATGCACCCGGATTCGCTTCTCGCGCTGCGGGTCAACGATGCCGACCTGTCGCCGGATCACGGCTTCCCGGCGCGGATCATCGTCCCGGCACTGCCGGGTGTCCACAACACCAAATGGGTCGGCTCGATCGACTTCCGGAGCCGATGATCATGCTGACCCGATTCCGCGCGGTATACGGATCGCATCCGCTGCATCTGCTGACCCTGATCGCCGGCTTCGCGCTGTTCGGCTATGCGGTGGTGACGATCACGCCCGCCGCGCTGTGGAACCACCGCACGTGGTGGCAGTCGATTCTCGTGTGGTTCGCCGTCGCGATCATCGCCCACGATCTGGTGCTGTTTCCGCTCTATGCGCTGGCCGACCGGATCCTGCTCGCCAGCAACAGGTTCCGGCTGCGCATACCCATGGTGAATTACATCCGCGTCCCCGCGCTGGGCTCCGGGCTGACGCTTCTCATGTTCCTGCCCGGCATCATCAAGCAGGGCGCGCCGACGTTCCGCGCCGCCACCGGCCTGACTCAGGATGTGTTCTTGGGCCGTTGGCTGCTGCTCACCGCGGTCATGTTCGGGATGAGTGCGATCGTCTACGCCGTTCGGTCGATGACGCGTTAGGCCGTCAGCGTCGCGACGACGCGGCCGCCGATCGGGTGGACCCGCGTCAGCGCCAACCCGGCCTCTCGCGCGATCTCGGCCGCACAGTCGATACCCACGGACGCCCACGGAAACCATGGACCGACGGTGTGCGACGACTCCAGCCGTACCCATCCGCTGTAGACACCCGTTGCCGCCGCCTCGAATTCGGCGATGCACCGGCCACCGCGGTTCAGCAACTCCGCCGAGCGCCGCAGCACCCGCAACGGGTCACCGCCCAACCCGATGTTGCCATCGGCGAGTAACACTGTGTGCCAACGGCCGGTCGCGGGCAGCGTGTCGAACATATTGCGCCGCAGGACCGGTGCGCCGCGGCGTCGCGCCAGACCGACGGCCTTGGCGGACTGGTCGACACCCAGAGCGGGCACACCGCGGCGCAAGAGCTCGGTCACCAACCGTCCTGGGCCGCAACCCAGGTCGATCGTCGGTCCGCTGCACAGCCCCACCACAGCGCTGTCGAAGCGATCGTCGGCGTCGCACCCACCGAGCCACCGTCGCACCGGCAGATGACTGACCTCGCCGTCGTCCCGCCTGATCCAGCACTGTTCGCCGTCCAGCGCGCGGTCGTACAGATGTCCCTGCATGTCAGCCCATCACCGCCCGGGCGAAACGACTGCCCGCCGCGCACATCCGCCGTACCGGTTCGAGGTCGTCCACCGTGTCGACGTCCGCCAGTTCAGCCATCAGCTCGACGTGAAATCCCTTGCCAGACAGCGCGGCCAGGGTCAGCGCGCCGGTGTCCGACCGCGACATCGGCACCTCCTTCAGACAGTCGGCCATCGACGCATCGGAGATCCCCAAGACCCACCAGCCGCCGTCGGCGGCCAGTCCGAGCACCGCGTCGGTGCGGGACAGCCCCCGTGCGCATTCGGTCAACATCTCGGCCGTGACCTGCGGGGTGTCCATGCCGATCTGAACCACCGCGCGATTGCCCGTCGCGGCAGCCGCGTCGAGATGGGCGTTGGCGAGGCGCTGCCCGAAATCATCGCCGCGCTGCCGCACGACCGTGAATGCATCGAGGCGGCTACGGATCTCCGCCGATGCGCTCGCGGCGTCGAGATCCCCCGTCATCGCGACCACGCGCGCCGCCACGGGTGCGGCCGCAACCGTGTCGAGGGTGTCCAACAGCGCCGCCGCGGCGATGTCGGCGGCCGCCCGTTCCCCGATCGCGGCGGCCAACCGCGTCTTCGCCTTCCCCGGCACCGGCGCCTTGGCGACGACGAGCGCAACCACCGGCTCTGTCACGAGATCACCCGCCAGAAATCCAGGGCCGCGATCACACTTCCGCGCAGTGAACCGCTGACCTTGGATTGCCCACCCGTGCGCGGGCCGTAATCGACGTCGCGTTCGACGACGCGCCAGCCGGCCGCGGCCGCCCGCACGAGCAATTCGAGCGGATACCCCGACCTGCGGTCCTGCACGCCGAGACCGAGTAGGGCCTCGCGGCGCGCCACCCGCATCGGTGCGATGTCGTGCACCGGCAGGCCGTGCCTGCGACGCAGCCGCCAGCACACGGCTGCCGTCCCGAGCCGGGCGTGCCATGGCCAGCGCAGTCCCTTGACCGGACGGCGGCGTCCGATTGCCATGTCCGCGCCGCGTTCGAGTTCGTCGGCCAGTTCCGGCAGGTCGCGGGGGTCCAGCGAGCCGTCGGCGTCGATGACCGCCACGATCGGCGTCGTCGCCGCGACCACCCCGGCGTGCACTGCGGCACCGTAGCCGGGCCGGGATTCGGTGACGACGTCCGCGCCGTGGCGGCGCGCCACCTCGGCGGTGTCGTCGCTGCTGTTGTTGTCGACGACCAGGGGCCGGTAACCCGCAGGCATCGCCGCCAGCACCCCGGGCAGTGAGGCCGCCTCGTTGAGGCAGGGCAGCACCACCGTGACGGGAGAGCCGGGCATGACCAGAGGCTAACCAGTCCGACGGGCGCCCGACCGGATGATTCGTGACGAATCAGTGACATCCACGCAGGTAGTAGCCCATGCGCGACTAGCCTCGGGGTGTGACGCGGGTGCTGATCGCCGACGACGACACCGTCGTGCGCGATGTCGTGCGCCGATATCTGGAGCGCGACGGCCTCGAGGTGTCGATCGCTCACGACGGCAAGGAGGCGTTGCGGCTGCTCGGCTCGCAGCGCATCGACGTCGCGGTGCTCGACGTGATGATGCCCGGCCAAGACGGCCTGACGCTGTGCCGCACCCTTCGGCAGCGCGGTGACTACTCGATTCCGGTGATCCTGCTGACCGCGCTCGGCGAGGAGGACGACCGGATCGCGGGGTTGGAGGCCGGCGCCGACGACTATCTGACCAAGCCGTTCAGCCCACGCGAGCTGGCGCTGCGGGTGCGCTCGGTGCTGCGCCGCGCGCCGACGCCGACGGGTCCGATGGCGCTCGACATCACCGTCGGCGATCTGACCGTGTCGACGGCGGCGCGGTCGGTGACCGTTGCGGGAACGCCGGTTTCGCTGACCAACCGCGAATTCGACCTGCTGCTGTTCTTTTTGACCCACACCGACACGGTGTTCTCCCGCGAGGAACTGCTGAAGCAGGTGTGGCGCTGGGACTTCGGCGATCTGTCGACGGTGACGGTCCACGTGAAGCGGCTGCGCTCCAAGCTCGGCGCCGACCATCGACTGCAGACGGTCTGGGGGCGCGGCTACCTGTGGAGCGGTAGTGCCCACTGATCTGTGGGAGATCGCCGGGTGGGCGTTGGCCTGTTCGGTGCCGGTGGTGCTCGCCGGAGCGATCATCATCCGCTTGGCGAGGTCCTGGTCGCTGGCGGTCAGCATGGTTGCGCTGGTGCTGATCCCCGTGTTGGCGACGTTCACCGGTGTGCTCGGGGCCAGCGGGTTCATGATCACCGAGACGTTCGAGCGAACCGCCGTCGTGCTCGTCATCGTCGCGGTGGTCACGATACCCGCGGCGGTCATGCTGGCGCGGTATCAGGCCCGCCGCACCGTGTGGGAGCAGGAGATCCGCGACGCCGAGCGGGCCGCCGAGCAGTCTCGTCGGCGCCTGGTCGCGTTCGTGAGCCACGACCTGCGCACGCCGCTGGCCGGGATCCGCGCGGTGTCCGAGGCGATCGCCGACGGCGTGGTGCCTGAGTCCGAGGTGCAGGTACACGCTAAAACGATTGAGCAGGAATCGATTCGGCTCGCCGAGATGGTCGACGATCTGTTCGAGATGTCGAAGATCAACGCGGGCGCGGTGCAACCCGCATTCGACAGGGTGGCTCTCGACGAGGTCGTCGACGACGTGCTGGCCGCACACCGCATCGCCGCCGAACGCGCAGGCGTACACCTGGTCGCCGAATTGCCGTCGCGGCCGGTGCGGGTAGTCGGCAGCGACCGGGCGCTGGTGCGGGTGCTGTCGAATTTGGTGGCGAATGCGATCGCGCACACTCCGGAGGGCGGCGAGGTGTCGTTGGCGGTCGGCGCCGACGAGAACGGCGCGTGGGCGCGGGTGGACGACACGGGGGTGGGCATCTCTGAGACGGATCTGCCGCGGGTCTTCGACGTCGCGTATCGCGGGTCCAACGACCGGGTACCGCGAGCAGATTCGTCGCTGCCCAGTGGATCCGGGTTGGGCCTGGCCATTGCGGCGGGCCTGGTGCAGGCGCATCGCGGCACGCTGTCGGTGCACAACCTCGACACCGGCGCACGGTTCGAGGTGCGGTTACCGTTGGCGCCCGGCCATTAGGTCGAAGGCTTAGGGCGAAGGCTTAGGTCACGCGAAATAGCGTTCCCAGCTGCAGATACCGCGGATTGACGTGCTATTTCGCCGCGTTTCGGGACGCCGCCCTAGTAATTGAGTGATCGTTCTAGTATCGTCGCTAACCAGATGGCGAGAGGAGACCGACGATGCCCACGAAGAGTGCCGACAAAGCGCGGCGGAAGTTCAAGTTCGAGCGAAGCCTGGGTCGCATGGTGATGAACCCGGTGGTGACGGCGCTCGACCGGCTGGGGATCCGGTCGTCCCTGGTGGTCGAGGTCGAGACCATCGGCCGCAAATCGAACGAGCCGCGCCGGGTGCCGTTGGTCGGCCGTCTCGAAGGCAACGACCTGTGGGTCATCTCCCAGCACGGCCGCCGAGCCGGCTGGGCGTACAACGTCGCCGCCAACCCGAACGTGCGGGTGCGGGTCAACAACGAGTGGCGCACCGGCACAGCCACTTTCGAGCCCGACGACGATGTCCGCGCCCGTGCCCGCACTTTCGGCGGCAGCGGCAGATTCCGCCAGTCGGCGACGGCGTTGACCATGCGCGCGATGGAGAGCGACCCGATCTCGGTGCGCATCGCGTTGTACTGACCGGCGCCTGTCCCCCGATCGGGGGAACACACATTCCTACTTCGCCCGGGTGATCAGCGGACGGACGCGGGGCGGCTAAGACGGGATCGTTATCCCATGACGATCACCACCGAGAGACCGCGCGAAGTCGCCTCCCGGATCGCTGGAGGCCGGGGCCTGGTGGCCCTCCTGCTGTTGGTCATCCCACTGAGTCAGATCGGACTCGACATCTACGCGCCTGCGATGCCCGGGATGGGGACGGACCTCGGGGCGTCCGACGCGATGGTGCAGAACACAATGACCGCGTACACGCTCGGCATGAGCGCGGCGTTCATCCCGATGGGGTTGCTCGCTGATGCGCTGGGCCGCAGGCGGGTGCTGCTCACCGGGGCCACGCTGGTCGCCCTGACGAGCGCCGCTTGCGCGCTGGCGGGCAGCATCACGTTCCTGCTCGACATGCGGGTCATCCAGGGCGTGGCCGCGGGCACCTGCCTGTTGATGGCCTCGGTCATCGCCGCCGACTGCTTCCGTGGCGCCAAGCTGGTTTCGGTGCTCGCTGTGCTGGGCGCGGCATGGGGGACAGCGCCGGTCGTCGCACCCGCGATCGGCGGATTCATCGTGGAGCACGGCTCCTGGCGCCTGGTGTTCGCGGTCTTCGCCTTCGCCGTCGCGGTGGTCACGGTGATCATCGCCAAGGCGATGCCCGAGACGCTCGACAACGAGCGTCGCTCACCGGTGGATCTGCGGGCGGCGACGCGGGTACTCGGCGAGGCGTTGCGGCACAAGGTCTTCGTCGGGTTCGTCGTGATGTTCGGTTTGATCGGCGCGGCACAGCTGGTGTTCGGCGTCGCCGGTCCGTTCCTGTTCCAGGACGGGCTCGGATTCTCGCCCGCAACATACGGCCTGATCGCGCTGAGCATCGGCGCAGCCAATCTGGTCGGTGAACTGGCGTGTAGCGCTCTGGCCCAACGCCTTACGACCCGCACGCTTGCCATCGGCGCCTGGAGCGTGATGATGCTCGGCGCGGTGACGCTCGTCGTCGCGGCCATGACAGTCGGCCTGAACGCCTGGATGATCGCGCTCGGCGCGGCGCTGGTGATGTGCGGAGTCGGCGTCCTGGACCCGCAGAGCAAGGGTCTGGCAATGGGCGTCTTCGACAAGAACATCGGCCTGGTCGGCGGACTGGTCAACACCTGCTGCTACCTGATCGTGAGTCTCGCCATGGCGCTGGTCGCGTACCTGCCGGAGACGACCCAGGGGCCGCTCGGCTGGTTCTACGTCGCGGCCGGCCTGGCCTTCGTCTCGATCCTGCTGCTCACCCTCCGCGCGCAGGCTAATCGGGCAGCGAGTTGCTGAGCCGCTCCGTCGCCGCCAGATAGTCCTCGATGAACTCGCGCACCACCTCTTTGGCGGGCTTGACCTTGTTCATCAATCCGACGCCCTGCCCGACGAAATAGGTCGCCAGCGCCTGAGCGCCCGGATGACCTTGCGCCGCAAGCACATCGACGCGACGGACCACCGGCTCGGCCAGCATCGACTGCAGCGGAAGCGGCAACGTCCTGTGGCCGCCCTCGTTCGGCTGCCATGCGTCGGTCCAGTCGGACTTCAGCTGCCGGGCCGGCTTACCGGTGCGACCCGTCGAGCGGATGGTGTCGCGCGACGTCGCCGCCAGGAACTTCTGCACGGTGTGCGGCGCCGTCTCCGCTTCCTCGGTCGTAAGCCACACCGAACCCGTCCATGCGCCTGCGGCACCCATCGCCACCGCGGCCGCCATCTGCCGTCCCGTGACGATGCCGCCGGCGGCCAGCACCGGCACCGCATCCTCGATCGCGTCGATCACCTCGGGGATCAGCACCATCGTCGTGACCTCGCCGCAGTGGCCGCCCGCCTCGGTGCCCTGCGCGACGATCAGGTCCACCCCCGCCGCGACCTGCTTCAGGGCGTGCTCCTTGGCGCCGACGAGGGCCGCGACGGGAACGCCGTGCTCCTTGCCCGCGTCGATCATGTAGTCCGGCGGCACACCCAACGCGTTGGCGATCAGGTTGATCGGATGGCTCATCGCCACGTCGAGCAGCTCCTTGCCGGTGTTGCCCGACAGCGACGCCCCGCCCGTGAACGGCTTGGCGTCGTCCTCGATGTCATGAGCCGCGAGAAGGTCGGAGACGAAGCGCCGATACTCGTCCGGAATGCGCGCGGCCAGGTCGGCCGAGGTCAGCTTCTCGCCCTTGCCCTCGTAGGTTGCGGGCACGATCAGGTCGACGCCGTAGGACTTGCCGCCGACGCTCTGGTCGATCCAGGTCAGTTCCTGGTCCAGCTGTTCCGGTGTGTAGGCCGTCCCGCCGAGGACCCCGAACCCTCCCGCGTTGGTCACCGCGGCGACGACGTCGCGGCAGTGGCTGAAGGCGAAGAGCGGGAAATCGATACCGAACTGCTCACAAATGGCGGGTTTCACGCCACCAGTATTACTAGGTCATACCTGTCGACGACAGGAACCCCTGAATCTCGCCGATCATCTGCCTGCCGTCAAACAACTGCGGGTCGTTGGCCGCGCGACCAGTACCGTCGCGCGTCGCATCATGCCCGCAACGGGGTGAAAGCGAACTCGCGCAACCCGTCGCGCGGGTCGACGGCAGCGCGGAAGCCCAGCACCTCGGCGGCGCGGGCGGGGTCGGCGACGATGTGGCGGACGTCGCCACTGCGGTACTGGCCGGTGACGACGGGCGCCTCCGCGCCGCGGGCGTCGCACAGCTCCGTCGCCACTTCCATGATCGAGATCGGGTGACCGGAACAGACGTTGAAAGCGTCGAATCCGTCGTGCTCCGACTCGACGGCAGCGACGTTCGCCGCCGCGACGTCGTCGACGTGCACGAAGTCACGCATCTGGCCGCCGTCCTCGAAAACCCGTGGCACATCGCCTGATTCGAGCTCCGATCGGAAGATCGCCGCGACCCCCGAATACGGGGTGTTACGCGGCATATGCGGGCCGTACACATTGTGATAGCGCAGTGCGGTCACCGAGGCGCCGGTCGCTTCTATCCACGCCGAGGCGTAGTGCTCCTGCGCCGTCTTACTCGCCGCGTACAGGCTGCGCGGCCGCAGCGGCGTGTCCTCCCCCACCAGCTGCCAGGACACGGGGGCTCCGCAGATCGGGCAACGGTGCTCGAACACACCGGCGTCGAGATCGGCCCGCGAGCGCGGCAACGGTTCGATCGGGCCATGTTCGGCGCAGTCGTATCGGCCCTGGCCGTAGACCACCATCGATGACGCCAGCACCAGTCGGCGGCAGTCCGCGGTGAACATCTCGGCAAGCAGCACCGCGGTGCCGTAGTCGTTGTGACTGCCGTAGGACGGCGCATCGGCCGCGTTCACCCCGGCGCCGACCACCGCGGCCTGGTGACAGACAACGTCGACACCGTCGAGCAGCGGTGCCAGCGCCGCACCATCGCGGATGTCAAGCACCTGACAGTCTGGCGGCGGCTGTGCGCCCGGGCCGTGCGCGGCGGGGAGCATCAGGTCGACGGCGACGACGTCGTGTCCCGCGTCGCGCAGTGCGGCACCGACCCGGGTTCCGATGAAGCCGGCCGCACCCGTCAGCAGAACTCTCACGGCAGGTCGAAGGGAAGCTCGACGCCCTCGTGCGGCAGGCAGTGGGTACAGGTCCGTTGGGGGGCGGCGCTCGCGGCGTTCTCGATGGCCTCGTGCACGAGCTTCTTGAGCGGCACCAGGTTGCGTTGGAACTCGGCGAACACGTCGACGGCCCGCACGGCGCTTCCGCTGTCCACGCCCGCATCGACATCCGTCACCAAAGCGATGGCCGCATAACATATTTCGAGTTCGCGAGCCAGGACCGCCTCGGGGTATCCGGTCATGTTGACCAGGGTGAACCCCTGGCTCGCGAACCATTGACTCTCGGCGCGGGTGGAGAACCGCGGCCCCTGGATCACCACCATCGTGCCGCCGTCCACGACGCCGGGCAGGCCGGCGACAGCCGCGCGCAGCGACGGGCAGTACGGGTCGGCGAATCCAACATGGATGCCGCCCGATTCAAAGTAGGTGTCCTCGCGGCCGCTGGTGCGGTCGACGAGCTGATCAGGCACCACGATCGCGCCAGGCCCGAGTTCGGGGGTCAGGCTGCCGACCGCGCAGGGGCCGAAGACCCGCCGGACCCCGAGCGCGCGCAGCGCCCACATGTTCGCCCGGTAGGGCACGGTGTGCGGCGAGAACTCGTGTGCGACACCGTGACGTGGAAGAAACGCCACCTCGTGACCGCCGATGGTGCCGATGGTGATCTGAGCGCTCGGCGCGCCGTACGGGGTGTCCAGGCTGATGCTGCGGGCGTCGGACCCGAAGAAGGTGTAGAACCCGCTGCCGCCGATGACTCCGAGCAAGGCCCGCTACTCGTCCGGCGTTTCGTCCTCGATCGCCTGCGACGCGCGCCGAGCCCCGTCCCGGATCTCGAACACGTCGGTCGCGAAACCGCCGATGGCGTTGGCGACGTCCTTGACGGCGGTGGTGATGATCGAGGCCACCTCGCCGACGGTCGACGCGCCGGACTCGACGATCTCCTGTACGGCGTCCTTGCGGATCTCCGTCTTGCTGAGTCGGTCCTCCATGCGCTCAGTCTGCCACGGGAAGCGGTAGTGGTCGTGGGGAGCAAATCAACCACCGTGCAAGACTTGCGCTCGTGGCCAGTTTCGCGCAGTGGGTGGAGGGCGCTCGGCCCAGGACGTTGCCCAACGCGATCGCGCCGGTCATCGCGGGCACCGGTGCGGCGGGTTGGCTGCACGGGGCGTGCTGGTGGCGAGCGCTGCTGGCGATGGTCGTGGCGGTCGCGATGATCATCGGCGTCAACTACGCCAACGACTACTCGGACGGGATCCGTGGCACCGACGACGTGCGGGCGGGACCGCTGAGGCTGGTGGGGTCCAAGGTGGCGTCGCCGCGGTCGGTGCTGACCGCCGCGGTCATCAGCCTGGGAATCGCAGCGGTCGCCGGCCTCGTGCTGGCGTGGTTCAGCGCGCCGTGGCTGATCCTCGTCGGCGCACTGTGCATCGCAGGGGCTTGGCTCTACACGGGCGGTTCGAAGCCGTACGGGTACCTGGGGCTGGGCGAGGTCGCGGTGTTCGTGTTCTTCGGCCTCGTCGCGGTGCTCGGCACGCAGTACACGCAGGCGCTGCGGATCGACTGGGTGGGCGTCGCGACGGCGGTTGCGATGGGCTCCATGTCGTCGGCGGTGCTGGTGGCAAACAACCTGCGAGATATCCCGACTGACAAGGAGTCTGGGAAGATCACGCTGGCTGTCCGACTCGGCGACCCGCGCACCCGGCTGCTGTATCAGGGGCTGCTGGCGGTCGCGTTCGTCGTGACGTTGGTGCTGATGCTCGCGACGCCGTGGGCCGCGGTCGGGCTGGTGGCGCTGCCGCTGGCTTTGCGCGCGGCGGGTCCGGCGCGAAAAGGGCTCGGCGGCAAGGAATTGATCCCCGTCCTCCGCGACACCGGGCTGACGATGTTGGTGTGGTCGGTCGCCGTCGCCGCAGCGCTGTTTTTTGGGTGAGTTCGGCGTGTTAAGTCTCGCTGAGCGTGACCCAGCACGCCGAAATCACAAATCAGCGACCTTCACCAGTGACACCTCGGGGCGGGCAGGGACCTCGTCGGCGAGGAACCACCGGAATGCGAGATTGCCGCGCGGATAGTCCAGTGTCGTAATCGAATTCGGATGCTCGGTCATACCGCGGGAGATGACGATGGTGACCGAACCGTCGTCGTTGGGCACCGCCGTATGGCCGTTGATCGAACTACGCGCATCCGCAACACCCGGCGTCGCCATGAATTGGTTCCACACCACGAGGTTCCAGAATCGGCAGGTCGGCGGCCGGTGTGTGATGACCAGCGCCTCGTCCTCCTCGAGCACGAAGCTGCCGTACGCGTAGCAGGCGTCGCGCGCCGACCAGCCGAAGTTGGCGTCGGGCACCTGATAGGGATCGGCGAATTCGTTTGCGACCGAGGAGACTTCGTGTCCGAGCGTGTGCGCATCCTCACTGCGGACGCCCACGGCGAGTGGCAGAATCGCGAACATGGTGCGCAACCAGGCGGCACTCGAGCGCAGCGCGGCGGCGGTCTCGGCGTCGCCGTGGCGGAACGGATCGGGTTCGTCGAGCGCCTCGATGTGCCACTTCACCGGACGACCGGTCTTCGGATCGGCCTGATAGTCGCGCGTCATCAGCACGGCAGCGTCGGGGGTCGGCCCGAAGTCGAAGGAGAAGTTGCCGTCGGCATCGATGTCGAGATCGTCGTCGCGGATGAGGGCCACGATTCGGTCGGACCACGCGCCCGGGGCCGGTTCGTTGTAGGCGGTCACCGAGAAGTAGACACTGTCGCCCTTGTTGCCGCTGATTCGGTAGCGCCGGTTCGGATCGACCGGGCACATGAAGTAGTAGGCGTCGGTGTTGTCGCCGCCCCACCGGCGGTCGGGCCGCACCGGCGAGTTCACCTCGATCCACAGCGGCCGGCTGGGATCGGAGAACAGGTAGGTGTCGAACGCGACGCCGAGGGTGGTCGCGAGCATGCGGTAGCCGTCTGCGATGTGCCGGTCGTCGGTCACGGCGCGGTCGCCCTCGAGGAAGGTGCGGTCCAGACTGCCCAACGTGTCCAGCAGTTCGCGCCAGGCTGTGGTGGATTCGTGCTCTGTCACGCGCTGATACCTCTCGTGATGAACTCGGCGGTGCGCTCCACCCACTTTTCGTCCAACGTGTCCGGATGGGTGATCAGCGCCAGGAAGGTGATGCCTGCGAGGGCGTCGACGATGTCCGCGGACGTAACCTCGGGACGCACCTCACCGCGTTTGCGGGCCACGTCGAGCCACTCCTCAAGACCGTCGGACAGGATGTGAACGAATCGCTCGAGGAGCGAGGCGTGCAGCGTGGGGTCGGCGGCCAGTTCCCCGACCAGGCCCGGCAGCGCGGCCAACGCCGCGGGGGTCGTCAGGATGCCGGCGCTTCGGCGCATCATCTCGCTGACATCGCTGAGCAGTTCCCCGGTTTCAGGAAGTTCGGTGTATTCGGTGATCGGGAACACGGCCTCGTGCACCAGATGGGCCTTGCTGGGCCAGCGCCGATAGATCGCAGGCTTACTGGTGCCTGCGCGCTTGGCGATCGCGTCCACCGACAGCGACGCGTAGTCCGTCTCGCCGAGGAGCTCTCTGGTGGCATCGAGAACCGCCGCGTCAATACGAGGATCGCGCGGTCGCCCGATTTCAACCATCATTACGAAACTGAGAGTAACATAAGTCGCCGTGACCGATACCAAATCCAAGCCCGTCTACCTGGACGATCTCGCAGAACCGAGGTTCTCCCCCGAGGCCGAACCACTGCGCGAAATGATGGGTTCGATGGTGGGCGACTGCCCGCTCGACGCCGAGGCGATGCATGCCAAGGCGATGGCGGAGACCGGCCTGGACAATTTCGGCGCGGACGACTATCGAGAACGTCTCGACGTGTATCTTGCTGCGCTCCAGGAGATTCCGGGAATGCACGACGCCGGCATCGTCAACTTCCACGCACAGATCGTGCAGTGGCTGAAGAACCGCCTGTTGCTCACCGACCTGTTGGCTCGCCACCCCGAGATCAACGACATTGAACTCGCCCCACCGGTGGTGATCGCGGGACTGCCCCGCACCGGCACCACGCACCTGCACAATCTGCTCGCGGCCGGGTCGACGTTCCGCACCATTCCCTACTGGGAGAGCAACGAGCCGTTCCCGCTGCCGTCCGAGCAGGGTGTCGAGCCCGACCCCCGCAGGGCCCGCATGGATGTCGCGGTGCAGGTCATGAACCTTGTCATGCCCTATTTCCCGCTGATGCACGAGATGACGACCGACCACGTGCACGAGGAGATCCAGCTGCTGGCCAACGACTTCTCGACGATGCTCTTCGAGACCCTCGGCCACGTGCCGCGTTGGCGTGATTACTACCTCGCCCACGACCAGACCCCGCATTACGAGCACCTGGCCACCCAGTTGAAGGCGCTGCAGTTTCTGCGCGGCGGCCGGCGCTGGCTGCTCAAGTCACCCCAGCACCTCGAGCAGCTGCCCGTGCTGAACGCGGTGTTCCCTGGCGTGGTAGTCGTTTTCACGCACCGCGACCCGGTGCCGGTGGCGCTCTCGATGCTCGCGATGATCACCTACAGCGCGCGCATGCACCGTTATCCCGTTCCGGTGCAGGAGATCGCGGCGACCTGGATCGACCGCCTCGAGCTGATGCTCAACGCACTGGTTCGTGACCGCGCGACACTGCCGCCGGAGCGCTCGATCGACATCCGGTTCGACGACTTCATGGCCGACGAAATGGGCGTCGCCGCAAGCATTTACGACCTCGCCGGGGAACCGTTGACCGGCGAGGCGAGGTCAGCGATCGAGAGCTACTTGGCAGGGCACCAACGCGGCCGACTCGGCCGTGTCGCCACCTCGGCGGAGATGTTCGGCCTCGACGAGGACGACGTGCGCGCCCGGTTCGAGCCGTACCGCCAACGTTTCCTGGCCTGACGTCAGCCCTCCGCGGTGCCCGTCCAGTACTCGACGAACCGGCCGTTCTCGATTCGGAAGATGTCGTTTCCGGTGTAGCGCTTGGGGCCGTCGGCCGCCGCGCCCGTTCCGATCCAGCGCGCGGCCAACATGTCGCCCTCAACCAACGGCTTGATGTCGACGACCATCTTCAGATCGGCGAGGACCGTCCTGGTCTTGTCGACGATTTCGTGCAGTTCCTCCGGGCCGTGCACCTCGAGGTCCGGCCAGTGCCCCACGAAATCGTCGGAGACCAACTCGTTTGCTATCCGCTGCCCGGACCATAGTTCGTCTATCCATCGCCGGTAGAGATCTTTGGCCGCGGTAGCGGCGTCACTTGCAGTAGCAGTGTCATTTGCGGACATGATGATCTGGATACCCCCTGTGCTTCCACCCAAAGCAAATGTTGCTACGCCAAGTTGTGGGGACGGCACGTTTCGCAAGCGCCCCCACCCGAGCGTCGGGAAAATATTACCGGCTAAACAATCGGCCACAATTCGACAAGCGAGATGGGCTCAGCGCGGCGGCGTCGTCGCAGGCAGCCGGGAAAACCCCACCCCGCTATGCCTGCTAGCTGCATTGTCGGGTTACCGGCCGACGAGGTGTGCTGGTTGCGGTGTCGGTACAGGAATCACAGACCGCCGCAGCGCGGGTGATCATCGCCGACGACGACGTGCTGTTGCGCGAAGGATTGGCCAGTCTGCTGGATCGGTCGGGCTTTCACGTCGTCGGACGGGCGGCGGACAGCGCTGAGCTGCTCAGCCTGGTCGCACAGGAGCGGCCGGACCTGGTGATCGTCGACATCCGCATGCCGCCGACCCAGAGCAACGAAGGGCTGGACGCGGCCCGCGCGATCCGCGCCGAGTCACCGGAGACCGGCATCCTCGTGCTCTCCGCGCACGTCGAGGTCGAGCATGCGATGGAGCTTCTGAGTAGCGACCGCGCGATCGGTTATCTGCTCAAGAGCCGAGTGACCGATGTCGGCGACTTCCTGGACACGCTCGGGCGCATCGCCAAGGGCGCGTCCGTCGTCGACCCGGCGGTGGTGGCCGAACTGCTGTCGACTCGAAAGACGAATGACGCACTGGCCGTGCTGAGTTCGCGTGAACTCGAGGTGCTGGCGCTGATGGCGGAGGGCCGTTCCAACGCGGGTATCGCGCGACGCCTCTGGGTCACCGAGGGCACCGTCGAGAAACACGTCCGCAGCATCCTCGCCAAGCTCGACCTACCCGAGACTGGCGATGATCACCGCCGGGTCCGGGCCGTGATCACCTTCCTGGAGGCTCGGTGACCGAATGGCTCTGATTGAAACGGCTGTTGACCAATTCCATTATCCCGCTGGGCGACAGCCCGATCTTCGACAGGAACCCCACAGCGGGGCTGTCGGCGATGAGTTCTGCCAGGTCCTGTTCGGCGTGGGCGGAGATCAGGATCACCGGCGACGGGTTCAGGGCACTGCTGTAGAGCTGCTCGACGAGATCGAACCCGCTCTCGTCGCCGAGATCGACGTCGACGAGGGTGACGTCCGGACGCAGGTCCAGGTAATACCGCAAGCCGTCAGCGCTGTTCGACGCGACGCCCACGACCGCGATGCCGGCCCGCTCGAGCATGCTGTGAGCGGCAGAGCGGAAGCTGCGATTGTCGTCGACGATCAGGCAGCGCATGGCCAATCCCTCAGCAGCATTCCTTCAGCCTGCCCAATCACTGACGGTTTGCACATTGCGGTTAGCAGTAAAGTCTGCCGATCGACGGCGGGCGAAACATGAAGCGCGACGCTGCGTCCCGGACGTCGCCGCTCGGTGGGGTGCTGGCGACGGTGGCACGGCCGACCACCCCGCCGCTGAGCCTCGGAATCGCCGTGGCGGCCTTGTTCATCCTGGCCGAGACGTTGATGGTGTACCGCCTCAAGCAACTCGGACCGGAAGCGTACGGGGCGATCTTCCTGCTCGGCGTCCTCGTTGTCTCCGCGGGCTGGGGGTTCGGCCTCGCCGTCGCGACATCGCTCGCCAGCGCGATCGTCTACTACTACTTCCACATCGTGGACTCCCCGACGCTGATCCCCGATGAGCCAGCGGATTTCGTGTCACTGCTCGTGTTTCTGCCCGTCGCACTGTCGGCGAACATTCTCGGCAGGCAGGCCAGACTCCGCGCCGTCGAATCCGAACAGCGGCGTCGCGAAGCCGAGGCCGCCGCGTCGCTGGCGAGCGCGTTGGCCGAACAGCAGGCCGCGTTGCGCCGCGTCGCGACGATGGTTGCGCAGGGCGTACCGCCCGCGGAGATCTATCCGGCCGCGGTGACTGAACTGTCCCGCGGTCTCGGCGTGCGGAACGTCACCCTGCTGCGCTACGAGGCTCCTGCGGGGGCGTATGTCGTCGTGGGCGCCAGCGACGAGCACGGCGACCCGATTCTGCCCAAGGGGCAATACCTTTCGCTGGAGGGCGACAACGTCGCCGCACTGATCCACCGTGAGGGTGCGCCCGCGCGGATGGAGACCTACGACGGCGCGGTAGGCCCGACGGCGGAACGCATCCGCGAACTCGGCCTTAAGGCCGCGGCAGGTGCGCCGATCGTCGTCGACGGTCGCCTGTGGGGCGCGCTGATCGTCGGCTCCGCACAACCCGACCGGCTGACTGCGGACACCGAGGATCGCGTCAACGACTTCGCCTACCTGATCGCCACCGCGATCGCCAACGCCGAAACCCGCGCCGAGCTCACCGCGTCACGCGCACGCATCGTCGCCGCAGCCGACCAGGCCCGCCGCCGCTTCGAGCGCGATCTGCACGACGGCGCACAGCAGCGCGTCGTCTCGCTGGGTCTCGAGCTTCGCGGCGTCGAGGCGTCCGTCCCGCTCGACCAGCCGGGGTTACGCAAACAGATCGCCCAGATCAACGACGGGCTGACGGAGATCGCCGCCGATCTGCGGGAGATCTCGCGCGGAATCCACCCCGCGATCCTGTCGAGGGGCGGCCTCGGCCCGGGCATCAAGGCGCTCGCGCGTAGGTCGGCGGTGCCCGTCGCGCTCGATGTCGAGATCGACAGCAGGTTGCCCGAGCATGTCGAAGTCGCAGCGTATTACGTTGTGGCAGAGACGCTGACGAACGCCGCCAAACATGCGCGGGCGTCCGAAGTCAAGGTTCGCGCGACCGTCGACGGCAATGAGCTCCACCTGGAGATCTCCGACGACGGCGTCGGGGGCGCCGTCGTCGGGGCCGGGTCCGGGCTGATTGGGCTCAAGGACCGCGTGGCGGCGCTGGAAGGCCGGCTCGACGTCGTCGGACCGCCGGAAGGCGGAACCAGATTGATCGCCACGATCCCGCTAGGTTCGTAGGGCGTCGAGCAATCGGTCGAGGTCGTTCTCGTTGTTGTACAGATGGAAGCCGACCCGGATCGCGCCCGCGCGGACGGAGGCACGGATGCCCGCCCGCTGAAGTCGTTCCGGCCCAGCCGCGTTCGGCAGCGAGACGATCGCCGAATCCTGTGGTGGTAGATCGAGTTCGGTCCGCAACCGGTTGGCGAGTCCGAGGCAGTGCGCCTGCACCGCATCACCGTCGAGCGTCGCCAACCACGGCAACGCGAGCCCGGCGCCGAGCGCGCTGAACCAGGTGGGTGACAGGTCGAACCGACGCGCGGTGTCTGCCAGCCGGAGCGGCAGTCCGTAAATCGACTGCCACGGCTCGTCACCGGCATACCAGTTGGCGCAATGGGTTGTCATGGAGCGGCTGACTCTGTCGCTCAACGACATCCACGTGGTCCCGCGCGGCGACAGCAGCCACTTGTAGACCGCCGCCACCGTGACGTCGACCCAGTCCAGCTCGACACGCCTCCACCCGAGCGCCTGGGTGATGTCGACCACGGTCAACGTCTCGGTCCCGGCCACGCGGGCGCGCAGCGCATCCAGGTCGAGGACCGCACCGTCTGCGGACTGCACAAGGCTCGCCACGACCGCGTCGAAATCGGCTGCGGCGTCGATCAGTTCGTCAGCGGGAAGCTCGGTGACGGTGACCCCGCGACCCGCCTGCGCGGCGAACGGGAATGTGGTGCTGGTGAACTCGCCAGGAAGGGTGACCACCCGGGTGCCGTCGGGTACCGCTGCGGCCACCAGCCCAAGCGCGGACGAGACGGTGGCCGCCATCGCCACCGAATCGACGGGCAATCCGGTCAGCGCGGCATAGCCGGCCCGCCCGGCGACCACATGATCGTCGAAGGCCGAGACGTCCATGGTCCCGTTCTGCCAGGTGCCGATGCAGTCCAGCAGGGCGTCGACGAGGAACTGGGGCGGCAGGCCGTAGGTGGGTGAATTGAGAAATCCATCGGCCCCTTCGAATTCGGCGCCGAAAGCCTCCCGCGTCATGGGGTCGGTGGCTCTTCCCCACGGAGTCTGGCCTGCAGCTGTTCACGGTCCTTGCGACGCCGTTCGTCGAGGACGGCGATGCTGGCCGTCGCGCGACGGCGCAGCGGCGCGAAGATCCAGATGCCGAGCGGCAAAGCGATGATGATCGCGAAGAGCAACGCCACGACGAGCGGAAAGTCCCGTACTCCGAGCAGGTGCCCTGTACCGAAGATCACGGCGGTCAGGGCGACGACGAGTAGCAGGCGGGCCAGGACGTAGATCACCAGGTCGGCTACGAGCCGGGATCCAGGCCGACGGTCAGACACGAAACCGAGCCTACCGACGGGGCGTATATTCGGGATAAGGAGGTTGAGGTGGCGTACCTGTTCGCGATGCTCGTTTTAGGCGGTTTGGTCTATGTGGGCCTACGGCTGATGCGCGCGAATGCAACCCGTCCGCGGACTCGCGTGATCGGCCCGGATGACGACCCGGATTTCCTGCGCCGGATCGGTCCGGAAAACAAGCCGCGGTAGTCGAAACTCTCAGACCGGGTCGCGTCGCGTACCCGGGAAACCTCCCGCGACCACCGCTGCCAACTCCAGCAGCGCCTCCCTGGTTTGTGGCCTCAACCGTTCCAGGTCGATCTCGGCGCCCTCTTCGAGGTGCGGATCGAACGGCACCTGCATCACCGCCCGGCACCGCCGAGTGAAATGGTCGATGACCTTGGTCATGTCGACCTTGCCGGACCGCGGCCGCACGGCGTTGATGACCGCGATCGAGTTGCGCACCATCTCCTCGTGCCCATGCGCATCGAGCCAGTCGAGCGTGGCCGCGGCGCTGCGGGCGCCGTCCACCGAGCCTGAGCTGACCACGATCAGCGCGTCCGCCTTGGCCAGCACCGCCGACATCGCCGAGTGCATCAGCCCGGTGCCGCAGTCGGTGAGCACCAGGCTGTAGAACCGCTCGAGCACGTCGAGGGTGCGGTTGTAGTCGTCAGCACTGAACGCCTCCGACACCGCGGGGTCTGTCTCTGACGCCAGTACCTCCAGTCGGCTGGCGCCCTGCGAGGTGTACGCGCGGACGTCGCTGTAGGCCTCGATGCCCTCTGCGTCGCGCAGCAGGTGACGTACGGTCGCGGGCGTCTCCAGCGGGATCTTCTCGCTCAGGGTGCCGCGGTCGGGGTTGGCGTCGACGGCGATGACGCGGTCACCACGTAGCGACGCCAGCGTCGCGCCAAGCGTCGCGGTGACCGTCGTCTTCCCCACTCCGCCCTTCAGCGACAGCACGGCGATGCGGTGACAGCTGCGTAGCGGCTGCAGCGCCTGCGCGATCAGGGCCTCACGGTGGAGGACCTTCGGGCTCTCGCCGGCGTTGATGAGCTTGAACGACGCCAGATACAGCCATTTGCGCCAACCCTTCGAGGGGGCCCGCTTGGGTTGGCGGAGCAGGGCCACCGTGGACAGGTCGAGATACGGCGGCGGATCGTCGCTTACCGGCGTCGTCTCGGTGGGTGTGGGCGGGATCGGCAACCCGGTGGGTGGCGTCGGTGCGGTCCAGTCCTGCGGCACATCCACCGCAGGGTCTTTGAAGCGGTTCTGGTCGCGGAATCCGGTTGGGCCAGAAGAGGTTTTCGATGCGACGACGTCGGGGTCCACGCCTAGGTGCCCACCCCCGCGTACGAGTGCAGGCCGACGGTGACGAGGTTGATGAAGAACAGGTTGAACACCATGGCGACGAAGCCCGCGACGTTGATCCAGGCGGCCTTACGGTCGCGCCAGCCCGCCGTCGACCGGGCGTGCAGGTAGGCGGCGTAGATCACCCAGGCGATGAACGACACCGTCTCTTTGGGGTCCCAGCCCCAGTACCGGCCCCAAGCCTCCTCGGCCCAGATCGCGCCGAAGATGACGCCGAAACCGAACACCGGGAACGCGAAGATCGTCGTGCGATAGGCGATGCGGTCCAGGGTCTGCGCATCCAGCAGTCGCTGCACGATGCGGGCGACCACTCCCTCTCGGCCCGGCTCCCCCAGTGGCGACATCTTCAGCAGAAACAAGATGCTGGCGACGCCGGCGACCAGGAAGACGCCGGAACCGAGGCTGACCACGGACACGTGGATCGGCAGCCAGTAGGACTGCAGCGCGGGCATGACGGGCGCGGCATGCGTGTACAGCCACTTGCCGGACACCGTCAGCAGGACCAGGACCGGGGCGAGCACGAACACCCACAGCGCACGCAGATGGGGGCGGCGAAGCACCACGGCAGCGGCCACCAGGCCGGAGAAGCACGTCAAGTTGATGAACTCGTACATGTTGCCCCACGGCACCCGCGAGGTGGCCAGGCCGCGCAGCACGATGCAGACGAACAGCAGACCGATCCCGAGATAGGTCAGCGCCAGCCCGGCACCGCCGATCCGCTCGTCGACACTGCGCCGGGGTGCGTCGGCCACGATGCCGGGGCCGCCGCCTGGGCGTACACCGGCGCCCACGACCTCGCGCTCGATGACCTTGCGGCTTCGGCTGTAGGCCAGCTCGACCGCGAGCAGCAGCAGGGCGCCGACGAGGATCACCACCGATGAGGTGAAGGCCCAGTCCGAGTACCGGGCCAGCCCGATGTCGATGTTGTGGTTCATGAGCTGCTCGCTTGGTGGTTCATGTCACGTTCCTCTCGCTGCGCATCGCCGGCCCCTGCCAAGAGGCGCTCGGTCAACCGCTCGAACTCGTCGCCCCAGCCGGAGTTGTCCGTACGGGCCAGCCCGCCCAGCTCGACGCTCACGGTACCCGGGCCGGCAGGAGTGATTCGAATCCAGATCCGGCGTCGGCGCACCACCAGGGACACCAGCAGCCCGGCCATCATCGTCATTGCGAACACCAGCACCCAGATCTGGGCGGGGTCGTGCGACACCTGCATGTTGATGAACGGCACCGCGCCGTCGAATCGCACGATGGTGCCGTCGTCGAGACGGGTGGACTCGCCTTCGCCGAGGTTGACCCTGGCCTTCTTCGTCAGCCTGCCCTGCTCGATGAGGCGGGGGTCGAGGTTGAACAGCGACTGCGGCCGGCCGGAGTCCAGGCCGCCGTCGCCCTTGTAGATGTCGATGGCGACGGCCGGGTCGTTGAGCGCGGGGAAGCTGGACGACAGCAGCGTGCCGTGAAGCTGCTCGGTGGGCGCGAACAGGCCCTGGATGGCGATCTGGTTCTTGCGACGCTCGTCGGCATCGGGATAGGTGCCCGCGGGCGGATCGAAGCGCATCGCGCCCGAGGACAGCATGGTGATCTGGTCGTCGGGCCGCCACTGCAGCGTCTGCGTGCGGGTCTGGCCGTCGGGAAAGGTGACGGTGAAGGTCGGGGCGTAGCCGTGGCCCTGGAGGTAGATGCGGTCGCCGCCGATCCGCAGCGGGTGGTTGACCTCGAGCCGGTAGGGCTGCCATGTGCCCGAAGTCAGGTCCGCCCCGGCCTGGTACTCGATGTCGGCGGCGAACGAGGTGGCCTGTCCGGTCGGCAGGTAGCCGGCCTGGAAGTCGTTGACCCGCAGGCAGATCGGATGCAGTGAGGTGCCGTCGACCGTGTTGCCCGCCCGGAACGAGTCGAAAGCCGCCGGTGATGCCGAGCAGAAGCCGGGACCGCCGTCGGCGACGACGATGACGTTGCCCTCGTAGCCGAACATCTTCCCCGCGGCGACCGCGACGAGCAGACCGAGCAGCGAGAAGTGGAAGACGATGTTGCCGAACTCGCGCAGATAGCCCTTCTCCGCGGAGATCTCGGTCGCGCCGTCCTGCTGGCGGGTCACCGTGCGCCAACCCCGCAACCGGTCGGTCATCGTCGCGGCAAGCGCCTGCGGCTCGCCGGCAAGCTCGACTGTCTGGTTCTTGGGCAGCCGGGTGAAGTTTCGAGGGGCAAGCACGGGCACCGCGCGCATGCTGCGGACGTGGTCGATCATTCGCGGGGTCAGGCAGCCCACCAGTGAGATGAACAGCAGCACATAGATCGCGGTGAACCAGAAGCTGGAGAACACGTCGAACGCCTGCAGCCGGTCCAGCCACGGGCCGATCGTCGGATGTTCGACGATGTACTGCTCGACCTTCGCCTCGTTGAGGCTGCGCTGCGGCAGCAGCGCGCCGGGGACGGCGCCGAGGGCGAGCAGGAACAGCAGCACCAATGCGGTGCCCATGGACGTCAGCGTGCGCCACGTGTTCCGTACCAGCGAAAGCTGGGCCCACGCGCCAGCTGGGGAACGTGAAAACCCCTTAAATGCGCCCTTTTTAGGGGCTTTCCCGTCTTCTCGCGCGTCGGTGGTGCTCATATCGGCAACGTCACATCGCTGACGAATGCGTCGCGCACCCAGGACACGAAGTCGTTCCACACTCCGGTGACCAATGCAGCGCCGACGAGGATGAGCAGGATGCCGCCAAAGATCTGGATGGCGCGGGCGTGCGCGCGCAGCCAGGCCAGCCCCTGCACGGCCCGTGCCGAGCCGAATGCCAACAGCACGAACGGGATTCCCAAACCGAGGCAGTACGCGATCACCAGCGCCACCCCGCGCAGCACGTTGGCGCCCTCGGTCGCCGAGGCCACGGCGATCACGCCGGTCAGCGTCGGGCCCAGGCACGGAGTCCAGCCGAGCGCGAACACCGCGCCGAGCAGCGGAGCGCCTGCGAGCGTCGACAGCTGACGCGGCGCGAACCGGGCGTCGCGCTGCAGCACGGGGATGAACCCGACGAACACCAACCCCATCACGATGGTGATCACGCCGCCGATGCGTTGCAGCAGAAGCTGATTGGTGATCATTGCCGTCGTCATTCCGAGCACCGCGACGGTGCCGAGCACGAACACCGCGGTAAACCCAGCGACGAACAGCGATGCGGCTCCCGCCACCCGAAGCCGCGCCGATTTCGTCGGCACCGACGCCGTCGCGGATACCGGTGCGTCTTCCACGCCGACCACCGCGGCGAGGTACGACAGATAGCCCGGCACCAACGGCACCACGCAGGGAGAGGCGAAGGACACGAGCCCGGCGAGAACGCTGACGAGGAACGCCAGTACGACGGGACCGCCGGCCACCAGCTCGTCGATCCGGTCGAGGGTCACGTGCCGCCCTTGCCGGGTTCGGGCTCGGCGGCCAGACGTTCCACCACCGGCTGCAGGTCTTCGGCGAGCAGTTCGCGCAGGAAGACCGCGGCGACGCGATGCTCACGGTCGAGTATCACCGTGGACGGGATGACGGTGGTGGGGTACCGGCCGCCGAACGCGATCATGGTCCGCATCGGCGGGTCGTAGATCGAGGGGAACGTGATCTTGCGGTCGACGATGAAATCCGTTGCGGCCTCACGGTTGTTGTCGCGCACGTCGATACCGAGGAAGGCGACGCCTTTGTCGCGTGTCGCGTCGTACACCTTCTGCAACTGGGTGATCTCGGTACGGCACGGACCGCACCACTGACCCCAGACGTTGACCACGACGACCTTGCCCGCGAAGTCGTCGAGCGAGATCGTCTTCTCGGGGTCCATCAAGTCGGGTCCGGACAGCGGGCCCGGGCGTCCGCGACTCTGCGGCGGATCGTAGAAGATGTCGGTCTTACCGCCGGGGGCGACGAACTCGAAGTTGCCGCCCTGGGCTACGGCGTCGGAGCCGGTGGAGCATCCGGCGAGCGCGACGCACGCCGCACTCGCCAGGATGGCCACCAACAGCTTCACTGCCCGGCCAGCTCCGAATATCCCCAGCCGACGAAGCGGTCGTCGTGGAAATAGAAGGACGTCACCGAGGCCAGGTTGCACAGCCGCCGGGTCGGGAAGTGATGCAGGTTCTTCTTCGTCATGGCGCGGCGCAGGGTTTCGACCGGCAGCTGGTGGCTGATGCACACCGCCTCATGTCCGGCCGCCTTGACCCGGGCCCGTTCCAGCGCCGCCATCATCCGCGCGGCGATCTCCGTGTACGGCTCGCCCCATGACGGCTGCCGCGGGTTGCGCAGGTGCCACCAGTTGCGCGGATCGCGCAGCGCACCGTCGCCCGGCGATACCCGTTGGCCCTGAAAGATATTCGTCGATTCGATCAGGTCGTCGTCGGTGTCGATGGGCAGGTCGCGCAGCGCTGCGATCGGCGCCGCGGTCTCCTGGGCGCGCTCCAGCGGGGACGCGACGACGTAGGCGATATCGCGTTCGGCCAGCCAGTGCGCGACCGCCTGCGCCTGGGCCTGGCCGCGCTCCGACAGGTGGTAGTCGGGCAGGCGGCCGTACAGGATCTTCTCGGGGTTGTACACCTCACCGTGACGCATCACGTGGACAATCGTTTTCTCGGTCATGCCTGCGGGGTCGCTTCCGCGGCGGCACGCGCGGCGCCAGGAAGGGCGTCGGCGATGCGGTCGAATGCGTCGTCATCCAGAACCGAGGACACGAACCACGCCTCGAAAGCGCTTGGCGGCGGGTAGATTCCCGCCTCCAGCAGGGCGTGGAAGAAGGCGGGGAAGCGCCACGTCTCGGAGGCCCGCGCCGATGCGAAGTCGGTGACCGGCTCGTCGGTGAAGAACACGCTGAGCATGTTGCCTGCCCGCTGAACCCGGTGCGCCACACCGGCTTCCGTCAGCGCACCGGTCAGTAGCGCGTCGAGGCGGTCGGCGCTGGCATCCAGTGCGGCGTAGACGCTGTCGTCGGCCGCGCGCAGGGTCGCCAACCCCGCGGCCATCGCGACGGGGTTGCCGGACAGCGTGCCCGCCTGATAAACGGGGCCGAGCGGGGCGAGCCGCTCCATCACCTCGAGACGCCCGCCGAACGCCGCAGCAGGCAGGCCGCCGCTCATCACCTTGCCGAAGGTGAACAGATCGGCGTCCACGGGATCGATTCCGTACCAACCTGATCGGCTGACCCGGAACCCCGTCATCACCTCGTCGGAGATTAGCAACGCGCCGTGCTCTTCCGTGATGCGGCGCAGGGCCGCATTGAACCCGGGCAGCGGCGGGACGCAGCCCATGTTGCCGGGGCTGGCCTCGGTGATGACGCAGGCGATCTCGTCGCCGAACCGGGCGAACACCTCTTCGACCGCGGCGATGTTGTTGTAGGGCAGGACGATCGTGTCGGCCGCGGCGGCGCCGGTGACACCCGGCGACGACGGCAGACCGAGGGTCGCGACGCCGGAACCCGCGTCGGCCAAAAGGGCATCGCTGTGCCCGTGGTAGCAGCCGGAGAACTTGATGATCTTGGCGCGGCCGGTGTATCCGCGCGCCAGCCGGATCGCGCTCATGGTGGCCTCGGTGCCGGAGTTCACCAAGCGGATCCGATCGACGGGAGCGACCCGGCCGATGATCTCCTTGGCGAGTTCGGTCTCCGACGGGGTCGGGGCGCCGAAGGACAGGCCGTCCGAAGCGACGCGTTGGACCGCGTCGACGACGGCAGGGTGCGCGTGCCCGAGGATCATCGGCCCCCACGAACACACCAGGTCGACGTAGGTGTTGCCGTCGGCGTCGGTGAGCCGGTAACCGCTGGCGGACGTGATGAAGCGCGGGGTGCCACCGACCGCGTTGAAGGCGCGGACCGGCGAGTTCACCCCGCCGGGGATGACGGAGCACGCGTCGGCGAACAGCGCGGCAGACGCCGACGTCGTCGATGAGGCGCTACGCATGGCCACCAGTCTCCCAGCCGGGTCCGATGCGTCAACTACAGGGTGTAGGAGCCGTCAGGCCGTGCGCATCAGATTTTCCACTTGAACCGCCAGAACAGAACTGCCAGGACCAGGCTGATGCCGCTGATCAGCAGGCCGATGGGGATCAAGTAGATGATCGAGGGCACGCCGACCAGGACTGCGACCATCACGAACGTTCGCCAGGTCGTAGATCGGGAGTCCCCCTCGCCGAAGAAACGGGACAGGTGTTCGCCGATGTTCTGCGCCACTTCCTCGTCTGCCAGTTCAGAGGCCAGTCCGAATCTCTCGACAAGCGTGAGCCAGTCCTCCTCGAACAGGAGGAAAGCCGGCTTCTTCGCCTTTGGTCGCGCGCGCCAGACGCTAAATGCCGGGTGCGGTGTGATGGCCATGCTTTCCAGGCCAGGGCCGTCCAGCACCAACACCGGGAGGCCCCCGTAGTGCGCTCGGGTCGCCGTCAGCTCGCCGAACAGTCCCGAGCCGATGAGCTCATTGGTCTTGAGGTCGATCACCCGGATCGCATCCCCGCACACGTCGATTGCACGGCGGGGCGTCTGTTGGTCCCAGGTGCCATACGGATAGAGCAGGTAGCGGACCGGTGCCTGAAGGTTCTCGCTCTGTAAACGGCGGGCCAGTTCGAGTTTCACCCGATCCAGATACAGGTCGACCTCGCCTTCGCGGTAACCGAAGCTGCCGACCGGCGGCTTGGAGAATGTCACGTTGTCGATATCCGCGCGAGTGAGAGCGCCCGGCGCCGCCGGATCGCGCAACGTCACCTCGACCCGTTGGACGAACGCGTCGACCTCGTCGCGGTGGTAGGCACCCTGGCTGCGGGAGGCCTCCGGGAAAGCAGCGGCGGTGGGCTCGGGTGCCGCGACTGGTTTCCCCTCGGCCAACCGGCGTTCCAGCTCCGCGATGCGGCGCTCAGGATCGTCTTCGTTCATCGCAACCTCACTAGAGGCACCATGTCCTGGCCCGGGCACCATTGAGATGGGCCTTGGTTATCCGCGTGCGCCGTTCCGGCCGCCAGCCCGAATCCACCGAACATCGTTACCGCCGTTGTCAATCCGGTAACGAGGGTTCGCCTCATGACGGATCCTTCCGTCCGTGGCCCGCTGGCGCGGCTGAGTCCCATTGTGGAGGTCATCACGGCCGTTTACAGCGCTATCACCGAGACAGTGCCGTCCAAGTGATTGACGACGTAGAGGTGGTCACCATCGGGGGCCATCACCACCATCCACGCGCCGTCCCCGACATCGACGGTGGCGACGATCGTGTTGGTCGAGGTGTTGACGACCGCCACTTCATTGATCCCGAGGTCAGTGTTGAAACCAGCGACATAGAGGTAGGTCCCGTCGGGGGAGAAAGCCAGGCCCATAGGATTGTTTGCGCCCTCGATGACGGCAATGACCTCGTTGGTCGCGGTATCGATCACCGACACCGTGTCTCCAGGGAGTTCGTCGTCGGTTACGTACAGCCGGGTGCCATCGGGGCTGAGCGCCAATGAAATCGGGACATCGCCCACATCGATCACGTCGATGGTGCTGCCCGTGACGGTGTCGATCACAGACACGGTGCCGACAAAATTGTTGGCGACATAGAGGGTGGAACCGTCCGAACTGACTGCCAGGCCTGCGGGATTGTCACCGGTGATGAAGGTGGCCACCACGGTGTTGGTTGCGGTGTCGATCACAGTGACCGAATCCTCTGACGCGTTGGACACATAGACGCGCGTGCCGTCGGCGCTGACCGCCATCTGGACCGCGCTGGCGCCGATGTCGACGGTGGCGGTGACCGTGTTCGAGGCGGTGTCGATCACCGAGACGGTTTCGCCGGATGCGTTTGCAACATAGACCGTGGCCCCGTCGGGGGTGACCACGATGCCCAACGGCTGGTCGCCCACGCCGATCGTGGCGGTGACGGTGTTGGTGGCCGCGTCGATCACTGAGACGGTGTCATCCTCTGAATTGGTCACGTACACGGTGTTGCTGTCGGGGCTGACCGCCACCCCGAACGGCGTATCGCCGACGTCGATGGTGTCGACGACGTGGGGCGTCACTTTGACGTCTGGGTGGGGATCGATATCGCCACCGACGGTCACCGGGTCGAACAGCTGCGGTGGCTTGTTCAGTGTGACCGTGACGGACACATCGGGGCCCTGCCCCCGCTTGGCGAGGCCATCGCTGATGTCGATGGTGAACGTGTCGAGTTCAGGGCGAGCGGATACGGCATCGGCGTCGGGGGTGTAGGTGAAGGTGCCGTCACGGTGGACCACGACGGTGCCATAGTCAGGTTGTTGGGTGACGGTGTATGTCAACGCATCGCCGTCGGGATCGATCGCGCGCAAATCGCCGACGATCGTCCCGTCGGCCAACTGGACATTCTCTTTCGGGTCGTAAGCGACGGTCGGCGCCCTGTTGGACAGCGTCTGCTGCTCCTGGCGGCGCGCGAACTCCAGCAGTCCCCACAACGCAGGGGCCTCCACCGGAGGCAACGCGGGCGCATCCGCCGACACCGGACCCAACCCCACCCACGCCAACACTCCCGCCATCAGGTCGGGCACCTCGTCGACGGCAGCGGCCGCGGCCACCTCGACCGGCTCGGTGACGCTCACCGGCATCGTGACCGGCTCCGTCCGGATCACCACTTCCGGCACGATCGCAGCCGATTCGGCTTCGCGCACCGCGGGATCTCCGGGGATGGCGACATCAGGGACGTCGAGTTTGGCGTCGGGGGCGGGCTCGCTGTGCGCCGGTGACTCGTTTGACGGTTGTACTGCGGGGCGGCTGTCGTTGTCCGGCCCCTCAGCGCCGACGCGTTCGCTGACCGTCGTGCCGGGTGTGTGCTCCGATCCGACCGGCTCCGGCGTGGTGGGAATCTCGACGTCGACGACGACTTCCTCGCTTACGACGGGCTCCTCGTACGCAGGCTCCGCAGTCGCCGGCTCGTCGTTGGCGGGCTCCTCACTGGCGGGGCTGGCCGCGTCGGTGGATGCGGCGTCCGACTTCTCGTCCGGGTCGTCCGATTTCTTGTCGCTGCTTTCGGACTTCTTGTCCGAGTCCTTATCCTGGTCAGCGTCTTTGGACGAACCGACTCTCGTGTTGGCGCCACCTGAGGCACTCACCGACGTCGTCGGTTTCTCGTCGTTCGTCGATGTGGACCCTGCGCTCGAAGAGTCCTTCGAGGACGGCTCCTTCGACGACGACGAATCCGGTGCCGACGACGACTCCGATGCGGACGACGCACCTGGCGAGCTCGACGACCCCGACGCGTCCGACCCCGAATCACCTGATGAATCGGACGACGAGGACGAATCAGACGAAGACGAGTCCGACAAAGGATCAGCGACCGCGACCCAGGGCAACGCGACGACCGCCGTCCCGATACCCAGCGCCACCGCGAGCGCCCCCACCCTGCCGATGTATTTCGCGTTTCCCATCTCAGTCCCCGCAAATGCCGTAGTCGTGCGCCACCCCATGGCGTCGCAGACCAATTGGACGGAGTTGGGACGGCTACCGATCCCAATTAGCGCTCTGGTCGAAGGAGCCCTCGAGTGTTTGACTGGTGCAATGCAACTGCCGCAATGGCTGGCGCGGTTCAATCGCCATGTCACCAACCCGATCCAGCGGCTCTGGGCCGGCTGGGCGCCGACGATGGGCATTCTCGAGCACACCGGTCGGAAATCGGGCAAGCCGTACCGCACCCCGCTGACGGTGTTTCCCACCCAAGACGGCGTGGCCATCCTGCTGACCTACGGTCCGAACCGTGACTGGTTGAAGAACATAACGGCCGCCGGCGGCGGTCGAATGAAGCGATACGGCAAAACCTTTCAGCTGCGCGACCCGGTGGTGATGCCCAAGGCACAGGCGGCGCCCGTTGTCGCCGGCCGTTGGCGGCCACTCTTCGCGTTTCTGCCGTTCGAGCAGGCGGTGTTGCTCACGCGGGTGTAGCCGGTCAGCGCCGCACGTCGACGCGCGCTCGGATGGGCCCCTTGGCCACCGTGGTGAACGGCACCTCGGTGAGGAAGTCGCCGTCCACCGAGCGGACTTTCAGCGCTCGGACGATGGTCGCCAGTGCCAGCGTCGTCTCCAACCGCGCAAAGTGTTCGCCGATGCACGGCCGCCCGCCACCGAGGAACGGGAGGAACTGCCAGCGGTCCCGCGCCTTGACGTTCTCCTCACTGAACCGGTCGGGGTCGAACTCCATGGGATTGGGCCAGAGCGTCGGATCATGGTGCAGCGCATAGATTCCCACAGCCACCAACGTGCCCGCCTCAATGCGATAGCCGGCCACCGCGATGTCGCGCGTCACCAACCGCCCCACGCCGGCAGCGGGCGGGCACAGGCGCAACGCCTCGTGCAGCACCTGCACGGTGTATCCGAGTCTGGGCACATCGTCGGGCGTCAGCTCCCGATCACCGATCGCGGCCGCCTCGGCGGCCACGCGATCTTGAATGTCGGGGTGGTGTCCCAGCACCCAGAGCGAGTACGTGAGCGCCGTCGCGGTGGTGTCGTGACCGGCGAGCATGAAGATGAGCAGGTCGTTCGAGATGTCCTCGTCGGAGATCGGCAGCCCGGTCTCCGGGTCCCTGGCCGCAAGCAGTGCCTGCACCAGCGGCGCGTCCCGCGTCGGGTCCGCTCTGCTGGCACGCACCATCTCGTCGGTGATCTTGCGCATTCCAGCGACCGCCGCACGAGCCCGCCGGCGCGCGGGCGTCGGCATCCATCGCGGTGCGCGCACCGGCCGCAGCGCGCGGTCGGCGGTGTACGAGGACGCGACGTGCATGCAGGATGCGATCGTGTCTGCACGTTCGTTGAGATCGATGCCCAGCACCGAACGGCCGAGCGACTGCATGGCGACGCGGCGGCACTCGACGTCGAGATCCACGTCTCCGCCATCCGGTCGGCTGTCGACGAATTGCTGTGCCGCCCTGGACATGTGGCCACCAAAGTTCTTGACGTTCTGCTTGGTGAACACCGGCTGTAACGCCCTCCTGCGGGGGCGCCACTGTTCGTTGGGCAGGACGAACAGACTGTCGCCAGCCATGTTCCGCACCTCGTCGTGGACAACGCAGCGATCAGAGGACGCGTCGCCGCGTCCCAACACGTCACGCATCGCCTCCGGCGAGAACACCGCGACGATCGGTGGCATCAGCTTCTTCGGTCCGAGTTGGATCCTGGTGATCGGCCCGCCGGCGTCGCGGATGACTTCCTGCCCGGTGTCGAGCCGGCGTACCAGCTTCACCAATTCCCTGATCGGCAGCGGGTTCTTCGGCGCCAACGGCAAGGCACTGACGTCGAGGCTCGTCGTCATATTTCGTTCATCACTCAGAGCCTGAGGACCAAGTGAGGGGCGCACCTTCACCCTTCGTCATGACCGTTCCGGCCATCGCCCGCAGCCGATACGGGGCGAGGCGCAGCACGGCGAAATCGTCGGAGGTCGGTCCGTCGACCCAGTGCGGAATGATTCGCGGGTCGTAGCCGACCGGCGCAGGGGCTGTGGCGAATTTGTCCCAGACCGCAGTGCGGGTCTCGTCGTCGAGGTACCACTCGACCAGGCATTCGGCGCTGCACGTGTCATGGGTGGGCGCCCAGTAGTTCAACGACATCTGCGGGTGCACGGCGAGGTGGGCCTTCTTCACCGGGCTGGGCACCGTCGCGATCCACCCGAACAGGTCCGTCCCGTCCCACTCCCAGATGGGGTGCAGGACGCGGCTACGCGGATGACCGTTGGCATCGACGGTGGCGGCCGACGCCCACACGATCGAATGGGCCATCTCGATGAAGGCCGGCGCAATCTGCTCGAGAGAGGTCACGCCGGAACTCTACGCGGCCTTACGGCTTGCCCTTCTCGCTCTGCTCGCTGAACTTCGGATTGCCGTCGTCGTCGATCCAGTCGTTGACCGCGGTGCCCGATACTGCGCCGTCGGTGCCCGGCATGGTGACGGTGGGACGGTCCTCCTCGTAGTCCTTGCGCATTTCCTTGGCTTTGTCCCGGTGCTCGTCGGTGATCTCCGGCTTCTCGGTGGGTTCCGGTGGATCGGGAGCATCGACGACGTTGTGGTGTTCGTCGGTTTGCGGCTCGGCGTCGCGCTGCTCCTGTGTGCTCTGCAGCTCGTCTGTGACCTGCTGTGGTTCGGTGCTCATACCTAGGGACTAACCCCTGATGTGATCCACCAAACAGAGCTTTGCTAACCAGCTAACACCGACCGAAGTGCGACCGGCAGGCTTGGCAGGAAGTGCCGAGTGGCGAAAGCGCGGATGTCGTCCGCGGTCTCCAGGGGTTGCGCGGCGGGCAGCAGCAGCACCATTGCCGCGTAGCGCAGGATCGTGTCGGCGAACTCGTTGACCGTCTGCTCGCCGATCCGCTCGGCGAAACCGGCCGGGAAGATGACGCGCAACGCCTCGGCCATCCGGACGATCGCCGCGCCGTAGTGCGCCCCCAACAGATCGAGGACCAGCGCGGGCTCGTCCCTGATCATCCGGTCCAGCACCCGATGCCTGCGGAACTTCAAGATCGCGAGGGTGAATGCTTCGACGTAGTAATTCGACTGCGGACCAGCCTTTTTCAGCTCGTTGGCGATGTCGGCGAACAGCGTCGCGTTCTCACGTTCGATGACGGCGGAGACAAGCTCGTCCTTGTTGCGGAAGCGCCGGTAGATGGTCGTGCGGCTGATTTTTGCGCGGCGTGCGACGTCGTCGAGCGCAACCCGGCGGAACCCGTGTTGTTCGAACTCGACGATGGCGGCGTCGAGGATGGCTTCCGTCGTGGACGACGAATCAGGCACGGTCGTGGGGTCAGCCCCTCGCATAACCGGTCTGAGCGAAGCCGTTGTAGCGCAACCGCATTGGCAGATGATCCCACACCCAGTTCACCGGCCGGGAACGCCAGAACGCGGCGAAGCGCTGATATCGACGCTCTTGGCGCTCGCTCCACGGCAGACCGAGCAGGTCGCGGGTCCGCGGCGGCATTCCCCCGGTGGTCAGGAAGGCCGCAACCGGGTTGAACACCGGCGCGATCATGCGCCACGCGAGAGGCGGAATTCCCTTGGGGCACGGGAAACCCTTGGTGACATAGCCGACGCCGTACTTCGCGGTCGGATGCGCGACGACGATCTCGTCGATCATCCGGTTCCAGTAGCGCTCGAACTCGTCGTAGTCGGCGGGCATCGGCCGCTCACTGACCCCGTAGCGGCGATACCAGGTCTTCGACTCGAGGTAGATCTGTTCCTTCTCCTCGCGGGTCAGCCGCTTGACGAAGGTATCGGCGAAGTAGAGCACCTGGTCGACGAACGTCGCGTGGGCCCAGAAGTACGTGTCGGGATCCAGGGCGTGATAGCGCGACCCGTCGGGCATCTCGCCCTTGATGCTCGTGTGGAAGTCACGGACCCGGGTGCCCTCGTTGTCGTCGTCGGCGCCGTAGACCGTCATGAAGATCGGCGGCAGTGACCGCTTGACCCGTGCCGCGGTGTCGGCGAAGAACACCGAATGGTCCAGCACCCCCTGGCCGAGCTCGGCGAGCATGTTCTGCAGCACGGCCGGCCGCGGACCGATCAGGTACATGCGGTTGTCCCCGAAATACCGCCAGACCAGCGATTGCGGGCCCAGCGGCAGAGCATCGAGCGTCTGTTCGGCGTTCTCCGCCAAGTCAGTCATGTGCAACAGTGTTACAAATTTCGCACTTTGTACCAACCTCTTGTGAGGGGGCTCACGCGCGAAGTGAAACGACGGCTGCGGAAACCACGTTCTCGATGACGCTTCGGTGCTGCGCTGCGCCGCCTACCCTCGACAGGGTGAGTGGCACCCGCAAACGTCTCAGCCCGCAGGACATGCTCTTCCTATACGGCGAAACCCCGAGTTCGATGATGCACGTCGCGGCGCTGATGCCGTTCACGCCTCCTCCCGATGCGCCACCGAACTATCTGCGCCAGATGTTCGAGGACACCCGCGACCTCGAAGTGGTGACGCCGTGGAATCGCAAGCTGGCCCACCCGCGGATGCTGTACCGGCCGGACCAGGCGTGGGTGGTCGACGACAAGTTCGACATCGACTACCACGTCCGCCGGTCGGCGCTCGCGAGTCCGGGCGACGAACGCGAGTTGGGCATCCTGGTCTCGCGGTTGCACAGCCATCCGATCGACTTCACCCGCCCGCCATGGGAACTGCACTTCATCGAGGGCCTCGAGGGTGGCCGCTTCGCGATCTACATGAAGATCCACCACTCACTGGTCGACGGCTACACCGGAACGAAGATCTTGCAGCGCAGCATGACGACCGACCCGTCGCTTCGCGGGCAGCCGCTGTTCTTCAACGTCTCGCCGCCCTCGCGGCCGCGCAGCAGCGAGCCGGGCCCGTCGCGCAATCCATTGACCAGCCTGCTCGGTGCGGCCGTCGGCAGCACCCGGTCGCTGCTCAACGTCGGAATGGCGTTGTACAACACACAGATTCGCGGTGACGACGAGTACGGGCAGATCGCCACTTCATTGCAGGCCCCGCATTCGATCCTCAACGGCCATATCAGCCGCAATCGCCGATTCGCCACGCAGGTGTACCCCCTCGAGCGTCTGAAGACGATCGGCATCAAGCACGGCGCCACCGTCAACGACGTCGCCCTGGCCATCATCGGTGGCGGCCTTCGCGCGTTCCTCTCCGAGCTCGGCCAACTGCCCGAGAAGCCGCTGATCGCCTTCCTTCCGGTCAACATTCGTCCCAAGGACGACGTCGGCGGCGGCAATGCCGTCGGCACGATCCTGGTCAGCATGGGCACCGACATCGCCGACCCGGTCGAGCGGCTGCAGTCGATCACCACCGCGACGAAGGTGACGAAGGCGCAGCTGCAGAACATGTCGCAGACCGAGGCGCTTGCCTACAGCGCGGCACTGATGGCGCCGTCGGCGTTGCAGGTGACCAGCGCGATGACCGGCATCACCCCGCCGGTGCCGTTCACCTTCAACCTGTGCGTCAGCAACGTCCCCGGCCCCAAGGAGACGCTGTACCTCAACGGCAGCCGGCTGGAGGCCACGTATCCGGTGTCCATCCCGATGCACGGCATGGCTCTCAACGTCACGCTGCACAGCTACGCCGACATGCTGAACTTCGGGTTCATCGGATGCCGCGACGCCCTGCCACACCTGCAACGGCTCGCGGTGTACACCGGCGAAACCCTCGACGAGCTGGAAAAGCTGGCCTGATCGCGGGTGTCAGCCCCGCCGCAGCCGCGTCACACCCAGTACCGCCAACACGCCTGCCACCGTGGCCAAAAGAAGCGACAGCGTCAGCAGCGGCGGACTGTAGACGAGCGACGTGGTGAACGGCTCGCCCTCGATGATCGGCGGCACCTGCACCGTCGACATCGAGGCCATCCAGCTCAGCACGGAACCGACCGTCGCCGCGAACGCGAGCGCCAGTTGAACGATTCCGCCAGGGCGGGCTCTCACGAAGCCGACTCCGGCGGAATGCGCTCCTCGACGAGGCGGGTGAGCTCGGTACGCAGCCGCTGGTGCTTACGCGCCCACGCCTGGGCGCTGCGGTCGTTGGTCAGCTTCAGGCCGATGCCCTTGCGTCCGCGCGGCACCCCCGTGAGCTCACCGAGTGCGCGCGACGACTGCCATTTCGGCGGTTCTGGACCACTGGGCTCGGGATAGATGCGCACGATTTCGTCGATGCTGAGCCGTTCCTCGCCTTGGCGCAGCTGGTCGGGCGTCAGCTCGACCGAGGTGTGGATCCGGGCCGCCTTGACCTGGATCGCCAGAAACCCCGTGACGAGAACGAAGAAGATCCCCGGCACCAGCCACTGGATGCCGTACCCGGCCGACAGCTGGATCAACGCCATCGCGATTCCCGCGCCGGGACCGGCCAGGAGCCACCACCAGCTGGCCCCTTGCTCGTAGAACAGGACCTGCCGCGGCGTACTGGTTTCCGTCACTGGGTTTCCTCTTGGTCGAACCACTCCTGCGCGGACGGCCGCATCATCAGGACGGCACCGACCATAGTCAGAATCATCACCAGCAGCCAGATCGGACCGCGGCTGAAGACCGCGAAGAGGGCGAGCACCACCACGATCGCCAGCGCGAGCGCGATCCCCGCGCGCCGAAACTGTGCATGCCCGACGCGGGCCCGGCCGGCCAGAAAGCCCAGCGCGAGGCCCGACGCGGCGAACAATCCCCCCAGGCCGCGGAACAGCGTGGGCAGTCCGTCGGGCGCGAACGCGAGCAGCAGCCCGAACGCCACCAACATCACCGCGGCTGCCGCCCAACACAAGAATCCGGCGGTGACGACGCGCGGTCGTGCCTGGGGAGCTGTCATGGTCGGGTCAGCCTAGCGTCTCAGCGCGTGAAGTATTCGTGGGCGTCTTTGCGGTGCAGCAGGAACACTCCGCCGGCGATCAGCACCGCTCCGAGGATGCCGGTGATCGCGTAGGTCAGCGCCGCCGCGGTGGGTCGCTCAACGGTGAACAGGTTGCTCGCGACGTACACGATCGTCGCGACGCCACCGCCGGTGAGCAGCGTGCGGGCCCAGCGATAGCCGTGACGCATCAGAATCTGGAAGGTCAGCACGACCGCCGTCAGGATCACCACGAAGAGCACTGAGATCGCGAGGACCGGACCCGGCAGCTGCCTGGCTGGGCTGGTGAACATATCGACGATCTGCCCGATGACCAGTAGCGGTAGCGACGCCACCCACAGCCAGAACCCGGTGTCGACGTCCACCGGCCGGGTGGCGGGTTCGACCGGTGCCGTCACGCCAGCCAGCCGGCGACGTCGGCCGCCCAGTACGTCAACACGATGTCGGCACCCGCACGCCGGATTCCGGTCAGCGTCTCCAGCGCCACGGTCTGCAGATCGATCCAGCCGTTGGCGGCCGCGGCGCTGATCATCGCGTACTCACCGGAGACCTGATAGGCCGCGACGGGCACCGGCGAGATGTCGGCGGCCGCGCGCACCAGATCGAGATACGCCATCGCGGGCTTGACCATCACGATGTCGGCGCCTTCGTCGATGTCGAGTTGCACCTCGTGCAGCGCCTCGCGCGCGTTGCCCGGATCCTGTTGGTACGTACGGCGATCGCCGCGCAGGCTGGATGCGACCGCCTCGCGGAACGGGCCGTAGAAGCCCGAGGCGAATTTCGCGGCGTACGCCAGGATCACCGTGTCGGTGTGCCCGGCAGCGTCGAGGCCGGCACGGATGGCTGCGACCTGACCGTCCATCATGCCGCTCGGGCCGACGACGTGTGCGCCCGAATCCGCCTGTGCGACAGCGAGTTCGACGTACCGGGCGTTGGTGGCGTCGTTGTCGACCCTGCCGGTGGCGTCCAGGACGCCGCAGTGGCCGTGGTCGGTGAACTCGTCGAGGCAGGTGTCGGCCATCAGCACGGTGTCTTCCCCGAGATCCTTGGCCAGGTCGCGCAACGCCACGTTGAGGATGCCGTCCTCGGATACGCCGATCGACCCGCTGGCGTCCTTGTCCTCATCGCGCGGCACGCCGAACAGCATCAGACCGCCGACCCCTGCGGCGACGGCATCGGCGGCGGCGCGGCGCAGCGAGTCACGGGTGTGCTGCACGACGCCGGGCATCGATGAGATGGGCCGCGATTCCGAAATGCCGTCGGCGACGAACATCGGCAGCACGAGATGCCTTGGCTCCAGCGATGTCTGCGCGACCAGGCGACGCAGCGCAGGCGTCGACCGAAGCCGGCGGGGTCGATGGCTGGGGAAGGCCACGGTCGGCTCCTAGCGGCGGCGGCTCTTCTTACGCGGCGGCGGCAGCGCCCCCTCGGCGCGCAACCGGGCCGCGTGTTCGGCAAGTGCCTCGACCAGCGGACCCACCGCGGCGACCTCGGGCTGCACGTCGACGCGCAGGCCGAATTCCGCTGCGGTTTCGGCGGTCTTGGGCCCGATGCATGCCACGATCGTGCGCGCATGGGGCTTGCCCGCGATGCCGACAAGGTTGCGCACCGTCGAGCTCGAGGTGAAACACACCGCGTCGAAGCCGCCGGTCTTGATCATCTCGCGGGTGTGCGCCGGCGGCGGTGCCGCGCGCACGGTGCGGTATGCGGTGACGTCCTCGATCTCCCAGCCGCGCTCACGCAGACCCTCGGCCAACGTCTCGGTGGCGATGTCGGCGCGCGGCAGCAGCACCCGGTTAACCGGATCGAAAACGTCGTCGTAGGGCGGGAACTCGTCGAGCAGGCCCAGCGACGACTGCTCCCCGGCAGGCACGAGCTCGGGATTGATACCGAAGGCCCGCACCCGATCGGCGGTCGCCTGACCGACGCAGGCGATCTTCACTCCGGAGAACGCGCGGGCGTCGAGGCCGAACTCGTTGAACTTCTCCCACACTGCCTTCACCGCGTTCGTGGAGGTGAACACCACCCACTGGAACCGGCCGTCGACGAGACCCTTGACCGCGCGCTCCATCTGCGCGGGGCTGCGCGGCGGTTCGACGGCGATGGTCGGCACCTCGATCGGCAATGCGCCGTGGGAGACCAGCCGTTCGCTCATCTCGCCGGCCTGGTCCTTGGTGCGCGGCACCAGCACGGTCCAGCCGTACAGTGCGCGGCTCTCCCACCAGTTCAGTTTCGCCCGGTTGGCGACGGTCTTACCGATCGTCACCACCAGCGGTCCCGCCAGCGGCCCGGCCGGTTCACTACCCGCAAGTGTGGCCTTGTCGAGCAGGCCCGCGAGCGTCGTCTGTACCGAACGCTGTTGGCACGTAGTGCCGTTCGCGGTCACGACGGTGGGTGTGGTGTCGGCCAGCCCGTGCTCGATCAGGGTGCGCGCCGAGTCGGGCAGATGCGACGCGGTGGCGCGCAGGATCAGCGGGCCCGGCGCCGCGGCCAGCGACTCCCAGTCGACCTCGCCGCGGACATCGGCGACAGTGTGCGCCGAGCCGAGCGGAAGGCCCGCATACGTGGGCACCGCCGTGGTGTCGGGCAGACCCGGAACGATCTCGAAATCCAGATGCGTCTTCGCCAGCGCCGTCACCTCGGCGATCACCGCGTCGACCGAAAGCGGGTCGCCCGCGACCAGTCGCACGACGTCGACACCGGTACGAGCCTCGGCCACCAGCGTCTTGGCCACCTCGGCCGGATCACCAAGTGCGGGCCGGATGTCGGGGCCGCCCGAGATGGTCGGCAGCTCGACCGGCGCAGCCGCGTCGGGTCCGTCACCGTCGGTGGCGGCTTGCGGGGCCTCAGCGGGTTCGGGGCCGGATGGCGGCGGCAGCTCGGAGCCCGCAAGGGCGAGCACGGCTTCCGGTACGTCGGGGTCGGTGAACACCAGGGCGGCGGTGCCCAGCACGGTGCGGGCCCGCGTCGTCAGCAGGCCGGGGTCACCCGGGCCTGAACCGACGAACGTGATGCGGCCCGGCTTCGGCTTGCGGACTCGCCCGCTCCCATGGCCTGTCATCTATCACTCACCTCTGCTCTGTGCGATCCATGAGCTCGCGCGCCCCGAGTTCGAACAACTCGTCGGCCACCGAGAGCCCCAGCTCCCGTGCCCGATCGGTCGTCCCGACCCCGGACGCGCGGATCACGTCGGATCCGTCCAGCGCCGCCACGCAGCCGCGCAGCGACACCTCTTCGAAGACTCGGCCGTCCTCGTCGATGGACTCGACCACCTCGGCGATCGCACCCACCGGAGCAGAACAACCCGCCTCCAGTGCGGAGAGCAGGGCCCGTTCAGCGGTGACCGCTGCGCGGGTGTCGGCGTCGTCCAATTCCGACAGCAGCGCGGCGAGCTCGGTGTCGCCTGCGCGGCACTCGACCGCAAGCGCACCTTGAGCTGGCGCTGGCAACATCTGCACCGGCTCAAGAGTCTCGGTGACATCGGCCAGTCGTCCGATGCGGGCCAGACCCGCCCGGGCGACGACGATGCCGTCGAGATCACCGTTGCTAACCCTGTTCAACCTGGTATCAAGGTTGCCTCTTAGGGGGCGGATTTCCAAACCGAGACCCAATGCACTAAGCTGCGCGGCTCGTCGCGGGCTCGAGGTCCCGATGACCGAGCCCGCTGGCAACTCCCCCAGGACCAGTCCGTCGCGTGCCACCAGAGCGTCGCGGGGGTCCTCGCGCGGGGGTATCGCGGCGATCTTGAAGCGGGGGTCGGGCGCGGTCGGCAAATCCTTGTAGGAGTGCACGGCCATGTCCACCTCGCCCCGGTCGATGGCCTCACGGAGGGCGGCGGTGAAAACGCCGATCCCGATCTCGGCGACGGGTTGGTCGGAGCGGTCGCCCTCGGTCGACACGATGACGAGTTCGGCGGCGTGCCCTCTGGAGATCAATTCGTCTCTGATGACACCGGCCTGTGTGGTGGCGAGCAGGCTGCCGCGAGTGCCAATCCGGATGGGTCCCTGGGGGTAGGAGCTCAGCGACTCGGGGGAAGGTCTAGTCAAGCTCTACTCGGACTTGTCGAGATCGGTTGTGATCAAAGGCAATTCGCTCGCCGCGACGGCATCGACGGCCTGCTGGTCGAGCTCGAAGAGCTCCCGCAGCGCCTCGGCGTAGCTGTCGCCCCCCGGCGCGCTGGCGAGCTGCTTGACCCGCACTGTCGGGGCGTGCAGCAGTTTGTCGACGACGCGCCGCACGGTCTTGGCGACCTCGTCGCGCTGCGCGGCATCAAGGCCCGGCAGTCGGTTGTCGAGGCGCAGCAACTCGGCCTCGACGACGTCGGCGGCGCGCTGCCGCAACGCGGTGACGGTGGGGGTGACCTCGGCCATCCGCTGGCCGGCCAGGTAGTTGGCGACCTCGGTGGCGACGATCGCGCGGGCGGCCTCGGTGTCGGTCGCCGCGGCCCGCGCCGACGGTTCACGCTGGATCCGGTCCATGTCGACGACGTAGACGTCGGGCAGCCCGGCGACGGCGGGGTCGACGTTGCGCGGCATGCCGAGGTCGCAGATCACCAGCTGTTTGGGCGCGTGGCCGTGCGCCAGCCCGCGGTGCACGTCGGCCAGCGATACGACGGGACGGACGGCACCGGTGCAGCTCACGACGACGTCGGCGTCGGTCAGCGTCGGAGTCAGATGGTCGAACGGGAACGCCTCGGCGACCACCCCGAGCTCACGGACCTTCTCGGCGAGCCGCTTGGCCCTCGGCAGCGACCTGTTGACGACGTGGATGCGCGCGACGCCCGCCTTGACCAGGTACTTGGCTGCCAGCGACCCCATCGCGCCTGCGCCGATGACGACCGCGCTACGGTCCGTTAAGGTGCCGAGCTTCGCCGCGGCCATGTCGAGCGACACCGACACCACCGAGGCACCTGCGGCGTCGATTCCCGTCTCGGCGTGCACCCGCTTGCCGACGGACAGGGCGCGCTGCGACAGCTCGTGCAGCGTGCGGCCGACGGTGTTGTTGGCTTCGGCGGTGGCGTACGCACGTCGCACCTGACCAAGCACCTGCTGTTCGCCGACGACCGCGGAGTCCAGACCGCTGGCCACCGCGAACAGGTGCTCGACGGCCGCTTCGGCGTAGCGCACGTAGGCGTATTTCGTCAGGTCGTGCAGGCCCATCCCGGAGTGCTCGGAGAGCACCTGCCCGATGACCGACAGCCCGCCGTGGAACGCCTCAACGACGGCGTAGACCTCGACACGGTTGCAGGTGGACAGCACCATGGCTTCAGTCACCAACGACGACTGCAGCACCTTCTCGACGATCTTGGCCTGTTCAGCCTCATCGGTGCTCAACTGCTCGAGGACCGACACCGGCGCGCTGCGGTGCGAGACCCCGAAAAGCAGCACGCTCACGGCTTGTCCACCAGATCTCACCCCGTCGCTTCGCTCGCCCCAGGAACGTCCTCCAAGGTAGCCGCTGACCTGCTGGGCCACCAAATTTGTTCAGCTGCTCAGGTCGGCTCGCAACCTGGGTTCATCGACTTCCCAGTAGCTGTGCTCGGCGCCGTCGAGCAGCACCACCGGCAGCCGGTCGCCGAACTCCGCCCGCAGCGCCGGATTGCCCGCGGCAGCGGCGGCGTCGACGTCGGTGACCGTCAGCTCGAAACCCAGCTCGCCGGCCAGCTCGCCGAGCCGTGCCGCGGCCCCGGTACAGAGCGTGCAGCCCGCCCGTGTGAGCAACTCAACCCGCCTGTGCATCCCGCAAGTATCGTCGCACGGTGACCTAGGCTGAATTCGTGTCCGATTCCGACGTCATCCAGCCTCACGCGGGTGCTGACGCCGACGATCAGCGGCTCGCGGGCGAGGCCAGCGCGAGCGCTGCCGTAACCGACCTGAGCGCGGCCGTCACACCGCCCGCGCCGCCGCCCGATCTGACCGCGGCGGCCTTCTTCGATGTCGACAACACGCTGGTGCACGGGTCGTCACTGATCCATTTCGCGCGCGGCCTGGCCGCCCGCAAGTACTTCACCTACAAGGACCTCGGCCGATTCGCCTACGCGCAGGCCAAGTTTCAACTCCTCGGCCGGGAGAACAGCGACGACGTGGCCGAGGGCAAGCGCAAGGCGCTCGCATTCATCGAGGGCCGGTCCACCGCGGAGCTGATGGAGTTGGGCGAGGAGATCTACGACCAGATCATCGCCGACAAGATCTGGCCGGGGACGCGCGCACTGGCGCAGATGCACCTCGACGCCGGTCAGCAGGTGTGGCTGGTCACCGCGACGCCCTATGAGCTGGCCGCCACCATCGCCAAGAAGCTCGGCCTGACCGGTGCGCTGGGCACCGTCGCGGAGTCGGTCGACGGCGTGTTCACCGGCCGGCTGGTCGGCGACATCCTGCACGGCGCGGGCAAGGCCCACGCAGTGCGCTCGCTGGCGATCCGCGAGGGCCTGAACCTGCGGCGCTGCACGGCGTATTCGGACAGCTTCAACGACGTGCCGATGCTGTCGCTGGTGGGTACGGCCGTGGCGATCAATCCGGACGCCGACCTGCGCGACCTCGCCCGGGAGCGCGGCTGGGAGATCCGGGACTTCCGCACGGCGCGCAAGGCCGCGCGCATCGGTGTGCCGTCGGCGCTGGCACTCGGCGCCGTCGGCGGTGCGCTGGCGGCTATCGTGTCGCGGCGCCAGGAGGGCCGCTGATCCGCCGGAGCGGCAGAGCCGCGCTGATAGGCTCGCGCCGCCCGTACGAAACGAAGAGAAGCCATGGCTATCGCTGAAAACATCATCGGAACCCACTACCGCTACCCCGACTACTTCGAGGTCAACCGGGAGAAGATCCGTGAGTTCGCGCGCGCGGTCAAGGACGACCACCCGGCGCACTACAGCGAGGAAGCCGCCAAGGAGTACGGCCACGACGCGCTCGTCGCGTCACTGACCTTCCTGGCCGTCGCGGGCCGTCGAGTGCAGCTGGAGATCTTCAATCATTTCGATGTGCCGATCAACATGGAGCGAGTGTTGCACCGCGACCAGAAGCTGATCTTCCACCGGCCCATCCTGGCCGGGGACAAGCTGTACTTCGATTCCTACCTGGATTCAGTCATGGAGTCGCACGGCGCGATCCTCACCGAGATCCGCGGCGAGGTCACCGATGCCGAGGGCAAGCCGGTGATCACGAGCATCGTGACCGTCATGGGCGAGGCCGAGAGCGACTCGGAGGCCGACGAGGTGAGCGCGCAGATCGCCGCCGCGCGTGATGCCGCGATCGCGAAAATGATTGCTGGGCAAAGCTCTAAGGACAGCTAGCCGCTTTCCCGGCGAGCAGACGCGAAAACCCCCTAAACAACGTGTTTTAGGGGGTTTTTACGTCTGCTCGCGAAGTGGCGCTATCCGAGGAACGCGTTTCGTCTATTGGCCAACAGCTGGTACAGCGTCTGCTGGATGGTTTCGCGGACGTGGTCGGTGAGCTCGAACGTCACCATCGGATCGTCGGCGGCCGCCTCGTCGTAGTCGGCGGTGTAGATGGGTTCGCCGAACTGGATGTGCCACTTCGAGGGCAGCGGTATCAACCCGACGGGCCCCGCCAACGGGAACAGCGGGGTGACCGGGAAGTACGGCAGCCCGAGCAGGCGGGCCAACAGCTTGACGTCGGCGACCATTGGATAGATCTCTTCCGAGCCGACGATCGAGCACGGCACGATCGGCGCCCTGGTCCGCAGAGCAGCCGAGACGAACCCGCCGCGACCGAATCGCTGCAGCTTGTAGCGGTCCTTGAAGCGCTTGCCCAGACCCTTGTAGCCCTCGGGGAAAACGGCGGTCAGCTCGCCCGCGGCCAACAGTCGGTGCGCGTCGGACGTGCATGCCATGGTGTGGCCGGCCTTGCGCGCGGCCTGCCCGACCACCGGCATGCTGAAGACCATGTCGGCGGCCAACAGACGCAGATCGCGATTCGTCGGGTGGTTGTCGTGGACGGCCACCGATGCCATCAACCCGTCGAAGGGCAGCACCCCGGCGTGGTTGGCGACCACCAACGCGGCGCCCGTCTCGGGCAGGTTCTCGATACCGCTCACCTCGACCCGGAACCACGACTTGAAGAGCACGCGCAGCAAAGGCAGGAAGATTGCGTCGTTGAGGTGAGAATCGAACCCGAACTCGTCGACCGTGTAGTCGCCCATCATCCGCTTGCGGATGAACTCCGCGGCGGCACCGATTCGCTTGGCGAGCTCGGTGGGCGTCTCGTCAGCGGCTGCCGCACCCGAACCGGTGCCACGAATCTGGTCGATTTCATGGACGACCGCGGCGATCTGCTCGGCAGAAGCGTGCGGTCCGCCGTCCGAGAGCAGGGAGGGATGTCGACGGGAACTCTCCGCGCGCGCGGCGGCGGCGCGCCGGGCCGCTGTTGATCGGCCCGAATTCGAGTGCAGCGGAATAACTTTGGCCTTCGAATCACCCGCCACGTTGATTCCCTCTCCCCCACCCGATATGGATTGCTGGCCTATCTTCCCCATCGTTGCGCCACAGACACGGCGCGGCTCTCCAATGAGCGTACCCATTTCGGGTCGATGATCGGAGTCAACCCGCGACCCCGGACGTAATCGTCGAATGCTTCCAACGTCGTCCACTTCGGGTTGTACCCAAGCTCGTTGCGCATCCGCGTCGTGTCCATGACGCGCCCATAACTCAGGTAGTCAAGCTGCTCGCGATCGACTTCAGTGTAGCGAGTCGCGCGCCATAGCGAATCCACAGCGGACAACGCCGACCGCGGCACGGGCAGCGGCACGCGGCCCGAGCGCCGGATGGCCTGACTCATCATGATGATGCCCGCCGCGCCGATGTTGAACGTGCCCGGAACGCCCGCGATCGTGGCACGCTCCAGCGCGCCGAGTGCGTCCTGTTCGTGCAGCAGCTGCAGCCGCGCATCGTGCCCGATGATCGTCGGCATCACCGGACCCGCGAGATAGCGCGACAGCGCGGTGTCCATCGCAGGGCCGATCATGTTCGCCAGTCGCAGGATGGTGACCGAGATGTCGGGCCGGCGTCGGCCCAGCCCGCGCGCGTAGCCCTCGATGTCGATGCTGTCGCGGGCGAAGCCCTCGCCCGGTGGCCGCCGCGCGGTGCTGGTCTCGGTGAACATGACCGGATCGTGCGGGTGCGAGCCGTAGACCTCGGATGTCGACTTCACGATCACCCGGCGCACCGACGGCGCCTTCTGACAGGCGGCGAACAACTGGATCGCGCCCATCACGTTGAGTTCCTTGAGAGTGGCACGCCCACCGGAGCGCGGCACGTAGGACGCCGCGGCAGCGTGCACGACGGTGTCGACCTCGCCGTTGCGGATGACCTTGGCGATGAACGGGTTACGGATGTCGGCGCGCACGAACTCGGCGCGGCCCATCCTGCGCAGCAGATCCTTGCTCGGCGCGATCGCGTCGACGGCGATCACGTGGTTGATCAAGGGATTCTGGGCCAGCCGGGCCGTCAGATACCCGCCCAGGAACCGGCACGCGCCGGTGACCAGCACAACCTTGGGGTAGCCGGCGACATCGTCTGACGAGCGGTCTGAAGAGCGACCCTCAGAATCCATCCGGTCAGCCTAGCGACGAAGCGAGAGAACTACTTGCCGAGTTTTCTGCGCTGGACCCTGGTGCGCCGAAGCAACTTGCGGTGCTTCTTCTTCGACATGCGCTTGCGCCGCTTCTTGATGACTGAACCCATGGACTCCGCTACCTAGATGTATTTGTGCACCTACATGCACCACGACGGTCTGTGCACTCCGCGCACGTGACTCGACCTGTCACCTTACCTGGGCGGACCGGGTAACTAAAAAACGCGTGACGGTGGTCAGGCGACGGAGGGCGACCGGCGCTGGCGATCAGCCTGCGTCGAAGTACGAGCTTTCGAGCATGTCGTGCACTGCCTTGGCGTGTACCCGGAACGAGCGGCCGACACGCACCGCGGGCAGCTCTCCGTTGTGTACCAATCGATATACCGTCATCTTGCTGACCCGCATGAGACTGGCCACTTCAGCGACGGTAAGGAATTGAGCACGTGGCGGCTGGCCGTCGGAAGCGGCGTTGTCTCGCTTGCCGCTTGCCGAATCGCGCCCCGATGGCCCGTTCATAGACGTCATCGCAACCCAATCAGTTCAGGCACGGGCAGTTCCAGCGGCTTCCCCACCGCTGGCACAGACTCGTGCTTACACGAGGAGAATAGCGTGGCGGATGGGGTTACTGCGACGGGTGTGGGCTAATCAATTTGAATTGATTGAACTACGCAGATGTAATTCCTAGCTGCTCAGAGCGCGTTTTTGCAGCTTCCACCGCTGCCGCGACCGCGGCCCGCAAACCGCCCCGCTCGAGTTCTCGCAGACCAGCGGCGGTGGTACCCCCGGGCGAGGTAACTGTCGCGCGCAGCTGGGCGGCGGTGGTGTCGATCGTCGCCCCGAGCGCCACATCGCCGGTCGGCTCCGACTTGTCGAGGCGCTCCAGCAACATCGCGGCCGAGCCAGCCATCGTCTGAACGACGAGATCGGTCGCCACCGACCGCGTCAGACCGACCGCCACACCCGCGTCGACCAAGGCCTCGACCATCAGGAAGAAGTACGCCGGGCCCGACCCGGAGACCGCTGTGACGGCGTCGAGCTGCGATTCCGGCACGGTGAGCACACCGCCGACGGCGTCGAAGATCGCCGACACCGCCTTGAGGTGCTCCGGGGTGGCGAATCGACCCGGCGCCAAGGCGCTCACGCCGCCGCCGACAACAACGGGAGCGTTGGGCATCACCCGGATGACGGGCGACCCCGCGGGTAGTTTGTTCTCGTAGAACGCCGCCGTGACGCCGGCCGCGACAGTCACGAAAACCTTTTCGGCGGTGTCGGTTTCGGCTCGGGCGGCGGCATCGGCGATCTCGGCGACCAGGCCCTCCACGTCGAACGGCTTCACCGCGACGATCACGTAGGTGGCGGTGTCGACCGCGTCGCCGACCGTCGTGACCAGCACCGAGTACGTCTCCGACAGGTACTTGGCCCTGTCCGGGTCCTTCTCGGCGACCACGAGGTCCTTGACCTGCCGTCCGGCGCGCAACATGCCCGACAGCAGTGCCTCACCGATACTTCCACCACCGATGATCGCGATTCTGGCCATGCGGGCAAGCATTCCAGACGCCGCGACCGGTTACTGCGCGGGCGGCACCAACGCCAGCTGGCGGCTCTGCACGACGATGCGGCCCTCACAATCGACGACGATGTGGTCCTCGTCGAACCAGTCCTGGCCGATCTGCACCGTCGTGCACAGCACCCGCAGCCAGCCGTCGGCCGGGAGCGCCCGCAGATAGGCGGTCAGTTGCACCGTGGGCGCCCAACCGAACCTGTTGACCCCGAAGGTCACCGGAGCCGACACGTCGCCGCACAGCAGCGCGAAGAGCACGTCGGGAGCCACTCCCTTGGGCCGTACCCAGTACTCGATCACCGGCGGGCCGCCGTCGGCGCGGGGCGCCATCGTGGTCAGCGACGGACGGATGTCGCAGCCGTGCGCGAGGTGGACGATGTCGGCCATCGGATGGCCCGCACCGATCTGCTCCAGCCCGGGTGGCGGATCGGGCTGCATCAACGGCACCACCGGGTTGACCGACAGCAGCGGGGGAACGTGATGCTCCGGTTCGCCGAGCGTCACCGCTGCCCGCACCGCCGTGCGGTCCCCCTGCGTGAGTTCGACGTCGATCAGGCTTACCCGACGCCCACGCTTGCGCACCGTCGTGATCATGCGCATCGGCCCGGGATCGGGCGCCCACAGGAAGTTTCCGGACACCGCGATCGGCTGCGCGCTGTCGTCGTCGGCGCCTGCCCAGTGTTCGGTGCGCGCGGCGTTCGCGCACAGCGCGAGCATCGCCCCGCCGTGCACCTTCTCGCCGATGGTCCAATGCTCGTTCAGCTCACCGTCATACACGCCGTCGCCGGCACTGGTCAGCTTCATGGCGTCGGTGAACAGGGTTGATCTCGGCACGTATTTCCTTATGTTGTAAGCGATTTCAGCGCAGCAGGTGTTGGCGGGCGAACTGCAGCGACTCGACCAGCAGCGCCTCCCGCTCCGCGGCCGTCCGCGCCCCCGATGTGGTCACCTCGAGGATCACATGCCCGGCGAAGTCGCTGGCGGCCAGCATCTCGCAGACCTCGACGGTGGGCTGGGTGCCCCGGCCCGGGACCAGATGTTCGTCGGTCGACGCACCGCTGCCGTCGCACAGATGCAGATGCACCAGGCCATCGCCCATGCGGCGGGCCATCTCGAGTGCGTCGGTGCCCGCGGTCGCGGTGTGCGACAAGTCGAGCGTGTAGTGCGCGTGGTTACCGTCGAGCGGGTCGTAGGACGGCGCGAACGCCGAAATGCCCGGCCCCGGCTTGCCTCCGCGCTTGCGCATGCGCTCGATGGACGTCTGGCCGGCGCCGAAGAACCGGTCGGCGCGGAAGGGGAACATGTTCTCCACCGCCACCATTACCTCGCTGGACGCCTCGAGTTCGGCGACCTGCTCGGTGAACCCCTCGGCGTAGCGGCGTTGCCACCGGAACGGCGGATGGACCACGACGGTCTGCGCGCCCAGTTGTTCGGCGGCGCGCACGCTGCGCTCCAGTTTCGGGATCGGGTTGGCGCCCCACACCCGCTGCGAGATCAGCAGGCACGGCGCATGCACCGAGAGCACCGGCATGTCGTACCGCTCGGACAGTTCGGCGATCGCATCGATGTCCTGCGAGACGGTCTCGGCCCACACCATGAGCTCCACACCGTCGTAGCCGAGTTTCGCCGCGTACTCGAAGGCGGCCTCGGTCCTCAGGGGATACACCGAGGCCGTCGAAAGACCGACCTTGATCGCGGGGCGCACGTTGTCTATTCGGCGTCTATTCGCTGGCAGCGGTCGCCGTTAACCCGACTGCAGCAGCGCCAGGGGGCCCAGTGTGACCAGCGCCCCGACGGCCACCGCGATCAGCGTGCTGCCGATGTCCTCGGTCTTACGGACCACCCGGACGCCGACCACCAGGCCGAGGATCACCAGCACGGACAGCACGAGCGCGACGATGTTGTTCCACTTCCACAGCTGGTCGAATGCGACGAACAGCCCGGCGCCGAACGCGACGGCGAAAACGCACTGGCCGACGATCCACACGCCGTGCATGAACGACGACATGGCCCCGCCCGACTCGGCCTTGCGGTCGATGGCGATGACCTCGGTGTCGGCGCTGCCGCGGACGGCCGCGTCGTCGTCGACGGTGGGGCCGCCGAACAACTCGTCTCCACCGGTGCGCTGGTAGGAGGGCTTCGACGCCGCGGTGTCTTCTTCGACGTCACCGTCGGTGTCGACGGCCTCGTCGGCCTTCGTATCCGCCGAATCCGACCAGTCGAGAGCGAGCTCGTCCTCGACCGGTTCCGGATCGGGGCTCATCTCCTCGGCGTCGGGGACCACGCTGAGCCGGCGCGCGGTGCCGGACCGCCGCGGCGGCACGAAGAACGGCAGGTCGACGTCGGCTTCCCGCTGCTTGATGTGGGCCGTGTAGTCGGAAACCGCGCCGGCGTAGTCGGCTTCCTCGGCTTCCTCAGCGTCGGCTTCCTCAGCTTCCGCTTCTTCAGCTTCGGCTTCCTCGACGTCTGTGACGCCTTCCGCCTCCGTGACGTCCTCCGCCTCGGCTTCGGTTGCAGCGTCGGGGTCTTCAGCCTCTTCGACCTCAGCCTCTTCGACCTCAGCCTCTTCGACCTCGTCGGCATGCTCGACCACGCCGTTGCCGGCAGCGGGGCTACTCAGGTCGGTGGGCTCGGCCTCAGGTTCGGCCTCGGCTTCGGGTTGGGCCTCGGGTTCGGCCTTAGCGGCGGCAGGTTCCTCGGCGACGGGCTGCTCGGGCTCGGCAGGCTCCTCGACGGGCTTTTCGGCGGGCTCTTCGACGACGGGCTGACGGGCGAGGTCACGATCGGTGATGATCGGGATTTCGCCGGTCAGCTCAGCGACGGAGATCGTGCCGGTAGCGCCGCGACGACGCCTGCGGCGTCCACCTGCAGGCGGGGCACCGATGGTGCCGTTGCGCGCCAGCAACTCCGCGACCGAGATCGGTCGCGTGTTCTGGCTGTCGTCTGATCTTGTCATCGTCTTTCTGCCGGTCAGCGTCGCTGCACGGACGTCTCCACCAAGGCGGTTCCATCAGCCTCGCTGTCGAGTTTCCGCAGAATCAGCCCTTCCCGCAATGCCCAGGGGCAGATATCCACACAATCGACATCAAGGGCTTTCATGCTCGCCTCAGCTACCAACGCTCCGGCCACGATCTGCGGCGCGCGCTCGGCACTCACTCCTTCCAATTCCGCACGGTCGGCCGCGGTCATCCTAGAGATGAATGCTATGAGCTGCCTCAGCCCGGTCGCTGTGAGCGTCCTTTTCACGCGCGGACCTGCCCCGGACGGCGCCGCGCCGGTGAGGCGGGCCAGCGAGCGGAACGTCTTGGACGTCGCCACCGCCAGATCCGGCGGGCCGGCCTTGAGCATCTCGGCACCGGCGTCGGCTAACTCCGTCGCCAGCCAGTCGCGGAGCATCGCCACGCGGCGCCGGCCCGGCGGATCGTCGGGCAGCCACTCCCGGGTCAGCCTGCCCGCGCCGAGGGGTAGCGACAGCGCCACCTCGGGCTCCTCGTCGACGCCGTTCGACAGCTCCAGCGAGCCGCCGCCGATGTCGATGTTGATGATGCGTCCCGCACTCCACCCGTACCAGCGACGCACCGCCAGGAACGTCAGCCGGGACTCGTCGACCCCGGTGAGCACCTGCAGGGCGACACCGGTCTCGGCATGCACCCTCGCCAAGACTTCCTCGGAGTTCTTCGCATCGCGGACAGCGGAGGTGGCGAAGGCCATCAACTCTGCGCAGCCCGAACTCGCCGCGATCTTCGAGAACTCGTCGAGGGTGCTGATCAATTTGTCGGCACCCTTGCGGGTGAGCTTGCCGTTGTTGTCTATTGCCTCGGCCAGACGCAGCGAGGCCTTGGTGGAACTCATGGGTGTCGGATGGCCGCCGCGACGCGCGTCCACCACGAGGAGGTGGACGGTATTGCTGCCGACATCCAGCACGCCTAATCGCACCCTTTCAACCTAATAGGTTTACCGTTGAAAACTGTGAGCGCATCGCATCCCGGTGAGGTTGAACTCGACTTTGCCCGAGAGTGGGTCGAGTTCTACGACCCCGACAACCCCGAACATCTGATCGCCGCGGACATGACCTGGCTGCTGTCCCGGTGGACGTGTGTGTTCGGCACGCCCGCCTGCCAGGGCACGGTGGAGGGCAGACCTGACGACGGCTGCTGCTCGCACGGCGCGTTCATGTCCGACAAGGACGACATCGCCAACCTGGACGCGGCGGTGAAACTCCTGACCGATGAGGATTGGCAGTTCCGCGAGAAGGGGCTCGGCAAAAAGGGTTACCTCGAGATGGACGAGTACGACGACAAGCCCAACCTGCGCACCCGAAAGTACAAGGGCGCCTGCATTTTTCTGAATCGCCCCGGCTTCCCCGGCGGCATCGGATGCGCCCTGCACTCGAAGGCGCTCAAGATGGGCGTCGAGCCGATGACGCTCAAACCCGAGGTGTGTTGGCAGCTGCCGATCCGCCGCACCCAGGAATGGGTGGAGCGCCCGGACGGCAGCGAGATCCTCAAGACGTGGATCACCGAGTACGACCGACGCGGCTGGGGGGAGGGCGGTGCCGACTTGCACTGGTACTGCACGGGTGACCCGAATGCGCACGTCGGTAAGAAGCAGGTGTGGGAGTCCTACCGCCCGGAACTCACCGAGCTGATCGGCGAGAAGGCCTACGCCGAGTTGGCCGCAATGTGTAAGCGGCGCAGCGCTTTAGGGCTGATCGCCGTGCACCCCGCGACACGCGCAGCCGAATGAGCCTGTTCTTCTTCCGACTGATACCTCCGCGAGCCGATTTCGCGCAGACGATGACACCCGCCGAGCAGCAGGCGATGGCCGACCATCAGGAGTACTGGCAGCAGCTGCTGCGCGAAGGCCGGGTCGTGGTCTACGGTCCGGTAGCCGATCCCGAAGGGGTGTGGGGATTGGGCGTGCTGCGCGTCGCCGATCGCGCCGAGGCATTGGCCGTCGCCGAGAGCGACCCGTCAGTCACCGCGGGCGTCAACACCTTCGAGGTGTTCGAGATCCTCGGCGGCGTCACCGCATAATGTTGCGATTTGGGCGTGCGTGGTCTCGCTGAGCGAGACTGAGCACGCCGAAATCGCAAAAATCAACCCTCGAGTTTGTAGCCCAAGCCGCGAACGGTGATCAGGTGCACCGGATTCGCGGGGTCGGCCTCGATCTTCGACCGCAGCCGCTTCACATGCACATCGAGGGTTTTCGTGTCACCGACGTAGTCGGCGCCCCACACCCGGTCGATGAGCTGACCGCGTGTCAACACCCGTCCGCTGTTGCGCATCAGGTACTCGAGCAGGTCGAACTCCTTGAGCGGCAACGTGATCGGTTCGCCATTGACCGATACGACGTGCCGCTCGACGTCCATCCGCACCGGCCCGGCCTCCAGCACTCCGTCGCCGATCCCGTTGTCGTCGTTGTCGTTACCGCGACGCAGCACCGCGCGAATACGCGCGATCAGCTCCCGCGCCGAGTACGGCTTGGTGACATAGTCGTCGGCGCCGAGCTCCAGCCCGACGACCTTGTCGATCTCGCTGTCCCGCGCCGTCACCATGATCACGGGAACACTTGAGCGCAAACGCAATTGCTTACACACATCGGTGCCGCTCATGCCCGGAAGCATCAGGTCCAGCAGGACGATGTCGGCACCGGCCCGCTCGAATTCGGCCAGGGCCGAGGGCCCATCGGCCACCACGGTGGCCTCGAAGCCCTCCTTGCGCAGGAGAAAGGCCAGGGGATCGGCCAAGGACTCCTCGTCCTCCACGATCAACACGCTGGTCATCTGTCTAGCTGGTCCTCTCGTTCGGTGTGCACTTCTGGGTCTTCGTCACCCTGAGGGAACGCCGGAATCGACAGGGTGAAGGTCGATCCCGTGCCCGGCTGACTCCACAGCCGGATGGATCCGTTGTGGTTGGCGGCGACGTGTTTGACGATCGCCAGCCCGAGCCCGGTGCCGCCGGTGGCCCGGGACCGCGCCTTGTCGACGCGGAAGAACCGTTCGAATACCCGCTCCTGATCCGCGCTCGCGATGCCGATACCGCGGTCGGTGACGGCGATCTCGATGTTGTCGCCGCGACGGCGCCTGCTGATCGACACCGACGAACCGTTCGGCGAGTACGCGATGGCGTTCGACACCAGGTTGGCGATCGCGGTGACCAACAGCGCCTGGTCGCCGAGCACGCGGTATCCGGTCGGCGCATCGGTGGTGATCGCGATGTCGGCGTTGTCGGCGGCCACCTTGTACCGCGACAGCGCCTCGGCGACCACGGTGTCGACGTCGACGGCTTCGAGGTCGGGCAGCGGCTCGGCGCCCTGCAACCGGGACAGCTCGATCAGCTCACCGACCATGTTGGCCAGCCGGTTCGACTCGGTCAGCATCTTCTCGGCGAACCGGCGCACCGTCTCGGGGTCGTCCGCCGATGCCAGCACCGCCTCGGCGAGCACTCCCATCGCGCCGACGGGCGTCTTGAGTTCGTGGCTGACGTTGGCGACGAAGTCGCGGCGCGTCGCCTCCATCCGGGCGTGTTCGGACTGGTCGTCGACGTAGACGACGGCGAAACGGCGATCCTGTTCGGTCAGCAGGCGGACGTGGCCGCGCACCGACAGGCCGGAGCGGCCAGGGTGGGCGCGTTTGCGCGGCGACAGGTCGACCTCGACGTCCTCGCCGGTGGTCAAGGTGCGTTCGGCGGCCAGCCAGGCGCGGTCGTCGAGCAGCCTGTCGCGGACCAGCCCCAGCTCACGGGCCCGGTCGTTGGTGTAGACCACGTCACGGTAGGTGTCGACCACCACGATCCCGACCGGCGACTGCGAAACGATGTGGGCGAGCATCTGCGAGACGGTGATGCCCGTCTGCGCGGTTACCCGGCGCTGCCTCCGCTCCTGTAGACGGGGCGCCAGCCCCGTCCCGAGCGCCACCCCGATCACCAGGGTGAGCAGTGCGACGGATGCTGCGAGGAGCACCGCCGTAAGCACACTCACGCGAAAAGCGTACGCATCCGGTGAACGTCATCCCAGCAGCGTGCGGCCAAAACGGGACATGTCACATACGGAATCGCCGAAATTCGAACCCCGGCTGTCCGCTGTTAACCCGCCGTTTTCCGAAAAGACCCGTTTGAGGGCCTACTTCGCGCCCTGGGCCGCAACAGCGGCCGCGCCGGCCGCTGCCGCCTCCGGGTCCAGGTAGGTGCCGCCGGCGACCTTCGGCTTGAGGTTCTCGTCCAGGTCGTAGCGCAGCGGGATGCCGGTGGGGATGTTGAGGCCGACGACGTCCTCGTCCGACATCCCGTCCAGGTACTTCACCAGCGCGCGCAGCGAGTTGCCGTGCGCGGCGATCAGCACGGTCTTGCCGGCGCGCAGGTCGGGCTCGATGGTGCTGGTGTAGTAGGGCACGAACCGCTCGACGACGTCCTTGAGGCATTCCGTAAGGGGCGTTCCGCCCTCGATGTCGGCGTAACGCGGGTCGCCGTCCTGGCTGTAGGTGCTGCCCGGCTCGATCGGCGGCGGCGGGGTGTCGTAGCTGCGGCGCCACTTCATGAACTGATCGTCGCCGTACTTCTCCTTGGTCTCCGCCTTGTTCAGGCCCTGCAGCGCGCCGTAGTGCCGCTCGTTGAGCCGCCAGTTGCGGTGCACCGGGATCCAGTGCCGGTCGGCGGCGTCCAGCGCGAGATTCGCGGTGGTGATCGCCCGGCGCAGTAGCGATGTGTACAGCACGTCGGGCAGGCGATCGAGTTCCTTGATCAGCTCGCCGGCGCGCACCGCCTCGGCCCTGCCCTTGTCGGTGAGGTCGACATCGACCCAGCCGGTGAACAGGTTCAGCGCGTTCCATTCGCTCTCACCGTGGCGGAGCAGGATCAGCGTGGAGTCTCCCATGCCGAAGAGACTATCCCGAGTCGGATTCGTCGTCCTCGTCGTCGATGAGGTGAGCGAAGGCCTGCAGGTTCTTCAGCGACTCGCCGCGCGACACCCGCCACTCCCACTCTTTCTGGATCGACGACCGAAAACCCAACTCCAGCAACGTGTTGAAGTCCGAATCGACGGCCTCGAGCACCTGGCCGAGCACCCGGTCGATCTCGTCGGGTGTGACGGACGCCAACGACATCCGGCCGACGAGGTAGATGTCGCCGACGTTGTCGAGGGTGTAGGCGACGCCGTAGAGACGGCGATTGCGCTTCAGCAGAAAGCGGTAGACACCCTCGTGGTTCTCGTCGGGCTTACGACAGACGAACGCCTCGACGCGGACCGAGTGTTCGCCGATCGACAGGATGGTGTTGGTCTTCAGCCGCCGCTCGCCGGGCAGTTCGACGATGATGCCGGGCAGCCCGCCGTGCGCACCCTCGTGGCGGGTACACACGAGGCCGTTCTCCTTGCAGGTCTGCTCGATGATCTCCGCAGGGTTCACGCCCGAACTCCACGACGGATCGAAAATCGCCTGCCGGCGCGCCTGGCCGCAACGTCTTTGCGCTGACGTGCGCGGTAGTCGGCGATCGCGCGGCCGTAGCTTTCCAGCAGGGCGTCGACGGTGCGGGCCCACGAGAACGTGGCGGCGTGTCCGACGGCGGCGTCGCTCATGGTCTGCGGGCCTCGGTCCAGTAGCGCACCGATGGCCTTCGCCCAGTCGTCGACGTCGTGGCCGTCGACCAGCGTCCCGGTGACCCCGTCGCGCACCGCGACCGGCAGCCCGCCGACAGCCGCGGCGACCACCGGGGTGCCACAGGCCTGCGCCTCGATGGCGACGAGTCCGAACGACTCCGAATAGCTGGGCACGGCAACCAAATCGGCGGCCCGATATACCTCGACGAGTCGCTCGCGCGACTGCGGCGGCAGGAACGTCACATGTGCGGAGATACCCAGTTCCTCGGCCAATCGAATCAACGACTCGGGCGCGGCCAGTCCGCTGCCGGACGGTCCGCCCGCGACCAGCACCCGCAGCGCGCTGAACCGGTCGGTGAGCCGAGCGGCCGCGCGCAGCAACACATCCGGCGCCTTCAGCGGTTGGATCCGCCCCACGAACGCCAGCACCTGCTCGTCATCGGACAGGCCGAGTGCGGCACGGGCGGCGGCGCGATCGCCGGGCGTGAACACTTCGAGGTCGACACCGGGGTGGACGACGTCGATGCGGGCGGGGTCGGCGTTATGCAGCGAAACCAGTTGCTGCGCTTCGGTTTCGGTGTTGACGATCAGCCGGTCGGCCTCGTCGACCACCTGTTGTTCACCGACCGCGCGCAACGGCGGCTCGGGAGCGTCGCCGTCGGCCAGCGCCGCGTTCTTCACCGCGGCCAGGGTGTGCGCGGTGTGCACGAGCGGGACCGCCCATCGGTCGCGTGCCAACCAACCCACCTGACCCGACAGCCAGTAATGCGAATGCACGATGTCGTAGTAGCCGGGCTCGTGGGTGGCCTCGGCGCGCAGTACGCCTGCGGTGAAGGCGCACAACTGGGTGGGCAGGTCGTATTTGTCCAGGCCTTCGAACGGGCCGGCGACGACGTTGCGAACGAGCACCCCCGGCGCCACGTGGACGACGGGCGCATCGGTAGACGACGTCGCCCTGGTGAAGATCTCCACCTCGACCCCGCGCCGAGCCATGTGCAGCGCGCTCTGCAGGACGTAGACGTTCATCCCGCCTGCGTCGCCGGTGCCGGGCTGCGCCAAGGGCGACGTGTGCACCGACAACACGGCTACTCGTCGGGGAACCCCGAGACCGGCGACGTCCGGTCGGCTCAGATCCGTGGCTGGGCGCACACAGTCATGTCTACACCGTGCGGTGACGGCGGTTTGTCACGCACTCACTTCGGGGCGTCGGTTCAGCGCCCGCTTCATCGCCCCGATCGGATCGGCGTAGAGCCCGACGAGGGACACCACACCGGCGCCGGCCTCCTGCACCCGGTTGCCGAACGCCGTCAACCGGATCTGCCGCGGCGGCATCACCGACCGTGCGGCGTAGGCCGCCTCGACCAGTTCCATGCCCTCCGGATACTCGGTGAAGGCCTGGCCACCGACCACAAGATCGTCGGGATTGAGCATGTCGCGCAGCAGGGCCACGGCCTCGCCCAGCACCCTGGCCCGCTCGGCGAGCAGCGCCTGCGCTTGCTCATTGCCTCCCCTGGCGGCACGCAGCACCGCCGACATCGTCGACGATGGCCCGTCGCCTGCGATGATCCGTGCCTTGCGGGCGGCGATCAGCACGGCCTCGTCGCTCACGGTGGACTCCAGCTGACCGGTGCCACCGAGGAGTTCGGAGTGGGCGGGCAGCGCGGCGATGGTGCCGGGACCGCTCGCGGGTGAGTGCACCCGTCCGCCGATGGACAGCGCGTAGCCGACGGTCTCGCGGGCGTAGACGTAGAGGCTGGTCGAGCTGGCCGCCGGGGCCACGCCCGCGATCTCGTTGACGGGCAGCCGACGCGCACCGAGCAGCAGTTCGGCACCGGCCATCGCGTCGACGTGCGAGGCGACCGACACCGGCAGTCCGAGCGCCTCGGCGAGCACCGGGCCGACGGGGGCGTCCGACCAGCCCAGCCGCGGATGGTCGAGGTAGCCCGTCGCGCTGTCGACGACACCGCCCGCGGCGACACCGACCCACAGCGGGCGGCGGCGGTGCCAGCGGGCCAGATAGCGACGGGCGCTGGCCGCCAGTGAGGCCAGCGCGGCGGCCTGCGGTCCCCGAGGTGTCGGGGTCTCGACCACGTCGAGCGTGCGGCCGAACAGGTCGGTGGCGACGATGCTGGTGGTGCGGGCGCCGATGTGGATGCCCAGGGTCAGATACGGCTCGTGGTTGACCTCGACCGGGACGCGCGGGCGGCCGATGGCGCCGGAGACGGCCAGGTCAGCGCGTTCCCGCAGCACACCCGCGTCGAGCAGCGCGGTGACCTGACGGTTGACCGTCGCGATGCTGAGCTGGGTGACCTGGGCGATGACGTCACGCGCGATCGGGCCGCGCAGGCGGGCGGCCCCGAAGACGGATCCCGCCGCGGCCTCGGCCACCCGCAGTGACGGGGCGACGACGTGGTGGCGGGCGAGCAGCGCACGCTTGGCGTGAGCGGCGGAAGAGGGCTTACGAAGAGTGGTGGCGGTTGCAGTGCGCACGGGGGTTGTCCTTTTGTGAAGTCGGCCGGTGGGTTCGGTTGCCGCCCCGGCGACTGTCAATCAGGACAGCGGAATCAGGAGCGGCGAGGTGCGCAACAACAACAACAACAGTGCCGCGTGGTGCGGGCAGCCTGGCTCCTGGACATAGGGGTGAACTTAGCACGCCAACTAAAGTTGGGCCTATGACGACACCAGAGCCCGACAAGCGCGTCGCTGTGGTCACCGGCGCCAGCGCCGGGATCGGTGCGGCAACCGCGAAAACCCTTGCAGCCCTTGGCTTTCATGTGGTTTGCGCGGCCCGCCGAGCCGAGCCCATCAAGGCCCTCGCCGACGAGATCGGCGGGACCGCAATTGTGACGGACGTCACTAATCAGGACTCCGTGAATGCGCTGGCAGACAGCCTGAACAGGGTCGATGTGCTGGTGAACAACGCCGGCGGGGCGCGCGGACTGGAGCCGATCGCGGAGGCGGACGTCGACCATTGGCGCTGGATGTGGGAGGCCAACGTGCTCGGCACGCTGCTGGTCACCCGGGCGCTGCTGCCGAAGCTGATCGACTCGGGCGATGGGCTGATCGTCACGGTCACGTCGATCGCGGCCGTCGAGATCTACGACAACGGCGGCGGCTATACGTCCGCCAAGCACGCCCAGGGCGTACTGCACCGCACTCTGCGCAGCGAGCTACTCGGAAAACCGGTGCGGCTCACCGAAGTTGCGCCCGGCATGGTGAAGACGGACTTCTCGCTGAACCGCTTCGAGGGCGACGAGGAGCGCGCGGCCAAGGTCTACGAAGGTGTCACGCCGCTGGTGGCCGAGGACATCGCCGAGGTGATCGGCTTCGTCGCCAGTCGGCCGTCGCACGTCGACCTGGATCTGATCGTGGTGAGGCCGCGGGATCAGGTCAGCGGGGCGAGCGGCTCCCGTTTCAACCGCCGATCCCAGTGATTTGTGTGCGTTCGCGAGCGGTGAGCGCTCCTGAATGCACACAAATCGCATTAGCGGCCGGGGCCGCCGACGGGTTGTGGCGCACCCGACGGCGTCGCGGGCGCCGTGCTCGGGATCCCCGCGGGTGAGGCCTCGGACGTCAGCGCCGACATCGACTTCCACTCGTCCCACGGAATCGCCCAGTCCCAGATGTCGCCGTCGGCGTACGACAGCTGGATCCGCGTCCCGGTCACCTCGACCGGATCGCCGTATATCGCGGTGTTGAAGTACTGCTCGGCGTCCTCGGTCGACAGGTTGATGCAGCCGTTGGTGACGTTGCTGTTGCCCTGCGCACCGGAGCTCGCCGGGTTGGCGTGGATGAATTCGCCGTTGTTGGAGATCCGCACGGCGAACCGCTCGCGGATGTTCGCGTAGCCCGCGGCGGGGTTGGTCATGTAGAAGTCCTCGTACTTCTCGGTGACCACGTGGATGCCGCTACGGGTAACGTTGCGGTCCACGTCGCCCTCGCCGTAGCTGCACGGGAAGTCCATGATCACCGCGCCTGCGCCGTCGAGCACCTGGATGCGGTGCGACGAGGCCTCGGCCTTGACCACCTGGCGCCTGCCGATCTCGAACGTCAGCGTCGAGTCCTGCGCGCCGTAGGCGCCGTCGCCGAACGGGACGCCGTAGAGCCGTGCGTCGACGTGCACCTTGGTGCCCGGCGGGTAGTACTCCTTGGTCCGCCAGTGCACCCGCGACCCGCCGACCTCGTCGGGCAGCCAAGCCCAGCTGCCCTCGACCTTCGGCTCGGTGGTGACCTTGAGCGCACGCTCGACGGACGCCTTGTCGCTGATCGACGCGTCGAACTGGATGATGATCGGCGCCGCGACGCCGACGACCTGACCGTCGGCGAGCTGGAAGCGACCGTTGACCTGAGTAGTCGGAACGACGGTCGAGAAGCTGCCCGAGACCGGGACCGCCTTGCCGTCGCGACCGACCACCGAACCGTCCCAGGTGTATTCGACGCCGTAGCCGAGCGGCTCGGTGACGTTGAACGCGGTGCGGGCCCGGTTGAGCGCACCCGCAATGACCTTGCCCTCGGGGTTGGTCAACTTCACGCGCTGGAACCAGCCGTCGGAGACCTTCACGCCGATGGGCGCCGTTGGCACCACGTCGGCGGTGGAATCGGCAGGCTCGAAGGACAGCGTCGGAGCGGACGGTGCACTCGCCTCGCCTGGTGTGGTCGGCGACGACTGTTTCGAACAGGCAGCCAAGGCGCCCGGCGCGATCACCCCGACCGCCAGTGCGGCCAAGGCATGCCGTCGGGATACCGCCGGCATGGAGGGCACGGCGTCGGCTGGCTTCACGTGGACCCAGCGTACCTAGAGAGTGGCCCCGATCAGAATCGGCTCGGGGGTGAGTCGGATTCCGAATGCGGCTTCGACACCGTCGCGCACCGCCCTGGCCAGCGCGATCACGTCGGCAGTCGTCGCGCTGCCGCGGTTCGTCAGCGCCAGCGCATGCTTCGTCGACAGCCGCGCCGGGGCGCCGTCACCCGGATAGCCCTTCGCAAACCCCGCTCGCTCCACGAGCCAGCCCGCGGCCAACTTGACGCCCCCCGGCGCCGGATAGTTGGGCACCTCGCCCTCGACGCGGCTGCGCAGCTGCTCGAACACCTCGGGTGCGACGACGGGGTTGGTGAAGAACGATCCCACGCTCCAGGTGTCGTGGTCGGCCTCGTCGAGCACCATCCCCTTGCGGGCCCGCAACGCCAGCACCGCCTCCCGCACCCGCGCCGGGTCAACCCGCGAATCTGGTTCTGCGCCAAGCGCGTTGGTCAACTCGCCGTAGCGCAGCGGCGCGCTGCGACCGTCGGGGTTCAGCTCGAACTCCACCTCGAGCACGATCGCCGCCGCCGAATGCTTGAGGACGGACGTGCGGTAGCCGAACTGCAGCGTGGACGGTTCGACCCACCGGTCCTCGCCGGCGCGGCGGTCCAGAAGTCGCACCCGCCGGATGGTGTCGGCCACCTCGGCGCCGTACGCGCCGACGTTCTGCACCGGTGTGGCCCCTGCGGAGCCCGGGATGCCCGACAGGCACTCCAGCCCGCCCAGACCGTGCGCCAGCGAGGTCACGACGACGTCGTCCCACACCGCGCCCGCCTCGGCGCGCACGATGTTGCCGACGACGGTGATCTCGGTGTTGGCGAGCAGCACCACGTCGAGGTCGGTCAACTCGTCGGACAGCACCACGTTGGATCCGCCCGCCAGCACCAGGGCGTCGCTGTCGGGGCCGAGCGCACGGCTCGCCTCGATCACCTTCTCGGTGGTGTCGCAGGTGATAAGCCGACGTGCGACGGGCCCCACACGCAGAGTGGTCAGCGGCGCCAGCGGCACCGACTCGGAGACGGACGCGCCGCCTATGAGCGAAGTGACCACGGGCGGTAACGGTAGCCTGGCCAGCTATGCCGCGTTCATTCGACATGGCTACCGAATACGAGGGCACTGTCGAACAGGTCCACAGCGCATTCCGCGAGGAACGGTACTGGCTGGCCCGGTTGACGGAGTCCGGCGCCGACGCCTACTCGCTGGACAGGCTGATCGTCGACGACGACGGTGGCATCGACATCGTGACGACTCAGGCGGTGCTGGCCCACCGCCTGCCCGGGATCGTTCAGCAGTTCCACCGCGGCGATCTGGTGTTGATCCGAGAAGAGGTGTGGGCGCCGATCCGCGACGACCAGGCGACCGCGACCATCAAGCTTCGGATCGAGGATGCCCCGGCGCATCTGAGCGGCAACGCGACGCTGTCGCCCGCAGATCCGTCGACCAGCTCGCGACTCGACTTCAAAGCCACCGTCGAGGTGAACATTCCGCTCGTCGGCGGCAAGATCGAGAACTTCATCGGGAGCCAGCTCGTCGATCTGTTGATCGCTGAACAGCGCTTCACCACGGTGTGGATCAGCGAGAGCGCGTAGGCCCAGAGCCGGCCGGGTTGACGCCGCCGAGCGCCGTCAGGCAGAACCGCCAGAGCTTCTCCTTGACGGTCTCCAGATCGCTGTCGGTGTGCTCGGCGAAGGCATAGTAGTGGTAGACCGAGCGCACGAGTACGACGAGGAACCACGAATCCCATTCGGGGTCAGGAGGATTGAGTAGGCCGGCATCGATTGCCGTCTCGATCTCGGTGCGTACCAAATCGACGAACGGCTTTTCGGCCTCCTCGAGTTCCTTCGGGAACTGCTTATGCAGGCGCCAGCGTGTCGACACCACGAATTTCGACATTGCGGCGGCGCGAGTGTCGCCGGCGAGCTGCTCCAACGTCGAGGTGATGAAGTACTTCAACCGCGCCAACGGATCGGGTAGCTCGGCGGCCGTGGCCGCCCAGCGCTCGACGGCGTTGGACATGGCATCGCCGATCACCGCGAGCAGCAGTTCGTCCTTGCTGGCGAAATAGCGGTAGAAGGTCTGCAGCGCGACGCCCGCCTCCGCGGCCAGCTCCTGAGTCGTGAAGTCGTCACCCTTGGTGTCGATCAGTGTCCGCGCGGCGTCCAGCATCTGACGCACCTGGGCGGCGATGCGCTCGCGTGACCGCTGTACCGCCGCCGATCGCTCGACGGCTCGCTCCACCCAAGACACCCCGGAAATGCTAGACCTCGACGCGGGCAGCCGCGCCGCTCACCTCACGCCGGGGTCGGCTCAATCCGCATTCCGTAGAGCGATGTTCGCACGTACTGCTCGAGCACCTGACTACGCGCCGGCTCCATCGAAGGCAGCGTGATCATCAAGGCGTAGAGCCCGACGAGGAAGAAGACGCCGCTGTAGAGCGGGTCAACGTCATGCGGGATCAGTCCCCGGTCGCGGGCGCGGCGCAACTCGTCGACCACGGCGACGATCACCGGATGGTTCGTCCAGATCTCCTCGGGAGGACGGGCGGACGAAAAGTGCAGCGCCAGAAAATCTTTGAACAACGTTGCGCCGAGCCGGTCCTCCAGGCCGCCAACGGCCTCGACGACCTTCGCCAACGCGGCAGGCAGCCCGGGCGACTCACCGAAGAATCGGATGAGCTCGCCGGCGATGCGGTCCTCTTCGCGCCGTTCCAGCTCGATCAGCACGTGTTCCTTGGTCGGAAAGTGGAAGTAGAACGTGGCGGGGCTGACGCCGGCATCCGCGGCGATGGCCTTCACGTCGGCTCCGGCCACACCCGCCCGCCGAAATTCGCCGACGGCGGCGCCCAGCAGACGCTCGCGGGTCCGCTCGCCCTTACCCGACACCATGCCCTCCAAAACTGATTCAACTCAGAAATCTATACCATCTGATGCGCACTGTGGTTCGATGACATGCAGTATTTCTGAGTCTGTGGTGCCACTGGACTGACGGTGATCAGAAATGAGGGTTGATGCAACTCGTCTCTGCGGTCGAAGACCTCCCCCGGACGTCCAACGTCCGCACCCAGTTGATGGCCCTGTGGATCACCGCGATCTCGATGGCGATCATGGCAGTCGCCTACGCGCTCTATCCCGGCTTTTGGCCGCCCATGTCCCCGCAGCTGTCGGCGCAGGAGGTCGCCGACTTCTACCGCGACAACGCCGGTTGGATCCGGTTCAGCATGGTGACCTTCAACCTGTGCGGCATCATGCTGCTCCCGCTGTTCTGCGTCATCGTCGTGCAGATCAAGCGGATGGCGACACCGAGTCAGGCCTTCGCCTACTGCTACCTGATGGCGACGGTCAGCGGCGGGACGCTCTTCGCGTTCTCCGCGATCTTCTTCGCCACCGCCGTATTTCGACCCGACCGTGACGCCGATCTTGTCCTGGTGCTCAACGATCTCGGTTGGATCGTGTTCGTGGCGCCGGTGGGCATGGCGCTGGTCCAGAACCTGATGTTGGCGATGGCGATCTACTTCGACAACGGTCCCCAACCCGTCTATCCGCGCTGGGTCGCCCATTTCTCGGTGATCGTCGCGCTCGCCATGGCGCCTTCGGCGTTCTCGATGACGGTCATGTCGGGTCCGTTCGCGTGGAACGGCGCCATCTCATTCTGGTTGCGCAACATCGCCTTTGGCACGTATCTCGTCGTCATGCTCGTAGTCACGTGGCAGGCCGTCCATCGACAGGCGGCGGAGGAAGGCCTGACCGTATGAGCGTCGACGCCACCATCGCCGACACCGACCCGTCGGCGCCGCCCGCCAGCAAGCGCACTCTCTGGATCGTGCTCTGGATCTTCCCGGTCTTCTTCGGGGTCTTCGGGATCATCTTCGTGCTGTTGTTCAGGGTCATTCCGCCGCCGCGACCCGACGTCGGCGTCGAGTACATCACCCACTACTTCGACACGCACCGCACCACGATTCTCATCGGCCTGGGACTGCTGTGTCTCGTCTGTGGCGGACACACAGTAGCCAACGGGTTTGTCACCTACCACATGAAGCGAATGACCTCCGGATCCACCTTCGCCTACGTGTACATGGGCGGACTGGCGATCGGGGCGCTGCCCGGAATGTTCCTCGTCGCCGTCTGCTGGGGAGCCGCGGCGTTGCGACCGGAGCGCGAGCCACGAATCATCGCTCTGCTCTACGACCTGGGAATGCTGTCCTTCAACGGGTCCCTCGGTTGCTTCGCCACCGCGTATCTGGCATTCGCGCTTGCCATCCTCGTGGATAAGAACCAGATCTTCCCCAAATGGCTTGCCTACCTGACGATCTGGCAGGTCGTCACAGAGGTGATCGCCACCCAGATGTGGCAGCAGACGTCGGGGCCGTTCGCCTGGAACGGGTCCATCGCCTTCTGGCTCGCGGTCATCGTCTTCGCGGTCTGGCTCAACTGTCAGTTCATGCTGCTGAAGAAGGCCACCGACGAACATCTCGCCGGCACCAGGCCGCCGGACTGAATCTAGAAGAGGGACATGACCACATCGACGTCGACACCGGCGGTGCTCGACCGCGACGACACCCACCTGCCCGGCGACGGCGCCATGTGGGTGATGGTCCTCGGCGACCTGGCGATCTTCGGTGCGTACTTCATCGTCTACATGGTGCACCGCGCGATGGCGCCGCAGGCCTTCCTCTCCGCGCAGCAGCATCTCGACGTGACCGTCGGCGTCGTCAACACGATGGTGTTGCTCACCAGTTCATGGCTGGTCGCCCGCAGCTTGTACGCCACACGGGCCGGGAGTCACCGCGAGGCGATCCGGCTCATCTACGCCGGCGGCGCCTGCGGCGTCTTGTTCATCGCCATCAAGGCCTACGAATGGTCGACGGAACTCCTTCAGGGACACACGGTTTCGAACGAGTTCTTCTCGTTCTACTACGTCCTCACCGGAGTGCACATGTTCCACGTCGCGCTCGGCCTGATCATTCTGGGGGTATGCGTGCGGGAACTGCGCAGCCCGTTGCGCCGCCGGGTCTCGCTGGTGGAGCAGGGCGCCACCTACTGGCACATGGTCGATCTGCTGTGGGTCGCGATCTTCGGCCTGCTCTACGTGATGAGGTGAGTGATGACGACAGCGATGACAGGTCTACGGGGCATCACGACCGCATGGCTGGTGCTGTGTGCCCTGACGATCGGATCCTGGTGGCTGTCACCGGCACACGGCGGTGCTGCGGCGGTACCCAGTCTGCCCATCACAGTGGCCGTGATTGTGGTCGGTTTCGTCAAGTGCCGCCTGATCATTCGTTATTTCATGGAGGTCGCGACCGCGCCCCGCTGGCTCAAGCTGGCGACCGACGGCTGGCTCGTCGCGCTGTGGACGGCCGTGCTGGTGATCTACGTCTACTGAGAATCGCGGAACCGTTGAGCCAGCGACTCGATGTGGTCCATCAGGGTCTGCAGGGCCGCCGCCGGATTCAGCTCCAGCGCCTCGGTTTCCTCCTCGTAGATCAATACATGCCCCGCGGGAAAGAAATAGGCCTCCCCGGTGGAAGCCACCTCGTCGGGCCAGTCCGAGCCCGGGAACCGGCACCGGATCCGGCCGGTGAAGACGTACCCGTAGTGCGGAACTGGGCACACCCCACCCGGTAGTCCCTGATACACCGGGGTGTGATCACCAACGCCGGTCGTGGTGTATCCGACTTCCATGTCGCCCCACTGTGCGGACCGGAATCCGCTGCCGCACAGGGGCCACCGACCGCCACCGCCGACTGGTAGGTCGGCGGGTCTGCTTACCGGCATGGACTACCTCCGCGTCAGTCGAGCTTTTCGAGCCGGAACGGTATCTCGATTTGGAGGGTGTCGTTCTTACCGCATCCGCCACTTCGTCCCCTGGTCTTGTCGATGCCTGCGAAGACCCGCGACCCCGGCTGCAGAAATCCGCTGGGTGCGACCGGGAAGAACCGGAATCGCTGATGACCCTCGATCGCGGTGCCGTCCGGACAGGGTTCCCAGTTGGGCCGAACGACGTCAACGATGTATTCACTGTTGGTGATCACTATGTCGGCACTCCATCCCTCGTCGCTGTCGACGCGACCCGAGCAGGTGATGTAGGTCGTGCACGTCATGGCGATGGTCCACGTGCTACGCACGGAGGGCAAGTCATGGTAGACCTCGTTGATCTGTGCCCAGTCACCGTTGGATGTTGCGAGGTACCTACCGTTGAGCGCCCAGTCATCCGCCTGAGCGACGGGAGCGGTTGCGACACCGGCCATTGCCGCTGCTCCGACGATCGCTGCGGCCCGCAGAGCCACCCTGCTGGTCATCGCGCGTCGTGTGGTCCCGACGGGATGGGGGTGAACCGAAGGTGCAGATCGGTCAACCCGCGCAGAATGTACGTCGGCTCGTAGGTCAACCTGCGATCGTCGGCCGGCCCGTGGAAGCGCTCATCGATTTCGATGTCCTTCATCCTCGCGAGAATGCGCTCTAGCGAGATGCGTCCCTCGACACGCGCGAGGGGCGCGCCGGGGCACGAATGCACCCCGCGGGCGAAGGCGACCTGTTCGCGGACGTTCTTGCGGTCGAGACGGAACTCATGCGGGCATTCGAAACGATCGGGGTCGCGGTTGGCCGCGCCCGGTGCGATCATCACGGTGGTGCCCGCCGGAATATCCACCCCGCCAAGTGATGTGGACCTGACGGCCAGCCGGAATTGGGTCTTGACCGGACTCTCCATCCGCAGTGTCTCTTCGATGAAGACCGGTACCAGGCTCGGATCGTCACGCAGTGTCTGCTGCAGCTCCGGGCGGTCGCACAAGATTCGCAGCGCGGCACCGAGCAGTTTCGCCGTGGTTTCCTGGCCCGCGCCGAAGAGAAAGCTTGCGGTGCGGACAACCTCGGTGACGGCAGGTACGGATCCATCCGGATACGTGGCATTGGCCAATTCGCTCAGCACGTCATCTCGTGGATCCGCGCGACGTTCTTCGATGTAGGCGGTGAACTTCTCGTCGAGGAACTGCAGCGGGTTGATCGCAGCGGCCTCGCCTTCGATGTTGCCCATCAGGTGGGGGTTGGCCAGCGCGTCGCGAAAGTTCTTGTGGTCCTCACGCGGAACGCCGAGCAGGTCGGCGACGGCCAGCAGCGAGAACGGCTTGCTGTACGCGGTGAGGAACTCGCACGCGCCATCTTCGACGAATTCGTCGAGCTGCTCGTCGGCGAGCTCCCACAAGAAATCCTGATTGGCCTTCAGGCGGCTGGGCGTCAACAACCGGCTCAGCAGTGAGCGCGCCCTGGTGTGATTCGGCGGATCCATGGCGACCATATGCTCGTGCAACGGCATCTGAGTTCGATGCGCGTCGATCTGGTGCCTGATGTCGTCGCCCTCGGGGGTGAACGGCAGCGGCGGGAACGGACCCCCGACGGACACGCAGTTCGACCACTGCTCGGCGTCTTTGTAAACCTCGAGGGTCTCCTCGTACCGCGTCACGGCGACCACACCGTGGTGCGGTTCCCGCACCACCGGCCCTTGGCTACGCAGATAGTCGAAGTAGGGCTGCGGATCGGGCACGAACGACGGGTCGGTGAAGAAGTCCTTCGCGCCGAGATCAGAATCGGTCACTGCCCATTTCCTTTCAGGTTTCCGGTGGCACCGCCCAGCGCTGTCGCGCAGAAGCGCCACAACTGATCCTTGACGCTGCCCATCATGTCCGGATCGGGATCGGCGAAGGCGTAGAAGTGATACACCGACCGCACGAGTTCACCGAGGAACCACGAATCCCATTCCGGATCCTGCGGATTGAGTTGTCCAGCTTCGATCGCGTCGTCAATAGCCTCACGCAGCAGATCGATGAACGGTTGCTCGGCTTCGGCAAGTTCTTCGGGGAATTGTCTGTGCAGCCGCCACCGGGTCGCGACCACGAATTTCGACATCGCGACGTTACGGTTGTCACCGTCGAGTCGGTCCAGTGTCGAGAGGATGAAGAAGCGGACACGGTCCAGTGGGTCTGCATAACCCGCGGCGGTATCCGCCCACCGCTCACAGGCTTCCGACATCGCGTCGCCGATGACCGCAAGCAGAAGCTCGTCCTTGCTGGTGAAGTACCGATAGAACGTTTGGAGCGCAACACCGGCCCTGACGGCCAGCTCCTGGGTGGTGAACTCGTCACCCTTCTCTTCGATGAGCGTCCTCGCGGCATCGAGCATCTGTCGCATTTGGACGGCGATCCGCGACCGTGACCGCTGCACGGCGGCCGACCGCTCGACGGCGCGTTCCAGCCAAGCCGACGAGTTGCTCGCGCTGGTCATGACGGCGAGAGCACCACGACGGGGATATCGCGGTCCGTCCGCGACTGGTAGACATCGTAATTGGGCCAGACCTCGGTCATGATGCGCCACAGCCGCGGCTTCTCGTCGGGTGTCGCCGTGCGCGCGATCACTGGAATTCGCGCGTCACGCACCTGGATCTCGGCATCCGGGTGCGCCTGTAAATTCAAGTACCACTTGGGGTGTACCGGCGCGCCGCCCATCGACGCGACGACGAGATAATCATCGCCGTCGCGACCGAAGATCAGCGCCGACGTCCTCGGCTCGCCGCTGCGCCGTCCGACCACAGTCAGCAGCAGCGTCGGTACACCGTTCCAGAGATAACCGGTTTCGCCGTTCGTCTCGCGGTAGGCCGCGACGTGGGTTTCGCCGACGAGCGCGAGATCCGGTGCGGTGTAGTTCTGCTCAGACACGATGCCTCATCCTGCATCGAAGAGGACGGGAATGGCGGTGGCTCCGCGCTCGTACAACCCGATGATCCGAGGCGCCTCCTGATCGGGGTCGAGTCGCAGGTTCGGCAGCCGATCGAGCAATGCCGAGATCGCCGTGGTCATCTCTGCACGAGCCACGTGCATACCCAGACAGATGTGCGACCCCTGCCCGAACCCCAGCGAGGGCTTCATCTTTCGAGTGATGTCGAATTCGTCGGGACGATCCCACCGCGCGGGGTCTCGATTCGCAGGCCCAATCCCGATGTGCACGACCGACCCCGCGGGGATCTCGACACCTCCCAATTCCGTGTCGACAAGTGCATGTCGGGAGAACATCGGGTCGGTGGGCATCCATCGCACCGATTCCTCGATGGCCGGTCGAAGCAGAGAGCGATCCTCGCGCACCGCTTCCAGTACGTCAGGGCGCTGCAACAGTGCAGTCAACGTGATTCCCATCTGCTTCCACGTGGTACCTGAACCAGCGCCCAGCAGCAGTAGGACGAATGAGTCGATCTCCCGGTCGGTCAGACGGTGGTTGACACCGTCGTCGTCGGTGATCTCAGCCTGCACCAGCGTGCTGATCAGATCATCGGCGGGATTTTTGCGACGCGCCTCGACGATCGGCCTGACGATGTCGACCACCTTCTGGGGGTCGCGGGCGAGTGCGGACCGGATCTCCAGTGCCTGAGCCATCGGCACCCCGAAGCTGCCGGTGATCGTCAGCAACGGAATCGCCGCGCAGAAGTCGACATTCAGTTCGGCGCGCCCGTCCCGCGCGAAGCCGTCGATGAGTAGATCCACGATGTCGGAGACCCAGTTCGTGGTCCACCAGGTGCCGTTCGACGGTAAGAACGACGGTTGCACCAGAGCGCGGTACCGCTTGTGCTGGTCCCCGTCCATCGACAGCATGCTGTTCATGACCCCGAGCGGTCCGTTGTCGAGATCGATCGGCTCCGGCGAGGACGCCAAGACTTCTGGATTGCGGTAGGCGGCGAAGCCGGTCTCGAAGTCGAATGTGGTGAAGTGCGGGCGATCCGGGTTGGGCAGGCCGTGCCAGTACAGCGTGCCGGGCACGCCGGTGAGTTCGTGAAGGATCCCGGGCAGCACCGGGCCCTGTTCCCGCAGCCGGTGCCATATCGGATAGGGATCGTCGTGGTAGCGCCCCCCGATGTACTCGTTGAAGGAGCTACGCAGATCGAAGAGTTCCCTGATCCGCTGACGATCCAACGTGGGACTGGTCATTTCGCCACGAACCCACCATCGACCGGCAACGCCACCCCGGTCACGTTGCGCGCGGCGTCCGACACCAAGTACAGCGCCGCCTCGGCGCAGTCCTCGGCCGTGATGGCCTTCCCGAGCGGGTGCTGACCACCCACCGCCTCTGCGATTTCGGCCTGCTTGGCCTCGTCGACCTGTAGCCCGCCCGCCGCCATGAAACCGGTCAGTGGCATCGCGGCCGGGCAGATGGCGTTGACGCGAATCCCGAACGGAGCCGCCTCGATCGCGACGCCTCGGGTCAGCTGGATGACGCCGCCCTTGGTGGCGCCGTAGACCGAGCCGCCCCATCCCACCAGCCCCGCGACGGACGCGGTGTTGAGGATGACGCCGCCGCCACCCTGCTTCTTGAACTGCAGCACAGCGTATTTGCAGCCCAGGAATACTCCGCCGAGGTTCACCGCCACCAGGCGGTTGAAATCCTCCAGCGTGTGGTCCTCGAACACCATGCCAAGGCGCGGCGTCGGAATGCCGACGTTGTTGAACAAGATGTCCAGCCTGCCGTTGGCCTCGACCGCCGCCGCGATCATCGACTGCACCTGACCGTCGTCGGAAACGTCGACTCCGACAGCAACACCCGTGCCGCCGGACGCCTCGATCCGGCGGACCGTCTCCTTGGCGTTGTCGACGTTGATATCCGCCGCGACCACCCGCGCACCCTCCTCGGCGAACCGCTGCGCCGAGACCCGTCCAACACCGGAGCCGGCGCCGGTCACGATGGCGCTCTTGCCCTCCAGCAGGCCGGTCACACGCCCGCCCGTGCCGGTGGCTCGGCCGGAGTGAAGCGGTAGAGCCGTTCGGCGTTGCCGCGCAACAACTTGTACTGCACCTCGGGGGCGAGGCCTGCCATCGTGTTGCGGGCGACGTCGATGCAGTTCGGCCACGTCGAGTCCGAGTGCGGGTAGTCGGTCTCGCACATGATGTTGTCCTCGCCGAGTTCATCGAGACTCTTGATGGCGTGGCGATCCTCGATGATGCAGCCGTAGATGTGGTTACGGAAGGTCTCCCGGATGTCGAGGGTGTCGAGATCGGCGTCGTTTCCCGCGTGGCCCATGAACTTCGTCCCGCGCTTGACCCAGTACCGCTGCTTGTCGAGTACCTGCTCGGCGCGCTCCAGGAAGTAGGGCATCCACCCGACCTCGCCCTCGGACAGTGCGATCTTCAACTTCGGGAAGCGTTGGAACAGCCCGCTGAACAGCCAGGAGAGCATGGTTCCCGAGGTCCTCGACGCACCCCAGGTGAGGTTGGCCATGAACGGCGCGTCGCTGCAGATCTTCGGCAGCTGGGAGGAGGAACCCACGTGCATGCTGGCGACCATCTCCAGCTCGTTGGCAGCCGCCATCACCGGATCCCAGTACCCATTGGGGTCGTGAATCGTGGGCAGCCCCAACGGTTCCGGATTCTCGGAGAACGCGAAGGTCGTGACGCCCTTGGCCGCCATCCGCTCCATCTCCTTGGCGGCGAGCTTGGGATCCCACATCGGGATCAGCATCAGCGGGATGTAGCGGCCGGGTGCGGCAGCGCACCACTCCTCGACCAGCCAGTCGTTGTAGTGCTGCAGGCACTCGAAGCCGAACTCGCGATCGCTGGCCTCCATGAACAGCTGACCACAAAACCGCGTCACCGTCGGGAAGCACAGAGACGCAAGCACTCCCGAGCGGTCCATGTCCTCGATGCGGGCCGCCGCGTCGTAGCAGCCCGGCCGCATCTCGGAGTACGACAGGGGCTCGGGGCTGAACTCCTCCTTGGACTTGCCGACGACGGCGCTGAGTCCCGAACCCGGATAACGCTTTCCGTCGTAGACCCAGGCTTCTACGCCGTCGGGACCCGTTTCCATGTGGGGCGCCTTGTCCCGGTCCTTGGCGGCGACACGGTCGACCCACAGGTTCGGCGGCTCGAGAATGTGATCGTCGACGGAGATCAACCAGTTCAGATCGATATCGGCGCCCCCGTTTTCGGCTGTTTCACTACGCGAGTCGGTGATCGTCATTTGGCCAGCTCTCCAATCGACATGTGCTTGACTTCCTGAAACTCGCGGATCCCGTCGGGCCCGCGTTCGCGGCCGAGACCGCTCTGCTTGTATCCCCCGCTCGGGGCGTATGCCGAGAAGACGGTGGTGTTGACATTCACCGCGCCGGTGCGCAGTCGCCGCGCCACGCCGACGGCGGCGGCCACATCAGCCCCATACACCTGGCCCGACAGCCCGTAGATGCTGTCGTTGGCGATCGCGACCGCATCATCGATGTCGCGATACCCCAACACTGCGATGACTGGACCGAAAATCTCCTCCTGCGCAGCGGGATTCGCGTTGTCGGGGACGTCCAGCACGGTCGGCTCGAAGTAGTAACCGCGCTCCAGACCCTCAGGGCGCCCTCCACCACAGGCGACCTTTCCGCCACTGTTCTCGGCGGCGGCGACAATGCGTTCGCATCGTTCCCGCGCCGCCGCGCTGATGACCGGGCCCATCAGGGCGTCGGGCTGGCTGGGCGGCCCCACCTTGATCGTGGAATAGACCCTGCTGACGGCCTCTACGACCTGGCTGCGATGTTCGTCGGGCACCAGCATGCGCGTCGCGGCCACACAGGCCTGACCCGCCGTGCCCATCACCACCATTGCCGCGCCCATGGCGACCTTGTCGATCGCGTCCGGCAGGTAGATCTGAGCTGACTTGCCGCCGAGTTCCAGCGAGACCCGCTTCACGGTCGGTGCGGCCTGCGCGAGAATCCTGCGTCCGGCCGCCGTCGACCCCGTGAACGACACCATGTCCACTGCGGGGTGACTGGTGAGCAGCTCCGCTCCCGCCGTTCCGGATTCGACGACGACGCTCAACACTCCGGCGGGCAGATTCGCGGCCTCCGCGGCCTTGGCGAAGATCAAGGACGACATCGGCGTCAGCGGACTGGGTCGCAGGATCACCGAATTGCCTGCCATCAGTGCGGGAATGAGCTTCTGAAAGCCCATGATCACTGCGGCGTTGTACGGCGTGATCGCGCTGACCACCCCTACCGGTTCGTGGCGGCGGATACTCAGCGCCACCCTGCCCCGCACCAGATCGTCGACGGGCACCGGACTTGCCTGCTCGTGCGTCATCGATTGATACAGGTCGATGGTCTGGCGGGCCATGCTGGTTCCCGCGCCTACCTGCGTCATCTCGGCGAACCGGGTCGACTGACCCGCCTCGGCGACGATGGTCGGAACCAAGGCGTCGGCACTTGCCTCGATGTGGTCGACGAATTCGGTGAGCATTCGGGCCCGCTCCCCGACCGGCAGGTCTGCCCACACACCGTCGTCGAAACTCCGCCGCGCCTCGGCGATGGCCCGCTCGACCTCCGGCAGCGGCGTGACAGTGACGTCGCCGGCGTGGGTCTCGTCCGCCGGGTTCTCGACGCTCAGCAGCTCCTCGCCGGTCACCCAGTCGCCCGCGATGTAAGTCCGTTGCTCCGCGAGGATCTCCACGCTGCTCCTAAAATCGCTGCTCGCAGTAGAACGTTATTCTTATCGAATCTAGAGCGCAACTACATTCTTGAGAAGATCCACGCCGGTTGAGATGCCGATAGCGGCAGATCCTCAATGGGCATGGGACATCTTCCGGCCCACCCATACCACACTCGTCGACCTATATACCGAGTTCATAGTAGAACCATGCTCTCGTAACAACGAGATCTATCCACCACAATTAGCATCTTGAGCTTCTGATATCGCCTGTGTACGCTTCTCGTCACTACGAGTATGCGATTTGGATCACATCCATGAGGGGAAACTCAGTGATCGCCTCCGAAAGGTCATCGCTTGCCGGTGGATCGTTGGCCGCTTTTCCCTGCCTCTTCCTATGCCGGGAATGAAGAGAGCGGCCTGGAGCGCCGCGACCAGCGCGCGTCCCGTCGCTGCCGAGCCTGGCAAGGATTTCGGTTCCCGTAGCTACGTACGCCCTCTCGCCGGACTGATCGCGGTGGTGGTGGCGGTCATCGTCGTGATGGTCACGATCGCCCTCTTCAACGGGAGGTTCATCGACTCGGTTCCGGTCACCGTCATGGCGGATCGAGCCGGGCTGTTGATGGATCCCGGAGCAAAGGTGAAGTTGCACGGCGCCCAGGTGGGTACGGTGTCAGCGGTCAAGGAGACTCCGGACGGGCAAGCGGAGCTCCGGCTGGCGATGGACCCTGAGCGGCTGAAGATCGTGCCGTCCAACGTTGAAGTCGAGATCGCCAACACCACGGTCTTCGGTGCGAAGTCGGTTGACCTGCTCCCCCCTGCGGACCCGTCGGCGACGCCGCTGCGCGCAGGCCAGGTGATCAACTCCCGGCATGTCACCGTCGAGGCGAACACGATCTTTCAGGACCTCGAGTCCTTTCTGTCCCACATCGATCCGGTGAAACTCAACGAAACCCTCGGTGCGATCGCAACGGCGATGAGCGGACGGGGCGAGGCCTTCGGGCGCTCATTGACCGACTTCAACCAATTTCTCGGAACCATCGAACCGAGCCTGCCGCAATTGGGTGACGAGATAGCGATGTTCGCCGACGTCGCAAATTCGTACGCCGACTCAGCACCCGCCTTACTCGACACCCTCTCCAACGCAACGCAAATCAGCACTACGCTGATCGACCAGGAATCCAGCCTCGACCGAATTCTGTTCTCGACGATCGGGCTGGCCGACACGGGCCAGGACGTCATCGGCTCCAACTCCGATGCGCTCGCCGACTGGCAGCGGTTGCTGGTGCCGACCACCGACCTCATCTACGAATACCGCGAAGCGCTCGACTGCAGCTTGGCCGGCATCTACGACAACTACGTGCTGAAACCACCGGGGCCCAACCCGGGCGTCACCGACGTCGGCGCGCTCGCACTCGGAATCGAACGCTATCGATATCCGGGTGACCTACCGAAGGTCGCCGCGTCGGGACCGCCACAGTGCAAGGGACAACTGCCGCTTCAATTCAACAGCTGGCCGCCCAAGGTCGTCGCCGACATCGGGACGAACCCGTACAAATACGGCAATGTGGGTCCGTTGGTGAATTCCGACCTGCTCAAAGAGATCCTGTACGGCCCGCTCGACGGCCCGCCCCGCAACAGCGCCCAGATGGGGATGCCGGGATGAGCGTCCGCCGCACACTGGTGAAATTCGGTGCCTTCGTTGTCGTCATGACCGCGCTGACAACATCTTTGTTCCTCATCTTCGGTGAGTATCGGGGCGGCTCGACCCACGGCTACTCGGCCGTCTTCAACGACGCCTCCGATCTGGAACCCGGCGACTCGGTCCGGGTGGCGGGGGTACGGGTCGGAACGGTCAGTGATGTCACTCTGCGTGAGGACAACTCGGTGGTCGTGGATTTCGACGCCGACGACACCGTGGTGTTGACGACCGGTACGCGCGCTGCCGTGCGGTACCTCAACCTCGTCGGCGATCGGTATCTGGAGCTGCTGGACAGCCCCGGCTCGACCCGGGTGATGCCGCGTGGCTCGCAGATCCCCGAAGACCGCACCCAGCCGGCGTTGGACCTCGACCTCCTGCTTGGTGGCCTCAAACCCGTGATCCGCGGGTTGGACCCGCAGGACGTAAACGCTTTGAGCGGTGCGCTGTTGCAGATATTCCAGGGTCAGGGAGACACGATGCGCTCGCTGTTCGACCAGACATCCTCATTCACCAACGCGCTGGCCGACAACAACGAGGCGCTCGAACAACTTGTCGGCAACCTCGAGACCGTCGTCTCGACGCTGGGCAAAGAGGGCGACAGGTTCTCCGACGCACTCGATCGGTTCGAACAGCTGACCACCGAGCTGGCGGCCGACCGTGACACGATCGCAACCGCAATCGAATCATTGAACAGCGGCACCGCTTCGATGGCCGACCTGTTGACCAATGCCCGTCCGCCCCTTGCGGATACCGTCGACCAGCTCAACCGGCTGGCTCCCGCACTCGATGACGGCAAGGACCAAATCGACGTGGCGCTGCAACGGGCACCGGAGAACTACCGCAAGCTGATCCGGCCCGCCTCGTATGGGAGTTTTGTGAATTACTACCTGTGCGGGCTGTCTGTCCGGGTGACCGACCTGCAGGGACGCGCAGCCGTCTTCCCGTGGATCGAGCAGAAAGACGGGAGGTGTGCGGAACCGGATGCTTAAGTACCGCAACGCCAAACTCGTCAGGGTCGGAGTCCTCGGCGTCGTGCTCGCGACGCTGATCATAGCCATCGGACTGCAGCCCGAGCGACTGGTCTCCTGGGCCACAGGTATCCGCTATTACGCCGAGTTTGCGGAGGCGGGCGGTCTGGCCAGCGGCGCCGACGTCAAGGTCTCGGGTATCGACGTGGGCACCGTGACCGATGTCTCGCTCGGCGAGCAAGGGGCAGTGGTGACCTTCGTCGTCAGGGACACCGTGCGCCTTGGCGACCAGACCACCGCACACATCCGGACCGGATCTCTGTTGGGTGCACGGATTCTCACGCTGGAGCCCACCGGTTCGAAGCCCATGCGTTTCGGCGACACCATCCCGCTGTCGCGTACGGGTTCGCCGTATTCGCTCAACGAGGCGGTCAACGATCTGACGACGAACGTCGCCGCGACAGACATGGGAGCTCTCAACGAGTCGCTCGACACGCTTTCGGCGACACTCGATCAGATCTCACCGCAGCTGGGCCCGACGTTCGATGGTCTGTCCCGACTTTCGCGGTCACTCAACAGCCGCAGCGAATCTTTACAAAAGCTGCTGACGAGCGCCGTCACCGTCACCGATGTGCTCGCCGAGCGCAGCCAGCAGGTCAACACGCTGATCCTCAACGCCAACGATCTGCTCGCGATGCTGGTGCAACGGCGGCACGCCATCAGCGAACTGCTCGCGAACACCGCCGCGGTGGCCAGAAATCTCACCGGTCTCGTGGCCGACAACGAGGCGGAACTCGCACCGACCCTGGACCGTCTCAACTCGGTGACAGCGATGCTGGAGAAGAACCGCGACAACATCTCCAAGGCGTTACCGGGTCTGAAGAAATTCCAGATCACCGCCAGTGAAGCCGTCGCCAACGGGCCCTACTACAGCGCATACGTTCCCAACCTCGCATTGCCAGGTCTGGTTCAGCCGTTCTTCGACTATGCCTTCGGCTTCCGTGACGGTGACCCCTACCTACCCCGCGCGCGGATTCAGTGGCCCCGCAATGGGATTCCAGGGGGTTAATGGTGAACCGCTGGAAGCGCAACATTCTGCTCGCAGTGCTGACCCTCTGTCTGGTCGTCGGCTCAGCTGTCGTCGTGCGCCAATCATTCTTCGCGCCCACGACGATAACCGCCGACTTCGTCTCGGCAACCGGGCTGTACCCCGGGGACGAGGTTCGCATCGCCGGGGTGAAGGTCGGCAAGATCCGCGCCGTCTCTCCGCAACCCGATCGCGCCGTCGTCGTCATGGAGATCGACCACGGCGTGCGCGTGCCCGCCGATGCGAAGGCGGTGATCGTCGCGCAGAACCTGGTGGCCGCGCGTTACGTGCAGCTGGCTCCGCTCTACAAGCGCGGCCAACCGCAGATGGCCGACGGCGCCACCATCCCTCAGGAGCGCACCGCCGTGCCGGTGGAGTGGGATGAGGTCAAGACGCAACTGACCAGGCTCGCAACCGAGTTGGGCCCGACGAGTGAGTTGTCGGACACCTCCGTAAGCAGATTCATCGACAGTACGGCCGACGCGATGGCGGGCAACGGCGCAAAGCTACGGCAGACCTTCGCGCAGCTCTCGCAGCTTGCCCGCATCCTGTCCGACGGCAGCGGCGACGTCGTCGCAACGATCAAGAACCTGCAGACGTTCGTCACCGTGCTTCGCGACAGCAGTGAGGAACTCGTCCTGTTCGGCGACCGCCTTGCCACCTTCAGCACGGTGCTCGCAGACAGCAGAAGCGATCTCGACGCCACGATGAAAGAGCTCTCCGTGGCGGTTTCGGAAGTCCAGCGCTTCATCGCAGGTACCCGCGACAAGGCCAGCGAGCAGGTGGCGCGCCTCGCCAACGTGACACAGGTGCTGGCGGACCAGCGGTTGGATGTCGAGAACATTCTTCACATCGCACCGACGTCATTCGCCAACGCCTACAGCATCCTGAACCCCAACTATCCCGGCGCGGTCGGATCGTTCATCCTCAACAACATCTCCGACCCGCTCAGTTTCCTGTGCGGTGCGATCACGGGCGCGGCGAACGTGACCGCCGCGGAGTCGGGCAAACTCTGTGCGCAGTATCTCGGTCCGGCACTCAACACGGTAGGCCTGAACTACCTGCCGGTTCCGCAGAACTTCGCCCTCCAATCGACAGTCACCCCGGACAAGTTGATCTATACCGATCCAGCGCTGGCTCCTGGTGGTGTCGGACCGGTTGACCCGCCCGAACCTCCCCCAGCCGTGTCGGCGTATACCGGTGCCAGCGATGTCCCGCCTCCGCCAGGGTTCGCACCGCCGCCGGGTCCACTGCCCGCCGAGGCGCCACCGTCGGCCGAAGGGACGCCACCGTCATGAGCACACGCGCCCTCGCCCGTATGGTTTCCATCGCCCTCAGCGTCTCCCTCGCGGTGGCGTCATGTGGGTTCGGCGGCGTCAACTCCTTACCCCTGCCCGGTGCGGTGGCCAGCGGTTCCGACAACACCGTCTACCACGTTCACATCTCGAACGTCGGTACGCTGGAATCCAATTCACCGGTGATGATGGACGACGTCGTGGTCGGAAGCGTCGGCACCATCGGGGTGCAGGACTGGCATGCCATCGTCGAGGTGCGTGTCAAGCGCGATGTGGTCATACCCGCCAACGCGGTCGCCACTGTGGGCCAGACGAGCCTGCTCGGGTCGATGCACCTGGCACTGAATCCCCCGTTGGGCGAGGCCCCACAGGGCCGCCTGGAGCCAGGAGCCACGATAGGTCTGAACAGGGCGTCGACCTACCCCTCGACCGAACAAACCCTGTCGGCGCTGTCGTTCGTGGTCAATGCCGGCGGTCTCGGACAGGTGGGTGAGTTGATCCACAGCGCCTCGACGGCGCTTGCGGGCCGCGAGGGCGAAATCCGCCAACTGATCGCCCGACTCGATGCTGTTGTGGGAACCGTTGATGGACAACGGGACCGCTTCAATGCCGCGGTCGAAGCACTCAATCGTCTGATGGGCACCGTTGCCGCCGACAGGGACGACATCATCGACGCCTTGAAGACCATCCCGCCCGCCATGGACGTGCTGTTACGCGAACGCGCCCAGTTCGTCACCGCCCTGCAGAAACTCGGGCAGTTCAGCGACACCACGACCGACCTGATCAACCGCACCCAGGATGATCTCGTGCGCAATCTGAACAACCTCGGTCCCACATTGGCGTTACTGGCCGACCAGGCGCCCAAGGTTGCTCCCACGTTGGCCTACGCGCCGACATTCCCGCTCAGCCAGAACATGATCGACCGGGCTGTGCGCGGTGACTACTTCAACATCTGGGCGCAGATGGACATCAGCGTGCCACGGCTCAAGCGCACACTCTTCCTCGGGACACGGTGGGGGGATCCGAACGCGGCGTTGACGCCGGCCCCAGGCGAGCCCAATTACCTCAGCCACACCTATGAACCACCCGACCTCGCAATGCCTGCCCCACCAGCCGATGGCAGTACGCCAGGCCAGATCCCCAACGCCGTACCCTCGTCGGCCCCTGCTCCCGTCGCGCCGGTCGTGGCGCCTCCCGTTGCCACCACATCTGCGACCGGACCAAGTCCCATCTTCGCCGGCCCCTATCCGAACCCCGGCGGTCCCTGATGCTGACCAAAGGCGTCCGGATACAGCTCGCGATATTCACCATCGTGGGCGTTATCGGTATGGCCACCATGATCTTTGGGTACATGTCGGTACCCACCTGGATGGGAATCGCCCATATCACGGTGAAGGTCGAGCTGCCGGGGACGGGCGGCCTCTACCGGTTCGGCAACGTCACCTACCGCGGCGTACAGGTCGGCAGCGTCAGCAGCGTGACTCCGACGGCAACCGGTGCGGTGGCCGAACTGTCTCTGGCGTCGTCGCCGAAGATCCCCGCCAACGTCGAGGCCCATGTGCGCAGCGTGTCGGCCGTCGGCGAACAGTATGTGGATCTGATCCCGCGCGGCGGCGGGCCGCCGTTCCTGGCCGACGGGTCGGTGATCCAGCGACAGGACACGACCATTCCGCAGCGGGTCGGACCGATGCTCGACCAACTCAATGCGCTCGTGAAAAGCGTTCCCAAGGACAAGGTATCGGACCTCCTCGACGAGACGTTTCTGGCATTCAACGGGGCGGGTTACGACATCCAGTCGCTCCTGGACTCCGGGTCACGCATCGCCGCCGACGCCAACGCCACCGCGGCGGAAACCAGGACGCTCATCGACGACAGCGCGCCGCTGCTCGACTCGCAGGTACGCACCGCGGAGTCGTTGCGCACTTGGTCCGAATCGCTGAGCGTCGTGACAGGCCAGGTCGTGACCAACGATCCGGAACTGCGCAAGGTGCTGACCACCGGTCCCGACACCGCAGACGAGGCGGCCCGGCTCCTCGACCAGCTCAAGCCGACATTGCCTGTGCTGCTGGCGAACATGACCACAGTCGGTGAGATCGGCGTGACGTACAACCCGTCGCTTCGCCAGCTGCTGGTGCTGCTGCCGCCTTATGTCGCGGGCTTCGCCTCGATGTCCAGCATGAACAATCCCACCGGGATGTCGCTCGGTGCGTTCTCGCTGATGATGGCCGACCCGCCGGTGTGCACGGTCGGCTTCCTTCCGCCCTCGCAGTGGCGTTCGCCTGCCGACGAGACCACGATCGACACGCCGGACAATCTCTACTGCAAGCTGCCGCAGGACTCGCCGATCGCGGTCCGCGGCGTCCGGAACAACCCGTGCATGGGCCGGCCGGGCAAACGCGCCCCCTCGGTCGAGATCTGCAACAGCGACCAGGAATTCAAGCCCCTGGCGCTGCGTCAGCACGCCTTGGGGCCCTATCCGATCGACCCCAACTTGATAGCCCAGGGCATACCGCCCGATCGCCGGGCGAACCCCGCCGAGCAGATCTACGCGCCGGTCCAGGGCACGCCCCTGCCATCGGGAGCCGTTCCCTCCGGCACCCCACCGGCGGGCCCACCTACGCCGGGCTCGAGAAACGTGCCACCCGTCTGGCCGCCGCCACCACCGCCGACCGCAGTCGCGCAATACGATCCGCGCACCGGACGCTACGTCGGATCCGATGGTCAGGTGTATGAGCAATCCGACCTGGCCGCGCGGCCCGGCCCCACAGATTGGCGGCAGATGCTGCCGGTCGGGTGATCCGGCGTCGACCTGGACAGCGCGCTTCGCTCAGCCTCCGCGCGCTTCGACCATCGCTGACCGGCTGACTTTCGTTGCGGCACTTCGTGGTATCTCAGCGACGAACTCGACCGTCTTGGGTGCCTTGTATGACGCCAACTTCGACTTCGCGTAGTCGATGACCTGCTGTTCGGTCAGCGGATTCGCGGGGTCGGCCAGCTGGACGACGGCGTGCACACGTCTGCCCCACTCCGGATCCTTCAGACCAAGGACCACGACGTCGACGATGTCGTCATGTTCGGCGAGCGCGGCCTCCACTTCGGCCGGGAAAACGTTGGCACCTCCGGTCACGATCATGTCGACGCGCCGATCTGTCACGTACAGATAGCCGTCCTCGTCGACTCGACCGATGTCGCCCCCGGTGTGAAACCCGTCGGGCGTGGACGGAAGTGGCTGTGCACCACCGATATACCGATAGAGTTCGCGAATCGGCGACCGCATGTAGATCTCGCCGAGCTCACCCGTCGGCACCTCGTTGCCGTCAGCGTCCAGAATCTTGATCTCGGTGTCACGGAAACCCCGGCCCGTGCTGCCGCGGTGCTCGAGCCATTCATCGCCGCGCAGCACCGTCAGACCGAAGTTCTCCGTCATGCCATACGCCATCAGAATCTGTTCCGGGTTCAGCAGTTTGAACCATGTCTCCAAGAGGGCTGCGGGCATGACCGCGGCACCCTGCAGCATCCACACCACGCTGGACAAGTCGCGCTCACCCACGCCCGGCACCCGCGCGACGCGGGACAGCATGGTCGGCGTCGCAGTGAAGTTGGTGATCCGATGCTTTTCGATGACGTCCAGGAACAGCTCGGCGTCGAACTTCTCCAGAACCACCAGCCGATCGCCACCGAGAATGTAGAACAATGTGTTGAAACCGTTGGTGTGGTACATCGGCGCAGGAACCAGAATCCTTTGCGGACGCGGCACCGGCGTCCAAACCGCCATGAACGGTTGCGTCTTCAGCTCAGTCCACAGCGCGGGCTGAGTATCGAGAATGACCTTCGGCATGCCAGTCGAACCGCTGCTGCAGATGCCACTGGTCATCGGTGTGACGACCTCAGGCAGAGCGGAATCGGGTTGGCGCGCAGCAGCTGCGGCGAACGCGGAACAGATCGCTTCGTCGATGAGGACAGCCGGAGAGATCGCCTCCACCAGTCTCGAGCGTTCCCATTCGGGTAGATCCCAGCGCACCGGGATCGGCACCGCACCGATCTTCCAGCAGCCATACGCGGCGAGGACGAGTTCAATCGAATTCGGGACGATCAGCGCAACATACGCACCCACCGTCGCACCGCGCTCCGCCAGCTCACGGCCCCACTGGTTGGCTCCCGCCTCCAATTGACCGAGTGTGATGGTGCGTTCGGTGCCGTCAGGCGCAACGGTGGTCACCACGGCGTCGTCGGGGCGCTCCGAGGCCAGCTCTGTCAGTCGGGTGCCGTACGGCACGCCCTCGTCGGGCTTGTCCACAGTCGGCAGTCTACTGAGGCCGCACTACCAGGTGACCGGCATCGTCTCCAAGCGGTAGATCGCCTGATCCTCCATGAAGTTCAACTCCTCGAACGGCACTGCGAGCGCGAGGCCCGGCAGACGGCGCGCGACGGTGGTCAATGCGATCTGCAGTTCCGTGCGCGCCAGGTTGTGGCCGATGCACTGGTGGACCCCGTAGCCGAACGCGAGATGCCCACGAGGGTTGCGGTCGGGGTCGAACACCTCGGGATTGTCGACGAAGTCGGGATCCCAGTTGCCCGCAACGAGGTTCATCGCGACGTGTTCGCCGCGCCGGATCGTCTGACCACCCAACTCCATGTCTTCGGTGGCTACCCGGTCGACCAGCGGTCCATGCACGATTGTCAGATAGCGCAGCAGTTCGTCGACGATGTTCAGCGCGACGGCGGGATCGTCGGATTGACGCAGACGCGCCATTGCCTCGGGATGCTGTAGCAGAACGAGGGTTCCGAGCGCGATCATGCTCGCCGTCGTCTCGTGTCCCGCCTGCAGCATGATGAAACCGGTCATCGCCGCCGTGGCGACGCTCATTTCGCCGTTGGCGACATTGTCGTTCATCAGCCGGCTCAGGAGATCGTCGCCTGGCTCGCGTTTCTTTCGCTCCAGCAGTTGGCTGATATAACCGAACATGGTCCCGATCGCCGCGACCTTGTCCTCCTCGCTGGTCGTGACGTCTAGCGCGCCGGTGCTCTGGTCTTGGAAGAAGTCATGGTCCTCGTACGGAACTCCAAGCAGCAGACAGATGACCAACGAGGGGACGGGCAGTGCAAAGTCGCGGACGAAGTCGGATGGTGGTCCAGTGGCGATCATCTTGTCGATGAGGTCGTCGACGAGTCGCTGGATCTCCGGGCCCTGCTCCTTGGCCCGTCTGGCTGTGAAATCTCGCGTCAGCATCCTCCGCAGGCGGTTGTGTTCCGGGTCGTCGGTGCGGGGGAAGATCACCGGAGCCTGATCGTCGTCACCCGTCGGGGTGAATGCGTCGGGAATCGTCATCGCGCTCATTCGCGGATCGGTCAACGCGGCCCGGATGTCTTCGTATCGGCTGGCGACCCACGTCGGCTGTGCCAGGAACAAGTTTGTCGCCCTGCGCATCCCGGGCTCATCGCGCCACTGGGTGAATTCGGGTGGCGGCGCGAGCGGACAGGCTTCGGCTCGGCGGGCCGGCACCGTGGGCAGTAGGGCGTCAGTGGAGGTTGGACTCGACATGGTCTCTCCTGCTCGCGTTGTCGCGGAACATCGACATTGGGCTGCCAGTCCAAGACGTTAGTATGCCTATAAATGGCAGTCAACTGCCATTACGCCAACAAGGAGCGACGTAACGAACCGTGTGGACCTACGCCGCGGACGCAGCTTCGATCCCACCCGGCGACGCCATCTGCTACTTGACCGAAAAGTACGGCCCGTTAGGGATTTTCAACTCCAACGGCGAGTTCTTCTGCACCACGGACAACTGCACCCACGAAGTGGCCTCGCTGTCCGAAGGATTCATCGGCGGCGGATCTGTTGCGGCAGGAAGGAATTGGGCTTCAGTCCAAGTATATTGCTGATGCGCCCGATTAGATGCTGCCTCAGACCGTCGTGCGGCACACCTATTTCACCGTGGTGGCAGTGCCGGTCACAGCGGTGAGTACTTGCCCGACCTCCTCGGCCGGATCGGTCATCACCGTGTAGCCGGTTTCGTCACGGATCTCGTCGAAATGCTCGGCGACGTCTTCGATCGTCAGCCCGCGGTTGAAGTACCCCGCGGTCCTGCCGATGAACCATCGCGACACCTGACCCCCACCGGCCGTGTAGAGCTCGCCCGACACCGGACAATCCTCATGCGCGAGAAATGCGACCGCGGGCGAAACGAGTCCGGGATCGAGGGTTTCGGTGAACATCTTGGTCAGCTGCTCTTTCGCAGCGTCGGGGTCGGGACCCAGTTGTTCGTCGGCTTCCGGCCCTTCCAGCGAGTGCGCGAGCATGCGGGTGTAGGCGATCGGACTCAAGGCGTTCGCCTTGATGTTGTGTGCCGCCCCCTCCGCGGCGAGTACGCGAGTGAGTCCGATGAGACCGGTCTTGGCGGCGGCGTAGTTGGCCTTCGACGGCGACCCCAGGATCCCCGACGCCGAGCAGGTGCTGACTATTCGTCCGTAGCCCTGCCTCTGCATGATCGCGAAGGCCGGCCGCGTTACGTTGAAGGCTCCCTTGAGATGGACGTCGAGGACCGGATCGACGAGGTCCATCGTCATGTCCTCGAACATCTTGTCCCGCAGAATCCCAGCGTTGTTCACCACGATGTCGACGCGCCCGAAGTTGTCCATCGCGGTCGCCACGATCGCCGCACCGCCTTCGGGTGTGGCGACACTGTTGGCGTCCGCGGCCGCCTCTCCGCCGTTCGCCCTGATCTCGCTGACCAGCAGCTCGGCGGGTCCCGTGTCGGAACCCTCGCCGGTCACCGAGCCGCCGACGTCGTTGACGACTACCTTTGCACCGCGGGCAGCGAGCAGCAGTGCATGCGACTTACCAAGTCCCCCACCGGCACCGGTGACGATGGCGACTCTGCCGTCGAATCTGAGTTCGGCCATGCTCACCCGACCGCAATCACGTAACCGTCGGTGGTGCCGAACACCATGTCGATGTTCTCGGCGATGAACTCCGGGGTGATCTTCTCCGTCATGGCACCCCTTGTCTCTCCTAGGGCAGCGGTACTGACAGCCGTCTGCCACTTATGCCGACAGGCTATATCGGCGCGGAGGAATAGGCAACGACGCCGCCAAAGTGCGGCGATGCCTGGCAGGCGATTCCGATCGACACGTCGCGCTGTCGCTCGCCCGCGCGGCGCGCCAACTGCAGGTAGCACTCGAGCATCTGGGGCACGCCGTGCATGCGGCCGTTGCCCAACGCACCGCCACCGGACAGTGCCGGGACCGCGCCGGGTTTGTCGGCGTCGATGCCGCCTGACTCGACGAAGCGATGCGCCTCCCCGACCGGGCACACTCCCAGCACCTCGAGCCAGAACCAGACGAACGGCGAGAAGCCGTCATACACCTGCGGCAGGTCGACGTCGCCGATGCTCAAACCTGTTTGCGCCCAGAGCCGTCGCGCGGTCTCTGCGCCCCCGTCCAGGATGTCGTCGAGCGGCCAGTGCAAGGGCAGTCGGCGGGGCGCACCGGGACTGCCCGCATAGCCGGCGACGTACACCGGCCGATTCGGCAGATCCTTGGCGCGTTCTGCGGACGTCAGGACGAAAGCGGCGACGCCGTCGACCGGGATGTCGCAGTCCAACCGGCAGACCGGATCGACCAGTGTCGGTTCGGCGAGGTAATCGCCGACCGTCAGCGGCCGGTCCCGCCAGTACGACCACGGTAGGCGTGCACCGTTCTTGCGGGCCTCCGTCACGACGGCGGCCATCGACTCCCGCCGTGCGCCGAAGCGCTGCAGATACTCGTTGTAGGGCAGTGCGATCATCGCCAACGGGCCGAAAAACCCCTGTGGCGCAGTCCATTGTGTGGCGCCGCGCGCCTCGCGCATCGCGTTGCCGTGGTAACTGCCGGCGGGGTTGTGCAACGCCCGGTGGACGAGGACGTAGTCGGCGGCACCGCTGATCACCGCGTTGACTGCCATCGCGACCGACCCACTGACCTGACCGATGCCGTCGAAGCCGGCGACGTACCGGGGCGACGCCGACAGACTGCGTGCAAGCCACGTCGACGACACCGTGCTGACCCCGTCGACCACCTGATGGCCACCCGCCGCAGGCAGCAGGCTCGAGCTGACGAACCCGTCCACCGCGTCCACCGACAGCCCCGCGTCGGCGACGGCGGCCCGCGCGGTGTCGACGGCGATGGCACCGAGCGGGCGGTCGGCGCGCCGTTCGATCGTGCTCTGTGCGTAGCCGACGATCGCGACCTTGCTGCGGATCATGTCGCCAACTCCCATGCCGGGACGGCAATTCCGTCGGCAAGATCCTCGAAGGCCACCCGCACGTCGGCACCGAGACGCAGGTCGGCATCCAACCCGTCGAGCAGGCGTCCGATGACGCGCAGCCCCTTCTGCTCGGTGAGTTCGACATCGACGAGCACGAACGGCACCTCGAAGCCGGGCAGGAACGACTGGCGCACAACGGTCCAGGACCGCACCGTGCCGCGGCCACTGACCGCGGTGAACTCATAACGGGGTTCGGTCGACCCACAGGCCATGCACACGACATCCGGCGGCAACGCGAGCGTGCCGCAGTGCCTGCAGCGGGCCACGGTCAGCACGTGCCGGGCGGCGGCTTCCCAGTAGGGCGCCGACGATTCGTCGGGCACCGGCAGCGGGCGCGTCACGGGATCACGCCGGCCTCGGCGAGTTCGGTGATGCGGTCCCAGTCGTAGCCGAGTTCGACGAGGACGGCCTCGGTGTGCTCACCGTGCTCGGGCGCACGCCGCAGCGGCGGAGGCTGGCCGTCAAATTGCACTGGCACCGAAGGCAACCGGTAGCTGGTGCCATCGTCCATCTCGACCTCGCCGATGTAGGAGTTCGCGATCACCTGCGGGTCCTCGATGACTTCCTCGATCGACTGGATCGGTGACCACGGCGCATCCATCGAGGCGAGGACATCCTTCCACTCGGCCAGCGTCTTGGTCGCGAACACGGCGTCGAGTTCGGCGACGCATGCCGCACCGTTCGCTCGCCGGCGGGGGATGTCGACGAACCGTTCGTCCTCGGCGAGGTCGGGCCGCCCGATTGTGCGGCAGAACTCTTTCCAGTACCGATCCCCCTGAAGGAACATCAGCTGGATGTGGCGGTCGTCCTTCGTGCGGTAGGTTGCCGTCAGCGGGCTCATCACAGCGGTGCGCCCCGAATTACGCATGACGTCACCGCCATTGAGCGCAGCAAGCAGATCAGACGACAGCATCCACATCGCCGTCGCGAGCAGCGATACGTCCACCACCGAACCGGTGCCGGTGCGCGTGCGCTTGAGCAGTGCGGCGGCGATGCCGAACGCAAGCGCCATCGCACCGTTGCGGTCCCCCATCGCGCCGCGCTGGCTGATCGGATAGTCCCGTTCGGGCGGGGTGAGAATGTGCCCGACGCCGCCACGTGCCCAGAACGCCGAGGCGTCATAGCCGGGTTCGTCGGCGTCGGGCCCGCGGATGCCGAACCCGTTGCCGCGCGCGTAGATAAGATGGGGATGCCGCTCACGGACCGCATCCGCGCTGAGGCCGAGCCGCTCCAACGCGCCGGGTCGCAGGCTGGTGAGCAGCACATCGGCCGATGCGAGCAGCTCGTGCAGCACGTCGAGACCCTTCGGGTGTTGCAGGTCGAGCGCAACCGACCGCTTGCCCCGATTGGCAAGTGCCATCGAGAGATTCACGCCACCGCGATCCGTTCCGATACCCTGGGTCGCCAATCCCCTATAGGGGTCGCCCTCGAGGCGCTCGACGCGAACGACGTCGGCGCCCCAGTCCGCGAGCAGCGCCCCGGCGACGGGGACGAACACCCACTGCGCGAGTTCGACGACGCGGATGCCCTCGAATGCGCCGGAGGTCGGGTCTACGCTCATCGTGCCGCCGTTCCTACATGGTCGGTCACCGCGGTGCCGAGGCGTTCGAGCAGCACCGCGATGACGTCGGGTTTGACCTTCGTGGTGATCGACCACAGAAAGAAGCCGTGAATCATGCCGTTGGTGATCGCCGCCCAGGCCTCGCCGAATGGCATCGTCGAGATTCCTTGGGCGGCAAGTGCATCGAGATAGTGGTGCAGCAGGTCTCGTTCGGACGCGCGCCGCAGGTCCGGAGACAGGGTCGCTGCGATCAGATACCCCACGTCGACGTCCCAGAAGCCGCGTTGCACGAGCTGCCAGTCGACCATCCACGGACGTCTTTCGGCGTCGACCATGATGTTGCCGACGTGCGCGTCGCCGTGAATGACGCACCACTGTGCGTTGCCATCCGGCGTGCGGCCGCTGACCCTGCTGTGCGCAGCAAGTAGTTGTCCGGCGTCGCGCACGGCAGGAGGTGCACCAAGACCGTTGGGCCCGTTGAGATTCGCCGACATGATCTCCAGAGTGCGGGCCGCACCCCAGGCCTTGACCGCCGCGCCCAGCCGCGGCTGCAGCCACGTCGCGTCTGCCCACATCTGCGCGCGCCAGGTGGTGGCGTGCAGCCGCGCGAGCTCGGTCAGGGCATCGGCGGCCTGATCGACGTCGAACGGACTATTGCCGTCGAGGAAGTCGCCGCCTGCGGCGGCCTCGTCGCGGGTGATGACGACACCGTGTCTGCTGTCCGGATGCACATCGGCGTACACGCAGTGCAGCGTCCTGATACCCGATACGACGGCGAGGTCGCGGTAGAAGTAGGCCTCCGGTTCTCCGACGTGCGCGATGTGACGGCCCAACTCACTGAAGTAGCCTTTGATGCACAGGTGCCGCGGCAGGTCGAAATCGCCGTCGTAGTCGACAATGAACCGCGCATTGGTCGACAGTCGTTCGACCACCGGACCCCGCTGCACCGCACGGATCTCGATACCAGGGAACCGCGGCTGTAGCGCCTGCGTCAGCCACCCCGGCGACAGCGCGACGTCGATGTCTTCGGGAACCGCAACGCCCATGTGCACCACCTACTTCAAGCAGCTGCCCGCGTCGATGGGAAGTGGTACCCCGGTGACGTAGCGCGACTCGTCGGATGCCAGGAACAGTACGGCGTTGCTGACGTCGATGGCGTCGACCCACGGGATCGGCAGGATGTGGAAGTTCTGGCAGATCGGCGCCATGTCGTCGGGTCCAGGGTTCTCCAGGTCCGGCCGGAAGGTCCGGAACGTCGACTCGTTGAGCAGCAGCGTGGTGCTCACGTGCGTCGGGTGCACCGAGTTCACCCGGATCGAGAACTGGCCCAGCTCAACGGCGAACGTGCGCATCAGCCCAACGACACCGTGTTTCGCGCTCACGTAGTGGCCGACGTGCGGGTACGCCTTCAGGCCGCCCACCGAACTCGTCAGGATCACCGATCCGCCACGTCCGCCTGCCTTGATGTGCGGCACACCGGTCTTCACCGACTTCCACACGCCGGTGAGGTTGACATCGAGCATCTGCTGCCAGCGCGACTCGTCCATCTCGTCGAGCATCGCTCCCGGCGTGCCGATGCCCGCGTTGGCCACGATGATGTCGAGGCGGCCGAGTTGTTCGACCCCGCTGTCGACCGCGGCCTGCAGCGCGTCGAAGTCGCACACGTCGACCTCGGCTGTGACGATGCGGCGGCCCTGTGCCTTGACGAGGTCTGCCGTCTCTGCGAGATCGTCCGGCGTCGAGCCCGATGTGGTGTTCTCGATCTGACGGCAGATGTCGACTGCGATGATGTCGGCGCCCTCTTCGGCGAGCCGTACCGCATGGCTGCGACCCTGTCCGCGCGCTGCTCCGGTGACGAAGGCGACTTTGCCTTCCACCCGTCCAGTCAACGAATTCTCCTTGCTTTTAGCTGTTTTCGCGAATCTGTTGTCGCACCAGATATTTCTGCACCTTGCCGCTCGCCGTGCGCGGGTAGTCGTCCACCTGCCGCAGTTCCTCCGGCCATTTCTGCCGGGCCAGTCCGAGCGCTGCGAAGTGGGTGCGGACGTCATCACGGGTGGGCATCGTCTCGCCGGGCCGGAGTCTCAGGACCGCCACCACCCGCTCCCCGAAGGCTTCGTCGGGACCTGCGACCACGACTGCCTCGGCGATCTGCGGCATCGCGAGCAGCGCCTCCTCCACCTCGAGCGCGCTGACGTTCTCGCCGCCGCGGATGATCACGTCGGCCTTGCGGTCGGTGATCGTGAGGTAGCCGTCGTCGTCGAGTACGCCGATATCCCCGGTGTGATACCAGCCGTCGGCGTCAAACGCCTTCTCGGTCAACGCCGGATCGAGATAACCGATGCACATGTCCGGCCCACGGGACAGTATCTCGCCGTCCGGTGCGAGACGGATCTCGACGCCCAGGCGGGCGTCTCCGTCGGTGCACAACCGTTTGTCCACGGGCGCGTCGGCGCGAGACGCGGTGATCGACGGGTGTTCGGTACTGCCGTAGGACCGAGTGACCAGCAGGCCCAGGTCGGTCAATCGTCGCGTGACCGCCACCGGGATCGCCGATCCGCCCAGCCCCAGGTACGACATCCACTGCAGATGTTCGTCGGTGAAGTCCGGGTGGTCCAGCAGGCTGGTGATGAAATACGCTGGCCCACCGCCGAATCGGACGCCGTGCCGCAGCATCAGCTTCAGCACGAGGGCCGGATCCCAGGCATCGCACAGGTGGATGGGCAAGCCCTCCAGCACCGGGCGCAACAGCCCGCCGAGCATGCCGATGAAGTGGCCGACCGGCAGCGGCATCACCATGCCAGCCGTGTTTCTCGGGTGGCTGTCGTCGATCTGACGGAGCTCGAAACCCAGCGTCTGATGGGTGTGCACAACGCCTTTGGGGTCGCGCGTCGTTCCCGAGGTGAACGCAATGAGCGCAGGCGCCGAAGCATCGGTTTCGACGGTGCCTTGCATCGGTTCGGGCGCAAGCAGCTCGTCGAAATCGCGGTCCACCACCGCCACGATCGGCACGCCCGCGCTCACCTCGGGCTGGTAGGACATCCGCCCGAATTCCTCGGCGGTGATGAACACCTTCGGCCGCGCGGTGCGCAGTATGTAGCCGAGTTCCTTGGGGCCGTAGAAGTGCACGATGGGCACGACAACCGCACCCAGCAGCGTCGACGCCCAGAACGTCGCCGCCGCCTCCATCCAGTTCGGCAGCTGCAGCGCAATCACATCGCCGGGCCCCACCCCACGGGACCGCAGACCGGCTGCCAGTCGGCGCGCGACGAGTTCGACGTCGGCGAACGTGCCCTCGTATGGCCGGACCGCGGAGTGCACCCAGAACGCGCAGTCGGGTTGGTCCGCGAGGGCCCTGGACAACAGATCGCCGAGAGTGTCCGATGTCCACCACCCCTCGGATTCGTACCGAACCCGCAGCTCCGCGGGCATCGGCCGGGAGGTGACATGAAACACAGTGCTCACAGTAGAACGCGACTCTCGCCCAAACAAGGGTCAAACTATTGACCCGGGCGCGGCGTGGTTCAGGGGCAACACGGTCCGTCGGCCTAAAATCGCAGCATGGGCGCCCCTGTCGGACAGCTGACGCGGGGCACCACCGGGTACAACCGACTGCGCCGCAGCGACCGCTGGCTGGTGCATTCGCCACGGGTGCGCGCCGCGCTGCTGTCCACCGCCGAGCCGTTGGTCATCGACCTCGGCTACGGCGCGCTGCCGGTGACCACCCTCGAACTGGCCGAACGCCTGCGGGCCGTGCGCGGCGACGTGCGCGTCATCGGCCTCGAAATCCACCCCGACCGAGTGGCGTCGGCACAGGCCGCCGGCGGCGAAGGTGTCGAATTCGCCTTAGGTGGTTTCGAACTGGCCGGCCGACGGCCGACGCTGGTGCGGGCGTTCAACGTGTTGCGTCAGTATCCGGTCGACGCGGTGGCCGAGGCGTGGTCGACCATGCAGCGTCAGCTGGCTCCCGGCGGGCTGATCATCGACGGCACGTGCGACGAGCTCGGCCGACTGTGCTGTTGGGTGTTGCTCGACGCCGACGGTCCACTGAGCCTCACGATGGCCTGCGACCCGTTCGCCATTGAGCGCCCTTCCGACCTCGCCGAGCGGCTGCCGAAGGTGCTGATCCATCACAACGTCGAGGGTCAGCCGATTCACACGCTGCTGACGGCGGCCGACCGGGCGTGGGCCACCGTCGCAGGGCACGGTGTCTTCGGTCCGCGGGTTCGCTGGCGCGCAATGCTGGATGCACTGCGCGACAGGAATTTTGGGGGCTTCCCCATCGATCCCCCGCGGCGGCGAATGCGTGACGGCGTGCTTACGGTGCCGTGGCCAGCCGTGGCTCCGCTTCCGCACTGACGGGCTCCGCCTCGGACACCTCGACGGCGGCCAGCGCGTCGTCGACGTCCTCGGCCAGCCTGATGTCCAGACCCCGGATCGGTGAAGCGGGCGTCAGCAGCGCGATGACCACGTAGGTGACCAACGACGCCGCGAACGCGATGAACGTCGGCCATCCGTCGAACGACGCATCGATCAGCCCGTTGGGGATGTACAGGATCGTGTTCTCGAGGCCGTACATCGTCGGCGTCATCACGAACAGCACCAGGCGCACCGCGAGGCCGATCACGATCGAGACGATGGCCGCGGCGGAAGTGCCCTTGCGCCAAACCAATCCGAGGATGAACGGCACCACCAGACACGCCAGCAGCAGATCGAACGCGAGCGTCAGCAGGATGCCGGTCTGCTTGACGTAGATCGCGATCAGGATCGAGACGAGCGTCATCGGAACCATCGCGGTGCGGGTGGCCCACAGCAGCGGGTCCCGCTGGCCCGGAACATGAACGCGCCGAACGCCGCCCAGGTTGCGCACCGAAACGTTCGATATCGCGAGGATGGCCCCGTTGGCGGTGCTCATGGAGGCCCCGACCAGGCCGCACAGCACGATGATGGTCAGGAACAGTGGCGCGTACTTGTCGAGCAGGACGAACAGGATCGGCCCGTCGAGTTCCTCGGGCATGAACGCCTTCGCCGAGAGCACGACGAGGCCGAACGGCACGCAGATCGCCACGACGCCGGTGGCCGCACCGAAGCACGCACGGCGTGCGGTCTCCGGCGACTTGGCGGCGAACACCCGCTGCATGAAGTCGATGGCGACGATGTCGCCGATGCCGAGCGCGATGAGCGTCGCCCAGTTGATCACTGCGCCCTGCGCGGGATCGGTCATCTGGCCCATGTCGAAGGGGCCCATGCCCTCGGCGATCGCGATGCCGTGGGTGGAGGCCATCCAGATGAGCAGGCCGACGGCGCCGACGAGTACCAACGCCATCTGGATGATCGCGGTGTACGCGTCGGCGATCAGGCCGCCGGTGCCCGTGTAGGCCACCGCGAGCACCGCGATGATGACGGTGCCCAGCCAGTAAGGGATGCCGAGGAAGTAGTTGAAGAGGAACCCGCCCGCCACCAGGTTTCCGGCGACGAGGATGCAGAACCCGACGATCAGCATCACCGACGCAGCAATCTCGACAACCCGACCGAAGCGCAGTCGGTAGTAGTCGGGGAAGGACGTCAGGCCCATCCGGTTCATCGGTTTGGCGAAGAACAGGCCGGTGAAGAACAGACACAACGCGAGCCCCAGCGGCAAGCAGGCACCCGCCCAGAACCCGAACTCCGCAGCGAGGTCGGTGTTGCCGAGCGTGGCGTTGGTGTCGACGGCCGAACCCATCAACGCGCCGCCGACCAAGACGAGCGGCAGCATCCGGCCACCGACCAGGAAGTTGGCGCTGTCGCCGGCGATTCGCTTGGAAGCCAGGAAGCCGACGAGCACGACGACGGCGATGCTGATTCCTACGCCGAGAAGAATCATGGGGAGTCTCCTAGAAACTAGGTTGGAGCCTCCCGGGCTTTTGTCCCGCCGTGGAACGACCGGCGTCGCTGCGCAGCCGCTTGCGTCTCTCGGACCAGACCCGGCGAGCCGGCGGAACCCTAGGCGCGCCTCACACAACCGAATGTGAGTCGTCGATCAGACAAACTCCGATCCGTTACGGCGGTTCGCGCGTCGTGTTAACGATGCGTTGCAGTTCCTTCACCGCCTCCTTCACGGCCGAATCTGAAGTTCTGCAGGTAATCCGGTGGTTTCGCCTGCACAACCTCAGATTCGGTTGGGCCGCATTGCCGTTACCCCCTGCCGGGTTCGCGAATCGCTGCCAAGATATGGACCCAGGAGCCGGCCAGCTTTCCGGTGGGCTCCCCGGACGAGGTGCGTCGTACCCGGCTTGCGACAAGACGGCGCGTGAGGAGCCCCGTGACCGAGCAGAACGTCAACCAACCACTCAACGCCGAAGGCGCATGGGCCCAGCAGGCCGAGGCACGACTGCCGGAGCGCCGCGAACGCGAGGAGATCGAGCGCAGCCTGGCGTACGGCCTCGAGGCGGCGCCGACGATCAACGACCGTCGCATCTCGACGTTCGTTCGCGGCGAGCTGCCCCATTTCGCGGGTGAACGCGGAACGTTCCTGAAGTGCCCGTTCATCGAGGACGTGAACCAGGTCGACGACGCCGAGGTGGCGATCTTCGGGGTGCCGCTGGACGCGGGGGCGACGTACCGGCCGGGCACTCGCTTCGGCCCACAGGGAATCCGGCGCTCCACCAACCTGTTCGGCACCTACAACTACGAGTCGGGTGTCGATCTGCGCGAGCAGCTCAACATGGTCGACATCGGCGACGTGTTCACCATCCCGGGCAACCTGGAGAAGTCCTTCGACCAGATCAGCCAGGCCATGGCCCACGTCGTGTCGAAGGGCGTCATGCCGGTCGTGCTCGGCGGCGACCATTCGATCGGCTTCCCGACCATCCGGGGCATGACGCCGTATCTGGACGGCAACGTCGGCATCATCCACTTCGACCGCCACGTCGACACCCAGGAGTCCGATCTCGACGAGCGCATGCACACCACCCCGTGGTTCCACGCCACCAACATCAAGAACGCGCCCGCGACCAACCTGGTGCAGATCGGGATCGGCGGCTGGCAGGCGCCCCGGGCGGGCGTCAAGGTCGGCCGGGAACGCCAGTCGACGGTCATCACGGTCGGCGACGTCGAGCGGGTCGGTGTCGAGAAGATCGCCGAGATGGCGCTGGAGATCGCGTGGAAGGACGCCAAGGCGGTGTATCTGTCGTTCGACATCGACGTCATCGACGCCGGCTTCGTGCCTGGCACCGGTTGGCCCGAGCCGGGCGGCCTGCTCCCCCGCGAGGCGCTGAACCTGGTCAAGATGGTGTCCGAACCCGGCCTGGCAGGCATCGAGGTCGTCGAGTGCTCGCCGCCGTACGACTGGGCGGAGCAGACGGCGCTGCTGAGCTCGCGCGTGATCCTCGACAGCCTGGCCGCCCAGGTGCGGTCCGGAAAGCTCGGCAAGAAGGCCGCGTCGCTCGACCGTCCCGCCTGGGGCCCGTAACCCAGCGATTTGTGTGCGTTTAGGAGTGCTGAGCGCGCCGAAACGCGCACAAATCGCGAAAAAGTAGGCTGGTCGCATGCGCGTGGCCCTCGCACAGATCCGTAGCGACACCGACCCGTCGATCAATCTCGGCCTGGTCGACGAGTACACGCGCCGCGCCGCCGACGCCGGTGCACAGCTCGTGCTGTTCCCCGAGGCGACGATGTGCCGGTTCGGGGTTCCACTCGCCGCGATCGCCGAGCCGCTGGACGGGGCGTGGGCGACGGGTGTCCGACAGATCGCCGAGCGAGCGGGCATCGTCGTCGTCGCAGGCATGTTCACCCCCGCGGACGACGGCAGGGTGAAGAACACGCTGATCGCGACGGGACCAGGAGTCGACGCGCACTACGACAAGATCCACCTCTACGACGCGTTCGGGTTCAAAGAGTCGGCCACCGTGGCACCCGGCCACGAGCCGGTGATGATCACGATCGACGGCGTCGGCGTCGGCCTCACGCTCTGTTACGACGTCCGCTTCCCCGAGCTGTACATCGAATTGGCCCGCCGCGGAGCACAACTCATCACCGTCCACGCGTCGTGGGGCACCGGCCCTGGCAAGCTCGAGCAGTGGACGCTGCTGGCTCGCGCCCGCGCGATCGACACCACCGGGTTCGTCGCCGCGGTCGACCAGGCCTATCCAGGCGACGAGATCGCCGCCCTCGGGCCGACCGGGGTCGGCGGCAGCCTGGCCGCCTCGCCGACGGGTGAAGTCCTCGCATCGGCGGGTGACGACCCGTCGTTGGTCATCGCCGACATCGACGTCGACGCCGCCAAAAAGGTGCGCGAAACCATCGCGGTGATGAACAACCGCGTGGACCACTCGTGGGGTAAGGCAGAATCGCGGGGATGACAGACCCCTGGGACCCCCGGAACCAGCCACCGCAGCGACCGCAGGCCCCGTACCCGCAGCCACCCCAGCAGCAAGGCCCGCCACCGGGGCCGCCGCCGAGCTACACCCCGCCACCTGCGCCGTCGCAGGAAGAGCCCGCACCTGAGAAAAAGGGGTTCCTGCGCGATCCGCTGTCGATCATCCTCGTCCTCATCATCGTGGTGGCGGTGGTCGCGGGCACGCTGATCGGCATCGAGCTGTACGCCCGCAACGAGGGCGAGACCAGGGTTGCGAACGCCGTCGAATGTCTCGTCGAAGACAAGGCCGAGGTGTCGTTCGCCTTCATGCCGCCGTTCCTGACGCAACACCTGTCGCGCCACTACTCGAGCCTGCACATCGAGACGGCGGGAAACCAGATCCGCGATCTGCAGGGGATGAAGGCCGATGTCACCGTCAAGGATGTGAAGCTGGCGGAGGACGCCGGCTCCGGCGGCGGCGGCACGATCGGCTCGCTCGTCGCAAAGATCAACTGGACCGCCGAGGGCATGACGCAGTCCATTCAGAACGCGATTCCGCTCGTCGGTTCCCTCGTCTCCGGCGTCACGACCAACCCGTCCGACGGCACCGTCGAGCTGGAGGCGGCGCTCGGATCCATCGTGACCAAGCCGGAGGTTCGCAACGGCGCTCTGACCCTGCAGGTGAAGGAGTTCACCGGACTCGGTTTCACGCTGCCGCGTGAGTCCATCCAGCCCGCGCTCGATTCGCTCACTTCGCAGCTGACGCAGGAGCTGCCGTTGGGTATCAAGGCCGATTCGGTGAAGGTCACCGAAACCGGTGTCGAGTCGCAGTTCTCGACCCAGAACGCGACGATCCCCAAGAGCGAACAGAATTCCTGCTTCGCCAGCATCTGACGATCAGGCGTCGGGGTCTTTCCAGCGAAAGCTGTTGATGTACTTGCCCATATCCATGGCGAGTTGCATGTTGACGCCCGACGGATGGCCCGTGCCGAAGTCCCTGGTGAACTCGTGGTACGGACCGACCGCGGCGGCCACCAACGCGTAGTCGTACTTGATCGAGACCATGACGAGCACCCGCAGATGGGTGAACGTGCTGCCTGCGTCCTGCGGATACTCGTCGGCGACAACGCCATACCCGGGCTCGTATCCGACCATGGCGTTGGGGATTTCGTAATCGACAGTCGCGTTCGGATACTTGTCCTTGATCAGGCCGAGCGTGATCTCCTCCGGAGTACGGCCGTCAGCGGGCATGCCGAACAACGCCATGGTTCCGGTGTCACCGCCGTTGAATTTCAGGTCGACGCCGTCGTCGGCGAGCGTCGCCTCGTATGCCGTTCCCGGGCCGGGATACTGGACCGAGAACCGACCGTCCGGTGAGATGAAACGCGGATAGGATTCGATCGGTTCGCCGATCGGCGGCCGCCCGCAGTCCGGCGGGCACACATACGCCGGCTTGGCGGGTGTGGCCACCAGCGAGATCGTAACGCCCGCTGCCGCAACGACTGCCACGGCGATGCCCAGCTCCGTCAGCAGTCTCCTGTTGGACGTTTGGCGTACCGCTTCGGTATCGCCGTCCGCCGCGGCGCGCCGCGCGACGCGCGCTGCCCGCGAGGCCGCGTGATTGGCGACGCCGCAGTTGGGGCAGAACGGCATCTCGGGTACGACGGTGTTGCACTGCGGGCAGAGCTCCCGCGCGTTCGGATCGACCGGTTCCTGCTGTTCGTTGACCAGAGCGATCTGCACGCCGATGCGCAGTGCGACCATTGCGAGCACCGCGAACAGGAAGTACAGCGCGAACTGCCAAAGTAGCGGGATCTGCCAGAGATCCATGAGCGCAATCGCGGCGTACAGGCCAAGTGTGACAAGCACACTGACGGCGATGACGGATCGGCGGCCGAACCACAGTGCGACACCGACCAATCCGCCCAACGACGCCGAGGCCACGGGTACCGCGATGACCTGGATTCCCGCCTGGAGGACGAGATTGTCGATCGGACGGGGACCGGCGGTGACGCCCGTCTCGAACAGCGGGGCCAGCCGGGTCAGTGTCCATGCGGCGGTGAACATGGTCGCGCCGAACGCCCCGATCACGAAGCCGTCCAACGATTCCCAGGTTTTCGGTCGCATCAGCCGCATCACCACCGCCGGGACCAGGGAGAGGATCCCGAACCCGACGGGGACAGCGAACGTGGAAATGATGTCGAACCAGGTGAGCTTGTAGTCGGCGTTGACGAATGCCACGGCGGCGGGATCAGCGAGCAGGGCGCCGGTCACGTAGGCCCAGCCGACACCGAGGACGATCCCGATCACCGCCGTCAGCACGAGCGATCTTCTCGGTATGTCGTCGTCGACCTCCGACTCGTGCAGATAGAGCACGAAAAGCAACGGAAGACCGAGCGCCCCGACCGTGATCAACGGCGCTTGCCAGCCCAGCAGGGCGAGCGCGGTCAGGACGAGGAACAGCAGTGCCAACCCGACGCGGAACGGGAGCAGCGCCCGCTTCGCCAGGTGCGGGAACAACGACGTCGCGACCGACGGCAGCAGGGTCGACTCGCCCGTCGTCGCCGCGTACGCCCTGCGCCTTCGAGTCGCTCCCCGACGCGCGCCGCAGAGTCCGCAGAACGCCGCGTCGGGTACTTCGGTTTCGCATGCCCGGCAGACCATGGTGGCTGTGTCACCGGGACTGGTCACCGAGGCGAGACCCCCTTCTGGAGTTCGAGGAAGTTCTGGGCGAGGTTGTAGACGTCGGGGGTACCCAGGCCTGACACCAGGTCATAGCCGGGGCCCGCGAAGTCGACCGCGTTGCCTCCGCGAACGATATCGCGGAACCCGGGCAGACTCGCGCCCTCGGCCACGCGATACAGCATCGCGTTCGCATTCCCGATCGGTCGACCGCCGTTGGCCTCGAGGTACTGGTTCATCAGCACGGTGAACGCGGCCCACATCGGCGCGGCCTGCGAGGTGCCACCGCCGAGGACCTCGGTCTGCTTGTAGATGAATCGGACGCCGGTGAACGGATCCGCGAGTGCGGAGACATCGGGCGAGAGGCGTCGACCTTCGGTGTCGCGTTCGACGCTCAGCCGTCTCTGCCACCTCGGACGTTCGAACAACGTCGACACCCCGCCGCTGGTGCCCTGCGAAAGGGGGGAATCCACCCAGGCGTATTCGCCAACCCACTGTCCGCGCGGGGTGGTCGACAGGGTGGTGCCGCCGACCGTGGTCATGTTCGGTATCGACGAAACCGCGTCCAGCCCAATGTCATCCGGGCCCGGAGGTGCTGACCAGTCCTCGCCGCTCTTGCACTCCAGCCCCGCGGTATCGCCGCTCGCATCGAATGCCGAGGTGCCGCGCCGTTGCGCTGCGACCAGCGCGGCCTGCACCGGTGCCAAATCCGCTGCGGTGACCAGCTTTTCGCAACCCCACCCGATCGACAGGCTCCACACCGCGCCGGGGAACTGGCGATCGACGTCTTCGAACAACTTGCCGATCTTCTCGTAGGCGCCGTCACCCTCGACCGTGGGGCGGGCGTTGACGACGACCAGCTTCGCATCGGGCGCAATCGCATGCGCCACTTGAAGATCCATCGCCGTTTCGCCGTGCTGCTCCGCTGGCTTCCCACCGACGATCTCGGGGGTGAAGCGGGGCAGGCCGGAGGTATCGGCAAAGAGGTCGAGGTCCGCTTGGTCGGCGCTGTCGAAGGCGAAGAACACAATTGTCTCCCCCTCGCCGGTGAAGCCCTGTTCGGCCAGCGGGGTCGCGTCGTACGCCTGCAACAAGCCGTCCGGCGTCAAACCGCCCCACCGGACGTCGAGCGGCAGGAATCCGGGACTCGCCGTGTGGTGCGGCGTGTAGCCGTTGATCCGGCCCATCCCGGTCACGACGCCGCGCAGCGGTGCGGGTATCGACGGCTGATGTGTGGACGCATAGAACACCTGGCCCTTGCGTCCCCGGTAGTCGTGGATCGGAACGCCGAACGCCCGTTCCATATCCGGCGCCGCGCCCTCGACCACCGCCCAGCCGTCGTCGGGCCGCGCGCGGACCCACAGGCCGGCATCGGCGGCCCACTGGGTCAGCGCGCCCGCCTGGGTGGGATCGGCGAGTGTGACGGTCACCTGCGCGTCGCCGGCCTGCGAGGGCCCCAGGTCGGAGGAACTCGCGAGCAGCGACGCGTACGGACCGGTGATGACATCGGGAGATTGCCGTGCGCAGGCTGCGCCGGAAGTGACGATCAGCGCCGCTGCCGCGAGCGCCGAGAGTCGGCGCACCGTCTCAGTGGTGACCCGGCAGGCTGTGATGACCCGGTGCCTGGGTGCCGGCCGGCGGCGCAACGACGGTCGGCGAGAACGGGTTCGGCGAGCCGGGATCGATGCGGGGCGCATTCTCCGTCGGCGCGACGGTCGCGGAAGGCGACGTCGTCGTTGTGGTGGTGGTCGTGGTGGTCGTGGTGGTCGTCGAGGTCTCCGGCGCCTTCTCCTCTTCCTTCGCGCACGAGGCGGTGAAGAAGCCCATAGCGGCGATGGCGGTGAGTCCCGCAACCGTAGAAGCCTTGCGAAGCAAATATCTCTGCGTAGTCATATCACACACCATAACCCAGATTACCTGGGCAATGCGCGGTATCTGTGCAAGTAGATGCGATTTTGGCACACTTGTAACCTACACTGAGCAAAATATTTTTGTTTGCGTCAAATGTTGTTGTATTCATATTCGCTACTCGAGCCCGTCGAGCACGGATCGAGTCCCTGACAACCCTAGTCGCGTCGCTCCGGCGTCGAGCATCGACAGCGCATCTGAGGTCGTGCGAATGCCCCCACTGGCCTTGACCTCGACGGCAGGACCGACAGCCGCAACCATCAGCTCCACCGCCCGCACCGACGCGCCGCCCGCAGGATGGAATCCCGTCGATGTCTTGACGAAGTCCGCCCCGGCATCCGCCGCCGCCCGGCAGGCGGAGCGCAGTGCCTGCTCCCCCACGATGCTGAGCAACGCCGCCGACTCCAGGATGACCTTGAGCACGATATTCGGTTCGATGGCGGCCCGGACCGCTGCGACGTCGGCTTCCACCGCAGCGAAATCACCGTCTACCGCGGCCCCGATGTCGATCACCATGTCGATTTCAGCGGCCCCCGCCGCCACCGCCAGGCGGGCCTCTTCGGCCTTGATGACCGAAAGGTGCTTACCCGACGGGAATCCCACGACGGCCGCGACGGGCCGCTGCCCGGTCTTCGCAGCGGTGACCATGGGCGGGGACACACAAACCGCGTACACCCCGAGTTCGGCAGCTTCCTCGACGAGGCGTGCGACGTCGCATTCGGTGGCTTCGGGTTTGAGCAGAGTGTGATCGATGAGCGCGGCGACGTCGGCGCGGCGGTAGCTGTGCCGCGAGGGCATCTAGAACGGTTCCTCGGTGCCGCCCGGGTTGCAGCCGGTCGCCAACAGCGTGGTCTGGTCGACCTCCGGCCGCCAGGGCTCCAGATTCCAGCTGATCTTGCCGGGCTGGCCCCGTTCGGCGAATTCCCAGTGGCAGACGAACTGGTCCCACATACCGGGCATGTCGGCGTCCGGCGACAGCGCCAGCACTTCCGACCACGCCTGGTTGACGGCCGCGTCGGTGGCGACGGTCGAGGCTTGCCGCCCCGCGGGCGTCGGGTATACCCGCAGGCTGGACAGGTCGCCCCACTTGGCCCATTCGACGTGGTCGATATACGGGGGAGGCGGTAAGGGAACGGCGGACGCAGCGGGCGCGCAGATCAGGGGGACGAGAACCGTCGCGACCGCAACGGCTGTACGCAAGAAACGCATCGACGCGCTAACGGGACTTGCCCTGGATCTCCAGGATCTTCGGCCGCACGTCGACGAGATAGATACCCGTGGCGACCGCGGCTATCGCGACCGCGAAAACCGACACCCCGGCGAGACTGGTGAGCAGTGCGAAAGCACCTGCAGCACCGAGGATTAGCAACCAAACCGGCTTGGTGAGCTTGCCCGCCGCGGTATATGCGTCCGGACGCTGCATGGCGGCGTGGACGAAGGCGTACAGGGTGAAGGCCAACACCACGACGGCCAAAAGCAAGAGGATGTAACCCGCCAGAGTTTGGAGCTGCACACTCCAAGCGTAGGCGGGCTACGTCCCCGGGTCGACTCTGAGTCGCCCAACCGGGCGACTCAGAGCCGAAATGCTACTTCTGCGTGACCTTCTTGGCAGCGGCCTTCTTGGCCGGAGCCTTCTTGGACGGGGCCTTCTTGGCGGGCGCCTTCTTGGCAGCGGTCTTCGCAGGAGCCGCGGCCTTCTCGGCCTTCTTCGGCAGCTCGACGCCGACCAGCTTGGCGGCACGCTCGCCCACCGCGCGGGTCTGCGAAGCGACGTTGCCCAGCGCCTCCTGGGTCAGCTCGACGGCCTGGTCCGAGTAACGCTCGACGCGACCGGCGGCCTCCTCGAGGGCGGGCTGGTTGCGCAGCCGCTCCAGAGCGGCCTCGCCACGCTCGACGAGCTTGTTGTACGACGACTGCGCGGCCTCGGCGTAGCTCTCGGCGAACTTGCGCAGTTCCTCGGAGGTCAGACGCTCACGAAGGTCGCCGAACTGCGTCGGCAGCTCCTCCTGCAGCTTCGTGACGCGGGCGCGGGTCTCCTCCACGCGGGTCTCGGCGTCGGACCGGGCCTCGCCGGCACGCTCACGCAGAGTCGCGACGATCTCGTTGACGCGCTCCAGGGCCAGGTCGGCGGCGCCAACGGCGGCGAGCAGCGGGGCCTTGAGGTCGTCGGCGGTGGGCTGGCTCTTGCCCGTGGTCTTCTTAGCCATTGGGGTGATTCCTTTCATCTTCTTCGAGATTTGGTGCTTCGAGATTTGACGTTGTGCTTCCGACTAATTCGGGTGTCGAGATGGTCTGGTCAGTCGTCGGCTCCTCGTTGTTCGTCGCTGCGGCGTCGTTCTTCTGCGCCTCGTTTTGTTGAACAAACGACGTGTAGATCTCGAGCAGCACCTGCTTCTGCCGCTCCGTGATCGCCGTGTCGGTGATGATGACGTCGCGGACTTGGTTGTTCTCGCTGGGTTCCAGAATTCCGGCCCTGATGTAGAGAACTTCCGCGGACACTCGGAGTGCCTTGGCGATCTGGTTGAGCACGTCGGCTGAGGGTTTACGCAATCCCCGCTCGATCTGGCTGAGATAGGGATTGCTGACGCCGGCCTTCTCGGCCAACTGCCGCACCGATACCTGTGCTGCCTCGCGTTGCGTGCGAATGAAGGTGCCGATGTCCTGCGCAGCGTTGGACACCACAGCGGCGATGTTTTCATCCTGCGGCACGCGCGAAACCCCCTCGTGCATCGGGTAACCGGTTAGCGACAGCGCCTACCGTACGCTGGGGTGCTAACTTTTGCAAGCACTAGTTAGCGCAGGTCAGAAGAGTAGCTGGGCTATCGAATAGATCGCCAGGCCCGCCAGCGAACCCACCACGGTGCCGTTGATGCGGATGAATTGCAGGTCACGACCGACATGCAATTCGATGCGGCGACTGGCCTCGTCGGCGTCCCACCGCTCGATCGTCTCGGTGATGATCGCTGTGATCTCGGCCCCATATTCGGTGACCAGGTGCTGGGCCGCCCGGATAATCCAGTTGTCGACCTTGTCGCGCAGGTCGGCGTCGTCGCGCAGCGACTCTCCGATGTGCACGACCGAGTCGGCGATCCGGGTTCTCAGGGCCGACGACGGGTCGTCGACCGACTCGAGGAAGATCCGCTTGGCGGTGGCCCAGGCCGTCTCGGCGGCCTTGGCGACCTCGTCGCGGGCCATGATCTGTTCCTTGACGTTCTCGGCGCGCGCAATGGTGGCGTCGTCGTGCTGCAGGTCGTCGGCGAACTCGAAGAGGAACCGGGTGGCCGAGCGCCGCAGCTCGTGTTCGGGGTTACGCCGCACCTTGTCGGTGAAGTCCATCAGCTCGCGGTGGATGCGGTCGCCGACGAGGTGGTCGACCCAGCGGGGCGACCAGGTGGGTGAATCCCGCTCGACGACCCGCTCGATGATGTCGCCCGCATTGAGCGACCACTGGAAGGCGCGGTCCGCAAGCAGTTGCAGCAGCGCCTCCTGGCGCCCTTCGGCGAGCAGCGAGGCGAGCACCCGCCCGATCGGCGGTCCCCACTTCGGTTCGGCTATGCGTTTGACGATCATCCGGTCCAGCACATGTTGCACGTCCTCGTCGCGCAGCATCTCCACCAGAACCCTTAACACCGTTGATGTTTCGGCAGCGACGCGCTCTGCATGCAAAGGTTCGGAGAGCCACTTGCCCAGCCGCCCAGCCACCTGCGCGTCGCGCAGTTTGGTCTCGACGACCTCGGCCGACATGAAGTTCTCCCGGACGAACGTGCCCAGGCCCTCGCCGAGCTGGTCCTTCTTGCGCTTGATGATCGCGGTATGCGGGATCGGGATCCCCAATGGGTGCTTGAACAGCGCCGTGACCGCGAACCAGTCGGCGAGCGCGCCGATCATGCCGGCTTCGGCGGCGGCACGGACGTAGCCGACCCATCCCGGCGCTGTGCCGGTGGACTGTGCCCAGGTGCAGACCAGGAAGATCGCGGTGGCACCGAGCAGGAACGACAGCGCGACGAGCTTCATCCTGCGCAGGCTGCGTCTGCGCTCGGCGTCCGCGGCACTGTCGGCGCCTGCCAGCGACTCGGCGAAGCTACGACGGGGCGGATCAGCGGCGGCATCACGCCGGTTCGGCAACGGCGTCATCGCCCGTGCGCCGACGTTCGGTCTGTGTGCCACCCCTACATCATCCGCTACATCCGGAGTGGCGGGCCGAGCCGACAGCCCCTGGAGCCAAGATCGCCCGTACTATCGAGGGGAACTAGGGAATGGATTACGGCGATCGTGGCACAACAAACCTCGTCCGTCGCGGTCAAAACCGATGGCCGCAAGCGACGCTGGCACCAGCACAAGGTGGAGCGGCGCAATGAACTGGTGGACGGGACCCTAGAGGCGATTCGGCGCCGCGGCAGCAACGTCAGCATGGATGAGATCGCGGCCGAGATCGGGGTGTCGAAGACCGTGCTCTACCGCTACTTCGTCGACAAGAACGATCTGACGACTGCGGTGATGATGCGGTTCGCGCAGACCACCCTGATCCCGAACATGGCCGCGGCCCTGTCGTCGAACCTCGACGGCTACGAGCTGACCCGGGAGATCATCCGGGTGTACGTCGAGACGGTGGCCTCCGAACCCGAGCCGTACATGTTCGTCATGGCCAACAACTCGGCCAGTAAGAACAAGGCCGTCGCGGACTCAGAGCAGATCATCGCGCGCATGCTCGGCGTGATGCTGCGCCGCCGGATGGCCGAGGCGGGCATGGACACCGGCGGCGCGTCGGCGTGGGCGTTTCACACCGTCGGCGGTGTGCAGTTGGCGACGCACTCGTGGATGTCGAACCCGCGCATCACCTCCGACGAGCTGATCGACTATCTGACGATGCTGTCCTGGAGCGCGCTGTGCGGCATCGTCGAGGTCGGCGGCTCGTTGGAGAAGTTCCGCCAAATGCCCCATCCGTCGCCGGTGCTTCCGCCGAAAAAGCTTGACTGACCGCATGAGCGAGTCCGATCTCCCGTCGCTGTGGACGCACGAGCCGCATACCCATCTCGAGTTCCGTCCCGGCGACAAGGTCGCCGACATCGACACCAGCGCCACGCCGGGATTCAAGGGCAACAAGGCTGACGCACCGACGCTGCAGGCCGAACGCAACCAGCGATTCGCCGACCTGCAGGAGATGCTCTACGCCAACAGTCGATCCGGCGATCACAGGTCGATACTGCTGGTGCTGCAGGGCATGGACACCGCAGGCAAGGGCGGAATTGTCAAACATGTTGTGGGAGCAGGTAATCCACAGGGGATCCGGTACACCAGCTTCGGTAAACCGACCGAGGAGGAGCTCTCGCACCACTATTTGTGGCGAATCTGGAAGGCGCTGCCGGGTGCTGGCGAGATCGGCGTCTTCGACCGCAGCCACTACGAGGATGTGCTTATCGTGCGGGTGCACAACCTGGTTCCACCGGAGGTGTGGGGCGCGCGCTACGACGAGATCAACGCGTTCGAGAAGGAACTCGTAGACGGCGGTATCACGCTGATCAAGGTCGCGATGTTCGTCTCGCTGGAGGAGCAGAAGGCGCGGCTGGCCGAACGGCTCGAGCGTCCCGACAAATACTGGAAGTACAACCCCGGGGACATCGACGAACGGCTGAAGTGGCCGCTTTATCAAGAGGCCTACCAGGCGGTGCTGGACAAGACATCGACGGATTATGCGCCGTGGCATGTGATTCCGTGCGACCGCAAGTGGTACGCCCGACTGGCCATCACCGAGCTGCTGATCGAGGCGCTCAAGGGACTCGACTTGTCGTGGCCGCCAGCCGATTTCGATGTCGAGGCGGAGAAGAAGCGCCTAGCCCAGGCCTAATCTTTGACGCCGAGTGCACGTTTCGCGCCTCTGCCCACGCCTCGCGCCGAAACTACGGTTTCTGACGGATTTCGTGTAATTTTCGTCAGAAACCGTAGTCTCGGGAACCGATCAGTCGGCTCATGCGCCATATATGAATGCAACGCATCATCGTGGGCAGTGAAGCCCTGGCTGCGGGGACAGTCACTCGACAAATGTTGCGCACCAAGTACGTGAAGCTGCATCACAACATCTATGCCCCAGTCGACATGACGCTCGACGCAAGGGATCGAGCCTTCGCAGCATGGCTTTGGTCACGTGGTGAGGCGACACTCGTCGGGCACTCAGCAGCAGCGATGCACGGCACGAAGTGGATCCCTAGAGACGCGCCCGCCGAACTCGCGCGAATCCGTCATGCCGCAACACGAGACATCATCGTGCGCAACGACACCATCCGCGCCGACGAGATATGCGTACGAGGCAGTATCGACTGCACAACGCCTGCCAGAACCGCTTTCGACATCGGACGGCGCGTAACCGGCGATAGCGCGATCATTCGTGTCGACGCCCTCCTGAACGCGACCGGCTGCAAGGTTTCAGAGGTTGAGTCGATCGCGGCGATTGTGCGCCGAGTCGCGCACGCCCTCGCTCAGTAGGTGTAGAAGCCCTGGCCCGACTTCTTACCCAACCGGCCCGCCTCGACCATCCGCAACAACAGCGGAGGCGGGGCGTAATTCGGGTCCTTGTACTCCTCGTACATCGAGTCGGCGATCAGCTTCATCGTGTCGAGCCCGATCAGATCGGACAGCCGCAGCGGGCCCATCGGATGCGACAGCCCCGCGACGATCGCCGTGTCGATGTCCTCGACCGAAGCCACTCCCGCCTCGGCCATCCGAATGGCCGACAACAGATACGGCACCAGCAGCGCGTTGACGATGAAACCCGAACGGTCCCCGCAGCGTACGACCTTCTTACCGAGTTTCTCGCTCGCGAACTCCTCCACCCGCGCAATCGCAGAGTCAGAGGTCACTAGGGTGTTGACGAGTTCGACCAGCGGCAGCACCGGGACCGGATTGAAGAAGTGCAATCCCAGCACCCGCGACGGATTCTTCGTCGCCGCAGCGATTTTCATGATCGGGATGCTCGACGTGTTCGATGCCAGCACCGCGTCGGGGTCGGTGATGATCTCGTCGAGCTGAGCGAAGATCTTGCCCTTGACCGTCTCGTCCTCGACCACGGCCTCGATCACGAGCTGGCGATCGGCGAGGTCGGCGAGGTTCGTCGTGAACGTCAACCGCGCCAACGCGGCGTCGCGGTCAGCTTCGGAGAGCTTGCCCTTGCTCGCGGCGCGCTCCAACGACCCGGTGATGCGCTTGCGTCCCGCGTCGAGCAGCGCGTCGGTCGGTTCGTAGACGACGACATTCGCACCGGCCTTCGCCGACACCTCGATGATCCCCGAGCCCATCTGTCCGGCTCCGACGACACCTACCCGTTCGATACTCACTTCGCTGTCTCCTCACAAGCATCAGGCCCCGCCCAATATAAGGACGGGGCCTGATGACAAGCCGTTGGGCCTCGTGAGCCTACTGGGCCTGGCTTAGTGGGTTCCTAGTGGAACTGACCCTCTTCGGTCGAACCCGCAAGCGCGGTGGTCGAGCTGGTCGGGTCGACGGTGGTGGCGATCCGGTCGAAGTAGCCGGCGCCAACCTCGCGCTGGTGCTTCGTCGCGGTGTAACCCCGCTCCTCGGCGTCGAATTCGCGCTCCTGCAGCTCGACGTAGGCGCTCATCTGGTTGCGGGCGTAGCCGTAGGCCAGATCGAACATCGAGTAGTTGAGGGCGTGGAAGCCGGCCAGCGTGATGAACTGGAACTTGAAGCCCATCGCGCCGAGCTCCTTCTGGAACTTCGCGATCGTCGCGTCGTCCAGGTGCTTCTTCCAGTTGAACGACGGTGAGCAGTTGTAAGCCAGCATCTGGTCGGGGAACTCCGCCTTGACGCCCTCGGCGAACTTCTTGGCCAGCTCGAGATCCGGAGTACCGGTCTCCATCCAGATCAGGTCGGCGTACGGCGCGTAGGCCTTGGCGCGCGCGATGCAGGGCTCCAGACCGTTCTTCACCCGGTAGAAGCCCTCGGCGGTGCGCTCACCGGTGATGAACGGACGGTCACGCTCGTCCACATCGGAGGTGATCAGCGTCGCCGCCTCGGCATCGGTACGGGCGATGACGACGGTCGGCACGTCGGCGACGTCGGCGGCCAGCCGGGCCGAGGTGAGCGTGCGAATGTGCTGCTGGGTCGGGATCAGCACCTTGCCACCGAGGTGGCCGCACTTCTTTTCCGAAGCCAGCTGATCTTCCCAGTGCGACCCCGCGACGCCTGCGGCGATCATGGCCTTCTGCAGCTCGTAGACGTTCAGTGCGCCACCGAAGCCGGCCTCACCGTCCGCGACGATCGGGGCGAGCCAGTTCTCGACGGAGGTGTCGCCCTCGACCTTGGCGATCTCGTCGGCACGCAGCAGCGCGTTGTTGATGCGGCGCACCACCTGCGGCACCGAGTTGGCCGGGTACAGGCTCTGGTCCGGGTAGGTGTGGCCGGACAGGTTCGCGTCACCGGCGACCTGCCAACCCGAGAGGTAGATGGCCTTCAGGCCTGCGCGCACCTGCTGCACGGCCATGTTGCCGGTCAGGGCGCCCAGCGCGTTGACGAACTCCAGGTCGTGCAGCTGGTTCCACAGCACCTCGGCGCCGCGACGGGCGAGGGTGTGCTCTTCCACCACGTGGCCCTGCAGAGCGACGACGTCCTCCGGGGTGTAGGTGCGGGTGACGCCCTTCCACCGCGGGTTGGTGTCCCAGTCGTGCTGGATCTGTTCGGGTGACTTCGGCGTTCCGACGGTGGACATTGGTGCTCCTTCGCGTGCGCGTAGCTGGCGGTGGCCGGCTTGCTAATCCTTGAACAACTTTGGTGTTGCGCTTATTCGAGGATGCACTACGACATATATGCAGGTCCAGTCGCTGTGATTGCCAATTTCGCCAACCGTCCGCCTCAGGTTGCAAATTTTGCAAAGACAGCTATTACCTGAACCGGTTCAGTTGCTACTGGCCAGTAGCCCATTTCCGCACGTCAGTACGGTCGTACTGTTAAACGGGACGAGTCAGAGCGCGAAGATCGATGCCACGGCTTTGGTCTCGTCGCCGACGGCATATGTGAGGGTTGTAACAGTGCGATCCATCAGTTCGGGACCGAATTTGTCCGTCGACCCGGGCGGGTGGACGTGGGTGATGATCTCCAGCTTGTCCCCGAGCCCCACCGGCGCATCGTGCTCGATGGTCACCCGCAGGGGCGCCTCGAGAAGTTCGGGGGTGCTGAACAGATGGTCCTCGACCACCGACCAGTACACCGAGTTGTTCATGTGGTCGAAGATGTCGATGTCGCTGACCCGTACCGGATAGTCGCGAATCGCGGTCGCATCCTCGCGGCTGCCGGGCTTCAGATAAGGCTTCCACCGCAGCCGGTCGATATCGGTGGTGCGCCGCAGGCCTTCGAGGAAGTCGTCGGAGATGCGCGCCGGCCCCTGCGTCTCCTGGTTGATGTTGATCCAGAACGCCTCGGACTCCATCAGTCCGCCTTTGCGCCCGTCGACGCGGACCCGCATCTCGCACCATCGGTTGGAGGTGCCCGAGCACCAGCGCCGCAGCCGAAGCATGTCCTTGAACTCGATTGGCCTGATCAGATCGACCATCGTGCGGCGGACGATCCACAGCGGATGCGTCTCCTCGTAGCCCATCTCACGCAGTTGATCGGAGCCGACGTCCTGGATGTGCCTGGTCGCCGCGTCGAATTTGAGCCTGCCCGCACGATCGACATCGGCGACCCGCAGCGGCCACTCGACATCGAATACGTCGGGGTGCGGATCGGGAACAGGCATCATCACCTTGGCCAGACCCGTACTGCTTTCCATGTCGCACGATCCTGCCACAGCCGTCGTTCTGCCAAGAATGCGAAGCCAACCTTCGCAGGGTTGTTAGGCTGGCTGACGTGGCGAAAACGTACGTCGGATCGCGCGTTCGGCAACTTCGCAACGAACGTGGCTACAGCCAGGCCGCGCTGGCCCAGCTGCTGGAGATCTCGCCGAGCTATCTCAACCAGATCGAGCACGACGTCCGGCCGCTCACCGTGTCCGTGCTGCAGCGCATCACCGAGGTGTTCGGGGTCGACGCGACGTTCTTCGCCTCCGAGGACGACACCCGACTGGTTGCCGAACTGCGCGAGGTGACTCTGGACCGCGACGTGGCCATCGACGTCGACCTAGCCGAGATCGCCGACATGGTCAGCTCGCATCCGGCGCTCGCCCGCGCGATGGTCAATCTGCACCAGCGCTACCGCTTGACCGCCGCACAACTGGCGGCCGCGACCGAGGACCGGTACGCCGACGGCAGCGGCAGCGGCGCGATCACGATGCCGCACGAGGAAGTCCGCGACTACTTCTATCAGCGGCAGAACTACCTGCACGAGCTCGACACCGCGGCCGAGGACCTCACCATCCGGATGCGGATGCACCGCGCCGAGCTCACCCGTGAGCTCGCCGACCGGCTGACCAGGGTGCACGGGGTTCGCATTCGGCGCCGAACAGACCTGGGCGGCAATGTGTTACACCGCTACGACCCGGAATCCAAGACGCTGGAGATCAGTGACCACCTGTCCTCGGGACAGACGGTGTTCAAGATGGCCGCCGAGTTGGCCTACCTGGAGTTCGGCGATCTGATCGACAGGTTGGTGGACGAGGGCAACTTCACCAGCCACGAGTCCACCGTGCTCGCCCGGCTTGGGCTGGCGAACTACTTCGCCGCCGCAACGGTGTTGCCCTACGGGCAGTTTCACGCAACCGCGGAAGACTTCCGGTACGACGTCGAACGTCTTTCGGCGTTCTACTCGGTGTCATACGAGACCATCGCGCACCGGCTCTCGACCCTGCAGCGGCCATCGATGCGAGGGGTGCCACTGTCGTTCGTGCGGGTGGATCGCGCGGGGAACATGTCAAAACGGCAGTCCGCCACCGGCTTTCATTTCTCGTCCAGCGGCGGAACATGCCCGTTGTGGAATGTGTACGAGACGTTCGCGAGCCCCGGCAAGATCACCGTGCAGGTCGCGCAGATGCCCGACGGGCGCAACTACATGTGGGTGGCCCGCACGGTCGAGCGTCGCGCCCACCGATACGGCCAGCCGGGCAAGACGTTCGCGATCGGCCTGGGCTGCGAGCTACGGCATGCGCACCGGTTGGTTTATTCGGAGGGCCTGGACCTGTCGGGCGACAACTCGACACCGATCGGCGCGGGTTGTCGCGTCTGCGAACGCGACAACTGCCCGCAGCGGGCCTTCCCGGCACTGGGCCGCGCACTGGACCTCGACGAGCATCGCAGCACCGTGTCGCCCTACCTGGTCAAGCAGACCTAGACTCGATTCGGTGAGCTCACTTGAGCCGGCACGCATCGCGCCGGGCGGATTCAAAGAACTCGGACCCCTCAACTGGGTCATCGCCAAGATCGGCGCCAGGGCGATCCGGGCACCGCGGTTCAGCCTCGTCAATGTGCTTGGCCAACATCGGCTTCTGTTCCTGGCGTGGCTGCCGTACAGCATCATGTTGCTGGGCCACCTGAGCAAACTGCCGCTGAAGGACGCCGAAACCGTCATCCTGCGCGTCGGCCACCTGCGCAACTGCGAATACGAACTGCAGCAGCACCGCCGCTTGGCCCGCAGCCGCGGCATCGGTCCCGAGGTTCAGGCGAAGATCTTCGAGGGTCCCGACGCCGAAGGGTTGACCGAGCGCCAGCGCGCACTGATCACCGCCACCGACGAGTTCGTCGTCACCCGGGGCGTCTCACCAGAAACGTGGGCGGTGTTGGCCAGGCACCTCTCCAAGCCACAGCTCATCGAGTTCTGCTTACTGGCAGCCCAGTACGACGGGTTGGCGGCGACAATCACCACGCTCAGCGTTCCGCTGGATTTTCCTGACTAACCCGACTACAGGTACGTCACACCGAGTACCACCAGCGACAGCAGCACCGGCGACACAGGAAGCGCCAAGAGGAACGCGGCCCACACGTCCGACTTGCGCTTGTACGCGCGCCAGCCGAGCGCCCCGACGACGGCTCCCACGACAAACGATGTCGCGACGACGACCAACACCCACGAGCTGATGGTCGCCGTCGAGGTGGCAGCCGTGATCCCACTCAGCCACAGGATGTGACCGAGCACCAATCCGCCGATCGCGGCGACCCAGATCGCGGCTCTCAAAAGTTGATCATGTGGCCGGCCAGGCCGTGGAAGCACTCCTGCAGCGCCTCCGACAGCGTCGGGTGGGTGTGCACGTTGCGGGTCAGTTCGTTGACGGTCAGGTCCCACTTCTGCGCCAGAGTCAGCTCGGGCAGGAGTTCGGAGACGTCATGTCCGATCAGGTGCCCGCCGAGCAGCTCGCCATACTTCGCGTCGGCGATCAGCTTGACGAATCCGCTCGGGTCGCCGAGCCCGTGCGCCTTCGCGTTCGCGGTGAGCGGGAACTTGGCGACCTTGACGTCGTAACCCTCGTCGCGAGCCTGTTCCTCCGTCAGCCCGAAGCTGGCCACCTGCGGCTGACAGAACGTGGCGCGCGGCATCATGCGGTAGTCACCGAGCGCCAAAGTCTCAGCGCCCGCGATGGTTTCGGCCGCGACGACGCCCTGGGCCTCGGCGACGTGGGCCAGCTGCAGCAGCGCCGTGACATCGCCGATCGCATAGATGTGGGGCACGTTCGTGCGCATGTAGTCGTCGATGCCGATCGCCTTGCGGTCGGTGAGCTTTACCCCCGCCGCCTCGAGTCCATAGCCCTCGACGTTGGGCGCGAACCCGATGGCCTGAAGAACCTTGTCCGCCTTGAGTTCCTCGCTCTTGCCGTCCTTGCTCACCGTGACGGTCACCGACGACCCGTCGTCGTTGATGGACTCCACCTTCGTCCCGGTGAGGATCTTGACGCCGAGCTTCTTGAACTGCTTCTCGATCTCCTTGGACACCTCGGCGTCCTCGTTGGGCAGTGCCCGCGGCAGGAACTCGACGATCGTGACGTCGACGCCGAAATTGCGCAGCACGTAACCGAACTCCATACCGATGGCACCCGCACCGGCGATGATGATCGACCCCGGCAGCTCGCGGGACAGGATCTGCTTCTCGTAGGTGACGACGTTCTCCGACAGCGACGTGCCCGGCACCAGCCGCGTGCTGCTGCCGGTGGCGATGATGCAGTTGTCGAAGGTGACGGTCTCCGTACCACCCTCGTTGAGAGCGACCTCGAGTGTGTTGGCGTCCTTGAACTTTCCGTAACCGTGGATTTCGGTGATCTTGTTCTTCTTCATCAGGAAGTGCACGCCCGCGACCCGGCCCTCGGCGACCTTGCGGCTACGGTCGAACGCCACCCCGTAGTCCATCGTCGGCTCACCGCTGATGCCGAAGGTCTTGGCCTCCTTGGTCAGGATGTGGGCGAGCTCGGCGTTGCGCAGCAGCGACTTGGACGGGATGCAGCCGACGTTGAGGCACACCCCTCCCCAGTACTTGGGTTCGACGATTGCGGTATTCAGTCCGAGCTGGGCGGCTCGAATGGCCGCGACGTATCCGCCAGGGCCGGCTCCAAGAACGACGACGTCATAGTGGGTCACGCCCCCACCCTAGTAAGGAATCAGCCCCACGAAACATCGGCTGGCCCATTCGCAGAAGTAGAGACCGTGCAGCACCGCGGCACCGGCGGTCGCCGCGAAGGGCGCGGAGGTGCAGGCGATGGCCAGAGCCGAGGCCACCGGGCGGTTCGGAACCATGGCGATGAGCAGGCCCGCGACGGTGCAGAGGATCAGGAACACCAGCACCACGAACACCGGCGCGGTCTTGTCGATCGAGTGGTACCACCAGTGGTACAGCCCCCATCCCGCCGCGGCAGCGAGCGCCCACACAAACGCCACCACGAGGACGAACTTCCACCGTTTGAGGAACTGGTATTCACCCGGCACGACGACCGGAGGGGCCGGGACGGGGAGTGGTTCCGACGGCGCGTCGACAGCGTCGAATTCGCCGGTGTCCCACGTCGGGGTGAATTCCTGGGTGTCTTCGAGCAGGTTGTGGTCCATGTCAGGCACCGTTCACCGATTGAATCGCCACCAGCACGCCGAACCAGCCGGGGGCGATCGCGAGGACGAATGCGCCGACCGCGGTCACCCAGCGTGCGCGGGAGAACAGGATGGTCAACATCCCGATCGCACCGGGCACGCCGACCACGAGCGCGATCGCCACATCAGGCCGAATCTTGGCGCTGACCAGCAGCGTCAACCCGATTCCCAGAAGCAGCCCGACCGCCGTGCCGATCAGTAATGCACTGGTCAGCAACCGCGGGCGCGGCAGCGGTATCACCCTTTCGACGATACTGCGGCACCGCCCGTTAGCCCGTTAGCCGCCCGGCGTGGCACGGCAGGCATCGATGGCCTCCGCGACGATGTGGGTGCCGTTCCGGCGCGGGCGTGTGCCCTGCGCGAAGTCGGCACCCGTCACAGGCGCTTGCGCGCTGAGCAGCTGGTTCTCGGTGTCAGTGAACGCCCGACCCCGCGAGAGGAAACGCAGGCCTTCGGGGGCTTCGACGCTGAAGCCGCCGCCCCTGCCGGGCACCACGTCGATCACCAACTGCGTGTGCTTCCACGCCTCGAACTGCGGTCCGGAGATCCACACCGGAACCCCGTCCCCGACATCGAGGACGGCGAGCAGGACGTCGCGGTCGCCGACGAGGAATTCGCCGTCGGGGTAGCACATCGGCGACGACCCGTCGCAGCATCCGCCGGACTGGTGGAATATCAGCGCGCCGTGGCGCTGCTGCAGTTTCGCCAGCAGGTCCGCTGCGGCCCGCGTGATCAACGCCCGCGGTGGGGCCTCCTTTCCCTGCCGAGCAGACGCAAACTCCCCCATTTCCCCGCGATTTTGGGGGGTTTCGCGTCTGCTCGCGCTGGAGGGTGACACCGTCAGAAGAATCCCTGCGCCTTGTTGCTGTACGACACCAGCAGGTTCTTCGTCTGCTGATAGTGGTCGAGCATCATCTTGTGGGTCTCGCGGCCGATGCCGGACTGCTTGTAGCCGCCGAACGCCGCGTGTGCGGGATAGGCGTGGTAGCAGTTGGTCCACACCCGACCCGCCTTGATGTCGCGCCCGGCGCGGTAGGCGACGTTGCCGTCGCGCGACCACACCCCGGCACCGAGCCCGTAGAGCGTGTCGTTGGCGATGGCGATCGCATCGTCGTAGTCCTTGAACGACGTCACCGCGACGACGGGGCCGAAGATCTCCTCCTGGAAGATGCGCATCTTGTTGTTGCCCTCGAAGATCGTCGGCTGCACGTAGTACCCGCCGTTGAGATCGCCACCCAGCTCTGCGCGCTCACCGCCGGTGACCACGCGAGCACCTTCGTCTTTGCCGATCTCGATGTAGGACAACACCTTTTCGAGCTGGTCGTTGGACGCCTGCGACCCGATCATCGTCTCGGTGTCCAGCGGATCGCCCTGGCGCACCGCCTTGGTGCGAATGGCGGCCAGTTCCAGGAACTCGTCGTAGATGTCGGCCTGGATCAGGCTGCGCGACGGGCACGTGCACACCTCACCCTGGTTCAGCGCGAACATCGTGAACCCCTCCAGCGCCTTGTCCTGGAAGTCATCGCCCGCCGCCATCACGTCGGAGAAGAAGATGTTCGGGCTCTTACCGCCGAGCTCGAGCGTGACGGGGATCAGGTTCTGCGACGCGTACTGCATGATCAGCCGACCCGTGGTGGTCTCGCCGGTGAACGCGATCTTGGCGATGCGGTTACTCGACGCCAGCGGCTTGCCCGCCTCGAAGCCGAACCCGTTGACGACGTTCACCACACCGGCGGGCAGCAGGTCGCCGATCAAGCTCATCAGGTACAGGATCGACGCAGGCGTCTGCTCGGCCGGCTTCAGCACCACGGCGTTACCTGCCGCCAGTGCGGGCGCCAGCTTCCACGTCGCCATCAGGATCGGGAAGTTCCACGGGATGATCTGACCGACGACTCCGAGCGGTTCGTGGAAGTGATAGGCGACGGTGTCGTCGTCGATCTGGCTCAGCGAGCCCTCCTGCGCCCGAATGGCACCCGCGAAGTACCGGAAGTGGTCGACGGCCAGCGGCAGGTCGGCATTGAGGGTCTCGCGGATCGGCTTGCCGTTGTCCCACGACTCGGCCAGCGCCAGCGACTCGAGGTTGGCCTCGATGCGGTCGGCGATCTTGTTGAGGATGTTGGCGCGTTCAGCCACAGCTGTCTTGCCCCATGCGGTGGCGGCGCCGTGCGCCGCGTCCAGCGCCTTCTCGACGTCCGCCTCACCCGACCGCGGGATCTCGCAGAACGGCTGCCCGGTCACCGGCGTCGGGTTCTCGAAGTACTCCCCCGACGCGGGCGGGACCCACTCTCCCCCAATGAAATTGCCGTATCGCGACTCAAAGGACATCAAGGCATCGGCGGCACCCGGGCGAGCGAAAACGGTCATCGTGTCCTCCTCATTGAGACGCTGCGTCACGGCCGATTGTGCTCTCGATCACTTCGACGCGCCAGCGCCAGGTCAGAATGGGGGCGTGGATCCGACGGTCGGAAGTCGCACGCGAAGTTCGCGACCCTCGACGGGCTACGGATTCGTCCTGCTGCCGGTGACCCTGTCGATCAGCGATTTCACCATCGCCGACGCCGTCATCCCACCCCTCGTACGTGATCTGGGTTTGACCGTCGCAGACATCGGCCTGGCCTTCACCGCCTACTTCGCCGCGGCGGCGGCCTTCATGGTCCTGTTCGGCCGGCTCGGTGACGTGTTCGGCCGACGGCGTGTACTGCTCATCGCGGTCGGCCTGTTCACCGCCGGGTCCGTGCTCAGCGGCATCGCCTGGAACCTGCCGTCGTTCTTCGCCGGCCGCGTGCTGGCCGGGTTGGCGTTGGCGGCAACCCTGCCCACCGGTCTCGGCTTACTGAGCACGCTGTTCCCGGCGCCCGGGCCGCCGCGCGAGCGTGCGTTCGGCTGGTGGGCGGCGGCCATCGGAATGGCGGCGGTCGTCGGACCGCTCATCGGCGCGGTAGCCGACACCGCGATCAGTTGGCGCTGGGCCTTTTTGGGATCCGCACTGCTTAGTGTGCTGGCTGCGGCGGGGATCAGAGTCACGCTCGCCGAAAGCCCTCGAACTCGCCTCACCGACATCGACGCCGGCGGCGCGCTCCTGTTGGCGACGGCTGCGGGCAGTCTCGCTCTCGCCGTCGACCTCGGCGGCGCATTCGATGACCAACTGCGAACGGCGGTCGTGCTTTTCGGCGTCGCCTTCGCGGCAGTGGTGGCATTCTTTGCTGTGCAGCGTGGACGTATCCGACGACGCCAGGACACCATCGCCCCACCACACCTGTTCCGGTTCAGGTCATTTCGCTTGGCCACGTTCAGTTCGGCATTCATGTCGGTGGGTGACACCGGGTTCCAACTCGCGTTACCGCTCGTCCTGGGGTTCGTCCTCGGGATTGGTGAACTGGGCGTCGGTATCGTGCTGGCCTGTTACGGCGTGGGCGCGGTGGTCAGCGGGACGGTGTCCACGACGCTGGGTCGCCGCCTCGATGACCGCACGGTCGCCAAGTACGCGTTGGCAGCGCTGCCGCTGTTGTTGCTCGGACTGCTCGTACTGATCTCCCGGGACACCCCGCTGGCCGCCGTCGGAGCGGTACTGGTCGCGTACGGAGTGGCATGGGGCGTCGCCTACGCGCGCCTGGTGAACGTCTCGTACTACGAAGTGCCCGAACAGGACTCAGCAGTGGCCGGTGGAATCCAGAGTGCGTTGCGGTTGTTGGCGGGTGCGCTCGGCGCGGGGGTGCTCACGGCGGTGTTCAGCGGTGTCGCCGGGCGGTCCGCGATCGACGCGGCAGTCCCGTCCCACGCGCGGATCACACCGTCGGCAGACCCACACGTGCTCACATCGGCACTCTCGGCCGGTGCACAGGCGACGATCGCGGTCGCAGCCGCCATCACGGCCGTCGCGCTGATCATCGCGCTGCGACTACCCGAAGGACAGCACGTCAAATCGTGACGGGCCGCTCCAGACGGTCGCGCACCGAGTCCAGGAACGGATGCTCCTCCGTACCCAGATAGTCGGCCGGTGGCCGCCAATCGATCCGGCCCATCTTGCCCGCGAACAAGCCGTACCCGATGAGCTCCCGAAGCCGCGGATCCAACCGCCGCACCAACTCCCGCGGAATACTCAGCTGCTGGTTGATCTGCTGACGCAGGAACCCCGCGCAGTAGTTCACGGTGAGGGCGGGCCGCGGCTGGTCCGTCCGGTTCGCCCCCGCCGTATGCCACAGGCTCCCGTTCCACACCAGGGCGTCACCCGCCGCCATTTCGACCGGAGTGCTCTTCGGATACGGCTCAGACGGTTTGGCTTCCACGCGATGGGTTCCCGGCACGACCCGGGTCGCCCCGTTCTCGTCGGTGAAATCGCAGAGTGCGATCAGCGCGTTGCACAGCAGCGGCTGATGCGGCCGCGGAATCGGGTACATCTCGTCGTCGCAGTGCAACCGCTGCTCGACGGCGCCCGGCAGCTGGTTGCTCGTCATGAACCACGACAACAGACAGTCGCTGCCGAGCACACCCTCGATGACGGGCAACAGCCGCGGATGTACGGGCAGTGCCTCATATCTGGCCCCGTGCAGCAGCAGATTGTCGATCCGCACCCAATCGTGATCGGGCAAGGCGACGGGCTGCTGTCCCGGTCGAGGGAACCCCTTCACGACGGTGTTCGAGTTCGCGATCACCGTCGGCAGTTCCCGCTCGAGGCGGCGCGTGTCGCTCAGGTAGTCGGCTACCGCGGCCTCGTCGAGGACCCCCTTGACGACGGTGTAGCCGAATTCTTCGATCTCACCGACGTGACGAGCGGTCGATGAGTCGTCGGTCATCAGGACGGCAGCAGGTCGATTTCCTGCTGAACTTCTTCTTCCTGGCTCTCGCTGGTGTCAACAACCTGGGGATCAGCCATGACTACCTCCTCCGCGAAGACGACAGTGATGGGATCATGGTCACTCACTTGAGGCGGCCATGCAGCGGATTCCCATGAAAAATCGGCCCTGGCGGTAGGCGCGGAGAGCGAGCGGGACTCCGAACGCGACAATGGCGGGATGACGGACCCGTACCTGTGGCTCGAGGACATCACCGGCGACGACGCGCTGGACTGGGTCCGCAAGCACAACGAACCCACCCTCACCGAGTTCGGCGGGCCCCTGTTCGAGGAGATGCGCACCGAGGCGCTGGAGGTCCTCGACACCGAGGCGCGGATCCCGTATGTCCGGCGGCGCGGCGACTACCTCTACAACTTCTGGCGCGATGCCGCCAATCCGCGTGGGCTGTGGCGACGCACCACGCTGGAGAGCTACCGCACCGACGATCCCGACTGGGACGTTCTGCTCGACGTCGACGAACTCGCCGATGCAGAGGACGAGAACTGGGTGTGGGCCGGCGCCGACGTGCTGGAGCCCGATCACTCGTTGGCGCTGATCGAGCTGTCCCGCGGTGGTGCCGACGCCACCGTGGTGCGCGAATTCGACATGCAGAAACGGCAATTCGTCGCCGACGGCTTCGAGCTGCCTGAAGCGAAGTCGAGTATCACGTGGCAGGACCGCGACGCGGTGCTGGTGGGCACCGAATTCGGCCCAGGTGCGATGACGGACTCCGGGTACCCGCGGATCGTGAAACGCTGGCGGCGCGGCCAACCGCTGGACAGCGCCGAGACCCTGTTCGAGGGTGAGTCGACGGATGTCAGCGTGGGCGGCGGCTACGACCCGACGCCCGGCTTCGAGCGGCTCTTCATCACGCGGTCGTTCGATTTCTTCAACCGCGACCGCTACGAACTCCGCGGCGAGGACCTCATTCCCATCCCGGTGCCCACCGACGCGGGCATGTCGGTGCACCGCGAGTGGTTGCTGATCCGACCCCGCAGCGAGTGGACCGTTGGCGGCATCACCTACCGGCCGGGTTCACTGCTTGCCGTCCGCTATGACGAATTCCTCGCCGGCAGTGAGGAACTGGCCGTCGTCTTCGAACCCGATGAACATTCCAGCCTGGACAACTATGCATGGACCCGCGACCACCTGGTGCTCATCGCACTGGTGGATGTGTCCAGCCACGTGGAGCTCGTCACGCCTGGGACCTGGGAGCGCTCCCCCATTGCCGGCATCCCGCCGAACACCAACACCGTGCTGGTCGACATCGACGAGTACGGCGACGAGTTCTTCCTTGACTCAAGCGGTTTCACCGTTCCGTCGCAGCTGCTGTGGGGCCGCGCGGGCACCGAGGTGATCCCTGTGAAGAGCGCTCCCGAGTTCTTCGACGCATCCGACCTCGGGGTGACCCAGCACTTCGTCGCCTCTGCCGACGGCACGAAGATTCCGTACTTCGTTGTGGGGCACCGTGACGCGACGGGCCCCGGACCGACACTGCTCAGTGGGTACGGCGGTTTCGAGGTCGCCAACACACCGGGGTACGCGGGCGTGCTCGGCCGGCTGTGGCTGGCGCGCGGTGGTACCTATGTGCTGGCAAACATCCGCGGCGGTGGCGAGTACGGGCCGACGTGGCACACCCAGGCGATACGCGAGAACAGGCATCTGGTTTACGAGGACTTCGCGGCGGTGGCGAAGGATCTCGTCGACCGAGGCATCACCACCGTCGAACAGCTCGGCGCTCAGGGCGGCAGCAACGGCGGCCTGCTGATGGGCGTCATGCTGACGCAGTATCCCGAGTTGTTCGGCGCGTTGGTGTGCAGCGTGCCCCTGCTGGACATGCGCCGCTTCCACCTACTGCTCGCCGGCGCATCGTGGATGGCCGAGTACGGGGATCCGGACAACCCCGATGATTGGGCGTTCATCTCGAAATACTCGCCGTACCAGAACATCTCCGCCGAGCGGCACTATCCGCCGGTACTGATCACGACGTCGACGCGCGACGACCGGGTGCATCCTGGGCATGCCAGGAAGATGGCCGCGGCACTCGAGGACGCCGGCCACACCGTGCACTACTACGAGAACATCGAGGGCGGCCACGCCGGTGCCGCGGACAACGCACAGACGGCGTTCAAGTCCGCGCTGATCTACTCCTACCTGTGGGCGACACTCACTTCACCAGCAGATCGCCCAGGAACCGATCCGGACCGGTGACGCCAGGCAGCACGAAGAAGAAGCCGCCGCCCACCGGCATGATGTACTCCTCGAGCGGCTCGCCCTTGAGCCGCCGCTGCACGGTGAGGAAGCCCTTCTCCAGGCTCCGCTGGTAGGCGACGAACGCCAGCCCCTGATCCAGTCGGCCCGCGCCGTCGAAACCTCGCGAGTAGTTGAAACCGCGCCGCAGGATGAGGTTTTCGTCCGTTTCGGGCGTGCGCGGATTCGCCAGCCGGATGTGTGCGTCCAGCGGGATGCGCTTACCGTCGGGGTCTGACGGGTAGTCGGGGTCGGTGAATTCGCCCGTGAGCCCCAGCGGCGCACCGCTGACCTTGGAGCGGCCGATGAGCTGCTCCTGTTCGACGAGCCGGGTGCGGTCCCAGAACTCCACGAACATCCGGATGATGCGGATCGCCTGATACGAGCCGCCGACCGCCCATTCGGGTTCGCCGTCGTCGGGTCCCACCCAGACGTGTCGATCCATCACGGCCTGGTCGTCGACGTCGAGGTTGGCCGTCCCGTCCTTGAAGCCCAACAGGTTTCGCGGAGTCGTCGCTCCCGACGCCACACCCGCGCCGATGCCGCGGGCATAGCCGTCGATCATCCAGCGCAACACCAGATCACGTCGCGTGCGCCGCATCACCTGACGCAGCGCGAACTGAACCGTGTCATTGTGTCCGGCTTCGAAGATCACCGAGATGTCCCCGTGCGAGAGCTTGGGGTCCAGCCGGTCGTTGGCAAGGAACGGCATCGTTTCCAGTTCCTTGGGCTTGCGATCGGCAAGCCCGAAGCGGTCGTCGAAGAGCGATGCCCCGACCCCCACCACGATCGAGAGGTTGTCCGGGGGCGGCTTCTCGCCGAGGATGCCCGAGTCCACCGGTGGGTAGGCGGCGTCGCGCGTCTCCGGCGGCTTGCCGGCCATCAACCCGCGGATTTCCTCGGTGAGCTCCTGGAGCGCCGTCGTCAGCCCGGCTCGATCCTTGGACTGGACGGTGAACGACGCCACCAGCCCCTGCTCGGGTATCGGCAGCGCGGTGACACCCGTCTGATGCACGCCCTCGAAGGGCACGAACCTCGACTGTGCCGCGGGTACGGGAGGCTGCCGCTCACCGGAGTTCGTCAACGCCAGCGTGGCGCCGGCGCCCACGGCAGCTCCCGCACCCGCGCTCAGGGCACCCGTGACGAATCCTCGACGCGAGATGCCCCGACGCGGCTGCTCGGTCACGACAGGTTCAACACCCCCGCGACCTGGGACACGTTCTCCGACAGACCTGCCAGCTGGGCCTTGAGCTTGTCGACGGTCGTGGGGTCGACTGTCACACCGGTGCACCGGGGCGAGGGGTACGGGTCATTCTCGGTGCAGTAGAGCACCCAGCCGTCCCCGCGGCGCAGCGGCGCCAGCGTGGCGTAGATGTCCGCGAACCCGGCCTCGATCTTGCCGAGCAGCGCCGGATCGGCCTTCTCCAGAGCGGGTTTCAGCTTGTCGATCGCGGCCTGCGAGCCCTGCAGGTTGGCGTCGAAGTCCCACAGGTCGGTCTTGGAGTAGCGGTCCTCCTCGCCGGTGATCTTGCCTTCGGAGACCTCTTCGATCAGCTCGGCGGCACCGGTTGCGACGTCGACGGGCTTCACCTCGACCGAGGGGAACTGCTCCTTCAGCGACGCGATGTCCTTGTCCAGCTGGTCGGCGAACTGGGCGCCGCCCTCGGTCGTGTTCTTGTCGAACAGCAGGTACTCCAGGCGGTGCCAGCCGGTGAACCCGGCGTCGTCCACGCCGGCGAAGTCGTCAACTCGGGCGTCCACCTTGCCGTCGATCTCCTCGACCAGACCGGCCAGCGGCTCGATGCGCTCCCACGGGACGCGCGACGGTGCGTAGGCATCCTGCGCGGCCTTCAGGTTGTTCGCCCGCACTGCGTCGGTCAGCACCTTGACGGCGACGACGAGTTCGTCGATCTGACCGCTCGCGTATGTCTTGTACTCCGCTGCGGCCTGCTCTGCCAGAGGATCGGCAGCCGCCGCAGCCGCACTCGACGTGGTGGTCGTGGCGCTGGCGGAGGATGTCTCCTCGGTACCGCTGGACTTGTTACTGGAGCAGCCGGCGACGATGAGGCTCACGGCAACAATCGGCACCGACCATGCGAGATAACGATTCATTTGCACCCTCTTAAGTTAGGAGAGGCAAAACATAGCATTCCCCCTGACGAGAGGGTAGGCACACCTAAATCTTGATTCGAAACCCCAGGTCGGCTTGGCTTGACGGGATTGGAACAGGGCTACCGACCAATGAAGTTGCCGGCCCGTTTCTCGCTCAGGGCTGCGAGAGCTTCGCCGACGTCGTCGGTCGATGCGAGGATGGCGACATGGGACGACACCAGGTCGAGTGCGGGCCGAAGCTCTAGGCTGGCCGACTGACGGGTCACCCGTCGGATCATCCGGACACTGGCTGGAGGATTGGTTGCAATTGCCCGCGCTAGGGCGGTCGTTTCCGCAATCAGCTCGCGTGGGGCGACGACGCGATTGACGAGGCCGATACGCAACGCGTCTTCCGCATCGACGAAGTCGCCGGTGAGTAGTAATTCGAGCGCTTTGGAAAGGCCGACCAGGCGCGGCAGGTAGTACGCCCCGCCACCGCCGGGCGCCAGGCCGAGCTTGACATAGCCCTCAGCTACTCGCGCGGTAGCCGACATGACCCGCAAGTCGCACATCAGTGCCATATCAAGGCCGGCTCCGACAGCGACGCCGTTGATCGCTGCGACGATCGGCTTGTCCAGGTCGTCGACGGCCAGCGCGATGCGTTGGATGCCGGCATACAGGTCGGTCTTACGTTCCAGCGGAGTCCGCGAGTCGGTCAGCCACGACAAATCTATGCCGGCACAGAAGGCCTTATCGCCAGCGCCAGTCAAGACCACTACGTGTACGCTGTCGTCGGTGCGCCACGACCTCAGCAACGCCTCCCACTCTCGGATCATCGGTAACGTGAAGGCATTTCGAGCTTCCGGACGGTTTAGCACAATCATGCCGACACCATCGGAAACCGACCATGTGAGATGATCCATTCTTTCAACCTTTCGTTGGCACTGCGTTCGCGACGCAGTGATTGCCAGTGGAGCAGTTCCAGATAGCGATCGAGTTCCGAACCCTGCACCAACTCCAGGCCAGCCAGTCGCACAAGTGCCAGCGGGCTGGGGCGGCTCAAGCGACCTTGTCGCTGAACACTGGAGCCGGAGCGCTCACCCGAGTCATACTGGCTCGAACTGGGAGATAAGCCATTTACCGCGGTCCTTGTCGAGGGTGACGCGCACGGTGGAGGCTGTGTCGGTAGGGGCGTCCTCGGCCACAGTGGTGGTCTGGTTGATGAAGACCAGAACCACGGCGTGGTCAGCTGTGGCCGATAACGACACGGCACCAGGTACTTTCGCGGTTGCCGATATTCTCCTTTGCCGGGCACCGGGGATCACAATATCGTTGATCAACTTGGTGTACTCCTCGCGGAAGCCGCCGGTGAGTAGAGGACGGGCGGCGGCCAAGTCAGTGTCGACGGTGTCGGCACTATAGGAGAGCATCGCGATCGAGCCGTCAGTCGCGGCCTGCACCGACGACAGAGCCGCCTCCCGCGCTTCGCGTTCGGAACCCTCCTGCCACTTCAGGTAACCCACTCCGAGGGTCATCCCGAGTGCCATGACCGGCAGCAGGCCGAACCCCACCAAGCGCTGCCACCCGCGCCTGCCGATCCACTTGCCTGCCGGCACAGTTTCGTCGACGTATGCGGTCGTGGCCGGCAGTGAGCAGTCTGCTTGGGAGTCGTCAAAATCCACCTCAAGTTCCGCAGGGGTGGGCGCAGCACCCTTCGTGTCTGTGGTCACGGCACGAACCGGACGTCGGAGACCTTGACGACACCGCCAACCTTCGCGACGCTGACTCGCATTCGCCATGTCCGCGGACTCTGCTCCGGCACACCGCCACTCGATGTCTTGACGGATACTGCCACGAGGACCTGTGCATTATCGCCATCCTGCGACTCCAGTCCACTGGCGATGATCGATCCCTCAGACTTGGACTTCGCCTCTTTCACAACGTCGATGAACGACTGGGACCGTTGCTGAAAGTCATCGTGGAAGCTCCCGGTTGAGGTGTCGAGTATGCGTTGAATGTCGGCATCGACTTCGGCGTAGTCGATCGTGGTCATGTTCAGGACCCCCTGTTGGGCCGCCTCGATGAACGCGTGGTTCTGCACATGAGCTTGGCGGGTCTGGATCACGCCGTGGCCCAGCCAGGCACCCACGAATGCCAGCGTCACGATCACCGCCACCCCGAACACGATCGCCGCCCAAATTACGCTCGGACGCCTCATGTCGGCCCGCGCGGTGCTAGCGTTACCCTCTCGAATCAACTGCACCCCAGTGATATTCGCTGTTTCAGGCTGGACTTCCATCGAGGCTCTACTCCTTCAGTTGCCGGCCCGCGGGATCAGCATGCTTTGCCATGACCTGTCTTTCTCACCCTGAGCAAGGTCGGATTGGATGTACTGCTTGCCGTCGGGTCCCATGTAGGCCCCTTTAACGGGGTCGTAATAGGCGACCGACACGGGCGGCGCGAGTCCCGAAGGTAGCGGTGCAGCAGGTGGCGGAGTCGGGGCGAGTTTGTGTGGTGCGGGGATATCCTGTCCGGTAAGGGTCGCGTTGGGGTCGCCCTTCCAGTTGTTTCCATCATTGAGCGGCACGTACTGCTCGTCGCTTTCGCACATTGCCGCTGTCGGCGCACGCTTGCCCGGCTGCGCGAGGCACGGAAAATTGCGTGCTCCCCGAACGGCGTTAGGGGCGTCCTGCGGAATCCGACAGTACATATCGTCTGTGGTGCGCTCCGGCACATCGGTCAGAGCGGGACTGCGCCACTGTTGGGCGGGCAGATACCCGGTCGTGCAAGGTGGGGGCAGGTTGAAGTTGAGGTTGAAATCCATGTACAGGCCGGGATGCTTGGTCCCCCGGTTGGCCACGGTCGTGGTTTGAATGCCTGCCATGGCCTGCGGCAGCAAGACGAGGATCTGCTCTATTGCCGGGTTATAGACGAGCGTGACGCGGCCCAGGCTGCTGAGATTGGCCATCAGCACCGGGATCGTGGCCTGCAGACGATCGAAGAGCTGGCGGCCCGCCTCGGCGGCGGCGGGTCCCTTCTCCAGCACGCCCGCGACTGCGGCATCGCGGGTACTGAGTTGCCGGGTGAGATCTGCGACGTGGTCCGCCCACGCTTCAATCGATGTCGCGCTTTCGGCCTGTGCGTCAAGGACCGGACCTGACCGGTCGATCAGCACAGTCAGTGGCTCGAGGTTGGCCCGGGCGTCGATGGCCAGCTGGGTGGACCCCTTCACAAGCCGTGCGATCTCCGGTCCGAGCCCACCGAACGCCGTGTAGCTCTCGTCGACGACCGTCTTGACGTTGGCCTGAGGTATCGCCTGTAGTGCTCGGTTTGCCGCGTCGAGCAAGGAGTTGATATCCGGCGGCACCGATGTGCGCGCGAGTGGGACGACGTCGCCGTCCTTCAGTGGCGCTCCGTTGCCACTGCGCGGTATGAGGGCGACGTACTGTTCGCCCACGGCGGAGACGCTGTGCACCTGCGCGTCCACGTCACCGGGGACGCGAACGTCGGAACGCAGGGACAAGACCGCGTCCACACCCGTGTTGGTAAGACGTACGTCGGCGACTCGGCCGACCTCCGTCCCTCGGTAGGTGACGTTGCCGCCGGCATAGAGGCCCGCGGCCCTCGACAGCTGCACGGTGACGGTGTATTGGCCGATGCCAAGGTAGGCCGGCAGCTTGATGTAGCCGAAAACCATCACAGCGCCGGCGATCGTGGCGACAACCGTGAAGATGGCCAGCTGAACCTTGACCCTCTTGTTCAGGCGTTGGCGAAAATGTTGTCCGGGCAGGCGCATATCAGGGCCCCTGGTCTGCGTGGTAGGGAGCAATCAACGGATTCCTCGCGGTGTAGGGGCTGGGTAACTGACCGATCGTTCTGCCCCACTGCATCTCAAGCTCGGTGAGTTGGCCTTCGAACCGGGTACCGGTGAACAGTGCGTTGTCGATGCGGCTCAAGGTGAGATCGAAGACAGCGGTGAGGTTGCCGTAATCACCGCGAATCCACTTGGACAGCGTCTCTATGGGCCATGGGATCGCCACGAGGCCGCTCAGCGCCCGTGTCATGTCTGGTCCGGCATCGGCCAGCGCCCGCAGCACCGGAGCGATGTCGTTGAGTTCCTTGACCAGATTCTCCTTGCTTTGGTCCACGGTGTCAGCGGCCAGCGCGGCGAACCTGCCGAAAGCATCGGCAGCTTCGGCGAGATTGTCGCGTTGGTCGGCCAATATGCGCAGCGCATCGGGGATTGTCCGAAGTGCCTTGTCCACCACCGGCTTCTGCTCCGAGAACTGCCCCACAAGACTGTTGAAACTGTCCGTAGCGGCGATGATGTCGCCGGTCTGTTTGTCGACGTGTCCGACGAACTCGTCGATCTGCTCCAGCAGGCTGCGCAGATCCTTTTCCCTGCCGGCAAACGCAGTGGCGAATGCGGCCGTGATGTCCTGCACCTGACCGATTCCGCCTCCGTTGAGGAGGAGCGACAAGGCAGCGAGCGTTTGATCGGTGTTGGGGTAAGCACCGGCGTGCGCAAGTGGGATGTGCGAACCGTTGTGCAGTCGCCCCTGAGGCGGCGCTTGGGTCGGTGCTGCGAGCTCAATGTGAAGCGAACCCAACAAGCTGGTCTGGCCGATCTTGACGGTCGCGTTGCCGGGCAGTTCGACGTCGCCGTTGAGCCTCATCGTGACCAACGCATGCCATCCCTGGCGCTCGATCTTGGTGACGGTGCCGACATTCACGTCGCCAACCCGGACGCGGGAGTTCGGCTCTATGTAGCCGACGTCAGGCATCTCTGCGGTGATCACGAACGACCCGTCGCCCTGACCTTGCGTCCCTGGCATCGGCAATGAGTTGAGCCCGCGCCACTGACAGCCGCTAATGAGCACGGCCAGCGCAACCGCGACGAGTACCGAGCACAACCGATGGGCAAGTCTCATCCGATGGGCTGTTCTCATGAGCCACCGCCGGTCGGGATCATCATGCCGGGTAGCCCAGCGGATGGATCCGTTGACACCGAGGGCTGCGCCGACGGAGGCTCCGCGGACTGGCCCCCTGCCGGTCCCGTCTCGGCGGGCAATGGGGGCGCCGCCCCAGGGCCGGGAACATTCGGCGGCGAATGCTCTCCCGACGCCGACGGTGTACCTGCCGGCAGTGGCGGTACGTAGTCGGGACGCAGCCAATCCTCGCTGTAGGTGATTTCGTTGGGACGCGCGGCTGCCCCGACGAAGAAGTTCTCGCCGAACGGCGGAAAGTTGATCTGCCGGTTCTTGATGATCGGGGCCAGGTATTGCACACAGAGCTTCGCCGACTCTTCTGCACCCCGACGCGATGCGGCCTGGATCGCGCCGCACAGGAAGGAGATGGGATTGGCGAAGTTGGTAGCGACGAGAGCACCGGTCAGCGCCGCCTGTGTCGGCTGGACGATGTTGGGATAATTCGCCGCAACATTCGGGAAGACGTGCAGTGCTTGTTTGATTTCGCCTGTGCTCTCGCGGACCGCCGTCGAGATCGACGACAGTTTGTCGCCGGCGGTGCCGAGCGCCTCGTGATTCTCGGTGATGAACCTGGTGGTGGCAGCGACTGCGGATTCGATGTCCTCGACCGCATTGCCGACGGCGTCGGGATCGACAGTCAATGCGCCGGTGACCGAGGCGAGGTTGCTGTTGAGTTGCTGCAGCAGCGACGCGCTGTCCTGAAGCGCCGACACGACCACTGAGAGATTCCTTATCGTGCCGAAGATGTCAGAGCTGTGATCGCCCAATACTGAAAGGGCCTGCGACATCGTCACAATCGTGTCGCGGATGTTCTTGCCTTGCCCCCGCAGGTTATCGGCCGCGGTGTTGATGAACGCCCCGAGTGCGCTCACGTCGCTGGGCGCGGTGGGTTGTAGCGCTTCTGTGAGTTTTTCCAATTGCTGGCGCAGGTCATCCCACTCGACGGGTACGGCGGTGCGCTCCATCGGTATGACTGCGCCATCGGGCATCACGGGCCCCGAGGTATATGCCGGCACCAGTTGGATGGCTCGAGAGGTGATCAACTGTGGTGACACGATTGCGGCTTTCGCATCCGCGGGCACCTTGTACTTCGAGTCGACCCAGAACTTGACCCGTACCTGTTCGGGTAGCGGTTCGATCGACTCGATCACACCGACCGGCACGCCCAAGATCCGCACTTCGTCACCGCGAAACAGTCCATTGGTGTTGTCGAAGTAGGCCACGACATGGGTTCTGCTGCCCTGCAGCATCGACCGTGCCGCGGCGGTGATGCCGCCGATCAAAGCAAGTGTCAATGCGATGCCCAAGACGATGCGGACGCTACGTGAGCGGATCATCGGCCTGCCTCCTGACTTGCCTGCGCTGGTTCTCCAGGTGCGGTCTGATAAACCGGGGAGGGTGTCGTGTCGGCAGGTGTCGCCGAACCAGATGGGGCAGCCGGCGGGCCCGGCGGCGGTCCGCCCGGCGCCGGTGCAGGTAGCGGTTCGCGGTACGGGTAGCAGCCGGGACCCGGTAATGGCACACCGGGCGGACCGCACTGCTGGTCGCCGGGATTCCCGGTGATCGCATCGGGGAGTTGAGTTTTGGGTTCCCCGCCCTGTCCTGTGCGGGGGTACGGCATGGGAAGGGCCGGGGTCGCCCGCTGACCGATCTCGGGGTCAGTTCGCTCCGATGGCAACAGTACATTTGGATCCAACCCGAGGTCGGAGAAAGCCGCGTCGACAAACGGTTGCACAAACTGCCCGGGCAGCAAGTTGGACAGATAGGCCTTGAAGAATGGCCCGGAGGCGATCGCCTCCCCAAAAGACAGCGCGTACTGGTTCAGATAGACGATGGACTTTTGAAGGCCCTTCTTGTGATTGTCGACCATGGTGATGACGCCATTGAGCTTGTCCAACGCCGGACGCAGTTGGGTCTGGTTGTCTTCAACGAACGCCGACAGCTGTCGCGCGAAGGCGGACAGGTTGCCCGAGATCTGCTGCAGCGCTGCACTTTGTGACCTCAGTTCAGCCAGCAGGGCGTTGGTGTTAGCGATCAGGGCGGCGATCTCGTCGGCCCGCTCGGACAGCACCGACGTGGCCGAGTTCGCATCCTCGAGCAGCTTACGAAGCTGAGCATCTCGGGCACCGAGGGTTCGAGAAAACCGCGTCACGCCTTGTAGGGCGAGCTTCAGGTCCAGAGGGGTGTTCTGAAAAGTCTGCGCCAGCGTGTCCAACGCGTCTGAAACGCCGGCGGTGTTCAGCCCGCTGATGGTGGCCGACAAATCGCCGAGGGCGTCGGGCAACTGGTAGGGCGACCTTGTGCGACTCAGGGGGATCCGGTTCAGATTGCCATCGCCGCGTGGCGTTATCTCCAGAACCTTGGCTCCCAACAGACTCTTGGTTCTGATGTTGGCCTCGGTGTTCTCGCCGAGGTGCACGTCGCGGTCGACGTCGAACTCGACGAGCACTTGCGCGCCGTCCAATTCGATGGATGTGACTTCGCCTACTCGATACCCGGCGACCTGCACCGCCGCGCCTGCTCGCAGCCCGCCCGCTTCAGCGAATTCCGCCGAATAGTGTTTGGCCGTATTGATGAATGGCAGTTTGTCGTACTGCAAGGCCCCTAATGCGACCGTCGCGGTCAGCGCGACCCCTAAGGCTCCGATGACGACAGGGTTGTACTCCTCGAAGGATTTCACTTTGGCGCGCACCGTCCCGTGTTTTGACCTGCCACCTTGATGTAGACGGGCTGCCCGCCCTTGCCGTTCATCTTCAACACCGCATCGCACAGATAGAACGTGAAGTAGTCGCCCTGAATACCCAAGCGAGACAGAATCTTGTAAGCGTCTGGCAGCGAAGCGAGCAAGTTATCGAAGTACTCATGGTCTGCGACGACAAGCGCTGACACTCGATCGGTCTCTGTGATCACTTCCTTGAGCGGCTTCCGAGCCTGGCTCAACAGATCCGCAATGGTTGCCGAGGCGGTGTTGGTGGACGCAATGGCATTGCGGATATCGGACTTTCGTTCGGCCAGCCCGCGGACGAGTTCCGACATTGAGTCGACTGTCTTGGCGAATTGACTGCGCTCTTGGGCGAGTGAACCCACCACGGAGTTGAGGTTTGTAATCACCTGCCCGATCAACTCATCGCGATCGGCAAGCGTGCTCGTCACTTCGGCCGCAGTTCGCAAGAACGAGCCGATGGTCTCGCCCTCACCTTGGAACGCCTCGATCAACTGCGCTGACAACGCATTTACCTGCTCCGGGTCGAGAGCGCGGAAGAGTGGGCGGAATCCGCCGAGCAGGCTATCAAGGTCCAGCGCTGGTTCGGTGTTCTCCAGGGGTATGACATCGCCGGGGTTCAGCTTCCTCACGCCCCCAGCACCTTCCAACAGAGCCAGATATCGGTCGCCGATCGGGTTGGCCCAGCGGATAGCCGCAATGCTGCCCTCGGTGAGTACAACCGAAGGGTCGGCCGAGAATTCCACGACCGCATGGTTGTCCGGACTGATGGAGATGCGCTTTACCTTGCCGACTTCAACTCCGGCGATGCGCACGAAATCGTTGGCGGCCAAGCCGCTGACGTCGGTGAAATTGGCCTTGTAGACGCGTTCGCTTTGATGCCGCGTTTGCGCGAATATCGCGATGAGCGCGAAAGTGCCGACGAGGCAGGCGACCACGAACACAGCTAGTCCGATGGACGCACGCCGCAAGCTAACGTTCACGACGAGGCCTCCCTTCGATCTGCGTACTCACGACGGGGGTGGTGCTGGTTCGGCTGTCGAGCTGGCGGCCGCTGGTTCGGGCGGCGGCGCAGGCGGCACCGCTGGAAATAGAGGCACCCCGCCCGGCCCGTACATCGGGGCGCCGTACGGAGGCGCACCCGGCGGGACTATGGGGCCCGGCGCTGGCCCAGGCAGACATTGTCGAAGACTTGGCCCCTCGGGGACGGCCCGTGTCACCGGAAAGAAGTTGACCCAGCAGGGATTCCCGATACCGGGGTTAGGCCGCATGTCCAGTCCGGTGCCCCAGCCGGTATTGGTGACCATATAGCGGTGCGGGAACATCTTCGCCACGTCAGGTAGCGACCCGCACCCGGGTTTGCCCCCCGGACCGCCCTTGGCCGCAAGGATCGGGAGATGCTCGGGATACTTGTACGGGTTGTCGCCCGCCAAAATCGTTGCGTCCACAAGGACCGTCCGGCCATTGCCCCCGATGGCGTCATACCCTCCACCCTGTAGGTATATGACGGATCCTTTCAACAAGCAGGTGTACGACGGCTCGTACTTGAGTAGTAGGTCGAAGGTCGGCGCAAGTCCGTTGACGGCATCCACGAAGTTCACGCTGCTCCCGGCGAGAAGTCGGTTGCCGGAGTCCGAGAACCCGATCACGTTCATGAGCAACGCATCCAGGTCCTTAGCATGGCTCGTGATGGTGGTGCTCGTGACACTCGCGGCATCCAAGGTGGCCAAGATATCTTGTGCCGCAACGCTGTAGGCGTCGCTGACTCCCTTGAAGGAGCGCCAGTTCGCCGCGACGGTGTCCATTCTGGGATTAAGGGCAAGCAGCACTTGGTTGGCGTCGGTGGTCGCCTCGCCGATACGTGGCCCCTGGCCTCGCACCCCGTCCGCGAGTGCGGTCAGCACCGCGTTGAGCTTCGAGACGTCGATCTGTTGAAGCAGGCCTACCAAGTTGTCGAATACGGTGTTCACCTCTGTGCTGACGTTTCGAGAACGAAGCACCGACCCAGCAGACAAACGCTTGGCTGCGGGCTGGTCCGGATAGATGAACTCGACGTACTTGGCACCAAATACGGTGGTGGCCTTGATCTCCGCCTCGACATTGGCCGGGATGTATTGGTTCTGATCGGGAAATAGCTCCAGCTTCAGGCTCGTTGGCTCGCCTCCGCCCATGACTGCCGCAACCCGGCCCACCTGCACGCCGCGCATCATCACCTTCGCGCCGGGTTCCAACACCAGGCCCGAACGGTCGGACGTCACGATGACCGGGACGAAGCTGCGAAATGTCCCGGCGAAGAGGCCTGAACACACCAGCGCCATCCCGAGGATCGCGGCAAACATGATCGCGGCCCACCACAACGGATGTATCCGGTCTTCGCCCAGAGATTCGGTCATGCCACTAGCCCGCGAGGTGAAAGTTGCCGGACTGGCCGTAGATCGCCAGCGAGAGGAACAGGACGATGAACACCGCGGCGATCATCGAGGTGCGGACGGCACGTCCGACGGCCTCCCCGACGCCAGCGGGGCCACCGGACGCGGTGAAGCCGTAGTACGTGTGCACCAACATGACCACCACCGCCATCGAGACCGCCTGAAAAAAGGACCAGACGATGTCGATGGGATTCAAGAACGTGTTGAAGTAGTGGTCATAGACTCCGCTGGACTGCCCATAAATGGCCGTTGTACCCAACCGGGCAGCCAGAAACGACGTGATCATCGCCACGCAGTACAAGGGGATCACCACGATGATGCCGGCCACGACACGGTTGGATGCCAAATAGGCGATTGATCTGATGCCCATCACCTCCAGGGCATCGATCTCCTCGTTTATCCGCATTGCGCCCAGTTGAGCGGTCGCTCCCGCACCGATGGTCGCCGCCAGGCCGATGCCCGCGATGACCGGTGCGATCAACCGCACGTTGAAGTACGCCGAGGCGAACCCCGTCAGCGCTTCCACACCCACGTTGGCGAACTGGTTGTATCCCTGCACCGCCACCAGTGCCCCTGTCGACATCGTCAGGAAGCCGATGATGACGACGGTGCCGCCGATGATGGCCAATGCGCCTGTGCCCAGGCTCATCTGCGCAATCAGGCGCACCGTCTCAAGGTGGTAGTGAACCAGTGCGTCCCGGATCGAGTACAGGGTCCTGAAGTAGAACCGGGCTTGTGTACCGATGCGTGTGAGCCCCCGTACCCAACCTGAGGTGATGGTACGTACGCGCGGGTACATCCCGCTGGGGACTCCGACGCTCATAACGTGGCCTTAACCCCGACCGCGGTGGCAATGATGTTGATGGCGAACAGCGCCATGAATGTGTAGACCACTGTTTCGTTGACCGCATTGCCGACGCCAGCGGGACCACCTTCGACGGTTATGCCCTTGTAACAGGCGATGAGTCCTGCTGCCAGGCCGAAAAGTGCAGCCTTGATCAACGAAATGATCACGTCGTCGACGTTGGTGATGACGGTGAGCCCGCCGATGAATGAACCCGGTGTGACGTGCTGAGTGAATACGGAGAAGATGAAGCTTCCGACCAGTCCTACGAGAATAACCACCGACGACAACAAGGTCGCGACCACGGTCGCAGCCAGTACGCGAGGGACGATCAAGGACTGGATCGGATTGATGCCCATCACACGCAGGGCGTCGAGCTCTTCTCGGATGGTGCGGGCCCCGAGATCAGCGCACATCGCCGTCGCTCCGGCGCCAGCAACAACCAAAACCGTTACCACTGGGCCGATTTGCGTGACGGTCCCGTAGGCCGCCCCGGTGCCCGAATAGTCGGCGGCACCGAATTCCACCAACAGGATGTTGAAGGTGAAGATCATCAAGACGGTGAACGGGATCGCCAACATCACCGTCGGCAGAAGCGAAACGCGAGCAACGAAGAACGCCTGCAGGATGAGCTCGCGCCACGCGAAAGGTCTACGCGGGATCAATACCAGGACGTCCAGCGTCATGGCGAAGAAGCCACCAAGGTAGTGAAACGGCTTAGCCACCTTCGTCGACGCGATGGCGCTCAGCGCTCGGCTGGTTCCCGCGACGTTGCCGGAATTCTCCATCAGTGTGCTCTTCCATCGGATCGATTAGTCGTCCAATTTCGACCTGCCTAGATCCCGCTCACCGGCGATCATCCGGGGCAAGGGCAGGCCGGGGTCAGGAAACTGCCGCCTCCGCGGCGACATGCGCAAAACGAAAGCCGCGATATCCGTTGTTCGCAACTTCGTTGAGCTTCTCGCGATAGATGGGAATGCCCCAACTGTAGGGAAGGAACTTCTTGGCCTTGCCGGGAATATTGCCACCCACGTACCAAGAGCCGGCGGACTGGGCGAAGTGTTGCGCCCCTTCGTACACGTGCGCTGTCCAGTCCTCGGCGGCTGCTTCTGCGGCATCGATGAGATTGAAGCCGTTCGATCGCGCATGGTTGACGAGCCCGGTGACGAAGTCGACCTGGACCTCGGCCGAGCGTGGGATGTTTCCGAAAGTGCCGTGCGGTCCGCTGTCGATCAGGAGGTTGGGGAACCCCGGAACAGCCACGCCGAGATAGGTGAACGGGCCCTCCGCCCAATACTTCTCCAGAGATACACCGTTGAGCCCGCGGATTCCCATTCGGGTCAGGGCCCCGGTGAACGCGTCGAATCCGGTTGCGTAAATGATGACATCGAACTCACGCGTCGTGTCTGCAGATTCAATGCCCGTGGTGGTGAACCGGAGTATGGGATTCTCTCGGAGATCTACGAGTTCGATATTCGGCTTGTTGTAGGCCTCGTAGTAGCCGGTCTCCAGCGGTGGTCGTTTCATCCCGAAGCCGTGATCCTTTGGAATAAGCTTGTCCGCCGTCTCTGGGTCTTTCACGATCGAGCGGATTTTTTGCGCGAGGAACTCGCTGAAGTCCGCATTCGCCGCCGGATTGGTGAGCACGTCAGCGTACGTACTGAACATGGCGCGCATTCCGCGCCCATTCCACAAATCTTCATAATGCGCACGCCGAGCCTCAACGGTGTCATCGAACGCGTTCTTGGTCGCGTCCTCGTGTAAGAACCCGCCGGAGGTCCTCTGCAGTCGCTCGTACAGGGCGGGGTAACCGGATCGGATCTCCTCCTGTTCGGCAGCCGAGAGTGCGCAATTGTTCAGGGGCATAGCCCAGTTCGGCGTCCTTTGATATACCGTCAACGACTGGACTTCATCGATGATCGCCGGCACCAATTGCACGCCACTGGATCCCGTGCCGATAAGGGCGACCCGCTTGCCGGCCAGGTCGACCCCATCCCGGGGCCACGTCGCGGTGTGGCAGGTCAGTCCCCGAAAGGTGTCTGTTCCTGGAAAGGAAGGGTAGAAGGGTACGGAGAGAACGCCGCTGGCCGCGATTAGATACGTTGCAGTGAATTTCTTCCCATTCGAGGTCGTCACCGTCCACAGGGAGCCGACCTCGCTGTAGACAGCGGAAACGACGCGGGCGTCGAACTCGATATCTCTTCGAAGGTCATAGTCGTTCACGAACTTGTTGAAGTAGGCTTCCAGCTCCGGCTGAGATGCGAAGTGCTCGGTCCAATTCCACTCCGCCAGAAGCTCCTTCGGCGTGAAGTATCCGTAGGTGTATGCCTCGGAGTCGGTCCGTGCTGCCGGGTAGCGATTCCAGTACCACGTACCTCCAACCCCTGATCCCGCCTCAAGCAGGCGGACCGACCAACGGTGCTCCCGGGCACGGTGCAGCTGGTACAGCCCGGTGACGCCAGCGCCTACGATCAGTACTTCGTAGTCTGCCGATTTCGCGTTCTCAGTCTCGGAGCTGTGCACGCTCGCCGTCATTGATCAACCTCTCCGTATGTGTGACCGAGGCGTACAGATGGCGGGTGTTTCCCTGGCCAGCTGGTAGTTCGCGCGAGCAGCCCCATCAGCGCCCCCTCGACGCTGATCACCGCTGCCGTTCGGGTCTCTCATGGCGCAGACGGTAGGAATCTGCGCCGACAGTGGTCAACGGCGTGTGCCATTCAGTGGCACGGCCGCTTACTGAACCCTGAGAGAAAGTCTCAGCGACTACTGGAAGACTCGCGTTTCGAATGCTGCTAGATCTGCATCCGACTGCATCGCAGAGGGGCGAACTGGCCAAGTGAAGGTCCGTTGCCTCAGCCCGTGAAGCCGGTGACTACTGCGTCGATGTAGCTCATATCGCCGAATGCTGTTTCACAGCAGGTCAATTCGTGGATTGCTAACTGGCCGCCAGCATCGGTATGTGTACAGTCTCAGCATGCGCCGGAACATTGTCGGTGAGTTTCACGACGACTTTCGGGCCGCCGCCCGTGCGTTTTTCGAGTGCGAGTGCGTCCCGAACACCGCGAAATGGGAACGTGATGGCAAGGTCAGCCGTGAGGCGTGGGAAGCCGCTAGCGAGCACGGGTTGCTCGACTGGGCCCTGCCCGAGGCGCATGACGGCCTAGGTGTCGACGACTTCTGGTTCAAGCAAATCGTCGCCGAGGCGATGTTCGCGACGGGGGCGATCGGGATCAGACTGGGCGTGCACAATGACATTTTGGTGCTTTACCTCTGCGATCTCACCACAGATGAGTCGCATCTTTCGAAAGAGCACGTCGAAATCGCTTGTGCTGCTGCTTCACCTTCTGCGCATAGAGGGCGTGGATTCATCAAGTCCTATGCGCTCGAACGGACGGCCTTCGGCCAACCTATCGGCACACATCAGGTCAGCCGCCATTTCCTGCCGGAGATGCAGACCAAACTCGTTGCGGCCCAGATCTATCTGGATCAGTACGTCCTGGCGCTCAACGCCGGTGAGCTGACCGCGGAGGATGCAGCCGCCCTGAAATGGTGCACCTCCGAGGTGCAGTGGCAGATCTGGACCGCTGTCTGCAGATGTATGGCGGATATAGATATATCAACGAATACGAGATCGCGCAGTTGTGGCGCGATGCGCGACTGCAGCGAATCTACGGTGGAACGTCAGAGATCATGAAGGACCTGACGAGCCGCTCGATGGGGTTCTGACAGGCGTGGATGAACGGTGAAGACCGTCAGTTGAAACCTGATCGTCGCGAAGCGGGCAGAAGACGATGCGCTGCCCACGGCCGAAAGACTGAGCAACATATGAGCGAATTCGACGCGCTGTGTGCCAACGAACCAGAGCTGGCCAAATTGCGTACCTCGATCCGCGAGTTCCTGGTCGCCGATCGTGAAGAGTTCGGGTGGAGACCGTCCGTGGACGCCTGGCTGTCGCACTGGGACGAGGCGTTCAGCGCGCGGCTGGGCGATGCCGGCTATTTGGGTCTGACTATTCCGCCCGAGTACGGGGGCCGCGGCCTCAGTCACCTGCACCGATACGTCGTGACCGAAGAGCTGCTCGTGGCAGGCGCGCCCGTGGCGGCGCACTGGATTGCCGACCGCCAGGTTGCGCCCGCGTTGCTGTCGTACGGCAACGACGAGCAGCGACAACGCATTCTGCCCCGAATCGCGGCAGGGCGGTTCTTCTCCGCGATCGGGATGAGCGAACCCGGGGCCGGCTCGGATCTGGCCGCCTGTGCCACCCGTGCCACCAGGGTCGACGGCGGCTGGGTACTCAACGGCCGAAAGACATGGACCAGCGGGGCCCACCACGCACACCAGATCGTTGTGCTCGCGCGGACGGCTTCCCTCGATCCCGAGACGCGCCACGCGGGGTTCAGCCAGTTCCTGGTGTCCACTGATTCTGCGGGACTGACAATTGATCCGATCGTCATGATGGACGGCCAGCACCACTTCAACGAGACGAGCTTCGAGGACGTCTTCGTAGCCGACGCCGACGTGCTCGGCGAACTCGGCAACGGTTGGCACCAGGTCACCTCCGAGCTCTCGTTTGAGCGCAGTGGCCCTGAGCGCATCCTGTCCACCACCGCCCTCATCCTCGCAGCGATCGAGATGCTGGCCACGTCAGGCGATGTCGAGGGCCGCACCCAGGGCGCAGTGGGCGAGCTACTCGCGCGGTTGCTTTCGCTCCGTCAGCTGTCGGTGTCGGTGGCACGGGTCCTGTCCACCGGCGGCTCGGCCGCGAATCAAGCCGCCCTCGTCAAAGACCTGGGCACCCGCTTCGAACAGGATTCCGTCGAGCTGGTTCGAGAGCTGATCGATTACCGCGACGGGACCGAACCGTTGACGTCCGAGCTGCAGGCGCTGCTGAACAGCGCGACCCTTCACTCGCCGCTGTTCACGTTGCGAGGGGGAACCAACGAGGTGCTGCGCGGAGTGGTCGCGCGCGGCATGGGCCTGCGATGAGCGCTCCAGCGAGCAAGAGAAAGGCAGTGCAATGAGCGTATTGGCCGGTGGTGTGTTCGCCACGGGCGCAGCAACAGACGAGGAGACGCAGCTCCGGGAGCTAGTGGATGACCTCGGTGCACAGTCCGTCGACGCCCGTCGCGGACACCGGGGCATACCCGAGACGTTCGACGATGTCCTGTGGCGCAATCTGGAGCAGACCGGGCTGACCCGGCTCACCAGTACGTCAGACCTCGGTGCGGGCCCCACCGAATCTGCCATCGTGCTCCGCGGGCTGGCGCGGCACTCCGGGGCGGTCCCCGTCGCGGAAACGGATATCCTCGCCGCCTGGCTTGGTGCGCAGGCCGGTATCGACCTGCCCGAGGTGGGACCACTGACCGTCGCGATAGCCGACGCCTTCACGGGTGTGAACCAGGATCGGGTGAGCGGCACGGCTCGCGATGTGCCGTGGACCCGCGCCGCCGATGCCGTGCTGCTGGCGGTGCCAGCACCCACCGGTCTGCTGGTCCGGCGCGTCTCGGACGGCGACATCACCATCACCGATGGCCACAATCTGGCGGGCGAACCACGTGACGTCGTCGCTTTCGATTTGCCGGCAACGTCGTTCGACATCCTCGACGCCTCGGTCGCCGACGAGTTGACGCGACGCGGCGCATGGGCTCGCTGTGTGCAGACCATCGGCGCACTCGATGCCGCAGCCGAACTATCCGTTGCGCACACGCGCGACCGCGTCCAGTTTGGCCGTGCGCTAAGCAAGTTCCAGGCGGTGCAGCACGCCTTAGCCGGAATGGCCGGCGAGATCGAGCGTGCCAGGGCTACCACGACGCTAGCGGTCGCCGCCACTGCCGATCACGGATTTGCCAGTGCGCAAGCCGATTACGCGGTCACGATCGCCAAGGTGACGCTCGGCCGAGTGGTCCCATCGGTCGCCACCGTCGCGCACCAGCTACACGGCGCCATCGGTGTCACCATCGAGCACCAACTGTGGTCGTCGACCACCCGTGCGCTCAGCTGGATCGGTGAGTTCGGCAGCACCGGGCGGTATAGCCGACGGCTCGGCAGTGTCGCACTGAACACCGCACGCGGCGGCAACCTGTGGGACGCGCTTATCGGCTTCGATCAGACCGGTTGGGCCTGACTCCTCGGCCCATGACGTTCCAGCCTGTTCCAGGTTAATCATCGCGGCCGCGCTTGGGCGCGTGACGCGACCCTGGCTATCGCGGAGGCGGTGATCCTGGCCGCGCTCAGCACCTGATCGGGCCGCAATGTTTCACGCGATCCGCGCAACTCGAGCGCAGAGTGGACGACCCGCGAGCCGGGGACCGGTATCGGAACGGCAACCGATGCCAACGCCGGGTCGATCTCACCCTGCTCGAGTGCGTAGCCGTCCTGCCGGACCTGGTGCAGCTGAGTCAGCAGACGTTGATCCCGGGCGGTCAGACCCCTCGGTTGAGCATCTGCATCACCGAGTAACGCGGTGAGCTTGCGTGGCGACAGTGCTGCGAGCAGCACCCTGCCCGCGGCCGACCGACGTGCGGGCACACGAAAGTCGGTGCGGCGCACAGTTGCAACGCCATGTCTGGGAACGTGCCTTTCCAGGTATGCGACATCGGCGCCGTCCAACAGCCCTGCCTGCACCGTGAGTCCGGTGGCGCGGCAAAGGTCCGCCAGGTAGGGCTGCACGGCTTCCTTGACGTCGGATGGGTAGTGCCGGTTACCAATCTCGAAGAGGGTCAGCCCGATCTGGTAGCCACCCTTACCCTGGCGCAACGCCCCCAGCATGACCAGTTGCCGGGCCAATCGAAATACCGTCGATTTGGGCAGCCCGGTGATTTGCGCGAGTTCACTCGAACCCATAGGTTCGGGTGCCGCGGCAATCAGATCCAGGAGCATGAAAGCCCTCCCGAGAACCGACTGCGGCAAATCGTTAGTCACCGTCAGGCAGTCGTTGGTCGCGCTGTTACGGGATGTTCGCAGTCACGCCGGAACTCAAGCATGGCGGCGAGACTACCGCACAGTCGATTTCGTCGGGCTGTGCCGCTGATCGGCACCAGTCGTTGACCGCAATTTACGGCGATTCCTAGTGTTCGCCGACATGAGAGACGTGAACAACCGTGCTGACACGGTACTGGACGCGGTGGTGATAGGCGCTGGTTTCGCAGGGCTATACATGCTTCATCGGCTCCGCGATCACCTTGGGCTTCAGGTGCGTGTGTTCGAGGCCGCCGGTGGAGTCGGCGGCGTCTGGTACTACAACCGTTACCCGGGCGCCCGCTGCGACTCCGACGGTTTCGTCTACTGCTATTCGTTCGACCGGCAGCTGCTGCAGGAGTGGCAGTGGGGCGGCAAGTACCCCGCCCAGCCGGAACTGCTGCGCTACCTCGAGCACGTCGCTGACCGCCACGACCTGCGCCGCGACATCACCTTCGATACTCGCGTCACCGCCGCCGAGTACGACGAGCAGAATGCGCGCTGGACAGTCACCACCGATAGCGGAGAGACCGTGTCGACTCGGTTCCTGATCACTGGTATCGGCCACATGTCGATCGCCCGTTATGTGCCTGACCTTCCAGGGCTGGAGAACTTTGGTGGACAGTGGTTCCACACGGGATCGTGGCCGCACGAGCCGGTCGACTTCAGCGGAAAGCGGGTCGGGGTGATCGGAACGGGCTCGTCCGGGGTCCAATGCATCCCCGTCGTCGCCTCGCAGGCGAACCATCTCACCGTATTTCAGCGAACCCCCCAGTACAGCATCCCCGCGCGCCACGAGACGGTCGACGAAAACTTCTGGCGCGAGGTGAAGGCCAACTACGACGAGATCTGGGAACACGCAAAGGTTTCGGCGAGCGGCTTTCCGTGGAAGCACAACGGAAAGCGCGCGATGGAGGTGTCCGACGAAGAGCGGCAGGAGATCTACGAGAATCTATGGCGCCAGGGCGGAGTTCGGTTTGCCAACGGTTCCTTCCGTGATCTGGTCACCGACGAAGAAGCCAACCGCACCGTCTCAGATTTCATCCGCGAAAAGATCCGCCAGACCGTCAAGGATCCGGCGCTCGCCGAGAAGCTCATACCGCAGCACCCATTCATGTCCCGGAGACCGATCGTCGACACGGACTACTTCGAGACCTACAACCGTGATGACGTGACACTGGTCGATGTCAACGAGACGCCGATCATCGAGCTGACCGCGTCCGGGGTGCGCACATCCGACGCCGAACACCCGATCGACATCCTGATCCTGGCCACTGGGTTTGACGTGGTCACCGGGCCGTACTTCGGCATCGATTTCCGCGGCCGCGGTGGGCTGCGACTGAACGACGCCTGGCGGGAGGGACCCTCGGGTTATCTCGGCCTGCAAACCGCCGGCTTTCCCAACCTGTTCACGATCACCGGACCGGGGAGCACCCTCGGGAACTTGCCCCTCACCATCGAGACCCATGTGGAATGGATTTCGGACTGCATCAACCACCTGAGGGACAACGACATCGACGAGATCGAGGCCAACCCGGAGGCGGAGAAGGAGTGGATGCGACAGGTGAACGAGCAAGCCGAGAAGTCGATGATTTCGCGCGCTGACTCGTGGATCAATGGCGCGAACATTCCAGGGAAGCAACGCGCGTACGTCTTTTACTGGGGCCACTTCGGCTACTTCCGTAACTTGTGCTCGGACATCGCCAAGAAGGGATACCAGGGGTTCATCCTCACCACGCGGCGCAAACCGGAGTCAGATCGTTCCCACCACGGCGAGGCTCTGTTGAAGTGAACACCACAAACATCGCAAAGACCTTCGGCATCGAGTTCCCGGTGTTCGCCTTCAGCCACTGCCGTGACGTCGTGGCTGCGGTATCTGCAAACGGTGGTCTCGGCGTACTGGGCGCGAGCGCGTTCACCGCCGAGGAGGTGGAGGTCGAACTCGACTGGATCGACCAGAATTGTGGCGATGCGCCATACGGAATCGACTTCGCCTTCCCGACGCGGTCTTCCACGTCCTCGGCAGACTCCTCTTTCGAGGATGTGCCCGAGGAGCATCGGATATTCGTCGACGACATACTGAGCCGACACGGCATCTCGGTCGTCCCCGAGGTAACCGACGAGGAACGTCCGACCTACCGCGGCATCGACTACGGCGACTACGACGAAGCACTTGAAGTTGTCTACCGGCATCCCAACTGCAAGTTGATCGCAAGCGCGCTGGGTTCGCCGCCGCGCCACGTGGTGGAACGAGCGCATGCCGAAGGGCGACTGATCGCCGCCCTCGCCGGCAAACCCCAACACGCAATCCGCAGCGTGGCCGAAGGCGCAGACATCATCGTGTGCCAGGGTTCGGAGGCCGGCGGGCATGTCGGTGAGGTATCCACCATGGTGCTGGCGCCACAAGTGGTGGACGCGGTCGCCCCCATCCCGGTTCTCGTGGCTGGTGGCATCGCGAATGGTCGACAAATGGCGGCGGCAATGGCCCTCGGCGGTGCAGGGGTCTGGACCGGTTCGATGTGGCTGATGACTGAGGAATCCGACCTCAGCCCGGAGATGCAGCAGAAACTCATCGACGCTGATTCGTGGCGAACCGTTCGATCCCGCTCACTCACCGGCAAACCGTGCCGAATTCTACGCTCGACCTGGTCTGATCTGTGGGAAGCAGAGGATTCGCCGAGGCCGCTGCCCATGCCGCAGCAGGGCATCTTGGTCGAGGATGCGCTGCGCCGCATCGAACGGGCCGCACGCCTCAGGGAAGGCGGTGGACTCGATCTTCTGACCTACCCCGCAGGGCAAGTCATCGGGCAGTTCGGGCGAATCAACAAATCTGCGCGCCTACTTCTCGACATGGTCGAGGAATACATCAGCAGCGTCGAGGCCCTCGGAGAGGCGCTTACCCAAGGCTGAACAGGCAAGAATGCGCCCATGGATTGTGACTTCTCGAAAGGCTGATGGACAGTGACGCTCGATGGCACGGTGGCAATCGTCTTTGACGAGTCTTCCGGACTCGGGGCGGCCACCCATGCCGCGCTGCGGAGGCACGGCGCGACCGTCATTGTCGCCGGGCCGGACGATCAGGGCTACGACCGCGACGTCGTCTTCGTGAAGAACGATTGGACCGACGAGGCTCAGGTAGCGCGGGTGTGTGATACCGCCCGCCGGTACGGCCCGGTGCGAACGGCCGTGTCGATCTCCGGTGTCTCCGCCTCGCGACGCCTGGTTGATCGATTCGGGGCGGTGCATCCGCTCGGGGATTTCGATCGCATCGTCAAGGAAGGAATCTACGGGCCGTTCAATGTGATGCGACTGGTGGCGGCGGAGATGACCAGAAACGAGCCCGACGTCAACGATGAACGTGGCGTCATCGTCAACACATCCTCCGTGGCGGCCTACGACGGGCAGGTGGGCCAGGTGGCGTACGCGGCCGCCAAAGGTGGCGTTGCCGCGATGACGTTGCCCGCCGCACGCGACCTGGCACCGGCGGGAATACGGATATGCACCATCGCACCCGGGCTGTTCGCGACTCCGAAAGCAGCCGGTCTGCCTGCGGATATCGCCAGGTCCGTCCCCCAACCCCAGAGACTCGGCCATCCCGCGGAGTTCGCAGACCTAGTGGTGCACATCGTGCTGAATCCGTACCTCAACGGCGAAGTCATCAGGCTCGACGGCGGATTGCGGTTGCCAGCGAAATGATCGAAAACCATGCAACGGAGTGGAGATGACAAACACTTCAACGGCTACATGCACTTCAACGGCTACGCGTGCTCAGACCATCCACTCTGTTCTGACAGCACGCGCCGAACGCGAACCTGACGCTGTGGCGATCTGGTGTGAGGATCGACGGACGAGCGTTCGCGAGCTGGACGAGCGGTCGAATCGCGTCGCTTCGGCGCTGCTGGCCGACGGCGTGGCTCCCGGTGACCGGGTTGCATTCATGGGAAACAACTCGGAGTTCTTTCACGAAATGCTCTACGGCTGCGCCAAAGCGGGGATCGTCTTGGTCTCGGTCAACTATCGTCTCACCGCCCCCGAAGTTCGGTTCATCCTGAAGAACAGCGGGAGCAAGACATTCGTGACCGACGCCGCGATGCTCACTCTCGCGCAGGAGGCGACGCAGGGAACGACCGCAACGCGGATTCGCGTCATCGGCGGTGCCGGAGAAGACGATTACGCGCAGTGGCGCGATGCGCGCGGCAGCGACCCCATCAATGTCGATGTCTCCGTTGATGATCCGGTCATCCAGGTCTATACCAGCGGAACGACCGGCTTTCCGAAAGGGGCGGTGATCCCGCACAGGACCTTCACGGAGATGCTGCGTCTCGCACATCAGGTCCCGGGCCGCCCGCTGTGGTGGGCGAACGGCGAATCGATCCTCTGCCCCATGCCCAACTTCCACGTCGGTGGCTCACTGTTCCCGTTCTGGGTGACATTGCAGGGGGCAACGATCATTCTGATGCCGAAGTTCACGCCGGATGACGTGCTCGATGCTATCGAGGCCCATTCGGCGGCGGCCTTCGTCGCCGTGCCCGAGATGCTGCAGATGATCCTGGCCAACCCACGCACTGCTGGAGTCGACTTCAGCGGGCTCCGATACATCTACTACGGCGCTGCTCCGATGTCACAGGCCTTGCTGAAGCAGTGTATGGAGACCTTCGGCTGCAGGTTCACCCAGACCTACGGAATGACCGAACACTCCATCATCTGTCTCCTCGGACCAGACGACCACGGTGTCGACAAAGCCGAGCGAATGATGTCGGTCGGCCGCCGTACACCGGGAATGGACACAGAGGTCCTCGGCCCGGACGGAAACCCTGTCGCAGCCGGCGAGGTGGGCGAGATCTGCGTCCGGTCCTCAGCGATGATGCTGGGGTATTGGGGCAGCGACGGTGCCGTCGATCCTTGCGTCGACGCGAACGGCTGGTTCCACACCGGCGACGCCGGCTACTTCGACCGGGATGGATATCTCTTCCTGAAGGACCGGATCAAAGACATGCTCATCTCCGGAGGCGAGAACGTCTATCCGGCTGAAATCGAATGTGTCCTGGCCGAGCACCCCGCCGTGATCGAAGCGGCGGTGGTCGGAATGAAAAGTCAGCAGTGGGGCGAAGTACCAAAGGCATACGTGGTCCGGCGGCACGCCGTGGATGCCGCGACGCTACAGCTCTTCGCGTCCGAATACCTCGCTCGGTACAAGGTGCCGAAAGAGATCGAGTTCATCGACCAACTGCCGCGAACTGCGTCAGGAAAAGTACTCAGAAGGGAGCTTCGCGAGCGCGCCAACCGAGGAACGGGCACGGCCAGCTGACGGTAGCGGCATTCCCAGAACACATCATCAGCGCGGCCGAGACGACCGCCCCTGTGCACAGATCATCCACACGAGAAAGGCACGACATGAGCGCTCCCACCACAGGTGTGCGAGAAATCACGGTCGAGGAAAGTGCATCCTTCCGAGAGAACGGATGGGTCAAGCTCGACAACTTCCTACCGACAGACGTCGCGGCGGAGCTGCTTGAGGGCGCCAAGAGGCTGCTGGGACCTGACGGAACCGGCCACACCGCCCGCCGCGGAGTCGACATCGACTTCAGCTGGTTCTCCGAATACCAACTTCCCGGCTACGAAGGAATCGAGCCGTTTCGGTCTGTCGCATTCGATCCCGCGGTCGGCAAGGCCGCCCACGCGCTCGGCGTACGGCGCGATGTCGGCGTTCGGTACATGCGTGATCAGGTCGTGTGCAGGCATCCTGCGGGCGGGCGGAAGTCCGAGCCAGCGCCCCCGCACCAGGACTTCTCCGCCGCAGTCTTCGACCGGATGGGGTACGTCAACTTCTGGATCGCGCTCAACGAGATCCCACCCGAGCGCGGTTCGCTGCGCTTCTACAGCGGATCCCATCACGAAGGCCCGTTGGGCTGGCGCGACAAGGAGGGCAATCTTTCACCGAACGGCCGGCCATTGCTCGAGGTGTATCCGGACCTCGCCGAACGTTGTCCGAAATCCGAGCCGCTGCACCTGATGCCGGGTGATGCCACGGCCCACACGATGCTCACCGTGCACGAGTCGCCGGGAAACTTCACCGACGAACCACGATGGAATCTGATCAACCTCTATATACCGGAGGACGTCGTGTACACCGGCTTAGTTCGCGGCGGTATCGAGCAGGTGGTCGATATCGGTGAACCACTCGACCATCCGCGATTCCCGGTGATCTGGCGACCCGGCGACTGACTACAGGAGAAGATCGATGATCGATCAATCTTGTTATGAACATATTGAACTCGCTTTGCACAGCGACGGTGTGCTCTTGGCAAGACTTAACCGCCCTGACCGCCTGAACGCAATCAATGATCGCCTACACAACGAAATCTCGCGGCTTCCGCTCGATGTGGATCTGGATCCTGACGTCAATATTTTGGTGATCACGGGCGCCGGCCGCGCCTTCACCGCTGGCGGCGACCTTCGAGACCCGATGGACACCCGACCCGAGGCGACCACGTACAAGGTGGGTCGCCAGGTCGTGGACAACATGTTGGCCTGCGACAAGCCGGTCATCGCCGCTGTGAACGGTCCCGCTCGCGGACTGGGTGTGACGTTGGCATTCCTGTGTGACGTCGTCTACGCCCACCGCCACGCAACGTTCGCCGATACCCATGCCTTGATCGGAGCGGGAGCAGGCGACGGTGCGCAGCTGATCTGGCCGGCACTCGCCGGCCCAAACTGGGCGAAGTACTACCTGATGACCGGCGACACCATCTCAGCTGTAGAGGCTGAGCGGCTGGGCCTCGTCAACTTCGTGGTCGATGACGACCCGGAGTCGGCAGCAATGGAACTCGCTGTCCGACTCGCGAAGGGAAACCAACGCGCTATACGCGCATCGAAGGTGGCGATCAATGCCAACCTCCGGTCCTCGGCGTCGTGGATCGTCCCTTTCGGCCTCGTCGCCGGACAAGTCTCGGACGACCACCAATGGCCGACATCCGATCGAAAGCCCTGCAATGCAACAGAAAAGAACTAGATCCGACTATCAATATCAACTGACCGGGAGGTCACGGTGGAACGTGTCAGCGACAGCCGTATGCAAGAGCTGTTTGAGCAGGTCAAGAACTGGGGCCGTTGGGGCACCGACGATGAACGTGGGACTCTGAACCTGTTGACGCCTGAGCACACCGCACAAGCCACCCGAAAAGTGCTGGGGCGCACTGTGAATTGCGGCCGAGTGCTCCCGGTGGTCCCTTCCGTTGAGAATCCGGTGCCAGCGCAGCACATGATGATTCTCGCGGGAGATGCGCGTCATGGGACCGGTGTCGAAGGCGCTGAAGCGTCGATCGACTACATTGGTCTCGCTTTCCACGGCTTGGGAGTGTCGCATCTCGACGCCCTGTGCCACGTCTTCCACCACGGCGTCATGTACAACGGCTTCCTAGCATCGGAGGTCATGAGTACCGGGGCCTGCAAGAATTCGGTGATCGCGGCGGCCGGCGGCATCTGCTCTCGTGGCGTGCTATTGGACATTCCCCGCGTCCGCGGCGTCGAGTGGCTCGAACCGGGCGAAGCAGTCACACCGAACGATCTGGACGCCGCGTGCGATGCCGAGGGTGTGATTGTCGGCCGAGGCGACATTCTGCTGGTGTCCACCGGCCGGGACAAGCGTCGGGAGGCGATGGGTCTATGGGATGTCGGTCACGGCCTCGCCGGCCTCGACGCGGAATGCATCCCGTGGTTGGCTGAACGCGACCTCGTCCTGCTCGGTAACGACGGGGCCAATGACATCATGCCGCCCAACACCAACGGCTGGCCCCTGCCCATTCACGTCTGTTGTCTCGTCGCGATGGGCCTTCACCTGCTCGACAACCTAGATCTGTCGCGGCTTGCGGCCGTCTGCGCCGAGGAACGACGGTGGGAGTTTCTCTTCACGGTGAGCCCCTTGCAGATCACGGGCGGTACCGGTTCTCCGGTTAACCCCATAGCGATTGTGTAGCGAACGGTTGCGGATGTGGTGACGAGTGGATCGCAAGGTTATTCAACAACGAAATGGGAGTATCGATGATCGATCTCAAAGGCGAAATCGCCGTCGTCACCGGTGGCGCGTCTGGAATCGGACTCGGCGTCGTCGAGACGCTTCTCCAGTGTGGCGCAACGGTTGCCATCCTCGATCGCAATCGTGCCGCCATGGCGGTCGCGGTCAACAGCCTAGGGCCTGATGCCAACATCGGTGCCTTCATCGCCGACGTCACCTCTCACGAAGAGGTGCGTGTCGCGAAGGAGGAGATCGTCGCGGGTTTCGGCCCGCCGACGATTCTCATCAACAACGTTGGCTGGGACCGGCCGATGCCCTTCACCGAAACGGATCCGCTGTACTGGAAGCGGGTTCTAGATGTCAATCTCGTCAGCACGCTGCTCGTGACCCACCAGTTCTTCGGCGACATGATCAACATGCCCGGAGGCGCGCGCATCGTCAATGTCGCGAGCGAGGCCGGGCGAGTAGGCAGTTACCACGAGGCGCTCTACTCAAGCGCCAAGGGCGCGGTCATCGCACTGACCAAGTCGCTGGCCCGTGAGGGCGCACGGCACCAGGTCACGGTGAACTGCGTGTGTCCCGGAGTAATCGACACCGTGTTGATGCGTTCCATCGTCGGCTCCGGAAACGACTCGCGTGAGCGGTCGATTCCGATGAGAAGGCTCGGCCGGCCAGAAGACGTCGCCCCAATGATCGTGTTTTTGGCCTCGCCGGCCGCGGCATACATCACCGGTCAGGTAATCAGCGTCAGCGGCGGAATGACGATGGTCGGATGACGCGACAAAGACATTCACGATTCAAGCGACATTCACGATTCAAGCGACATCCACGATTCAAGCCAAGTTGCCATTGTTCGATACCAACACCCAGACGTATGGAGCGAATCCGTTGATGCAGAGATTAGCCGGCAAAACTGCCGTGATTACCGGGGCCGGTTCAGGTTTGGGACGCGCGACCGCTGAGTTGTTCAGCCGCGAGGGCGCCCGAGTCGTGCTCGGAGATATCTCCGGCCAGGAGCGTGACGTCGCCGATCAGATCGGACCAACTGCGGTGGCCGTGTCTGTCGATGTTACGCAGCGCGACCAGGTCGAAGCCCTGATCCACACGGCTGTCACCGAGTTCGGCACGCTTGATGTGCTGGTCAATTGCGCTGGGGTCGATGGGGATCTGACTCCCGCCGCCGAGATCTCGGACGCCAACATGCAGCGGGTATTCGATGTCAACTTCCTTGGCCCGTTCTACGCGATGCGTGCTGCGATCCCGATCCTGATCGACGGCGGTGGCGGCTCGATCATCAACATCACCTCCGCGTCTACGGAGAAGGCCATGCCTTTCTTGGCGGCCTACGCCGCGAGCAAGGCGGCGTTGGTTTCGTTGACACGCGCCTTCGGCGTCGAGTACGCCGCAGCCGGTGTTCGCGTGAACGCTGTGAGCCCAGGTGTGATCGACACACCGCTCGCCCGGGCGATCCCGCCGGAGATGTTTGCTGGCGCTGTCCAGGCGACCCCGGCGAAGCGACCGGCGAGCCCGGAAGACATTGCAGGCGCCCTGCTGTTCTTTGCATCCGATGAATCGGCTTTCGCAACGGCGGGAACGCTTTTCGTCGATGGCGGGTTGAGCGGCACATGAGGCTGACCAAGGATTCCCTGGACATCGGCATCGTCACCAACGATGCCGAGCCGATGCTGCGGTTTTATCGCGACCAGCTCGGCCTTTCGTGCGTCGGGGAGACCAGCATCGCCGGCGGTATGAGCTACCGGCTCCAGTGTGGGACTTCTACCGTGAAGCTGCTCGCACTGCGAAAGCCGCTTCCGGCGCGCTCTCCTGCCGGCGGTATTTACGCCTCCACCGGGTGCAGGTATTGGACGATCTCGGTGTCAGATGTGGACGAGGTGGTCTCCGCCTGCGAAGCGGCAGGCATACCCATCGTCGTGCCGATCACGGAATACGAACCGGGCCGGCGCATGGTCATCGTCGAAGATCCCGACGGAAACTGGGTCGAGTTCGTCGACTCACAGGTCATCGACTAGCGCGCACCATGGGCTCAGACGATCCGGATGGCGGCAGCCGGCCGCGGCCGTTGACCGGGGTGCGCGTGCTGGAACTCGCGGCGATGGGCCCGGTGTCCTTCGCCGCGATGATGTTCGCCGATTTGGGCGCCTCGGTGGTCCGCGTGGACCGCCCGATGGGGCCCGCGGTGCCAGAAGAGGCCCGTTCTCGCGCGGATGTCCTTGGGCGGGGCAAGGTCTCGCTCGGGCTGGACCTGCGAGCCAAGGGCGCCAGCGATGTCGTGCTGGATCTGGTCGCCGAGTCCGAGATTTTGATCGAGGGCTTCCGGCCCGGCGTCGCTGAGCGTCTTGGCATCGGTCCAGAGCCCTGTCTGACGCGTAATCCGGCTCTGGTCTACGTGCGACTGACCGGCTATGGACAGGACGGGCCGATGGCCACGGAAGTCGGCCACGACATCAATTTCATTGCGGTGTCCGGCGTGCTCGATGCCGTCGGCCGCAAGGGGCAGAAGCCGACACCGCCGCTGAACCTGGTCGGCGACTACGGGGGTGGGGCGATGCTGGCTGTCGTCGGCGCGCTTGCCGCAGTTGTCGAAGCACGGCGATCGGGGCGGGGACAGGTCGTCGATGCCTCGATGTGTGACGGTGCGATGCTGCTCATGTCGGCGTCGTACGCATTCGAACCCGGTGGCCCCAGGGGAACGAATCTGCTGGACTCGGGAGCGCCGTTCTATGAGGTTTATGAGACGGCGGACCATCGCCACATTGCGGTGGGTGCATTGTTGGACAAGTTTTGGCTGGCGCTTGTCACGACGCTCGGGCTGTCCGAGTCGGACAAGTGGCGTGAGCGGCGGGAGGCTGATTGGCCCTTTCTCAAACGAGAACTTGCGGCTGTCTTCGCCACCAAGACACAAGCGGAATGGCTTGAGGAATTCGCCGGTGTACCCGCGTGTGTGACTCCGGTATTGCGCCGCGACGAGTTGGCGATGTATCCGCACCACGCCGCGCGAAATGCGCTGATTCAGGTCGACGGAGTCGAAGCACCAGCGCCGGCACCGCGCTTCGGCTCCGCCGCTCCTCCGAGACCGGAACGACCGCCACTGCGGGGTGAGCACACCGTGGATGTGCTGCGCGGAATCGGCTATTCCCAGTCCCGGATCGAGGGCCTGCTTGCGAACCGGACCGTGTTTCGCACCTGACGCCGGTCACGCCGCACGCATGGCGTCCACGAGTTCAGCGAAGCGTTGCGGAGGCGGGATGTCACCGGGTCGGTTGAACCTGATGCGGTGCACGAGCCCGTCGAACCGGGTCCGCAAGGTCTCTGCCACCTGCCCCACGGTGCCCGCTGCACACATGGCATCCAAGATTTCGTCGGATATCAGGGGCACCATCTCGTCCCAACGGCCTTGTTTGGACAGCACATTCAGTTCGTCCTGCAGATCACCCCAGCCGTGCAGTTCGAGGACCGGCCGGTAGGCGGGCGTTGAACCGTAGAATGAGATCTGCCTTCGCACCGCTTCGCGGTCCTGCTCGTCGAGCGCCACGAACGGGGAATGTGCAATCTCCAACGGAGCGGCTCCTGGCGGCCGGTGTGCGGTGGTCGCCGGAAGAATTACGTCACGGATATAGCGATCCGTGCAGAACGAGTGCACAAACAATCCATCGGCAACCTCGGCAGTGGTGCGCAGCATCTGCGGTCCGACAGCGGCGAGGAACACCTTCGGCGGCCCGTACGGGTTGGGCTTCGGGGTGAAGGCGGGGGTCATCAGCGAGTGGTCGTAGAACTCACCGCGATGTTCGAGTCCTTCCCCGGTGTCCCACGCGTGCCAGATGGCTCGCAGCGCCCTGACGAACTCGTGCATCCGCGCCACCGGCCGCGACCAGGGCATGCCGAATCTTCGAGTGATGTGTGGACGAATCTGGCTGCCGAGGCCGAGCACGAGCCGTCCGCCGGAGAATCGCTGGAGATCCCACGCGGGATAGGCAACGGTCATTGGAGTCCGGGCGAATGCGATCGCCACCGACGGACCGATTTCGACCCGGGACGAATGCTCGGCAGCCAGAGTGAGCGCCAGGAAAGGGTCGGCCATGTTCTCGGTGTTCCAGCCGCCGTCGTAACCGACCTCCTCGCAGGCGCGGATGTCCTCCGCGGCGGTCGCGAGGTCGTTGCGTAGCCGTGCATCGATCCTCAGACTGCATCCCCGGTGTGGGGCGCCGGTCAAGCGCCCGTCCCGTTCGTCCGGAAACTTCATTCGTCGTCCTCTCGCGGGTGTCATCGACTGATGGCGGTCGGGCGCTGTCGCCTACTCCACCAGGGCGCGTGGAATATCGACCAGGAGGCTGCGGAGGTACTCCCCGAGACCCTTGGCCTGTGGATCGGGACGGGTCGAGGACGCGACGCCGTCGCCGAGCAGGTTCTGGACCACAACGTTGAGCGCACGCAGGTTGGGGAACTCGTAAATCTGTAGCTCGAGGTTCGCGGATTCCTTTCCGAGTAGGTCACGTGCCCGCTCGACAGTCAGGAAGCTCCGCAGCCAGGCATACTCGGCGTCGGTCCGTGTCCAGAGCCCGATGTTCGCGTCGCCACCCTTGTCACCCGAGCGGGCACCCACGATGGTGCCCAACGGCAGGCGCACCGTGGGTCCGGTCGTCTCCGGCCGCGGCGCCGCGGCGGCGGGGGGTGAGGCGACAGCGGGGGCGCCCACGGCTGTCGGCGGGTCCCCCACCGTGCGTCGCTCGCCGTCAGGCAGGACGACGGTGTGGACTACTGCGGTACGCGGTACCGCCGCTGCGCGGTACACCCCGAAGGCCGACTCCGCGGTCGGCGGCGTTGTCGTGTGGAAGCCTGCGACGCCGCCCAGGGCGATTTCCATCGTCGCGTTCGAGAAAGCGCGGCCCACGACACGCGGGTCCGGGTCCTTCACGGTGACCTGCAGGTGCGCGGTGGCCTCCACGTTGCTCGGAGCGTCCGGGTGATCGAAACGCAGCAGTCGCACGTCGACCTCGGCGAACCGCTCGCGACCCCCGAGTGCCGCAAAGAGGTGGTCCTGCACGAGTGCGGCCTTGGCCTCCAGGTCCAACCCGGTCAGGACGATCGTCATCGTGTTCCGGTAGCCGCCAAATTCATTGAGGGCGACCTTGAGGGTGGGCGGAGGTGGACTTCCGCGGACACCGGTGATCGCGACTCGGTGCTCACCGATCTCGGCGAGACGGATCGTGTCGAAGTGGGCCGTGACGTCCGGCCCCAAGTATGCCGGCGCACCGATCTCGTACAGGAGCTGCGCGGTGACGGTCCCGACCGAGACCAGGCCGCCGGTGTCGGGGTGCTTGGTGATCACCGAGGTGCCGTCGGCGGCGACCTCGGCGATCGGGAATCCCGGGTAGCGGCGGTCGGTGATCTCGTCGAGAAACGCATAGTTCCCGCCGGTGGCTTGGGGTCCGCACTCGATCACGTGACCGGCTACCACGGCGCCCGCCAACTCATCGAATGCCTCGTGGTCCCATCCGTGCCACCACGCAGCCGGTCCGACGACCAGCGATGCATCTGTGACCCGCCCGGTGACGACGACGTCGGCGCCGGCGGAGAGCGCCTCGGCGATGCCCCATCCCCCGAGGTAAGCGTTGGCGGAGACCGGCGGCTTCCCGGTGACGGAGGGGGTGATCGCCGCCAGAGCACCGCGCAGATCGTCGCCCTCGACGTAGGCGACGCGCGCACCGGTGCCGAGGTCCTCGATCGCGGCGGCGAGACCAGCCGGATTGAGCCCACCCGCGTTCGACACCACCTTGACGCCGCGGGCTACACAGTCTGCAAGGACGTCGCGCATCTGGGCCAGAAACGTCTTCGCATACCCGCCTGCGGGATCCGCGGCCTGGGCTTTGGCCAGGATCAGCATCGTGAGCTCGGCGAGGTAATCGCCGGAAAGGACGTCGATGCCCGGCCCGGCGCCATCCAGCATGTCTCGTGCCGCGGTCAGGCGATCACCGTAGAAACCTGAACAGTTGCCGATCCGGACCGGTCGGTCCGCACGGTGCGACAAAACGTGACTCATTACCGAACTCCTGTCACGTGCTCGAAGGGGCATCGTCGATGATGGCGAGCACCTGCCGCGTCGCGACCTGGTCGCCGGATACCACAGAAAGCTGCGTGACCACCCCGTCGACCGGTGCTACGACGGTGTGTTCCATCTTCATGGCCTCGAGCACGATGAGTGGCTGTCCGGCGACTACCGCGTCACCGGCGTCCGCCAGTACCCGCACGACTACCCCGGGCATCGGCGCGATCAGTGACCCGGCGGGTGCGGCTGCGGCCGCGTTGGCGAAGCGGGGCACGTCGGTGAATGCGCTCGAGCCGTCCGGCCCGTCGACGAAGGTCTGCCCCTGGGCCCGATGCACCCGGTACGACCGGCGCACTCCTTCAACCTCGAGGGTGACCAGCCCTGGGGAGGCGGTGAGCAGGCCGACGTCGAGCGGTTCCCCGTTGACGGCAAGGTCGACCACCGGACCGGCCGGTCCCGAGCGCCCGAATGCATATGTGACCTCGAGCGCCCGATCGCCACAGGTATAGGTGACGGTCTGTGGGGGGCCGCAGACGTTGCGCCAGCCCGACGGTAGCCCGCCGAGCACCGCTGCCCCCGCGCGGTGCTCGGCCTGGCGACTCAGGGCTGCCGCAGCTGCGTGAATCCGTTCGGCGGCACAGGGCTCCGCCGCGACAAGCTCGGGATGCCGTTGGAGGTATCCGGTGTCGACGTGCCCCGCAAGGAACTCCTCGTCGCGCAGGATCCCGACGAGCTGGTCTCGGTTCGTCGTGAGCCCGTGAATCTCGGCCTGTGCGAGGGCACGGGCGAGTGTGCGAGCGGCTTCGGTCCGCGTCCGACCGTATGCGATGACCTTGGCCAGCATTGGGTCGTAATGCGGGCCGACGACGGAGCCATCGACGACCCCGGAATCGACCCGCACGCCCGGCAGTGGGGGAATGTTGAAGCGGTGCAATGTGCCCGTCGACGGCAGGTACCCGGTCGGCACATCCTCCGCGTAGAGCCGGACCTCGATGGCATGCCCGTCGATCCGGGCTTCGGTGGCCTCGACCGGTAGCGGGTGCCCTTCGGCGATCCGTAGCTGCAGCGCCACCAGGTCCAGGCCCGTGACCATCTCCGTCACCGGATGCTCTACCTGTAGTCGTGTATTGACTTCGAGAAAAAAGAAGGCTCCATCTCGGTCGAGGACGAACTCGACCGTGCCGGCGCCGGTGTAGTCGATCGCCTTGCCCGCCGCCACGGCGGCTGTTCCGAGTTCGACGCGCAGCCGGTCGTCGACCGCGGGCGAGGGGCTCTCCTCGACGATCTTCTGATAGCGGCGTTGTATCGAGCACTCGCGCTCGAAGAGATGCACGACCTGTCCGAGCGAGTCGCCGAAGATCTGCACCTCGATATGGCGAGGATCCTCGACGAAGCGCTCGAGGAAGACAGTGCCGTCGCCGAACGCGGCTTCCGCCTCGTGACGGGCCGAGTCGACAGCGGCAGCCAGGTCGGCGGCGGCCCGCACAATCCGCATCCCTCGCCCGCCACCTCCGAACGCGGCCTTGACCAGCACCGGGAAACCGATTCTCTCGGCGACAAGGCCCAGGTCAGTGGCTGCATCGACGGTGGCCCCAGGCAGAACCGGCACTCCCGCGGCGTGCATCAGCGCCTTCGCCTCGAGCTTCGATCCCATCGAAGCGATGGCCTTGGGCCCCGGTCCGACGAAGATCAGCTCTGCCGCGTTGCATTCCTGGGCGAAGGCGGCGTTCTCCGAGAGGAATCCATATCCCGGATGGATCGCGTTCGCGCCCGTTCTGCGAGCAGCCGCAATGAGGGCGTCCCCACGCAGGTATGTCTCGGACGGCGTGGCGCCGGGCAGACGCACCGCCTCGTCGGCCAGAGTGACGAACGGAGCCTCGGCATCGGGGTCGGAATACACGGCGACGGTAGCGATTCCGAGGTCGTGCGCGGTGCGCATGACGCGGGCGGCGATCTCCCCCCGGTTGGCGACCAACAGTTTCGTGATGGCGCGTTTATTGGGCATGTGCCGGCTCACATCCTGAAGACGCCGAAACCGCGGCGGCCGGCGACTGTGCCTGAATGCACGGCGGAAAGTGACATGCCCAGCACCGTGCGGGTATCACGGGGGTCGATGATCCCGTCGTCGTACACGCGCGAGGAGATGGCGAAACTGTGGGACTCCGCCTCGATCTGGGCCTCGATCGCTTGCCTCCGCGCGGCGTCGGCCTCCTCGTCATACTCACGATTCTGGGACGCCGCCGACGCGCGGCCGACGATCGACATCACACCCGCCAGTTGCGCAGAGCCCATGACGGCGACCCTCGATGCGGGCCAGGAGAACAACAGCCGCGGATCGTACGCGCGTCCGGACATGCCGTAGTTGCCGGCACCGAACGACGACGCCATGTTGATAGTGAGGTGGGGAACCGCGCTGTTTGTCACGGCATTGATCATTTTGGCCCCGTCCTTGATGATCCCGCCCTGTTCGTAGTCCCGGCCGACCATGTAGCCAGTTGTGTTCTGCAAGAACACAAGCGACACGTCGGACTGATTAGCGAGGAGGATGAACTCGCTGGCCTTCTTCGCTTCCTCCCCGAAGAGCACCCCGCGGTGGTTCGCAAGGAACCCGACCGGGTAGCCATGAACACAGGCCCAACCGGTGACCAGTGACGTGCCGTAGAGCGGCTTGTACTCATCGAACTCCGAGCCGTCGACAGTGCGGGCCAAAACCTCGCGCGGGTCGAAAGGCACTTTCGGGTCCACGGGCAGGATCCCGAGGATCTCCTCTGGATCGTATTGGGGCGGTGGGGCATTCGGCGATGGCGGTGGGCCGAGCTTCCGCCACTGCAGGCGGGCGACGATCGCACGGCCGAGCCGGATAGCGTCCCGCTCGTCGGCGGCGAAGTAGTCGGAGAGCCCGGAGGTCCGGCTGTGCATCTCAGCGCCACCGAGGGACTCCTCGTCGGCGTCTTCGCCGGTTGCCATTTTCACCAGCGGCGGACCGCCGAGGAATACCTTCGCCTGTCGATCGACGAGCACGGCGTAGTCGCACATGGCTGGGACATAGGCACCACCGGCTGTGGAATTGCCGAACACCAGCGCGATCGTGGGGATCGCCATCGAGGACAACTCGGTGAGCTCGTGAAAGATTCGGCCGCCGGGTACGAACAGGTCCGCCTGTGTCGTCAGGTCGGCGCCGCCCGACTCCACCAGATTGATCACCGGCAGGCGGTTGGTGCGGGCGATCTCCAAGGCGCGCAGGATTTTTCGCAGCGTATAGGGGTTCATCGCGCCGCCGCGAACGGTCGGGTCGTGTCCTATCAGGACGCACTCCACACCGGACACCACGCCGATCCCAGTCAGCACCGAAGCTCCGACGGTGAAGTCGGTGCCCCAGGCCGCCAGGGTTGAAAGCTCCAGGAACGGTGAATCGGGGTCGACCAGGAGGGCCAGTCGCTCACGGACCGTGAGCTTCCCCCGCTCGCGGTGCCGCTGCACCTGACGGTGCCCGCCGCCGGCGACGGCCAGCTCGAGCTGTTCGTCGAGCGCAGCGATGATGTCAAGTTGGTGCGCCCGATTGCTTGCGTAGGCCTCTGAGGATGTGTCGAGTTGCGAGACCAGGACGGCCATCAGCGGCCTCTGTCGATCGGAGTCATCGTGTGCTCGGCTGTCATCATCGTCTCCTGCGAGGACGGGTCGCCGCTCCGCTGCTGCAAACCCGAGTTCGGTCAGGAGTGTAGGACATCTCCGGCGACTCGTCCATAAATTGGATACAATTTTGCCTACAGTTGCACTAGCATCAGCGGTGAGGGTTCAGCGCCTCAACGAGGTCGCTCACTGTGAGGTCGCGGTGGGTGTTCATCAATGCCACCACCGCCTCGGTGTCCCCTCGCCGCAACTCAGTGATCATCTTGCGGTGCTCCCGCACGATCCGCTTGCGCGCCTCGCTGTCGTATAGATGCACCGTCCGGTACGGCTCGGTCAAGCGCCAGAGGCGTTCGATCTCAGCGACCACGATGTCGAGGCCGGAAAGCCTGAACATAGCGAAGTGGAACGCTTCGTTGCAGGTGACGATCTCGAGGACATTGGCTTGCTCGACCGCGCAGCCAATTGCATCGTTAAGATTGCTCAGTTCTTTGAGCTGGGTGCCGGATAGGCGCGGAAGTGCCCGGAGGACTTCGGTTTCCAGCGCTCGACGCATTAGGTAGATCTGCGCAAGTTCGTCGGCGTCAAGACGGGTCACGGTATAGCCGACGTGCGGCTGGTGACGCATCACGCCCTCAGACTCAAGCGACTTGAGGGCCTCTCTGACTGGTATCCGGCTCACGCCGAGTCGTGTGGCAAGAGACTCCTGGCGGACCTGCTGGCCGGGGACCAGCTCGCGCGTACGCAGCATTGTGCGAATTTCATCGATGACACGTGCGACGCTGGTGGAACGCCCAGTCGTGTCAGATTTGATACCGGGCATTTGCCACCTCCGGCGAGAGCTTAGCAAAGCGACTGCACTCAAGAGCTGTGTGGCGCGTTCCCGAAAATTTTGGATACGAAATTGTGTGCAGTATTGTCGTGGAACACCAACTTTCCGGCCTGCGCCGACGGCAATTACGAGGAGGTGGCCCGGTGAGTCGAGGCCTCGGAACAGCTGCGGGTTCGGCACTGACCGATTGGGAGCGAATTCTGGCGCCGCGCTCTGTTGCGCTGGTCGGTGCCTCCAGCCGGCAGGGCCACCCGATGGCCCGCCCGTTGACGTGGCTGCGCGATCGCGGTTTCACCGGACGCGTCATTCCAGTTAATCCGAAGCATACTGAGCTCGGGGGCCTGCCGTGTTATCCCGACCTCGCGAGCGTGCCCGGTCAGTTGGATCTTGTGTTGTCCCTCGTGCCAGCCGATCGCGCGGTCACGATCGTCGAAGAGGCGGGTGCAGTCGGCGCGGCCGCAGTCATCGTGTTCGCGTCCGGGTTCGCCGAAACCGGCCCCGAGGGCGTGACGCTTCAGGCGGAACTCGCTGCCGCCGCGCTTCGGACCGGGGTGAGGGTGCTCGGGCCCAACTGTCAGGGCATTTACCTGGCACGTAGCGGCCTGTTCGCCACCTTCACCGCTGCGGGTGAGCGCCCCCTCCTGGGCAGCAGCGGCATCGCCTACGTGGGTCAGAGCGGCGCCATCGGCGGAGCCGTCCTCGATGTCGCCGCCTCTCGCGGGCTGGACCTCACCGCCTGGGTCAGCACAGGCAACCAGGCAGACATCGACGTAACCGAGATCGGACGGGTACTCGTCAGTGAACCCGACGTACGAGTTCTGGCAATCTACGTCGAGGCGCTCCCCTCGCCCAGGGATTATGCCGCCCTCGCTGAAGAGGCGCGCGCATCAAACACTCCACTCATCGTCCTGCGTGCCGGTCAGAGCGAGAGCGGGCGCCGTGCTGCCCTCTCGCACACCGGCGCGATGCTCGACAACAACACCGCATTCGATCTCGTCTCGCGTCAGCACGGCGTCGTCGTCGTCAGTGACGTCGAGGAATTGCTCATGGCCGCAATGTTTCTCAGGTCATGCGCCAGGCCCGGAGGCAACCGCGTGGCGGTGGTCACCAGCTCCGGTGGCGCCGGAATCCTGGCGGTAGACCGCTGCGCGGACGTCGGGCTGGCCGTACCGGAGCTCGGCGCTGCGACCCGGGAGAAGCTCGCACGGATCGTGCCCGCCTTCGGCGCCGAGGGGAACCCCGTCGATGTCACCGCCCAGCTCTTCAACGACGGAGCCGGCGGCTTCGGAGAAGTGTGTGCGCTCGTGCGCGCGGACCCAGTGGTCGATGTGGTCCTGATACTGCTGACGATGCTCGTCGGTGACACCGCGCAGGCCCTGGCACGCGAACTCAGTCGGACCGTCACCGAGGCCTTCCCGGGAGCACCCCCGGTCGCGGTGGTGTGGATGGCGGGAGATGATGCGACCGCCGACGCACGGCGGGTGTTGTGGGATGCGGGCGTGCCCGTCTTCCCCTCGATCGCGCTGGCCACCCGTGTGCTCGCCGCAGCCACGCCGCGCCCTGTGCCACCGGCCGCGGTCGAGGTCGAGGTCTCGTCTGAACCATCGATCCACGACGGTTGGGACCTGCTGAAGGCACTCGGTGTCGCCCGGCCCGCCGCCGTTCTGATCGACGACCCCCGCGACGCCCCCGCGGCGGTGGCCGAGGTAGGGGGAACCGCCGTCCTCAAGGCGGTCGCGCCAGAACTGGAGCACAAGACCGAAGCGGGTGCCGTGCGACTAGGCGTGAGCGCCGCGAACGCGGAGACTGTCGCCGCACACCTGTCACGTACCGTGCCCGGTGCGCGTGCGGTCCTTGTCCAGCAACAGGTCGCCGCCGGAGTCGAACTCCTCGTCTCGGTCGACGGCGGGCGCGATGGGTGGCCACCCGTGCTCACAGTGGGTTGGGGTGGAACCCACACCGAGATACACCACGACATCGCCCACGCTCTGGCTCCGGTGACCTCGGCAACCGCGCGCGAAATCCTCGGCTCCCTGCGCTGCTGGCCACTGCTGGTCGGCTACCGTGGCGCCGCACCCACCAACGTCGAAGCGGCGGTGGACGCGATCGTAAGGATCAGCCGGGCCGCCCTCATCCCGGGGATGCGCGAACTCGAGGTAAACCCGCTCGTCGTCGGCGAGACCGAAGCGGTGGCCGTCGACGTCCTGCTGGCTTGGGCCGACCCGGCCTGACGGTAGGGGCTGGCCACTGAAGGCTTACCAGCCACGGCCTCTGCCAGACTGCTGCTATGCCGACGACGACGTTCGAAACGCTGCTCTACAAGCCCGAGCCCCCGATCGCAACCATCACCCTGAACCGGCCCGAGCACCTCAACACGATCGTTCCGCCGATGCCCGACGAGATCGAGAAGGCGATCGGCCTCGCCGAACGCGACCCCGAGATCAAGGTGATCGTGCTGCGCGGCGCCGGGCGCGCGTTCTCCGGTGGCTACGACTTCGGCGGCGGCTTCACGCACTGGGGCGACGCGATGAACACCGACGGTCGCTGGGACCCGGGCAAGGACTTCGTGATGACGACGACGCGCGAAACGAGCCCCAACCAGAAGTTCATGGCGATCTGGCGGGCGTCGAAACCCGTCATCGCGCAGGTGCACGGCTGGTGTGTGGGCGGCGCCAGTGACTACGCGTTGTGTGCCGACATCATCATCGCCAGCGACGACGCCGTCATCGGCACCCCGTACGCCCGCATGTGGGGCGCCTACCTGACCGGTATGTGGATCTACCGGCTCAGCTTGGCGAAGGCGAAGTGGCATTCACTGACCGGGGAGCCGCTGACCGGAAAGGAAGCCGCCGCAGTCGAACTCATCAATGAGTCGGTGCCGTTCGAGAATCTCGAGGCGCGGGTCAAGGAGATCGCGCACAAGCTTGCCCGAATCCCGTTGTCGCAGTTGCAGGCTCAGAAGCTGATCGTCAACCAGACCTACGAGAACATGGGCCTGGCCTCGACCCAGACGCTCGGCTCCATCCTCGACGGCTTGATGCGCAACACCCCCGATGCGCTCGAATGGATCGAAACCGCTGCGTCCCAAGGGGTTCGGACGGCAATCGAACAGCGAGACGGCCCGTGGGGCGATTACAGCCAGGCACCGCCGGAGCGGCGACCCGACCCGAACCACATCATCGAGCCCTAACGCGCAGATCCAGCAGCGCATCGAGATCGGCGATTGCGCGCAGTGTGTCGTTGAGGTGCGTGCACGTGCTGGTGCCGACGAACTCGCTACGGATTCGCTCGCGCAGTTCTGACAGCGTCACGCCCTGCACCCGGGCGGCGCTGCCGATCGCACCGGGGCACTCCTGCCACGGCAGCACGCGCACGTGGGCGGTGACCGAGGCGATGGTGCGCGTCGACGTGTCCACCGTGCCCTCGACGGTGTACTCGTGCACGATCGTTTCCACACCCTCACCGTCGACGTGTGAATCGCGGAAATGCGCGTCGAAACCCACCGTCGCAGACGACACGTCGACCGGATGCAGATCCAGCCGTCGGTATCGCCGCATCCCGTGCGCGCGCAGCGGTTCGACGGGATGCCGCCCGTCGAGAGGTGGCGCCGTCGGCCCGTGCACCGACGGAATGATGCCGACGCGACGCGCGTACCCGACGAGCGACGCCTCTGGGGCGAACCCGGCGCAGATACCCGCTATCCGGTCGACGGTTCCCTCAGGCAACTTCTCCTCGGTTCCCAGAATGATCGCCTGATGCTGCGTCGAGTAGCCGGACACCAGGGCCGCCCCGACCCAGTCGTCGAGCAGCAGATGCAGCAGGCTGGCGCGCTGGGCCTCCCCCGGCAGCAAGGTGTTCATCGACGAGCGGAACCCCGGGCCGACCCGACTCCCGCGCAGCGCCGCCAGCCGATCGTCGTGCGGCGTGCAATCGATGTCGTCGATCACGCGCTCGGACAGGTGCGCACGCACCCGGATCTCGCCGAGGACGTCGACGCCGTCCTGTCCGGCCACCACATCGCGCGCCCGCAGGTCGACATCGGAGTCGCCCGGTCCCGCGGGATGGGTGTCGATGGTGCTGGTGCGACGGAGCGTACCGATGGCCAGTCCCACCGGCGTCTGGACGGGCCGCTGCGGGCCCACGAAGTCCGAGACGAATGGCATGGCAGAACGGTACCTGGGCCTACTCCCGCCGGCGCAGACCACCGAGCAGCGACACGGCAACGCCGAACACCACCAGCACACCGCCCGCGGCCAGCGTGAGGTTCAGCCACTGGTGCATGCTCGCCTCGGCCTGGGCGACCATCACCTCGGCGACGGATCGGATATCACCCACGGTCTGGTTCAGGGCGGCGTCGACGTAGCGCCGCGACACCTCCAGTGCCGCCCATCCGCCGGCTCCTACGAGCAGTGCCGAAACACCCAGCGCCGCAAGGGCTCTACCACGTGAGCGGGCCGATGCCAGCGTGAGCAGCGCCGAAACGCCCGCGAGTATGGTCGACCCGACACTGATCCACGGCCCCCACGTGGACACGGCCCGCAACTGACCGGGCCGCAACGCCGAGGACTCGGGCACCGTGAGCGGCACCGTCAGCGTCTGCGGAACATCCAGGTCGAGATCGCCGAGGGTCTGCTTGATCGAGGGATCGTTGAGCATCGGCGCGATGTCGACCAGCCAGCGGTCCCCCGAGCCGTCCTCGGGCTGAACCGAGTTCGTGAACATCCAGCGATGGGCGATGCGATTGGCCTGCGCGAACTGGCCGGGGAATCCGTCGTTTTGCGTATAGGAGGTGACCACGCCGGACACCAGGTCGCGGTTGAGCGTGCCGTACCCGTTCTTCGCGGCGAAGGCGATGATCTGCGTCGTCAACTCGGTGGCCATCGCCCGCTGCAGTTTCGGATCGTGGGCCGCGGCGGCCGCCAGTGCGGCGTACCCGTCCTCGCTGACCACATTCCGTTGCGCCCACATCGTCGGGACCGCGACCGCGAGCAGAACGGTCGTGACAAGCCACAGGAACAAGGTCGCGACGAACCGCACACGTCCTCCTCAGCCAGACCGGGTGTCGCCGCCGCTGCGGCTCGTCCCCCACGAGTCGAACTTACTCAACGCACGTGAAGTGGCGTTCACGCGTGCAGCGTGAACGGTGAACGGGAGGCGGACTACTTGGCGACCCGCCGCGGACGCAGCAGCGCCAGCTTGGTCATCATGTTGGTCGTCCGCTTCAGCGACTTAAGGGAGTTGTTGTAATAGTTGCCGCCGGCGCCGACGTTCGTCCGCGGCGTGACCACCGTCTCCTGCCTGCAGTACTTGCGCATGCCGTCGGCGCCACCAAAGCGGGCACCGATGCCCGACTCCTTCCAGCCACCCATCGGCGCCGTGATGCACATCAGGTTCGCCACCACGTCGTTGATGTTGACTGCGCCGGCATCCAGCTGCAGCGCAACGTCTTTCGCGCGTTTCACGTCGCGGGAGAACACCGATGCGCTCAACCCGTACGGGCTGTCGTTGGCCAGGCGGACCGCTTCGGCGACCGACGAGACCTTCATGATCGGTAGCGTCGGACCGAAGGTCTCCTCGGTCATGCAGCTCATCGAGTGGTTGACGTCGACGAGCACCGTCGGCGGGTAGAAATTGCCCTCGCCGCGCTCGCCGCCGGTCAGCGCCCGGGCGCCGGCGGCCAGCGCCTCGCGCACGTGCCGGTCGGTCACCTCGACCTGGGTCTGGTCGATCATCGATCCGAAGTGGCTGCCCTCGCCCGCACCGACCTTGAGCTTCTCGACGGCGGCGACCACCGCGGCCACGAACTGGTCATAGATGGGCTCGAGGACGTACACCCGCTCCACGGAGACACACATCTGGCCGGCGTTGAACATGCCGCCCCACACCGCGGCCTGCGCGGCGAGTTCGACGTCAGCGTCCTCCAACACGATCATTGGATCCTTGCCGCCGAGTTCGAGGCTGACCGGCGTGAGCCGGCGCGCGGCCCGCTCCATCACCTTGGCGCCGGTTCGGCTGGAGCCGGTGAAGTGGATGAAGTCGGAGTTGTCGATGATCGCCTCGGAGACCTCGCGCGCCCCCTGCGCGAGGGCCAACACCTCAGGCCCCCCGGAGTCATGCCAGCCGCGCAGCAGCAGCTCGGCCGTCAGCGGTGTGCGCTCGGACGGTTTGAGCAACACCGCACAGCCGGCGGCCAGCGCGCCGAGCGCGTCCATCATCGCGTTGGCGACCGGGAAGTTCCACGGCGCGATGATGCCCACGACCGGTCGCGGCCGATAGTTCACCTCGACCTTCTTGACCGCCATGAAAGGCAGTGCGGCAGGCCGGGTTTCGGGTGCCAGGGCCTTTTCCATCGTCTTGATGTAGTAGGAGGCGATCATGATGAGCATCGGCACTTCCTGCACGGCGTCGGTCGCCGACTTGCCGGTCTCCTTGATCAGCAGCTCTTCGATCTCGTCGCGGTGCTCACCCATCCACACCGCGAAGCGGGCCAGCACCTTGGCGCGGCCGGCGGCGCCGCGGGACTCCCACTGAGCCTGCGCCGTGCGCAGTCCCGCGGCGATGCGCGGAATGTCGGCGGGGTCGGTCCATCGCACGGTGCCGGCCACGTCGCCGGTCGCGGGGTTGTGAACGGTCCTGGCGTCGGGCAGCTCGACATCCGGTGTTGCGGTCATGGCCTTATGTTAGCCACCGAATGTGATCTAGATCGCACTGGGGTTGACAGGTGTCAAGTCGCGGCGGGCGGCGTAAGCCGCAATGCACACGACCGACGACCCGAGCAGCAGCCCGCCGATGGTGTCGGTGAAGTAGTGAAATGTGGAACCCACCCCGACCATGGCCAGCGCGATGTAGGCGGCCGCGACGAGCACGCTCCACAGCGCGCCGCCCGCCACGATGACGACGAGTCCGATGACGACCGTCGTCATCGTGATGTGCCCGCTGGGATATGCGAGGCCGCCGCCCTTGGTGCGTCCGAAGAACGGCTTGATCAGCTGCACGAGCAGATAGGCGGACGGCGGAAGCACGATCCCGGCCGCCGCGAACCGCCACCACCGCCGATAGGCGGCGACGCCGACCACGATGCACCCGATCACGAGAAGCGACAGGGGGTAAGCGAAGTAGGCGAGCCACCGGACGGGCGTGTGGCGGAAGTGCAGGAACCAGTCGTCAAGCGGCGTGGCCCCGTGACCCACGACCAACCCGAGCAGGATCATCGCCGCCACCCCGATCGGCGGCCACCACTGACCGGGTTTCACGCGATGCCGCGTATGTAGGCCGCCTGGCCCAAATGCTGTGCGCTGTCATCGAAGATGCTCACCAGCCGCACACCCGCCGTGACCGGCGGGTCCCAGCTGTCGTCGACGACGCGGTCGAGCTCCTCGGGTGTGACCGAGGCGATGTACTCGAGCGTCACCTTGTGCACGGCGTGGTAGTAGCCGGCGAGCAGATCCGCCGAGGCGCGCACGCGGGCGACCTCGTCGGGCCCGTCGCCGTAACCCATGGCGTGGCGCGGCAGGTCGAGGCCGAACCGGTCGACCCAGCCGTCGGTGAACCAGACCTGCTCGGTGCCTGCGATGTGGGCCAGTTGAAGGTCGTGTTGACGGGCGCTGTGCCAGATCAGCCACGAGATGCTGTTGGCATTCGCGGTCGGCCGGAAGAACGCGACCTCGTCTGTCAACCCGTCGGTCAGGTCCTCCACGTGCTCGATCAGCCTGGTGAAGCAATCCCGGAGCAGTGCGCGGACCGCCGCCGCATCAGAGGTAGCCATTCCCCGACCGTACCCAGTTCAGCTCTCGGGGGCCGCGCCGTGGAAAACCGCCTCGACGTTGTTGCCGTCCGGGTCGCGCACGAATGCGCCGTAGTAGCCGGGGTGATATTCCGGCCACAGCCGTGGCGGGTGCAGGGACTCGGCCCCCGCCTCGATTGCGGCGTCGTAGAACGCCTGGACAGCGGCGGTGTCGGCGGCCTGGAACGCGAAGTGCACCTCACGGTTCGGCCCAGCCGCGTCGCCCGCGTTCATATCGGCGATCCAGAAATCGGGTTTGCCCTCTTTGCCGTAGCCGATAGCCACCTCGAAGTCCATTTGGCGGGTATATCCGAGCACCCCGAGCACCTTGTCGTAGAAGGCTTTGGATTCATCCCAGTTTGCACAGTTGATTCCGAAGTGGTCGATCACTCGGACATCGTAGATTCGATATATGACATTCGATTTGGTCATTCGCAACGGCACCATCGTCGACGGTTTGGGCGGCGAACCATACGTCGGTGACGTCGCCGTCTCCAACGGGGTGATCGCGGCCGTCGGCACCGTCGACGGTACGGGCGAGCGGGAGATCGATGCGACGGGCCTGCTCGTCACGCCCGGCTTCGTCGACCTGCACACCCACTACGACGGGCAGGCCATCTGGAGCGACCGGATGAACCCGTCGTCGGCGCACGGCGTGACGACCGCAGTGATGGGCAACTGCGGCGTCGGCTTCGCCCCGTGCCGCCCCGAGGACCACGACGTGCTCGTCGACGTGATGGCCGGTGTCGAAGACATCCCCGGCGTCGTGATGGTCGACGGGTTGCCGTGGACCTGGGAGACCTTCCCGGAGTTCATGGACGCGTTGGATTCACGCCGTCGCGACATCGACGTGGCCGCCTTTCTCCCGCACTCCCCGCTGCGCGTGTACGTGATGGGGCAGCGCGGCGTGGACCGCGAACCCGCCACCGCCGAAGACCTTTCGCTGATGCGCAAGCTCGCCGCAGAAGCGGTACGCGCCGGCGCGCTGGGTTTCGCGTCGTCGCGCCTGACACTGCACAAAACCATTCAGGGTCAACCCATTCCGAGTTATGACGTCGACTACGCCGAGATCGAGGCGATCGCGCGCGGCATCGAAGACGCGGGCGGCGGGCTGCTGCAGTTCGTGCCCGACCTGATGGCGAGCGACTACCAGGAATCCCTGGGTGCGGTGTTCGACGTCGCGGGCGAAGTCGGGCTGCCCGTGACGTTCACGATGGCGATCGGCAACGCAGGCCCGCCGATCCACCTCGACGCGCTGACGATGGTGGAGAAGGCCAATGCGAACGGTGGCGATGTCACAGGCCAGATCTTCCCGCGGCCGATCGGCCTGATCCTCGGGCTCGAGCTGTCGGGCAACCCGTTCGTGATGTACCCGTCCTATCAGGAGATCGCGGACCTGCCGCTGGCCGAGCGTGTCGCCAGGATGCGGGATCCGCAAGTGCGCGAACGCATCCTGAACGACCATCCGAGTAGCGACGGACATCCGCTGATGTTCGCCGCCCAGGCGTGGGACTACATGTTCCCGCTCGGCGATCCGCCGAATTACGAGCCGGCACCGTCGGATTCGATCGGTGCCCGGGCCCGGGCGCGCGGGGTGAACCCGTTGGAGGAGGCCTACGACCGTCTCCTCGACGACGACGGGCACGCGATGCTACTGGTCACACTGGCCAACTTCCGCGACGGCTCGTTGGACACCGTCGCTGATCTGATCCAGCGCGACGACGTGATACTCGGCCTCGGGGACGGCGGTGCGCACTACGGAATGATATGTGACGCAAGCTATCCCACGTACCTACTGACGCACTGGGTCCGCGATCGCAAGTCCGGGCGGCTGCCGCTGAAGCAGGTGATCAAGGAACTCACGTCGGTGCCCGCCCGGATCGCCGGTCTGCACGACCGGGGTCGCCTCGCCGTCGGGTACAAGGCCGACGTGAACGTCATCGACGCCGATGCGCTGCACCTGCACCGGCCGGTCGTCAAGACCGATCTGCCCGCGGGCGGACGTCGCCTGGACCAGACCGCCGACGGCTATGTGATGACGATGGTGTCGGGAGAGGTCATCGCGGAGAGCGGACAGCCCACCGCCGCGCGTCCCGGCAAGCTGATCCGGGGTCGTCAGCCCGCGCCCGCCGACGGATGAGCAGAGTCTCCTGTCGCTCCGCCGTGGAGCGACGAGGATGCCGCGGGCATCAACAGCTGGGGCCATCCCGACCGCACGTATGAACCGCTGCTGCTGGTTCGCTGTCTTCAGCGGCATCCCAATCTGGCTTCGCGGCTGCGCAAGCTCGGCGAATCCCTTTACGTCGATGCGCTTTTGCCGCCCCGGGGTGCGCACGATTGCCATCCTGCGGATCTGTGCGCTCCTGCGATGCGAATACGAGTGGGGTGGGCAGGCCGCGTTCTGGGGTGGTTTACCGATACCGCGTGGACGCGAACCAACACATCGCGGGAACGTAGCTCGGGCAGGTCGACCGTGATGTCCTGCATCGACTGTGGGTCGTCGATGGAGTCGGTGGGCCATGATCCGATCGCCCTCATTGACGTCGTGTTTTCGCTCAACGCTGCGATGCGATGGAATTCTTCCCCGCGGCTCGTATCCTGTCGCTTATGAGCGTCAAGGTGGATCTGGACAAACTCGCCGACGCGCTGGCGGACTTCTCGTTCGGTTACCTGATCACCGTCGGCGACGATTACCGCGCGCACACCGTGGCCGTCGAGCCGGTGCTCGCCGAGGGCGTGTTCGACGTCGGCCAGATGGGTTCGGGAACGCGCCGCAACGCGGGCGAGCGTCCCAATGTGACCGTCATCTGGCCACCCGCGCAGCCCGGCGGCTACACACTGATCGTCGACGGTCGCGCCGAGGTGGCCGATGGCGGCATAACCGTCACACCCACGAAAGCGATTCTGCACCGCAGAGCCACGTCCGACTCCGCGGCGACGAGCCCCGATGGCCTGCACGACTGCCTGCCGTTGAAGCAGTAGCCCGCCGACTTATCCACAGCCTGGGATCGGCCCCTTTCGACCACCGCAATTGTGGGATGCGATAAAGCCGTGGCGGAAATCGAACGCATCCTCGCAGCACATGGCGGAGTCGTGTCTGCGGGTCAGTTGCGCACGGCAGGTTGGACGCATTCGCAAATCAGAAAGCTGCCTTCGCAGGGTTGGCGAGCGGTACGGCGGGGTTGGTACGCCACTCCGTCCGCCCACCCTCAGGTCGTTCGAGCCGTTACCGCGGGAGGTGTATTGAGTTGCGCCTCCGCTCTGCGCCTCAGCCGCGTCTGGGTTCCCGATTCCCGACTGCACATCCGTTACTCGGCACGGGCGCGCCGGTCACGTCGAGGAGTTCGCTCGTGCCATCCGTATCGCCTGCTGGATCCACCCGTTGTCGGGGCGGTCGACGCGATGGAAGTCGCCGTTGCGTGCGCAGCCAATTGCCTTGGGGCGGAGGGGCTGGTCGTGGTGCTGGACTCAATGCTGAACAAGCGGATGATCGACATGGCCGATGCGAAATCGATTGTGGCGGCGTCGCGTTATGCACGCCTGAACCTCGCCGAGCGATGCGACGCCAGCAGCGAGTCGGGTACCGAATCGATGATCAGATTGCGACTACGGGCTGAGGGAATACAGCTGCGGAGTCAAGTGATGATCCCGGGGGTCGGCCGCGTCGACTTTCTCGTGGGCACCCGCCTCATCATCGAGGCCGACAGCCGTGAACACCATTTGGCGAAGTACCAAGTGGATCGGACGCGGGACAGAGTCGCGACCGGTCTGGGGTATCTGGTGATTCGGCTGACCTATGAAGATGTTGTGGACTGCTGGGCCGTTGTGATCGAGGACATTCGATCGGTGATTCGACGGAGAGAACATCAAAGGCCGCCCACAACGTCAGTGTGAGAGCGTTTCCATGCATATATGCGCGCGACGGCGCTCTCAGCGTGACATTGCGACAGGACGCGCACGAAAAAGCCCGGCCCCCAATGGGGAACCGGGCTTTTCCGATTGGACAGACTTAGAAGTCCATGCCGCCCATGCCACCGGTCGGGTCGCCCGCAGGTGCGGCCGCCTTCTCCGGCTTGTCGGCGACAACGGCCTCCGTGGTCAGGAACAGCGCCGCGATGGACGCCGCGTTCTGCAGCGCCGAACGCGTCACCTTGACCGGGTCGGCGACGCCCGCCTTGAGCAGGTCCTCGTACTCGCCGGTCGCGGCGTTGAGGCCGGTGCCCGCAGCGGAGTTGCGAACCTTCTCGGCGACGACGCCGGGCTCGAGACCCGAGTTGAAGGCGATCTGCTTCAGCGGAGCCTCCAGCGCCACACGCACGATGTTCGCACCGGTCGCCTCGTCACCCGAGAGCTTCAGCTCCTCCAGCGCCGGAGCAGACTGCAGCAGCGCGACGCCGCCACCGGCGACGATGCCCTCCTCGACGGCCGCCTTCGCGTTGCGAACGGCGTCCTCGATGCGGTGCTTGCGCTCCTTGAGCTCCACCTCGGTGGCAGCGCCGGCCTTGATCACCGCAACACCGCCGGCCAGCTTGGCCAGGCGCTCCTGCAGCTTCTCGCGGTCGTAGTCGGAGTCGCTGTTCTCGATCTCGCTGCGGATCTGGGCAACGCGGCCTGCGATGGCCTCGCTGTCGCCGGCACCCTCGACGATGGTGGTCTCGTCCTTGGTGACGACGACCTTGCGGGCCTGGCCGAGCAGAGCGATGTCAGCGGTCTCGAGCGAGAGGCCGACCTCCTCGCTGATGACCTGGCCACCGGTCAGGATCGCGATGTCCTGCAGCATGGCCTTGCGACGGTCGCCGAAGCCCGGAGCCTTGACGGCGACGGACTTGAAGGTGCCGCGGATCTTGTTCACCACCAGGGTCGACAGGGCCTCGCCCTCGACGTCCTCGGCGATGATCAGCAGCGGCTTGCCCGACTGAATGACCTTCTCCAGCAACGGAAGCAGGTCCTTCACCGTCGAGACCTTCGAGCTGACGAGCAGGATGTACGGATCCTCGAGGACCGCTTCCTGACGCTCGGCGTCGGTCACGAAGTAACCCGAGATGTAGCCCTTGTCGAAGCGCATACCCTCGGTGAGCTCGAGCTGCAGGCCGAAGGTGTTGCTCTCCTCGACCGTGATGACGCCCTCGTTGCCGACCTTGTCCATGGCCTCGGCGATCAGCTCGCCGATCTGGGTGTCACCGGCGGAGATCGCGGCGGTGGCAGCGATCTGCTCCTTGGTCTCGACCTCCTTGGCCGACTTCAGCAGCGTCTCGGTGACCTTCTCGACGGCCTTCTCGATGCCGCGCTTCAGGCCGAGGGGGTTGGCACCCGCGGCGACGTTGCGCAGACCCTCGCGAACGAGCGCCTGAGCCAGGACGGTGGCGGTGGTGGTGCCGTCGCCCGCGACATCGTCGGTCTTCTTGGCGACCTCCTTGACCAGCTCAGCGCCGATCTTCTCGTACGGGTCCTCCAGCTCGATCTCCTTGGCGATGGACACACCATCGTTGGTGATCGTGGGAGCGCCCCACTTCTTCTCGAGGACGACGTTGCGACCCTTGGGGCCCAACGTCACCTTTACGGCGTCGGCGAGGCTGTTCAGGCCCCGCTCGAGGCCACGGCGGGCCTCTTCGTCATACGCAATTGTCTTGGCCATTGCGAAGTGTTTCCTCCGGATCGGGGATGCACGTATGTCGGCCGGGTGCAGTGCCCGCGACGGACGGCTAGGGATGTGCTCCGCGTGTGCGGCCCCGGCCTCACCGTCCCGACCTAGCACTCACCGGTCGCGAGTGCCAACTGCATTTTTAGCACTCAACCATGGCGAGTGCAAGATCGTTCACCGGGGGCGAAGCCCGTCCAAGACGACGTCGGTGAGCCGCTCGGCGGCCTCGTCGTTATAAGTCTGCATGGCCTGCAGTCCGACCAGGATCGCCTTGATGTCGCGTACCGAAACGTCGCGGCGCACCGTCCCGGCGTCCTTCGCGGCCGAAAGCAGCTCACCCAGCATCGCGAAGAATTCGCCCTCCGCCTCGGGCAGCGCCTTCTCGACGTCAATGCGCACACCCGCGAGCGCTTCGGACAGACCCCGGTCCGTCGCACCCCACGTCAGCACCATCGCCCTGAGGAACTCGAACAGCGCGTCCGCAGGTTCGGCCTCGGCCAACAGCCGCCGACCCTCGGCGATGACGCCGCGGATCCTGTCCTCCACGACGGCGCGGAAAAGGTCCTCTTTGGTCGGGAAGTGGCGGTACACGGTGCCGGCACCGACGCCTGCCCGCCGCGCGATCTCGTCGATCGGCACCGAAAGGCCCTCCGCCGCGAACGTGTCATAGGCGACCTCGAGCACACGGGCCCGGTTGCGGGCCGCGTCCGCACGTAGTGGTCGTTCGGTCTGGGTCAACTTCTCCCCCCGAGAATGGGCTAAGCGGGACGTGCGTTCCGTATAGTCGTCATCAACCGGGGCGTACGCTCCGCTTACCACTTTACCGAGAAGTCCTCATGTCCAAGTGGACAACCGCTCAGATTCCCGACCAGACCGGCCGCACCGCCGTCGTCACCGGCGCCAACACCGGCCTGGGATACGGGACCGCAGCCGCGAGAGTGGTGGCGTCCGGCGCGGCCTCGCACGACCCCGACGCACAGCAACAGCTGTGGACGGTTTCCGAGGAACTCACGAAGGTCGTGTATCCGGTCGGCTGATCGGCCGAATGTGGCAGGCTGGCAAGTGATGTCGCTCTGGGATCCCCGAAACGTCCCTCCGTATCCGCCGGCCCGCTACACCGCCGACGAGCCCGAGGTCAGTGCGTTGCTGCGGCCAGGCACTGACCCTCCGGACTACGAGTCGTTCGCTCTCGTCAAATACCACTATCTGGCGAATCAGCAAGCGACGGACGGGGATTACGGCCTGTACCGCGTCGACATCGCCCCCAACGGGGGCGGACCAGGACCGCACTTTCACCGCACCATGTCCGAAGCCTTCTTCGTGCTCTCGGGAACACTGAGGCTCTACGATGGCAACAACTGGATCGACGGGCATCCCAACGACTTCCTCTACGTGCCGCCCGGGGGTATCCACGGTTTCCGCAACGACGCCGACGCGCCCGTCTCGATCCTGATGTTGTTTGCTCCCGGCGCGCCGCGAGAGGCCTACTTCGAGGGCTTCGCCCAACTCGCCGAGCTGTCCGACGAGGAACGCTCAGAGTGGTTCATCAAGAACGACAACCATTGGGTCTAGAGACACGCTAGGCCCGACACGCCGAAACGTGCGCAGTCGTAATCCGTTGCGCTAGGCTCGCTCCGATCGCGTTCCGATCAGATCAAGGAGCTTTGGGTGCGGGCTAGTTCAGCGCCCGACACCCAGGCTTTGCGGGGCTGGCAGCGTCGGGCATTGGTGCGGTACCTTACCGCTGCGCCGCGCGATTTCTTGGCGGTCGCGACCCCCGGTTCGGGTAAGACAACGTTTGCCCTCCGGGTCGCCGCAGAGCTGTTGTCCACCAATGTGGTCGAGCGGATCACCGTCGTCGTACCCACCGAACACCTCAAGATCCAGTGGGCACTCGCGGCGTCGAAGATCGGCATCGCGCTCGACCCGAAGTTCTCCAACTCGTCGGCGCAGACCTCGTCGGAGTACCACGGTGTCGTCGTCACCTACGCTCAGGTCGCCAGTCACCCGACGCGACATCGGGTGCGCACCGAGAACCACCGCACGCTCGTCGTGTTCGACGAGATCCACCACGGCGGCGACGCCAAGAGCTGGGGCGAGGCCATGCTGGAGGCGTTCAGCGACGCCACCCGCAGGCTCGCACTGACGGGCACCCCCTTTCGCAGCGACGACAGCGCGATCCCGTTCGTCCGGTACGAACGCGGCGCCGACGGGCTGCTGCGCTCGCAGGCCGACCACACGTACGGCTACGCGGAGGCCCTGGCCGACGGTGTCGTCCGCCCGGTGGTGTTCCTCGCCTATTCCGGGGAGGCGCGCTGGCGTGACAGCGCGGGCGAGGAACACGCGGCCCGCCTCGGTGAGCCGCTGAGCGCGGAGCAGACCGCACGCGCCTGGCGCACCGCGCTGAACCCCGCCGGCGAATGGATGCCCGCCGTCATCGCCGCCGCCGACACCCGGCTGCGGCAGTTGCGCCAGCATGTGCCCGACGCCGGCGGCATGGTCATCGCGTCCGACCAGACCGCCGCCCGCGCGTACGCCGAACTCCTTACCAAGATCACCGGCGAGGCCCCGACCGTCGTGCTGTCCGACGATCCCGGCTCGTCGGACCGCATCAGCCAGTTCTCCGCGGGCACCAGCAGCTGGCTCGTCGCGGTGCGGATGGTGTCCGAAGGCGTCGACGTCCCCCGCCTGGCCGTCGGCGTGTACGCCACCAGCGCCTCCACCCCGCTGTTCTTCGCCCAGGCGATCGGACGCTTCGTCCGGTCGCGCAGGCCCGGCGAGACCGCGAGCATCTTCCTGCCGTCGGTGCCCAATCTGCTGCTTCTCGCCAGCGAGATGGAGGCGCAGCGCAATCACGTGCTCGGCAAGCCGCACCGGGAGACCGAGGGCGACGAGGAGTACGTCGAGCGTCGCCAGAGTGAGCCCAGCGAACTGGACAACAGCGTCGAGTATCTGGGCGCCGACGCGGAGCTGGATCAGGTGATCTTCGACGGCTCCTCGTTCGGCACGGCGACACCCGCCGGCAGCGAGGAGGAGGCCGACTATCTCGGCATCCCGGGTTTGCTCGATGCGGAGCAGATGCGCGACCTGTTGCGGCGAAGGCAGGAGGAGCAGCTCACCAAGCGCACTGCCTCCGGCGAGGTGCCCCGGCCGTCGACACATGGACAGCTGCGCGAACTCCGCCGCGAACTCAACGCGCTGGTGTCGATCGCCCATCACCGCACGGGTAAACCACACGGGTGGATCCACAACGAGCTGCGCAGGATCTGCGGGGGCCCGCCGATCGCGGCGGCGACCAGCGACCAGCTGCGCGCGCGGATCGAAGCGGTGCGCGATCTCTGACGCTATTGGGACTTGATCTCGAAGCGGAAATGGCTGTCGCCGATGCGCACGTGACACCCGTCGACAAGCGGAGCGCTGCCGCGAATTCGCTTGTGGTCCAGTTCGACTCCGTTCGCCGATCGCGCGTCGATGAGGATGAAACTGGTCCCGGTGTCGATGATCACCGCGTGGTGGCGACTGACCCTCGGATCGGCGAGGGCGATGTCGTTGTCGGATCGCCGGCCGATCCGCGTCGCCACGCCCTTCACCTCGTAACACTCACCGGAGTCGGCCCGCAGCTGTGCGCGCGCCTTTCCGGTGTTGATAGCGGTACGGTTCGCCAGGCTGATGAAGGTCGCGCGGATCGTGGTGTCCGAACCGAGCTTCGTGTCCATCGGCTCCTGCCTCAGGATCCGTTCGTGAAGGTCCCGTAGCGGCGGGCTCGGGTCGATACCGAGTTCCTCGGCCAGGACCGTCTTCAACCGCTGAAACGCATCGAGGGCATCCGACTGCCGGGCCGAGACGTAGTAGGCGATCATCAACTGTTCCCATGCCGGCTCCCGGAACGGGTGCTCGGTGACGAGCCGTTCGAGATCCCCGATCGTGTTCTTGGCTCGCCCGCATGCGATCTCGGATTCGGCGAGGGCGATGTGGGTGGCGATCCTGTCCTCCGCCATCGCGGTCGCGAACGCCGAGACGAAGTCGAACCCGCGAAGGTCCTCGAGCATCTCACCGCGCCACTGGGCCAGCGCCGCCCGGTAATGCCTACTCGCCTCGTCGAACCGGCCTGCCGTCGCGGCCTGCACACCTTCGTTGCGCTCGTGGATGAACCGCCCGAGGTCGACGTCCAGCTCCGCTACGTTCAGCCGGTATCCCGGCGACACCTTCTCGAGCATGCTCTTACCGTCGAAACCGACCGTGGAGAGCAGTCGCCGCAGATTGGACACGTAGGCGTGCAGACTCGCGCGGGCCTCGGACGGCGGATCCTCACCCCAGACGGCATTGATCAGGGAATCGGCCGCCAACGGCCGGTTGCGGTTCATGATGAGCGCGGCCAACACCGCCCGCTGCTTCGGCGTGCCGATCGGCACCGCGTTGCCGTTGACGGAGAGCTGCAACGGCCCGAGAAGACCAAACACAGGGTCCCTCTGCGACATCGGCTGCTACCCCTCGGCGAGAAGTGACGACAGCCAACGATACGGCTTCCGGCGCTAGCGCTCTGCCAGCCCGGCCAGGTTCTTCAGCGAACTGTCCAGGTGCTGCAGCTCGAACGGCGGAAACCCGATGTCGCGCATGTGTGCAGGAACCCCTGACCAGTCGTAAGTCAGCGTCACCCGCGTCTGGCCCTGTTCGACCGGTTCAAGGTCGTAACGCCAGATCCAGCCGCCGAATTCGCGCTCCGTGCCGTGCAACAGGTAGCCACGCTCGTCCGGACCCTGGCCCGGCTGCCACGCGATGGCGCGCGGCGGTTCGAGCACCTCGACCCGGTTGGCCATCTCGTAGTCCTTCTCGGGATGGTTGTCGTGGTACATGGCCATCCGGAAGATCTGGCCCACCTCCGTCAGTGGTGAGCTGTCGAGGGGTTCGCGGACCCATCCTGTGCCGTCGATCGCCTGATGCGTCGAAGGATCCGCCAGTACGTCGAAGACCGCCTCGGGGGGTGCGTTGACGGTCACCACGGCGTGCACGCGTTCATTGGCCATGTTGATACAGACCGCAGCCGATACCGGAAGTAATCGTCAGAACAAACCGCAGCCGGCGACACCGCAGAGGAACGACGTCACCCACAGATACGGCCAGGCCGCGACCATCACCACCAGTGCCGCGATGTCGGAGAAAATCGGAAAGGTTCCGGTGAGCGCCGCCTGGAGCTCGCTCATCAACTCGACGTGGAAGACGGTGTATCCCACACCGATCACGATGTAGACCAACGTGATCCACAGTGCGAGTTCCAGATAGGTGTTGATCCCCCGCTGCAGCAGCATCCGCTCGACACGCTGCCACATCCCCGGCGCAGACATCGCTACAACCCTAGCAACCTCGGCAGGTCGCCGACCGAATCGATGACGTGATTGGGCTGCATCGCGAACTCGTCGGCCGCCCACCGGTCCAACGTGTCCTGACGAAACTTGCCGGTGCGCACCAACACCCCGGTCATTCCCACCACCTGCGCGGGCAGCACATCGTTGTTGAGGTCGTCGCCGATCATGTACATCTCGTCCGGGTCGACACCGAGACGGCTTGCGGCGGCGAGGAACCCCTCGGGTGCGGGCTTGCCGACGGCGGTGGCCTTGCGTCCCGACGTCTGTTCCATGCCGATCAGATACATGCCGGTGTCGATGCGCAGACCGGCGCTGGTGGTCCACGCCGTGCTGCGGTGCATCGCCACCACCGGTATGCCCTGGGACATCCAGTCGTAGACCCACGACAGCGTCAGATGGCTGTACTCCGGACCCGCCCCGCCGAGCAGCACCACATCGGGTGCCTCCGGCGCCTCGGGTCCGCTGAACTCGGTGGAGTACACGATGTCGATGCCGGGCATGTCCTCGGCGATCTGACCGCTGTTGACCAGGAAGCACCGCGCATCGGGGTAGCGGCTCCGGACGTAGTCCGCGGTCAGCACCGCCGCGGTGATCACCTCGTCGGAGCGCACGGCCATGCCCGCGTTGGTGAGCAGCTCGGCGATCTGCACCCGGGTCTTCGTCGTCGTGTTCGTGAGATACGAGCATGCGATCTGATGCTCGTTCAGGGCTTGCAACGTCTCCGCGGCGCCCGCGATGGGCTCCCATGAGGTCACCAGGACGCCGTCGATGTCGAACAACACACCACCGATCGCCATGGCCCGACAGTAAACCGCGGCGGAATCAATGCAACTCGGGGTTACCCAAGTCACCTGCCCATTTGCAGTTCACCACCCACGGCGACGCCGCCGCAGCGATGGACCATGCGGTATCCGCGGGCACGTCGATCACCTGATAGTGCTTGACACCCGCCGCGGTGGCGGCGATCAGCGTGGCCACCCCGGCCCTGCGCTGCATCAGGGTCTGCCGCACCGTCCATCCGATGATGCCGGGCGCGGCGATGCAGTCGCGCCTGCGATGAAGGCTCCCGGTGCGCGCCACCAGCCAGCCGTCACCCACCCGGTGCCCGAGTGCGCGAGAGCGGTCGTAGGCGAGCAGAGCGCAGCAGACCCCGAACAGCGACCACGCCACCCAGGCCCATGCCGGCACTCCGACGATCAGCAGCACGATCGCGGCCAACGCGGGTAGAACAAGGGCACGCGTCCACCGCCTGCGGGTAGCGGCGGGGCCATGCCGTCGCAGCTCGCCGGACACCGCGTCGGGTTGGGCGATCAGTTCGGCGAGGACGGCCTCCGCGGTCGCCCTCGGGCAAGGCGGCAACAACGTCGACGCTTCGCCTGCACCGCCGACGCCAGTCATCACCGCGTCGAGCCGGGCACCGCCGAACAGCCTGACCAGCAACGGCTCTCGCAGCGTTCCGCCACGCAACCGGCGCATGTCGAACGTGTGCTCGCGCACCCGCAGCAGTCCGTGCCTGAGGTGCAGGACGTCGGCATCACGCCGCAGATCGAGATTTCCGTACGTCAGCAGGGACTGCAACACCGACAGCACCGACGACGCGACGAGCACCACCACGACGACGACGGTGACGATCACCGCGATTCCGACGTGGTTGGCCAACGCCGCGCCGGACTGTTCGATCCGCGAATCCTGTAGTGCCGCAGCCGCGCCCAGTTGATACGCCAGCCCCGCCGCACCGGCGATCATCGCCAGACCGGTGAAGCTCAACGGGCTGTATCGCAACCAGGACGGCTGCCAGCGTGCGAGCACCCGCCCCGGCGTCACCGTCGGCTGCTCGATATCGGACACCAACGAGTCGGCCAGCAGAATCGCGCGCAGCCGCGGCACTTCGTCGGCCGCGACCGCGTCGAGGGCGAATGCGTTGTCCCCTGTGGCCTGCTGACCGGTGCTGACGCGTACGACGGTCAGGCCGAGCAGCCGGTGCAGCAGCCTGGAATCGGTCGACACCGATCGAATCCTGTTGCGCGGCAGAGAAAGTACCTTACGTTGCAGGATGCCCGTCCGCAGCTGCACGTCGCCAGGACCGATGCGGTAGCTAGTGGTGAACCACCGGGCGACACCGAAGGCCACGGTCAATACGAGAACCGCGATCGCATACATCGGATTCCCGGTCGCCGAACCCAGCACGAGCGTGCCGATGATCACCGGGATCTGCCGCAGCACCTCGTGAACGGGATGCACCAACAGCATGCGGGCGCTGAGCCGGTTCCAGTCTCCGTCGACGGGCGCACTCACGTCGCGTCCTCACGGCCGATCGCCGCGATGTCGGTGAGCTGTGCGACGACGCGGTCTGCGACGTCGACATCCAGCGCGACGATGCGCACCGCACCGGCCGATGACGCCGTCGTCACCGTGACGTTCGCGAGGCCGAACAGGCGGTCCAGCGGCCCCCGTTCGGTGTCGACGGTCTGAACTCTGGATATCGGGGCGATGCGGCGTTCTTGCACAAGCCATCCCGTGCGGGTGTACACCGCGTCCGGACTCACGTCCCACCGGTGCACACGGAACCGCCACAACGGAACCACCACGACGAACAGCAGCACACCGATTGCCGTGGCCACCGCCACGAGCGCGTTCAGCCACCACTTGCTGTGGTCGATGACGAACCACACCAGCTGGCCGAACGCGAACATCGTCCACGGAATCGCGGCCCCCAGCGCCCACACCAGCGGCGCCTTGCGGCTCGGTGGATTCGCAGGGTCCTCCATAGAACGAAACTAACCGCTGACGCAAGACCAAAACGTCTGAGTATGTTGATCGCATGAGCGCCAAATGGACCGCGGCCGACGTGCCCGACCAATCCGGGCGAGTCGCGATAATCACCGGATCGAACACCGGAATCGGCTTCGGAGCTGCGAAGGTTCTCGCGGCGAAGGGTGCACACGCGGTGTTGGCGGTGCGCAACGTCGACAAGGGCAACGACGCTGCAGCGCGCATCAAGAGCGACAGCCCGGACGCGACCGTCACGGTCCAACATCTCGACCTGACCTCGCTGGACAACATCCGCGCCGCCGCCGACGAACTGCGGACCAAATTCGACCGCATCGATCTGCTGATCAACAACGCGGGCGTGATGTACACGGACAAGGCGCAGACCAAGGACGGTTTCGAGCTGCAGTTCGGCACCAACCATCTGGGCCACTTCGCGCTCACCGGCCTGCTGCTGGACAAGCTGCTGCCGGTGGACGGCTCGCGGGTCGTCACCGTCAGCAGCATCGGCCACCGCATCCGCGCCAAGATCCACTTCCACGACATCAATCTCGACCGCAACTACAACCGCGTCGACGCATACGGCCAGTCCAAACTCGCCAACCTGTTGTTCACCTACGAACTCGCCCGGCGACTGGAGGCCAAGGGCGCGCCGACGGTCGCGACCGCGGCGCACCCCGGCGCCGCCGACACCGAACTGCTGCGCAACATGCCCCCGGGTATCCGGCAGGTCGGCCAGTTCGTCTGGTCGACGTTCATAGCGCAGAGCGCTGACATGGGGGCCGAGCCGACGCTGCGCGCAGCGACGGATCCGGCCGCCAAGAACGCGGAGTACTACGGTCCCAGTGGCTTCCAGGAACAGCGAGGCCATCCGAAAGTCGTTGCCTCCAGCGCACAGTCACACGACGAGAGCATTCAGCGTCGGTTGTGGACGGTGTCTGAGGAACTGACCGGCGTGACGTTCCCCGTCTGATGCGATCCGTCGAAGAACACCAGCGCGTCGTCGCCGGCCTGATCTCCCACAGGCCGCCGGTCACGACGCCGCTCGCCGACACCCTGGGCCTGGCACTCGCCGAGGATGTGGTGGCTCCGCTATCGCTTCCCGGCTTCGACAATTCCGCGATGGACGGGTATGCCGTTGTCGCCGAGGATATTTCGGGGGCGACCCCGGAGCAGCCCGTGCTGCTGCCCGTCGCCGAGGACATCCCGGCGGGCCGCACCGATCCGCTGACGCTCAAGCCCGGTACCGCGCACCGGATCATGACCGGGGCGCCGCTGCCGAGCGGTGCCACCGCCGTGATCCCCGTCGAGTCCACCAACGCCGCCACCGACACCGTCGAGATCCGCGCGAGCGCGAAGCCGGGACAGCACATCCGCCGCGCGGGCGAGGACGTCACCGCGGGCACCATCGTGCTGCGGGCAGGACAAGTGGTCACCCCCGCGGCGCTCGGTCTGGCGGCGGCACTCGGATTGAGTGAGCTGTCGGTCATTCCGCGCCAGCGGGTCTTGGTGATGTCGACGGGATCGGAACTCGTCGCACCCGGCACCCCGCTACAGCCGGGCCAGATCTACGAATCCAACGCGGTGATGCTCGCCGCGGCCCTGCGCGATGCCGGCGCCGAGGTGGTCGCCACCCCGACGGCCGTGGACGACGTCGCGGTGTTCCGCGACGCGCTGGACCGCCATCGCGGTGACGCCGATCTGATCATCACCACCGGCGGCGTGAGCGCAGGTGCGTACGAGGTGGTCAAGGATGCCTTGGGCGAAGGGCAGGTGGAGTTCGTCAAGGTCGCGATGCAGCCCGGCATGCCGCAGGGTTCGGGCGTCGTCGACGGCACCCCGATCATCACGCTGCCGGGCAACCCGGTCAGCGCGCTGGTGTCGTTCGAGGTGTTCCTGCGCGCACCGCTCCGGAGCGCGATGGGGCTGCCCCATCCCGAGCGCCCACGGCGCACGGCGGTGCTCCTCGAGGACCTCAAGTCCCCTCGCGGCAAGCGCCAGTTTCGGCGCGGCGTGTTCGAAACCGACCAGGACACCGGGCGGAGCACGGTCACCAGTTACGGGCCGCCCGCGTCGCATCACCTGCGCTGGCTGGCGTCGGCGAACTGTCTGTTGGAGATCGACGAGGATGTCGTCGAACTCGCCGCTGGATCACCCGTTCAGGTCTGGGACTTGGCATAGCCCTATTGGCGGCACGTCCCGCCCGTAGAATCGGCGCACGATGGCCAGACGCCCCGACAACAACAAATCCGGCCCCGCACGGTTCGCCGCGCTGGTGCGCAGCTCTATACCCCCGATGCACCCGGCGGGTCTGCCGTTCGTCGGTGGCAGCCTCGCGATCGCGGCGTTCGGATACCGGAATCGGTGGCTGCGCCGCGTCGGGGTTGCGTCCGCATTGGCCAACGCCGCGTTCTTCCGGCATCCGCCACGGGTGCCACCGAGCCGTCCCGGCGTCGTCGTCGCGCCGGCGGACGGACTGATCTGCCTCATCCAGGACGCGATACCACCCACCGAACTCGGCCTGCCCGCAACGCCTTTGCCGCGGGTCAGCATCTTCCTGTCGGTGCTGGACGCGCACGTGCAGCGCGCGCCGGTCGGCGGTGAGGTGGTCGCGGTGTCCCACCGGCCCGGAAAGTTTCACTCCGCCGAACTGGAGGCCGCCAGCGAGCTCAACGAACGCAACAGCGTGGTCATCCGCACGCCGGAGGGCGCACAGGTGATCGCGGTGCAGATCGCGGGCCTGGTGGCCCGCCGCATCGTGTGCGACGCGAAGGTGGGCGACAAGCTCGCGATCGGCGAGACCTACGGGTTGATCCGGTACGGCTCGCGGCTCGACACCTACCTGCCCGCGGGCTCGAACCTGCTGGTCACCGTCGGCCAGCGCGCAGTCGGCGGGGAGACGGTGTTGGCCGAGGTGGGACCCGATGACACCGGCCGGACGGCTCAAGCATGATCAAACCCCGCGTCAGGGCGCCGATAGTGAGCCTGCGCATCCTGCCGAGCGCGATGACCGTCGCCGCCATCTGCCTCGGGTTGAGCGCGGTGAAGTTCGCGCTCGACGGCCGGCCGACCGAGGCGATGGCATTCCTCGCCGTCGCCGCCATCCTCGATGCACTCGACGGTCGCATGGCCAGGATCCTGAAGGCCACGTCCCGCATGGGTGAGGAGATCGACTCACTCGCCGATGCGGTGAATTTCGGTGTGGCACCGGCGTTCATCGTCTACGCGACGCTGCTGTCCACGTCGCGGGTGGGCTGGATCGTGGTGTTGCTGTATGCGGTGTGCATCGTGTTGCGGCTGGCGCGGTTCAACGCGATGCTCGATGTCGCCAAGCCCGCGTACGAAAAGGAGTACTTCGTCGGTATGCCCGCACCCGCAGGAGCGATCGGTGCGATCGGTCCGCTGGCGGCCAAGATGCAGTTCGGCGAGGGCTGGTGGACGTCCGAAATCGCGGTGGTCATCTGGATGGTCGGCGTCTCGCTGTTGGTGGTGAGCACCCTGCCGATGCGCAAGATCCACACCTTCTCGGTGTCACCGAACATGGTCGCCCCGCTGCTGGCGCTGCTGGCCATCGGTGTCGCCGCGTCGATCCTCTACGGCTACATCGTGATCCTGGCGATCATCCTCGCGTACGTCATCCACATTCCGTTCGCGATCCGCACCCGGCGCTTCTTGGCCGCGCACCCCGAGGTGTGGGACGACAAACCTCGACAGCAACGGGCCGCGCGCCGGGCGATACGACGCGCGCAGCCGCACCGGAGGTCCGTGATGCGACTCGGATTGCGGAGGCCGGGTTCCTGACGTGACCGGTTTCGACTCGGGGCGCTCCGCAACCGAGGGCCCCGCCCTCAAACAGCAGCTCACACTGACCGCTCGGCTGAACACATCGGCGCTGGACAGCCGCCGCGGTGTGGTCAGGCTTCATCCGGAAGTGATTGCCGCGCTTGGTATTCGTGAATGGGATGCCGTCTCGCTGACGGGCTCCCGCACCACCGCCGCCGTGGCGGGCGTGGCACCGTCGGGCACACCGACCGGCACCGCGCTGCTCGACGACGTGACGCTCTCCAATGCCGGTGTTCGTGAGAACGCCCCGGTGCTCGTCGCGCCGGTGACCGTGTACGGCGCGCGTTCGGTGACGTTGTCGGGCTCCAACCTCGCCACCCAGTCGATCTCGCCGGCGACGCTGCGTCAGGCGCTGCTGGGCAAGGTGATGACGGTGGGCGACACGGTCTCACTGCTGCCGCGCGAACTCGGCCCGGACATCCCCACGTCGGCGGCGACGTCCGCGCTCGCCTCGTCGGTGGGCATCACATGGACGTCCGAACTGCTGACCGTGACCGGCGTCGATCCCGCGGGAACGGTGAGCGTACAACCCAATTCACTGGTGAGCTGGGGCGACGGGGTGACTCCCGCGCAGGCGACGTCGTCGGCCCAGCCGACCGTCACCGCCGGCGAGAAGGCGCCCGCCGTCAGCTTCGACGATCTCAAGGGCGCACACGCTCAGGCGTCCCGGTTGACCGAATGGCTCAAGCTCGCCCTCGATCAGCCCCAGCTACTCGAAACTCTTGGTGCCACAGCCAATCTCGGCGTGCTGGTGTCCGGACCGGCGGGCGTCGGCAAGGCCACGTTAGTACGGACGGTCTGCACCGACCGCAGGCTCGTCGAGCTGGACGGACCCGAGGTGGGTGCTCTGCGCGCCGAGGATCGACTGTCCAGTGTGTCGTCGGCGGTGTCCACCGTGCGGGACGGCGGCGGCGTGCTGCTGATCACCGATATCGACGCACTGCTCCCCTCACCCGCGGAACCCGTTGCGACGCTGATCCTCACGGAGTTGCGCATCGCCGTCGCCACCCGTGGCGTCGCGTTCGTCGCGACCTCGGCGGTGCCCGACAACGTCGACCCGCGACTACGGGCGCCCGACCTCTGCGACCGTGAGCTCGGCCTGAGCCTGCCCGACGGGTCCATCCGCAGGCAGCTGCTCGAAGTGCTGTTGCGCGACGTCCCGTCCGGTGAACTCGACCTGAACGAGGTCGCCGAACGCACACCGGGTTTCGTCGTCGCCGACCTCTGCGCCCTGGTGCGAGAGGCGGCACTCCGCGCGGCGGCGAGGGCCAGCACGGACGGCAAGCCGCCGGAGCTGACGCAGGACGACCTGACCGGCGCGCTGAGCGTCATCCGTCCCCTGTCGCGCTCGGCCACCGAAGAGGTGTCGGTCGGTTCGGTGACGCTCGAGGACGTCGGCGACATGGCCGAGACGAAGCAGGCGCTCACCGAGGCGGTGCTGTGGCCGCTGCAGCATCCGGAGACGTTCGAGCGACTCGGCGTCGAGCCGCCGCGCGGCGTGCTGCTCTACGGCCCGCCGGGCTGCGGCAAGACGTTCGTGGTGCGGGCGCTGGCCAGTTCGGGACGCCTGAGCGTGCACGCCGTCAAGGGTGCCGAGCTGATGGACAAGTGGGTCGGCGCCTCGGAGAAGGCGGTCCGCGACCTGTTCCGCCGCGCGCGCGACTCCGCGCCGTCGCTGGTGTTCCTCGACGAACTCGACGCGTTGGCGCCGCGGCGCGGGCAGAGCTTCGACTCCGGCGTCACCGACCGGGTGGTCGCGGCGCTGCTCACCGAACTCGACGGCATCGAGCCGCTGCGCAACGTGGTGGTGCTCGGCGCGACGAACCGGCCGGACCTGATCGACCCGGCGCTGTTGCGACCGGGCCGACTGGAGAAGCTGGTGTTCGTTGAGCCGCCCGACGCCGAGGCGCGTCGCGAGATCCTGCGTACCGCAGGCAAATCGGTCCCGCTGGCCGACGACGTCGACCTCGACGCGCTGGCCGGGGACCTGGAGGGCTACAGCGCCGCCGACTGCGTGGCGCTGCTGCGCGAGTCCGCGCTCACCGCGATGCGACGCTCGATCGACGCCGCCGCCGTCACGGCGGCCGACGTCGCCAAGGCCCGCGAAAGTGTGCGGCCGTCTCTCGACCCCGTTCAGGTCGAATCGCTGCGGGCCTTCTCCGCCGCCCGCTGACCCGCCGTACGCCGAGTCTGAAGCTCTGCAGGCAAACCGGCCGTTTCTTGCGCACAACCTCAGACTCGGCGGGTTCGGAACTAAATCTTGACAGTGGCTAGTTAGCGGTGCATAGTCAGAACTAGCCACTGTCAAGATTGACTATCGGGAGGCACAATGCGAGCCGGCGATCTCGAACGCGAACGGACCGCAAATCAACTGGGCCAGGCATTGGCGCAGGGCTACCTCACGCTGGACGAATACGAGCCCCGACTGCAGGCCACGTTCGCCGCTCACACCACCGACGAACTGCACGAACTCGTCGCCGACCTACCGCTGGACCGGATCCGCCGCAACGACCCGGCCCGCAGGCAGGCACTTCGCGCGGCGGCCCGGCGCGGTGTGCGGATCCACCTCGGCGCCTACCTGGCGATGGTCGTCATCGTGCTGGCCGTATGGCTAACCGTCGGCCTGACCGCGGGGGCCTGGTACTTCTGGCCGATCTGGCCCATCCTCGGCGCGGGCATCGGAGTCCTCGGCCACGCGCTGCCGATTCACGGTTCGATCAGGCCCGCCCGAATCGCGTAGCGCGTCAACGCCACCCGGTCCTGCAGACCGAGCTTGGCCAACGTGTTGGTGCGGTGGCGGTCGACGGTCTTGGTGCTGATGCTCAGCGTCGCGGCGATCTCGCGCGTCGAAAGGCCCTCGGCAATCAGCTTGAGCACCTCCTCCTCCCGCGGTGTGAGGATGGTGTCCGGCAGCGAATCGCCCTGCCGCGCCCGGTGCAGGTAGTCGCGGATCAACGCGTTGACCGCCCCCGCATAGAGGAACGGCTCACCCCGCAGCGTCGCGCGGCACGCCTCGAGCAGATCGCGGTCGGCCACCGACTTGAGCACATAGCCGGACGCGCCCGCCTTCAACGCCTCGAAAAAGTACTGCTCGTTGTCGTACATCGACAGGATCAGGATCCGCACGTGCGGATGTCGGCGATTCATCTCCCGCGCCGCTTGCAGACCCGTCATCCGCGGCATCGCGATATCGAGAATCGCCAGATCAGCGGGTATGCGATCGAGCACGTCCAGCGCCTCGTGCCCGTCGGCGGCCTCCGCCACCACCGTGAGGTCCGGCTCGGCGTCGATGATCATCCGTAGACCGCTGCGCACCAGGGCGTGGTCGTCGGCGAGCAGGATCCGCGCGGGCGAGGCGAGCATCAGTCGTCCCGTCCGGGCAACGGGATCACCAGCCTGACCTCGGTGCCCTCGTCCCTGGGGGAGGTGATCGTCAGCGCCGCGTCCACCAGCACCGCCCGCTCACGCATCCCGTTGATTCCCGCGCCCTCCTCCGCGACGCCACCGCATCCGTCGTCGGCGATCCGCAACGTGAGCCGCTTGGGGGTGGAGTGCATGTCGAGCCACACCTTGTTCGCCCCCGCATGCCTGGCGATGTTCGTGAGGCTCTCCTGGGCGACCCGGTAACACACCAGCTCGACGTCGGCGGGCAGCCGATCAGTATGCGACGCAATGTGTTTGACCACCTTCAAACCGGTGGCCTGAGAGAAGTCGCTGCACAGGGCGTTGAGGGCACTGGTCAGTCCGAGATCCTCGAGTGCGTCCGGACGCAACCGGCGGACGATGCTGCGGACCTCGTCGAGGCTGGCCCGCACCGCCTCCTGCGAACCGGCCAGCTCGCTCTTGATCTCGACGGGCGCGCGGTCGACGGCGCGTTTGAGCATCAACAGCGCGACGGTGAGGGTCTGCCCGATCTCGTCGTGCAGTTCGCGCGCGATGCGCTGCCGTTCGTTCTCCTGCGCGGCCAGCGCCGTCGCGCCCGCGGTCGTGCGCGCGGACTTCAGCATCGGGGCCAGACTCGATCGCAGCAGCAGCCCGTTCGCCGTCAGCATCACCGCCAGCCCGACGACGAGGACCGGGATCTCCGTCAGCTTGATGCGCGACGACACCGTTGCCGGGGAGAGCGCAAGCACCAGGGTTCCAAGGACAAAGATCATCCCGTTGATCACGAAGACACGCCGGAACAGCGCATTGGCCCGGGTGCGCGCCCCTTTCATATCCCCAGCGTGGACCGTCGAACCGAGATTTGTCCATACAGGTCATTCCCCCACCCGAATGGGTGTCAGACCCGATGGTGCTGCGCCGATGCCCCGCCGAGACTGACCTCACCATGCACAAAGTGCTTCGCAGCCGACCGGAGAACGAGGACGATGACGCTTACCGCAGATACCGCCGGCACTAGATGGACCGCCCGAAAAGAAACCGTCATGCAAGCACATGAGATCGCCGTGACCCCACCGACGGTGCGTATGGACGATCCGGTGTCCAAGGCCATCCAACTGATGGTCGTGAACCGACTGCCTGGCCTCGTGGTGGTCGACGAATCCGACCACCCCGTCGCCGTATTGCCGGGCACCCAGGTGTTGCGGCTGACCATCCCAGAGTCCTACCGCGACGATCCGGCACTGGTCCGGACCGTCGACGAGATTCACGCCGACCTGTTCTGGCACGGCCCAGGCAAGCTGACCGTCGGCGACTGCCTGCCGTCACCGGTCGCTAAACCGGTGACGGTGGCACCGGACGCGACCCTCCTGGAGGTCGCCACCGTGATGGCCACCAAGCGCAGCCCGCTCATCGCGGTGGTGGATCGCGGCGGGAAACTCGTGGGTGCAGTGACGCTCGAGCGATTACTCACCAGCTTGGCCGTAGCCGGCCCCAACGACTGAACCCCCGACCCCGTGCTGGCTCCACTACTGGCGCTGGCGATATTCGTCGTCGCGTTCTGGTTTCTGGCGACCGAGCGCGCGAACAAGGTAAAGACCGTCCTCGTCGCCGCCGGGCTGATGACGCTGCTCGGCCTCACCCCCGGCGTGAAGATCTTCTATTCCGAGCACGAGGGCATCGACTGGAACGTCATCTTCCTGCTGCTCGGCATGATGGTCATCGTCGGCGTGGTCAAACAGACCGGCCTGTTCGACTTCCTGGCCATCTGGGCGGCAAAACGGTCCAGGGGCAGTCCATTTCGGCTCATGGTGATGTTGATGGCCATCACCGGCGTGGCCTCACCGGTGCTCGACAACGTCACGATCATCATGCTCGTCGCACCGGTCACCCTCGTGATCTGCGACCGACTGGAGATCGCACCCCAGCCGTTCCTGATCGCCGAGGTGCTGGCGTCGAACATCGGCGGCGCGGCGACCCTCATCGGCGACCCGCCAAACATCATCATCGGTAGCCGAGCGGGCCTGACGTTCAACGACTTTCTGGTCAACATGGCGCCGATCGTCGTCGTCATCTTCGTCCTGTTCGTGTTCTTCACGAGATTCCTGTTCCGAAAAGACCTGCGCTCCAACCACATGCGCCTGGACAAGGTGATGGCGCTGCAGGAACGGCGAGCCATCAAGGACACCCGACTGCTCATCCGCTCGATGGTGGTGCTGGCGGTCGTGATCGTCGGCTTCTGCCTGCATTCGGTGCTGCACGTCGCACCGTCCATCGTCGCCCTGCTGGGGGCGGGCACCATGCTTCTGGTCACCAATATCGACGTCGCCGAAGTGCTTCCGGAGGTCGAGTGGCCGACGTTGGTGTTCTTCATGGGCCTGTTCGCCATGGTCTCCGGCCTGGTGCACACCGGCGTGATCGGCTGGCTCGGCGACGCGGCGGTGCACCTGTTCAGTGACAACTTCTTCCTTGCCGCCACCGGGCTGATGTTCGGCTCGGCGGTGCTCGGCGCGTTCATCGACAACATCCCGTACACGGCGACGTTGACGCCGGTGGTCGAGGACATGGTGGCGCAGGCGCCGGACGCCGAGTCCGGCCGGGCACTGTGGTGGGCATTCGCGCTGGGCGCATGCTTCTCGGGCAACGGCACCGCGATCGCCGCCAGCGCCAACGTGGTCGCCATCGGCATCGCGCAGCGCGCCGGCCATGCGATCAGCTTCTGGCGCTTCACCCGCTACGGCATCGTGGTGACGATTCTGTCCACCGCGCTGGCGTGGCTCTACATCTGGCTGCGCTACTTCTGATGAGTCCAGTTGTCGATCGCCGCAACGAGTTCGGTTGCACTCGGCACCCGGTCGCTCGCCCACGCCACGTAGCCGTCCGGGCGGACGAGGACAGCGTCGGGAATCTCTGGATGCCTGCCGACGACGTGTACGACGTCGGAGCGATCGAGCTGGGCAGGCGTCGCGGTGACCATGACGAATTTCTGACCCCGCAGCAGTTCGTAGAGCCGGGTGCCGTCGCAGTCGATGTCCGGCATCCGTCGGCCCACCATCCGATGGTCGCCGCGCTTGTGCGCGTAGGTGATTCCGATACCGCTGAGGAACTCCCGCAGGATTCGGCGGGTCTTCGGGACCCTTGTCAGCGTTCCGATGACGATGTTGCGCGCGATCCGCTGCACCTTCGAACGTCCCAGCACCACCTGGTTGAAGGCGTCGGTCGTGCGCAGCACTGCCGCACCGACCGGATGCCGCTCGGACTCGTAGCTGTCCAACAGCCCCGGCGGCGCCGACCCGTTGACGGCGGCGACCAGCTTCCAGCCGAGGTTCATGGCGTCCCCGATGCCGGTGTTCATGCCCTGGCCCCCGAGCGGGGAGTGCACGTGCGCGGCGTCGCCCGCGATGAACACCCGCCCCGACCGGTAGTGCCGTGCCTGTCTGCGCTCCGACAGGAAGCGCGAACTCCACCTCATGTCGGTCATGCCGTAGTCGTCACCGGCGATCCGAATGAACGAATCGCGGATCTCGTCGAGCGTGACGGGTTCGGACAGCGGCGCCTGTTCGCGCAGCCGGTCCCAGCCGATGGCGCGGAACCAGCCGTCGCCGAACGGGATCATCAGCACGACGCCGCGTTCGTTGGTCACCCCGGTCAAGGTGTCCTCCGGTGCCCGCGACAGCGCGACGTCGGCCAGCAGGATGTGAGTCTCGTACTGTTTGCCGACGAAGTCGATGCCGACCTGGCTCCTGACCGTGCTGTGGGCGCCGTCGCAGCCCACCACGTACTTCGCCCGAACGGTCTGGCCGTCGGCGCACTCCACGGTGACGCCGTCGTCGTCCTGCGCCAGCCGCACCACCTCGGCGCCCCGGACGATCGGCACGCCGAGTTCGGCGGCGCGCCCCTCGAGCACCTGCTCGGTGCCGCTCTGCGGAACGATCAACAACATCGCGTACCGGCCGGGCAGCTCCCGCAGATCCAACGTCGCCCCACCAGGTGGAGCAACGTCGTACACCGATACACCGAGCGGAATCAGAGCGTCGGCCATTCCACGGGCGTCGAGCAGTTCGAGGGTGCGGGCATGCACGGCGAACGCCCTGGTGATGTTGGGTGTCGAGGCGCGTTCCTCGAGCAAGCGCACCGCCAGACCGCCCAGCGCGAATTCGCAGGCCAGCATCAGGCCGGTCGGCCCGGCGCCGACCACTACCACATCCGCTGTGTCCACTACGCCGGATGGTAGCTCTATCGGCCCACGTAGAATGGCGTAAAGCCAGAGCATTCACCCGGCTGACACCCCGCTATCTGCCCCTTCGCCGACGGCTGATTGCCGAGCCCACGACAGAAACGGAGTGCCTTTGCTCGCCGTCCTCATCGCCCACGCGGTCGCGACCGCGCTGGCGCCCCTGCTTGTGTACAGGTGGGGACGGATGGCGTTCTACCCGCTGGCGTTGGTGCCGCTGGGCTCGCTGATCTGGGTGGTCACCAACTGGCCCGCCCCGGGCGCGGCGCCGACGGTCGACATTCCGTGGGTGCCGGAGCTGTCGATGAACATCGTCCTGCGGTTCGATTCGCTCGCGGCGATCATGAGCGTGCTGGTGCTGGGCATCGGCGCCCTGGTGCTCTTCTACTGCACCGACTACTTCCATCTCCGCGACGGACACACCGAGAAGAGGCTGCCGAGCTTCGCGGCCGAGCTGGTCGCGTTCTCCGGTGCGATGTTCGGGCTGGTCACCAGCGACAACATGCTGCTGCTGTACGTGTTCTGGGAGATCACGACGGTGTTGTCGTTCCTGCTCGTCGGCCACTACGCCGAGCGCGCCACCAGCCGCCGCGCGGCCACCCAGGCGTTGCTCGTCACGACGTTCGGCGGGCTGGCGATGCTGGTCGGCATCATCGTGCTCGGCAACACCGCCGGCACCTATCGCCTGTCGGAGCTCGTCGCGTCACCACCGGCGGGTGCGGCCGTGTCGGTCGCGCTGGTGCTCGTCCTCGTCGGGGCGCTGTCCAAATCGGCCATCGTGCCCATGCACTTCTGGCTGCCCGGCGCGATGGCCGCCCCGACGCCGGTCAGCGCCTATCTGCACGCCGCGGCGATGGTCAAGGCGGGCGTCTACCTCATCGCCCGAATGACCCCGGGTTTCGCCGATGCGACGCCGTGGCGGCCGACCGTCATCACGCTCGGCCTGCTGACGATGCTGCTCGCCGGCTGGCGCGCGGTGCGCGAATACGACCTGAAGCTGATCCTGGCCTTCGGCACGGTCAGCCAGCTCGGACTGATCACCGTGATGGTCGGTGGTGGCGGCGGTGACCTGATGCTGGGCGGGTTGGCGATGCTGTGTGCGCACGCGATGTTCAAGGCGGCGCTGTTCATGGTCGTCGGCATCATCGACCACACCACCGGCACCCGGGACATCCGCAGGCTCGCCTGGCTCGGTGAGCGTGCGCGTCCGCTTCTGGTCATCGCCATCGGTGCGACGGCGAGCATGGCGGCGCTGCCACCGTTCTTCGGATTCGTCGCCAAGGAGGCCGACTTCGAGACCGTGCTGCACAGCCCGAACCTCGGTGCGGCGGCGCCGTTCGTGCTCGCGGGTATCGTGCTCGGCTCGGTCTTCACCACGATCTACAGCCTGCGCTTTTTGTGGGGTGCGTTCGGCCGCAAGGGTTTACCGGAACCGAGCAAACGCGTGGCCGAGATGCACCACCCGAAGGTCACGTTCCTGATCGCACCGGGCATCCTCGCCGCGGCCGGGCTGCTCTTCGGGTTGTGGCCCGGCGGGCTCGGCAACGTACTGGACACCTACGCGGACACGGTGCCCGGCGGGGAGGACTACAAGCTCGCACTGTGGCACGGTCTGAATCTGCCGCTGCTGTTGTCGGCGCTGGTCCTCACCGTCGGCGTCGCCGCGTTCGTCGCGAGGGCCCGCCTGTGGCGGGTGCGCAGCATGCGCGAGTCCCTCGGCAACGCCGACCACATCTATGACGGCGTGGTGCGCCAACTGGACCGGTGGTCGGTGGAACTCACCGCGGTCACCCAGCGTGGTTCGATACCCGCCACCCAGTCGACCATCCTGACGACGTTGGTGCTGGTGCCGACAATCACGTTGGCGCTCGGGGCCAAGGATCGCCCCGACTTCGCGCTCTGGGGCTCGTCGCTGCAGGTGGTCACCGGCCTCATCATCCTGAGCGCTGCCGTCGGCGCGATGGTGATGCGCAACCGGTTGGCGGCGGTGTTGCTGGTGGGGGTCACGGGCTACGGCTGCGGCGTCATCTTCGCGCTGCACGGCGCACCGGACCTGGCGCTGACCCAGTTCCTGGTGGAGACGCTGACGCTCGTCGTGTTCGTGCTGGTGCTGCGGACGCTGCCCGCCGAGGCCGACCGCGTTCACATCAAGCGGAATCGGCTGCCGCGCGTCGCCCTGGCTCTCGCCGTTGGCGCCACGGTCACCACCCTGGCGACGTACGCGATGGCCGCGCGCACCGGCATCCCGATCGCCTCACTGATTCCGGACGCGGCGTACTACCGCGGCCACGGCTCCAACGCCGTCAACGTGCTGCTCGTCGACATCCGCGCCTGGGACACCATGGGCGAGATCATGGTGCTCCTCGTCGCGGCGACGGGGGTGGCCTCAATGGTGTTCCGGCACAGGCGGTTCGGCACACCACCCCGGGTGTCCGATGTGGGTCAGCCTGATATCGGACGGCTGCCGCTGATTCCGAGAACCAGCCCCGCGGCGGGCGACATCACGTGGCTGCGGGGCAGCGAACTTCGCGACCCGCGACATCGGTCACTGATCCTGGAGGTCGCCACCCGGCTCATCTTCCCGCTGATCATGGTGTTGTCGGCGTACTTCTTCTTCGCCGGTCACAACACCCCCGGCGGCGGGTTCGCCGGCGGGTTGACGGCGGGGCTGGCGCTGGTGCTGCGGTACCTCGCGGGCGGCCGCTACGAACTGGGCGAGACGCTGCCGCTGGACGCGGGCAAGATCCTCGGCGCGGGGCTGTCCTTGTCGGCGGGAACCGCGATCGCCTCGCTTCTGGTGGGAGCGCCGGTGTTGTCGTCGGCACTGATCGAGATCGACGTGCCTGTGCTCGGCACCGTCAAGTTCGTCACCGCGTTGTTCTTCGACCTGGGCGTCTATCTCATCGTCGTCGGATTGGTCCTCGACGTGTTGCGCAGCCTCGGCGCCCGCATCGACGTCGAGTTGAGTCAGGACCAGAAGAGGACGGTGGCCGCCCGATGACCACCTCGTTCGTGCCGCTCGTCCTGATCGGCGGACTCACCAGCGCAGGCGTCTACCTGCTGCTGGAGCGCAACCTGACGCGAATGTTGTTGGGCCTGTTGTTGATCGGCAACGCCGTCAACCTGTTGATACTGGTGGTCGGGGGTCCGTCGGGTAACCCACCGATCAGGGGCCGCACCAGCGCGGACAACACCATCACCGCGGACCCGTTGGCGCAGGGCATGATCCTGACCGCGATCGTCATCACCATGGGCGTCGCCGCGTTCGTGCTCGCGATGGCGTACCGGTCCTACCGGCTGACCACCGAAGAGGAGGTGGGCAACGACCCCATGGACGCGCAGGTCTCCGAGCTGGCCGCCCAGGATGCCGGCGCCGTGAAAGAGGACCTTCCGCGACCGGACGTAGCGCGCGACACCGACGCAGCGGATGAACTGGACGCGCTGCCCGGATTCGAGGGTTCGAAATGAACCTCCCCGCCACACTGATGCCGCTGCCGGTGCTGATCCCCACACTCGGCGCGGCGGCGACGCTGATCGCCGGTCGCCGTCCGAGGCTGCAGCGGCTCATGACCCTCGTCGCGCTGTCGATCGTCGTCGCGGTGTGTGCCGTACTGCTCGTCCTCGCCGACCGGGACGGCACGTTGGTGCTGAACGTCGGCGGCTGGGGCCAATCGGTGCCCGGCATGGGTCCGCTGGGCATCACCCTCGTCGTCGACCGGCTGTCGGCCCTGATGCTCGTCGTGTCGTCAATCGTGCTGTTGGCGGTGGTGTTCTACGCCATCGGCCAGGGCATCCGCGACGGCGACGAGCGTCAGCCCGTGTCCATCTTCATGCCGACGTATCTGGTGCTGTCGGCAGGCGTCTACACGGCGTTCCTCGCCGGCGACCTGTTCAACCTGTTCGTCGGCTTCGAGGTGCTGCTGGCCGCGAGCTTCGTGTTGCTGACCATCGGGGCGAGCAAAGACCGTGTCCGCGCCGGCATCTCGTACGTGATGGTCTCGATGGTGTCGTCGCTGATATTCCTGTTCGGGATCGCGCTCGTGTACGCCGCCACCGGGACGTTGAACATGGCGGAGATCGCGTTGCGGCTCGACGACGTGTCCGCCGGCACCCGCTCGGCGATCTTCGCCGTGTTGTTGGTGGCGTTCGGGATCAAGGCCGCGGTGTTCCCGCTGTCGGGCTGGCTGCCCGACTCCTACCCCACCGCACCGGCCCCGGTGACCGCGGTGTTCGCCGGCTTGCTGACCAAAGTCGGTGTGTACGCGATCATCCGGGCGCACTCGCTGCTGTTCCCCAGCGGTGGGCTGGACCCGGTCCTGTTGGTGGCGGCGCTGTTCACGATGCTGGTCGGCATCCTCGGCGCGATCGCCCAGAACGACATCAAACGACTGCTCTCCTTCACCTTGGTCAGCCACATCGGCTACATGGTGTTCGGCATCGCGCTGGCCAACGCGCTCGGGATGTCGGGCGCGATCTATTACGTGGCGCACCACATCCTGGTGCAGACCACCCTGTTCCTTGTCGTCGGCCTGATCGAACGTCAGGCCGGGGCGTCGACGATGGACCGGCTCGGCGGTTTGGCGGCGGCCAGCCCGCTGCTGGCGTTCGTGTTCGTGGTACCCGCGCTCAATCTCGGTGGCATACCGCCGTTCTCGGGTTTCATCGGAAAGGTCGCGCTGCTGGAGGCCGGTGCGCAGGTCGGCTCCGTGCTGGCGTGGACGTTGGTGGGCGGCGGGGTCGTGACCAGCCTGCTGACGCTCTACGTGGTGGCTCGGGTGTGGACGAGGGCGTTCTGGCGCTCGCGTGCGGATGCCCCGGAAGGTCATCTCTCCGCGGGCTCACCTATGGCGCTGCTCGACGAACCCGAGGACATCCAGTTCGTCGACCGCGACAACGTGGGCCGCATGCCGGCCGGGATGGTCGCGCCGACGGGGGCGCTGATCGCCGTGGGGTTGGCGCTGACCGTGTTCGCCGGGCCGATCTTCTCCTACAGCGAGCGCGCCGCAGACGAGGTGTTGGATCGGGGTCAGTACATCACTGCGGTGGTGGGAACGCGATGAGCGCTTGCGCGAAGAGCCGAGGACGCCGATGAGACGTATTGCGTTGCGGGTCTGGGTGATCTGTTGGCTGGTGCTGGTCTGGGTGCTGCTGTGGGGCACGTTCTCCGTGGCCAATTTTGTGTCGGGTCTCGCGGTCGCGCTACTGATCACCTGGCTCCTGCCGCTGCCCGCGGTACCCGTCAACGGCAAGGTGCACCCGCTGTCGCTGCTGCGGCTGATCCTCACCGTCATCTACTTCCTGGTGCTGTCGTCGGTCCAGGTGGCCTGGCTCGCCATCAAGCCGGGACCGCCGCCGTTGTCGGCCGTGATGCGCGCACACCTCTCGGTCAAATCCGATCTGGTGCTGGCGTTGGCGGTCAACATCTTCAACCTCATCCCCGGGTCCATCGTGTTGGAGATCGACCAGACCCGTCGACGGCTGTACATGCACGTCCTCGACGTCGGATCGGACCGTGCGGTTGAAAGGTTCCACCGCCAGGTGTCCGTCGTGGAGCGGCTGTTGGTCGCGAGCTTCGAGCGCGACGAGGACTGGCGCCCGACCCTGAGCGAGGAGAGCGCATGACAGTTGTCTGGGTCGTCGCGGCCGTGATGATCATCACCGCGGCGGCGTTCACGATGTTCCGTCTGCTCGCCGGGCCAAGCACGCTGGACCGCCTTGTCGCCGTGGATTGCCTTGTCGCGGTGGCGATGTGCGGTATCGGCATCTGGGCGGCCTACAGCCTGGACACCACCGTCACCTACGGCCTGACCGCGCTGGCGTTGATCAGCTTCGTCGGGTCGGTGAGCGTCGCGAGGTTCCGCGTGCCCGATATCGAGAAGCCTCCGACTGTCAAGCGGTCACGATGAGCGTCTTCGACATCGTTGCCAGCGTCCTCATCCTCGGCGGCTCGGCGCTCGCGCTGACCGCAGCGATCGGCGTGGTCCGTTTCCCCGACACCCTGACGCGCATGCATGCGGCTTCCAAGCCGCAGGTGCTGGGGCTGCTGCTGGTGCTCGCGGGCGCGGCGGTGCGGCTGCACGGCCACATCGACCTCGGCATGCTGCTGCTGACCGGGTTGTTCACGGTGATCACCGCACCGGTCGTGGCGAACAGGGTTGGCCAGCTGGCGTACCGGGAACAGAACGTTCGCGACGACTTGCTGACGAAGGACGAAATGTACGAGTTCACCGAACCCGAGCGCGGCAATGGCCAGGTCTGACGACGACACCTGGGACATCACCGAGGGCGTCGGCGCGACCGCACTCGGGGTCGCGTGGGCGCGGTCGCAGGAAGCGGCGTCGAGTTGCCCGCTGTTCACCGATTCCTACGCACAGCGATTCATCGATGCGGCCGTCGCGCGCGGCTGGCAGCTGCCACCGGCCCACATGGTCGAACGCATCCGTTCCATATCGAATTACGCGGCGTCGCGCACGAAGTGGTTCGACGACTTCTTCATCACCGCGGGAGCCAACGGCGTCGTGCAGGCCGTCATCCTCGCCGCGGGTCTCGACGCCAGGGCCTGGCGGCTGCCGTGGGCGACCGACAGCGTCGTCTACGAAATCGATCAGCCGAAGGTGCTCGCCTTCAAGGCGGAAACGCTGGCGAACGACCACCCGGCGGCCCGTTACGTGGCGGTCCCCGTCGATCTGCGGCAGGACTGGCCGAAAGCCCTGCGCGACGCGGGTTTCGACGCACAGGAGCCGACGGTGTGGGCCGCCGAGGGCCTGTTGCCGTACCTGCCCGCCGACGCCCAGGATCTGCTGTTCGAGCGCATCCACGAACTCAGCGCACCCGGCAGCCGGATCGGTGTCGAATCGTTCGGCGCCGGGTTCTTCGACTCCGGCTATCTGGAAACCCGGCGCGAACAGTTGCGCCAGCTGCGCGAGCAGGCCGGTGACGACACCGATGCCCCCGATGTGGCCGACCTCTGGTTCATCGAGGAGCGCACCGACGTCGCGGAGTGGTTGATGAAGCACGGCTGGCGGGTGTCGTCGGAGGACGCCGGGACGCTGTTGGAACGGTACGGCCGTCCTCCCGGGGAGACCACACCGCGCACCGTGTTCGTCGAGGCTGTCCGCGTCTAGCCTGCGCTACTCCGACAGCTGGAACTCGACCATCGCGGTGACGGTGTCGACGGCCTCACTCAGCGCCGTCACCCGCGCGGCGACGGACGGCGCGGCGAGCACCGCGTACCGGTCCGCCTGGCCCATCGGAAGGCGGGAGGCCAAGGCGTACAACCACGTCGACGCTTCGCCCGACGCGTCGGCACCCGCGACGATGTCCCTGCCGACCACCTGCGCACCGCGCGCCTGCGCGATCCGCTCGAACAGCGCGACCATCCGGTCCTCGATGTCTCTGATCGCGTCCACGTCGACGCTCTCGCCCGGTTCGTCGGGCCAGGGTTCGACGGCCGCGCGCGGATACGGATCGTCGGGCTGCCACTCCAACACCTTGATCCGCTCCCCCATGGCGCAGCGCAGGCGATAGCGGCCGTCCCCGAAGTCGGCGGCCTCGACGATGTGGGCCATGGCGCCGACGTCGCTGCGGATGTCGCCACCGCCCACCTCACGGCCCGCGGCGATCAGCACCACGCCGAACGCCGGATCGTCGGTGGCCAGACACTCGGAAATCATTGCGGTGTAGCGCGGTTCGAAGATCCGCAGCGGCAGCTCCTCACCGGGCAGCATCGCCACCTGCAGCGGGAACATCGGCGTGACTGCCACCCTCAGATGTCCAACTCGGCGACCAGCGCGTCGACCACCGCACGCAGATCACCGTCGTGCTCCTCCGCGACCCGCCGTTGACGTTGGTAGGACCCACCCGATCTGCAGATGTCGGTGACACCGCGCAGTTCGTCGGCACAGTTCAACGAGGCGGCGACCGGTTCGAGTCGGTTCAGCAGATCGTCGAGATCCTCAGTGACCAGACGCTCGTTACTGTCCTCATCGAGGATGATCACCGCATCCAGGCCGTATCGGGCTGCGCGCCACTTGTTTTCCTGGACATGCCACGGCGGCATCGTCGGGAGCCGTTCCCCGGCGTCCAGACGTCGATCGAGGTCGACGATCAGGCAGTGCGTCAACGCGACGATCGAGCTCAGTTCGCGCACGTTGGACACCCCGTCGAAGATCCGCACCTCCACCGTGCCGATGTGCGGCGACGGCCGGATGTCCCAACGGATCTCGTTCATGTGGTCGATGATGCCGGTCTTCTTCTGGTCGTGGACGAAGCCCTCCCATTCGCTCCACGTCTGGAAGTGGAAAGGCAGACCGGCCGTCGGCAACTGCTGGAACATCATCGCCCGGTTGGACGCATAGCCGGTGTCCTCACCGTCCCAGAACGGCGACGACGCGGACAGCGCCAGCAGATGCGGGTAGTGATTGAGCAGCGACGTGATGATCGCCATCACCTTGTGCGCTGACGAGATACCCACGTGCACATGGACACCCCAGATCAGCATCTGCCTGCCCCACCACTGCGTGCGCTTGATCAGCTCGGCGTAGCGGGGCGCATCGGTCAGGCTCTCCGGGGTCCACTTCGCGAACGGATGCGTGCCCGCGCAGAACAGCTCCATGTTGCGGTCACGCACGATCTTGCGCGCGGTCCGCAGCGTGGAGCTCAGGTCTTCCATCGCCTCGGGGACGGAATCACAGACACCGGTGACGATCTCGACCGTGTTGCGCAGCAGCTCCTTGTGGACCCGCGGGTTGTTCGCGCCGAGCTCCTCGATGACCTCAGTGGCCTCGTTGCTCACGTCGCGGGTCTCGGCGTCGACGAGCGCGAACTCCCATTCCACCCCGAGCGTTGGCCGGGGTGAACCGACGAAATCTATATGGCTGCTAGCCGGTACCGATGACACCGCACGCCACGCGCTTTCCGGCGTCGCCCGTGGCCAGGGTGGTCTCGTCCGGCGGCGGGGCGCCGTTGACCTGCTGGTAGCGCTCGGGCGGGATGTTGGCGAAGTTGTCCGCCTTCTCGTGGATGATGATCGCCGTCTGCGCACCGCTCGTCAGGTCCTCGGCGGTGAACGCGTCGGTGGTGGTCACCAACAATGCGGTGCCGTCCTCGCGAACCTGCAGCGACGTCAGGTCACCACTCGCGGGATGACCGGAGTGTCCGGCCACCTGCAAATGTCCACCGGCGGAGTTGAAGTCGCCCGGCGCACCGCCTGCCGGCGCGACCGAGTTCGGCTCGCACTTGCCGACCGAGTGAATGTGCAGACCGTGGAAGCCGGGCGCCAGCTCACCCGGGGCGGTGGTCTCGACGGTGACGGTGGCGTAGTCCCCGCTGAACGCGATCTGCGCCGTCGCGACCGTGGTGCCTTCGGCGTTTTTCAGGTCCGCGGTCAGCGTCTCTCCGGCGGCCTCGCCTCCGGTACCGCCGTGGCCGCCGCTCTCTTCACCCGGCGGCGCCGCGGGCGGCGGCGAGCCCGTCCAGATCGACGGCGTGGTGCCAGGAGAGGTTGCCGGTTGTTCGGGGGAGCTGCAAGCGGTCAACACGAAAGCGGGAACCGCGAAGCAAGCTGCGGCAGCGACGGTCTTCAGCATGGGCAAGAGCCTAGCCGGTGACCACCACGAGGATGCCCGGCGGTTGCTCCGCGAGTTCGGGCAGGCGCGGTTCGACCGGGGCGTCCAACAACCGGGCGATTTCCTCGGCCGCCTCCCGTTCGCCTGGGCCGTCGGCGAAGTACACGGTGGTGACCGTGACGTCCGGCAACTCCAGGTTCCCGGTCTCGGCGACGTCCCAGCCGCCCTCGCGCAGCCGGTTGGCGGTGCCTTCCGCGGCGCCGTCGACCGTCGAGATGTTGAAGACGCGCACCTCGGGCTTGGCCGGCTTGGGCGACGTCGACGGGCTGGTCTTCGTGGTCGTCGTGGTGGTTGTCGCGATGGGCGACTGCTCGCCCTCGTCGTCGCCGCCACCCATCGCCTGAAATCCGACCAGCAGAAACACCACGCCGAGGAACAGCAGGACCATCACCATCGCGCGCAGGGGGAGGCCAGACGAATTTTGCTGATTCATTGCGTTCACTGTATCCAGCCGGACAAGCCGGCCCGCCAATCCCCCGACGGGCTCAGGTGACGTCGAAGCCCAATCGGCGTGCGGCCCGCGCCTTCTGCCTGCTGGCCCGCAGCCGGCGCAACCGCTTGACCAGCATGGGGTCGGCGGCAAGCGCCTCGGGGCGGTCGACGAGCGCGTTCAGCACCTGGTAGTAGCGGGTCGCCGACATGGAGAACAGCTCTTTGATCGCGTCTTCCTTGGAGCCCGCGTACTTCCACCACTGGCGCTCGAACGCCAAGATGTCGTGCTCGCGCCGGGTCAACCCGTCAGCCAGGGCAGGGTCGTCCCCGGATTGCTCAGTCCGCGCGATTGCGCCGTCCATTTCGCTCCTGGACCCTTCCAACACTCGAAATGACATCGCTGTGGTTCGGCGATCATTCAACCACGGGTTAGCAACCTGAGGCGTTCGACATGCCCGCGAGTCGGGCGATAAGGATTGCCGACTTAAGCTGTTGCGCGTGGCAGTCGTACCCATTCGCATCGTAGGAGATCCCGTCTTGCACACCGCGACCGAGCCGATACCCGTGGGCGAGGACGGTTCGCTGCCTGCGGATCTCGCGGACTTGATCCAAGACATGTACGACACGATGGCCGCGGCCAACGGTGTCGGGCTCGCCGCGAACCAGATCGGTGTGTCCAAGCGAGTGTTCGTCTACGACTGCGCCGACGACCGCGGCAAGACGACGCGGCGCAAGGGTGTCGTCATCAATCCGGTGCTGGAGACGTCCGAGGTTCCCGAGACGATGCCCGACCCCGACGACGATGACGAGGGCTGCCTGTCGGTGCCCGGGGAGTCGTTTCCGACCGGCAGGGCCGACTGGGCGCGGGTGACGGGTCTGGACGCCGACGGCACGCCCATCACACTCGAGGGCACCGGCCTGTTCGCGCGGATGCTGCAGCACGAGACCGGACACCTCGACGGTTTCCTCTACTTGGATCGGCTGGTCGGCCGCCATGCCCGTGCCGCCAAGCGTGCGGTGAAGTCGCACGGCTGGGGCGTACCGGGTCTGTCGTGGACTCCCGGTGAGGATCCCGACCCGTTCGGTCACTGATGCGGATCCCGCCGGTGGGCACACGGGTGATGATTCGTCACCGCCTGCCCGCCGGGTCGGCACCACCATTGACGGACGTGATCGGCCAGCTGGTGCAGACGGAGCCGACGCTGCAGGTGCGCACCAAACGCGGGGATGTGGTGGCGGTTCGTGTCGACGACGTCGTGGTGATCAAGGCGCTCACCGCTGCGCCGGTGCGCACCGGCGACATTCGCAATCTCGAACATGCGGCCGCGCTGGGGTGGCCCGGCGTGGAGCAGCAGTGGGTGGGCGGCTGGCTCTGCCGCTTCGGGCACGGCAGCACGCGACGGGCCAATTCGGCTGTACCTCTGGATGCTTCCGCGACCCATGACATGGGTGTGATCGCCGATTGGTACGCGGCGCGATCGGCGCCGTCTCTCGTCAGCGCACCGGACCGACTGTTCCGCATTCCGCCGCAGGTGCCGACCGACGCCGAGAACCTCGTAATGGCATGCGATATCGGGCCTGGGGGTGTGTCTTCCGACGACGTGCTTCTGGCCCCGCGGCCGGACGACGAGTGGCTCCGGATCTATGAGCGCGACGTGCCTGTCGACGTGTTGACCGCCGTCGTGGACGGCGAGGTCGCCTTCGCGGCGATCCCGGGTATCGCGGTGGCACGCGCGGCCGTGACCGCCGCTCACAACGGAACCCGATGGGTGGGGTTGTCGGCGTTGAAGGTCAGCGAGGCCCAGCGACGCCGCGGTCACGCGCGCACCGTGTGCAGCGCACTGCTGAGTTGGGGCGCGGACCGCGGCGCACAGCGGGCGTACACCCAGGTGCTGTCGGACAATTCCTCCGCTACCGCGCTTTTCGAGTCGATGGGTTTCACGCTGCACCACCGCTCGCGCTACGTGCAATTGCGTCCGTAGGCTTTCGACCATGCGGTTGGCCACATGGAACGTCAACTCGATCCGGGCACGAGTCGACCGGGTCGCCGACTGGCTGGAACGCGCCGACGTCGACGTGCTCGCGATGCAGGAGACCAAGTGCTCCGACGAGCAGTTCCCCACGATGCCGTTTCTGGCGGCCGGCTACGAGGTGGTGCACTGCGGCTTCAACCAGTGGAACGGCGTCGCGATCGCGTCCCGTGTCGGCATCGACGACGTTGCGGTCGGCTTCGACAACCAACCGACGTGGAGCGACAAGCCGGAAGTGGAGGCCGCAGCGGAAGCGCGGGCGCTCGGTGCGACGTGCAACGGGGTGCGCGTGTGGAGCCTGTACGTGCCGAACGGGCGCACCGTCGGCTCACCGCACTACGTGTACAAGCTGCAATGGCTTGCCGCACTTCGCGAGACCGCGCAGAACTGGCTCACCGAAGACCCGTCGGCACAACTCGCGTTGGTGGGTGATTGGAACATCGCGCCGACCGACGAGGATGTGTGGAGCGTCCAGGCCTACGAGGGCAGCACCCACGTGACCGAGCCGGAACGCGCGGCCTTCAACGCGATCCTCGCCGCCCAATTCACGGACGTGGTAAGGCCTTTCACGCCCGGTCCTGCCGTCTACACCTACTGGGACTACACCCAGCTGCGATTCTCCAAGAACCGGGGCATGCGCATCGACTTCATCCTCGGATCACCGGCGCTGGCGCACCGCGTGACCCACGCCGAGATCGTCCGCGAGGAACGTAAAGGCAAGGCGCCGAGCGATCACGCACCAGTGCTCGTGGAGCTTTCCTAGCAATTGACTCTGCGTGCAGGGCGCAAAAATTCGGAAAATCGACGCCCTCCCCGCAGAGTCAATCCGAGGAATTCACGCCGCGTTGTCGGCGCCCGGTGCATCGGCGTAGCGGCCGGGGTTGAACATCGATGCGACGGCGCCGATCAACATCATCACCGCCGCGGCGACGAACACCACCGTCAGCCCGGAGTGGAACGGCGCGGTGATCAGCTGCGGGAAGAACGTCTGACCGGTCAGCACGTCGGCGTTGACGCCAGGCGCCTCCAGCGCACCCGACGGGTCGAGCAGTTCGCCGATCGGGTTGTAGCCGAGGAACGCCGCGAACAGACTGCCAACAGGCGGAAGGTTGCTGACCTCATGCGCGACGTCGGCCGAAACCCCCTGCGCCTGAAGACCGTCGCTCATCGCCGTCGGCAACGTCGCAGCCAACCCCACGATCATCAGCGAGAAGAAGATGCCGATCGACAGCGAGTTGCCCGCGTTGAAAAACGTCGACCGCACACCGGACGCGGCACCCCGTTGTTCGGCGGGCACGCTCGACATGATCGCGGCGGTGTTGGGTGCGGTGAAGACGCCGCCGCCGAATCCGTTCAGAAACACCAGCAGCGCGAAGATCCAGTAGTCGAAGTTCACCGGAATCATCAGCAGCGCTATGAACGTCACGGCCATCAACAGCATCCCGCCGACGGTCAGCGGACGCGCACCGAACCGGTCGGACAGCCAACCGGCCATGGGTGCGGCGATCAGGAAACCGAATGTGGCAGGAAGCAGATAGATGCCCGCCCACAGCGGCGTCGACTCGAAGCTGTAGCCGTGCAACGGAAGCCAGATGCCCTGCAACCAGATGATCAGCATGAACTGCAGGCCGCCACGGCCCACCGATGACATCAGACCCGCGAGATTACCCATCCCGAACGCCGTCGACTTGAACAGCCGGATGTCGACCATCGGCGATTCGACCCGCAGTTCGATGAAGCAGAACGCGACCAGCAGCAGCAGCCCGATACCGATGGAGCCCAGCACCCATGGACTGGTCCAACCGGTGGTCGAGTCGCCGTAGGGCTGAATGCCGTAGGTGATACCGACCAACAGCACCGTCAACCCAAGCCCGAAGCTCACCGCGCCCGCCCAGTCCAGCCGGCCGGGGTTCCGGGAACCCAGCTCGCGCAGGGAGCGGTAGCTCCAGATGGTGCCGACGATGCCGATCGGCACGCCGACCCAGAACACGGCCTGCCAGTGCCACTCGGACAGGAAGCCACCGATCAGCAGACCCAGGAACGAACCCGCGACCGCGGCGACCATGTTCACCCCGAGCGCCATCCCCCGCTGTCTGGCGGGAAACGCGTCGGTGAGGATGGCCGATGAGGAGGCCATCAACATCGCGCCGCCGACGCCCTGGATGACACGCCAGGTGATCAGCCAGACCGCGCCACCGCCCATGCCGAACGGGTCGAAGGACAGCGCGACGGCCGCCACGGTGAAGACCACGAAGCCGAGGTTGTAGATGCGGACGCGGCCGAACATGTCTCCGAGGCGACCGAACGGGACGACGAGCACGGCCGTGACGACCAGGTAGCCCATGATCATCCAGAGCAGGTAGCCGACGTTGCCGGGCGCGAGCGGGTTCAACCCGATGCCGCGAAAGATCGCCGGTAGCGAGATCAGGACGATCGAGGCGTTGATTGCCGCCAGCAGGATGCCCAGCGTGGTGTTCGACAGAACGACCCACTTGTAGAGCGGGTGGTCGCGATCCATTCGGGACCGGCGACGGGCGGTCTCGGCCAGCGCATCGGTCGCCACGGTGTCGGTCTCGATCTCTGTCGTCATCCGGTTCGCTCACCTATCGGCACAAAACACATATATTAGCTATACAAAGTGACTCGAAGCAATTCCTATTCCCGCCAAACGTGACCTGGGCTAGCGTGTCTAGCGTCCACACACGGGAGCGCACACCCAGTGCGCTGAGAGGACGGGTGGGCCCGTCGACCGTACGAACCTGACCGGGTAATGCCGGCGTAGGGAGATGCCATGACGTCTGTCGTCGATCCATCCGTCACCACCGGCCCCATCGCGGGCAGCGCGAAGGTCTACCGGGACGGCGTGCCGTTCCGCAGGGTGAACCTGTCCAACGGCGAGCACTTCGACCTGTACGACACCTCGGGGCCGTACACCGATACCGATGCGGTCCTCGACCTGCACAAGGGACTGCCGTCCCGGCAGGGCGTCGTGCGTGACCGAGGCACCCAGCTGCAGCGGGCCCGCAACGGCGAGATCACCGCGGAGATGGCTTTCATCGCGGCGCGCGAGGGGTACGCCCCCGAACTGGTGCGCGACGAGGTGGCTCGTGGCCGGGCGGTGATTCCGGCCAACCACAACCATCCCGAGTCCGAACCGATGATCATCGGCAAGGCGTTCGCGGTGAAAGTCAATGCCAATATCGGTAATTCGGCGCTCACCAGCTCGATCGCCGAGGAGGTCGACAAGATGGTGTGGGCCACCCGGTGGGGTGCCGACACCATCATGGACCTGTCCACCGGCCGCAACATCCACGAGACGCGGGAGTGGATCCTGCGCAACTCGCCGGTGCCCGTCGGCACCGTGCCGATCTATCAGGCGCTGGAAAAGGTCAACGGCGATCCGACGGCGCTGACGTGGGAGTGTTACCGCGACACCGTGATCGAACAGTGCGAGCAGGGTGTGGACTATATGACCGTGCACGCAGGCGTGCTGCGCGGCCATGTCCCCCTGGCCGCCGACCGCGTGACGGGAATCGTGAGCCGGGGCGGCTCGATCATGGCGGCCTGGTGCCAGGCGCATCGTCGGGAGTCGTTCCTCTACACCCATTTCGACGAGCTGTGCGAAATCCTGCAGCGCTATGACGTCACGTTCAGCCTCGGTGACGGACTGCGGCCGGGCTCGATCGCCGACGCCAACGACGCCGCCCAGTTCGCCGAACTGCGCACCCTCGGTGAGCTGACCAAGGTCGCGAAATCCCATGGCGTGCAGGTGATGGTCGAAGGCCCCGGTCACGTTCCGATGCACAGGATCGTCGAAAACGTGCGCCTGGAAGAGGAACTGTGCGAGGAGGCGCCGTTCTACACGCTGGGCCCGCTGACCACCGACATCGCCCCGGCCTACGACCACATCACCTCGGCCATCGGGGCGGCGATCATCGCCCATGCCGGAACTGCGATGCTGTGTTACGTGACACCGAAGGAGCACCTCGGGCTGCCCAATCGCAAGGACGTCAAGGACGGTGTGATCGCCTACAAGATCGCCGCCCACGCCGCCGATCTGGCCAAGGGACACCCGCGCGCACAGGAACGCGACGACGCCCTGTCCCGCGCGCGCTTCGAATTCCGTTGGCTAGACCAATTCGCACTGTCGCTCGACCCCGACACCGCGCGCGAATTCCACGATGAAACCCTGCCTGCCGAGCCCGCGAAGTCCGCGCACTTCTGCTCGATGTGCGGTCCGAAGTTCTGCTCCATGCGCATCACCCAGGATCTGCTCACATGACGTTTCTTCCGCTGACACCGCCCCGCCAGACCCCGATCCGGGTCATGACCATCGCCGGGTCCGACTCCGGGGGCGGTGCGGGTATTCAGGCCGACCTGCGGACGTTCGCGATGCTGGGTGTCCACGGCCTGGTCGCCGTCACGGCGGTGACCGTGCAGAACTCCTTGGGAGTCAAGGGTTTCCACGAGATACCGTTGGATGTCATCGCCGGTCAGATCGAAGCGGTGGCGTCCGACATCGGTGTCCAGGCCGCCAAGACCGGCATGCTCGCCTCGTCCGAGATCATCGAAACCGTCGCCGACGCCTGGCGCTCACAGGGCCTCGCAGGCACGGTGCCGTTCGTCGTCGACCCGGTGTGCGCCTCGATGCACGGCGATCCCCTGCTGCATCCCAGCGCACTGAATTCCCTCAAGACTCAACTGTTCCCGCTCGCCACCCTGGTGACACCGAATCTGGACGAGGTCCGTCTGATCACCGGTATCGACGTCATCGATTCCGACACCCAACGCGATGCGGCGCGCGCCCTGCACGCGCTCGGCCCGCAGTGGGCGCTGGTGAAGGGCGGGCATCTGCGGGCATCGTCCCAGAGCCCCGATCTGCTGTTCGACGGAACGGACTTCCTGGAGTTCGACGCCGCGCGCATCGACACCCCACACGACCACGGCGCGGGTGACACGCTGGCCGCCGCTGCCGCCAGCGCGCTCGCCCACGGCTACCCCGTTCCCGAAGCGGTCGCGTTCGGAAAGCGGTGGGTGACCGAATGTCTACGCGCCGCCTACCCGCTGGGACAGGGCCACGGCCCGGTGTCGGCACTCTTCAGACTCAGCGAATGACACTCGAGCAGATCGCGGGCATCGCCCACGAGCCCGCGGGCATGGCGACGGGCGCCGTCGTGCTCACGCACGGCGCGGGCGGCAGTCGCGAATCGCCGCTGCTGGTGAAAATCTGCGACGAATGGGCCGCACGCGGCTGGCTGGCCATTCGGTATAACCTGCCGTATCGGCGGCGCCGGCCGAAGGGACCGCCGTCCGGGTCCGCGGCATCCGATCAGGCCGGCATCGTCGAGGCCGTGGAGTTCGCTCGCGCCCTGACGTCTGGCCCGGTCGTCGCGGGCGGACACTCGTACGGTGGCCGCATGACGTCGATGGTCGTCGCCGACGAAACGGCGAAAGTCGATGCGCTGACGCTGTTCTCCTACCCTTTGCATCCGCCCGGCAAGCCGGAGCGCGCGCGCACCGAACACCTGCCCCGTATCTCGGTGCCCACCGTGTTCACCCACGGCACCGCCGATCCGTTCGGGTCGATCGAGGAACTTCGCTCCGCCCTTGCGCTGATCCCCACCGCCACCGAGATCGTCGAGATCACCGGCGCACGACATGATCTCGGCTCGAAATCGCTCGACGCGCCCGCACTCGCGGTCGACGCCGCACTGCGGTTGCTTGCCTGATCAGTCGTCATTGGCCCCTGAACAAAGCTAGTGTCACGGGATGACCACGCCGCCGGGCAATCCCCCGCCATATGGCCAGCAGCCCCCGTACGGCGGGCAGCCCCCGTACGGCGGGCAGCCGCCGAATCCCTATCCCGCACCGCCACCCCCGCCGTCGTACCCTCCCCCGCCTGGCGCCTATCCGCCCCCACCACCGCAGCCGTACTCGCAGCAGCCGCAAGGCCATTTCCCGCCGCCGCCTAAGTCGAACTCCAACAAGGTCGGGTTCATCGTCCTCGGCGTCATCGTGGGGCTGCTCGTGCTCGGGGTCGGTGCCGGCGTCCTGATCTACCTCGCCGTCGGCAAGGGAACCGTCACCGCGACGGACGTCAAGATGGGCGACTGCCTGTCGGAGATCCCGGGTGACACCCGAGTGCTGACCGTGAAGACGATCGAGTGCTCCGAACCGCACGCGGGCGAGGTCTTCGCGGTGCTGCAGATGCCGGGCGACGAGTTCCCCGGCCAGGCCGCCATCGACGCATACGCCGACAAGTGCAGCCCGGCGTTGGAAAGCTATTCGCCCGAGGCGATGACCGACGATTCCGTCCAGCTGTACGTGCTCTACCCCACCGCCGAGACCTGGGGACAGGGCGACCGGGCTGTGACCTGCATCGCAACGCTCGACCCGCCACGTTCGGGAACGCTAAAAGGCTGACGTAACCGCGGAGGGCCTCCCGGTACCTATCTGTTACTTGAGGTACCGTCTAGTCATGAGTTCGGAGCAGTTCGAGGCCGTCATCGTGGGCGCCGGTTTCGGGGGGATAGGCGCTGCCATCCAGCTCAAGCGGTTGGGAATGGAGAATTTCGTCATCCTCGACCGCGAGGACGACCTGGGCGGGACCTGGCACGTCAACCACTATCCCGGCCTGGCCGTCGACGTTCCGACGACCACCTACTCCTACTTCTTCGAACCGAACCCCAACTGGTCGCGCTTGTTCTCCACCGGTGCGGAGATCAAGCAGTACGCCGACGATGTGGCCGACAAGTACGACGTCCGCTCCCACATGCGGTTCAACACCGCGGTCGAGGGTGCGCAGTGGGATGAAGACGCCAACATGTGGCAGGTCACGCTGGCCGGCGGCGAAACGATGAAGACCCGCTACCTGATCACCGCCACCGGCTTCCTCTCGCAGCCGCACACCCCGGACATCCCGGGTATCACCGGGTTCGAGGGCAAGGTGATCCACACGACCGCCTGGGACGACAGCTACGACCTGACGGGGAAACGGGTAGCGATCATCGGCACCGGTGCGACGGCGGTGCAACTCATCCCCGAGCTGGCGAAGAAGGCTGCCGACCTGACCGTGTACCAGCGGACCGCGATCTGGGTGGTGCCCAAGATCGACTTCGGCTTCTCCGAACGCGCCAAGCGGTTGTTCGCACGGGTGCCGTTGACGCAGAGGGCGATTCGCGCCGTCACGGACGCGATATACGAGTTCTTCATCTATGTGGTGCTTCACCACCGCCAACTCTTTTTCCGCAGGCTCAACATCAGCGCCTCGGATCTGGCCAAGCTGCACCGGTTCCTGTCGGTCCGGGATCCCGAGCTGCGCGCGAAGCTCACCCCGAATTACGACTTCGGCTGCAAGCGGCCCACTTTCTCAAACGAGTACTACCGCATGTTCACCAAACCGCATGTCCACCTTCAGGACAGCGGCATCGAGCGCATCGAGTCCGATGCGATCATCGCCAACGACGGCACCAGGACCCCCATCGACACCCTGGTGCTCGCCACCGGTTTCGACCTGTGGGAGGCGAACTTCCCCGCCATCGAGATCGTCGGCCGGCACGGTCGCAACCTCGGAAAGTGGTGGCGCGAGAACAGATTCCAGGCATATCAGGGCATCACCGTGCCCTACTTCCCCAACTACCTGAGCCTGGCCAGCCCCTATGCGTTCCTCGGGTTGAACTTCTTCAACACGATGGAATATCAGATGCGGCACATGGATCGGCTGTTCGGCGAGGTCAAGAGACGCGGTGCGACGACGTTCGAGGTCACCGAGGACGCCAACACACGCTACCTCGACCGGATGTCGGAGCTGATCGGCGATTCGGTGTTCGCCGTCGGTAACTGCGCGACGTCGAGGTCGTACTACTTCGACCCCAGCGGTGAAGCCAGCCTGCTCCGCCCGATGCCGACCCGCACGGCCCTCAAGGAGGCGTCCGAGTACCCTCTTAGCGACTACGAGATCTCCTGACCGAGAGGAACATCCGCTGTGCCGAAGCAGAATTCGCGTGTCGTCAAGCTGGTCGGACTCGGCCTCGCCGGTGTCGGCTTGTCGCATTTCGTGAAGCCACAGCTGTTCGAGTCGATCACCGTGTCGGCGTTCCCCCGCGACACCCGTCAGCACATCTACATCAACGGCGGGATCGAAACCGCGATCGGCCTCGGGCTTGCCGCGCCGAAGACACGCAAGCTGGCGGCCCTCGGCACCGTCGGATACCTGGCCTACTTGGCGGGCAACGTCGCGCGTAACCGGTAGCGGCCCAACAGCGTCAGGTCGAGCAGCCGCTTGACGGTCGAAACGCTTTGCGCCGTCCGCTGATACTGCATCAGTCGGCCGAGATCGATCACCAGTGACATCGACGCGTGGACGGTGAACCGCGCCTGGCCAGGCGTCCACTCGGGACGCACGGCCGTCACTAGTTCGACCCACGCCTCGACCGTTGCGCGCTGCATGTTGCGCAGGATCTTCTGATCGGACACGGCCATGTTGAGCCGCTCGCTGTAGTACACGTAGTCCAGCTCCGGCTGGTCGAACGACCGCGCCACGTACGCATCGATGATCGCGGCCAGCGCCTCTGCCGGATCGTCGATCGTGGCCGTGATGGCCGCCGTATCCGCCGAGAGCCGATCGGCCGCCCTCCTGAACGCGGCCGCAAGGATGTCGCCCTTGCCGGAGAAATACCGATAGATGCCCGACGCGGGCATCCCGACCGCGGCCGCGATGTCCTCCATACCGGTGTCCCGGTAGCCCTTGAGGTTGAACAGCCGCATCGACTCGTCCAGCAGCGCTTCGTATCTCGACGGCTCGGCCGCCGGCGTCAGCGGCGCCTGGACGACGACTTCGTCATCGTCGACATCCGGTAGCTCGGCGGAAAGGACGGTGTTGGCAAGGTCGGCCAGCAGCGCCCGGACCTGGATGGCGGGCAGCTTGGCCCGGTGATCGACGATGCTGCCCACGACCGAGAGAGCCGCCGTCGAGAGCGTCCAGCGTTGCCGCGGCGTCAGCTCGGGACGGATCTCGCACAGTGGCCGCTGGATCCGGCGGTGCACGGTGCGCATCTGGGAGAACAGTGTGGCCTGATCGTCGCCGCGCAGATATCTGGCCTCCCACCGATAGAGCCCGCCGGAGTCCCGGTTGGCCATCGCGGTGTCGATGAGCGCGGTGATCAGCCGCTGCAGCACCAGGTGCGGGTCCTGTGATGCGGCCTTCGGCGCAGCTTGGCCGTCAACTTCGTCGGCGAATTCCGTGCAGTCCACCAACTGCTGGCCGAGGCTGAGCACCGCGTCCCGGAACAGTTCGTACTTCCCGGTGTAATGCCGGTACAGCGCGGCCGCCGAGATCCCCACCCGGGACGCGATGGCCTCCATGCTGACACCGTGAAAGCCCAGCGTGCTGAACGCTTCGGCCGACGCCCGCGCGATCTGGGCCTTGCGGTCCCTCGGGCGGCGCCGAACCTCATCGCCGCTCGCTGACCGGGGGCGCGCCATGGCGAACACGATAACGGACGTTGCGCACAGATACTCACCTAACTGGGCGAAAAACCCAGGCCACGGGTATTGCAGCAAAGAGAATGAGCATTAACATAGAGGAGTGCTCGGCCTACTGCGGAAGCTCTTGAGCTTCCAGGTGACAGTCGGCGAGCTGATCACGGTGGCCCTGGTCCTTGGCACGCCGTATCTGATCGTCGGCGCCATTTGGTCGAGCACACACACCGAGCACCTGCAGCGCATGGCGGGCGTCGACCTGGTCGTCTCGTATCTCGGGACAATCGTGTCGTGGCCGGTGCTGCTCTTCTCGGACGTATGCATGACATGACGGGGGAACACAGTGCAACAGCGTCACCATCGCCTTGCCTATGCGGGCATCGCCGCCGCCACCGTGCTGGCGGTCGGACTTCTGGCGTTGAACTTTCCGGTCTTCATCGACGCGTTTGACCAATGGGGCTGGCAAATCAAATGCGGGACCGGCTACAGCACCGACCTGACCCAGGCCGCGGCGAGCACCGGTGACGGGAACTACGTCGAGCAGTGCGAAACGGCACTGTTGATGCGCCGGTTATGGACCATCCCGCTCGTCGTGATCGCCGGCGTGGTGCTCATCGTGGTCTCCGTCGCGTCCGCGACGACGTCAGCCCGCGAGACCCTGTCGGTCTACCGCGAGACCGCCTGACACGCCTGCATTGACGGACTCGCCTAGCATCGACTCGGTGAGCGCGTCCGGCGGACCGCAGCTGCACCGGCGGCTCGGCACCTTCGATGCTGTGACCATCGGCCTCGGCTCGATGCTCGGCGCGGGTGTCTTCGTCGCGCTTGCGCCTGCCGCGGCGGCCGCAGGCGCCGGACTGCTCATCGGTCTCGGTGTCGCAGCCGTCGTCGCGTACTGCAACGCCACCTCGTCGGCCCGGTTGGCCGCTCGATACCCCGAGTCCGGCGGCACCTACGTCTACGGCAGGGAACGTCTCGGCGAGTTCTGGGGCTACACCGCGGGGTGGAGCTTCGTCGTCGGCAAGACCGCGTCCTGCGCCGCGATGGCGCTGACGGTCGGCTACTACGTGTGGCCGTCCTGGGCGCACGCCGTGGCGGTCGCGGCGGTGGTGGCGCTGACGGTGTTGAACTACACCGGCATTCAGAAGTCGGCCCTGCTGACGCGGGCGATCGTCGCCGTGGTTCTTGCGGTTCTCTCCGCGGTGGTGGTCGTCATCCTCGGGTTCGGTGATACGGACGTGACCCGCATCTGGACCGGAACCGCTATCTCCGCGCTGGGCGTGCTGCAGGCCGCCGGACTGCTGTTCTTTGCCTTCGCCGGTTACGCCCGCATCGCCACCCTGGGCGAGGAGGTGCGCGATCCGGCGCGCACGATCCCGCGCGCCATTCCGATCGCGTTGACCATCGCGTTGCTGGTCTACGGCATCGTCGCCGTCGCGGTGCTGGCCGAATTGGGAAGTGACACACTAGCATCCGCGGCGGCCCCGCTCGCCGACGCGGTGGCCGCCGCAGGCTTCTCCGCCCTCGAACCCGTGGTGCGCGCAGGTGCTGCCGTGGCGGCGCTGGGTGCACTGCTGGCGCTGATCCTCGGGGTGTCCCGCACGACGCTGGCGATGGCGCGCGACCGCCACCTACCGCACGCACTGGCCGCGGTGCACCCGCGGTTCGGCAGCCCGCACCGCGCCGAGGTCGCCGTCGGCATCGTGGTGGCGGTCGTGGCGGCAGTCGTCGACGTTCGCGCGGCGATCGGCTTCTCGTCGTTCGCGGTGCTGCTGTACTACGCGATCGCCAACGCATCGGCCTGGACGCTCGGGGGGCGAGTCATCCCGGGCATCGGACTGGCGGGCTGCCTGCTGCTGGCGTTCACACTTCCGCTGCCCGCGGTGCTCGTGGGCTCTGGTGTGGTCGTCGTGGGCGCCGTTGCCTACGGTCTTAGGTCATGGCGATCACCCCCTCGCTGAAATGGAAGCGAGTCGAGGCAAGTTCCGACGACGACTTCATCGTCGCACCTGACGAACGGCTGGACTGGTTCCGCACCATCGGCATCGGCGCACAGCATGTCGTCGCGATGTTCGGCGCCACCTTCCTGGTGCCGGTGCTCACCGGCTTCCCACCCGCGACCACGCTGCTGTTCTCGGGTGTCGGCACGGCGTTGTTCCTGCTGATCACCGGGAACCGGCTGCCCAGCTATCTCGGCTCGAGCTTCTCGGTGATCGCCCCGGTCACTGCGGCCGTCGCGTCGAACGGCACCGGCAGCGCACTGGGCGGTCTGGTGGCGGTCGGTCTCACGCTGATCGTCATCGGCGCGGTCGTACATCTGGTCGGCACCCACTGGATCGACGTAACGCTGCCGCCGGTGGTCACAGGCGCGATCGTCGCCCTCATCGGGTTCAACCTCGCGCCCGCGGCGAAGGCGAACTTCGACAAGGGCCCCCTCGTCGGGATCGTCACCCTGGTGATCCTGGTGGCGACGCTGGCGTTCTTCCGCGGCATAATCGGCCGCCTGGCGATCTTCCTCGCCGTGGTCGCCGGTTACGTACTGGCGCTGATCCTCGGCGAGGTCGACACCTCCGGCATCGCCGCGGCACCGTGGCTCGGCCTGCCCGAGTTCCAGACCCCGACGTTCACGCTCGCGGTGCTACCGATGTTCCTGCCCGCCGTCATCGCGCTGGTCGCCGAGAACATCGGACATGTGAAGTCGGTCGGTCAGATGACCGACACCGATGTCGACCCGGTGATGGGCCGTGCACTGGCCGCCGACGGGGTCGCCACGACGCTGGCCGGGTTCGGCGGCGGTTCGGCGACAACCACCTACGCCGAGAACATCGGCGTCATGGCCGCCACCCGGGTCTATTCGACGGCGGCGTACTGGGTGGCCGCGGCGGTCGCGATCCTGCTGTCTCTGTGCCCCAAGGTGGGCGCGGCGATCTCGGCCATCCCCGCGGGTGTGCTCGGCGGCGCGACGGTCGTGCTCTACGGGTTGGTCGGCATCCTCGGCGTTCGGATCTGGCTGACGAATCGTGTGGACTTCGCCAAACCCCTCAACCAGATGACCGCGGCCATCCCGTTGATCATCGGCATCGCCGACTTCACCTGGCATGCAGGCAATCTGACGTTCACGGGTATCGCGCTGGGGTCGATCGCCGCCCTGGTGGTCTACCACGGCATGCGGCTGCTGGGTCTGCGTCCGGCTAGGGAGCGCTCCGATGCCGCTGATCCCACAGCGGAACACCGTTGACGCCCTCCACCGACTGCGCGTAGGTGCCGACCGCGAACGCCGCCGCCGATCCCATCACCGCCAGTGCGTCTCGGTTGATGTTGTCGATCGTGTCGCGCGGCGTGCGGTAGTTGGGGTCGTAGGGCACACCCGCCCGGCCACCCCAAAGCCGTGCCTGTACTTCGGTTTTCAACTGCGATCCCCCCGTGGTCAGTCCTCCCACAGGAATGCCGACGGACATGAGGGGGTAGTAGTCGGTGTAGCGGGTCAGCGGCATGTCGGCGGGCCGCACCCCCGCGGAGTTGAGATATGCCGCCAGAGTCCGTTCGATACCCGCCGAGCCATCGGGTACGGACTGCACCGGGATCTCGGGATTGGGCTGGGCCGACTGGTCGCCGTCGTAGGTGAAGTACCCGGCGTTCGGCGAGCCGATCATGTCGAGGTTTAGATAGAGCGCGATCTCGTCGAGTTGTCCACCCTGCAGTCCGCGAATGTACTTCGTGGGCCCCTGCAGCGAGTTCTCCTCCGATCCCCACAGCGCGAATCGCACGGCGTTGTGGATCTGCGGTGACGAACCGAGCGCCACCGCGGTCTCCAGCAGCGCGGCGACCCCGGAGCCGTCGTCGTTGATGCCGAGGCTGGCAGCCGAACTGTCGAGGTGGGCGCCGACCATCACCACGTTGCGGGTATCGCCGGACTTCGTTTGCGCCAGCACATTTCGCGTCTTCTTCATCACCGGCTTGCGGTCCAGTACCAGCTTCACCGGCGCGTTGGTGCGGCGCAGCGCCGCGTTGGCGTCGGTGCCGATCACGCCGACGGGGATGGTGAGCCTCTGGTAGTAGCCCGGCGTGAAGAGGCCGGGTGGGCTGCCTGCGCCGGGGCGTGGTGCACTGACGACGAGCAGTCCCACGGCGCCCTTGTCGACGGCGGCATTCTGCTTGTCGACGACCGAACAGCCGGTGTCGTCGACGACGGCGATCGCGCCCTTCACCGACACCGTGCCGTAGTCGGCGGAGCGGCAGCCCGCCGCCGTCTTCTGCGGTCGCAGCGTCACCGCGTTGAGTCCCTCCCGCGGCGTCGTGATGAGCAGGGAGGCCTGGTCCACCTTGAAATTGCGGTCGCCGATCGTGAGTTGGGGGTTGCCGCCCTCGGTGCGGTCGAGCACCTCGAACTCCGGAGTCTGGACGTCAAAACCCTTGCCCTGCAGGACGCGTGTGACGTAGTCGATGCTGGCGTCGTATCCGGGGGTGCCGCTGGCCCTGGTGCCGTCGTTCGCGTCGGCGATCTTCTGCAGTTCCTGCAGGTGGGTGTACATGCCGTCGATACCGACCTTGCCGGCGAGCTCGGACCCCAGATCCGTTGATGGGCCTGCGGATTCCGACGACGAGCATGACGTCAGCACCGCGAGGACCGCGCCGAGCGCCCCCCACTTCATCAGGCGTCGAATCATGATTCGATGACGTGACGGGTGCGGTCCTCGCGGATCGGCACGCCGTTGCGGCCACGCTGATCCTGTGCGTAGATGGCGACGGCGTATGCCGCGCCGCGACCGTTGATCTCGAGCGCGGTTTCGTTGACGTTGTCGATCGTGTCGGATTCCTTGTGATAGTTCGGGTCGAACGGCTGGCCCGCCTTGCCGCCCCACCGCTCGGCCTGTTCGATCGTCATCTTCTCCTCGGCACCGGTGAACAGACCACCCGCTGCGACGCCGGCCAGCGTGAAGCTGCTGAAGTCCGAACGCCCTTCGAATTGGACGTCCTCGGGGTCCTTGCCCTCGCGCTTGAGAAAGGCCACGAGTGTGCGTTCGATGCCTGCCGACCCTTCGGGTATGCGCGGCGCCTCCATTTCCGGGTCCGGCTCGTCGGACTGATCGCCGTCGATGGTGAAGTAGCCGGGGTTGGGTGAAGCGATCATGTCGAAGTTCAGGTAGAGCGCGATGTCCTTGAGCTCGTCGATGTCCAGCGACGCCACGTAGTCGTTCGATCCGAGCAACCCGAGTTCCTCGGCACCCCAGAACCCGAACCGCACCGCGTATTTGACATCCGGTGTGGGCCCCAGCTGCAGGGCCGTCTCCAGCACCGCCGCCACTCCGGAGCCGTTGTCGTTGATCCCCGGTCCCTCCGCGACGCTGTCGAGGTGCGCACCCGTCATCACGACGTCGGACGTGGAGCCCGTCTTCGTCTGCGCGATCACGTTGCGGGTGCGCTCGACGCGCACGCCCGCGTTGAGTTTGATGGTGGTGGGTCCGGGGGCCGCGCGTAGCCGCTCACCGGACTCCTTCGTGACGCCGATGACCGGGATCTTCACCTCGGTGTCCTCACCGAGGGTGCCCCCCATCTCATCGCCGTCGACGTTGTTGGCGACGATCAACGCGACCGCGCCGCGTGCTGCGGCCGCCTCCTGCTTATCGCTGAACGGGCACTTCCCACGGTCGACCAGCACGACCGCGCCCTTGACCGGGAGGCCGTCGTAATCGGACACCGTGCAGCCCGGCGAATCCTCGACGCGGGCGGGCACCAGGTCACCTGTCACACCGTTGGGGCCGGTGCCGATGGTGTATTCCAGCGGGAAGGCCTCAACCTTGGCTTCGCCGACCGTGAGGGCCGGCTTGTCGGAATACGGGAGGTGCACTTCGAACTCGGGGGTCTGCACGTCGAAACCCTTGTCGCGCAGTGTGTTCGCCACGTAGTCGACGCTCGCGTCGTAGCCGGGGGTGCCGAGCGCCCGGTTACCCCCGTGCTCGTCGGCGATCTCCTGCAGCTTTCTGATGTGCACCATCATCGCGTCCTTGGTCACCGCCTGTGACACCTTCTCCGCGAAGGCTGTCGCGGCAGGGCTGGGACCCGCGGGCGTCGACGGTGACTCGGTCGGCCCGGGTCGCGTCTCGCGACCGCAGCCGGCCAGCACCAGAACGGCGGCCAAGCTCAGCGCAGCGACCCTCGACAACGTTTTGCGAAACATCGCCCACCACGTTAGCCCGAGCCGGCGCCGCAGCGCCCCGACACCTGCGCGACAACCAGATCGGCGACCATCCGCATGCCGAGTGCGTTCGGGTGCAGCGGCGCGGGACGCCCGGGCAGCGGCAGACCGAATCGGGTGGTCCACGGCTCGGCCGACCAGCCATGGTGGGCGGTGCTGTGCCTTGCCGCCCCGACCAGCTCACAGCCGGTGTCCGCAGCGGCCTCGGCGGTGGACCGGGCCAGCTCGTCGGCCACGCGGCGCCCCGTCTCGGCGTCGGAGTCGGACAGCGGCCGTGCGGGGGTTCCGGGCGGGGGCAGCAGCGTCAGGTAATCGACGAACAACACCCGGGCCGCGGGTGCACGGGTACGCACGGCGCGTCCGACGTCTCTCAGCGCATCCGCGACCTCGGCCAGAGCACGATCGATCGTGGCGGTGTCGAACCGGCCGCCGAGCACCGGCAGGGCACGCAGGACCCGCGGTAGCCCCGCCGCGAACAGCAGCGGCACGTAGCCGACGTCGTTGCCGCCGATGGTCACCGTGACCAGATCCTCGGTCCCGTCGAGCGCCCCGATCTGCGGTGGTGGCCCCGGAGTACGTCACGTCGACGAGTTCGAGCCCCAACCGCTCTGCCACCAGATGCGGATAGTTGCGCGCCGAACGACCCGCGAAGAACGGTGAGCCGTCGGCGCGCGGCCGGATACCCGGTCCGGCAGCCATCGAACTGCCGAGTGCCACATACCGTTTCATCGGGTCACAGGGAGGGGCTCGACGCCTGCGCCCAGAACCGCTTCGGGATCCGCCCCGCCCGCCTGGCCAGGTATCCGGCGGTGACGGCGGAGGCCATCGCCGAGGCCATCGCCGGCGGGTCGGCGGCCCGGGTGACTGCGGTCGCGAGAAGCACTGCGTCGCAACCCAACTCCATCGCCAGCGTCGCATCGCTGGCGGTGCCGATGCCCGCGTCGAGTATCACGGGCACCGAGGCGTGCTCGACGATCATCTCGATGTTGTGCGGGTTGGCGATGCCCAGCCCGGTGCCGATCGGCGAGCCCAACGGCATCACGGCCGCGCATCCGGTGTCCTCGAGCCGACGCGCCAGTACCGGGTCGTCGTTGGTGTAGGGCAACACGACGAACCCGTCGTCGACCAACTGCTCTGCAGCCCTTATCAATTCGACGGCGTCCGGCAGCAGCGTGCGCTCGTCTGCGATGACCTCGAGCTTCACCCAGTCGGTCTGCAGCGCCTCGCGGGCGAGCTGCGCGGTCAGCACCGCCTCGGCGGCGCCGCGGCAGCCTGCGGTGTTGGGCAACAGCGTGATGCCCAGCCGGTTCAGCAGATCCAGCACACCGGTGCCGCCCTCGCTGTCGACGCGGCGCATTGCGACGGTGGTCAGCTCGGTGCCCGAGGCCACCAGCGCCTCCTCGAGCACCGTGAGGTTGGCCGCACCGCCGGTGCCGAGGATCAGGCGCGAGCCGAACTCGCGCCCGGCGATCGTCAGTTTCGTGTCAACCACCCTGCACCGCCGTCACCACCTCGACCCGCGCGCCGTCGGCGAGCGTCGTCTCCCACTCCGACCTTGGCAGCACCGACCAGTCCACGGCGACCGCAATACCCTTCTCGGGAAATCCGAGCCGGTCCAACAACGCGGCGACGGTCGTCGTTTCGTCGATCTCTACCGCTTCGTCGTTCACGGTGACTTTCATCGCGCTCCCACCAGATCAGCTTCGGCCAACGGCACACCGTTGAGCTCACCGACGATTGCCTCCGCCGTCCACGGCGCCAACAGAAATCCGTTGCGGCCGTGCCCGCCCGCGACCAGTGTGCGCTCGTCGAGCCGGCCGACGACGGGCAGTCCGTCCGGGGTCATCGGACGCAGCCCGGCTGCGCATTCGGCGAATTCGTACTCGCCGAGTGAGGGCATCACGGTGCAGGCGTCGTCGAGCAGTTCACGGACCCCGGTGACGGCGGGAGCGGTGTCCCGACCGTGTTCGTACTGCGTGGCGCCGACCACCACACCGTCGTGGCGCGGCACCAGGTACACCTGGCGGCCGTGCACTCGGGCGCGAATCACGCGCTGCGGCACCGGCATACATCCCCGGCGCCAACGCAGCCGGAGCACCTCACCCTTCACCGGACGGATCGGGAGTCCGGGCCACAGCGAGGGAGCATCGATGCCGTTGGCGATCACCACGACGTCGGCGCGCACCTGCGCCAGCTTGCCGACCGGTGGCGCCCAACCGACCCCGAGCCGTTCACACTCCGCGACAAGCGCGTCGACGAGCATCCGGTTGTCCACCGCCAGTTCGGTTTCGGCGCGGAAGCCGTGCCGAATACCCTGTGCGAGCAGTGGTTCGATCTCGCGCGCGGCGGTGGTCAGCGCGACGGGGTGGCCCTGTGCGGCCAACCACTCCCCGACGGTCTTCAGGTCGGCGGCGTCGGCTCTGTCGACGGCGACGACCAGCGATTCGCGCGCGGTGACGACGGCCTCGGGAAGTCCGTCGAGGAATGCCCCCGGCCCCTCTTGATTCCACAGGGCCAGCGATGCCAGGCCCAGTCGCAGCAGTCGTTCCTCTCCGGGCCAGCCCTCGCTGTGCGGGGCGAGCATGCCGCCCGCCACCCACGACGCGCCGTTCTCGTCGCTGCGGTGTACGTGCACCGACCAACCGTCGAGCGCCGCCCGCCGGGCCACCGACAGCCCGATGACGCCGCCGCCGACGACGGCGACGGTGCCCTTGGCCCGCGCGCCCGTTGCGCCTGAGTCCACTACCCCTCCCTTCGCCGGCATGACCCGGATCAGGTGCGACGGTAAGGGCAGGGCGTGCCCACTCTCAGTCCCCGGTCCCGGGACTCCCGTGTCAGCTTCCCAGACTACTAGGACGGGGTCAGCACCTCCGCTTCCTGCAGCGCCGTCGGGCGCCGCCGGTGCATGGCCGTACGCAGCAGCATCCGCGGGCGCAGCAGCCGCGCGGGGGGATCGATCAGCCCCACCACCCGCAGGAACTGCCCGGCGACGTCGACGTCGTACTCCCCGGCCGCCTGCAGCCGATCGGCGTAGGCGTTCGTCAGCCGCACCGCCAACGACCGGCGCCCCTCGATCTCCGGCAGATTGAGGTCGGCGCCCGCCGCGAACTGCCAGGCGACCCCGATGGGTTTGGCCGCCGCACGGAAGTAGCGGCGCGGCAGGTCGATCGGACCGTTCTGCAGACACCGGTCGAGCGCCTCGGCCTGCAGCAGCGCCACCGTCATGCCCTGCCCGTAGATCGGGTTGAAGCTGCACATCGCGTCCCCGAGAACCACCAGGCCGTCGGGGAACCGGCGCAGCTTGTCGTACCGACGCCACCGGCTCTCGGGATAGCCGAAGCGACACGGCTCGGTGAGCGCTTCGCCGGTCGCAAGCACGTCGACCACGTGGCGGGGCGCCAGACGCGCCACGAATTCGATCACCTCATCCGGTGCGTCCGGCGGTGTGTATCCGGCGATGCCGACGAGGGTCAACATCCAGGTGTCGTTCTCGTAGCCGAGCAGCACCATGCCGTACGGCCTGCCGGGGACGGGACCGATCAGCACGGTCTTCTCGTGCAGGCTGCCCGGCGGCAGCCGAAACAGCTTGCTCGAATACGAAACCCGGACCTTGATGCTCTGCTCGGGCGGCCGGTCATAGCCCAGCGCCTCCAGCAGAGCCGGTGTGCGTGCGGCACGTCCGGTTGCGTCGACGACCAGATCGGCTTCAAGCACGTCTTCCCTGCCGCCGTCGTGCGCTTTGACGCGCGCCCCCGTGACGCTGTTCGTATCGGCGCTCGTCGTCAGCTCGACGATGTCGTGACCGTCCAGGAGTTCCACATTGCTGAATTCCTGAAGTCGTTGCCGAACAAGGCTTTCCAGCAACGGCCGACTCGGTATGAACGACGGCGGGACGTTGGCGAAGCCGCCGGTGCGCGGAATGAGGTGGCTTCCGAATCGCAGGTACGCCTCGGACATGTCGCGGTAGTCCAGGGAAGGGACGCCCGCGGCGGTGAGGTCGTCGGCGAACCCGGGGAAGAACTCCGAGAGTGTCGCCAACCCGCGCCCCAGAAGTGCGTGACCGTGCCGCCCCTGCGGGACGCCGCGCCGGTTGTCCGCACCGTGCGGAAGCACGTCGCGTTCGACAACGGTCACCGATTCGTAGTGTTCGGCCAGCACGCGCGCAGCCACCAGCCCGCCCATGCTCGCCCCGAGTACCACTGCGTGTTTGCCGATCTTGGTCATACCCAGACCATCCCGAGGCTGCCGCGGCGCAGATAGCGTAGTCGGCTACGCCAATCCCCGACCCGGTCGCTACCGTCGCGGTGTGCAACCCCGTGAACGCCTGGCGACCGCGTCGCTCTACCTGTGTACCGACGCCCGTCGTGAGCGTGGTGACCTCGCCGAGTTCGCCGAGGCGGCGCTGGCCGGCGGCGTCGACATCATCCAGTTACGCGACAAGGGCTCGCCGGGTGAGCAGCAGTACGGTCCCCTCGAGGCGCGCGAAGAACTCGAGGCGCTGGCCGTCCTCGCCGATGCGGCGCGGCGCCACGGCGCGCTGCTGGCGGTGAACGACAGGGCGGACATCGCACTGGCCGCGGACGCCGACATGCTGCACCTCGGCCAGGACGACCTGCCGCTCACAGTCGCGCGCCGAATCATCGGTTCGGGCCCGGTGATCGGCCGGTCCACCCACGACGAGGCCCAGGTCGCCTCGGCGATCAGCGAGGACGTCGACTACTTCTGTGTGGGGCCCTGCTGGCCCACGCCCACAAAGCCCGGCCGGCCGGCGCCCGGCCTCGACCTGGTGCGCACGGCGGCGCAGTCGGCAACGGAGAAGCCCTGGTTCGCCATCGGCGGGATCGATGCGGCGCGGCTGCCCGAGGTGGTCGCGGCCGGGGCGCGCCGGGTCGTCGTGGTGCGCGCGATCACCGCCGCCGACGATCCGCAAGCGGCGGCGCGGTTGTTGAAGGACGAGCTCAGAGCCGCTTGTTGACCAGCAGCGGAATTGCCGCGGATTCCGTGCGCAACCGCGCCCAGCTGGCGGCGAAGCCGGGATGCAACGGCAAATCGGCGACCTCGTCCTCGGCGACCCAGCGGAGTTCGGCGCTCTCCCGATTAGGGGTGGTCACCAACTGTTCGGGGGCGTCGGCGATGACGGTCGTGTAGCTCCAGTACGCGTTGTCCTTACCGAAGACCTCTTTGGTGACCACCTTGGTCCGCACGGTCACCTGGTCCGCGGAAAGCCCGGCTTCCTCCCGGGCCTCCCTTATGGCGGCCTCCTCGACAGTCTCGTGGCTGTCCCTCGCGCCACCCGGCAGACCCCATGTTCCGCCCTGATGGCTCCACGCCGCGCGGTGTTGTAACAACACTGCCGCCGAGCCGGCGTGGTGCGGGGCGCGCAGCAGCAGACCGGCCGCGCCGTGTTTACCCCAGAACCACGCGCCGGTGTCGGACACCACCCAACCGTCGCCATCGCCGCGCACGCGTCAAGAATACGGACGAGCGTGTTCGATGAAGCTCTTAGGATTTTTTTATAGAGTGGAAAGCGGTCAGGAACGATAGCCAGAAGAGCATCAGCCGGATAGAAAAATTGGAGTCCGTGCACTTGTGACTGTGGAGCTGGCGCACCCGTCGACCGAGCCACTCGCGTCACGGTCGCCCACAACACCAGCGCACCCACGCTGGTGGTTCCTCTGGACTACCCCTGGACGGATCCTGAGCATCGGCGTCGTCCTGTCCGCCCTCGTGATCGCGAGCGCGTTTGCCACCTCGACCACCATCAACGACCGGCAAGAGGCGCTGACCACCGTTCTAAACCACACCGAACCGTTGGCGTTCGCCGCCGGACAGCTCTACACCACGCTGTCGGTGGCCGATGCCGCCGCGGCGACGGCGTTCATCGCCGGCGCCGAACCGCGCGATGTCCGGCAGCGCTACGAGCAGGCGATCACCGATGCCTCGGTGGCCGTCACGCGGGCCTCGAGCGGGCTCACCGACGAGCAGCTGGTGCAATTGCTCGGCCGGGTCAACGCCGAACTGTCGGTGTACACCGGGCTGGTCGAGACGGCGCGCACGAACAACCGCGCCGGAAATCCGGTCGGCTCCTCATACCTGTCCGAGGCGTCGGCGTTGATGCAGGCCCGGATCCTGCCCGAGGCGCAGCGGCTCTACGAGGAGACGTCGGCCCGGGTGGACAAGGAGACCACTGCGTCGACACGGATTCCGGGCCCGGTGATCCTCATCGTGCTCGCCACGCTGCTGTTCGGCCTCTTCGCCAATCGGTGGCTGGCCCGGCGGACCAGGCGGCGGATCAACATCGGTTTCATCGCGGGCGGGCTCGCGGTGCTGATCATGCTGGTGTGGGTGGGTACCGCGCTGATCATCTCCACCGCCGACAGTCGCAACGCGAAAGACACTGCGGCCGAATCCCTCAAGACCGTCACCAACCTTGCGATCACCGCACAGCAGGCCCGCGCCGACGAGACGCTGTCGCTGATTCGCCGCGGCGACGAGGATGTCCGTAAGCAGTCCTACTACCAGCGCATCGACGAGATGCAGCAGCAGCTGGCGGACTACCTCGCCCGCGAGGACGTGATCGACAAGACCGACCTCGCCGACGCCGAACAACTGCTCAAGCGCTGGCGCGCGGCCGACGACCGGATCAACGCCTACATCGCGGTCGGTAACTACCAGGCCGCGACCCAGGTGGCGCTCGGCACCGGCGAAGACGACTCGACGCCCGCGTTCAACAAGCTCGACGACGCGCTCGGCAAGGGCATCGAGGAAAGCCGCAGTCAGCTGCGCAGCGACATCATCAACGCCCACCGAGTGCTCTCCGGCGCTACCGTCGGTACGGCGGTGCTGTCCGTCGTGGCCGCGTTGGCGGTGGCGTTGGGACTGTGGCCGAGACTGAGTGAGTACCGGTGATGACGAAGAAGCTCGTTGCCATCGTCGCCGCGGCGGCGGTGGTGGCGGGTTGTGCGCAGGCGTCGTCGGTGGCGCAGCTGCCCGGCGTCACACTGGCCCCGCCGACACCGGCGGGCATGGAGGAGATGCCGCCCGAGCCGGTGCGGGTGCCCACGACCGCCGACGAGTGCGATCGCACCGCGAGCCTGCGGCCGTTCACGAACCGGGCCGACGCGGACGCCGCGGTGGAGAACATCCGCAGCCGCGGACGGTTGATCGTCGGACTCGACATCGGCAGCAACCTGTTCTCCTTCCGCGACCCGATCACGGGTGAAATCACGGGTTTCGACGTCGACATCGCCGGGGAGATCGCACGCGACATCTTCGGCACCCCGTCACAGGTGGAGTACCGCATCCTGTCGTCGGCCGACCGGATCGCCGGGCTACAGAACAACCAGGTGGACGTCGTCGTCAAGACGATGACGATCACGTGCGAGCGCAAGAAGCTGGTCAACTTCTCCACGGTCTACTTCAACGCCAACCAGCGGATCCTGGCGCCACGCGACTCGGCGATCTCGGAGCCGTCGGACCTGTCCGGTAAGCGGGTGTGCGTCGCGAAGGGCACGACGTCGATGCGGCGGATCCAGGAGATCACTCCGCCACCGATCATCGTCGGCGTCGTCGCCTGGGCGGACTGCCTGGTCGCGGTGCAGCAGCGGCAGGCCGACGCGGTCAGCACCGACGACTCCATCCTGGCCGGGCTCGTGGCGCAGGATCCGTACCTGCACATCGTCGGGCCCAGCCTCAACGAGGAGCCCTACGGCATCGGCATCAACCTGCAGAACACCGGGCTGGTGCGCTTCGTCAACGGCACCCTCGAGCGAATCCGGCGCGACGGCACGTGGAATACGTTGTACCGCAAGTGGTTAACGGTGCTCGGACCCGCGCCGGCACCACCAGTGGCAAGGTATTCGGGCTGATGGCCGAACCACAGTCTGAGGAATTCGACGAGGCCGGACCGGGAACCCAACCGGCCACCCTCGACGAGATGGAGGACAGCGCCGCCACCCTGCGACCGATGGCGACCCAGGCGGTCTTCCGTCCGCACTTCGACGATGACTCCGAGGGCTTGTCCGTCGGCACCGGCGACACCGAACCGCATGACCACACGACCGTGACGCGGGCGCTGTCGCGGACACGCCGTCTCGGCGGCGGCCTCGTGGAGATCCCTCGCGTGCAGGCGAAGGATCCGCTCGAGGCGTTGATGAGCAATCCGGTGGTCGCCGAGTCGAAGCGGTTCTGCTGGAACTGTGGCCGCCCCGTCGGCCGCTCCACCGAGGACGGTGAGGCGCTGTCCGAGGGCTGGTGCCCGCACTGCGGAAGCGCGTATTCCTTTCTGCCGCAGCTGAGCCCGGGCGACATGGTGGCCGACCAGTACGAGATCAAGGGGTGCATCGCCCACGGCGGACTCGGCTGGGTGTACATGGCGCTCGACCACAACGTCAACGAACGACCGGTCGTGCTCAAGGGTTTGGTGCACTCCGGTGATGCCGAGGCGCAGAAGATCGCGATGCAGGAACGCCGGTTCCTCGCCGAGGTCACCCATCCGGGGATCGTGAAGATCTACAACTTCGTCGAGCACGCGGACAAGCACGGCAACCCGGTCGGCTACATCGTGATGGAGTACGTCGGCGGCACGTCGCTCAAGCAGGCCAAGGGCGAGAAGGTGCCGGTCGCCCAGGCCATCGGCTACATGCTCGAAATCCTGCCCGCCCTGGGCTATCTGCACTCGATCGGGCTTGCGTACAACGACCTGAAACCCGAGAACATCATGATCACCGAGGAGCAGCTCAAGCTGATCGACCTCGGTGCGGTGTCCACCATCAACTCGTTCGGGTACCTCTACGGCACTCCCGGCTACCAGGCCCCGGAGATCGTGCGCACCGGGCCGACGGTCGCGACCGACATCTACACCGTCGGCCGCACCCTGGCGGGGCTGACGCTGAACATGCGCACCCGCAAGGGCCGATACATCGACGGCCTGCCAGAGGACGATCCGGTGCTCGCGGAATACGACTCGTACGCGAGGCTGTTGCGCCGCGCGATCGATCCGGATCCGCGCAGGAGATTCGCCAGCGCAGAGGAGATGACGAGTCAGCTGCTCGGCGTCCTGCGCGAGGTCGTCGCCAAGGACACCGGGGTTCCCCGGCCCGGTCTTTCGACGGTGTTCTCCCCTTCGCGTTCGACGTTCGGCGTTGACCTGCTGCTCGCGCACACCGACGTCTACCTCGACGGCCAGGTGCACTCGGAGCGCTTGACCGCGCAGGAGATCGTCAAGGCCCTGCCGGTACCCCTGCTCGACCCGACCGATGTCGGCGCGACGGTGTTGTCGGCGACCGTGCTGTCGCAGCCCGTGCAGACGCTGGATTCGTTGCGCGCCATACGACATGGTGCGCTTGATACGGAGGGCATCGACCTGTCGGAGTCGATCGACCTGCCGCTGATGGAGGTACGCGCGCTGCTGGACCTCGGCGACGTCGCCAAGGCCACCCGCAAGCTCGACGATCTGGCGGAGCGCGTCGGCTGGCGCTGGCGACTGGTGTGGTTCCGCGCCGTGGCGGCGCTGCTGACTGCCGACTACGACTCCGCCACAAAGTATTTCACCGAGGTGCTCGATACCCTGCCGGGTGAGCTGGCGCCCAAACTCGCGCTGGCCGCCACTGCGGAACTCGCGGGTGCCGAGGTCGACGAAGGTCCGCAGCGCAAGTTCTACGACACCGTGTGGTCCACCGACAACGGCGTCATCTCGGCCGGGTTCGGCCTGGCGCGCTCGGAGTCGGCGGCAGGCGACCGTGACGCCGCCGTCCGGACCCTGGACCAGGTGCCCGTGATGTCACGGCACTTCACCACCGCGCGACTGACCAGCGCCGTGACGCTGCTGTCCGGGCGCTCGACCAACGAGATCACCGAACAACACATCCGCGACGCGGCCCGTCGCGTCGAGGCGTTGCCCGACACCGAGCCGCGGGTGCTGCAGATCCGCGCGCTGGTCCTCGGCACCGCGATGGACTGGCTGGCGGACAACACAGCGAGCACCAACCACATCCTCGGCTTCCCGTTCACCGAGCACGGGCTTCAGCTCGGCGTCGAGGCGTCGCTGCGCGCCCTTGCGCGCGTCGCGCCCACCCAGGCGCACCGCTACGCGCTGGTCGATCTGGCCAACAGCGTGCGCCCGACTTCCACGTTCTGAGACGTTTGCTACGAAATCCGTCGCCCTTCGACGTGTCCCCCGGCCGTCGGAGGCAAATTCCCTCATCAACCTGCCATAGTCAAGGCACGGAATTCGTAGTAGCGTGCAGGCCAGGTTGAGTTTCCAGCCTAACTGGTGAGCGAATCAGTTCGACTGAGGAGCCGATCATGAGCACAAGCACCTCCCGGGTATTCCGGCCGGACCCCGAGTCAATCGGCAGGCGCGAGGTGCACCACCGCGCGATCTTCACCGCCCACTTTGACGCACCGTCGACGGTCACCGTCACTGTCGAGGGTGAGGTGGACGCGTCGAACAGCCGGGAGCTCGCCAACTACGTCCAACGTCATATCGCGGGTGCCACGCACCTCGTCGTCGACCTGCGGTTGGTCGACTTTCTGGGCACCGCCGGATTCGCGGCGCTGCACAACATCAACGTGATCTGCTGTGGTGCCGACGCCACCTGGGTGTTGCAGGCAGGACGGCAGGTGCGCCGGTTGCTCGAGATCTGCGATCCCGAAGGAGTGCTACCGCTCGAGCGGTCGCTGTCACTGCTCAACTCCGGTTCGTAAGCAGCGACACGCAGGCTCGGGCGATCGCCAGTTCTTCGTCGGTGGGAATCACCAGCACCGTGGTGGCCGAATCGTCCGTCGAAATCCGGCGCGCCTCCCTGCGGGGGTCGGCGTTGAGTTGTTCGTCGAGTTCGACACCCAATGCGGTCATGCCGCTCAGTGCGTCGCGCCGGACGGCGGCGTCGTTCTCGCCGACACCCGCGGTGAAGGTGATGACGTCGGCGGTGCCCAGCACGGCGAGGTAGGCGCCGATGTACTTGCGCAGCCGGTGGATGTACACGTCGTAGGCCAATTGTGCTGCCGCATCACCTGATGCGATCTGCCGATGGACCACGCGGAAGTCGATGTGGCCGCCGAGACCCAGCATCCCGGAGCGCCGGTTGAGCATCGACTCGATGTCGTCGACGCTCATCTTCGCGGTGCGCCACAGATAGGCGTAGATCCCGGGGTCGAGGTCGCCCGAGCGCGTGCCCATCACCAGGCCCTCCATCGGCGTCAGACCCATCGATGTCTCCACCGGCCGGCCGCCGACGATCACCGATGCCGATGCGCCGTTGCCGAGGTGCAGCACGATCTGGCGTAGCGAATCCAGTGGGGCGCCAAGGAATTCGGCCGCCTGCTCGCTGACGTACTGGTGCGAGGTGCCGTGGAAGCCGTACCGCCGAATGCCCCACTTGGCGGCGAGATCACGGTCGATCGCATAGGTCGCCGCCGCCGGCGGCAGGTCATGGAAGAAGGCGGTGTCGAACACGGCGATGTGCGGCAGGTCGGGAAGTGCGCGGCGCGCGACCTCGATGCCGAGCAGCGCGGGCGGATTGTGCAGCGGCGCAAGCGGAGATAGCTCGTCGATCCTGGCTACCACGGCGTCATCCACGAGCGTGGGCTCGTACAGGTCCGGCCCGCCGTGCACCACCCGGTGCCCCACCGCGACCAGTCCGGTCATGTCGTCGTCCAGCTCGTCGAAGGCGGCCTGCAGTGCGGCGGCGTGATCGGGGACTCCCCCGTCCTCTTCTCCGATGCGCTCGACGATGCCGTCGGCGATGGTGTCGCCCGAATCCGCATCGACGACCGCGTATTTCAACGACGAGGACCCGGAGTTGACGACCAGCACGCGGTTCATAGGGCCTGCGCCTGGATCGCGGTGATGGCAACGGTGTTCACGATGTCCTCGACCAATGCACCCCTCGACAGATCGTTCACTGGTTTCCTCAGGCCCTGCAGGACCGGTCCGATCGCGATCGCGCCCGCGCTTCGCTGCACCGCCTTGTAGGTGTTGTTGCCCGTGTTGAGGTCGGGGAAGATCAACACGGTCGCACGCCCGGCGACCTTGGAGTCGGGCATCTTCGTCTTGGCCACCGACGGTTCGACCGCGGCGTCGTACTGGATCGGCCCGTCGACCAACAGGTCGGGTTCCCGCTGGCGTACGAGTTCCGTTGCGGTCCTGACCTTGTCGACATCCGCGCCGGTTCCGCTGGTGCCGGTCGAATACGACAGCATGGCGACGCGCGGGTCGATGCCAAACCTGGCTGCGGTGCGTGCCGAGGAGATCGCGATGTCGGCGAGCTGTTCGGCCGTCGGATCCGGCACGATCGCGCAGTCGCCGTAGGCGAGTACGCGGTCCGACAGGCACATCAGGAAGATGCTCGACACCGTCGATACGTCGGGCAGCGTCTTGATGATCTCGAACGCGGGCCGCACGGTGTGGGCGGTGGTGTGCCTGGCGCCCGACACCATGCCGTCCACCATGTCGTTGTGCACCAACATGGTGCCGAAGTACGACACGTCGTGGATGATCTCGCGGGCCTGCTCGACCGTCACCCCCTTGCGCTTTCGGAGTTCTGCGTACTGTTCGGCGAACTGGTCACAGAGCTCGCTGGTCTGCGGGTTGAGTACCGTTGCCGACGACAGGTCGAGGCCGAGTTCGGCTGCGCGCGCCCGGATCCGGGCTTCCTCGCCGAGGATGGTCAGATCGGCGACGCCGCGCGCAAGCAGGCGGCCCGCCGCGGTGAGGATGCGATCGTCGTCGCCCTCCGGCAGCACAATGTGCTTGCGGTCCGAGCGCGCCCAGTCCAGCAGCTGGTAGGTGAACATCTGCGGGGTCACCACCGACGGAATCGCAATGCTCAACTGCGCCAGTAGATCCGCGGTGTCGACGTACTCCTCCATCAGCGCGAGCGCGGTGTCGATCTTGCGCAGCGAGGTGGCCGTGACCCGGCCCCGCGTCGCCGCCACCCGGCTGGCCGTCTCGAAGGTGCCGAACCTCGTCGCGATGATCGGCACTCGCAGGTCCAGCCCGGACACCAGCGATGCGATCGACGGGTGCAGCTCCAGTCCGCCATTGAGGATGAGGCAGCTCAGCGACGGAAAGCCCGCTGCGGCATGGGCACTCACGACGGCGAGGACGACGTCGGAGCGGTCGCCGGCCGTGATGACGGCCACGCCTTCCTTGAGCCGCTCGAGCACGTGCTCGGCGGTCATGCCCGCCACCAGCACATGCATCGCCTCGCGTGACAGCAGCGCGGGATCGCCCGCGATCACGGTGCCCTCGACGGCTACCTGTAGCTCGGCGACCGACGGGGCGACCAACAGCGGTTCCTCGGGTAGCACGTAGCACTTCGGGCCGAACGGCTCGAGCGCCGCCGCGACGGCTGCCATCGCGCTCGGGTCGCAGCGGTTGGCCACCACCGCCGCGGTGTGCGCGTGCTGGGCACGGATCTCGGCCAGACAGACGTCGGTGATCTGCGCGACCTGCTCGGGGCTGCGGTCCTTGGCTTTCACCGCCAGGACGACGGGTGCACCGAGATTGGCCGCGATGCGCGCGTTGGTCGACAGCTCGCTGGGTGCGGCGACGTCGGTGTAGTCGCTGCCGACGATGAGGACCGCGTCGCACTGGTCGGCCACCCGGTGGTAGCGGTCGACGATGTCACCGATGGCGGAGTCGGGGTCTTCGTGCAGCTGCTGGTAACTGACTCCGACGCACTCCTCATAGGACAGCCCCGCTGTCGCCTGGGAGAGCAGGAGCTCGAGGATGTAGTCGCGCTCCTCGCCGAGGCGGGTGATCGGCCGGAACACGCCGACCTTTGCCACCGTCGCCGCCAATCGATGCAGAATTCCCAGCGCGATCGTCGACTTACCCGTGTCGCCCTCGGGTGAAGCGATGTAGATCCCGGAATTCGGCTTGGCGGGCACGTGTCGAGCCTAGGACACGCTCGGTCATCGGCCGGTTGGACTGCACTGAGCGCCAATGTCGTTTACGATCTTGATCGCGTACGGCCTCGGGGGCCGGGTGACACGCCTAGCACGCTGCGGTTTATCCGCTGCGAGGCTCCGAGTAATCAATGCACATGTGATATTGGTCATACGCCACGCCAAGTTCCGGAATTTGCTGGTACTGTTCTTGGAAGCTTAAAGCCGTTATCAGCGATCTTGTTGCTGCGGCAAATAGCGTAACTGACTGCCCGTCGGGGGGCTGTTCAAAGGTGAATCTTGGAAACGACGCTCGCCGCTTCCGTGCGCCCGTTTGTTCTGGTTGATGAGCCACCACCACCCCCGTCGATACCCCTCACGCAGCGATACTGGCCCCGCCTCGCGTTCGTCGGCGCCCTGGCGTTCGGGGCCTATGCCTTCGCGATCGCAGAGGTGATCGGCCACGCATTGACGGGTTCGCGGGCGATACTCCTGGTTGTCCTGCCCATCCACATGGCCGTCATCGCCACCGGATACCGGCAACCACCGCGGGGCATTAGCGATGGTGAGTCGGACTGGATAGTCGCCGTCCTGGTCGGGATCCTCGGCTTCACCGGACTTCACCTGTTACAGCATCGGACGCCGACCTTGGCGACGCTGTGGCAGCTGAACCTGTTCGGCGTCATCCTCTGGACCGCGTGCCTGTTCGCGATCATGCTCGGAGTTCGGTACGTCGTGCAGATGTGGCAGATGTGGCTGTTCGCGTTGTGCTGCGTCAGCCCGCTGCCGTTTCTCATGACGGCGGCCGCCTTCGGCGGGTCCGATACCACGATCGCATTGCTGACAGCCGTTGTCGGGGCCGTCGCCGTGTTTCTCGCCGGGCGCCGCGCACCGCTCGGCCACCGCACGTTGGCCACCCTCGTATGCCTGGCCACCGCGGTCGCGCTGACACTGATGCTGGGCGATCACCTCAGCCTCGCCGCCACGGTCGTGCTCGTCGCGGGCATCGTGCCCGTCATCGTCACGGTGGTGATGTTGTTGCGGGCCGGCGCAAACCACGAGACCACCATGACAACCACCCGGCCCAACCTGCCGCGCCGCTCACCGCTGTCGCTGGTGCCGCTGGTGCTGATGGCCGTGGCGCTGCTGGTGGTCAATCCGCCACACGCGCGGGGCATGGACGCCACGCAAGCCGCGGCTGATTGGGTGCAACGCGCCGGACTCGGTGCGCCGGAGACGTTCCCGTTCATCACGAGGTTCGCCGGCCATGACGCCACACTGGTCCGCTATACCGTGCCCGCGGCGGCCGGCATGCCGGCGGCAGCCGTCGATGTCCTCACCGCCCGGCAGCCCTCGACGCTCCGGGATCTCGACCACATGGTCTGGTATCCGAGCAGCAGACCACTCGAATACCAGTCGGCGACAGGCGAAGCGATGCCCGCCGGTGCGCGCATCATCCACAGCAACGCCGATGCCACGACCGACGCCAACGCGGTCGACTGGTACGCCGTCACCTGGCTGTGGGATACCGGCACCGCTCATCAACGTGTCACCGTCATCGTCAATCAGGCACCTAACACCGATGCACCTCCGCCGACCCCGCAAGAGCTGTCGTTTCTCGACATGTCACTGAAACCGGCGCTGTGGTTGGCCCGCCAGCAGCCCGACGGCACCGGTCAGGTGGACCCCCTCGTCGTCGAACGCGCGGACCAGGTCATCGAACTGTTGAAGAACTCGTCCGGCCCCGAACCCCCATCAGACACCGGTGTCTGAGACGTCCGAAGCGGTTGTGCTGCCGGCGCACATGTCGGCACGCACACTGCTCGGGCGCACCTCGCTGATCATCCTCGCCATCCTGGCGGCGGTGCTCATCACCGTCATCATCTTCTGGCCGCACGACATACCCCCGCTGATCACCGGGTCGATCGCGCTGCTGTATCTCTGCTCGACGATCGACCGCAACTATCTCGTGCTCAGGGGTCTGAAGTCCTCGGCCCTGATCCGCGTCAGCGACGACGAGGCGAGGATGCTGACCGACGGGGAACTGCCGGTCTACACCGTCCTGCTGCCCGTCTACGACGAACCGGCCATCGTCTCCAATCTCATCAATGGCGTGGGCAAGCTCGACTACCCGAGCGACAAGCTCGAGATCCTGCTGCTGGTGGAAGAGGACGATATCGCCACGCAGAACGCACTTTTCGATGCGGACCTGCGTTCCGTGCGGATCGTCCTGGTGCCCCACAGCCTGCCCAAGACGAAGCCCAAGGCGTGCAACTACGGTATGTCTCTGCCCGATCTGCGGGGCGAGCTGGTGACGATCTACGACGCCGAGGACATTCCCGACCCCCTGCAGCTGCGACGCGCGGTCGTCGCTTTCCGCCGCACCCCACCCGACGTGGGCTGCCTGCAGGCGCGGCTCGCGTACTTCAACGAGCGCCAGAACCTGCTCACCCGGTGGTTTTCGCTGGAGTATGACCAGTGGTTCGGAGTCGTGTTGCCCGCCGTCGACGAGCTGCGGTGCGTGGTGCCGCTGGGCGGAACGTCCAACCACATGTCGACCAGGGTGTGGCGCGAGATCGGTGGCTGGGACGAGTTCAACGTCACCGAGGATGCCGACCTGGGTGTTCGCCTGGCCCGACACGGCTACCGGACACTCATTCTCGACTCGATCACGTTGGAGGAAGCCAACTCTGACGTGGTCAACTGGATCAGGCAGCGGTCCCGTTGGTACAAGGGTTACCTGCAGACCATGATGGTCCACCTGCGGACACCGGCCGACCTGCGAAAGACAGTCGGTACCAAGGCGACGCTGCGGCTGGTCAACATGACCGGCGGAGTGCCACTGACCGCCGCCATCAACCTGGTCTTCTGGTTCATCATGGTGGTGTGGGTGCTCGGCAGGCCCCAATTCGTGACCGAGCTCTTCCCGCCGATCACCTATTACATCTGCCTGGCGCTGTTCATCGTCGGCGCACCGCTTTCGGTCTTCGTCGGGCTGATCGCCACCCAGGCACTCGGCAAGCCCTACCTGTGGTGGGCCGCGCTCCTGGCGCCCATGTATTGGGTGCTGCAGTCGATTGCCGCGTTGAAAGCCCTGTACCAGTTCGTTTTCCGGCCGTTCTTCTGGGAGAAGACGGTGCATGGTCTCACCCACCAGGCAGCCTCGACCCCAACCTCTGGAGGAAACTGATGCACGCGATCGCGCGGACGCTGATCGTGGCGGTTGTCGCCGCCGGCGCAGTCGTCGGCCAGACGGTGATCGCGGGCGGACCTGTCGTGTCGGCACAGCCGGACATAGTCGAACCGGTCGAACCGGTCGAACCGGTCGAACCAGTCGAACCAGTCGAAGTGGTCGAACCAGTCGAACCGAACGTGACGCCGGCGATCAGCTGGACACAGTTGGGCCTGCCAGAGCGGATGGACCTGATCGGTGCGAACCAGAAGTTCGACACATCGATTCCCGTGCCGGAAGGTATCGGCCCCGCGCTGCTGACCGGCGAGATCGGATCGGTCGTCAACGTGATCGACGGCCGCGTCGACGTCATGGATTCCCGCGGCATCGTGCTCGGCAGCATCGGCGTGCCTGTCGGCGTCTCCACGGCGCCGTTCGTGGTCGACATCACCGCCGCACAGGTGACCGAGGGCCGAGCACCGCTGAGTTTTATTCTGCGCGATAACAACCCGCCGTCGAACAGCTGCTCGGTGCCGCCCTCGCTCACCCTGAGCCAGCTCATGACCACGTACTCGGGCCCACCCCCGGACCCCACCACCGTCGCCGGATTCCTGCCCGGCTACCTCGACCAGATCCTGATCAACGTCGGTCCCCACCCGAGCGGCAGCCAGCAGCAGGCCGCTCTCAATCTGGTGTCCGCCCTGACTCGCGTCTACCGTCCGATGCCCGTGCGGATCACGGTCACCACCACCGAGTTCCCACCGTTGGCGGGCAGCCCGCTGACGCGCGTGATCGACATGCGCGACGGGGAACAGGCGGGCATCGCGGTCGAGAACCCGGGCACCCCCAACGCCGTGTTGGCGATCACCGGCACCGGTGACGAACTGATGCAGCAGGTGGACCTGCTCACCGACCGACGCATCGGACTGGCGCAAACCGATTCTGCGGTGGTGCTTTCCGCCCGCACCGATGTGGCTCAGTCGACCAACATCAAGACATTCGGCCAGCTCGGCATGACGGGTTCGACGTCGGTTCTCGGGACCAGCACGCTCTACGCGGGATTCGATGTCAGCGAGTTCGGGGTCGGGTCCATCAGTAACGCCACCATTCACCTGAAGGCGAAGTACACCCCCATCAGCGGCGGCGAGGGATCGATTCTCATCCGTTCGGGTTCCACCGTGGTCGCCACCCACACCCTGGACAACTCCGGCGTCCTCGACCTCACCGGTGAGATTCCGCCGGAGTCGATCACCTCGAATATCGGTATGGCGATGGAACTTCGGTACGTGCCACGCCAGGAATGCGCACCGATGAACGACCGGATGACGTTCGCACTCGACCCCGCATCGACGGTGGCCGTCAGCCCCGGCACACACAACCGGGGCGGGTTCCCCATTCTGCCGATGGCGTTCACCCCGGAGTTCGACGTCGCGATCGACAGCCCCGAGCACCTACCGCACGCCGCACAGGCGATCAACCTGATGGGACAGCACACCGGGGTGATGCTTCGGCCACGGCTCACCGCCTTCTCGGCCGCCGCCGCATCGAGCACCCCGCTGCTCGCCGTCACCAGCAGCGACGAACTGGCCAAGGCGAACATGAAAGCGCCGCTGCTACCCGGCGGTCCGAACACGGTCGAGGTCACCGGAGCCACGTCCACCGACGTCGACCTGAAGGGCGCGCTGGGTGTCGTGCAGGCATTCACCGACAAGGACCGCACTGTGCTGGCCGTGTCCGGCAGCGGCGACTGGTCGTTGGTCGACGCCAGCTTCGAATACATCCGTTCGTTGCCGAACCGGTGGGCCTCGCTGACCGGAGACGTCGTCGCAACCGGCGCGGCCTACGAGACGGTGAACCTCACCGTTCGCGAAGGCGGGGGCCTCGTCAACGAGTACCCAGGCGACCCGTGGAAGTGGTGGGCCTGGGCGACGATCGGATTGGGCGGCTGCGCGGTGCTCGCTGCGGCCATATGGGTGGTTGTCCGGCGACGTGCCAGGAGCTGACACCATGACGGCACCGGCAAGGCGTTGGGGCATCGCGCTTTTCGCGGTCCTCACCGCGTTCTACTTCGCCGTCGGTGCGGTGCTCATTCTGCGGTACAACATGTTCGACCCGGATGCGCCGAGCCGGGTGGCCAACGCCGGATATGTGGTGATGAGTCGCCACCCCCACCTCTCCGCTATCGGATTCGTCTGGAACCCGCTGCCCAGCCTTGTCGAAGTGCCCGTACTGCAGCTCAGCCACTGGTGGCCGGAGCTGAAGACGCACGGGCTCGCCGGAGTGGCGCAGAGCGCCCTGTTCATGGCGGGTGCGGCGGTGATGGTTCGGCGGATCGCGCTGGACCGCGGCGTCGGCGACGTATGGCGCTGGCTCGCAGTGGCGTGCTTCGCGCTGCAGCCCATGATCATCATCTACGGCGCCTCCGGGATGAGCGAAGCCGCGCAGGTGTTCTGCGTGCTGTGGTGTGCCCGTCACTTGATGCAGTGGGTGAGCAAGCGGCGGGTGGGCGATCTCGGTTGGGCGGGAGTCGCTTTGGGCGTCGGCTACCTGGCTCGGTACGAGATCGTCGCCGCCGCCTGCGGCGCCGCCCTTTTGGTCGCCGTGATCGCCTTCCGCCGTTCCGAACGCGGCAACCGGCTCAACTCCGCGGTTCTCGCCGTGATCATCGTGCTGTTCCCCCTCGCGGCGGCACTCGCGATATGGGCGTTCACCGGGTGGGTGGTCTCCGGTGAGGCGTTCGCGACGCTGACGTCGCAGTACGGCAACGGAAGTCAGGTGGCCGCCGCCGCCGAACGCGCGGGCCCGCATATGAAGGCCGCCTCCGACGACTGGGTCGTTATCTCCGCCCGAATACTGGGGATGCAGCCGTTCGTCGGGCTGGCATCTGCGGGCGCGGTGGTGCTCGCAGTACTGTGCAGGAAAGCCGATGCGCTGGTCCCCGTCTTCACGTTCGGCCCGATCCTGGCCTTCGCGGCGTGGAGCCAATACTCGTCGACCACGTTCGGCTGGTTCCGTTTCTATCTGCTCGCCGTCCCGCTGGTGGTGTGCATCGCGTTGGCGTCCTGGGAGCCCGTTGCCTCTGCCGCGCGGGCTGCGCGCGCGTGGTGGCGGGCGGACAGCATCCCGAGCCGAGTGGGTGCGGGACTGCTGTGCGCGTCCCTGACGGTTGGACTGCCCGTGACGGTGCTGGCGATGTCGAACGAGCGGATCGGCAACCAGCAGTTGCAGTATGGGTTGAAGTCGCTCATCTATCCCGAGGACTATCCGCCCACCGAACAGTGGTACCGACGGCTGATGGTCAACGACCGCTCGTTGGCGCAATACTTCGATCGTAAGCACCTGCCTGAGGGGTCCGTCCTGATGGACACCTTCAACACGTGGGGTGTCTGGCTGGCGTCGAAGAACCCGAAACAGTTCGTCATCACAAGCGATTACGACTTCACCGCGGTGATGAACCGGCCGTGGGACTTCGGCGTGCAGTACATCGTCGCGAGCAATCCGGCGATCTCCCAAGCGGACGCGTTGAACATCCGCTATCCGTCGCTGTGGGCGGACGGTGCCGGCCTCGGCACACTGGTGCACTCCGTCTACGGCGCTACGGGCGACGAACGGTTCCGCATCTACCGCACCACGGGGCGTCCGGCCCCGCCGAGTGCTCAGACCACCGGATAACTCGCGGTCGGATCCACCGGGACGTCGATGACCGTTGCCAACCCGCGATGGTCGGAGCCGGGCAGTGCGACGGTCCGCACCGAGGACGCGGAGCAGTTGTGGACGAGCACGTGGTCGATGCCGATCACCGGCCTGCGCCAGGGCTTGCTCGGGTAGGTCCGGGTCAGGCCCGCGCCGGCCTGTTCACCGGCGTCGCGGTAACCCTCGGCGAGCAGCTTGCGGAACGGCTGCATGTCGAGCGTCGAGTTGAAATCACCGGCCACGATAACCGCACCCGAGCCGGCCTCGCGGGACAGCTCACGCAACGTGACCGGGAAGTTGGCGACGTCGTCGCGGAAGTAGTGCAGCGACTGAACCCACGGCGCGGCCAGGTGCACCGACAGGACAGTCGTCGGGAACATCACCCCCGGCACCTGGATTCGCGCTCGCAGCATCGGCATCACATAGGCGTCGATGCGCGCGGAGTCGATGATCGGATACCTGCTCCACACCCCGACCCCGGAACTCCGCGCTGCGGGGTTGAGCGCGCGATACGGAAAAATCGCGTCCAGTCCCGCCCCGGACAACCCCGTTGCGGCCTCCGGCGTCAGCTCCTGGATCACCAGCACGTCGGCCGTCGTGCCGGCTAGTTCGGTGACGGCACGCGGATCCGCGTGTCCCCGGCCAAGATTCGCCGTCACCACCCTGACGGCGACACTCGGCACGCCCACTTTCTCGGGTCCGATGAAGCGCGGCAGCTGAACGGCGATCATCACCACGCACAGCAGGGCGGCAACGATCGTCAGCACCCAGCGCCGCGATACGACGAACATGAACAGCGCGATCAGACTCGCGACTGTGAGGTACGGCGCCGCCGCGGCGACGACGAGCACGACCTCGTTCGTCACGGGCAGATAGCGGGCCACCAATCCCGCGGCACCGACCGCCAACGCGACCAGACCGAGCGCGGTCGCGAACAGCCGAATCATCTTGTGTTGAGGTCGCGGCGCAGCTGGCGCCCGATCCTCATTGAGGCAGCCCCCCGCCGCATTCCCGTCGCCAATCGGCAAACGCCTCGGATAACGAATACTGTTGGACGAAGCCGATATCGGCCAACCGGTCCGAGCTGATGTTGGTATCGAGATGCAGTTTCTGGATGCGCCGCGGATGAATGCCGAAACGTTCGCCCCGCGGATCGATCAGCCCGAAGGGCGTCGCCGCCGCTAGAGCGAGGCGATAAGGAACGGTCGGCGGTCGTCGGTTCCAGCCCCACGCCCGGTTGATGGCATCGACGATCTCTCGGATCGTGGTCGGCTGTGGGTACACGGCGTGGTAAGTGTCGTGCGGCCCGTCGTCATCGATGAGCTGGACCAGCAGCCGCAACATGTCCTTGAGGTAGATACAACTCTTCACCGTGTCCTGACGACCGATGTAGGCGAAGCGCCGTCTACTCAGGCCATGGATCAAACGCCGCATGTTGCCCTGATCGCCGGGGCCGAAAACCACGCCGGGGCGGACGATGCGCAGACGGCGCCCTGGCCCGGCAACCTGCCACGCTCGGAGGATTTCCTCCGCCTGCACCTTGCTGCAACCGTATGCCGTATCGGCATCGAGGAAGTCGTCCTCGGCTCGTCTCCAGGGACCAGGGGCGAAGGCCATCATCGAACTCGTGAAGACGATGTTCTGCACACCCGCCCGTTCGGCCGCCCGGCAGAGGCGGCGGGTGCCCTCTGCGTTGTTCGCGAAATAATCCCGCCAGGGACTGCCAGGTTCCTTGGAGACGGCGGCGAGGTGGATGATCGTCGACGGGCACGGTCGAGGTAGGTCGTCTTCCCGCAGGACTGTCAGGTCGAGACGCAGCGCATCGGGGGCCGGCTCAGCGACGCGGTCGAGGCCAATGACCGGACGGCCGATTTCGCGAAGGTGCGTCGTCAGGGCGGTGCCGATGAATCCTGCACTGCCCGTGACCATGACCCCATCGTCGACCTTCATCACGGCACCAACCCTCCGCGCACATCTGTGAAAGACCTTTCAGCTACTGGTATCGAGGGCATCTTCACGAGGGGCGGGAAGGCGACGGACACGTGACCAGCGGCGGGTGAAATACTGTTCAACACCCTAATCTCTTTGTCCTCCAATGCCACTCGATGAAGGGCAGGGTATCACCGCGCTACCCCACCTCTAACGGCGGACAAGCTCGCGGAGAGCACGGTCGTAGTCGGCGCAGACCTGTGCCCATGAGTAATGCTGTTTGGCTCGCTCGACATTCGCCTGACCGGCGTCCTCACGCTCCTCGACACTGGTTTCCATCAACCCCAGTATCGACTTTGCGATCGCGTCCGAATCCGGCGTCACGAAATTGCCTGCGGGCCCGAGAACCTCGCGGTTATAGATCGTGTCTCTCGCCACGATCGGCGCCCCAGCCGCCATCGCTTGAATCAGTGCAGGATTGGTGCCCCCGACACTGTGGCCATGGAAATACACGCCAGCATGCTGCCAAAGCGAAAGGAGCAGACCGTCGTTACTCACATGGCCAAGCCACGAGACTGACGGATGGTCTGCCGCAAGGATGGAGGCGGCTTCGTCCAACTCCCCTCCATATCCAGAACTTCCGACTATCACCACAGGGTGACGGGCAGCAATGGCAGGAACCGCCTCGAAGAACTCCGGCACACTGTTTTCGGCGACAAATCTCGCGACCAGCAGCACATAACCTCGATGTGCCAAACCTTCGGGTAGAGGCAGCGGGGGCGGTACTTCGCCACCATACGGAATATATGTGCCCGCCACTCCGAACGTTTGGGACCAGTAGGCTTCGATGGCGTGCGAATCGAAGACGAGGCCGCTCGCGAACCGCGCAGTGAATTCTGCGCCGATACGAAAAACGCGTTGCGCCAGTCGGCTCCATTTGCCTCTTTCCCACTCGATTCCGTCCACGTTCACCAGTGTCGGAATACGGCGGGCCTTGAGTAGAGGCAGGAAGTAGCCATTCGCGACATTCATCACAAGGGCGACATCCGGCCGGCGTACGGCAGCATCAAGAGTCGATGTCATTCCGTACGAGAGCGTGCTCAAACTCCTGGTTTCAAGTCCACGGGTTACCCGGGTGGTAACAGCTCTTTCGATACTTTCGTCGTCGGGACGTGTGGTCCCACGTCGCCCGTACACCGTGACGTCCCAGCCGCTATTTACCAAGTAGGGCGCAATCTTGCGGACTGCCGTCTCGAAACCCCCGTAATAACTCGGGTAACCACGTGTTCCGATGACTGCTACTGACGGCATCAGCATCCCCTGTATGGCTTCTGGGCCAACGAGATGCCGCCGGCTCGCAGATGTGGGTATCTAATCACACTGTCGCGGTTGTTCTTGAGCGCATGCAGCGAATCTATTTGTATGCCTTCTTGATTACAGATTTCACTGACTCGGGGACGAGGTTCTTTACCACCTTTTTGACCGGGCTCACGTAGTGACTTCGGCTGATGAGGTTGAGGGGCACGGCGGCCGACGCCTTCGGATTGCGGTCACCGGCCCGACCCACGGGATAGAACAGCTCAAATTCCGGCCATTCGAAATCATCGTCGAATGTCCAACAGTCATGGTCCATATACAAGGTCTTCAATTGAAGAGCCAACGTTTTGTCAGTCTCGCGCACTAATGGGGCGCCCTTCACCAGATGCAGGCTGCGCCTCATCAGCTCAGTACTTCTATCGCTGACATATCCGTCGACAAGGAGATCGAATCCGATTCGTTCCTGTAGCCGCTGGAGCACTCTGAATACCTGGACATGTTCTTCATGACCGTATTCACCCCACGGGTTGTGCGTGAAAACAAGACTTTCGGATGCCAATTCCGGCTCCAACATGCGAAACAGTTCGTCCGCATTCTTCTCGTATGCCGCGGCTGCGGGTCCGCGTAGTCGCAGTCCACTGTCAACCTCTTGTGGTTGATTCCAGTTGGCCGCGTCGAATCCGCCGGACAGTGTGACTTTCAAGAACTTCGCTTTGGCAAGCGGGTACGTATCCATCAATCGAGCGCGTCCGCTGTCCCAACTCTGTTTGGACCCCGCTGATACGCCGTAGCAGACGATGACGCGCTTACACAGGCCGAGGATCGAGCTGAACCAGAGAATCTCGTCGTCGGGATGAGCCACCACCAAGATGGCATTCTCTATCTCTATGATCCGAGACCTCACAGAATTACCAGGGTGCAGAACGCAATAGACCTTACGCGCCGGGGTTGGGCGCACCGAGTTTGAACACGTTGGGTGCGGACACCTTGACAGCGTTCCGGGTGTCGACGATGACGCGCGCAGCCTGCACGAGCTCCACATAATCGAACGTCTGATGATCGGTCGTCACCACGACGCAGTCCGCTGCCGCCACAGTTTCGCGGCTGTAAGGCACCGAATCCATGCGGTGGCCGGTGCCCGAATATTCCGCATCCATATGCGGCACAAAGGGGTCGTGGTAGGTGACGCACGCACCCTTCTTCACCAGAAGCGTGATCACATCCAACGCAGGTGATTCGCGAACATCGTCGACGTTGGCTTTATATGCAACGCCCATCACGAGAATGTTGGCTCCCTTGATCGACTTACCCTGCTCATTGAGTGCGTCGGCGATCTTGTCGACGACGTACCGCGGCATGGCCGCGTTGACGTGGCCGGCCAGTTCGATGAAGCGGGCTTCAAAGCCCACCTCCTTGACCTTCCACGAGAGGTAGAACGGGTCGATCGGAATGCAGTGCCCGCCAAGTCCCGGACCGGGGTAAAAAGGCATGAAGCCAAAGGGTTTCGTCGAGGCAGCGTCGATGACCTCCCAGATGTTGATACCGATTCGGTCACACATCAGGGCCATTTCGTTGACGAGACCGATGTTGATGGCGCGGAACGTGTTTTCCAACAACTTGACCATCTCGGCTGCGCGCGGAGAGCTGACCTGGACGACGCGATCAATGGACGCCCCGTAGAGTTCAGCGGCCAACGCCGAGCAATCGGACGTCAGGCCACCCACGACCTTCGGCACGTTCTTGGTATTCCACTTCACATTGCCCGGGTCGACGCGCTCCGGCGAAAACGCCAGGAAGAAGTCGGATCCCGCCCGCAGGCCGGATTCCTCGAGGATGCTTCGCACAACTTCTTCCGTCGTACCCGGGTAGGTGGTCGACTCGAGGATCACGAGCATGCCTGGGTGCAGATGCTCCTTCACCAACTGTGCGGCAGTAAGCACGTACGTCATATCGGGGTCTCGGGTTTTGCGCAGCGGTGTAGGCACACAGATATTGATCGTGTCGAGGCGACCCGCCGCCCCCAGGTCGGTCACGGCGTGGAGGCGGCCGGCATCGGCCAGCGCCGCAACCGCCGAACTTGGCACGTCTGCGACATAAGAAGTCCCGGCGTTTATCGCATCGCACTTGCGCTTGTCGATGTCGATGCCGACAACGGAGAACCCGGCCTGGCCGAACTCGACCGCCAGAGGTAAGCCGACATATCCGAGGCCGATGACGCCGGTGCGAGCCGTGCGCGTGGAAAGTCGCTGGAACAAAGCCTCAGCGTACGGACTGTCAAAGGCAGCTGCGGGCATAGGACGACTCCCCGAACAGACGGGCAGCCGCACAGCAGATCGCTGCCCCCATTATTTATTTTCAGATAATTCGATCGTGCTGCGGGAAGATCGTATCCGATGGCAAAGTCGGCCACGTGGCAAAGTTTCTAGCCGGCTTTATCGGAGCCCGCCTCGAGTGATCGGTTCGAATACTTGCCCGTTCCGCTGAATTCATTGGGGATACGAATCGCCTGCGCTGTGTGCGCCGACCAGTTTGCGAGTTCGGCGGATTCGGCGCCGACGTAGGTACAGGCCCACCGCCAGGACCGCAACGGCCACGAGAACGGCGCCCCCCGCAACGTAGGCCGCGACCCACGAATGCCACGCGCTGGTGGACGGCGTCGGCACGAAGATGTCGCCCGCTGGTCGGATCGCCACGTTAACCGGGACGCCTTCCGCGCCCGCGGCGAGTACGTCTCCCGTCAGTTCTGACCAGTCGCTGGTCGTCCCGTCGATATAGCTGAACAGCGGGTCTACCAGCGTCCAATCGCCAGTCGTCGTGACAAGGACGACGGAACGGTTACGCGGGGGATCGGCGAAAGCCTGAATGGATCCAAGCCCGTATTCGATGTTCACGTTCAGTTCGGCCGGCAATCCGAAGTTGATGATGGAGCCGTCGCCGCTGACCGGTGGCGTCAGCGATGTTTGCTTGATGGTTTTTGAATTGGCCACGATCAGGGCCCCGGAGTTGGCGTCAGCCGCCGCCTGGATATTCACTACTTGCGGCTTGATTTCGACCTGGGTTTGGCGCGCAATCGCGGTCAGTACGCGGGCGGCGTAGCTGAGCTGATCCGGGCTGCTGCCGTCAAGCGCCACCATGAAGCTTGGGCTGAACTCGGACGGAAAGGCAGCAAACCCTTCGAGCGGAGGACCTCCACGGTGCATGGTGAGGGTCGATCGTGGATCGATCTGGAATGCCATCGACGCCACCAACGGCCCACAGTCTTGATTCGGGGTGTAGGTGAGAGCCAAATCCAGGCTGATCCATTGTCGGTCGACCAACTGGTGCTCCAGGTCGAACGTCGCGTCGAGATGTCCGGATCCGTCGAGCGGGGCTTGATAGACGACGACATTTTGAGAGCGGATTACGACGGCTGCCGCGTCATCTGCGGGCACAGGCGTGTAGTCGGCGAGCAGATGCACGTGCAGCTTGTCGAATCTAGGCCCGAGAGTTGCCCGGTCAAATCCAACGTCCACGGTGGTCGACCTCAGGAAGGTGGTGTTCTTTTCACTCACCTCCAACTGGCTGAACGTCAGCGTATCGCCACTTAGAGCGGTGGCCGCCTCTGCTTGATCGACACGGGCCGTGGGTGCCTGCGCCAGCGGTTGCAACCGATTGACCAGCAACGACACCTGGGTCGACAGTGCGTCGCCTTCACCCGAGACCCGAAGGTAGGCGTTCGGCATCCCGGCGTTTTCGACGGTGAGACCAGGCCGGCCCTTCTCGACCACGACCGCACGATCTAGTCCAAAGGCGGGCGGCGGTACCGTGCCGCGCTGTTGGCTGACGACCGCGATAGGCAGCGGCCGGGGTGCGTAGAGACGCGCCAGTGTGGATACCAACGTCAGCGCCGCCTGCTGTTCGGCTGGGTTGGCGTCGGTCGGGGTGTAGATGGTCACCCTCTCGAGCACCGGGGGGAAGAAGTTGGCGATCGTGGTCACGGGAAGCTGTGTTCCGGCATACACGGTTGCCAGATCACTGAGTGTCAATCGCTGGGCTGGGCCACACACTCGGTCACCGGAGTCGCTTGCGTGAACTGTGAACGACAGGCGCACTGAAGAAGGTCGAATACGAGCCGCCGATATGTCGACGTCGAATGGAGTCCTTACCAGGCCGGGGGCCGCGGGAGGCAGATCGACCGCAGCTAGAAACTTGCCGTCGCCGTCGTCGATCTCGAGGTAGCCGGCAGCGATATTCGACGGCGTGTGGATCATCCCCTGCAACCGCGTTGCGCTCAGCCCGGCGGGCAGTGGCACGGTGTAACTGGCGGTGCTGTCGCCGTATAGCTCAATGGTGGATGGCAGGCCGAGGGCGGGCCAAGGCAACGTGACGCCTCCCTCGTTCGGCGCGGGGGCAATGGGCGCCTGATCGCCGGCGTCGCCGACGTCGCCGGGCTGCGCATACGCGGAGCCGATGACCGGTCCAGCGAATGTTGCTGGCGCAACGAGCACCATCACCAAGGCGAGCGTCCACGCCGCAACGCTGCGACCCTTCACAGTCCCCCGATTCCGTCGGCCGGAATTGAAGCTCCCTCAATCCGGTATTGCTGCGGGACCGGGAACGAGACTGAACCGATAGAGCGCAAGCTGTTCCACTTTCGAGTCGTTCGAGGTTTCGTTTCCCTCACAGCCATCAGGGACTGCCCAAGGTCGGATTGTAGCTGTTTGCCCAATCGCGAGTTACGTGCGAAACGCCCGTCTTATCGAACTGTTTGACAGTCGGCGCGGGCTTCACTCCGGACCCCGGAGTGGTTGCCTGCGACGAGTACGCGCCGATCGGCGGGCCTGCGCTCGTGTCACCTCGTCACTCTCCGGGTTTCACCACGCTATTGTCACTCAAGGAGCAGGCCACCGCTAACATGCGGGCCTCGTTACGTGGTGCCGACAAGTCTGGTGGGATATGGACCTTCGCAGCTATTGCCGACTGCTGGTGCGGCGCTGGCGGATACTCCTCCTCGTCTGCCTCGTGGTCGGCGCAGGACTCGTGGGGGCGGGATTCCTCATTCCGACGACCTACACGGCGCACGCGCGAATGGTGTTTGTGCCCAAACTGTCCCCCTATGCGAGCCTGCCGGCCCGCCAAGTCGCTGAGACATATCTCGCGGATCGTATGACCACCTACGCGCAGGTCGTGACCACCAACCAGGTCCTGCAGCCGGTCATAGACTCGCTCGATCTGGGCGTCACGGTGCCTGAACTGATCGAACAGATCGAAGTCACCATTCCCAGCAACACGTTGGTGATCGACCTGGCGGTGAAGGCGCCGACGGCTGCCGACGCCGCCTCCATCGCCAACCGCATCACCAACGAGATGTCTTGGGCTATCGCTGACCTCGAAGGCGCCCCTTCGGTCGCCGAATCGCCGGTCCAAGTCGCCGTGCTACAACCAGCCGACATACCCGCACACCGATCGTCACCCAACATGCTGTTGAACCTTGCCGTCGCGGTTGGGGTGGCGCTGATCGCCGGGGTATTCGCTGCGGTGCTCGCAGACAACTTCGATACCCGGATACGAAGGCGCAGTGACGTCACCGCCTCGGGCGTGCCGTATCTCGGGGGGGTTCCGACGGCGCGGAACGTCAAAGCTCGGGGCCTGCTGCCGTTCACCGAGCAACCACCCGAACTGCGGGCGATACTTCATCGAATCGCCTTCGACGTGCTGTGCTCGGTCGAAGACTCGCCGAACCTGATCTTCACCTCGCCCCGGACGGGTGCAGGCAAGACACTGCTGGCGGCCAATGTCGCCGGTGCGCTCGCCGCAGCCGGGAAGCGGGTGGCTTTCATCGACGCCGATGTCCGCAAAACCCGTCTGTCTGCCCTGGTCGGCATGACGCAGACGCGGGGAGTCGCTGACTTTGCTGTCGCCCGGATGAGACTCGACCAGTCACTTCTCCAGGACAACTGGGGCGGTTTCACCGTCATCCCCTGCGGCGGAAACGGCATCGACGTGGGGGAGATCCTCGCGGGCGGGGAGTTTGCCGAGTTGGTGAGATATCTTGCCGACCATTTCGATGTGGTCATCGTCGACGCCCCGCCGATCGCGAGCTTCGGCGACGCCGCGCGCTTCACTAAACACATCTCCAACGTCGTCATCGTCGCAGCGGCGGGAAGTACCCCACGCGCGGAGTTGCTACGGGTCACCGGCTCATTGCGACGCGCGCGAGCCAATGTCCTGGGCGTGGTGTTGTCAGAAGCTCGCGCGGACGAGGAGCCGGCGCCGGCCGACGAGAACGGCGAGGAGACATCCGATCGATAACCAGTCGCTGACGCGTATCTAACGCTTCGTCGTGATGTGGTCCGGCGGCCGTTCGGGAAGGCAGATGAAAGACATATGACCGTCCTTATCGTCACGCCGATGCACAATGAGGCCGACAACGTGCCGGGTCTCATAGCTTCGCTTCGCGCGCAACACTTCCGCGACTTCGATTGGGTGGTGGTCGACGACGGCAGCACCGATGGAACCGTCGCGCGTCTCGCCGAGCTCGACACAGAGAACCAGGTCACCGTCCTTTCGAAGACCAACGATGGCGGACTGATCGGCGGGTCGGCCTTCAGCTCATGGCGTTTCGGCGTTACGCATACGCTTCCGCGGAAGCCCTATTCGCATGTGATGAAGCTGGACGCCGACGTGCGCCTGGCTCCCGACTACCTCGAACGGGTTGTGCGACTTGCGCGCGACGGCGTCGGCATCGCAGGCGGCATCACGGTGTCAAAGGGCATGACCGAGCAGAAATTCCACGTCCTCGGCGCCGTCAAGCTGTATACGACGGAGGCGTACCAACTGACCGAGTCGATACCGACGGCAATTGGATTCGATGTGCTGGACGAGGTCGCGGCGAGCGTCGCGGGGCTTGAAACGCGCGTGGACACCGACGCTCATTTCGAGTTGGCACGCCTTACCGGTGCGAGCGAAGGCATCATCCACGGGCGATACCGCAACGGGCGCGGGTGCCGGTGGACCGGCTACTGGTTCCCCTACTTCCTCCTACACTGCGCGCGCTACCTCGTTCGGCGCCCGTACGTGATCGGTTCGTTCGCAATGCTGTGGGGCTACCTCTCCGCGGGTCGCGGCCCTCACGCACCGGAGCTGAAGAAGGCCCACGCTCGCATGCAGCGCGCGAAGCTCGCACGGGCGATCCGCAACCCGGCACGCTTCTGGCGCGAGGCTTACAAGATTTGAGCAGTGGGTACCGTCGTCGGCAAAAATAGTTGGGGTGGAACCACTTTCGCAGGACTGACGCGCTCAATCAAGACTTTTGTGCACGAATACCTGAGACCTGTACACGTGTAAACTCTCGATTCCGTTCTCGGTTGTCGATAGTGCGACAGCGTCGATGAGCTGCTTGATGACCCCCGCCATGCCATAGTCGTGGCTCGGGAACCGAGTCTTGATCGTCATGCCACCTAGTCGCATGTAAAGACTTTCGAGCTTTGGCCGCAGCTTTTCGGGAACCGCTGCCGAGATCGGGCGCGCTGCCCTGCGAATCGAACGCCTCATGCGCTCGCGTAGACCTATTTCGGTCTTCCGACCACGCGGCTCATCGTCGCGAAAATCGCCAATCGCGTCGCGAGACCCTCTGTAACTGTGGCCATCTTCCCAGTCGCTCCGGTATGCGCAGCCCCAGTCGTCAATGACATATATTCCGCCGGGTTTGAGATGATGACGAAACAGGTGCCAGAACGAGTCTCGGGTGTATTCTCCTAGATGTGAAGCGTCATCGATGACGATGTCGAAGCCATCAGGGGCAACGTCAGCCGCGAGACGATCAAGGACCGTCGGGTCCTGTTGGAAGCCCTGATAGATATGGATTCGACCCGAATCATCCTGAATCTCTATGGGGTTCAAGTCCAAGCCGACGATCTGTCCACTCGGGAACAGGTCGCGCCAGAGGTACATGGAACCACCTCGCTGCACGCCAAGTTCAAGTAACGCAATCTCTTTGGTGAACAGATGGCCGAACTCACGCGTGTAACGGGCCAAGTACTCCTCAGATTTATCGGTGTCGTACGAACTCAGATCTATCACCGTCGCGGTCCCTTCGAGCTAGCGACTGCCGTCCGGACCGCTCGCGCGTGGATATTCCTCAATCCGGAGGTTGAAGAGCGCCGCAAATTGCCCGTATGCATAAAACAAATTGAAGAAAGGCCTCGCCTGGAGGCCGCGGCGTGTTACCAGCCCGATGCCGAGGAAGATGATCCCATATCCAGCACTTCGGACCCCCCTTCCCAGTCCTGCCAACAACGAGTCATGGTGCTTCCTTCGCACCAGCGTGTCAATGACACCGGTACGGATCGCACGGCGGCGCACCCAACGCAATGACAGCCGTTCCGCCGGAACGTCTTCGTAGACCACGGCTTCTGCGCAGAACAGTACGGCAGCGCCCGACTTTCGGATTCCACGGAAAAAGTCAGAGTCCTCACCTCCCAGCGCCGAAAACGAAGAATCGAATAGGGGCGCGCCGGCACGAAGCCACGTATCACGAAGCAGCAAGGTGTTGTTCGTGGGTGCCGTGTGGAGACGATGACCGCTTGGATGGATTCGGCGCTGATAGAACCCACCACGCACAACCCACTCCGGTGCAGGTTCGGGGAACACGCTGATGACCGCACCTACTACGACGTCAGCCTGCGTCTGTGCCGCATAGGCCGTCAGGGCTGTCAGCCAATCCGGGGATACCCGCTCGTCGTCATCGACGAAGATGATCCCCCGGTACTGATCGCTGAAGTGAGCAAGTGCGCGGTTACGAGCAGCCGCGACACCAGTCTCGGGCTCGATCACGTACGTGGGGCGAAGCGAATGGTTGACGGCGACCGAGCGCGCAGATCCTTCAGCATCGTTGTCGACGACCAGGATGTCGACGCTCGTCGAGGAGACCGCCGCTTCCATGCTGTCGAGCAATCGCTGCAAACCGGTTGGGCGTCGGTACGTCGCAACCGCGATCAGATAACGATCGGCCATCTCGACATGATCTCCTACAGCCGTACTCCCCTCATCCACTTATCGTTCCGCGCCGCACACTGCGGAGAAGCGCCAACAGAACGCCGACGTCGCGGCGGTAACCCCGAAGTGCCATCGCGGCCACGCAGACAACGCAAAACGCGACCGCACCGATCAGCAGCGCAGCGAAGTCCGGCAACGTGTTCGCGAGGTGGCCCGCACCCCACGCTGCAGCAGCTGCGGCTGTGAACAAGACAGCAGGTCGCAACCCCGGCAGCAGAACCCGGCCCACTGGAACATCAGCTCGCGGAAGCGCGAAGCACACGGCGGAGATGAAGAGCAGGGCTTGGCCGGCCGTGGCAGCCAGCGCCACCCACAGTGGCCCCTTGGCGGCGGCGGCGATGATCAGTGCGATCATGACGACCCGAGCTCCAAGCTCGGTGACTAAAAGCAGGCGCGTCTTGCCCTGCGAGAGCAGCACCCAATACGTGATGTTTCCAACCGCGTGTAGGGCTCCCGCCAGGCAGAGGACGCGAAGCAGCGGGACTGTCGGCTGCCAGCCATCGCCGAGAACCACCGGGACCAGCCAGTCAGCGGTGCCCGCCGCGAATGCCAGCAGCGACAGCAGCAGCGTGGTCACAGCCAACTGAGTCTTCCTCAACGCGTCGAGATATGACGCTGGGTCGCCGCGGCGTCTCGCGAGATAGGGAAGGACGACGCGGGTGAGCGGGGCCGCCACCTGTTGGGCCGGTATACGGGCAATCTGAAACGCCCGGTTGTAGAACCCAAGTGTGGTGGCGCCCCAGATTCGGCCGATGACGACTTGGTCGATATTGCTCGACACGTAGTTGACCACCTGCGTGAGAAAGGTGTTCGTGCCGAAGACCAACAACGATCGCATGGCTGTACCGCGGTGGTACCACCCCGGCCACCAGCGTGCCCGCGCGACGATGACCGTATTCGTAACGACCGCCGCGATCACCTGCATAGCCACCAGCGCCCAGTACGACCACCCGACGAGCGCCCCGACCAGCGCCACGGCGAATCCGGCCGTCTGCCCGAGAAGCTCTGCAGCAGCCAGCACGCCGAAACGCAGCTCACGGTTGAGTTCGGTACGAAATTGCACCGCGAACCCGTTGACCAGGAACACTGAGGCCAAGGCGACGGTGACGGGCAGCACGCGCGGATCGTGGTAGAACACAGCCAGCGGTCCGGCCGCTCCACATACCAGACCGGCCACGATGAGGCCTATCCCGCTGTTGAACCAGAACAGGTTGGTGCGCTGGTGTGCGTCGAGGTCCGCGGCCTGGAGTGCAGCCAGCGAGAGCCCGAAGTCGCCGATCACCCACGCGATGCCCACCACACCAGTGACCATCGCGACAAGTCCGAAGTCGGCCGGGCTGAGCAGCCGCGAGAACACAACGAGTGCGAGCAGCTGAAGCGCATAACGACCCCATTGACCGCTCAGGGCAAGGAGCGCGTTGCCGCTGGCGGAGCGCCCGTCTCCGGTTGGCACCCGTTCCCCACTCCTCCGGCCGGTAACATCCACAACCTACCTGCGTGTTGCGTTTTCGGCGGCAGGACAGGGCAGCGCGACCGAGAGGGGGCCGATGGAACAGCGAAGTCGGCTGTTCATCACCCGCGATGCCGCAGCCGGGTTGCTGATCGTCCTGATGTGGTGTCGGTCTGTCGGATCGCAGATCGTGTTGTCACTGACAGCGAAGAAGGTGTTCGTCCCGATCGGCAACGATTCGATCTGGACCCCCGCCGCTAACGTGACCTCCAAGCTGTTCTTCCTACTGGCGGTGGCCACCTGCCTCGGAATCATCCTGTTTCGAATCAACGACGTCACTCGCCCGGGCCTGTGGCGCATCGCTGTGGTGCTGGCGCCGTGGCTATGGATCCTGACGCGTGACCTGTATTCCGGCGCACCAACCCCCGACAGCGCCCTCTACGTGTTGGTCGTGTTGGCGCTGGCCGCGTTGCAGCCAAGCCATCGTGTGCTCAAAGCACTGGGTGCGCTGGTGGTGCTGACGGCGATCATCGCGATTGCGTTTGGTGTCTTGATGCCCGACGCCGGTATCGTGCATGAAGCAGATGGGACGGTGAGCCAGCGCTCCGACAAGGCGGTATTCCCGTCGCTGGGCCTGCTACAGGGAATGTTCACATCGGAGAACAGACTGGGCCTGTATCTCGCGATCGGGGCTGCAGCGGTGGCTACGCTGCCGCGGTGGTGGGTGCGGCTGCCAGGCCTGGGGATCGTCGTGTTCGCGATTGTTTGGTCCTCGAGTCGCAGTTCATTGCTCGCGATCGGGTGCATGCTGGCAGTAGGGATTGTGGTTTGGAGCCTCGTGGATCTGGGCTGGCGCCATTCGGCGTCCGCTGTGGCACGTATAGCAACCACTGCGGCAATCGTCACGATGTGTGCGCTGCCGTTAATGGGATGGGAGGACGAGGCGTTCACCGATCGCGCTCTCATTTGGAGGGGCTCCCTGACAGAGTGGTCGTCACGGGCGTTTATGTTCGGTCTTGGCCATGACTGGTACGAGCGAATCGCGGGGAGCGACACATCCCCTTTGAGTGCCGCCGCCTACCAAGGTCATAATCAGTTTGTGCAATTCCTTGCCACTGGTGGGGTGATGCTCGCGTTGTTTGCTCTTGGATCGCTTCTCGTACAGACGTACGCCACTACGATGCCCACGAGCCGCTGCCTGGCGATTGCTGCGATGTTGGTCACAGGTATCGGCGTCAGCGGTTCCCTTGAGGTACCGCTGGGTTTCGTCGACCGGTCGACGTTCTGGACCGTCACGATCGTTCCCCTCATGGTGATGTTCTTCGCACAACCTCGCGACACACACCAAGAAAGCGGCGCGCGGTGAGCGGCGAGGCAGTAGGTCCAGTTCCGCCGCGGCAACCGCGGTCGAAGCGACGGAAGAGACGAGTGATCGTCGCGGTCGCAATAGCGGCGGTCGTCGGCATTGTGCTTGCTTCGGTCGTAGCGATCGCCGCTGCGCGGCGAGCGCCGCATACCGCCGAGTCCGAGACGTTGGCGGGCAGCACACCCGTCGATACCCCGTTGTATATCGATCCCCACCAGCTGGCGATCGCAGCAGCACGGGAGGACCCGCGTTTCGCTCCGATCGCCGAGACGCCGCAAGCGAAATGGTTCACCGATTGGTCGACCACCGAGACAGCCCGGGATGATGTGCAGGAGTATGTCGACGGCGCCGCAGCCGCGAATGCGGTCCCGACGTTGGTGCTCTACCGGATCCCGCAGCGCGATTGTGGCGGATGGTCCGCCGGGGGTGCGCGCGATGAGCAGGAGTACAAGGATTGGGTGGACGGCATCGCCGCGGGTTTGCGAGGACATGACGACGCAATCGTCATCCTGGAACCCGATGCACTTCCGCAGCTTGGCAGGTGTGAGCAGGGTGACCGTCTGAGCATGCTGCGATACGCGGTCGACGCCCTTGCAACCACGGGTGCGCGGGTGTACATCGATGCGGGCAACGAAACCTGGCTGGCCCCAGCGGAAATCGCGGACCGCTTGCACATGGTGGGTGTCGAAAAGGTTGCTGGTTTCAGCCTCAACGTCGCTGCCCACTACACAACCGAGGGCGAGGTCCGGTATGCGCAGCGAATACGGTTTGAACTCAGCAAGCTCGGCATCAACGACTCGCACTTCATAATCGACGTCGGGCGAAACGGCGCGGGGCCGCAACCGAACAACTGCAACCCGCCGGGGGCTCGGCTGGGACCAGCGCCGCGGCTATATGAAGGTGGCGAGCTCGATGGTCTTCTGTGGATCATCAATCCGGGAGAGACCGACGGAGCATGCCGAGGTGGCCCGGCTCGCGGGTTCTGGCCCCCTACCGCGCTCGACCTGCTCGGACTCGGAGAGCGCTAACGCCACCCTGTTTCAATGCCCGCGGTCGGTTAGCCCAGCTTCCGCAGCCGAGGCTCCAAATCCTTGGCGAACAGTTCGAGGAAACGGCGCTGATCGTGGCGGGGGTCATGGAACACCAGGTGATTGAGACCCCACTTGACGTACTGCCCGACCATCTCGACCGCTTCGTCGGGATCCGATGAGACGATCCAGCGCTTGGCGACCTGCTCGATGGGCAGTGCATCGGCGGCCTTCTCCATTTCGATGGGGTCGTTGATGCTGTGCTTCTGCTCGGCGGTCAGCGAGAGCGGGGCCCAGAAGCGCGTGTTCTCCAGCGCCAGTTTCGGGTCGGGATCGTAGGAGATCTTGATCTCGATCATCCGGTCGATGCTGTCCGGATCGCGGTCGGCCGCCTGCGCCCCCTCGATGACCGCAGGGATCAGCTTGTCCTTGTACAGCTCCTCGCCCTTGCCGGACGTACAGATGAACCCGTCGCCCGCACGACCCGCGTACTTCGCGACCTGTGGACCGCCGGCGGCGATGTAGATCGGGATGCCGCCCTCGGGAACGTCGTAGATGGAGGCGCCCTTGGTGTTGTAGTACTCCCCCTCGAAGTCGACGCGGTCACCGAGCCACAATTCGCGCATCAGCCTGATGGATTCGCGCAGGCGCGCGTAGCGCTCCTTGAACTCGGGCCAGTCGCCCTCGTGTCCGGTCGCGATCTCGTTGAGCGCCTCACCGGTCCCGACCCCGAGGAAGATGCGGTTGGGGTACAGGCAGCCCATGGTGGCGAAGGCCTGGGCAATGACCGCAGGGTTGTAGCGGAACGTCGGCGTCAACACCGACGTGCCGAGGAACAGGCGCTCGGTGCGCTCACCGACCGCGGTCATCCAGGCGAGCGAGAACGGCGCGTGACCCCCCTCGTGGCGCCACGGCTGGAAGTGGTCGCTGACGGTTGCGCTGTCCATGCCGTGCGCTTCGGCGGCGACACCGAGTTCGACGAGTTCGCGCGGGTCGAATTGCTCGGCCGACGCCTTATATCCGAGTTTGAGTTCAGGCACGTTTTCATTTCTACCCTGATCTACCCCGATGCTTACACTCGGCGATATGGCAGTAGCCCTAGAGGCGGTCACCGACAGCGTCCACTTCGCGTACACCGACCTCGTCAACTGGACCCTGGTCACCGACGGCGGCGGGGTCATGCTGATCGACACGGGATTCCCCGGCAACCGCGACGACGTGCTCACGTCGCTGACGCAGCTGGGCTTCGGTATCGACGACCTCCGCGCGATCCTGTTGACCCATGCCCACATCGACCATTTCGGCTCGGCGATCTGGTTCGCGAAAACCCATGGCACACCGGTGTATTGCCATGCGGCGGAGGTCGGCCACTCCAAGCGGGAGTACCTGGAGCAGGCCTCGCCGGTCGACATCGCCAAACACATCTGGCAGCCGCGCTACCTCACATGGTCCGTGGCGATCAGCCGGAAGGGCGCGTTGACCCGCGAGGGCATCCCGACCACGCAGGCACTGACCGAGGACGTCGCCGCCCGCCTGCCCGGCGCGCCGAAGGCGATCCCCACTCCCGGGCATACCGGTGGCCACTGCTCGTTCGTGGTGGACGGTGTGCTGGTCGCGGGCGACGCCCTGGTCACCGGCCACCCGTTGGCGCCCCGCAGCGGGCCGCAGCTGCTGCCGAAGTTGTTCAACCACGACGAGGCCGGCTGTGTCCGCAGTCTGGCCGCGCTGGGGCTGCTGGACACCGAAGTGCTGCTGCCGGGGCACGGCCGGGTGTGGCGGGGGTCGATTCGAGAGGCGGCTGAGCAGGCTCAGGCTCAAGCAAGGGTGTTGTAGCCGAGCAGGAACAATGCGGTCAGGCACAGGCCGCAGGCCACCACGACGGTGGGCATCAGGATCATGCTGTCGAGTTCGTCGTCGTCGAGCACATCGCCCTCGAACCGGCCGAACAGCACCTTCGCGATACCTGTCCTGCGGAACGCGTGCACCATCACGCGCACCGGCTTGGTGTCGCGCCTGCGGCCGAAGAACACGCGCGACGCCATGCCGATGATCGCGATCAGCGCAGCGGAAGCCAGGAGCAACCACCCGACCGCCGTCTGAGACAAGGACATCTCCACCCCCGCGGGGGCCAGCCTATAGGCCGAGATGATCGCGCAGCGTATGCCCTGAGTATTCGGTGCGGAACGTGCCACGCTCCTGGAGCAACGGCACCACGGTCTCGACGAACTCGTCCAGGCCGCGCGGAGTCAGGTGCGGCACCAAGATGAATCCGTCACAGGCATCCGACTGCACGTGCAGATCGATCTCCTCGGCGACCTGCGCGGGCGTACCGACGAACTGCTGCCGGCTCGTGACGGCGATGACCAATTCGCGGATGGACAGGTTGTCTGCCTCGGCGCGCGCACGCCACGCCGCGGCCACGGCCTTGGGATCACCGTGGCGCACCCGGCCCTGGCTGATGGTCGGATCGTCGGCGGGTTCGACCTCTGGCAGCGGTCCATCGGGGTCGTATGCGGACAGGTCACGCTGCCACACCTGTTCGAGCATCAGGATCGCCGTTTGGGGACTCACCTGCTGGCGCCGGATCTCGCGGGCCTTCTCCGCCGCCTCCTCGGCGGTGTCGCCGAGGACGAACGTCGCCGCCGGAAACACCTTGAGCCGGTCGGGGTCTCGCCCGTACGACGCGGCGCGGCCCTTGACATCGGCGTAGTAGGCCTGACCGGCCTCCAACGTCGAGTGCATCGTGAACGCCGCGTCGGCGTACTTGGCCAAGAATGCCCGGCCGTCGTCGGAGTCACCGGCCTGCAGCAGGACGGGATGTCCCTGCGGTGCGGGCGGCAGGGTGCCGGCGCCGCGCACGTCGAACTGTGGGCCGCGATGCTCGACGACGCGAATACGGTTGGGGTCGACGTAGATTCCGCTCGCCCGATCCGCGATGACGGCGTCGGATGACCAGCTGTCCCAGAACTCACGCGCGACGGTGACGAACTCCTCGGCGCGCTTGTACCGGTCCGAGTGGTCGAGGAACCCACCCCTGCGGAAGTTCTCACCGGTGAACGCGTCCGACGACGTGACCATGTTCCAGCCGGCCCGGCCGTCGGACAGGTGATCCAGTGACGCGAATTGCCTTGCCACCTCGAATGGTTCGTTGAAGGTGGTGTTGATGGTCCCGGTCAGGCCCAGTCGCTCGGTGACCGCCGCGAGCGCGGCGAGCACCGTGAAGGTGTCGGGCCGTCCGACGACGTCGAGGTCGTGGATCAGCCCGCGATGTTCCCGCAGCCGCAGCCCCTCGGCGAGGAAGAAGAAGTCGAACAACCCTCGCTCGGCGGTCTGGGCCAGGTGTACGAACGAGTCGAATTCGATCTGGCTGCCCGATTCGGGGCTCGACCAGACCGTGGTGTTGTTGACGCCGGGAAAGTGCGCGGCCAGGTGGATCTGCTTGCGCTCCTTGCCCTCTCTACGCTTCACGGCTGATGTCATAGTCCCCACCTCTTGGCCAGCAGCTCGTGGGAGCGCAGCCGGTCGGAATGGTCGTGCGTCACTGAGGTGATTACGAGCTCGTCGGCCTCGGTGACGCGTTGCAGGGTCTCGAGTTTCGCGGCGACCTCGTCGGGATCACCCACGAATTGTGTTGCGGTGCGGTCCTTCACGACCTCGAGTTGGTCGTCGGAGAGTGGTTCGACGGCGTCGGGGTCCGGATACGGGATGGCGCCGTCGCCCGCGCGGATCGAGTACACCCAGTGCCCGTAGCTGGATGCCAGATGGCGCGCGGTCTCGGTGTCGTCGGCGACGACGACGTCGGCGGACACCACCACGTAGGGCTCCGACAGAGCGTCCGACGGCTGAAATGCCGCGCGGTACGCGTCGACGGCGTCCAGCGCCGTGGCCGGCGTGATGTGGTAACTCGCGACGAACGGGAGTCCGCGGGCGCCTGCGACCTGCGCGCTCTGTCCCTTGCTGCTGCCGAAGACCCACGGCGTCAGCTTCGCCCCTTCGCCGGGGGTGGCGTGTGCGTCGACGTCTCCGACGCGGTAGCTGCCGTCGATCATCGCCAGGATGTCGCCGACCTGTTCGGCGAAGTCCGGTGCGACGGCCTCGGGCTGTTGCAGGACCGACATCCTCGCGCGCAGCCGCGGATTGCGCATGAGCGCGCTGATGTCAAACGGCGGGGGTACCACGACACCGCCGACATCATGCCATTCCTGTGGCGGTTCGGGCTTCGGCTTCGATTTCGCCGCCTTGAGGGCCTCCCTGCGCCGCTGTCCCGATCGCCCGACGCCGAGGTCGATGCGACCCGGGTGGAACGCGTCGAGGATGCCGAAGCTCTCGGCAACGGCGATGGCGGTGGTCTGGCCGAGTTGGACCGCGGCGGCGCCCACTCGAATGGTGTTGGTGGCAGCGGCGATCTGGCCGATGAGAACCGCGGGTTGTGCGGATGCGACCGCCACGAAGTGGTGCTCGGCGACCCAGTACCGCTTGTAGCCCCATTGTTCGGCGTGCTGAGCGAGGTCGACGGTGTTGCGCAACGCCGTTGCGGCATCGCTGCCTTCGCTGATCGGCGCCAGGTCGAGTATCGACAGCGGGACGCTCATGACTGCCCCACCTTCGTGTAGCGGTTCTCGGCGATCGGGAGACCGAGGCGCTCGCGCAGCGTTTCGCCGTCGCGGTAGGCCGTACGGAACTGCGCCTCGCGCTGCAGGATCGGCACCACCTCGTCGACGATGACGGGCAGGTCGATGGCGTTGACCGAGGGGCGCAACCGGATGCCGTCGATGCCGAAGTGCCGCCACCCGGTGATCAGTTTCACGAGTTCGTCGGGGGTGCCGTCAAAGACCAGCGCATCCGAGCGCGGGTCGGTGACTCCGGAGAACGAGACGAACACGTCGGCGTACACCTTGAGTTCGGTGCCGCCCACCTGCTTCACCTCATCGAGGATCGTGCGCAGCGAGTCGTCGTCTTTAGGTGTGATGAACACCAGATCGGCGCTGCGCGCAGCGAATTCGTAGGCGGGTCGCACGTGTGCAAGTGCGGCGACGACGGGTTGGCCCTGCGGCGGGCGCGGGGTGATCGACGGACCCTTGACCGAGAAGTATTTGCCGACGAAGTCGATGTAGTGCAGCTTGTCGCGGTCGATGAACCGCCCGGTGGCGACGTCGCGGATGACGGCGTCGTCCTCCCAGCTGTCCCACAGCCGCCGGGCGACCTCCACGACATCGGATGCCTCGTCGAACAGGTCGATCGTGCCGACATCGCGTCGCCCGAACAGCTCGGATTCGTGCTGAGAGCCGCTGACCCTGACCTGCCAGCCCGCTCGTCCGTGCGAGACGAAGTCAAGGGTGGCAATCGCTTTGGACACGTGGAACGGTTCGGTGTGGGTCACGGTGGCGACCGGTAGGAGCCCGATGTGGCGGGTTACCGGCGCCACCCGGGACGCGGTGAGGACGGCGTCGAGTCGTCCTGCCTGCCACCGTGGTTCGATCTCGGGGCGCCGGCGCCGTTGCGGGCTGAGCGCGTCGTCGAAGGTGACGAAGTCCAGTAGGCCGCGCTCGGCGGTCGTGGCCAGATCCGACCAGTAACGGCCGCTGGTGATCGGCTCACCGTCGGGGGTGTGGCGCCAGGCCTCCGGATGCCAGCCGTAGCCGTCCAGCGCGACGCCAAGGTGCAGTTGTTCGGTCATGACAGTTTCTTCTCGAAGGCGATCGGATAGCCGTCCACCGCGGCGGGCAGAGGGCCGTCGAGCCGCGTGTATCCCGCCGACAGGTAGAGCGCCTCGGCTTCGGGCTGACGATCCCCTGTCGTCAGGTAGACGCGGCGATAACCCCGCGCCGCGATCTCGCGTTCGAGCTCAGCCAGGATGGCCTTGGCGTAGCCGCGCTGCCGATACCGGCTGTCGGTCCACACGCGCTTGAGCTCGGCCCTGGTGTCGTCGAATCGCCGGAACGCACCGCCGGTCACGGGAACGCCGTCGAGAAGCCCGACCAGCAGGGCGCCGTCCGGCGGTGTGAAGTCCTCGGCGGGGTACTCCTCCAGCAGCCATTTCATGACCCGCTCCTCGGTGCTGTCGTACCGGGTGGCGTACTCGAAGGCAAGTTCGGCCAGCAGCGGTGCGGCCAGCGGGTCGTGCTGGGTCACCGCCACGAAGTGGAGCTTGTCGAGTGCCGGCATGGTCATCACTTAACTGTCTAACGCACCAAGCTTGCATGCATTCCGGAGCCGGGGATTAGCTCACGCTGATCCGAACTGCCCGCACGTCATTGCATCAGACGCCTATCCTTTCGCAATGGCGTCGGGCGTCGCAGGAAAGGTCGCATTCGTCACCGGAGGCGCGTCGGGCATAGGTGCCGCGCTCAGCACCGAGCTGGTGCACGGCGGCGCACAGGTGTGGATCGCGGATCGCCAGATCGGCAGGGCGCAGGAGTTGGCGCAGCGCTTGAACAGCGGCGGCACCAAGGCGCATGCCGTCGAGCTCGATGTGCGCGACCCGTCGGCGTTCGAGCGGGTCGTCGGCGATGCGGTGCGGCAATCGGGGCGGATCGACTTCCTCTTCAACAACGCGGGTATCGGGGTGTCGGGTGAGGTCGACACGTACACGCTCGACGATTGGAACGACGTCTTCGACGTGAACCTGCGCGGCGTGGTGCACGGAATTCAGGCGGTCTACCCGGTCATGATCCGCCAGGGTTCGGGTCACATCGTGAACACCGCATCGATGGCGGGGCTGGTCACCACGGTGAGCCAGGCGAGCTACACCGCCACCAAACACGCTGTCGTGGCGATCTCGAGGACATTGCGCATCGAGGCCGAGCGTCACAACGTGCGGGTCTCGGCAATCTGTCCGGGTGTGATCCGTACCCCGATCCTCACCGGCGGCGAGTACGGACGTATCAATGTTCCGGGCGTCACCGCCGAAGAGGTCCAGAAATCATGGGACCGGTTGCGGCCCATGGCCCCCGACAAGTTCGCCAAGCGTGTGCTGCGCGCTGTATTACGCAACGACGCCATCATCATCGTGCCCCGGTGGTGGAAGGCATGGTGGTACCTGGAGCGACTCTCACCCGCGTTGTCGCTACGACTCGCGAGCGTGATGCTCAGGCAGCTTCGCGAAATGGAGTCCGCGCCCGCCGCCTAAAACGGCGGTGGGTCAGGGTCGTTCAGGTTCTGTTCGCGTTCGGCTTTGATGCGCGCCGCGCGCTCCTGGGCACGGGTGCGTTTGCGGCGGGGCATCATCACGCCGCCGTCGGTGGTCGATGTTTGCGACTCGGACGCGGGTGTCAGTTCCCCGGTGTCGGTGTCCCACTCGGGAAAGTAACTTCGACATCCCGGATACGTCTTATACGTTCGGGCGGTCGGCGACGTCCACACCGCCGCACCGTCGGGCAGCAGTTTCAGTTCCCAGTCACCAGCCCAAAACGTCTTGAGGTGGTGATGTTTTCGACACAGACAGGCCAGATTCGAGGGATGCGTGGGCCCGATCGGATACGGGATCACATGATCGATATCGCAGAACTCCGCAGGCGCGGTGCACCCCGGAAAACGACACGTCAAATCCCGACCCCGAACAAAACGTGCCAGCTTCGCCGACGGCCGATACCCGGATTCGGGTTCACCCTCGACCTCTTGGGTGCACAGCGGCCGCAGCTTGGCCCCGTTGCGCAACAACTCGGCCAGCAACGGTGTGGGCATCACCTCAGTACCCGACAGCATCGCCGTACCCGCATTTGCGGGCGGCGCGGGCGCCCGCCTCTGGGGCGCCGCGGACTGCAGCGTGTCCACCGTCGCTTGGTCGGTATAGACGTTGACGACCACCGAGGACTTCGGTGCCGGCTGCTTCTGCCGTGCCGGGCAGGCCGGTGATTCACACAGACACGGCAGGTGCTCGTTGCCGTTGCTCAACGCGCCCACCGCATCGGCGCGGCGCTCGGCCATCGAGCGAGGATCGTCCTCACACACCGTGGCCACCATCGCAGTGACCTTCTTCTTCATCACCGCGCCGTCGGCCGCCGACAACCTGCCCCGCACCGTCACCACACCGGTTTCGTCATCGAGATCGCCGATGACGAAGTCCCGCGTGCGCAGCGTCCTGCGGCTTTTCAGCAATGCGTCCTTGTCGAACTTCAACACCAACGCATCGACAGCGGACTCGAGCCTGTCCTCCGACAGCGGGCCCCACTTACGTGCCCGTTTCGCCAACTCGGTATCGATGGCCGCCCACACCGCATCATCGGTGATCAACTGCGTACGCCACGTGATCGCACCCACCACGCGCGTACTGAGCCGGCCTTGAAAGTAAAGTGCGGCCACAGACGGCAGATGGTCACGCAACGCTTCCGCCATATACATCTGACCCGACGCCTTGCGATGGCTGACGTTCGTCGCCGCCGCCACTTCCGCGGCCGCACAGTCCCACCCGTCACAGGCCCACCGCGACCGCTCACCCTCATCGAGCACGCGGCGACGCATCAACTCAGCGATTGCCGCCAACCGACGCGCCCCAACCACGGCCTCCTGCCGCGAACAGTCCTCGATCGCGGCGACCAGCCCGGCATCGTCAGCCTCCGCGAACTCAGACCCGAACATATGTTCGACACTAGACTCCAGTACCGACAAGTCAGCGCCGGTCCACGCGCTTCACACCAAAACTTGACACGTGTAAAGTTCGGCCGCATGGACAACATCCGGGGCAAGACCATCGCGATCACCGGCGCGGCCCGCGGCATCGGATTCGCCACCGCCACGGCATTGCTGCAACGGGGCGCACGGGTGGTCATCGGTGACCGCGACGTCGCCCTGCAGGAGTCGGCCGTCGTCAAGCTGACCAAGCTCGGCCAGGTCTCGGGCTACCCGCTCGACGTCACCGATCGCGAATCGTTCTCGACCTTCCTTGACAAGGCTCGCACCGATGGCGGCGGCCACATCGACGTCCTGATCAACAATGCCGGCGTGATGCCGATCGGCCCGTTCCTAGACGAGACCGGGCAGTCAATCCGCTCGACGATCGAGGTGAACCTCTACGGTGTGATCACCGGCTGCCAGCTGGTGGCCCAGGACATGGTCGCGCGGGGCAGCGGACACATCATCAACATCTCCTCGCTGTCGGGCCTGATCCCAGTGCCGGGTCAGGTCGTCTACAACGCATCGAAGTTCGGCGTCGTCGGGCTGTCCGCCGCACTCGCCGACGAGCTCGCGCCGTACGGCGTCGAGGTCTCGGTGGTCATGCCGCCGTTCACCAATACCGAGCTGATCGCGGGCACCAAAGGCAGCGGAGCCATCAAGCCGGTCGAACCGGAGGACATCGCCAAGGCGGTCATCAAGACCCTCGACAAGCCGAAAACCCACGTGTCCGTTCCTACTCCGCTGCGGTTCACCGCTCAGGCGGCGCAGCTGCTCGGCCCGCGTGGCCGCCGTTGGCTGAACAAGAAGCTCGGGCTGGACCGCGTCTTCCTCGACTTCGACAGCACCGCACGGCAGAACTACGAGCAGCGCGCACGGGCCGCGCAGGGCGTCGTCGAGGGCCCGGAGAAGAGCTAGCCGAACTGCGGTAGCAGGTTTCCGATTCGGTAGCCCTCGATGGCGTCGAGATGCTCGAAGAGCTCGTCGAGCCCGAACTGGTAGTCGTCGGAGGTGCCGACGAACACGACGTGGACGACGTCGGCGTCGTCCGGGGTCATCACGATCGTGGTGACCGGCACGACGTCCCCATCGTCGGGCACCTCGGCCGTCGACGGAATGTAGTACCAGAGCGCTGACTCGTCATCGGAGAGCTCTTCGTCGAATACCCAGCCGCGCTCGGTGATTCGCTCGTCGAAACGTTCGAGGAGGGCGGCCAACTCGATGTCGTGCGACATGGCGTCCAGCACCGTGTCGGGAATCCAGCGCGCATTCTGGGTCGCCTGCCGCTTCTTGCGGCGGGCCTTTTTCGCCTGGGTCCGGCGTGACACTTAAGACAGCGCCTGGTCGAGATCGCCGATGAGGTCCTCGGTTCCCTCCAGCCCCACCGAGATTCGCACCACGCCGTCACCGAGCCCGATCGCCGCGCGCCCCTCCGGACCCATCGCCCGGTGGGTGGTGGTCGCCGGATGCGTGATCAACGACTTGGAATCGCCGAGGTTGTTGGAGATGTCGACGATGCGCAGCTTGTCGAGCACTTCGAACGCTCGCTCCTTGGTGCCGCCCTTGAGCTCGAACGTGACAACCGTTCCGCCCCCGGACATCTGGCGCTTCGCGAGGTCGTACTGCGGATGCGACTCGAGGTACGGGTAACGCACCCAGCTCACGGCGGGATGGTTTTCCAGGAACTCGGCGATGCGGTGCGCCGACGCGTTCTGGTGCTCCACCCGAATCGCCAGCGTCTCCAGACCCTTCAACAGCGTCCACGCATTGAACGGGCTCAGCGCCGGACCCGTGTGGCGCATCAGCTTCTGCACCGGCTCGTCGATGTACTGCTTGTCACCGAGGATCGCGCCACCGAGCACGCGACCCTGCCCGTCGATGTGTTTGGTACCCGAGTACACGACGACGTCGGCGCCCAACGGCATGCCCTGCTGCAGGATCGGGGTGGCAAACACGTTGTCCAGTACGACTTTTGCGCCCGCGGCGTGAGCGAGGTCGCACACCGCGGCGATGTCGACCAGCTGCTGCATGGGATTCGACGGCGTCTCGAAGAAGACCGCCTTCGTGGGGACCGACAGCGCCTCCTCCCACTGCGACAGATCGTCGCCGTCGACGAACACCGTCTCCACGCCCCAGCGCGGCAGGATCTCGTTGCACACGACGAAGCAGGACCCGAAGAGGCTGCGCGCCGCCACGAGCCGATCTCCGGCGGCGAGCAGCGCACCCAGCGCAGTGAACACCGCCGCCATCCCCGTCGCGGTGGCGAAGCATGCGGGTGCGCCTTCGATCAGCCGCAGCCGCTCCTCGAACATCGAGATCGTCGGGTTGCCGTAGCGGGAGTACACGTAACGATCGATGTCGCCCGTAAACGCCTTCTCCGCTTCGGCCGCCGAGCCGTACACGTACCCCGACGTCAGGTACAACGCCTCAGCGGTCTCCTCGAAACCCGATCGCAGCAGGCCCCCGCGCACGCCGATGGTCGCCTGGCTCACCCCGTCAGGCAACTGCGCGGGTCGACGGACCGACGGCACCTCAGAGTCGCTCATGACTGCTTCCACGGCAGGCCGACGGCTTTCCAACCGCTGCCGCCACGATGTTTGTGCTCGTCGAGATGGCCTTCGAACCCGTCGAGCACGTTGTACGACGGCCCGATACCCGCCTCGGTCGCGGCCTCGGCGGCGCCGATCGAGCGGTTGCCAGAACGGCAGAGGAACACGACAGGCCTCTCCCCTGGGGTCACACCTGCCGCCTTGAGATCCTCGACGAAATTGTTGTTGTGCTTGCCGTCCGCGCTGTTCCACTCGACATACACGACCTCGCGATCGAGGCTCGACAGGTCAGGGACACCGACGAACCGCCATTCGGCGTCGGTGCGACAGTCGACCAACACGGCCTCGGGGTCATCGGTCAGCAGCTTCCATGCCTCCTCAGGCGTGATGTCTCCGGCATAGCTCACGGACGTGAGTCTCCCACAGCTAGCTGGGGACAGGTGTACAGACCTTCCAAGCCCCGTCCTCCCGTACGAACGTCGTTTCGACCTCCGTTTTGGCGTCCGGCTCATTGTCGAACGTGTAGGTCACCTTGGCCGTGGCGCGCTCGCCGTCTATCACCACATCGGTTACGTCGTCGACGCGCCGCGCGCCTTGATTCTCCTTCGAATCACGTTGACCTGCAATCACTTCAGCCTCGGTCCCCTGCTGCTCCCGGCAGGTGGTGCTGCGGAAATCCGCGTAGTTCTCCTTCTGCAGCGCATCGTTCTGCGCCACCGCCGCCCGCGCGATCTGCTGCTTGGGTGTCAACTCACCATCGGTGAACAGATTCACCAATCCGATTGCAATCACGACGATCACAATGATTGCCAAGGCCGCCAGAAACGGCAGCGCGGTGGGCCGGTCGGCGCCGGGCTCAGGCAACGACACAGGTCACCAGAGCTTGCGCAGCGCCGCCGAAACGCGGCGCGCCCGGTCCCGGGCGACGATCGGGTCGGGGGCGGTCGCCAGTGCCACACCGAGCCGGCGCCGCCCCTCGGTCTCGTCCGGCCGGTTAAACAGGCGGACATCGCTTTCCGCGACGGCGAGCGCCTCGGCGACCACGGCGCGTACGTCGGCGCCACGGCTGTCGGTCGCGTCCGCCCCTGCGTAGCTGACCTCCGCGGCACCCGGCGAGATCATGATGGTGTCCACCGAGAGGCCGAGGATCGCGCGCGCGTGCAGTTCGAACTGCGACAGGCGTTGCGAGCGCAGGGTCACAAGGCCGCTGTCGTACGGGCGCGGGCGCACGTTGTCGAAGTAGACCTCGTCGCCGCGGACCAGCACCTCGACGCCGAAGACGCCGCGCCCACCCAGCGAATTGACGATCCGCGCTCCGATGGACTTCGCGGCGTCCAGCGCGGCGGCCGTGAGCTGTTGAGGCTGCCAGGACTCCAGCGAGTCACCACCCAGCTGCCGGTGGCCGATGGGTTCGCAGAAGTGCACCACGGGCCCGGTCGGTCCGACGGTGCGGATGGTCAGCAGCGTCACTTCGAAGTCGACCTCGACGACCGCCTCGGCCATCACCCGGTTGTGCGGAATCCGGCCTGCGGCGACGGCGCGATGCCAGGCCGGCTCCACATCCTCGGCCCGCACCAGCACCGACTCACCGTCACCCGGTGCCGCGGCGATCGGCTTCACCACCAGCGGGAAGCCGGCGTGGTTGGCGACGGCGGTCAGCTCGTCGACAGAGCTCGCGAACCAGAACGGCGCGGTGGGCAGGCCGAGCTCGTCGGCTGCGAGCCGCCGCAGCCCTTCGCGATCGAGCGACAGCCGGGTGCTGCGCGGGGTCGGGAACACCTCGATGTCACCCCGCTCGGCGACCGCGATGAGCGCGTCGGCGGCGATCAGGTTCGCCTGGGCCACCACGTACCGCGGGTGTTCCTTCTCGATCAGAGCGGTCAGCGCGTCGGCGTCGTTCATCTTGACGACGGCGGTCCGGTCGGCCACCCCATGTGCGGGCGCATCCGCGTAGCGGTCCACCGCGATGACGGTCGCGCCGAGCCGCTGGAACGCCAGTGCCAACTCGCGGCTCAACTCACCCGAGCCGAGCAGCATGACCGTCGTATCGGCCTCGTCGGAACCGATCGTCGCGTCGTCCGTCGTTTCACTCATGGCCCGTCCAGACTGCCAGAAGTCAGCCGAGCCGGGCATCGATGTAGCACCACCGCCAGTTCTCACCCGGCTCGACCGACCTCATCACCGGATGACCGGTCTTGGCGAAGTGCTCACTGGCGTGCTGATGCGGACTGGAATCGCAGCATCCGACGTGTCCGCAGGTGAGGCACATACGCAGGTGTGCCCAGGTGTCCGCGCCGTCGGCCAGGCAGTCCTCGCAATGTCCGGGCGTGTGCGGAGCGGGGTCAACGGCATCGACCGTGGCCGCGAGGTGTTCACACGTATCGGGGACCACGGACGATCTCGGCGATCTCGCAGTGCGCTCACGTGATCTCCTCAGCATGCTGATCAAGGATACGGATCGCGAACTAGGAGGCTTTGCGACGTGGGTGCATCACTGCTGGTGGTTCTGGTGCTGTCGATCCTGCTGGCCGCCCTCGCCCGACACTTCGACGTCTCCGCCCCGCTGGCTCTGGTCATCGCAGGTCTGGCCGCCAGCAGCCTGCCGGTGCTGCACGACGTCGAGCTCGATCCGGAGCTGGTCCTGTACGTGATTCTGCCCCCGCTGCTGTGGTCGGCGGGCAACGAAAGCAGCTCCCTCGCACTGCGGAAGAACGTCCGTCCGATCGCCCTGCTGGCGGTGGGGCTTCCGCTCGCGACGACGTTCGCGGTCGGGTTCGTCGCATACAAGACGGTCCCGGAGCTCACTCTCGCCGCGGCGCTGACGCTCGGCGCGATCGTCGCGCCGCCCGACGCGGTGTCGGCCACCGCGATCGGCAGGCGGCTGGGCCTACCGCGACGGATCATGACCCTGCTCGGCGGCGAGAGCCTGCTCAACGACGCGACGGCGCTGACCGCCTACAAGGTGGCGCTCGCCGCGGCGATCGGGACGGCGGCGACATGGGACCGCGCCGTCGGCACCTTCGCGCTCGCCGCGGTCGGCGGCGTCGTGGCCGGCGTCGGGTTCGGCGCCCTGATCGCCTACATCCGGTCCCGACTCAACGATCCCGTGGTGGAGAGCGCGATCGGTCTGGTCGCACCGTTTGTCATCTTCTTCGTCGCGGAGCTGGTCCACGGGTCCGGCGTGATCGCGGTGGTGGTCGCCGCCCTGATCCTCGGCCAGCACTCGGCACATGCGGGGTACGCGACCCGGCTGCAGGACTTCGCGCTGTGGCAGGCCGTCGTGCTGGTCCTCGAATCGTTCGCGTTCATGCTGATCGGGCTGCAGCTTCCCGACGTCATCAGTGAGCTCGAGGGAATCCCCGCCTCGGTGCTGATCTGGTCGTCGCTCGCGGTGTTCGCCACGGTGATCGCCGTCCGGATCGCGTGGGTGTTCCTGTTCGCCTTCCTACCTCCGCTGTTGTCCAGGCGGGAAGGCGAAGCGCCGCCGTCGCCTGCCCAGGTGTTCGTCGTGGCCTGGGCCGGAATGCGTGGGGTGGTGTCGCTGGCCGCCGCCGCGGGTGTCCCCCTGGTGACCCTGACGGGCGATCCGTTCCCCGGGCGGCCGCACCTCATATTCCTCACGTTCGTCGTGGTTGTCGGCACGCTGCTGCTGCACGGACTGACGTTGCCGTGGGTGATCCGGGTGCTGCACGTCCAAGGCGACGATCCGTATCAGGACCAGCTCGCGATGGTCCAGGCGCAGGACCGCGCCGTGCGCGCCGCCTCCGACCGCCTCGACGAGGTACTGGCCGAATCCCGTGCGACCAACGACGTTCCGGAACGGGCGGCCGAGATACTGCGCGCGTGGAACACCCGGCGGCTCAACAGCGCGTGGGAACAGCTCGGGCGAGCGGACGAGGAGATCGGGGAGAGTCCCACCGCCGCGTTTCGCCGGCTGCGGCTGGAAATGCTTGCCACCGAACGCAAGACGCTGATCGAGGAACGCGACGCGGGACACATCGACGACGAGGCGCTGCGCTCGATGCTGCGCGGGCTGGATCTCGAGGAGGCGACGCTCAACCGGAAGTAGCGTCGAGCTGGCTGCGAAACCGTGCCATCGCCTCGATGAGCGCGGTGAAGGTGCGGTGCGCGGCACGCAGTTCGTCATCGGACAGCCCGGCGAGGGCCAAGCGTGTCTGTTCGGCCAGCGGTGTGAAAAATCCACGCGCGACGCCCATTCCGTGATCGGCGACACGGAGGATGACCTTGCGCCGGTCGGCGGGATCGGACTCGCGCCGCACATGGCCGGACGCGATCATCCGTTCGACGAGATACGTGATCGCCGCGCCGGACATCCCCATCTGTCTCCGCAATTCGCCCGCGGTCAACGGTGTTCCGGCGGTTTCGGCGACCATGATGTGCAGGAGGGCGCGAAAGTCGTTGGCCGCGACATCGTGTCGGCCCGCGAAGTGCCTGCCGATCTGATCGGATTCGGCGTTCATCGCCCGCATGTCGGCCGCGATCATGTCTTCAAGGGTTTCGCGGTCTTCGGGCACGGGTAGAGCATAAGGCGCAAAGTTTCATTTGGTTAAAATTTAAGAATCTGAAATATTGGAGTCATGTCGAAACGCCTCTCCTGGGTTCTGGCACTGGTGGTCGTCGCCGTGTCGGGCGCACTCATGGGCCTGCTGGGTGGCGACGAGTCGAGCCAACGCTCCCCCGTGCCCGTACCCGACACCGCCGAATCCGCACGCGCCGACGCCCTTCGCGCCCAGTTCCCTGGCGGCGACGAGGTTCCGGCGATCATCGTGATCACGCGCGACGACGGCGCGCCGCTCGACGCCGCCGACCTGGCCGCCATCGACCAGAAATGGCGCGCGCAGGTATCCGAAGACGGTAAGGCCGCGCTGACGGTGGTGCCCCTGGACGCGGATCTGTCTGGGTTCGCACTCACTGACGCGGTGATGGAGGTGCGGAAATCGGCGGCCGAGGGGTTGCCCGGCGATCTGCGCACGGAGGTCACCGGAGGCCCGGCGTTCGGCGCCGACATCGCGAACTCGTTCTCGGGAGCCAACATCACGCTGCTCGCGGTCACCGCGGCGGTGGTGGCGCTACTGCTGATCGCCACGTACCGGTCCCCGGTGCTGTGGCTGGTTCCGCTGGCCGTCATCGGCTTCGCCGATCGGGTCGCCGCCGTGCTCGGCACCGCGGTCGCCAGCGGGCTCGGGCTCAACCCCGACGGGTCGACATCAGGCATCACCAGCGTGCTGGTGTTCGGCGCCGGAACCAACTACGCGCTGCTGCTGATCTCACGGTATCGGGAGGAGTTGGGCCGCAACGGGATTGGCGAAGATCCGCGTGAAGCACTCAACCTCGCCGTGCGACGGGCAGGCCCGGCGATCTTGGCGAGCAACGCGACGGTGGTGCTCGCGCTGCTGACGCTGCTGTTCGCCTCGTCGCCGAGCGTGCGCAGCCTGGGCGTACAGGCCGCGGCGGGTTTGGTTGTCGCCGCGGTGTTCGTCCTGCTCGTGCTGCCACCGCTGTTGGCGCTCTTCGGTAAGCGCTTGTTCTGGCCGTTCATCCCCCAGGTCGGCGCGAAACCGCTTACCGACAGCGGAGTCTGGCATCGCATCGCCGCTGCGGTGGCGAAGCGGCCTGGCCGCGTCGCCGTCGTGTCGATCGCGGGCCTTGCGCTGTTGTGCACCGGACTGCTGACGACACCGATCGGCCTCTCGCAGACCGAACAGTTCCGGGTACAGGCCGAATCCGTCAGCGGCTACGGAACCCTGGCCGCGCATTTCCCCGGCGGTCTCACCGACCCCACCCGCGTCATCGCGCCGACGGACGAGGCCGCGGAGATCCAGCGGGCGATCACCGACACCCCCGGCGTGCTGTCCGCAACACCTGCCGGCCAGAGCCCCGACGGGCTGTCGCAATGGTCTGTCGTCCTCGACGCCGAGCCCGCGTCCGACAAGGCGTTCGAAATCATTGACGCGCTGCGGGTTTCGGTGCATTCGGTCGATCCGGGCGCTTTGGTCGGCGGGTCCGACGCATCGGCACGCGACGCCGGCGCGGCGGCCGAACACGACCGACTCGTCGTCATCCCCGCGATCCTCGTCGTGGTGCTGGCCGTGCTCTACGTCCTGCTCCGCTCCGCGCTCGCACCGCTGATCCTGGTGGCGGTGACGGTGCTGAGCGCGCTGGCGGCGCTGGGCCTCGGCGGCTGGGCCAGCGTCCATCTGTTCGGCTTCCCGGCGCTGGACAACACCGCACCGCTGTTCGCGTTCCTGTTCCTGGTGGCGCTCGGCGTGGACTACACGATCTTCCTGGTCACCCGCGCCCGCGAAGAGACCCCGGAACACGGCACCCGCGACGGCATCGTCCGCGCGGTGTCGGCGACCGGCGCCGTCATCACCAGCGCGGGCATCGTGCTGGCCGCGGTGTTCTGCGTGCTCGGCGTACTGCCGCTGATCGTGCTCACCCAGGTGGGCATCATCGTGGGCCTCGGCATCCTGCTGGACACCTTCGTCGTGCGCACGGTGATCATCCCGGCGCTGTTCACGCTCATCGGACCGGTGATCTGGTGGCCCGCCCTCAAGGGCGCGGATCGCGAGTAGCTTCGAAAGATGACCAGCGTCTCCGGAACCCAAACCCCGCGGTTGCCGCTGCACATGCGGCGCAACGCGTTCGACCCGACTCCGGAGCTGCGGGAGATCCGGGAGACCGACGGGGTACGCACGGCCACCAACTCGTTAGGGATGACCGTCTATCTCGTCACCCGATACGAGGACGTCAAAGCCGTGCTGTCCGACCACGAGCGCTTCTCCAACGGCCGCCCACCGGGGTTCGTCCTGCCGGGGGCGCCCACGCTGTCCGAGGAGGAGCAGGCGAGCGCGCGAGCGGGCAATCTGCTCGGACTCGACCCGCCAGAGCATCAGCGGTTGCGCCGGATGCTGACACCCGAATTCACCATCCGGCGGATGAAGCGGTTGGAACCCCGCATCGTCGAGATCGTCGATCAGCACCTCGATGCGATGGAAAGTGCAGGGCCGCCAGTCGATCTGGTGGAGAGCTTCGCTCTGCCGATTCCGTCGCTGGTCATCTGCGAGCTCCTGGGGGTGCCCTACGACGACCGCGACGACTTCCAGCGGCGCAGCGCACGTCAGCTGGACCTGTCCGCCCCGATCACCGAACGGCTGGAGCTGCAGCGGCAGGGCCGGGCGTACATGCAGTCGCTGGTCGAACGTGCGCGCAGGCAACCCGGTGACGACATTCTCGGGATGCTGGTCCGCGAGCACGGGACCGAATGCACCGACGACGAGCTCGTCGGCATCGCCGGACTGCTGCTGCTCGCAGGGCACGAGACCACGTCCAACATGCTCGGCCTCGGCACCCTCGCGCTCCTGCGGCACCCCGATCAACTCGCGGCGGTCCGCGACGATCCCGACGCCGTGGGGCCGGCCGTCGAGGAGCTGATGCGCTGGCTGTCGATTGTGCACAGCGCCATCCCGCGGATCACGACGACCGCGGTCGACGTCGCGGGTGTACGGATCCCGGCGGGTGAGCTGGTGTTCGTGTCCCTGCCCGCAGGCAATCGAGATCCGGAATTCATCGACTCACCGGAGATACTCGACATCGAGCGCGGCGCAGTTGGGCACCTGGGGTTCGGTCACGGTGTGCACCATTGCCTCGGCGCTCCGCTGGCGCGCATGGAGATGCGGATCGCGTTCCCCGCGCTGCTGCGCCGCTTCCCCACCCTGGCCCTCGCCGAGGATTTCGACGACGTCCAGTTCCGGTCCTTCCACTTCATCTACGGCCTGAGGTCATTGGCGGTGAGTTGGTAAATGAGAGCGCAAGCCGATCGCGACGTGTGCATTCAGGCGGGTAACTGCGTCATGGCCGCCGACGCGGTGTTCGATCAGGACGACGACGGCGTCGTGGTGGTTCTCGTCGACGAGATTCCCGACGACCAGCTGGAGCACGCCCGCGAGGCCGTAAAGCTCTGTCCCTCACAGGCTTTGCGGTTGACCGACTAACGGCCGTCGCGTTCGAGGTCGATGACGCCTGCGCGCGACAACAGCAGCAGGCTGACGACCAGCACCCAGATCGGAAAGGCCAGCGTCAGCCACATCGTGATCTCGCTGGCGAGTATGAGTACGACCGCCACGGCATAGGTGACCCCGACCAACCACTTCGGCATCAGCCCCGTCTTCAGCCATATCGTGGCAAGCGAGATCATGAACACCGCGGCCATCCGCAGCGCATAGGTCTTGCTCAGCGCCAACAGCAGCCAGCGCCCGAAGTCGGCAGCCTCAGCACCGCTGTGGGTCAGCGCCGTCCCGACGGCCGAGGAGACGAAGACCATTGCCAGGAACAGCAATCCGCTGCCGATGAAGACCGACGAGAAGAACTTGTCCTCGTATCCGCCGAAGCCGTCGCGCACCACGCCGATGAACCACAGGAAAGCGATGCCCGCGAACGGCATCAGCAGCGACGCGATTCTGATGCTGTGGTCGGTTTGGGTCCACTGCGAGCCGGCAGCGGCGTCCTCGGGGAGGGAGATGCGGATCAGGACGAGCGACGTACCGAACAACAGCGCGAACAACACCCCCGCCGCCGCAGCCGCCCGAGGTGTCGACAACGTGTGAAAGTGGCGATTGGCCGGATCCGAGGTCACCCGGCCATGGTGGCATTTCTACGGCTGGCCGGGGAGCAATCGGATCATCAGCCCGTGCGCCTCGGCCAACAGCGTGCCGTCGTTATGACGCAGTTCGGCGTTGACGAAGGCCTTGCGCCCCTCGGCTTCCCGCAGCCATCCGCGCGCCTCCAGCGGGGTGTCGATCGGCGTCACGCTGCGGTAGTCGACGTGCAGGAACGCGGTGCGGCTGATCGGCCGGCCGACGGCATGGATCACCATGCCGAATATCGAATCGAAAAGCAGTGGCAACACCCCGCCGTGGACGGCGTAGTTGCCACCGACGTGGAAGCGGCTGAACTGCACCTTGAGCTCGACCCCGTGCGGGTCCATCTGCACGTCCCGGTACGGCGGCATCAGCAGGCTGCCCGCCCCGGGCAGCGACGGCACGCGGTTCGCCGGGCCGACGCCCTCCGGGGCTTCGAACGGGTCCAGCAGCTTGACCAGTTCCTCGGCACGGTCGGCGGCCAGTTCCCAGGTGTCGCTGTCCGGGTCGGCGGACACCGCCAGATCCTGTGCGCGCCGCATCGCCGTCAGAAAGCGACCGAATCCGGGCCCCGGGTCGGCGGGCTCGAAATCCGGGAACCCGCCGTGCTTGTCGTAGTCCGGGTCGAGGAGATGCGGGTCGTCGGTCACGTACTGGCCGCCAGGATATCGCGGCGCACGATGGTCTGCTCCCGGCCGGGCCCCACACCGATGCATGAAACATGGGCTCCGGCAAGCTCTTCCAGCCGCAACACATAATCACGAGCCTTGGCGGGCAGATCGTCGAACTCACGCGCGTCGGAGATGTCCTCCCACCAGCCCGGCAATTCCTCGTAGATCGGTTCGGCGCGGTGCAGGTCGGCTTGGGTCATCGGCATGTCGTCGACGCGTTTCCCGTCGACGGTGTAGCCGACGCACACCGGCACGGTCTCCAGGCTGGACAGCACGTCGAGTTTGGTGAGGAAGTAGTCGGTGATGCCGTTGACCCGGGTGGCATAGCGCGCGATGACGGCGTCGAACCATCCGCAGCGGCGACGCCGCCCCGTCGTCACGCCGAACTCGCCACCCGTCTTCGACAGGTACTCGCCGTGCTCGTCGAACAGCTCCGTGGGGAACGGACCCGAACCGACACGGGTGGTGTAGGCCTTGAGGATGCCGAGCACCGTCGTGATGCGGGTCGGTCCGATACCCGACCCCACCGCGGCACCGCCCGCCGTCGGATTCGATGACGTCACAAAGGGATACGTGCCGTGATCGACGTCGAGCAGGGTGCCCTGGCTGCCTTCCAGCAGCACCGTCTCACCCTTCTCGAGCGCGGTGTTGAGCAGGTAGCGCGCGTCGGCGATACGGTGCTTGAAGCCCTCGGCCTGCGTCAGCAGGTTCTCGACCACCTCGTCGGGGTCGAGCGCCTTGCGGTTGTAGATCTTGACCAGCACCTGGTTCTTGAATTCCAGTGCGCCCTTGATCTTTTCGGCCAACTGGTCCTCGTCGAGCACGTCGGCCACCCGGATGCCGATGCGCGCGATCTTGTCCTGGTAGCAGGGGCCGATCCCGCGGCCGGTGGTGCCGATCTTCTTGCTGCCCGCGTATCGCTCGACGACCTTGTCGATCGCGACGTGATACGGCATCAGCAGATGCGCGTCGGCCGAGATCAGCAGCCGCTCGGTGTCCACCCCGCGTTCCTCGAGCCCCTTGAGCTCGGTGAGCAGCACGCCCGGATCGACGACGACGCCGTTGCCGATGACGTTCGTGACGCCGGGCGTGAGGATGCCGGACGGGATGAGGTGAAGAGCGAAGTTCTCGCCCGATGGAAGGACGACGGTGTGGCCGGCGTTATTGCCGCCCTGATAGCGCACAACCCACTGCACGCGGCCGCCGAGTAGATCGGTGGCCTTTCCTTTGCCCTCGTCACCCCATTGAGCTCCGATGAGCACGATTGCCGGCATGGCATATTCTCCCGCTTGATCTGGCCAAAGTTGAGCCCAGCCGGTGACCCACCCTATCCCAGCCGACCCCGAGGAGCCGCCTTGACCGCAGCTGACGTCGCGGTGTTGCTGGTCGGCGGCCGAAGGATGCCGCGGGCGCTGCGCGACCTGCCCACGATCAGCGCGGATGCGGTCACCGAATGCCGTCGCGTCATCGTGGTGGGTTCGACCGCCGATCTGGCCGCTGTACTGACGACACTGCTGCGGGCCGACCGGCTGGACGTGGAGGTCGCCCACGTGCGGTGGTGGTGGCAGGCGCGACGTGCCCGCACCGGCTTCGCCCAGCGGATTCCGCTGATCAGAGACGAAACCGGGGCCGTGATCACGAAGGCTGCGCACTGGCTGCCGCCGAACGAAGAGGCGAGAACCATCCGCGGTGAGGCCGTCGTCGACGACACCGTGCTGTTTCACGGCGAGGCGACCGGGGTGCTGATCGAGCCGACCCCGAGCATGCCCGGCCTGCGGGCCACGGTGTTGTCACCGCGCATGCGCCCGAAGCGCTGGGTTGCGGGCCGGGCCGCCCAGCTGGGCACCACGTCGGCGCTCGTGGTCCGGGACGGAGTGCCCGCGCCGCGGCCGGTCCGCCGGTCGGCGTTCTACCGGCACACGCAAGGTTGGCTACGGGTGTGACCAGGTGGTGCGGGGTACTTTCGTGAGGTGAACGTCCGTCCGCTGCACCCTCGGGCATCGGTGCGACCCAGCCCGATCTTCCTGGCGATCATCGCGCTGACGGCAGTCGGCGGCGCGTTGGCCTGGGTGGCGGCCGCCGAGCGCACGCCGCTGGCCTACGCGGGCGTCTTCATCTTCGTCATCGCCGGCTGGATCGTGTCGCTGAGTCTGCACGAATTCGGGCACGCATTCACGGCGTGGCGCTACGGCGACCACGACATCGCGGTGCGCGGCTATCTCACGCTCAACCCGTTCAAGTACGCCAACCCCCTGCTGTCGCTCGGCTTCCCCGTGCTGATCACCCTGCTTGGCGGTATCGGGCTGCCCGGCGGCGCGGTCTGGGTGCGGACCTCGTTCATGACGGTGCGGCAGAAGTCGATCGTGAGCCTCGCCGGACCGGCGATGAACATTGTGCTCGCGGTGGTTCTGCTGGTTGTCGCGAGGATCTTCTACGACCCGGCGCACCTGGTGTTCTGGGGTGCAGTGGCGTTCCTCGGGTTCCTGCAGATCACCGGTGCGGTGCTCAACCTGCTGCCGATCCCGGGCCTGGACGGCTACGGCGCGCTGGAACCGCACCTGAGCCCGGAGACCCAGCGCGCGCTCGAGCCGGCCAAGCCTTGGGCGTTCTTCGTCTTCCTACTGCTGTTGATCGCGACGCCGCTGAATCAGTACTTCTTCGCCATCGTCGGCTGGTTCTTCGATCTGTCCGGGGTGAACAGCGGGTTGATCGGTGTCGGATTCAACCTGACGCGGTTCTGGTCGGCCTGGTTCTGAGCGAGCCTCTTGCGACATATGCGTGTTTACGCATAGATTGCCCCTATGGGTGCTGGCCACGACCACGGCTCGCGCGATGCCCGGGTGAGCCGGATGGTCATCGCCGCGGCGATCCTCACGGCGTTCTTCATCGTCGAACTGACGACGGCACTGTTGATCAACTCCATCGCGCTGCTGGCCGACGCCGGCCACATGCTGACGGACCTCGTCGCGATGTTCATGGGTCTGACCGCGGTGCTGCTCGCCCGGCACGGCAGCTCGTCGCCGTCGCGTACCTACGGTTGGCATCGCGCCGAGGTGTTCACAGCCGTCGCCAACGCGGTGCTGCTCATCGGCGTCGCGGCGTTCATCCTGTACGAGGCCTACGAACGACTCGGCAGCGCACCCGAGATCCCGGGCGTGCCGATGATCGTGGTGGCGATAGCGGGTCTGATCGCCAACGCGATCGTCGTGCTGCTGTTGCGGTCGCACTCGGAGAGCAGCCTGGCCGTCAAGGGCGCCTACATGGAGGTCGTGGCCGACACGGTCGGCAGCATCGGGGTGTTGATCGCCGGCATCGTGACGGTGACGACAGGATGGCCCTACGCCGACGTCGTGGTCGCGGTGTTCGTCGCGCTGTGGGTGCTGCCACGGGCCATCGCGCTGGCCCGCGCGGCGCTGCGGATCCTGTCCGAGACCTCACCCGCACACATCGACGTCGACGAGCTGCGCAGCGCGCTGTGCGCGGTCGACGGCGTCACCGAAGTCCACGACCTGCATGTGTGGACGCTGGTCCCCGGCAAGGACATGGTGACCGCACACCTGACCAGCGAGCGGGACGCCGCGCTGGTGCTCGACGACGCGCGCGCGGTGCTCACGGCACGCGGCCTGGACCACGCCACGGTTCAGGTCGAACCGCCCGCGGGCGCCGCCGACTGTAAGTGCGAGGCCGAGTCGTAACTTTGACTCTGCGTCCAGGGCATAAAAGTGCGACTGGTACGCACCCTCAGCGCAGAGTCAACGCAGATGTAGCGGCCGATCAGCTCAGTCCGAGCGCCGAACGGGCCTCGGGATCGCAGTCGTCGAGTAGATCCAGGCAGCGCTGATACTCGTCGGTCTCACCGATCTGATCCGCGGCGCGCGCCAGCGCAGCCACGCACCGCAGGAACCCCCGGTTGGGCTCGTGGCTGTAGGGCACCGGACCGAAGCCCTTCCACCCGTTGCGACGCAACTGATCGAGGCCGCGGTGATAGCCCGTCCTGGCGTACGCATAGGCCGTGATGGCCATGTCGTCGGCGAGCGCATCCTCGGCGAGCGCGGCCCACGCGATCGACGCCGACGGATGCGCGGCGGCGACAATGGCCGGGTTTTCGTCGGCGGCCAGTTCGGCCTCGGCCGCCGGGTCACCTGGAAGCAGGACCGGATCCGGTCCGAGAAGATCACCCATCCGCGTCATGGCCACCATTGTGCCGTGCGGCTTCCGGCCACCCGTCCCCCGGATGGTTAAGCTTTGCGGCCGAAGCGTTGTAACGGAGGACTGCAGCTGCCATGTCGAACCCGCAAGGACCTGACCAGTCGGACGAGGTCACCGACGAGGCGACCGACGCCGCCGACGGCCAGCCTGCTGCCGAATCCGCACCGGCTAACGCCGACGAGGCGGAGACTACCGCCGCAGCTGCACACGACGCCGACCCCGTGACCGAGGTGATCTCCACCGAGGCGCCGGAAGAGCCCGAGCGGCGGTACACAGCGCCCTCCGCGTTCGACGCGGGCACGACGACAAGGATCGACACCCCGTTCGACCCGGTGACCGAGGTGATGGATACGGCGCCCGCCTCTGCCGTGAAACCCGTTGCACCGCAGGTAATTCCACCGCGCGGCGACACGCCGAAGCCCCCTAAGCCGAAGAGTCGCAGCTGGGGTTGGGTGATCGCGATACTGCTGGTGATCGCAGCGCTGGTGGCCGTCGCGATCCTCGGCACCATCCTGCTGACCCGAGACACCGAACCGAAGGTGTCCCAGGAGGACCTGGTCCGCCAGACCATCGAGAGCTACGACGCCGCGATCGCCAAGGGCGATCTGGCCACGCTCCGCACCATCACCTGCGGCAGCGTCCGGGACAACTACGTCAGCTACAACGACCGCGTGTGGAGCGACACCCACGCCCGGATCGCGGCGGCCAAACGGTATCCCGTGATCGCCAGCGTCGACCAGATCGTCGTCAACGGGGACCATGCCGAGGCCAACGTCACGACCTTCATGGCCTACGCACCACAGACACGGTCGACGCGCAGCCTTGACCTCGAATTCCGCGACGACCAGTGGAAGATCTGTCAGGCACCCACCAGTTAGCCGGCGGTCACCGACCGGCCCGCACTGTGCAGGTCCCGGCACGCCTCGATGACACGTTCGGTCATCGACGCCTCGGCCTTCTTCAGATAGCTGCGCGGGTCGTAGGCCTTCTTGTTGCCGACCTCGCCGTCGATCTTGAGCACGCCGTCGTAGTTGGTGAACATGTGCCCGGCGACGGGACGCGTGAACGCGTACTGCGTGTCGGTGTCGACGTTCATCTTCACCACGCCGTATCGCAGCGAATCCTCGATCTCGGACTTCAGCGAGCCCGAGCCGCCATGGAAGACGAAGTCGAAAGGCTTTGCGTCGCTGGGTAATCCGAGCTTGGTGGCCGCCACCTTCTGCCCTTCCGCCAGCACCTCGGGACGCAGCTTGACGTTGCCCGGCTTGTAGACGCCGTGCACGTTGCCGAACGTCGCGGCGAGCAGATACTTGCCGTGCTCACCCGCCCCCAGCGCCTCGATCGTCTTCTCGAAATCCTCGGGCGTCGTGTAGAGCTTGTCGTTGATCTCGTGGGCGACGCCGTCTTCCTCGCCGCCGACCACACCGATCTCGATCTCGAGGATGATCTTCGCCGCCGCGGCCTCCTTGAGAAGCTCGCGCGCGATGTCGAGGTTCTCGTCGATCGGCACCGCCGAGCCGTCCCACATGTGCGACTGGAACAGCGGATTGCCCCCGTCGGCGACCCGCTGCTGGGAGATCGCGAGCAGCGGCCTGACGTAGGTGTCCAGCTTGTCCTTCGGACAGTGATCGGTGTGCAGGGCCACCGTGATCGGATACTTCTCGGCGATGACGTGGGTGAACTCGGCGAGCGCGACCGCCCCCGTCACCATGTCCTTGACGCCGAGTCCGGAGGCGAACTCGGCGCCACCGGTCGAGAACTGGATGATGCCGTCACTACCCGCGTCGGCGAAGCCCTTGATGGCGGCGTTGACGGATTCCGACCCGACACAGTTGATGGCGGGAAACGCGAAAGAGTGCTCCTTCGCCCGGCTCAGCATTTCCGCGTAAACCTCGGGTGTTGCGATGGGCATGAGGATTCCTCTCGGCGATCGATACGCGTCCTGCGATTGTCTCAGGAACGCGGCGACCTCACACGGTCAAGACGCCGCGATAGCGCGCCCGACCCTGCTCCATGGCGGCGTATACCTCGGCGGCGTCGACGAGCGGGCGTTCCTCGACCCACGCGCGCACGCCCGATTGCACGGCGAAGTGCATGGTCTCCTCGACGTCACGCGACGTGCCCGACGGATGGCCACTCACCCGGCGTCCCGCCAGGATGAGGTCCATCGGGCTGATCGGCAGCGGGTCGGCCGACACCCCGACGACAACCAGTTCGCCTTCTGGCCCGAGACCACCGACGGTCTGGCCGATGGCCGCCGAGTTCGCCGCGGTGGCGAGGACGACCGCCGCACCGCCCAGGTCTTGCAGGGCGTCGGCGACGTCTACTGCCGTCGAATCGATGTAATGGTGTGCGCCAAGCTGTTTCGCGTCCTCGGCCTTGCTCTCGCCGCGGGCGATCGCGACGGTCTCGAATCCCATCGCCCTAGCCCACTGGACGCCGAGGTGGCCGAGCCCCCCGATTCCGAGCACCGCGACGAGGTCGCCGGCCACGGCGGCCGTCTGCCGAAGCGCGTTGAACGTCGTCACCCCCGCACAACCCATGGGGGCTGCCTCAACGAAGGACAGGGCGTCCGGGATGCGCGCGAGCGCGGTGGCGGGCGCGACGAACGACTCCGCGTAGCCGCCGGGGTACGCCAGGCTGGGCACCTCGAAGTTGACGCACTGCATGAACTTGCCCTTGCGGCACGGAACGCACTTGTTGCAGTTGCCGCCGAACCATCCCACCGCGACCCGGTCGCCGACCGCGAAGTTGTCGACACCCTCGCCGAGTTCGGCAACGGTCCCCGCCACTTCGTGCCCGGGTGTCACCGGCCACGTCATACCGGGAAAGCCGCCGGCGACGACGCCCTGATCGGTGCCGCACACGCCGCAGGCCGCGACGGCGATACGGACGTGGTCCCGCGGTGGTGAGCTGGTTTCGACGTCCGTGAGGGTCAATGTTGCACCTGCGGACACGACCTGAACGGCCTTGTGAGTGGGCATACCCGACACTAACGAGGCCAGCCCCCCGCCGCTGGACAAAAAGGCCACCTGGCATCGACGTTTCGGGTGTCGGGCCGACCGACCGGTATCTTGGGGCCTTGTGACGACCTCAGCCCTGGCGGCTGCCAGTCAACTGGCACTCATGCCGGACTTCATGGACCCGATGACCCTGCTCGGGTACTTCGGCGCCTGGGCGCTGGTGGGCCTGCTGGTCGTGATCTTCGTCGAATCGGGCGTGTTGTTCCCGGTCCTCCCGGGTGATTCGCTGCTGTTCATGGCGGGCATGCTGGCCGCGGGCACCCAGGCGCTGGCCGACAAGGGCGGCGACCCGATCAACTTTCAGCTCTGGCAGCTGTTGGTGTTCATCCCGATCGCCGCGATACTCGGCGGCCAGGTCGGTTACTGGATCGGCCGCACCATCGGCACGGCGATGTTCAAACCGGACGCCAAGGTGCTCAAGCAGCGCTACCTCGACGAGGCACACGCGTTCTTCGAGGAGCGCGGACCGTTCGCCATCGTCGTCGCGCGATTCGTCCCCATCGTGCGGACGCTGGCACCGCTCACCGCGGGCGCCGCGCGGATGAGCTACCCGGTGTTCACGTTCTTCAATGTCCTCGGCGCCCTCGTGTGGGGCGTCGGCCTGACATTGCTCGGGTATTGGCTCGGGCGGTTCGAGATCGTTCAGGACCTGCTCGAGCCGATCGTGATCGCAATCGTGGTGGTCTCGGTGCTCCCGATGATCATCGAGTGGTACCGGCGGCGTAAGGCCGCCAAACGCGGGGCCGGCGAAACCGCCTGATACCTACCGGCGACGGCGCGAACCGCATCATGGTGCGCATCAGCTTGTTCTCCGGTGACCAGTGCCCGACCGCTCATTCACGCCCTTCCTCTAATGCTCGAATCAGACTCGCCGAATCCCACGGGCCCTTGTGCCGCTTGCCGTTGACAAAGAACGTCGGTGTCGAGTTGAGATCCATCGCCTCGGCGTCCTGCACGTCGTCCTGCACGCGGTGCAACACCTTCGACGGATGCACGCGGACGTCCTGATCGAACTGCTCGAGGTCGAGCCCGATCGCGTTGGCGTAGCGGTAGATATCTGACCACTCGAGATCGTCCTGGTGTGCGAACAACTGTGCGCCCATTTCGAAGTACTTGCCCTGGAGGCCGGCGGCCTCGGCGGCGCGCGCGGCGTCGAACGCGCGGGGATGCACCCGTTCCAGCGGCAGATGCCGCCACACGTAGCAGAGCTCGTCCTCGCCGAAACGCGCTCGCACCTCGTCGATTCCGCCTGTGGCACGGCCGCAGAAGGGGCATTCGTAGTCGCCGTATTCGACCAGCGTGAGCGGAGCGTTGGGGTTGCCCTTGATGTGGTCGCGCTCGGGATCGATGGGTCGGATGAGCTTCATCCCGATGGGTTCGGGCGGGCTGATGAGATCGGTGATGTGGAAGATCGCCCAGCCGGCGACGAAGGCGATGAGCGACGCGGCGATGACGCCGATGCGCGCCTGGTCCTGCCTGGCCGGTTCGCTGATTGCGATGTCGACGATGAAAAGTGAGATGGTGAACCCGATTCCGGACAGTGCGGCGCCACCCGCGACGCGGCGCAACCGAAGCCCCGGCGCCAGTTGCCCGAGTCCCGTTCGGCTCATGAACCATGTCGCGCCGGTGATCCCGATGAACTTGCCGATAACCAGGCCGGCGACGATGCCCCATGTCAATGGTGAGCGTGCCGCGGCGCTCAGGCTCGCCGAATCGAGCCTGACCCCGGCATTGACCAACGCGAACAAGGGCAGCACGAGGAACGACACGTAAGGCCCGACATCGGTCTGCAAGCGCTCGTTGATGGAAATCGACTGGCGCAGACGGCGAGTGGCCGTGCGCGCATACTGCGAGTTCGGTGACTGACGGAACGCTCGGATCACGTCGACGGCGTCTTCGACCTGCCTGCGTTCGGGGGCGAACACCGGAATGAGGAGCGCAAGCGCGACGCCGGCGAGCGTCGGATGGATTCCCGCCAGATACAGCGCGATCCACAGCGCGAAGCCGAGGACCGCATATGCGGGCCCACGCGCCGCGGGCAGGAAGCGCACCAGCGCGATCGCGACAAGCAATACCGCCGACACGACCAGCGGCACCACCTGCAGCGCGTCGGAGTAGAAGACCGCGATCACGATCAGCGCACCCACGTCATCGACCACTGCGAGCGTCAGCAGGAAGATACGCAGGCGGCCAGGGAATTTCGGCTTGATGATGGCGAGCGCACCGACCAGGAAGGCGGTGTCGGTGGAGATCACCACACCCCAGGCCTGCACGTTCTCCCCGGACGAGTTGAGGAGCAGGAAGATGGTGGCGGGGACGGCCAGGCCCGCGAGCGCCGCGACGACGGGTACCGCCGCTCTGGACCGATCGGTCAGCTCGCCGATCTTGAACTCACGCGTCACCTCGAGCCCGACGATGAAGAAGAAGAGCGTCATCAAGCCGTCGTTGATCAGATGCTTGACGGTCATGTCGAAGTGATGTTCGCCGAACGCGACACCGACATGGGTGTCCAGCAGCGTCCAATAGCTTTGCGACCACGGCGAATTCGCCCACAGGATGGCGATGAGCGTGAACGCCAGCAGCAACGCCGCCGCCGCGTTTTCGCCAGGCTTCATCGCCTTGAGGTCGCGGTGTAACCGCAGGGGTGAGAAGCGAACGATTCGCGGTGTCGGCTCGGTTGTCACGTGTCGGCTACCGCGTGGGCTGCTTCCAACAGCATCCAGCCCGACAACTGCACGGACAGGTCTCGTTCGGGAATTTCGGATGCGTTGACGGCCCCCTCCACAAACTCGGCCTTTTTCCCTGCGACAGTGGGGATCTCGGCGGTGCGGTCCCAGAAGGCGGGGAACAGCGGCAGGTCCTCGACGGTCTGCCGGTTCTCCCACGCCGCCTCCGCGGAGGTCAGCACCAGCTTGCGTGCGGTGTCTCGGGCGGCCTCGTCGTCGGAATCGTTCTGCGGCAGCGAGGTGGCCACCAGCGCGAGGTACCGCGCCAGGATGCCGTTGAAGAGCCCACCGTCGCCGCCGCCAGCACCCTTGATGATGCCGTCGGGAGCCATGTGGTCACGCACGGCGGCGACGAGGCGATGCACGCGCTTGGCGTGGTCGGGATCCTCGGTGCGCTGTGCGAGTTCGGTTTCCAGGCCAAGCACCACTCCCTGACAATAGGTGTATTGCGCCCGTACCATCGAGCCGCCCTTGATCCCGTCAAACACCAGATGCGTCTCGGGATCGATCAGGGTTTCGTCGAGCCAGTCCGACATCTGCTGAGCCCGCCGCAGCCGGTCATAGCGCGCCAGGAAGATCGCCGCGGGGCCGTTCGCGGGGGCGTTGAAGAACTGGTCCTGCTTCCGCCACGGGATGCCGCCGCCGTCCTCGGGCACCCAGGCGGTCAGGAATTGCTCGGCCAGTGTGTCGAGCGCCTTCGAACGTTCGACACCGGCGAGGCGTCCGGCACGCTCGAGGGCGAGCGCCAGCCACGCCATGTCGTCGTAGTAGTCGTTGGTCCAGCGGAGGTTGTTGCGCAGCCGGTGACCCCGAATCTGCCGAGCGATCCTGACCTTCCGGGCGGGCTGCGGGTCGCGCACCTGGGCGTCGACGAGGCAGTCCAGCAGATGCGCCTGCCACCAGTAGTGCCAGGTGCCGAACTTCCGGTGCTTGCGGTCAGACGGCCAGGCGACGACGCCGAGCTGGGTCCCCGGTATACCCCAGAGTGTCTTCAGATGCCGCTTGGTGATCGCGGCCTCTGCACTGCCGGCGCGATTGGCCCATAGCTGATCCATGGGTTCGATCCTGCCCTACCAGGCCGCCGAAATGTCCCCATGTCGAACGATCCAGGCGTGCATCGCGATGCCCGCGGCCACGCCGGCATTGATGCTGCGGGTGGAGCCGAATTGCGCGATCGACACCGTCATGGCGGCGCCGGCCCTCGCCTCGTCGGTGATGCCGGGGCCCTCCTGGCCGAAGATCAGCAGGCATTCCCGGGGCAGGGGCGTCGACTCCAGGCGGACGGCGCCGGGAACGTTGTCGACGGCGACGACCGTCAGCCCCGCGTCGGCGGCGAACTCCAGCAGTTCGGCGGTGGTGTCGTGATGGCGCAGCCGCTGGTAGCGGTCGGTCACCATCGCGCCCCGACGGTTCCAGCGGCGCCGCCCGACGATGTGCACGGTGTCGACGGCGAAGGCATTGGCCGTGCGTACGACGGCGCCGATGTTGGCGTCATTGCCGAAGTTCTCGATCGCGATGTGCAGCGGGTGCCTGCGCTTGTCGATGTCGGCGACGATGGCCTCGCGCGTCCAATACCGGTATGCATCAACGACATTGCGGGTGTCGCCCTCGCGCAGCAGCGCTGGGTCGTAGCGTGGATCGTCGGGCAGCGGTCCCCGCCACGGACCGACGCCCGGGCTTTCGCCCCATTCGGTCGGGCCCGCGTCACTCATCGGTCGTCCACAACGCCGCGTGGGTGCCGACCAGCGACAGCGTCGGATAGAGCAGCGCCTCGTTGATCTCACCCTGCGTGCACAGGGATACGCGCACCTGCACGCCGGCGCGGCTGCGTTCGGGCAGCACCAGCACCGAGGCACCGTAGACGTCGCACTGGTGGCTCAGCCCCGGTGCCGGCAACGTCGGAGACATCAGCACCATCGTCGGTCCGCCGCGACGCTGCGCCGCATCGCGATATTGCGTTGCGGGAGCACTGATCTCGAGACCCAGCAGCATGTAGCCGCCGCCGGTGAACGCGTCCACGTCGCCGAGGTCGGCGGGATCGAGCATCGTGCCGTCCTCGCGGAAAGCGTCCACGCTCGTAGTCTTGAGGGTGAGCCCGGCTTCGTCGTTGGTGGTCGACGGCAGCCCGACGGGAAACGCCACCGGGTAGGCGGTCGTCGTGCTGGGGATCCGATCTGCGGTCGAATACACGTACACCCCGCGCACCTGGGCCTGATCGCGCTGCGGCCCCAGACACACCGTGCCTGCCAGCCGGTCGGGTGTCGACGACGACAGCGGCTGCACATCCAGGTCGGTGACGTCACGGCACCCGCCGATCGCGGGGGCCTCGAGCGGGTGCGCCAATGCGCCGTACAGCCCGAAGCGCAGGTCCTTCGGATCGGCGTGCGCACCGTCTCCCGACGGCGACGCGTCGACGTCGACCAGCACGTTGTCGCCGTCGAACCGCAGATTCGACACCGACATGTTCCAACCGAGAATCGCCAGGGATTCGCCGAGCGCGGCGGTCTGCGCGGCATAGACATCGCCGGTGTCGTCGTCGCTGGAGCAGGCCGAAGCCAACAGGACGACCGCGGTGAGGGCCGCAAGGACCGAACGGACGGACACGTCAGGTGCGACTCAGGTTCTGCCGCGGCCGCGGCCGACGACTTTGTTGACGGCGCGCACCAGGTTTCGCGGCACCATGCGTCCGCCGGCGGTTAGCGCCTTGTACTGCAGGCCGGGCACGATCACGACCTTGCCCCGTGCGACGTCCGCCATCGTCTCGCGAACCACATCGTCCACCTCCAGCCAGAGGATCGACGGCGTGCCCGCCATGTCGATGCCCGCCCGCTCGTGGAATTCGGTGTGCACGAAGCCGGGGCACAGCGCGTGCACACCGACCCCGGTGCCGTCGAGACCGTTGGCCAGGCCCTCGGAGAAGGAGACGACCCACGCCTTGGAAGCCGAATACGTCGAGCCACGGCCCGGCAGCAGTCCGGCGACGCTCGCGACGTTGACGATGGTCCCTTCACCCGCGGCGATCATCGGCGGCAGGGCCGCGTGCGTCAGCTGCATCACCGCCGTGACGTTGACGTCCAGTTGTGACTGCAGCACCGCGAAATCCGATGTCCAGAACTCGCCGGACGTTGCGAAGCCGGCGTTGTTGACCAGCACCCGCACGCCGGCGGCGAGGCGGTCGGCCACCTTCGCGCGATCGGCGGCCTCGGCGAGATCAGCGACCAGCACCTCGACGTTCGCGCCCGCCTCGTCGTGCAGTTCGGCGGCGAGCCGTTCGAGTCGCTGTTCATCGCGCGCGACCAGCACGAGGTCATAGCCGTCGACGGCGTACCTGCGGGCGAATCCTGCGCCCAGCCCAGACGTCGGTCCGGTGATCAGTGCGACAGGGCGTGACATGCCCTAGAGGCTACTTACCGCTGATAGTGCGGTGACTGCCGTCCATTGCGCGCCTGCGGCGGCGGGGGCGGCGCGGCGGGACGGCCATGCGGTTCGGGGCGAGGCGGTGCCTGGACGTTGGTGCCGCCCGCTCGACTCGCGGGCGCCTCGGCACGCGGGGGTCCCGGCTGTATCGGGCGGCTGGGCGATCCGCTGCGGCGAGCGATGGACTGTTCGGAGGACGCCTGCGGTGTCGGTGGCAGCACCCGCAACAGGTCGTTGAACTGGCGGACGGTGCGCAGGCCCTCGTCCCATTGCGCCCGTGTGCTGGTGACGGGCATCGACACCAGCGTCCAGTGCTGCTCGTTCCACATGATCTCCGCGCAGTCGGGCGCGGTATGGGCGAACGTCACCATCCGGCGGTCGCAGGCGCGGCGGGCGGCGTCGAGGTTGGTGGAGTACACCATGCGCGGGCCGATGGCGCCGAGCAGCCAGATGTCGTTCTCGCGCGGCTCTTTGATTCCCTTGAGCCGCAGGTCGACCACGACGTTGGTGCCGACCTTGCGGTGCAGGGCGATGACGGTCGCCACGTCCTCGAGGTCGAAGATGAACACGGCCTCGCCGCGGATCTGCCCGAGCACCACGTTCTTGGCGGTGACGTCGCCGACCGTCGACATGACGCCGCGCTTCCAGCGCGACACGATCTCACGCGATTCGTGCTCGTAGTCGAAGCCGTGGGACTTCGCCCATGACTTGCGGCGACGTCCCAGCCCACGTCGACGGTCGATGTCGACATATAGAAGGACCGCCGCACCCACGAAACAGAGCGCGGACAGCGTGAACCAAAGCGGGACCATTGCGTCCTAGCCTACTTGCAGGTAGCCCTCAAATCCGAACTCGAGGGGATCACAGCCGCGTCACAGCGTCCTTGCAGGTCCGCATGCCGCCGAATCTCCGCAGTTTCGATGCGCGAGGTCAGCCGCCTGGGAAGGTCGCCGCGGCCAATTCGAGGATCTCGGCCCGGTCGGCGGCCAGGATGAAGCCCGCCTCGATCGTCTGGTCCAGCGCCACGGCGAAGCGTTCGAGGTAGTCGGCCTTACCGCCGGGATAGAGCCTGGCCAGGGTGTCGGCGTCGAACACCTCGCCAGAACCGAAGATGAACGACATCAGGCTCTCGTTCGGGGCGAGGCCGGACAGCCGCGCGGTCGGCACGTCCACCCAGGGCGTGCGGACACCGCCCTTGGCGAGACCGTTGTCGTCGAGTTCGGGCGACACGGGGTCGGATCCGGTGAGTGTGATCGGCGCCGCCGCGGGCGCGGGTTTCCCCGTGCGCACCCAGTTGTTGAGGTGCGCGACGGCGGCCTGCAGCACGTAATGATGTTGCGGCCCGAAGTTGATGTGGTACGAGAGCTTCTCGCCCATGAGCTCGTTGGTCGGCGCGTATGTCGCCGCGAGGTCAGCCAGCGGTGCGGACCCGCTGTCCATGAAGCTCCCGATGATGGTGTAGTTGTCCGCGTGGGCCGCGCCGGCTAGCTCCCACGTGCGTAGCAGGTCGCTATCCGGTTGCCGCACAGCGTGATACCCCACCCTGAAGCCGCCGAGCAGGTCGGTCTCGGTGATGAACGCGAGGACCGGAACGCGAGGGTCGGACCGGAACGGGACGGGTGCCATGGTCGATTCGTGCTCCTCGAACACGTTCACACCGTCCAGCGGCGCGGTGTTGCCGAAGCGGGAGTGCACGAGGAACCCGTCGTACGTGGCCGCCTCCGGGTCGACGACGTTGATGTAGGTCGTAAGGAACACCGCAGATTGCGACTCGCCAACCGCGAGAACGGTTTCCGGGCCGAGCCCGTCGATAGCTCCCCCGCGGATCAGGCGTCCGACCTGCGTGTAGATGTCGTAGGAGTATTCGTCGCCAGGATGGTGCAACTGCGAATAGCGTTCGGGGTTCTGGGTTTTCAGCGACATGTCCATGCCGACCAGGCTGGTGCCGCCCTCGATACCGACCTGCTGGGCCGACACCCCGACGTACGCATAACCGGAGCGGGCGATCTCGCGATGCGCCATCGACCACACCGCAGGCGCATCGAGCCCGCCGCTGACGTTGAGCCATTCGACGATGACGGTGCCGTTGAACGCCGTGCGATCGAGCGGCTGCAGCACCACGATGCGGGTGGTGTAGTCCGCCGTGTCATCGGACGCATACGACTCGGCGCTGCCTGAGACGAAAAACTCCTCGGCGCCGTAACCCAGCGTGGCCGGGTCGTAGGCGCCGAGGAGCAGGTTGGGAGTACCGGAAACGGGTGTGATCACGCCCCCATCTTGCGGCTTCGGCGTGCTCAGTCACGCTAAACGTGACCGAGCACGCCGAAATCGCTGTATTTAGCCCAGGACGAGCGAGTCGCCGTCCGCGCTGACATTGACCGGCACCACGTCGCCGTCGTGCACGGTTCCGGCCAGCAGCAACTTGGCCAACTGGTCGCCGATCGCCTGCTGGATCAGCCGCCGAAGCGGGCGCGCCCCATACAGCGGATCGAAACCACGCTGGGCCAGCCACTGCTTGGCAGGCAGCGACACCTCGAGGGTGAGGCGGCGCTGTGCCAGGCGCTTCTGCAGCTGCTCCAACTGGATGTCGACGATCTGGACCAGCTCGCCGGGCTCCAGCCCGTCGAAGATGATCACGTCGTCGAGCCGGTTGATGAACTCGGGCTTGAACGCGGCACGCACCGCGGCCATCACCTGTTCCTCGCTCCCGCCCGCGCCCAGGTTGGACGTCAGGATCAGGATCGTGTTGCGGAAGTCGACCGTACGGCCCTGGCCGTCGGTCAACCGGCCCTCGTCGAGCACCTGCAGCAGCACGTCGAAGACGTCCGGGTGCGCCTTCTCGATCTCGTCGAACAGGATCACCGTGTACGGCCGTCGTCGCACCGCCTCGGTCAGTTGACCACCCTGGTCGTAGCCGATGTAGCCGGGAGGCGCACCGACGAGACGGGCCACCGAGTGCTTCTCGCCGTACTCGCTCATATCGATGCGGACCATCGCCCGTTCGTCGTCGAACAGGAACTCCGCCAACGCCTTTGCGAGCTCCGTCTTACCGACACCGGTCGGGCCGAGGAACATGAACGACCCCGTCGGCCGGTTCGGGTCGGCGACACCGGCGCGGCTGCGCCGCACCGCATCGGAGACGGCCTGCACGGCCTTCTTCTGCCCGACGACGCGCTTGCCGAGCTCGTCCTCCATGCGCAGCAGCTTGGCCGTCTCGCCCTCGAGCATCCGGCCCGCCGGGATACCGGTCCACGCCGACACCACGTCGGCGATGTCGTCGGGTCCGACCTCCTCCTTGAGCATGACGTTCTCGCGGGCCTCGGCCTGCGGGATCGCCGCCTCGAGCTTCTTCTCGACCTCGGGGATCCGGCCATAGCGCAGCTCGGCGGCCTTCTCCAGGTTGCCGTCGCGCTCGGCGCGGTCGGCCTCGCCGCGCAACTCCTCGAGCTGCTCCTTCAGCTCGCGGACGACGTCGATGGCGTTCTTCTCGTTCTGCCAGCGGGTGGTCAGCTCGGCCAACTGCTCCTTCTTGTCGGCCAGTTCGGCGCGCAGCTTCTCCAACCGCTCCTTGGACGCCTCGTCCTCTTCTTTGGCCAGCGCCATCTCCTCGATCTCGAGGCGACGCACCAGGCGCTCGACCTCGTCGATCTCGACGGGCCGGGAGTCGATCTCCATCCGGAGCCGCGACGCGGCTTCGTCGACCAGGTCGATGGCCTTGTCCGGCAGGAAGCGGCTGGTGATGTAGCGGTCGGACAACGTCGCGGCCGCAACCAGCGCCGAGTCGGTGATGCGCACACCGTGGTGCACCTCGTAGCGGTCCTTCAGACCGCGCAGGATGCCGACCGTGTCCTCGACCGACGGCTCACCGACGAACACCTGCTGGAAACGGCGCTCCAACGCGGCGTCCTTCTCGATGTACTTGCGGTACTCGTCGAGAGTGGTGGCACCGACGAGGCGCAGCTCGCCGCGCGCCAGCATCGGCTTGATCATGTTGCCCGCGTCCATCGATCCTTCGCCGGTGGCGCCAGCACCCACGATGGTGTGCAGCTCGTCGATGAACGTGATGATCTGTCCCGCCGAGTTCTTGATGTCGTCGAGTACGGCCTTCAGCCGTTCCTCGAACTCGCCGCGGTACTTCGACCCTGCGACCATCGAACCGAGATCCAGCGAGATGACGGTCTTGTCGCGCAGGCTCTCCGGGACGTCGCCGGCGACGATGCGCTGGGCCAGGCCCTCGACGATCGCCGTCTTACCGACACCGGGCTCACCGATGAGCACCGGGTTGTTCTTGGTGCGACGGGACAGTACCTGCACGACGCGCCGAATCTCGTTGTCCCGGCCGATGACCGGGTCGAGCTTGCCTTCACGGGCGCGCGCGGTCAGGTCGGTGGAGTACTTCTCCAGCGCCTGGTACGTGCCCTCCGGATCCGGACTGGTGACGCGGGCGCTGCCGCGCACCTTGACGAATGCCTCGCGCAGCGCCTGCGGTGACGCACCGTGGCCGGTGAGCAGCTTGGCGGTGTCCGAGTCGCCGGTGGCGAGGCCGACGAGCAGGTGCTCGGTCGAGACGTACTCGTCGTCCATCTCGGTGGCCAGGTTGGTGGCCGCGGTGATCGCGGCGATCGACTGGGGGGCCAGCTGCGGTTGCGCGTTCGACCCGGTCACGCTGGGTAACCGGTCAAGCAGCCGCTGTGTCTCGGCGCGGACTGTCGCGGGTTCGACACCGACGGCCTCCAGCAGAGGTGCGGCAATGCCATCGTTCTGAGTGAGCAGTGCCATCAATAAATGGGCGGGCGTGATCTGCGGGTTACCTGCGGCAGTGGCCGCCTGCAGCGCCGAAGTCAGGGCCGCCTGGGTCTTGGTCGTCGGATTGAACGAGTCCACGACACCTCCCCTTCCGTGTGTACAGAGGGCCGCACAAACGACCCTTGAAATGCTTGTCGGGTTGTTCAACGCCGTCAAGGTTGAGTCTGTTCCGCTCAACTTTAACTTATTTTGGCAACACGCCGTACAGGGGTTCCCGACGGCGCATTTGTGATCGGTCACGCTGGACGAATGCGGCATCTGGTGCTGCCGTCCGTGGGGGCGGCGCTGCTGATCCTGTCGGCCGCCCCTGCGCAGGCGTCCACTTCCGAAGACCAGGTGCGTGCCGTGCTCGCCGGCATGAACACGTCGTACAACGGCGCGGATTTCGACGGCTTCGCCTCCCACCTGTGTGCCGACATGCGCCAGGCCCCTGGTTTCGAAGCGGGCTGGTACCGCAGCAGGAAGGCCGACGGGCCGACCCGGATCACCGTGCTGTCAGTGGACGTCGCGGGCGACCCGCCGTCCCGAGCGGTTGCCAACGTCCGATTCGCCGCCGCCAATCAAGCCGCCCCTGCGGTCGTCGAAGTCGACTTCGTCCGCGAGAGCTCCGAGTGGAAAGCCTGCCGCTACAGCCAGGCCCGAAATATCTAGCTAGCACGGCAACAATTGCCTAGTTGACCTACGCTCAGGTGGCCCAGGTGCTCGCGACGCGCGAAAACCCTGATCCCCAGAGGGGGACGAGATGGACCTCAGCACCGTCACCGAGGTGGTCAGGGAGCCCGCTGATCCGCCGGGAGCGCAATGGCGCGACGGTGACGCCTTTCTCGCCGGCGGCACGTGGCTGTTCTCGGACCAGCAACCACATCTGCGGCGGCTGATCGACCTGATGCCGCTCGGCTGGGACACCCTGACGCCCAGCGATTCCGGGCTCGAGATCGGCGCGATGTGCACGATCCGCGATCTGTACGCGTTCCCCGCGCCCGCCGACTGGACCGCCGCCGCGCTGTTCACCACCAGCTGCGAAGCGTTCCTCGCCTCGTTCAAGGTGTGGAACACCGCGACGGTCGGGGGCAACATCTGCATGTCCCTGCCTGCGGGTCCGATGATCACCATGACCGTGGCACTGGAAGCCACCTACACACTGCGCTCACCCGACGGATCCGAACGCGTCGTGGACGCGGCCGATTTCGTCATCGGCAATAACGCCAACATCCTCACGCCGGGCGAGGTACTGAGAAAGATCGACATCCCTGCAGGCGCACTTCGGAAGCGGCACACCCACAGGCGCTTCACCCTGACCAAGCTCGGCCGGTCGACCATCTTCATCATCGCGACGCAGACCCAGGACGATGACGACCTCCTGCTGACTATCACCGCAGGCACGACCCGTCCCGTCCGCCTGGCCTTCGATTCGCTGCCCGACGCCGATGGGCTGGCAGACCGCATCGGTGACCTGCCCGACGAACTGTGGTTCGACGATCCCAATGGCAGTCCCGATCATCGACGCCACCTGGCGCTGTACTACGCAGAAGAGATTCGGGCCGAATTGGCGTCGGGGGTGCCGGCATGACCTACACCGTGAACGGCGAGACCTTCGACGAGGAGCCGACACCCGGTCAGTGCCTGCGCACCTTCGTCCGGTCGTTGGGCTGCCATGGCGTCAAAAAGGGTTGTGACGCAGGCGATTGCGGTGCCTGTACGGTGTGGCTCGACGGAGCTCCGGTGCACAGCTGTATCACGCCGGCCTTCCGCGCCGAGGGCCGCGAGGTCACCACCGTCGAGGGGCTGGGCACCCCGGAGAATCTGCATCCGATGCAGAAGAAGTTCCTCGAGGCCCCGGGCTTTCAGTGCGGCTTCTGCACCGCGGGAATGATCATGACGTCGGCGGCACTGACCGATGAGCAGAAGCAGGACCTGCCGCGGGCACTGAAGGGAAACCTTTGCCGCTGCACGGGATATCGCGCCATCGAGGACGCGGTGAACGGTGTCCGGGCCGTCGAGGAGGCCGCCCCCGGTGAGGCCATCGGCGCAAGCGTCGGCGCACCTGCCGCCGCCGGAGTCGTGACCGGCACGGTCGAGTTCACCATGGACACCGACATGCCGGGGATGTTGCATCTCAAGGTGCTGCACTCGCCGCACGCGCACGCACGCGTCGTCTCCATCGACAAGTCCGCCGCCCTGGCGGTGCCGGGTGTGCACCGCGTGTACACATGGGAGGACGTGCCCCGGAAGCGTTACAGCACAGCGATTCACACCGACCATCTGGTGGACCCGGACGACACCTACATGTTGGACAACGTCATGCGGTTCGCCGGTCAGCGGGTGGTGGCCGTGGTGGCCGACTCGGTGGCAGCCGCCGAGGAGGGTTGCCGCAGGGTCGCCGTGGAATACGAGGCCCTGCCCGCGGTCTTCGACCCCGAGGAGGCGATGGCCGACGGGGCGCCCCAGCTGCACCACTACGACGACCCGTTCGCGCACGACAAGGAACGCAACATCCTGCTCGAGCTGCACGGCGAGGTGGGTGACGTCGCAGCGGGATTCGCCGAAGCCGACGTGATTCACGAGGGCACCTACCACACACCGCGGGTCCAGCACGCCCACCTCGAGACACACGGATCGATCGCGTGGATGGAGGATGGCCGGTTGCACGTGCGGACCAGTTCGCAGTCACCCTCGGTCGCGAAACTCAAACTCTCCCATCTGTTCGACCTTCGGCCCGACCAGCTGCGGGTGTTCTGCAAGCGCGTTGGCGGCGGGTTCGGCGGCAAGCAGGAGGTGATCGCCGAAGACCTGGTGGCGCTGGCGGCGCTGGACATCGGTCGGCCTGTCTGCTGGGAGTACACCAGAGAGGAGGAGTTCACGACGGCCTCACCGCGGCACCCGATGACGATCACGGTGAAACTCGGCGCAAAGTCCGACGGCAGACTGACAGCGTTCCAGTTCCGCAACGTGGCCAACACCGGTGCATACGGCAACCATGGCGGTGAGACGCTGTTCGCCGGAGGTGCGGCCATCATGCAATACCGTTGTCCCAATAAGAAGTTCGACGGCTACTCGGTGTACACCAACACGGTGCCCAGCGGCGCGATCCGGGGCTACGGCATGACGCAGCCGTCGTTCGCGGTGGAGTCGGCGATGACCGAACTCGCGCTTTCGCTCGACCTCGACCCGATGGAGTTGCGCCGCCTCAACGTCATTGCGCCCGGCGACGCGCTCGTGGCCATCGGCGAACACCCCGAAGACGTGTCGTTCACCGAGGACGGCCTGACGGCATGCATCGACCTGGTCGACGCGGCGCTTCGCAACAGGCCCGCCGAACAGGACCTGGGACCCGAGTGGCAGGTCGGCACGGGTACCGCGAGCTCCATCCACGAGACCGCCCCGCCCACCGACCACGTCTCGGAATCATGGGCCACCCTGCGCGATGACGGTACCTACGAGATCGCCGTGGGAACAGTGGAATTCGGCGAGGGCACATCGACGGCACACGTCCAGATCGCGGCGAGCGTGCTCGGGACCACGCCGGCACGGGTTCATCTCGTGCAGTCGGACACCGACCGCACCGGATTCGACACCGGCGCGTTCGCGAGCGCCGGTCTCTTCGTCTCCGGCAACGCCGTGCAGAAGGCCGCGACCGCGCTGCGCGACAGCATTCTGCACTTCGCCGCACGGCACACCGGCGTCGACGTCGGCGCGTGCGCAATGGATGACGACGGCGTGACATGTGCCGACACCCGGTTGACGCTGGCTGAGCTACTGGACGCCGCCCGGGCACGCGGCACGCGGTTCACCGTGGCGCGCAAGGCCTATGGCTCACCGCGCAGCGTGACGTCCAACGCGCACGGGTTCCAGATCGCCGTCCACCGGATCACCGGCGAGATCCGCATCCTGTACAGCGTGCACGCCACCGACCCGGGTGTCGTGATCAATCCGCAGCAGGTGCGAGGCCAGATCGAGGGCGGGGTCGCGCAGGCGATCGGCTTCGCGCTCACCGAGAACTTCCGCCTCGATGCCAACGGTGCGGTGGTCAATCCCAACCTGCGCAACTACCGCATTCCCACCTACGCGGACATCCCGCGCACGGAGGTCCTTCTGGTCGAGACCCGTGACTCGGTCGGCCCGATGAAGTCCAAGGGTATCGCCGAGTCCAACGTCAACCCGGTTGCCCCGGCGCTTGCGAACGCGCTGCACGACGCCACCGGGGTGCGGTACCGGGAACTGCCGTTCACACCCGAGCGCATCTACGCCCGCCTCAACGAGCACAGCCTCACTCCGGCAACCTGATTGGCAGGATATGGATACGACAGCCGCCACCACCGATACCGCAGCGACGGTCATCATCGGCCAGCGTGTTCGAGAAGGGCAGGAGCAGGCGTTCGAGGCGTGGCAGTTGAGCATGAACCGGGAGGCCGCCAAGTATCCCGGCTTCATCGGCGCCGAGATCAACCATCCCACCGCACTGCAGCGCGACTTCGTGATCGTGTACCGCTTCGACTCGATCGCGCATGTTCAGGCGTGGCTCAACAGCGCCACTCGTCAGCACCTGCTGACCGAGGGTCAGCAGTACTTCGACGGTCCGGGCACCCAACAGGTCATCGGCGGCGGCGCCCGGCAGTCGGACCCGCTGGTCACCGTGGTGGTGACTCATCGCGTCGATCAGGCGCACATCGACGAATTTCTCGCCTGGCAGGAACGACTTCGGCTGGCGGAGAGCAGTTTTCCGGGATTCCGTGGCTCCGAGCTGTTCCGTCCCGTCGAGGGCATCCAGGAGGAGTGGACGGCGCTGTATCGCTATCAGACCGCCGACGATCTCGACCGCTGGTTGGTCTCAGACGAACGCAAACAACTTCTCGCCGAGGGGGAGAGATTCGCGGACTACCATGCCAGGACGATCGACAACTCATTCGGCAGCTGGTTCGCCTTCGACGATCAGCACCCCAACACTCCCCCGCCGTCGGAACTCAAGACGTCGATCGCGGTCTGGGTGGGCCTGTACCCGACCGTGGTGATCCTGACTCTGGCGCTGTCACCGCTGCACATGCCGCTGTGGCTGGGCCTGCTCATCGGAAACCTGCTGTCCAGCCTCTTGATGAGCTTCGTGACGATGCCGTACTACGTCAATCCGCTACTCAAGCAGTGGTTGCAGCCGCCGCCGGGACTTCCTGCAGCGAAAGTGAATTGGCGCGGCATCGGTATCTCCGTCGTGGCGCTGGCGCTGTGGACCCTGCTCTTCTATCTCGTAACGCGGGTCTTCTGGCATCTCCCCTAGCGTCCGGCCAGCGGCGTCGGCCCCGACGCCATCCGCGGAAGCGTGGTCAGCAGTTTGGGTGCCATGGTCGTCGCGTCGGGCCCCGAGCGATCGAATGAGTACTTGCGCACCTCCGGGCCACCGGGCGTCATCCCGGCCACCAGCAGATCGGCCCCGTACACGGTGCTGGTTGTCGCAATCGTCGCACCCGGGGTCGCCCCGCCGAACGGTGCGAACGACGCGATCTGCTCGTACTCGACGTTGTCCGTGTGGTGGTTCGGACTCGCGAGGTACATCTTCGGTTGACCGTCGAGCTTCGAACCGGACGACCACACTCGCACGGTGCCCTTGTCGGCGCGCTGGCTGGTGATGATGCTCATCGCACCACCCTCGCCGCCCGCTACCCATCCGGCGGACACCGCGACGCCGTCCTTGTAGTTCTCGTCGTAAGCCATGAACTGTGACGTCATCGTCGGATCGGTCGGCTTACCCGAATGTTCCTGCGTCGCCGTGCCGTTGGCCTGTGCCCGTGCGGTCGGCTTGTAGAGGTCCCATCGGAACGTCTTGATCAGTGGCGGTTCGCCGGGACCCGGGGCGGTCACGATGCTCTGGCGTCCCGATTCGAATTCGACCATTCCGGTGGCCAGCGTGACGCCGGCTTGCGATCCGGGATACGGCGTGAAGGTGGAGAACACATCGGGCGCCTTGCCCGCCTCCGACGGCAGCGTCGAGGAGAACACCTTGACCTGTGACTCCGTTCCCGGGCCGGTACCCACAATGATGTTGTCGGCCATCGCGTTTCCGTCGATGTCGGCGCCTGCGACCGTCACCCCGCCGGTGAAATCGGAGCCGAACGGCTCGAATCTGATAATCTCCGACTTGAACAGCCCGAGATTGGTGTCGTTCCCGTCGTATGCGACGACCTCGGCGGTCGGCCCCTTGCCCGTACCGACGAGCAGGTCGAGGATCATGTCTCCGTTCACGTCGGTCATCGCCACGGACGGGCTGCCCTCGAAATCCGGGAACGGAACGACGGTTTGCAGCACCTCGTCGCCGTCGCCGTCCCGAACCTGAACCGACGCCGGCTTCCCGGCCGATCCCGGTATCGCCACCGCGTACGTCGACACTTCCGGGATGACGTTGATGGTCGCCATCAGGCCGTTGTCCTCATGGTTGAGCCGGTGGCAATGGATCACGTAGGTGCCCGTGTACTCCAGGAACTCCTGGCGCAGTGTCAGCGTCGCCGGGGTGGTGACCACGTGCATGTCGTTGAAGATCGGTGCGGGCACGTTGACGTTGTCGAGCCCCCACGGTTCCACACCCGACACACCGCGGTGCGGGTCGTCGATCTCCATCACCTGAAAGTCGTTGACGTGGATGTGCATCGGATGTGCATCGTTGTTCTGATTGATGATCTTCCACTCCTCAACGGAGTTGAGCCGCGGTTGGATCAGCGTGGTGTTCGGGAACCCAGTGGGTTCGAACATGTATATGACGGCCTTGGGGTCGTTGTTGCTCGCGAGGCCGCCGCCGATAGTGTCGGTGATCGTCATCTCCCGAGTCACATCGGGTGTCATCACCGACGTGTCGACGAACGACGTGTATGCGTCGAGGTTCTGCCCCTCTTCGAAGGCTGTGGTCTGCCCCTCGCCACTGGTGTCCGGCGTGGCACGGATCAGGGTCTGGGTGGGAAACACGAAGAACCCGTCGGCGAAGCTGAGGTACTTCGGATCCACCGAGAGGGTGCCGAGCACGGCGGGTGTGTTCTTGGTGCCGTTGTTCGCATACAGCACACCCGGATTCACGATCGGCTTGGCCTTGGGATCCGGCGGGAACTCCAGAACGAGATCGCCTTCCTTCGGCATCGTCACCGCGATGGCGTAGCGCGACCCGGGCGGCACACTGAGCGTGGTTCCGTCGCCGAAGACGGGCCGACCCACCTGCGTGTAGGGGTTGCCGTCCTGGCCGACGATCGCGAACTTCGGGTGGTTACCGGTGGCGGTCTCGGTCAATCTGACTGTCATATAGGCGATGTCGCTGATGTTGGCCACGACCCAGATCTCCGTCTGCCCGGGCTTGATCTTCAGCTCCGGCTGGAACTGACCGTTCACCGTGAACTGCACATCGCGCTGGTTCTCCGGCAGCGACGGGTCCTCTTCGACCTTCGTCGTCGGGCTGTCGAAGCTCATCAGGTTCGACGGGATGAACTGCGTCTGGCCGCGGTTGTTGAGTGGCGACAGCGGCCCCGACCACCACGGCGTCAGATACTGCGAACCCACGGTGGTGTCGGCGATGTTCACCGGCGCCAGGCTCGGCTGATAAGTCCCGTCAGCAAGCTCAGAACCCTCGGGCGCCTTGAGGGTGCTCACCCACTGTGGCCAGCTGTAGTTGTTGAGCTGATGGCCGTTTCCCTTGCGGTCGAACACGTAGTTGTACTGAATCGCCATGTTGCGGATGGGGATGTTGTTCTGCGTGACCAACGGCAGATTGCCGTCGGGGCGACCGATTTCCAGCAGGCCGGCCAAACCGGCGTAGGTCTGCTGCGACGTCATCGTGTGGCGGTGGCTGTGATACCAGTACAGGCCGTTGGGCATGTTCGTGGGCACGTCGTAGGAATAGGTATTGCCCATCCCCGCGGGAATCGACAGCAGCACGTTGTCGGCGTTTCCCGACGGACTGACGTGCAAGCCGTGGGTGTGCAGGTTCAGCGGCGCCTCGGTCAGCTGCGGTGGATACAGCGGTACCTCACCGCCCTTGGGCGTCATGGCGGGATCGTAGAAATCCGTGATGGTCAGATTCTGAAGATCGTTGTCGTAGTGGATGATCAGCTTCTCGCCGGGGTCCACGCGCAGCGTCGGTGCGGGATAGAGATTGTCACCCTTGGTCGATCCGTCCGACGCCGTCCCCTTGATGAGGTCATAGCCGTAGACGAGGAAGTTGGTCACCGGCTCCTTGACGGTGTCGAGGTTGACGACGCCCTGATGCGCCGAGAGTCGCACCTCGAGCACCCCGTCCTTGCTGGAGAGCCGCACCGGTTCTTTGAACGGGGCGGGCTTCCCGTCGGGACCCGCGTTGACGCCCGCCTGCGGTGCAGGCGCTTCCTTGTCGCGCGCGCAGGCACTCGTCAAGGCGGCCGTCATGGACAAGACGACGAGCAGAACGATGAATGCGCGTGACTGAGGAAGCCGCATGGCCTCTCCGATCTCCACTAGAGTGGCAACAAAGCGGCATAAAGTGATGGGGAGCTTACAGTAGGCGAAGCGCGGACGCTGACATTCACAGCAAAGGAATTTCGCCCTCGATCAGGTCGCCGTCTCCTGAGCGGACAACGCGATCCATTGCCCGTTCTGCAACTCGAACACATCGGTGAAGCGCTCGACGCCCAACACGCTGTCACCGTCGGGTCCCGGCTGAATCAGCGTGTTGACGCCGTGGATCACCGCGGTGTTGCCCGCGATGTCGACGATCTGATCGGACGGGTTCATCGTGAACGGCAACGGCTCCATGCTCGCGATCTCGTCGGCGCGGGTGAGCAGCAGGCCCTCCGCGTTGACGTGCTTGAACGTCGGCCCCAGGATCGCCTCGACGATCGGGACATCACCGGCGGTGATCGCCGCAAGCCAGCGCCTCTCCTGGGCGAGGACGTCCGCACACGGCCCGATGTCGAGCGGCAGCGCAGCACTCGTCGCCGCGTCGGCGCACGTGTCTGCAACCGCATGTGCGGGCGCGTCAATCGCGGCGGCCGAGAGGACGAACGCAAGCGCGAGGCCCGCCGTGGGTGTCCAGCGGTTCATACGATCGGTCCTCTCGGTTGGCGATGATTGCTAGGTTGCTTGTCGAATGATGTGTCGAAAGGGGGAGAATTGTCGGCTGATTGGGGATCGGTGCTGATCGAGCTCATACCGCTGGCAATGGTGGTCGCGCTCTCTCCACTGTCGATCATTCCCGCGGTTCTCGTACTGCACACGCCGCGGCCACGGCCAACGGGGCTGGCATTCCTGGCCGGCTGGTTCGTCGGATTGGCGGTGGTGACGCTGATCTTCGTCCAGGTGTCGAGTCTTGGCGGCGGTCTGCGGGACAAGCCGCCGGGCTGGGCATCGTGGCTGCGCATCGTCGTCGGCGCCGCGCTCATCGTCTTCGGCATCTACCGGTGGCTGAACCGCAGCAAGTCCACACATGCCCCCAAGTGGATGCAGAGCCTGTCGAAACTCAGTCCCGCGCGCGGCGGGGTCGCGGGGTTCGCGCTGACCATCGTCAATCCCAAAGTGCTGTTCATATGTGCCGCAGCGGGTTTGGCGATCGGCACCGGCGGGCTCAGTTCCTCCCAGATCTGGATCGCCGGGCTGTGGTACGTCCTGGCCGCCGGTTCGACGGTCGCGCTGCCGATCCTGGCCTACGCCGTGTCCGGTGACCGGCTCGACGAACCGCTGGCGCGGCTGAAGGACTGGATGGATCGCCAGCACGCCGTGCTCGTCGCCGCAATATTGATAGTGATCGGTCTTATGGTGTTGTACAAGGGAATTCACGGCGTCTAGCCGTCAGGGCAGACCGAGTTCCCCGGCGTCTGCGGTCAGGTAGCGCGTCACCGTCGGCGCGATCAACCGCACCAGCTCGTCGTCGGACAGGACCGCCAGCGGCGGGATCTTCATCACGAAGCGCAATATCGCAACCCCGACGAGCTGGCTTGCGGCGAGCATCGCCCGCAACTTGGCCTGTTCCCCGCCGCCCAGCACGCCCGACACCGCGGTCAACACGTAGTCCTGCATGAAGGTGCGGAAGGCCTCGTGGGCGTCGGCGTTGGAGGTGGCCGACTGCAGCATCGCCACCATGCTGTGCCCGGTGTCGGGCGAGTCCCAGATCCGCAGGTACGTCCGCACCATGCGGTTGCCGATATCGGGCTCATCGTCGGGACCGCCCGCGATGGCGGCGACCAGGGTGGTCGGATCGACGATCAGGCGCAGTGCCTCACGAAACAGATTGGCCTTCGACCCAAAGAGATACAGCACCATCGCCGGATCGACATGCGCGTCGTCGGCGATCGCACGCAGCGTTGTCCTCTCGTAGCCCTCCGTGGCGAACCGGGCCTTCGCCGCGGCCAGGACGGCGTCCCGCGATACCGGGTCGCCCTGGCGGCGACCCCGGCGCTTCGATGTCTTCGCTGGTGACGGCACCTATCGACCGTAGCATTTCAATGACTGTTGAAAACCAGTGAGCGCAGAGTTACGCTCGGACTGCCGATTAATTCAACGATGAATGAAAAGAGGCCACAAATGGTCACGGACACCGTGCCCCGGCACACGCACTCAGCACCCGTGCACGAACCCCCCGCGGCGCTAAAGGCGACCGGGATCGTCGCCATCCTGACCGTCGTGCTCGCCCTGGTCGCGATCGCGTTCGCGCTGCCCGCGACGCGCAGTGGACCGCACTCCGTACCGATCGGTGCCGCGGGTCCACAGTCGGCCAGCGGTCAGGTCGCCGAGACCATGGAGAAGCAGGCACCGGGCGCGTTCGCATTCACCTATTACCCCGCCGAGCCCGCGCTGCGCGATGCGATTCGCAACAGAGAGGTCTACGGCGGAATTGCATTTGGCCCCAATGGGCCCCGGCTGCTGATCGCCACCGGCGCAAGCCCGATGGTGGCCCAAATGCTCACACAGATCGGAAACGGTATCGCCCAGCGGACAGGCACGCCGCTCGACATCGAGGACCTCGCCCCACCGACCGCACATGACCCGCGCGGTGCCGGGCTGGCCGCGTCCGCGCTGCCGATCACGCTGGCGGGACTGTTGCCCGCGATCGTGCTGGTGTTCGCCCTCAAGCGCGAGGCCTGGACCCGGTTCACCTCCGTGGTCGTGTTCGCCGGCGTGGCGGGCGTGTCCATCGCCGCGCTGCTGCGGTTCGTCCTCGGTTCGATCGACACGAACTTCTGGGGCGTGGCAGGAGCTCTGACGCTGGGCATCCTGGCTGCCGGACTGGCCATGCTGGGTCTCGGTTCGCTGTTCGGCCGGGCCGGCCTGGCAGTGGGCGCCGCCGCCGCATTGCTGATCGGCAACCCACTGTCGGGGCTGACCAGCGCACCGGAGATGTTGCCCGCCCGCTGGGGTCAACTGGGGCAATGGCTGCCGCAGGGCGCGACCGCCACGCTGCTGCGCTCGGCGGCGTTCTTCGACGGCGCCGGCGGACTATTGCCGATCGTGGTGCTGACCTGCTGGTCACTTCTCGGCGTGGCGCTGGTCGTCACGGCGGCGCTACGGCAGCGGAGGTTCTCAGCCGCGTGACTTAGCATCGAACGGCGTGGGACTCGACGACAGCGAGGCGTTGCGCGTACTGCGCGACGCCGTCGATCCCGCGCTCGGCTCCGACGAACTGATCCGGCGGTTCTACACCCGGTGGTTCGCCATCGACATGTCGGTCCGCGATCTGTTCCCACCAGAGATGGCTGCGCAGCGGCACGCGTTCGCGCAGGCGGTGACGTGGCTGTTCGGCCAACTCGCCGATCAACGGGCCCAGGAGCCGGTGGCCTTCCTTGCGCAGCTCGGTCGCGACCATCGCAAATACGGTGTGACGCAACGCCATTACGACAGCATGCAGGATGCGCTGCTGACCACGCTGCGCTCGCAGCTGATCGAGCGGTGGGACGACCGGCTCGCAGAGGCGGCCCATGACGCGGTCGCATTGCTGGTCGGGGTGATGCGCGGCGCCGCCGACGCCGAGAAGGGCCCGCCCTACTGCGACGGCACGGTGATCGAACACATCCGAGCCACCCGAGACGTCGCGGTGATCCGGCTGCAGCTGGATCAGCCGCTGTACTACCACCCGGGCCAGTACGTCACGGTCCAGGTGCCGCAGTGGCCGCGGCGGTGGCGCTACCTGAGCCCGTCGATCCCCGCCGAACGCAGCGGCGCCATCGAGTTCCACGTCCGTTCGGTGCCCGGCGGCATGGTGAGCCCCGCGATCGTCAGCGAGACGAAACCGGGCGACCGGTGGCGGGTGTCCAATCCGCACGGCGGGATGCACATCGACCGTGACGGCGGCGACGTCCTGATGGTCGCGGGCAGCACGGGCCTGGCCCCGCTGCGGACCCTGATCATGGATCTCACCCGAAAGGCCGTCAACCCGCGTGTGCATCTGTTCTACGGGGCCCGCTATCCGTGCGAGCTCTACGATCTGCGCACCCTGTGGCAGATCGCAGCGCAGAACCCGTGGCTGTCGGTGACGCCGGTTTCGGAGTTCAACACCGACCCGCCGTGGGCCGCCGACTATCCCGATGTGTCGCCGCCGCGCGGGCTGCACGTCCGTCAGACCGGGATACTCGCCGACGTGGTCACCAGTTACGGCGGCTGGGGTGATCGCCAGATTCTGATCTGCGGCAACCCGCATATGGTCGAGGCCACGAAGGCGGCGTTGCTCGCGAAAGGTGCTCCGGCCGAACGGATCCAGCACGATCCACTGACGCCCTGAGGCTCTCACCCTACACTGATCAAGATCATTCCCTGCCGGGCGAGGAGCCGCCATGCCGACGATGCGCGCCGCACGCATGCACGCCTACCAGCAGCCGCTGACACTCGAAGAGATTCCGATCCCCGACATCGGCCCCACCGAGGTGTTGGTCAAAGTCGGTGGTGCGGGCATGTGCCGCACGGACTTTCAACTCATCGACGGCTACTTCGGCACAGATATGCCGCTACCGGCCACCCCGGGGCATGAGATCGCCGGCACTGTCGACCGTATCGGTGCGGACGTCCCCGCCGCGGCGCGCCTGTCCGAAGGGGATCCGGTGGTGGTGTTCGGTCCGCTCGGTGACGGCTCGTGCCGGCAGTGCCACCGCGGTAACGAACAGATCTGCAACCAGGGGCACTGGATCGGCTTCGGACCTCACGGCGGCTATCAGGAGTACGTTCCCGTCGCCTACCAACAGTTGATCAAGGTCAGCGGAAGCCTGTCGCCGCTTTCGCTGGCACCGCTGACCGATGCGGGCCTCACCCCGTACCGCGGGCTGAAGAAGTTGCAGGCCGCCGGGGCGCTGGGCCCGGGAACGACGCTTGCGGTGATGGGCATCGGCGGCCTCGGCGCGTACGGCGTGCAGTACGCGAAGCTGCTCGGTGGCGGGGCAACGGTCGTCGCGCTGGCGCGCAACCCTGAAAAGCTGGCGCTGGCAACCGAAAACGGCGCCGATCACACCGTCAGCATCGGGAACAAGACCGACGACGAGGTGCGCGATGCGCTCGAAGAGGCGACGGGCCGACGCGAGTTCGACGCCGTCATCGAATGCGCGGGCGCCGAGGAGAGCATCCGGCTGGCCTTCTCACTGCTGGCGACCGAGGGCGCCGTCGCTTCGGTCGGGTTGGTCGGCAACCGGGTGGACATCTCGCTGTTTCCGTTGGTGAGCCGCGAGTACACCCTGTTCGGATCGTTCTGGGGCAACTACAACGACCTCACCGAGGTGGTCGCGCTGGCCGAGGCCGGCAAGATCAAGGACTCGGTCACGCCGGTCAACTTCGAGGACGTCAACGACCACATCGATGCACTCGGCCGCGGCGACTTCGTCGGACGCGCGGTGATCGTCTACGACTGAGGGGATACCCGCTGCCACAGGTCGTTGAATGCGACGCTGTCGAAGAAGGCTGTCCCCTTGATAATTCGGTTGCCCGAAAACGTCAGGAACCACGCATACGTGTTGCGATAGGCCACCCCGTCGCGGGCCGTGGCCTCACCGTCGAAGTACACGATCACCGTGTCGCCGTCGGCATAGATCTCCCGGATCGTCGGCTTGAGAGGGACGGTCATCCGCGCGTTGAAGGGCAGGATGACGTTGCTCATGAAGTCTTCCTTGCTGGTGTAGACGCGGGCCGCCACCGAGTTCCCGGTGATCTCCCAAGTCGCGTCGTCCGCGAGCGCCTGCAGCGGGCTTCCAGTCCCAGTGGCCCACGCCTCGAATCCGGCACGCACCGTGGCCAGGTTGCGTGCCTCGATGTCGTTGTACTGCCCAGAAAATGCCGTCATCGCTTCATTTAATCGCAGCGGTGGCAGGATCGACAGACATGGCTGACTTCGAGAGCGTCATCCTCGCTGATCCGTCGTCCTCACTTACGGCGACGTTCGTCCCGTCCGCAGGCATGATCGGTACGTCGCTCGCCGACGGTGATGACGAATTCCTTGGCCAGCGCCGCGGACTAGACGCTTATGTGACCAACGGCAAGACGATGGGCATCCCGATCCTCTACCCGTGGGCAAACCGGTTGAGCGCCAGCGAGTATGAGAGCACTGGCACCGTGGTCACATTGACCCCTGGAGTTGGCGGCGTGCGCGCCGACGAGAACGGTCTACCCATCCACGGTGTGCTGGCCGCCTACCCGGGTTGGCAGGTGACGGCATGCTCCGAGAACACCCTCACCGCCACAGTTGACTTCGGGGCGGAACCGGCGCTGCTCGCGTCGTTCCCGTTCCCCCATCTGCTCACGCAGAGCATCACGCTCAACGATCGCACGCTCACGATCGAAACCACCGTGACCCCGACGACACAGACCGCGGTGCCGCGGTGCTTCGGCTACCACCCGTACTTCACGATTCCCGAAGTACCGCGCGATCAGTGGCGGCTCACCACCCCGACGATGCGGCATCTGGCGCTGGACGGCCGGGGCATCCCGACCGGAGAGCACGCGCCGTGGCCCGGAACCAGCGAGCCGCTGGCATCCGCGACCTACGACGACGGCTTCGACGAGTTACCCGACGGCGCGTTGTTCACTCTCACGGGCGGCGACCGCCGCATCGAGGTGGCGTTCGAAACGGGTTATCCCGCAGCGCAACTCTTCGCCCCGGGCTCTGACGACATCATCGCGATCGAGCCCATGGCCGCGCCGACGGACTCGCTACGCCGCGGCGACTATCGCAGTGCGGCCCCCGGCCGGCCGGCGACCGCACGGTTCTCGATCACCGTGACCTAGGGCTGTTACTCGGACTGACGTCGCCGTCGGGCGGCGCCGGGTTGCCAGACCACCAGCGCGGTGCTCTTGGACCTCGGCGCCGACCGCAACTCCTCGAGTTCGCGAGTCAGTTCCTGGACCCGGTTCTGCAAGGCCTCGACCTGATTGGTCAGCTCGATGATCCGTTTGATGCCAGCAAGGTTGACACCTTCGTCTTGGGACAGCCGCTGGACCTCGCGCAGCAGTTCGACGTCGTGCAGCGAGTAGCGCCTACCCCCGCCGGAGGTGCGCTGCGGGCTGACCAGTCCGAGCCGGTCGTACGTGCGCAGCGTCTGCGCATGCATGCCGGCCAGCTCAGCAGCGACCGAGATCAGGAAGGTATGAGCGTCGTTGTTGGATCGCTTCGCCATCGGTGATCACGCCCCTGCCCAATTCGCCCGCGGGTCGAACCCGCTGGCCCGTTCGGCTTTCGCGTAGGCCTCCAACGCTTCTGCGGCCTCACCCTCCAGGTTCGGTGGCACCGCCACCTTGACGGTGACGAGCAGATCGCCATGTCCGCCCGACCGCTTCGGGACACCTCGGCCACGCACGCGCAGGATCCGGCCGTCGGAGGTGCCCTTGGGCACCCGCACGCCGACCTTGCCCTCAAGCGTGGGCACCGAAAGCGTTGTGCCAAGTGCCAATTCGTGGAAGCTGACGGGGACGGTGACCGTGAGGTCGTCACCACTGCGTCCGAACACCTTGTCCGGCTTGACATGCACGGTCACGTACAGGTCACCCGACGGAGCGCCGCGTAGACCCGCCTCGCCCTGACCGGGCAGCCGGATACGCTGACCGTCCTCGACGCCAGGTGGGATCCGCACGTTGATGGTGCGCGTCCTGGTGGTCACCCCGGTGCCCTTACATTCGTCGCACGGGTTCTCGATGATCGAACCGCTGCCCCGGCACTCGGTGCACGGTTCAGAGAACCCGAAGGCGCCCTGATTGCGGTTGATCACGCCGGAGCCGTTGCAGTTCGGGCACACCTTCGGACTGGTACCCGGCCGGGCACCGCTGCCGTGGCAGTTCGTGCACGGAGCAGGGCTGGTGAGCCGCAACGGCATCATCACGCCCTTGGTGGCCTCCAGGAAGGACAACTCGGTCTCGGTTTCGAGGTCGTTGCCCCGCCGCGGCCGCGACGGCCGTGGCTGCTGGGCCCCGCGCCCGAACAGGCCGCCGAACAGATCGCCGATGTTCGCGCCGCCGGTCTGGCCCGCGGCGTCGAACAGATCGTTCAGGTTGAACTCGACGCCGTCGCCACCGAATCCACCGAAGTTGCCGCCTCCGCCGCCGAAGCGACCACGACCGAACCCGCCGTTGGCGAAAAGCCTTCGCGTTTCGTCGTATTCCTTACGCTTGGCGGGGTCCGACAGTACTTCCTTGGCCTCCGAAACGGCTTTGTACCGCTCTTCGGCCGCCTGATTTCCCGGGTTGCGGTCGGGATGGTTTTCCGCGAGCAGCTTTCGGGCGGCTCGCTTGATCTCCTGCTCGCTGGCGTCGGAGGAGACGCCGAGCTCCTTGTAGAAGTCTTTTTCGACCCATTCACGCTGGGCCATACCGCGTCACCTCCTCACCTGAGTCCCTAGTTGTCTTCTGATTCTGCGGTCTCTTGCGCGTCGGAGCCGGTGTTATCGGCGTCATCGGGCACCGTGTCGACCACGCCGACCAGGGCGTGCCGAACCACCTGATCGCCGACCTTGTAGCCGCGGCGCATGACGGTCCCGATGATCGGGTGCGTGCCGTCGCCCTCGTGCTGCACGGCTTCGTGCAGTTCGGGGTCGAAGTCGTCACCCTCGTCACCGAAGGCCGAAAGGCCGAGGCCCTCAAGGACGGTCGCCAGCTTGTCGGCGACCGACTTCAGCGGTCCGCTGTCGAGATCACCGTGGCTGCGGGCCCGTTCGAGATCGTCGAGCACCGGAAGCAACTGGGTGACGACGGTGGCCTTCGTGCGTTCAGCGATGAGTTGCTGATCGCGCAGCGCCCGTCGGCGGTAGTTGTCGTACTCCGCCTTCACCCGCTGCAGGGTGGCCTTCAGCTCATCGACCTCTTCGTTGTTTTCCGGGCTCGCGGCCGGGGCCGACCCGCTTGGGGCCGGCCCGGTCGCGGGCTCACGGAGTTCGCCGGTGTCCGGATCGATGCGCCGTTTGTCGGTGACAGTCACCGGCTCGTGCGAATCGTTCTGGCTCACTTGCGCTCCTCGTCATCATCAACGACCTCGGCGTCCACCACGTTGTCGTCGGCCGAACCGTTCGGCGACGCGCCTGCGGCACCACCACCGGCGGCCTGCTCAGCCTGGGTGGCCTCGTAGATCGCCTGGCCCAAGCCCTGAGCCTCCACTCCGAGCTTCTCCATCGCCGACTTGATGGCCGTGATGTCGGTGCCCTCGAGCGCCGACTTGGCCTCGGCGACCGCGGCATCGACCTTGTCCAGCGTCTCCGTGGGGATCTTCGATCCGCCCTCGGCTTCGCGCTGTTCGGAGACGATCTTCTCGGTCTGGTAGACCAGCGACTCCGCCTGGTTGCGGACGTCGGCCTCCTCGCGACGCTTGCGGTCCTCCTCGGCGTGCGCCTCGGCGTCCTTGATCATCCGGTCGATCTCCTCCTTGGAAAGGCCTGAGCCCTCCTGGATTCGGATCGTGTTCTCCTTGCCGGTGCCCTTGTCCTTCGCGGTCACGTGCACGATGCCGTTGGCGTCGATGTCGAAGGTGACCTCGATCTGGGGCACACCGCGCGGAGCCGGCGGGATACCGGTCAGCTCGAAGCTGCCGAGCAGCTTGTTGTGCGCGGCGATTTCACGCTCACCCTGATAGACCTGGATCTGCACCGACGGCTGGTTGTCGTCGGCCGTGGTGAAGGTCTCGGACCTCTTGGTCGGGATCGTGGTGTTGCGCTCGATCAGCTTCGTCATCACGCCACCCTTGGTTTCGATACCGAGGGACAGCGGTGTGACGTCAAGCAGCAGAACGTCTTTCACCTCACCCTTGAGCACACCGGCCTGCAGCGCGGCGCCCACCGCGACAACCTCGTCCGGGTTGACGCCCTTGTTGGGCTCCTTGCCGCCGGTGAGTTCCTTGACCAGGTCGGTCACCGCGGGCATCCGGGTCGAGCCACCGACCAGCACGACGTGGTCGATGTCGGACACCGAGATACCGGCGTCGGCGATCACCGACTGGAACGGCTTGCGGGTGCGGTCCAGCAGATCCTGTGTGATGCGCTGGAATTCGGCACGGGTCAGCTGCTCGTCGAGGAACAGCGGGTTCTTGTCCGCGTCGACGGTGATGTAGGGCAGGTTGATCGAGGTGCTCTGCGAACTCGAGAGCTCGATCTTGGCCTTCTCGGCGGCTTCACGCAGCCGCTGCATGGCCATCTTGTCCTTCGTCAAGTCGATACCCGACGTGCCCTTGAACTTGTCAACGAGCCATTCGACGATCCGGTCGTCCCAGTCGTCGCCGCCGAGGTGGTTGTCACCCGAGGTGGCGCGGACCTCGACAACGCCCTCGCCGATCTCCAGCAGGGAGACGTCGAACGTGCCGCCACCGAGGTCGAAGACCAGGATGGTCTGTTCCTTCTCACCCTTGTCCAAGCCGTAGGCCAGAGCGGCCGCGGTCGGCTCGTTGACGATGCGCAGCACGTTGAGGCCTGCGATCTGGCCGGCCTCCTTGGTGGCCTGGCGCTGGGCGTCGTTGAAGTACGCGGGCACCGTGATCACCGCATCGGTGATGTCCTCACCCAGGTAGGCCTCCGCGTCACGCTTCAGCTTCATCAGCACGCGTGCGCTGATCTCCTGGGGGGTGTATTTCTTGCCGTCGATCTCGACGGTCCAGTCGCTGCCCATTTCACGCTTGACCGAACGGATGGTCCGGTCGACGTTGGTCACCGCCTGGTTCTTGGCGGGCTGACCGACCAGCACCTCGCCGTTACGTGCGAACGCGACGACGGACGGCGTGGTGCGGGAGCCTTCGGAATTGGCTACGACGACTGGGTCGCCACCCTCCAGTACTGCGACGACGGAGTTGGTGGTCCCGAGGTCGATTCCGACCGCACGAGCCATGGTTGTTCCTCCTGAATTAGTCCTGCGATGGATCTGAGTGCACCGCACTCAAGACTGCTCCGGTCGACCTTATCCTGTCAACCCAGACTTGAGTCTGTTGCGCTCAACTGTCAGACGGGTCAACGGCAGCTTCGTCGGGTTTGTTCCCGATTCCGCAGAACTTTGCCCGGCTTGTTTTCCGGTGCTGCTCGGAGGCGGACGATAGCCCCATGCAGACCACCGTCGACCAAATCGGGACGGACATCTATCGCGGCGGCGTGACTGGACGGCCGTAGAGCCCTTTGAACTGGATCTATGGGGGCTTTTGGCCATACCCATGATGGCCGAATCCGCTGTGGCGCGGCGGTCGAGGACGGGAGTGTTGACGTCGTGGCGGATAAACCTGCATTCAACGCACGCTGGCGACTGAAGGGCGAGTTGGCCCTGGTGGTGATCACGGTCGGCGCGTTGGCGGTCGGCGGCGTGCTGTGGCTGCTCGGCAAGCCCGACGCGGCGGACGTCTGCTGGATCGTCGGCACCTCGATTGCCGTGGTGCCGGCGGTCGTGTGGGTCATCGCGGCTCTACGACGCGGACGGGTGGGCGTCGACCTGATCGCGGTCCTGTCCCTTATCGGCACACTGCTGGTGGGCGAGTACCTGGCAGGCGCACTCATTGCGGTCATGCTCGCCGGCGGACGTGCCCTCGAAGCCGCCGCAGAACGTCGAGCTTCACACGATCTGCGATCGCTGCTCGAGCACGCTCCCCGGTTCGCGCGACGGCGGGTCGGATCCGACGTCAGCGTCATACCGATCGCCGATGTAGCCGTCGACGATGTGCTGGTGGTCGGGCCCGGCGAGATCGTGCCTGTCGACGGGCGCGTCGTCGGCGCGGAGGCCGTATTGGACGAGTCGGTGCTCACCGGCGAATCCCTGCAGGTGGAACGCGCCCCAGGGGAACCGGTCCGCAGCGGCGTGATGAACGCGGGTGGCGCGTTCGAGCTGCTGGCCACGGCGACCGCGCAGGACAGCACCTACGCGGGCGTCGTCCGACTGGCCCAGCAGGCTGGTGCGGAAAGCGCTGCGATCGTGAGATTGGCCGACCGCTACGCGGCGTGGTTCTTACCGCTGACGCTTCTTGTTGCCGGTGCAGCTTGGCTGGCGAGTGGGTCCGCAGTGCGCGCGGTCGCCGTATTGGTCGTGGCCACACCGTGCCCATTGCTGCTCGCCGCGCCGGTTGCAATCGTATCCGGACTGTCGCGTGCCTCCCGCCACGGAGTCGTCATCCGCAGTGGTGGCGCATTGGAAAGTCTCGGAAGCGCAACCACTTTGGTGATGGACAAGACCGGAACGCTCACAATGGGACGCCCGGCCGTCGTGGATGTACTGGCAGCACCGGGCAATGATGCCGCCGAGATTCTCCGGATGGCGGCGTCGGTGGACCGGGTGTCGCCACACGTACTGGCCGAGGCGATCGTGACCGAGGCCGCAAGGCGCAGCTACCAGTTGTCGCTGCCCGAACAAGTCGTTGAGGAGCCCGGACGCGGGGTGACCGGGACTGTCGATGGACGTCACGTCAGAGTGGGCAAGCTGAACGTCGAAGGTAGCCAACCAGATTGGGCCCGCGCTGCGATAAACCGCGCCCGGCTGGATTCAGCCGCGATCGCGTGGGTGAGTGTCGGCGAGGAGTTGGCGGGCGCAGTGCTGTTGCACGATCCGTTGCGCCGCGATGCACCGCGCACAGTGCGGCGTCTGCGTTCCGCGGGCCTCAACCGGCTGGTCATGTTGACGGGCGATCGCGCCGAACCTGCGCGTGAAGTCGGGACGATTCTCGGACTGGACGAGGTGTATGCACAACAGAGTCCGGCCGACAAGGTGGCCGCGGTGCGCGCCGAGAGGGAGCGCGCGGTGACCGTGATGGTGGGTGACGGCGTAAATGACGCCCCCGCCTTGGCTGCCGCTACAGTCGGTGTCGCGATGGGTGCTCGTGGCGCGACCGCGTCCTCGGAAGCCGCCGACATCATCTTGACGACCGATCGTCTGGACCGCCTCGCCGACGCGATGGACATCGCCAGGTGGTCGCGCCGGATCGCCATACAGAGCGCCGTTGTCGGCATGTCGTTGTCCTTGGCGGCGATGGCGGTCGCTGCGCTTGGCTGGCTGCCTCCCGCGGCGGGTGCGCTGCTGCAGGAGGGCATCGATATCGCCGTCATCCTCAACGCACTTCGTGCCTTGGGAGCCAACCCAACGACCAAGATCGACCTGCCCGCCGAGACAGAAGACATGTTGCAGCGCTTCGCATCCGAGCACGACGAACTGCGCGACACCATCGACGTGCTTCGTGATGCCGCCGACCGTTTGGTCGCCGGTACGGATCAGGCCGCCCTGGATTCGCTCATCCTTGCGCACGGCTTTCTCACCGAGCGCATCCTGCCGCACGAACAGGCCGAGGAGAGTCGCCTCTATCCCGCTCTGGCTCAGCCTCTCGGCGGCGGAGAAGCAACTGCCACGATGAGTCGCACGCACGCAGAGATCCGCCGACTGTCCGACCGGATCGGGGCCCACCTCGCGGTAGCGCAGGCGAGCGGCGGCATACAGCCTGACCAAGTCGATGACCTACTCGCCTGCCTGTACGGACTGCACGCGGTGCTGCGGCTGCACTTCTTGCAGGAAGAGGAAAACTACTTCACTCTCGCCGATGATGAATCGCAGGATCGAAAGGCGTCCCCAGGTTTCGCAGCACCGACGTAGTTCTGCGCTGACACCGCTCTTGCTCTATGCACGCTGCTCCAACAGCACACCCGTCCGACTGCGATTCGGGGGCTTTGGGGGGTCGCGGCGTGGACCATCGGCCCTAGTCGGCGAGGCCGTCGGGGGCGCATCCTGAACCTGAGTCAGCTGTTCGGCTGACGAAGGAGGCCGCACGATGACTGAACAAGTGGAGCCGACGCCTGGCCCCGCGCGCCGTGAGGGCGGCGCCGCAGTCCAGGTCCTGGTGTGGGCGGGCATCGCCGCCGCGACAGTGTTCATCGTTGCGGTGGTGTTCTTCTCGGGATTCTTCATCGGCCGCGCTACCGACGGCGCCGGCTATCCCGGGCGACACCACGGGGGACCCGGCCCCGGCATGATGGGACCGGGGATGATGGGGCCCGGAATGATGGGGCCGGGCACCGGGCCGATGGGCCCATGGCCACCCGGACAAATGGGGCCTTCCTCGCGCGTTCCCAACTCACCGCCGCCTCCGACGACCACGGCTACGCCGTAGCCGTCCGCATTTGCACTGGGACATGTCTTCGGCTGTCCTAGGGTTAGGCATGACTGCAGCCCAGCGCGAGCGCGCTGCCCTGGTGGCGACCATGAACGAAATCGGACCCGACTCGCCGACCTTGTGCGAGGGATGGACCACCCGCGACCTTGCGGCCCATCTCGTCGTGCGGGAGCGCAGGCTTGACGCGGCACCCGGCATCGCGATCCCGGCTCTCGCCGGCTACACCGACCGGGTGCAACGGCAGACCGCCGCATCCACCGGCTGGGATGAGTTGGTCGACAAGGTCGCATCCGGGCCGCCGCTGTTGTCGCCGTTCAAACTCGTTGACGCGGTCGCGAACATGGATGAGATGTTCATCCACCACGAAGATGTGCGCCGAGCCCAATCCGGTTGGGAGCCACGCACTCTCGACGCCGATACCATCGTCGCGTTGCGGCGCCCGCTGGCCGTCATGGCCCGGCTGACGATGGCCAAGGTGCCTGCCCGCGTCACTCTGTCCACGCCCGACGGCCAGCCGGTGGCAACGGTCGGGCGTGGTCCCGATCTCACGGTCACCGGCGACATCGGGGAACTCACCATGTTCGTCGCGGGCCGCGATGAGGCCCGGCTGATCTTCTCCGACGCGCAGGTTGCCCAGGCCGTCCGCGCTGCGCGCCGGGGTTTGTGACGTCGGGCGCGTAGCCTGACCCCATGTCGCACCGGGCGAAAGTCGGCCTCGCCGTTGGATTTCTGCTGTCCGTCGCGCTGGTCGGCGTCGGCTGCTCCACGACCATCGACGGCAACCCCGTCGCCTCCGACACCTCGGCAAACGAGCCCAGCTTCCCGACGACGCGGCCGACCCGAACGCCCCCGTCCACCGGTACAACGCCATCCACGCCGCCGACCGGCACACACCCCGGCGGGGAGACGCTGCCACCCGACGAGTCCGGCTACGTGTTCATCGAAACCAAGTCGGGCAAGACGCGCTGCCAGATCTCCCGCGAGGAGGTCGGCTGCGAGTCGGACTTCAACAACGCAATAGAAGTGCACGGCATGCCCGCCAACGGCGTGCGCGTCACCGCCGGCGGGAGTATGGAATGGGTCGTGGGCAACCTGGGCAACATCCCGGCCGTCACGCTCGATTACCAGACCTATCACGCGCTCGGCTGGACGATCGAGGCGACCAGCGACGGCACCCGGTTCACCAACGACGGCACCGGCCACGGCATGTTCATCAACACCTCAGGCGTCGAGGTCTTCTGAGCCCAGGCTCGGCGCCTACGCTGGCCCCATGAATTCGCCACTCGACTTCCGGGTCTTCGTCGAACCGCAGCAGGGCGCCACCTACAGCGACCAACTGGCGGTCGCCCGTGCGGCCGAGGCCGCCGGGTATTCGGCGTTCTTCCGCTCCGACCACTACACCGCGATGAGCGGCGACGGCTTGCCCGGGCCCACCGACTCGTGGGTCACACTGGGCGCGATCGCACGGGAGACGGCGTCGATCCGGCTCGGCACGCTGGTCACCTCGGCGACGTTCCGCTATCCCGGCCCCCTCGCGATCGCCGTGGCGCAGGTCGACGAGATGAGCCGCGGCCGCGTCGAATTGGGCTTGGGCGCCGGCTGGTTCGAGGCCGAGCACAAGGCGTACGCCATTCCGTTCCCGCCGCTGGGCGAGCGGTTCGACCGGCTGACCGAGCAGCTCAGCATCATCACGGGTCTCTGGACGACCCCGTCGGGCGAGACGTTCGACTTCTCCGGGACCCACTACACCGTCGCTGACTCCCCCGCCCTGCCGAAACCCGTTCAGAGTCCCCATCCGCCGATCATCATCGGAGGTGGCGGCGCCAAGCGCACGCCGGCGCTGGCGGCGGCGTACGCCTCCGAGTTCAACATTCCGTTCGCACCGGTCGACGTGGCCAAGACCCAGTACGAACGGGTCGCAACGGCGCTGACGGACGCGGGACGTGCGGCCGACTCACTGACGTACTCCGCCGCCTTCGTGGTGTGTGCCGGCCGCGACGAGCAGGAGATCGCGCGGCGGGCCGCGGCGATCGGTCGCGAGGTCGACGAGATGCGCAGCAACTCCCCGCTCGTGGGGACGCCCACAGAGATCCTCGACAAGCTCGGCCCCTACCTGGAGATCGGTGTGCAGCGGGTTTACCTGCAGCTACTGGACATGTCGGACCTCGACCACCTGGACTTCTTCGCCGCGGAGGTGCTCCCCCAGCTCGTCTGAACAGGCGTGGAGGTGCAGGTCGCCGCTACTATCTGCCCGTGGCCGGCCGGTTTGACGAGGACGACAACGGGCAGCCCTGGCACAACCGCACCCCGGCGGTGGTCGGGGCCAGCCTCTTGGCCCTCGTGGTGGTCGGCATCCTGATCTCTGTGGCGATGGCGTTGTCCCGTCAGTTCGGCCAACCAGAGCAGGCCCCGATCGACTTCGTCGAGCCGACGTTCTCCGCGACCGCGTCGGAGTCGGCGACCACCACCACCCAGACGATCACGAGTACCAGTCCCCCCGAGACCACCGACATCAATCCGTCTTCGACGTCGGAGACCTCGCCGTCGGAGACCACGTCCTCGGAGACCACGTCGTCGACCACAACGACAACCGAACGGACGACCGTCCGTACTCCACGCCAGGACGATGACTCGACCAGAACAACGCGGCAACGACCACGCACCAATGTGACGCGTACGCTCAATCCCTTCCCGTGAGCGCCTACTATCGGTGCCCGTGGCGCGATACGGAACTCCCGACGACCCGAACTACCCCGACGACTCCCCGACCGTCTACGCGGACTACAACCAGCCGCCCGGCGATCCGGATCCGTGGTACCGCCGGCCCGCCGCGCTGGTCGGGTTGGGTGCCCTCGGCGCGGTGGTGGTCGCACTCATCGTGTTCGGGTTGGCCAAGCTCATCACCGGCGGTGACGAGCCCGCCGACCAGACCCCGTTGACACCGCTCACCACGACGTCGAGGTCAGTGGCGCCGACCACCACAACGGCGACGTCGGCGCCCGAGACCGTCACGGAGACCGTCATTCCGACGACGACCGAGCCGACGACCACAACGACAACGACCACGACGACGACACCTCCGACCACCACCACGACAACGTCGCCGAGTGTCAGCACCAGCGTCAGCACGAGCACGGAGACCAGCACCGTCACCGAAACCGAAACGGTGACGGAGCCTGCCCCGTGAGCTAGCGGCCTATCGGCCAGGCTGGATTGGCCGCTCAGCGGCCCAGGCTGGATTGGCCGCTCAGCGGCCCTTCGCCGCGTACTGCGCCACCAGCGCCTCCGCGCTTCGCACCGCCGCCCGGCAGGCGCGCGTCGTGAACGGATCGTTGAGCGGATGTTCGGCGCGCCGACGCCATCGCTGGGCGGCGGCGAACGCGGCGCGGGGACCGTCGTACGGGGCATCGGGTGACAGCCCCAGCCTGCTCGCGGCGTCGGTGCCGGAGCCGCCGATGATGCGCCGCAGCGACGCGATCTCGTCGTCGTTCAATGTGGTTGGGCGGGAACGCAATTGACTGAGCAGGCGCAGCTCCTCGAACGCGTGGGTGTCGGCGAGCAACGGGTCGATGTCGGCGATGATGTAGTTGCTCGCGTAGATGGGGTTGTTCTGCACGAACCGTCGCAGCGACATCAGGGCGGTGTGCGCCTTGAGTAGATCGGAGCGCTGCGCGAACTGTTGATCGATCACGTCGCGCAGCGCGACCAGACCGCTGCGTTCCAGCAGCTCGTCCGCCAGGGCCAGGGAGTCACTGACCCCGGCGCGCAGCACGGCGATCGAGATCCTGATCCCGAACATGCCAAACCGGTCGAGCAACGCGGCCCGAGTGGCGGCGTCGACGGGCAGCTGGCTGTCCTCGCGGACGAACCGGTCCACCGACAGCATCGCCTTCGTCAGCTCCGCCGCGTCGACCCCGGCCAGCTTTTCCAGCGCGACGAACTCGCTCTGCCGCAGGGTGCGCGCAGTCAGCGCAAGCAGCCCCGATACCGGCACCACCGCCTGGCAGATCCCGGTTCGCTCCAACTCGGTGGTGAACCGGGCCGCAACATCCTTGGCCGACAGCATCGCGTCGATGCGGCCCGCGCCGATCTCGTCGGCCCGGGAAGCGACCCCGATCACCCCGAGCGCTCCCGTGGATCCCCCCACCAATTCGCCGATCTGCTTGAGCAACGCGATATCGGCGGCGTTGAGGGTGCGCAGCAGGAACACCACGGCATCGACTCGCGGAACGCCGTCATCCGGCACCAGCAGCTGCAAGGTGCGCTGGGAGACGTCCCGGGACAACGACGACGTGCCGGGGGTGTCGACGATCGTGGTGTCGATCAATTCCGCGGCGGGCCACTCGACATCCAGGTCGACGACATCATCGGGATCGAGCGTGGCGAAATCGAATGTGAGCCCGCCCTTCACGGGGTCGCGGCCGATCGGCACGTTGGATCGCCTGCCGCCCCGGTGGTTTGCGGTCACCTTCGGCGTCGGCCCGTGCCGGAACCAGGTCACGATACGGGTGGCTTCGGTGGCATCCGTGGGCGCAATGTCTTCTCCCACAAGCGCATTCAAAAGCGTCGATTTGCCCGCCTTGAGCGTGCCTGCCAGGGCGATACGGATCGGCTGGTTCAGTCGGCGGCCGATCCGGTCCAGTTCGTTGTGAATGTCGGACCGTTGCGCGTAGGCGGGGTCGGATCGGTACGCCTGGATGGTTCCGTCCAGGATGGCGCGCACCTGATCACTTGTGCTCATCGACAGTCCAGCTTAGGCACCGCGATGTCAGGCGACCCCCGAAGGGTGTGCCTCGGCCGCCAGCTTCCCTGCGTGATCGAGCACCTGGTTGAGGATATTGAGCTGACGCTCGAGTTCCTTGACGCGGGTATTGCGTTCGTTCTCCTCGAGTTTCGCCGCGGCAATGGTCGCCTGCAGTGATTCGTTGAGTGAGCGGGTGGTCTGGTTGGCGATGGCGCGGTAGTGGTCGCGCAGTTGCCGCTGAATGCCCTTGAGCCGGTCGCGCGATTCCTTGTTCACGACGAACGAGACGTCATCGATGAAGCGGCGGACGTTCAGCTTCGCCTCGTTGCGCACGCGCATCATCCGGTTGTCCATGTTCTCCCGGTACGCGCTGCGTCCCATCAGCAGCCCCGCGCCGATGGACAGCGGGTTGAACATGCCCAGACCGGCGAACGACGTCATCATCCCGAACATCAGCACGCCGCCGTAGGACCCCTGCATTCCCATCGTGACCCTGCGGGCCTTGCCGACCGGCTTGGCCTCGAGATTGGCCAGCGACTTGATCTCGCCGAGGCTGGCGCCCATCTCACGGGCATCGATCCGTGGCATCTTGACCGCCTCGAGCCCGGCCTCGGTGAACGTGCGACCAACCTCCTCGGCGAGCGCCTGCGCACGCTGGTATGCCCAGACGAAGTTGTCCCCGACCGCGGTGGCGATCGCGTTCTCCAGCTCGGCACCGATCTCGGCCCAGTGCTGGGTCGGGTCGCAGGAGTCGATCTCCTTCTCGATGTGCTGACCGATGACGCGGAAGCGGCCACGCAGATCGTGGTCGACATCGGCGGTGAGATCGGCGATTCCGTCGTTGAGGACCTGCTGCCACAGCGCGGTCTGTTGCAGTGCGTCGGCGGCCTCCTCCTTGCGCCGCTCGATATCCTCCGTCAGCCGGTCGCGGATCTCCGGATCGTTCAGCGCCGCCAGCTCGGTGTTGACCGTCATCGCCAGATGCTCGGCGGCCGACCGGATCTCGGCGACGACCTGATCGCGAATGTGGTCGTTGTGCCGTGACAGCACCTGCTCGCTGAGGAACTTGACGATCGCCGGGAAGTTGGACTCCTCGTTGAGTTCCTTGTCGTTGAGCTGGATCGCGTGACTGCGCAGCAGCGCCGACGACGGGATGATCGGGATCGACAGGCCCGCCCGGTCCAGGTGGCCCCTGTTGGTCTCGACGATCTTGCGCCAGTGCGGATACAGATCGGTCTTGGTGGCGACGATCGTTGCGACCCGGCAGATTTCGAATGCCTGCCGGATGAAGGTCAGTTCGGGTTCGGTGAACTCCTGGCTGGTGTCGCTACACATCAACACCGCGGCCGCGTCGGGCAACAGCCCTAGCGTCGCCGACAGGTGCTGCTGACCGTGACCACCGACACCCGGGGTGTCCACGAATGTCAAACCGTTCTTCAGGAGCGGACTGGCGGCGGTGACCTCGACGCGTAGCACCTCACGCCCGCCGGCCTGCGGTGCGCGGCGCAGATCGGTCTTGATGTCGTCCATCGCGATGTCGATGACGTCTGGCTCGGCACCGTCGGGCCGCGCAACGATCAGTTTCGCGGCCGCTTGTTCGCCGTAGGACACGACCGTCGGCAGCACGGTGCTCTCGTCATCGCCGACGCGCGAGACAGGCACATTCAGCAGCGAATTGAGCAGTTGGCTCTTGCCCTGCTTGAGTTGGCCGGCGATCACCACCCGGATCTGCGGATCGGTGATCCGGGACTTGGCCCTGGCCAGCCGGTCGACCAGATCACCGCGCTGGTTCGCCTCCGCGATCTTGCTGGTGTGCTCGATCAGCTCGACGATGACCTTCACCGGTCTGGCCGTAGTTGGTTGCGTCATGAAGTCCCTACTTGTCGGCGTCGCCGCGAGACGCTTCGTACCCACGGTAGATGTGCCAACTGGCGGGGACCGTCTTTCGATCCCCGCCAGCGGCGTTTTTCGTCTTCCGGGTCAGAACAGCCCGGCGTCGACCGTGTTGTCGACGTCGAGGGTCGTGTTCACCTGGCCCGAATTGTCGACGGACGCGACCTGGCTGGAGTTGTCCACCGTGGCGTCGAGGGAGTCGATGGAGTTGTCCACCGAGCTGTCCCTGGAGCTGACGCCACCGGAGACACCGCCCAGCACCTCGGCGTCGCTGACCGTGGTCTGGTTCCCGCCAACAGTGGTGGTGTCGTTGTCGTTGATGACGATGACGCCACCCGATCCGCCGGCACCGCCGGAGGCGTCACCGCCGTCGTTGCCGATGCCGATCAGGCCACCGCCGCCGTTTCCACCAACCGCGCCACCGCCGTGGCCGCCGCTCATGTCGACGTCGTTGATGACGGGCCCGTCGTTGCCGGAGATGATGTCGCCGCCCGCGGTCTGGTCACCGCTGTCGTCGATCTCGTTGTCCTCACCGATGTTGACGTTGGAGTCGTCGATGTCGCCGGTGTTGACGTTCTCGTTGTCGTCGCCGACCACGTTTCCGTCGCCGTCGACGTTGGTCGCGTCGATATCGCCTGCGGTACCGGTGTTGACGACGCCACCGTTGTTGGCGGTGTTGGTGGTCTTGTCACCGAAGGTGATGTCGCCGAAGTCCAGGCTGAAGTTGCCGACGCCCTGCTGCTGGTCCTCGCCCGCCGTGTTGGCGACGTGGGTCTCGGGGCTCATGAAGCGGGTGTCGTTGTGGCTCAGCGTGTCGTTGTTCGACAGCACCTCGGTCTGGCGCTGCGGCGTGAAGGCGATGCCGTGGGTCTGGGCCACCGCCTGCTGCAGACCGAGGACCGGGTCGCCACCGCCGTGCAGGACCGCGGCGGGTGCCATCGTGGCAGCGACTGCCTGCACCTGGGCCGCACTCACGTTGGAGACGTTGGCCGCGGCCATGGAGCGGCTCGGGTCGGTGATGAACTCCTGGGCCCGCACCGGGTCACGGAAGAGGTCCAGGATCCAGTCGATGATGTTCGTCATTTCGCGTCCTTTGGTCGTGTCTGTCGGGGTCTGGTCGCCGGGCTGTCCGGCGAACTGATGACCACGCTATGGACGGCACGGCCCCCGGGAAACGGGGCCGAATCCCCTCGCTCGAGCGGTACGGCTCGGGTTACGACAGTGCCCGCGTTAGGGGATTAGGGGATGGTTAGGGGGTAGCCGTCGAAGGCCGCACAAAGCGAAACTGCGCGGCCCCGGTGGGCCGCGCAGCTTTGGTGGTGCTGGGACGAAACGACTAGAAGATGTCGAATCCTGACGGGTCGGAGTCCATGTCGGCGACCTCGATGACGGTGGCGCCGACATCGCTGCCGGTCGGCAGGTCGACCTCCGGCAGATCATCGAGCGTGGGCTGGTCGAACTGCAGCCCGCCGTCGTCGGAGCCGACGACGCCCGGTATGCCGGAGTCGCCGAGACCGTCCAGCAGCTGGTCGGGCGCATCGACGTGGTCGACGATCGCCGCATGCCCGTCATCAACAGCCTGAACTGGCACTTGATCGTCGAACGCGTCGAATGCAGCCGTCGCGGCACCACTCGCCCAGATGTTGTCTGTGACGTTGGTGACGCTCTCGGTGCCTACAGCCGGCACGGCAGCACCCAGCGACTCGGTGACGACCGGGATCAGGTTGTTGACGTCAGCACTGGTCACGTTGGTGAGGTTGGCGTCGAGGATGGCCTGGTCCGGGTTTTCGGCGTAGCGTGCTGCGGCGTCGGGATCGCGCACGAGAGACAACACGAAGTCGAGCAACTCGTTGGCCATGAAACACCCTCCCTCCCAATTCAGATGTATGCGGCAGTACAGATAGCGAGCCTGATGGCTTGCCAACGATGTTAGCGACGGCCGGTGCCGCGGAGATCGGTGTGAAACCCACCTCCGAAGCTGGGGCATTAGGGGGCCCGGCGTTAGGGGTTTCGACGGCATAGGGGGATATGCCGTGGATTGGCGTACTGAGCCGCTATCGTGAGGTTCGGCCGAAACGTAGAGGAAAAGATGAGCGACTCTCTCGGGTTGTCGATTGGGATGACCAATCTGGTGGCGGCCCGCATGGGCCGGCCCCCAGTCATGCGGCGATCGGTGCTCACCGTGTTCGACGATCGCCCGCCGGAAGTGGGCCTGCCGTCGGAGTTCGCGGCGGACCCGTCGGTGCCCCAACAGGGCCTGGTCCTGACGGGGTTCGTCGAGCGAGTGGGCGACCCGGTGCCGCTGGTCGCGGCCGACGGTTCGGCGCACCGCGGAGAACAGGTGCTCGTCGAAGCCCTCGATGCGATGGCACGCACCGTGGGAGGGGGCGCACCCATCGCGATCGCGGTGCCCGCGCATTGGAGCGCCGCCACCGTGGGCGCGCTGCGCGGTGCATTGCGCGGCAGGACGAGCCTGGCACCCGACGGCGTGATTCCCGCACTGGTCCCGGATTCCGTTGCCGCGCTGTCTGCACTGCAATCGGCGCCGGGGCTGCCGCCCAGCGGCGTGGTGGTGCTGTGCGATTTCGGCGGCAGCGGCACCAGCATCACGCTGGCCAACGCGGGCGCCAACTTCGACACCATCGGCGAGACGGTCCGCTATCCCGACTTCTCCGGTGACCAGATCGATCAGGCCCTGCTCAACCATGTACTGACCGGTATCGCGGAGGCTAACGCCTCCGATCCCGCGAGCACGGCGGCGGTGGGCTCGTTGGCCCGGCTGCGAAACGACTGCCGCGTGGCCAAGGAGCGGCTGTCCGCGGAGACAGCGGCAGCCGTGCACGCCGAACTGCCCGGCTTCGCCTCCGATGTCCGCGTGACGCGCACCGAGCTGGAACAGCTGATCGCCGGGCCGCTGAACGGCCTGCTGGACAAGGTTGAAGAAGCGTTGCAGCGCAACAACGTTGGGATCTCCGACATCTCGGCGGTCGCCACCGTCGGTGGTGGAGCGAACATCCCACTGGTCACCCAGCAGCTGTCGACCCGCTTACGCGCGCCCGTCGTCACGACACCGCAAGCGCAGCTGAACGTGGCCGCAGGCGCGGCGGTGCTGGCAGCCAGTGCCGACGCGGCGACCGGAATGGCGACCGCTGCCGACGCCCCGACGGGGCTGGCCCCGACCATGGGCTGGGCCGGTGCAGCAGCGGCAGGCGCAGCGGCCGCCGATGCGGCTTCCGACTCCCCGGCGTCGTCGACGTTCCGCGCGCTCGCCTGGTCGCAGGACGACGCCCCCGCGGGCGAACCGGTGCCCTATACCGGCGAGGACTACACCTTCGACCCGTCGACCACCGGCGCGGCCCGCCCGCCGATGGAGTTCAGCCACGAAGAGGAAGGCTTCACACCAGAACCCGGGCCACTGCCCTGGTACAAGCGCCCGACTCTGTTGTTCGGGGCGGCAGCAGCCGCAGTGCTGTTGGCCATCGGCGGCCTCGCGGTCACGTTGACGAGCACGACGGGCAGCACGGGTCCGGTGACCGAGACGGCGACGACCGTCGAGACCGGTCCCTCGCCCGCGGGTCCACCCGCCACCTCCGAGACCATCACCGTCACGGGGTCCGACGGCCGCCCGAGCACCACAGTGGTGCCGCCTCCGCCGACGACGACCACCACGGCGACGACGACACCGTCGACCACCTCGAGCACGACGACAACAACGACCACCACCACGACAACGACCACCACCACGACAACGACCACACCGACAACGACGACGACACAACCCACGACCACTCAGCCGACCACCACGCAACCCACCACCACCGAAGCCCCGACGACGACCGAAGAGCCGATCACCACCACAGCCGATGTGGTGATTCCTGACGACGACGGAACGTGATCCATGCCGAAGCCGGCGCCCGAGCATGCGGCCGAAATTCCGCCGCCCGCGCGTGACGCCGTCGCGGCGCTGACCGCTGCACCGGGCGACCCGGTGAAGATGCTGGTGTCCGGCGGCATCGGCAGCGGTAAGAGTTCCGTGCTCGCCGCGGTGCGCGCCGTATTGCGGACCGCGGGTGTGCCGGTGCTGACCCGACCGCCCCGCAGTGGAGACGATCCCAAAGCCGCCGTGGTGATCGACGACGTGCATCTGCTCGACGACGACGAGCTCGCGCAACTCGTCGACCTGGTCTCCGATCCGGCCTCCACGGTCGTCGTCGCGACCGAACCACTCGCACACCGTCCGGCGCTACGTGCCCTGACCACCGCGATCGAACGCGAGAACCCCGTCGTCTCGGTCGGCGCGCTGAGCCCGGCCGACGTCACGCGTATCTGCACCGAAACCTTCGACGCCCCACCGACATCCGAGTTCGTCCGGGCACTCATGACGACTACGGCCGGGCTTCCCTTTCTTCTGCAGCCGGCGATCGCCGCCGCATCCTCCCGCGAAGGGGAAGCACGGGCCGCAGAGGCCGCCGGGTTCGCACTGATGGAGCGACTGCGCCGACTGGAGGAGCCGGTGCTCGACACCGTGCTTGTGATGTCGCTGAGTCCCGACCTCGGACCGGACGACGTCGCGGCGACGTTGCGGATCGAAGCCCGGAACGCGCAGACGCTGGTGGACAGCGCCCGCGCCAGCGGACTGCTCGAACCGTCACACAGCCCCACGTTCCTGCTTTCCGTGCACAGCTCCATCGCCCAGATCATCGGCGCGGCAAGGCATCACGACATCGAGATCGCGCTGCTCGTCTCGCAGATCGAATCATCAACGCTGTCAGCCGATCTCGCTCTGCGGCTGGCCGAACACGGCCTGCGTGACGACCGGCTGGCCAACGCGTTGGCGGAGCTCGCAGCCGAGAACCAGGACCGACCCGCAAGGGCGGCGAGGCTCTACCGTGCGGCCACGGATGCAGGGGCGACGAAGTTGAACTCGCGGCTGGCTGATGCGCTTGCCCTGACCGGTGACTGTACGGCCGCCGGCCGAATCGCCGATGATCTGCTCGGCTCGAACGACCCGGCCGAACGCGCGGCGGCGGTCCGCATCGCGGCCAGTATCGCCGCGCACGACGGAAGTTCCGCGCAGGCCGCCGACTTGTTCCGTTGGCTCGGCCCCTATCCCGACGCATTCGTGAGCGCGGCCGGCGCCGTCGTCTCCCTCGCCGTCGGGGACCTGCCGACGGCGCGCGCGGTGCTCAGCGTCGAGAACGCCGGCCCGCCGACGTCGACCTCACGCGCCGCCCGCAACCTCGCCGAGGGTCTGCTGTTGTCCCTCGAGGTGCCATATCCCGCGGCCGTCGCTCGGCTCGGCCAGGCGATCGTCGCCGACCCCCAGCCGACCGGGGTGGCGCCCGATACGTCCGCTGCACTCGTCACGCTCGCCGCACTGCACGGCGGCGACCCGGTGCGCGCCCGCAGCGTGATCGGCCGCGCCGTGCGTGCCGCGCCACACGACGACCCGGAGAGTGTGGCGTTCGTCGCGCGCAGGCACCGACTGCTCCTCGGCTGGGTGAAGATGCTCGACGGCCAACTGCCGCCGGCAACCGCCGATGTCACGGCCGTGGCCGCCGACGGCCCGCTGCATCGGCGAGATGCGCTGTGGGCGGCGGCGCTGCAGACCGCGATCGCCCGCCGCAGCGGCGACACCGGTGCGGTGCAGAAGCATTGGTACACGGCGATGGAGGTGCTCGCCGAATATTCGATGGATCTCTTCTCGCTGCTGCCGCTGGGTGAGCTGTGGGTGGCCGCGGCCCGCATGCGGCAGGTCGACCGACTGCAGCACACCCTCGACGAGGCGTTCGCCCTGCTCGAGTCGCTCGGTAAGCCGCTGCTGTGGTCGGTGCCGCTGCACTGGGCGGGTGTGCACGCGGGGATCCTGGCCAATTCCCCCGAGGCGGTGGCGCCGCACGGTCAGGCGCTGACCGCAGCGGCCGGCCAGAGCGCATTCGCCAAGGCGCTGGCACAGGCGGGCCGCACCTGGCTGCGGGTGCTCGCCAATCACGTCGACACCGACGAAGTCAGCGCGGCGGCGCGGACGCTGTCGCAGTTCGGCCTCACCTGGGACGCCACCCGGCTGGCCAGTCAGGCCGCACTGCAGACTCCCGACGGACGGGTGTCCGGGGCGATGCTGCAACTCGCACGCGACCTCAAACAGACCAGTCTGGTTGACGCCGCGCCGGACGTCGACGCGTCCACAGCGGGCGACGCACCTCCGGGTCCCACCCGGCCGGCCTCGACGCGACTGTCCGACCGGGAGCGCGAGGTCGCCGAACTGTTGCTCCTCGGCATGCCGTACCGCGACATCGGCACGCAGTTGTTCATTTCGGCAAAGACCGTCGAGCATCACGTCGCGCGGATTCGCAGACGGTTGGGCGCTGAATCGCGCTCGGAGATGCTGTCAATGCTGCGCGCGATGCTCAGCCCGCGGAACTGAGGCCTCGGGCCTAGTTAGGTAAGCCTGCGTAGCGCGCTTTCCTGCGAAGGTGCAACTATGAGCAGGCACTGTGCGTAAGTTACTGACGGGTAACATAGGCGAAGTTACCCTTGAGTAACTTGGAACGGGAGGGCGTGCGATGGAAACCCAGATGCTGATCAGGATCGTCGTAGTGGTCCTGATGGTCGCGGTCGTGGGTGTGTTCGCCCTGAAGCGCGTCCTGTTCCTGACGAACCTCATCCGCTCAGGCGCGAAGACGAGCGTCGAGAACAACCGCAAGGACAACCTCGGCAAGCGCATCACCACGCAGATCGAGGAGGTCTTCGGGCAAACCCGACTGCTCCGTTGGTCGATCCCCGGCATCGCCCACTTCTTCACGATGTGGGGCTTCTTCATCCTCGCCACGGTCTACCTCGAGGCGTTCGGTCAGGTAGTCGACCACGACTTCCACATCCCGTTGATCGGCCGGTGGGACGCCCTCGGCTTCCTGCAGGACTTCTTCGCCGTCGCGGTGCTGCTCGGCATCATCACGTTCGCGATCATCCGCATCGTCCGCGAGCCCAAGAAGCACGGCCGCGACTCCCGCTTCTACGGCTCCCACACCGGCGGCGCCTGGCTGATCCTCTTCATGATCTTCAACGTCATCTGGACCTACGCCCTGGTCCGCGGCGCCGGTGCCAACACCCACGCCCTGCCCTACGGCAACGGCGCGTTCTTCTCGCAGTTCATGGGCTGGGTGCTGCATCCGCTCGGCGAGACCGCCAACGAGTGGATCGAGACGCTGGCACTGATCGGCCACATCGCCGTCATGCTGATCTTCCTGCTGATCGTGCTGCACTCCAAGCACCTGCACATCGGTCTGGCGCCGGTCAACGTCACCTTCAAGCGCATGCCCAACGCACTGGGACCGCTGCTGCCCGTCGAGTACAACGGCGAGCGCATCGACTTCGAGGATCCCGCCGAGGACGCGATCCTGGGCCGCGGCAAGATCGAGGACTTCACCTGGAAGGCCTACCTGGACTTCACGACCTGTACCGAGTGCGGGCGGTGCCAGTCGCAGTGCCCCGCGTGGAACACCGGAAAGCCGCTGTCTCCCAAGCTCGTGATCATGAACCTGCGCGATCACCTGTTCGCCAAGGCGCCCTACATCCTCGGTGAGAAGGAACGGCCGCTGGAGAACACCCCCGAAGGTGGGCTCGGCGAAGAACTCCGCGGGGAGAAGCACGACGAGGAACACCACGTGCCCGAGTCGGGCTTCGAGCGCATCCTGGGCTCGGGTCCGGAGCAGGCGACCCGCCCCCTGGTGGGCACCCTCGAACAGGGTGGCGTCATCGATCCGGACGTGTTGTGGTCGTGCACGACGTGCGGTGCGTGCGTCGAGCAGTGCCCGGTCGACATCGAACACATCGACCACATCGTCGACATGCGCCGCTATCAGGTGATGATGGAGTCGGAGTTCCCCGGCGAACTCGGCGTGCTGTTCAAAAACCTTGAGACCAAGGGCAATCCGTGGGGACAGAACGCCAAGGATCGCACCAACTGGATCGACGAGGTCGAATTCGACGTGCCGGTCTACGGCAAGGACGTCGAGTCGTTCGACGGCTACGAGTACCTGTTCTGGGTTGGGTGCGCAGGCGCCTACGAGGACCGGGCCAAGAAGACCACCAAGGCCGTCGCCGAACTGCTGGCGACCGCGGGCGTGAAGTATCTGGTGCTCGGCGAGGGTGAAACCTGTAACGGCGACTCGGCCCGCCGCTCCGGCAACGAGTTCCTCTTCCAGCAGTTGGCCGCCCAGAACGTCGAGACGCTCAACGAGCTCTTCGAGGGCGTCGAACGCGTGGACCGCAAGATCGTCGTCACCTGCCCGCACTGCTTCAACACGCTGGGCCGGGAGTATCCGCAAGTGGGCGGCAACTACACCGTGCTGCACCACACCCAGCTGCTGAACCGGCTGATCCGCGACAAGAAGCTGGTGCCGGTGAAGCCCGCGGACGGCGGAATCGACATCACCTACCACGACCCCTGCTACCTCGGTCGGCACAACAAGGTCTACGAGGCGCCGCGTGAGCTCATCGGCGCATCCGGGGCGAAGCTGACGGAGATGCCGCGCCACGCGGACCGCGGCCTGTGCTGCGGCGCCGGCGGCGCGCGGATGTGGATGGAAGAGCACATCGGCAAGCGCGTCAACGTCGAACGCACCGAAGAGGCGATGGACACCGCGTCGACGATCGCCACCGGCTGCCCGTTCTGCCGCGTGATGATCACCGACGGCGTCGACGACGTCGCAGCGGCCAACGATGTGCCGAAGGCCGAAGTGATGGACGTGGCGCAGCTGCTGCTGGGCTCGATCGACAAGAGCTCGGTCACGCTGCCCGAGAAGGGAACCGCGGCCAAGGAGGCCGAGGAGCGCGCCGCGCGCATCGCGGCGTCCGCCCCCACCGAAGAGGCGGCACCGGCCGAGGCCGAGGAGGCCAAACCGGAACCGGCGGCGCCGGCGGCTTCTGCCGCGCCCGCTGACACGAAGCCCGTGACGGGCCTCGGCATCGCAGGTGGGGCGAAGCGCCCAGGAGCCAAGAAGGCCGCCCCTGCCGCCGCGGCCCCCACCGCCGAAGCCCCGGCGAAGGCGGAGCCCGAGGTCAAGGGCCTCGGCATCGCTACGGGCGCCAAGCGTCCGGGTGCGAAAAAGGCGGCAGCCGCACCCGCAGCCGAGCCGGAAGCCGAGGTCAAGGGTCTCGGCATCGCGGCGGGTGCGCGGCGTCCCGGCGCCAAGAAGGCGGCACCTGCCGCGGCGGCACCGGCGGCTGCACCCGAGGCCAAGGCCGAACCGGAAGCGCCCGAACCGGAAGCGCCCGCGAAGCCAGAACCCGAGGTCAAGGGCCTCGGCATCGCACCCGGTGCGCGCCGTCCCGGCGCCAAGAAGGCGGCGCCGACGGCGGCCGCACCGAAGCCCGCGGACTCGGAACCACAGCCTGCCGCGGCCGAACCGGAGCCCGAGCCCGCGGGTGACAGCAACAGCGAAAAGGCCGCTCCTCCGGTCAAAGGCCTAGGTATCGCCAAGGGTGCCCGGCCGCCTGGCAAACACTGAACCGGGTTTTTCGATATTTGCTGGACGGTAATGAGACCATGGTGGGTGTGACGACGCACCACGTGCCCCTGCATAACGCGGGCCATCACCCGCGCCAGCGCACGTTCACGCAGTCATCCAAGCTGCAGGACGTTCTCTACGAGATCCGCGGACCGGTACACGAGCACGCGTCGCGACTGGAGGCCGAGGGCCACCGCATCCTCAAGCTGAACATCGGCAACCCGGCCCCGTTCGGGTTCGAGGCGCCCGACGTCATCATGCGCGACATGATCCAGGCGCTGCCGTATGCGCAGGGTTACTCCGATTCCAAGGGCATCCAACCCGCCCGGCGCGCGGTCTTCACCCGCTACGAGCTGATCGAGAACTTTCCGAAGTTCGACATCGACGATGTGTACCTCGGCAACGGGGTCTCCGAGCTGATCACGATGACACTGCAGGCGCTGCTGGACAACGGCGACCAGGTGCTCATCCCGGCGCCGGACTATCCGCTGTGGACCGCGTCGACCTCGCTGGCCGGCGGCACGCCGGTGCACTACCTGTGCGACGAGACCCAAGGCTGGCAGCCCGACATCGCCGATCTGGAAGCCAAGATCACCGACCGCACCAAGGCGCTGGTGGTGATCAATCCGAACAACCCGACCGGTGCGGTGTACAGCGCCGAAATCCTCGAGCAGATGGTCGAATTGGCGCGCAAGCATCAACTGCTGCTGCTCGCCGACGAGATCTACGACAAGATTCTCTACGACGACGCTCAGCACATCTGCCTGGCCACGCTGGCGCCGGATCTGCTCACGCTGACGTTCAACGGTTTGTCCAAGGCGTATCGCGTGGCCGGATACCGCTCGGGCTGGCTGGTGATCACCGGCCCCAAGGAACATGCGGCCAGTTTCCTCGAGGGCATCAGCCTGTTGGCCAACATGCGGCTGTGCCCGAATGTGCCTGCGCAGTACGCGATTCAGGTTGCGCTGGGCGGATATCAGAGCATCGAGGACCTGGTGTTGCCTGGCGGACGCCTGCTCGAACAGCGCGACGTCGCATGGTCGAAGCTCAACGAGATCCCCGGGGTCTCGTGCGTGAAACCCCAAGGCGCGCTTTATGCATTCCCTCGGCTGGACCCCGAGGTGTACGACATCGTCGACGATGAACAGCTGGTTCTCGACCTGCTGCTGCAGGAGAAGATCCTGGTCACCCAGGGCACCGGCTTCAACTGGCCGACACCCGATCATCTGCGCATCGTGACGCTGCCGTGGGCTCGTGATCTGGCCAACGCGATTGAGCGACTGGGCAACTTCCTGGTGAGCTACCGGCAGTAGCCGGGCAGGTTTACCACCTACGGCGTCGGGTAACCACTGCCCTGCGGACGGAGCAACCGGTCCGCGATTTCACGGTCGGAATGTATCCATTTCGACTGGATGGAGCGCAGTCCAAATCAAGAAACATGGCGCGGGTTACTGCGCATACCGCCGCTTCATGCGGCGTCGACCCGCCAGGAAAGGGCCAGATGACTGAGCACAAGAAGGCCGACGAAGCCCGCAAGGGACTACTCGACTCCGTGAAGGGAAAGGTCAAGGAAGTCGCCGGCGCGGTGACCGGCAACGATTCGTTGACCGCGGAGGGCCAGCTTGAACAGGCGCAGGCCAAGGAGCGCAAAGAGGCCAACAACGTCGAGGCTGTCGCCGACGCCGAGGCCGCCAAGGCCCGGGAGCAGGCAGCCGACGCCAGGGCCGAAAGCGCACAGGCCAGAGCTGCGGTGAACGCGAAAACCGCCGCGGCGGAGAGGTCAGCGCATCACCAGCAGGAAAGCCTGAAGCACGCAGCGGAGAAGTCCGAGCAGCAGCGGGCTGCCCGCGAGAAGACCCAGGCCGAGCTCGATGCACACGCCAACATCGCACAGGCCAAAGCGGAGGAGCGTGAAGACGTCGAGTCCGCTGCTGAAGAAGTGACCGATGCAGTCGATGACCATCTTTCCACGACGCGAGCCGCGTCGACCGCGAAGGCCGAGGCTGACCGCATCAGACGGCAAGCTGACCAGATGACCAACCAAGCCGACCTGCCCTGAGCGCCGGCACACTTACAGGAGTTTGAATGAATATCGTCGAGGCCCCACTGGCCGTCTTGCGCCTTCAATACCGAATCGCACGATTCCCTCTCGAGTTGATCGAGCAGCATGTCTTCAGCCGCATGGACTCGGAGGCACCCGCGCGCTTGTTTTACGAACGGTCGTTCGGCCTGCTTGATTCCACGGTCGGGAATGCGTTGGGCGACAAGGAACTTGCAGATAGAGGCACTGTGCTCGCCCAACGCAGCGATGCGCTCGGCCGAGCAGCGCGGCTGGATGCGGCCGCCGATCGGGCCCAGCAGCAATCACGCGCCGGCCTGAAGGCCACGAGCAACAAGGCCAGCAAAGAGCAACAGGACGCACGCGCCACCGCGCAGGACAAGATCGATGACGCCCGCGCCTCGGCCGATGAGCAGAAGCGCGAGGCGTCGGTGGCGAGCGCCCAGCGCACCGCCGCCGCGAAGAAGCAGGCCGACGAAGTTGCGGCACAGCGCACCAAGGCGGCGGAAGCGGCAAAGCGCGAGGAGCACGCCAAGATTGGTGCCAACGAGCAGGCGGCGGCCAAGGCCGCGGCGTCGAAGCTCGAGGATGCGGCCGAGGAGCGCGCAGAGGCCGATGCCAAGCGCGCGCAGGCCGATCAGATCGAGGATCTGGCCGACGCCGAGAAGCGCAAGCGCCAGACCTCGCCTCAAGGCGGGTAGCGCAGGGGCGCCTCGACGAGCACCCGTCACGCTCCACGGCTTCCAGTCTGGATAGGCCGCTAGTTCCTGTCGACCCTTCGCATACAACTAGGCCGGGGGATGTTGATCATGGCCCAGCAGTCCGCCGGTGGCGGTGGTCGGCGCGCATGCCGAATCGTTGCCCGAAGTGAGAGCACGTCCAAACACTTCGCGACTAGCCGAACAACGAAGATACGCAACGCGTTTGCCACAGCGAGGCCCGGGTATCACACGGAGGCGTTCGCTTCCAGCCGAGGGAGTCCGTACCCGTACACCAACAACTCGAGGCGATAAAACACGACTACAGCTCATCCAGCCCGCACCACCTTCGCGACACCAGTACAGAAGGCCGCCCTCGTTGTCGGCGTGGTCTTCCTAGCTGTCGGCGTACTCGGCTTCATCCCGGGCATCACGACGAACTACGACCAGCTCAGCTTTGCGGGCCATCAATCGGAAGCGGCACTGCTCGGGATATTCAACGTGTCGATCCTGCACAACCTGGTGCACTTGGCATTCGGCATCGCAGGCGTTGCCTTGGCCCGCACCCTCAACGGCGCCCGCATGTTCCTCATCGGCGGCGGCATCGTGTACCTGGTGCTCTTCGTCTACGGGCTCGTGATCGATCACCACAGCGCAGCGAACTTCGTGCCCGTCAACGATGCCGACAATTGGCTGCATCTCGTGCTTGGCGTCGGGATGGTCGCCCTCGGCGCCGCTCTCGGCCGTACTCGCAGTGACAGGCCTGTCGGTACAGGTGCGGATCTCGGTCGCCCTGGACCCCGTTGAGCAACCTCTACCCTGTTGCGGGTGACGCACTCGCACGCGCATTCGCATTCCCTGCAGGGCCCAACCCCCTTCGGACCGCTCGTCGCCAAGGTTGTCGTCGGCCTGCTGATCGCCATCGGCGTCGTGACGCTGGCCGGGGCCGCCTGGCTGTGGCCGAGTAAGCAGAAGGTCGACATCCCGCTGCCGTTCCAGAACGCGGCGGGTGGTGCAGTCACCACCGAGGCGGGCCATGTGGCGTCGACCAGCGCCGCGCCGTGCGGGTACCAGTCGGTGGGCGCGGTGCTGACCGCCCCTCCGGCGCCCGCGCAGGGCGACCTCAACTGCGTGCAGGCGTTCGTCGCGATCGACTCCGGGCCGAACGAAGGCGCGAACACGCTGCTGGAGTTCAGCGGCGGAGCCGGGCAGCCCCAGCTCGCGGTCGGTGACCAGATCCGGATAACCCGTCAGGTCGACCCGGCCGGCACCACGACGTATTCCTTCTACGACTATGAGCGAGCGTGGCCGTTGATAGGGCTGGCGGTGACGTTCGCCCTGGTGGTCGTCGCAGTGGCCCGGTGGCGCGGATTGCGGGCGCTGGTCGGCATCGTCGTCGCCTTCGTGGTGCTCGTCGTGTTCATGCTGCCCGCCCTGCGTGACGGCGCCGCGGCCATCCCCGTCGCGTTGGTGGCGTCGTCGCTGATCCTCTATGCGGTCATCTACCTGGCACACGGCGTGAGCCTGCGCACCAGTGCGGCGCTGCTGGGCACGCTCGCCTCGTTGTCGTTGGCCGCGCTACTGTCCTGGGCCGCAATCGCGTTGACGCACTTGACCGGTCTCTCCGAAGAGGAGAACAACGCGGTCGAGACGTATTTGGGCAACGTGTCGATCACCGGCCTGCTGCTGGCCGGATTCATCGTCGGCTCGCTCGGTGTCCTCAACGACGTCACCGTCACCCAGGCGTCGACGGCCTTCGAGTTGGCTGCGATGGAGGGCGCCTCGCGCCGTGCGGTGTTCGTCGGCGCCATGCGGGTGGGGCGCGACCACATCGCCAGCACCGTCTACACGCTGGTGCTCGCGTACGCGGGTAGCGCGCTGCCGCTGCTGTTGTTGTTCAGCGTGGCCAACCGGTCGCTTGGCGATGTACTGACCAGCGAGAGCGTGGCCATCGAGATCGCACGCTCAGCGGTCGGCGGTATCGCGTTGGCGCTGTCGGTACCGTTGACGACTGCGATCGCGGCGATGCTCGCGACGACTAGCGCTCCAACAACCCCAGTAGATACGCCCCGTATCCGGACTTGAGCAATTCCTTTGCGCGGGTGGCCAACTGGTCGTCGTCGATGAATCCGGCGCGCCAGGCGACTTCCTCGGGGGCACCGATCTTCAGGCCCTGTCGGCGTTCGATGGTGCGCACGTAATCGCTGGCGTCCAGCAGCGAGTCGAATGTTCCGGTGTCCAGCCATGCGGTTCCACGGGCGAGGACCTCGACCGCAAGGCGACCCTGGTTCAGGTACGTCCGGTTGACGTCGGTGATCTCGTATTCTCCTCGGGCCGAGGGCTTTATCGAGCGCGCGATCTCAATGACGTCGTTGTCGTAGAAGTACAGGCCGGGGACCGCGTAGTGCGACTTCGGAGTTGCGGGCTTCTCCTCCAGGGACAGCGCGATGCCGTCGTCGCTGAACTCAACCACACCGTAGGCGGATGGATTGGCCACCCAATACGCGAAAATCGCACCACCGTCGATGTTTTGAAACCGCGTCAGGCTGGTGCCCAGGCTCGGGCCATAGAAGATGTTGTCGCCCAACACCAATGCCGCCGAGTCGTTTCCGATATGGTCGGCACCGATGATGAACGCCTGCGCCAGACCGTCGGGCCGATCCTGTACGGCATAGGTGAGGTTGATGCCGAAATGCGAGCCGTCGCCGAGCAATCGGTGGAACGCGGGTGCATCATCACCCGTGGTGATCACCTGGATGTCGCGGATGCCCGCCATGATGAGCGTGGACAGCGGGTAGTAGATCATCGGCTTGTCGTAGACCGGCACCAGCTGCTTGCTGACCCCCATGGTGATCGGATAGAGCCGTGTCCCCGATCCGCCTGCGAGAATGATCCCCTTCATCAGCTCACCAGATCCTTCTCGGTCAGCTCGGTGGCCGCCAGGGCCGACGCGAGGTCGTCGTGACGGAACACCGACGTGACGTGATCGCGCACGACCCGGAACGCCGACGCTCTGCCGTCCTCCTCCTCGGCGACCACCACGCCGTCGCGCACATACATCCGCCCCGGCACGGCGGCCGCGGGCGCCACCGTCTTGGCCCAGTCGCGCAGGGCGGCGTGTCCCTGGCCTGCGCCACCGGCCTCGCCGAACTCGATGTCGTCGCTGGAGACCTGGATCAGGGTGTCGAGGTCCTGGTCTTTGAGCGCGTCATGCCATGCCAGCACGGTCGCGATCTCCGAAGTGGTCATGGTCGTGAAGGTACCAACCGGTGTGCAGGCGCCGGTCAGAACGGGGTGCGCTCGAGCCACCCGTCCCATACGGCGGAGTCGCCGAAAACCTCGATATCGAGCTCGGCCACCGGCCGCCTGCGCGCGATCGCGAGCAGCAGATCCCTGGCCGGCCCGCGTAGCGCGACGTCCCCCTTACCGTGCTCATGAGTCCAGGTCAGGCCACCGTCGTCATGCGCGATAGACCATTCCCCGGTCGGCCCGAGCCCGGCGTCGGTGGCGTGCAGATGCAGCGTGCGGCCGCGCTCCACCGGCGGCGTGGCCATCCGAGCCCCTTGGAGCACCATGAGCTCGATCCACTCGTTGATGGCGTCGGCCGCCAGCTCCGGCGACAGGTCGTAGTCGGCCCCGAGCGCGAGGGCGGCATCGGCGCGGTGCACCGCCACGTCGTGCAGAAGCCGGCGTATCCACCATCCCGCGGGCCGCATGCCCGCAGCGGTCCAGACCCGGGCGTCGGAGCCGACCTGTTCGACTGCGGCGATCGCCGCACGGGCCCCGCCGTTGAGCCAGTCGATCGCGGCGTCGGGATCGTCCGGCGGCTTGCCGTTGCGTGCTTCGCGCGGGTTGACCGGTTCGTTGCGGCGCTCGGCGATGATCTGCGCGGCCCATCGCGTGCCCCGTCCGACATGGCGGAACAACTGTTTGAGGGTCCAGTCGGGACAGGTCGGGATCGGCGTCAAAGGGTCTGCGCCGCGGACCAATTCGCCGAATGCCTGGGTTTGGTCGAGCAGCGCCGCTCGTAAGTCCACATCACTAACTTACAGCGGTGCGGGCCTTCCCGAGCGTGATCGGAAGCGACGACCAGCCACGCAACACCCGGGTTTGGCGACGGCTGCCACCACCGGCCAGCCGTGCGTCCGGGAAGCGCTCGAAGAAGGTACGCAGCCCGACTTCACCTTCGGCACGCGCCAGCGCGGCGCCGAGGCAGAAGTGCCTGCCGCCCGAGAACGAAAGGTGCTTGCCCGCATTCTGACGTTCGATGTCGAACCTGTGCGGATCGTCGAAGACCTTGGGATCGCGGTTGGCACCCGCGAGATAGATGATCACGGCCTTGCCGCGCCGCACCGTCACACCGGCCACGTCGCTGTCCTTTGTCGCAATACGCGCACTCAGTTGCACCGGCGAGTCCAGCCGCAGAATCTCCTCGACCGCCGTGGGCCACAATTCGGGACGGGCCGCCAGGGTCTCGAGATGCTCGGGGGTCTCCAGCAGCATCCGAATTCCGTTGCCCAGCAGGTTGACCGTGGTCTCGAAACCCGCCGCCAGCACCAGCCCCGCGGTCGCCAACAGCTCCCGCTCCGTGAGGGGACCCCCGTCGGCGTCCTCGGAGGCCAAGATGATCTGGCTCATCAAGTCATCGCCGGGATTGCGGTGCAACGTTCGAAGGTGGTTCGTCAGCCAGTCGCTGAAGCCCTCGATGCCCCGGTTGACCGTCTGGTACTGCCGCCACGTCAACCCGATGTCGAGGCTCGGCGCCCCGAGTTCACCGAACTCGAGGATCCGCGGTCGCGCGTCCTCCGGCACGCCGAGGATGTCGCCGATGACCGTGACGGGAAGTTGCGAGCAGTACCGGTCGACGATGTCGGTGGTGCCGGCGTCGGTGAGCCCCTCGAGAATTTCGTTGGCCGATTCCTGGACGCGGTCGCGCAGTGCGGCGACCGCGCGTGGGGTGAATACCGACGACACCAGCTTGCGGTAGCGGGTGTGCTGCGGCGGCTCAACCGACAGCATCGAAGGCGGCCGAATCGGGTGCATGAGATCGGACCGCGTGCGGTCCGCCACCCACTGCGCCGCTTTGGGCAGATTGGATCCGATACCGAAGACCGCGAAATCATCGGAGCGCAACAGGTCGTTGGCGATCTTGTGGTCGACGGTGAGATACGCGGCCCGGCACTTGACGATCGGGCCCATCGCCCGCACTTCGTCGATGAATGCGACGGGGTCGGCTCGCACGGCCGGGTCGGCGAGCAGCCGGCCCTGCGGATCACCCCTACGGGCGAAGAACTTCGAGACTCCGCGAATCAGGCCGTGCAGGGCAAGCCAGTGAATCCGCTGCTTGATCGGGCCTTGAGTCATGCCCCTCCCGCCCTGGAACGGTGCTTCCGCGATTAACCGAATTGTAATTCGGTTATGGGATCCGAGCTTACCGAATTATCATTCGGTATGGCAAGGAAGCGGATGTCCGCCGAAGAGCGCCGGGTTCGCATCCTCGACGCAGCCGTGGAGGTGTTCGCCGAGCACGGATACACCGCCACGAAGATGGCCGACATCGCCGCGCGGGCCGGCGTCGTCCCCTCGGTCTTGTACGACCACTTCGGCTCCAAGCGCGAACTGCACATCACGCTTCTGGAGGTGCACTCCGCGCAGTTGCGCGAGCGCTCGCTGCGCCGCCTCGAAGGAGGCTCGGTCGAGGAGATGGTCCGCGCCAGCATTTCGAGCTACTTCACGTTCATCGAGGAGGATCCGTTCTTCTGGCGCGTGCTGCACCAGGACATGCATGCCGATCCGGAGATCGCCGCGGCGTGTCGGGAGATCGCCGATCGCGGGACCGCGAGCATCGCCGATCTGATCCGGTTCGGCGCGGGCGATCGGACGCAGCTGAACGGCATCACCCTCGACGAGGCCGCCTGGATCCTCGCCCGCGCAACACAGTCGGCGGCCGACGGCGTGGCCAGATGGTGGTACGAGAACCGCGATACACCAAGAGACCTCGTCGTCGAGCTCGTTGTCAGGCTGTTGTGGCAGGGTTTCGAAGGGATGCTCAGACAAGCGACGACGGAGTGACCCGGCGCGGGCTTCTGCCTAGGCAGTACACCCGCCAGCCCGACGTGGACCAGCGGTCGGTATCGAGGCAATTACGGCCGTCGACAACGACTTTCGCGCGCACGGTATCGGCGAGATCGTCAGGGTCGAGCTCGACGAACTCGCGCCATTCGGTCAGCACCAGCACCGCGTCGGCGCGCTCGCAGGCCTCCACCACCGACGTGGAGTAGTTCAGCGTCGGAAACAAACGCTGCGAGTTCTCGATCGCCTGGGGGTCGTAAACGTTGACCGTGGCGCCGTTGAGCTGCAGCATGCCTGCGACATTGAGCGCCGGCGAGTCGCGCACGTCGTCGGACTCGGGTTTGAACGCCGCGCCGAGAACCGCGATGTTGGCGCCGAGAAGCGAACCGCCGCAAGCGGTCGTGGCCAACTCCACCATCCGGGTGCGACGGCGCATGTTGATGCTGTCCACCTCGCGCAGGAACGTCAGCGCGTGGTTGGCGCCGAGCTCGCCGGCGCGGGCCATGAACGCGCGGATGTCCTTCGGCAGGCAGCCGCCGCCGAATCCGAGGCCCGCGTTGAGGAATCGCCGCCCGATGCGTGGGTCGTGACCCAGCGCGTCGGCGAGCATCGTGACGTCGGCATCGACCGCCTCGCACACCTCCGAGATCGCATTGATGAAGGAGATCTTCGTGGCCAGAAATGCGTTGGCGGACACCTTGACCAATTCGGCGGTCTGCAGGTCGGTGACGAGGAACGGCACGCCCTCGGCGAGGAGCGGTGCGTAGAGCTCGCGGATGGCCGCTTCCGCCGTTACCGAATTGCTGGGCACGCCAAGCACGATGCGGTCCGGATGCAGCGTGTCGTGGACGGCGAAGCCCTCGCGCAGGAATTCAGGATTCCACGCCACCTCGATATCGATGCCGTCGGCTGCCAACGACCGCGCGCGTTCGCCGAGTTCGACTGCCGTCCCGACCGGGACCGTCGACTTTCCGACGACGACGGCTGATCGCGTGAGCAGCGGGACCAACCTGTCGATGACCGCGTGTACGTGGCGGAGGTCAGCCCCGTATTCGCCCTTCTTCTGCGGAGTTCCGACGCCGAGGAAGTGCACGTCGGCGAATTGGGCGGCGGCGTCGTAGTCGGTGGTGAAGCGCAGACGGCCAGCAGCGATGTTGTCGCTCAACATTTTCCGCAGACCCGGTTCGTAGAACGGGACGTCGCCGGAGGCGAGCTTGGCGACTTTCCCTGGGTCGATGTCGACACCGATCACGTCGTGCCCGAGTTCGGCCATTCCGGCGGCGTGCGTCGCACCGAGATAACCCGTGCCGAAGACTGAACATCGCATACCACCTCTTTAGGCAACCGCGATGAGCTGATCGCTACGCGACACTTAGCGGCACACCAACGGTGGGTTACGAATGAACGCGGCGGCCTAGAGGTGTTCTCAGCCCCCGCTGCAGAAGATCAGGAAGCAGCTACCTCCACCGCCACCACCGCGGCCGAACGATCCCGATCCCGGGTATTGCGAACCGGGGTTGTACGGGCTGCGACTCGAGCCGGGCCCGTTTGAGCCCGACCCGGGGCCTGAGCCCCGAGGACCCGAGCCCAGGGACGGCGACTGCGGCGCCTGCGGAACCTGAGGCTGCTGCGGGGTCTGCGGCAGTTGCGGGGTCTGCGGCAGCTGCGGGGTCTGCGGCAGCTGAGGGTTCTGCGGGATCTGCGGCTCCTCCTCCGGTTCGTCCTCCCACGGTGGATTCCACTGCGGTGGTTGCCACGGCTTCGGCGGCAGATAGTGCGGCCGCCACGGCGGATTCCACGGCCGGTAGATCGGCGGCGGGTTGTACACGGGCGGCGGGATGTAGACCGGAGCCGGCGCGGGTGCCGGCGCGGCGGGCGGAGGTGCAGGCGCCGGGGCGGCCGCGGGTGGCGGCGCAGCCGGCGGCGGGGCCTCGACGTAGACCGTGCGAGGTGGCGCCTGCGGAACCTGCTGCGCCACGGGCACCGGCGGCTTGATCGTCTCGGCGGCCGGCGGCGGCGCAGGAGGCGGCGCCTCGGCCGGCTTTGCTTCCGGAGTAGGTGCCGGCGCCGGAGCCGCTGGCGCGACTGTGGGTACGAGGGCGTTCTGGCCAGGGCTGGGCCGCTGGTCGGCCGTCGGGCGGATACTCACAGCCAGCGAAATGACCAGTGCCACAACGCCGACGACGAAGATAGACGTCAGCGCACTGCCGACGAGCAGGAACGGCTTGCGCTCCCCGGGCAGCTGAAGTTCCGTCTGGGGGTCGTAGTCGTCGAGGGATGCACCATCGGAGCCGACCGCAGCCAGCTGTGTCTCGGCGCCGGCCAGGCCCGCGAGAGCCGAACCGGCCGTCGGGCCGTCGGGATCCTGCGAGTAGGCAAGGCCGACCGTGGACGACTCCAGCGCCGGGGCGTTGGCGGCCGCCAGCGCGGCGCCGCGAGCCAGTGCCAGTTCGGGTTCGTCCGGCGCGCTGACCGGGAGGCTGACCAGATGCTGTAGGTGTTCCTTCACCGAGGACACGTCGACGCCCGAGCCGACGACGAACATGCCCTGCGGGCGCGCGTCCTGCGCGTCGACGGCGGCGGCCATCTCGGTCAGGATCCCCATCGCATCCCCGCCGTGCAGGCTGCGGCTGAGCACCTTGACCACCGACCCGTCGTCGGTCTGAACGACCGACAGGGTGGCGGTGTCGCGGTCGACGAACAACAGCGCGGTCGTGTCGTACCCGACCGCACGACCTGCGGCCTGGGCAAGCTCCGCGGCGGCGTGGCCCGCGGACACCAACATCACGTCATCGAGGCTCCTGACCGCCAGGGCGTCGCGCAGTGCGGCGCCCTCGGAGTGCTGACTCCAGGTGATGCCGACGGCCCTCAGGTGATGACCGCCGGCGGTCGCGCTCTCCTGGGTGCCCAGGATCGCCTCGACGACCTGCTCCGCCGCAGAGTTTGCTGAGCCTTCGTTCGTGGTGACGTCAAACGAATCATGGTCGACGGTCACTCCGTCGGCCATCTCCCCCTCGACCAGCACCATGCGGACCGTCGTAGGTGTGGTCGACACACCCAGCACGATGTCCACTAGCCCCTCCAAAAGTTTGCTACGCTATCTAGTTCGCTGATGGGCCTCGCACTCCGCACCGGCCGACAACTAGTACTTAATCGACTCGCTCAGCATGGGCGTTACTCCCGAACGCGTTTGCTGCAGCCGATCAAGTCCGGTCCGACATCGGGCAGCTCCGGCGCCCCGACAACGCCGGTACCTCGACCCTACTCGGGTCAACGGCCGAACGCTTCCGGCCGGTCAAAAACCGCGGCAGCCGAGTTCAGTCCAGGCTCGTTGACTCGGTGTCCTCGGCGGCATCGGCCCGCTGCTGCAAGGTAGCGGAACCCCCGAGGGTCGGCCGGCGCACCGGCTGATGCCCGTGCACACCCTCGGCATAGGCGGTCTCGGCGTGTTGGGTGAAGTCGACGCCAGCCGTCTCATCCTCGGCGCTGACGCGGAATCCGAGGACGCGATCGATGATCTTGGCCAACGCGAACGACATGGCGAACGCGTAGATGCTGACCACCAGCGCGGCTAACGCCTGCTTGCCGAGCTGGGCGAGGCCGCCGCCGTAGAACAGGCCCTCCGGGCCTGCGGTCATCACCTCTGCCGCGAGGAATCCGATGAGTAGGACGCCGACGAGTCCGCCGACGTAGTGCACGCCGACCACGTCCAGCGAGTCGTCGTAGTTCCAGCGGAACTTCAACCCGACGGCGTATGAGCAGATGACGCCTGCGGCCAGGCCGACGACGAATGCGCCGAGGGTGTTGACCGTCCCGCACGACGGTGTGATCGCGACCAGGCCGGCGACCACACCCGATGCGGCGCCGAACGTCGTCGGCTTGCCGTCACGGAAGCGCTCGACGGTGATCCAGCCCAGCATGCCCAAACAACCGGCCACCAGGGTGTTGAGAAAAACGGCTGCCGCCGTGCCGTTGGCCGCCAGTGCAGAGCCGGCGTTGAAACCGAACCAGCCGAACCACAGCAGACCCGCACCGAGCAGAACGAACGGCAGGTTATGCGGGCGCATGGCGTCCTTCTTGAAGCCGATGCGCGGACCGAGCACCAGTGCGAGCGCCAATGCCGAAGCGCCGGAGACGATCTCGACCACCAGGCCGCCGGCATAATCCAGCACCCCGAGGTTGGACAGCCAGCCGTCGGGCCCCCAGACCCAGTGCGCCACGACGGCGTAGACCGCGACGGTCCACACCGGGACGAAGACCACCCACGCCGAGAATCGCGCGCGGTCGGCGATCGCGCCGCTGACGAGCGCGGCGGTGACGATCGCGAAGGTCAGTTGGAAAGTGGCGAACAGGAGCTCGGGCACCGTGCCGCGCACGGTCGTCGGATCGATACCGAGCATGCCGAAGTGGGAGAGGTTGCCGATCAGTCCCTTACCGGCGTCCTCGGAGAACGCGACGGTGTAGCCGACCAACAGCCATGCGATCGTGCAGGCCGGGATCGAGATGAAGCACATCATGATCATGTTGAGCACGCCGGTGGTGCGGACCATGCCGCCGTAGAAGATGGCGAGTCCCGGTGTCATCAGCAGGACCATCGCGGTGGCGGCCAACAACCAGGCGGTCGCGGCGGGATCGATCTCTGGCACGTCGGCTCCTTTGGCGAAGTTCCGACGAAGCATTTCGACCCCAGGTTTCAGCCACGCGGCAGCGATGTTTCCGGCATGTTTCGTGTTTCGTCTGGATTACCGAAACCTCACGGTCGGCGAAGCTCGTTCACTCTGCGCCCACGGCGCAAGAGTCCACCTGAAGAGCGCCGTCAGCGCAGAGTCAACGCGCAGCTGGGAAAGTCAACGCGCGCTCAGCTGGACTTGATGAAGTTCAGATACGAGCGCGAGGGCGTGGGCCCGCGCTGGCCCTGATACTTGGAGCCCGCCTGCGAGCTGCCGTACGGGTGCTCGGCGGGACTGGTCAGCCGCAGCAGGCAGAGCTGGCCGATCTTCATGCCCGGCCACAGCGTGATCGGCAGGTTCGCGACGTTGGACAGTTCCAGCGTGATGTGCCCGCTGAACCCGGGGTCGATGAAGCCCGCGGTGGAGTGGGTCAGTAGGCCGAGTCGGCCGAGCGACGACTTGCCTTCGAGCCGGCCCGCGAGGTCGTTGGGCAGCGAGCACCGTTCCAGCGTCGATCCGAGGACGAACTCGCCGGGATGAAGGACGAAGGGCTCGCCTTCCTTGGGCTCGACCAGCGTCGTGAGGTCGTCCTGACGCAGCGCCGGGTCGATGTGGGTGTAGCGGGTGTTGTTGAACACCCGGAACAGGTTGTCCAGCCGCACGTCGACGCTCGACGGCTGGATGAGGTTCTCTTCGAACGGGTCGATGCCCAGCCGACCGGCGGCGATTTCGGACCTGATGTCGCGATCGGAGAGCAGCACGCGACGAGCGTAGCCGCTCGAGTGTTAGCCTTCGTGATCACTGGCTCAGGCCAGCGTGCCGGTGTAGTTCAATGGCAGAACATCAGCTTCCCAAGCTGAGAACGCGGGTTCGATTCCCGTCACCGGCTCCGATGCTTCGGGTGACGTTCGGCCCATCCTCAGATGGCCGTGCGGAATCTGTCCCGGTAGGCCTTCGGTGAGACGCCTAGGTGTTCGACGAATGCGCGCCGCAGAGTCTCGGTGCTACCGAATCCCGCCAGGCCTGCGGACTCGGTCACGGTGCGGCCGGCATCAAGGGCGGCGCGGGCGACGTCGATGCGGACCATCTCCACGTAATCCGCAGGCGTCGTCCCGAGTTCGGATCGGAACAACCGGGTCAGCTGTCGCGTGCTCAGAGAGGCGCGCGCCGCAAGGGTTTTCACGCTGTGGTCCGCATGCGGCTCGGCCGCGATCGCGTCGGTGACCGCCCGCAGCGCGGACTGCGGCGGCGGGCTGGCCTCGATCAGCGACGAGAATTGCGACTGGCCGCCGGCGCGCTTGAGATAGACGACCAACCAGCGAGCCACATCGCGAACGAGGTCAGCGCCGTAGTCCTGTTCGACCAGTGCGAGCGCGAGATCGATGCCCGCTGAGATACCCGCCGACGTGAAGACGTCGCCGTCCCGGACGAAGATCGCGTCCGGTTCGACGATGATGTCGGGAAAAGCGCGGGTGAACGATCGGATGTTGTGCCAGTGCGTGGTCGCGCGCCGACCATTGAGCAGGCCGGCCTGCGCGAGGATGAACGACCCGGTGCAGATGGACCCCAGTCGCCGAGTCCGACCCGCCACCGACTTCACGGCCTCGACGAGTGCCGGGTCAATCGGCCGCGCCGGAATGTTGTCGCTGCCGGCGACCAGGACGGTGTCAGCGGATTCGATGGACCCGACGCTGTCGGTGACGCCCAGCCGGATTCCGATCGATGTGGTCACATCGCGCCCGTCCACCGATGCGATCTTGATTTGATAGTCGCCGCCGAATCGGTTGGCTTCGGCGAAGACCTCGCCCGCCCCTGCGACATCGAGCATCGTCACGTCGTCGAAGACGACGATCACCACCACCCGGGCGCGAGCAGTCGCTGCCACCACCGCGTCATTGTGTCGCATTCTGTGCGACGAACGGCTCAAAGGCCGTATGTGAACGTCCCGCCACCTGCGTTGACTCGATTAGTAGTCCAACTGAGGAGGTAGACCATGGGAACACAGTCGCTGCAATCGATCGCCGAGATCACCATCCCCGACACCGCATTGGTGCGCGAGGCGACCGATTTCATTCGCGAGGCCGAAAACGACCTGCTCTTCGACCATTCGCGCAGGGTGTTTCTGTTCGCCGCGCTGCAGGGTCGCCGCCTTGGCCTGCAACCGGATCTCGAACTGCTCTACGTCGCCGCGATGTTCCACGATTTGGGCCTCACCGAGCGCTACCGCACGTCGAGCCTGCGCTTCGAGGTCGACGGCGCCAACGCGGCACAGGACTTCCTGCTGCAGCGCGGCGTCGATGCCGCCGACGCGCGAAAGGTGTGGCTGGGCATCGCATTGCACACCACGCCCGGAGTGCCGCAGTTCCTCGATCCCGAGACCGCCCTGGTCATCGCCGGAGTCGAGACCGACGTGCTCGGCATCGGTCGCGATGCGCTCTCGCCGGAAGCCGTCGCTGCGGTGACTGCTGCGCACCCACGTCCCGATTTCAAGAACCGCATCCTCGCCGCCTTCAACGACGGCATGAAACACCGGCCGGACACCACGTTCGGAACCATGAACGACGACGTGCTGGCCCACTTCGACCCGACGTTCCAGCGAGAGGACTTCGTCGAGCTCATCCTGAACAACGCCTGGCCCGAGTAGGAGACCCGCATGTCTGTGACAACCGGTGCGCAGTTGAAGGTGGTGCAGCCCGGCGACGGTGACGTCGTCCCCATCCCGGGTTTCGGGGCGGTCTTCAAGCTCATCAGCCGAACCACCGGCGGCCTCGTGTCGATCGTCGAGCATCCGTTCCCCGTCGGCACGCTCACCGCGGCGCATCGTCATACCCGCGAGGACGAGCATTCATACGTGCTTGCGGGCGAGATCGGCTTCCGGTCCGACGACAACGAGGTGGTGCTGGGGCCGGGCGGCTACATCACCAAACCGCGCGGCCAGATGCACGCCATGTGGAACGCGGGGACCGAGCCGGGCCGGATCATCGAGGTCATCACTCCCGGAAACGGTTTCGAGAACTACTTCCGCGAGCTGGGCGAGCTCCTGATGTCCGAATCAGCTGTCGCGAAACCCGATGCGCCTCTTCATGGCTCGGCCGAGTTCACCGAGCTGGCGAACAAGTACGGCTTGACCTACGGAACGCCTGACTGGCTCGACGACGTCGCGCGGCGATACGGTTTGGCACCCCCGACGCATTGACGGTCCAGGACCCAGCTAGCCGCCGAGCCCGTCTACATCATTTGCACCAGATGCACTCACGAAGATGCATCTTTCACAGGATGTCAAACCCTCGCCCCAGCCGTACCTTTCTCCCTGACCAGCAACCACGGCGTCCCCAGCACAACGTCTGCGCAACCGCCGCCGAATTGATGTACTGCCTGGTTGAATGAACACACATTGGCGTCAGCCATACAGGGACGGGGTTATCACCGCCATGGATGACACGGTCATCGACAGCGGCGACCCCAACGGCTCAGCATCAGACGGAGACGGTGGCGACGCCACAGAAGACCAACAGCCGGTCAAGTCCTTCGGACGTTACGGGCTGCTGTCGATGCTCGGCGCGGGCGGCATGGGCCAGGTGTGGCGGGCACGCGACTCGCAGACCAATCGGGTGGTCGCGCTGAAGGTGTTGCCCGAGAACTCCGCCGACGACGCCGAGTCGCGCGAACGGTTCCGGCGAGAGTGCGAGGCGGTGGCACAGCTGACCGAGCCACACATCATCCCGATCCACGATTTCGGCGACGTCGACGGCCAGCTGTTTCTGAACATGCGACTTGTCGACGGTACGGATCTGCGCTCGCTGATCAAACAGGAGGGGGCGCTGACGCCGGGGCGTGCGGTGGCCATCATCACCCAGGTGGCCGGCGCACTTCAGGCCGCACACGATGTCGGGCTGGTGCACCGCGACGTCAAACCCTCCAACATCCTGGTGTGCGCCAACGACTTCGCCTATCTGATCGACTTCGGCATCGCCCACGCGTCCGGGGACGCGACGCTGACCAAGGCCGGTGAAACCATCGGGACCGCGGCCTATATGGCTCCGGAGGCGATCGGCGCCGCCGTGAAAACCCACTCCCGCGTCGATGTGTACGCGCTGACATGCGTGCTGTACGAGTGCCTCACCGGCAGGCCACCGTTCAGCAGTGACATGGGCGTGCAGGGTTTGATCGCCCACCACCTGCACACCCCACCGCCGCAACCCAGCGCCAGCGATACCAATGTTCCGGTGGCTTCGATGCGGTGATCGCCAAAGGGATGGCGAAGGATCCCGGCGATCGGTATGAGTCCGCTCAGGAGCTGGCCGTGGCGGCCCGCGCTGCGTTAGGCAATCCGACGGATCCCACCGCCGAAATCGCGATAGCTCGCCGGAGAAAACAAGTTCGCTTGTCGCGCAAGGCGATCGGTGTGACTGCCGCTGCGGTCGCAGTCGTGGTAGTCGCCGTCGCGGCAGTCATGATCATCGGGCGGCAGTCATCGGACGAGAGCGGCGCCTCTGTCGCCGACGACCAAGGTTACTCATCGCAGATTCCGTTGCCGTTCTCAGACGTGCGACTCGCCACCGGGGTAGCGGTGGACCGCGAAGGCAACACGTACGTCACCGACATCGGTACCGATCGGGTGGTGGTTCTCCCGGCGGGCGGTACTTCGGCGACACCGTTGCCCTTCAGCGGCCTGAAGAACCCCCAAGATGTGGCGGTCGACGCCAAGGGTGACGTCTACGTCGCCGACTCGGGTAATGATCGGATCCTGCGGCTGCCTGCGGGCGCGCCCGCGGCGATACCACTGCCGTTCAGTGGTCTCAACGATCCACGCGGGGTGGGAGTCGGCGCAGCAGGCGACGTATACGTCATCGACCGCGGAAACGATCGCGTGCTTCATCTGGCAGTCGACGCGCCCGCTGCGACACCGCTTCAGTTGCCCGGTCTCAACGATCCCCGAGGCGTGGCCGTTGACCCGCACGGCGACGTCTTCGTCACCGACGGCTACAACGACCGAGTGCTGAAACTGGAGGTCGGTGCACCTGCCGCGACCGAGCTACCCATTACCGGCCTCAACGATCCTCACGGGATCGCGGTTGACGCCGACCACAACATCTACATCACCGACCGGGGTAACGCCGGAGTGCTTCAATTGCGGTCGGGCGCTACCGAGGCGATACCGCTGCCCTTCACGGGCCTCAACGATCCGCAGGGTGTAGCCGTGGACGCATCGGGCGACGTGTACGTCACCGATGCCGGCGTCACGCCGGTGGTGAAACTCCGAGTCGACTAGGGGCGTCGTGGTCCTGCAGGGTCTGGATTTCGGCGTGCTGGGTCCGCTACAGGTCACCGTGAACGGCCAGCCGGTCCCATTGGGCACGCCGAAGCAATGCGCGGTGTTGGCGCTGCTGCTGATCAACCGCAACCGTCCGGTCCCGCGAGACTCGATCATCACCGCGATATGGGACGAGGATTCGCCGGAAGCGGACGCCATCCACAACCTGCACGTCTACATCGCGAACCTGCGTAAGCTCCTCGGCTCCGGCGGAGTCGACCCGAAGACGGTGCTGGCCAGTGCCAGGCCCGGCTATCAGCTCAACGTGCCCGACGCCTCCTGTGACCTCGGACGGTTCGCCACCGAGAAGGCCGCCGGCGTGCAAGCGGCCGCCGCTGGTCGGTTCAAGCAAGCCGGCGATCGACTCGCTGCCGCTCTCGCGCAATGGCGCGCTCCCGTACTCGAGGACCTGCGCGAGTTCCGCTTCGTCGAATCGTTCGCCACGGCACTCATCGAGGACAAGGTGGTGGCCCAAGTGGTGCGCGCGGAGTCCGAAATCGCCTGCGGCCGTGGCGATTCAGTGATCAGCGAACTCGAAGAACTCGTCGGCGAGCACCCGTATCGAGAACCCCTGTGGGCCCAGCTGATCACTGCGTACTACGTGGCCGAGCGGCAGACCGAGGCCTTGGACGCCTTCCGCCGGGTGAAATCCGTGTTGTCCGAAGAGCTGGGCGTCGACCCCGGGCCGACGCTGCGCACACTCGAGCAACGGATCCTGCGCCAGGAGCGGTTGGACGTCCAGCAGATCGCCCAGGACGACGCGTCCGGCATTGTCACCATGCTCACGCAGCACACGATGAGTTTCACCGCGGCAGGCACGAGCCGCGCGCAGCTGCGTGACGCCGCTGGCCGCTGCTACCCACTGGAGACCGTGACCACGAGCATCGGTCGCCGCGACGACAACGGCGTGGTGCTCGACGACCCCAAGGTGAGCCGATACCACGCCACGATCATCGACACCGGCGCCAACTTCGTGATCAACGACCTGCGCTCGGCCAACGGAGTAAAGGTGGGCGGCCAGCGCATTCGCGGCAGCACGACACTCACCGACGGCGATGTCATCTCCATCGCCGGATACCACTTCACGTTCGAGATCCCGCCTGCCTCCTGACCGCCCGGCAGCACGCACGCGGCATTGAGGTTCTCTTGAGGACCCGGCTCGATTCTTTTCTCGACCAGCCACACCACGTGGCTACGAGAAAAAGGAACTCCGATGATCAAGACCCGCTTCGCCACCACCGCAGCACTCTTCACCTTCGGCCTGGCCTCCATGGGCAGCCTCGTCGTCACCATCGCCGCACCGGCCAACGCCGACGCCGCCCCCAGTGCCACTGTGGACGGCACCGCCATGAGCGGCACCGCCGGCGAGGCCGTCGATGACGCCCGCAAGGTTCCCGAGGAGCTGGCAGCCACGACCAGGGGCCCCAACGTCGCGCCGGTGTCCACCCCCGGCAGCGCGGCCACGCAGATGCACGTCCTGTTCCCATACAGTGCTGCCCCGCACAGCGAGCACAACGGCCAGGGACACAAGGGCTCTAACGAACAACCCCACCCCCGCTTCCCCGATGCCATCGTGCCCGTTCCCGAGCCCATTCACGGCCGTAGCAACAGCGGGCGCTGACCGAGCGGCGATACGCCACCCACACGTCTAACGATCGGTTGCCAGCCAGAGCCGCACCAGGCAGCGCCGCTTCTCGACCTCGTCTGCGTCAGTGAACGCATTCCGGTTATGGAGCATCGTGGCGTTGTCGGCGAAGAACACATCGCCGGGCTCCATCGTGAAGTCGATCGAGTTCGCCGGCTCGTTGAGGATCGCGTCGAATGCATCGAGCGCCTCGCGCTGCAGAGTCGTCAGCGGATTGCCCGAAAGATGGTGGCCCAGTTCGATGTGTAAGCGGTTGTAGCGGATCTGAACGCCTTCTGCAGTGTCGGTGAACACCGCGCCGCGCGACACCGGATCCTCCCCTTCCGCCGTGTCCTTCGACCGATCGAAAAGGAACTCACCGTAGAGCACGTCGACGAGATCCGCCCGCGTGGCCAACAGGGTGTTGTAGGCGGTGTGACCGCTGACCATCAGCGACTCCCCACCCGAGACCGCCTTGCGTAGGCACATCAGCGCGAGGATGTCGGGACGGCTGCCGACGAAGGCGGCCGCCGAGTCGGTGTGGTAGATCATCCCGAGATTCGTCTTCGACCCGCGTGCCTCCATGAGGGTCGCGCCGGTGTCCTGAACCAGATAGACGCGTTCGCCCGCCCGGTTCTGCGGCAGCGGGCGGCCCAGATGGGTGCCGATGCCCCAATACAGCATCGAGGCTTCCTCGTCGGTCCAGCCGTCGAACGGCAGTCCGCGCAGCACGATGAACCCGGGGCCGGAGTGCACATGCGTGCTGATGGCGTCGGCCACCTCGGCCAGCGCGGGATCGGTGAAGTCGGCTGCCTCGACGGTGTCGATCCGCTTACCGCCTCGTCGCAGGTCAGCCCGGATCCGCAGGAAGGCGTCGGCTTGGTGCGGCTCGAGCGTGACCAGGTAGGACATGTCGTCGATGGTGGCGCGATCCCATACCTGGGGTCCGGTCATCGGCCGGCGCGTACGGATCCGTTTTGTCGTCGTCAACGTCTGCATCTGCGGTCTCCTTTCTTGTGTCGCCGTGATGCGTGACCTGAGATTGGCGGCTGATTCTTTGAACTTTCTTGGAACCGTGCGTCCCGCGGCTTTTAGGAATCGCCAAGAACGAGGTCGCACCCTAGGCGCCATGAACACCATCGAGCTGGTCGCAGTGGCCCTGGCCAGCGGCATCCTGGCCTGGAGCCTGGCGCGTCACGCACCCAAGGCGGTACGCGTGTCGACCCTGGCAGCCCAGGGTGTGCTCGGGGTGGCGACCGGAATCCTGGTCCGCGAGATCTCGTCGTCCGCGCTCGACGCGTCGGACTGGGTCGCGGTCCTCGCCGTCGCCGTCGGCACGCTGGCCGTGTGCATCGCCGGCGGCGCGCTGCTGAGCATGCACCGCGGCATCAGCCCGCTGACGGGAGCGCTGTCGCTCGTCGCAGGTGGTTCGTCCGGGGTGGTGTCCATCGCCCGTGAACTCGGTGGCGACGATCGCGTCGTCGCGGCCGTGCAGTATCTACGAGTAGCCCTCATCACCGCGGCCATGCCCTTCGTCGTCGCGGTCGTCTACGGCGGCACCGCCCCCGACACGTCGCCCGAGGCCGCGACCTCCCCGCCGTTGCTTTTCGGCCTGCCGCTTATCGCGGTGATCGTCATCATCGGCGCGGCTGCCGGCCATGCGGTGCGACTGCCCGGCGCCGGGCTGCTGGGCCCAATGGCGATCACCATCGCCCTGGAGTTGAGCGGGCTGCTGGCGGGTCTGGACGTCCCGGTCTTGCTGGTCCAGTCAGCGGCTCTGCTGATCGTGTGGCAGACCGTGTTGGACCTCAATCGTGAATCGATCCGCGCGATACGCCGGATCCTGCCCACGGCGTTGACGTTGATCGTGGTGCTCAACCTGATCGTGGCCGGCTCCGGTGTGGTGCTGGCCAACGTCGCCGGCCTCAGCCAGCTCGACGGATACCTCGCGACCAGCCCCGGCGGTATCTACGCGGTGCTCGGCACGACACTCGGCTCCCACTCCGACGTCGCGTTCGTCATGACGTCGCAAGTGGTGCGCATCGTGCTGATGCTGGCCGCTGCGCCCTTTGTCGCAAAGTTGTTCCTGCGGTTCACACCTCGCAGCGCCGAGGTGAAGCGGCAGCTTGCCACCGCCACCGCCTGAGTGCTGTCAGTCCAACGTCAACGACCACGTATCGGGCAGACCGGTCACCTTAGCGGACTCGCCTTCTGCGTCGATGCAGACGGTGGTATCGCCGAACGTCAAGTCGGTCAACGTGATCCGACCCCAGTTGCTGGGCAGACGCGGTGAGACGGTGAGCCGCCGGTTGGGCACGTCCAGCTGTAGTCCCAGGAAGCTGCGCACCAGCAGCAGCGGCGCGGCACTCGCCCACGCCTGCGGTGAACACGACGTCGGATACGGCAGCGGGGTAGGAAATTGCGTGCGCGGGAAGCCGCAGTACAGCTCGGGCAGCCGACCGCCGAAAGCGGCTGCGGCGTCGATGATTCCGTTGGCCAGCCGTTCTGCGAGCTCCACCGCGCCCGGTAGGTGCCGGTACCGCAGCAGGCCGGCGACCGCGATCGCGGTGTCATGCGGCCAGACCGAACCGTTGTGGTAGCTCATCGGGTTGTACGCGCCCATGTCGCTGGCCAGGGTTCGCAGCCCGAAGCCGGTGTCCATCGTCGAGTCGGCGAGGCGCTCGATGATCGACGTGGCATGTTCGTCGGTGGCGATGCCGGCCCACAGACAGTGCCCCACGTTGCTGGTCAGTGCGTCGACGACCCGCTTCTCGCCGTCGAGGGCGACGGCGTAGTAGCCGCGGTCAGGCAGCCAGAATCGCTGACTGAACTTGTCGCGGAAGGACTCTGCCTCCTCGCGGAGTCGCCCGGCGGTGGCGGTGTCGCCGAGACCCTCGGCGAGATCTGCGCGTGCCCGAAGCGCGGCGTAGTGATACGCCTGCACCTCGCACAGCGCGATGGGTGGGTTGGCCAGTCGGCCGGCCGCATCGTTGATGCCGTCGAAGCTGTCCTTCCAGCCCTGGTTGACCAACCCGCGGTCGGTTGCCCGCCGGTACTCGATGAAGCCGTCGCCGTCCCGGTCGCCGTACTCGCGCGCCCACCTCAGCGCGGCGTCGGCAGCCGGCAACAGCGCGACGATCTTGTCCTTGGCGGCGCCCCACCGCCAGCTTTCGGCGAGAAGCATCACGAACAGCGGCGTGGCGTCGACCGAGCCGTAATAGACGTTGCCGCCGAGGACATCACCGCTGTCGGGGCCACGCCTGATCTCGTGCATGATGCGTCCGGGCTGCTCCTCGGTGATCGGGTCGACGCGTCTGCCCTGCGTCTCGGCCAGCTGCTGCAGCGTGCCCAGCGACAGCGCGACCTCCAAGGGCAACGCCATCCACGCCGTGAGGAGACTGTCGCGGCCGAACAACGTCATGAACCACGGCGCACCGGCAGCGACGAACGAGCGTCCCGGCCGACGCTCGTCGTGCATCAGCAGCGCACCGATATCGCTTTCGGTCTGCCGCAGCACCGCGGTGAGTGCGGGCAGGTCGGTGTCGATATTGGTGGAACTCTTGCGCCACCGCGCGATCTTGCGACCGGGACCGCTGCGCTCGGGGCGCTGCCCACGCTGAAAGCGCGTGGACAGCTTGCGATTACCCCACGTCGGCTGCGCGACGATCTCGGTCTGCCACTGCTGACGGGGTTCGATGACGATGCGCCATGTCAGAGCGCCTGCCGCGACGATGGGGTTACCAGAGGCGGAGACCGTCACGCCGCGGACCGACTCGCTGCGCTCCCGCAGGACCAATTCACCGTCGATCACGGCGATTTCGGCATTGCTGGCGACAGCCCTGCCCTCCTTGACGGCGAACAGGTCGGCGAAGTCGCCGTCGACGTGCAGCACCAGGGTGACGACGGTCGACTCGCGGTCGAGGTTGTGCAGGGTGACGATCTCCCGCATACCGTCGGCGACCAAGCGCTCGCGGGTCAACAGCAGCGTGCTGTCGGCCCGGCCCGCGCCCGGTGCCCGTCGTGAGACGAACTGTCCGGTGAAGGCTTCCGGCGTCTGCGCGGATAGTGGCTCGGGTGTGACGCCGTCGACGGTCAGCTCCCAGCGCGACAGTATCCGCGCATCCCGGAAGAACAGGCCGTGGGAGCGGGCCGGGGTGATGTCCCCGTGCCGGTCGGAGAGGCAGAATGTGCCGCCCTCGACCAGCGTGACGGTGTCACCCGCCGCCGCATTGGCCGGCTCGCCGGCGTTGAGCACACCCGAGCCAGGGATCATGCCGATGCCTTCGAACGCGTGACGGGTTTCGTGATGGCAGGTGACGCCGGGGCCGTGCGGCGGCGCAGCCACGATGCGGGCCGACGGGCGGCACTGCGGCCGAACACCTCGTAGTAGATCTGCTCATATCCCGAGCCGAACTGCGCCACAGTGAAGTTCGACGCGATGTGGTGCCGGCACGCCGCCGGGTCGATGTCGCTGGACTTCTCGATCGCGGCGGGCAGTTCGTCGGGATGGTCGCAGATGATCCCGGTGACGCCGTCGTTGATCACCTCCGGCACGGCGCCCCCGCGCAACGCGACCACAGGGGTGCCGCAGGCCATGGCCTCGATCATGACCATGCCGAACGGCTCTTCCCACTGCACCGGGAACAGCACGCAGCGGGCGTTGGCCAGCAGGCGCCGCTTGCTGGTGGCGTCGGCCTCGCCGAAGACCGTGTCGGAGTCGGTCAGCAGCGGTGCGACGAATTCCTCGAAGTAGGCCTTCTCGGCCGGTTCGTCGCACTTGCCGGCCAGCACCAGCGGCACGCCGGCACGGTGGGCGGCCTCCAGCGCCAGGTGGGCTCCCTTGTACGGCGCATAGCGGCCGAGGAACAGCGCATAGTCCTGTTTGTCCTGTTTGAAGGGCCAGTCCTCGATTCGCAGGGCGTTGTGCACCCGGCCGACCCAGTTGAGGTCCGGGGCCAGCTCGCGCTGGCGGTCGCTGATCGCGATCAGCCCGGCATCTGTGCCGAGTGCCTGGTAGAAGGGCAGCAGGTCATCGTCGAGTGGGCCGTGCACCGTGACGACGGTGGGCAGGCCGAGGCCGGCGTAGAGCGCGGCATTGAGGGGTCCGGCCATGGTGTGCTCGTGGACGATATCGACGCCTTCGGTGCTCGCGAGGTCTTCGATCGCCCGGCGCGTCTTCAGAGCGTGCATGACCTCGGGATATGGCTGGCCGAGGCGGTCGCTCTGGATGTCGTCCCAGACCGGCATGAAGTGGGCGGCGGTGCCGGGTTTACCTGCGCCGACCAGGGTCACGTGGTGACCTCGGGCGACCAGGGCATCGGCCAGATCAGCGACGACGGCTTCCGTTCCGCCGTATCCCTGCGGCGGCACATCGAAATACGGGGGCGCAACAAGGGCGATGCGCAGGGGCTTCAGTTCTGAGTCCTTGACGAATCCGTTCTTGACGTAATCGGTGCCGCTCACAGTCTCTCCTTCCCACCAAGCAAGCAGCGTTAGCACTCTCACCCATCAAGTGCTAATTATGGCGACGCGACGAAATGCCGCAACCCCGCCCACTGATACGCAAGTGGTTGTCCGACAGTCGGTTCCGCTCGTCGCCCCCGCAAGCCTGAGGACGGGCCGCCCGTGTCTGCGCCGCGGGCGGCGCATTGAGGTTCTGTTGAGGTCCCGGCTCGATTCTTTCTCAACCAGCCACACCACATGGCCACGAGAAAGGAACCCCGATGATCAAGAACTCCATCGCCACCCTGATCAGCTTCGGCTTGGCCGCCCTCGGCGGGATCCCCATCGCCACCACCGCCGCCCTGATCACCTTCGGCCTGGCCGCCCTCAGCGGAATGCCCATCGCCAGCGCCGACGCCGCCCTGAGCGCCACCGTGGACGTCCCCGAGCCCATCCACGGCAGGCACGGCGAGCGCTGACCGGACCCCGCTAAACGCCCAACCCTACTGGCGCCGGAAGAGGCGGCCGTTGCTGCGGAACCAGACAATCCGACCGTCGGGACCGCGCACGAAGTCGGACCGCGTGTGAAGGGGCTTGCCGTCGGGCCCGAGATCGAGGCCGTAGTCGTGACGGTAGAAGACGAGACCGATTCGGGTGCGGGACTTCTCATCCGGGCGCCCGTCGGTATCGACGGTGAACACAGTGCCGTCGAGCTGACCGTCACCGGCTCGAAGCTCGATGATCGTGCGCCCGTGGATTCCCGATACCGCGATGTCGTCGATGACGTAACGCCCGGCGTATGGCGCCAGATCCGCCGTCTCCAGCGGTTGGGGTACGGCCGGTGTGTTCGAGACTCCGGCGAAACGGCGCAACGCCCAGTCGTCGGCGAAAAGGTCACTGTGCAAATGGGATCCGCCCTGGGAGTTGGTCAGAACGGTCATGACGAAGTTGCGCTCGGGCACCATCACGAACCCCGAGTGCTGGCCGGCCCAGGACCCGCCGTGCTGGACGATCGTCACGTCCTCCGCGGAAGGCCGCAGCATCCAGGTCACACCGATGCCGGTAGTTCGACCAGCAGCGTGCCTCCGACGCCTGGATCCGATCGCATGGCCTCCAGCGATTGCGGGCTCAGCAGACGCGAACCGTCGGCTGCTGTGCCGTCACCGAGGTGAAACCGCGCGTAACGCAACTGATCTCGCGCATCTGACAGCAGTCCACCGGTGGGATTGCAGCTTCGCGGGAAGCTCCAGAATTTGGTGTCGACCACCGGGTTGCCGTCAACGACGTCGTGCGAAGCCGCGACATTCAATCCGATTACCTGGTCGGCGAAGTAGCGGGTAGAGCGCAATTGCAGCGGATCGAGGAGCAGGTCCTGCACCGCGGCCTCGTAGGCCATGCCGGTGACGACCTCGATGATCCGCCCGGCCACCACCAAACCTGCGTTGTTGTAGGCGAACACGGTTCCCGGCACACTCACCTGAGGCAACTGCGTCATCGACGCGACATAACGGGCGATCGCGTCCTCACCGCGACCGAAGTCCTGGACATCATCACCCATCCAACCCGGAGTGTGATTGAGCAGCTGGCGCACGGTGACGGCCGCGCTGGCGGCACCGTCGGCCACCGAGAAGTCGGGAAGATAACGGCGCACGGGTGCGTCCAAGTCGACCTTGCCTTGCTCCGCCAACCGCATCAGGACCGTTCCGGTGAACGTCTTGGTGGTGGATCCGATCCGGAAGATGGTGTCGCCGTCCACCGGGGTCGGATGGTCGATATTGGTGACGCCGTAACCCTTTACGCGTTCCTGGCCCCCGACCCAGACGGCGACCGCGACACCCGGTATGCCGTGGGCCTTCATACCCGCTTCGATCTTGGCGTCGAGTTCCTCGAACGCCGCATCAAGGTCAGTGGCGGGGTGCTCCGAAAGGACCATCCGGGCACGATATAGCGGATCCGTGGTCGTTCCCCAGATTTCGATTCGGCCACGCGATGGACACAAACTGGAATTCGTACGGCCCCGCCTGCGTCGATCGGCCTGACACGGCCGTTAAATTCCTGATCACTATGACTAAGGTCTTGCACGTATTGGCCACCGCCTTCGCCGCGCCGACAATCGCCGGCATGGCGATCGCTGCCCCCGCGCTTGCCGACCCTCCGCTGCTCAATGGCACCTACAGCTCAGCTGACGGGGACCCCTACAACGTCTGGACCTTCGTGACGAAGTGCGGAGCCGCCGGTTGCACCGGCACGGTTACGAGCAACCAGGGCTGGCAGGTGCCGACGACGCTGTCGGGCGGCCGCTGGATCTTCACCGTCTCGAAGCCGGGCGGGCTCACCTGCGACGACGGGCACTACGAACCTGCCGTGGTGTCGATGGCGGTCGACCCGACAACGCTGGCCGGCATCCTGTCGTCTGATTCGAACTACGGGTGTGCGGGCGGCGTCGTGACACAGAGCCCGTTCCAACTGCAGAAGATCAGCTGAGCCGTCACCCGTCTTGCCCGGACGACCCGGTGACCTTGGCCAGTAGGCCCGATGCCACACTCCCGGCGACGATCAGAGCGACTCCTACGCCGAAATCGATTGCGCCGGTGACTAATCCCGCAACACCGGTGACGATCACGAAGGTGGGCAGCCACTCGACGGCCCCCAGCACCGACGGCAGTTGCGCAGCCTCCCCGTTGGCCCGATCGAATCGGGCCGCGGCGTAGTCGGGGTAGAACTCGCTGAACGAGATTGCGAAGAAGATCGCGGCCAGCTGCAGGATCCATCCGGTCCAGAAGTTCCCGGCGTCGTGGAGTACGTAGTCCCCGACGAAGCCGACGGCAGCGGCGAACGTGAAGGCGCCCGCCCAAACAGCCGTGATCACGTTGTTGGTTCGGATGAACAGCGGGCTGTCCCAGTATTCCTGCGGCGTGGTGTCTTTCGCGTATGCGATGGTGAACGGCCGACGAACCAGCAGGGTCAGCCAGGCGAAGCAGGCCAGCGAGATGTTGGTCAGCTCCCCCGCCCACACCTCGAGAAACCGGATCACGTTGTCGTTGGCGAGCAGACCGACCGCGGCCAGTCCGGCGAAGAAGACCAGACCGAACACTTCAAGCGAGTGAACCTTGATGCTCCGGGCCCAGCTGATAAGTAGAACCACCACCGAGAGGCCGACCGCGGCGAGCACGGCCTGACTGAAATGACCCGGCCCGGACAGGACCGACAACAACGCCCACGGGGCGATGCCGGCGAACGGCGATTTGAGGAAGGAATCGATGGCGCCCATGGGTCCACGGCGCGTGGACGGTACTTCGCGGATCTCTTGATTCATGGCTAGGACCTTCTCTGACATTCCGTTATTGACATGTGCAGAATGACATGGTGTTGACGACATGTCAATGATGGAGGTTATGATCCAGGAGTGAGCTTGCGACACGCTGCGCTGGGACTGTTGGCCGACCAACCCGCTAGCGGTTATGACCTGCTGAAACTCTTTCAACTGTCGATGGACATGGTGTGGCCGGCCACTCAGAGCCAGCTCTACGGTGAGCTCAACAAGATGGCCGCCGAAGGGCTCATCAAGGTGGCCAACCTCGGGCCGCGGGGGCGCAAGGAGTACGCGATCACCGACGCGGGGCGGGCCGAGTTGCAGCGCTGGATGCTGTCTCCGCACGAGGACCCGCCGATTCGCAATGCGGCCCTGCTGCGCGTGTTGATGCTCGGGCTCGTCACCAGCGACCAGCAGCGCGAGTACATGGAGACGTACCGGGCCACCGCCGAGCGCGACCTCGCGCGCTACGAACAGATCCGCGACTCCCACGAGTGGACCGACAGCGACGACGACTTCTTCGCCAACGCCGTGCTGGAGAACGGGTTGCGCTGGAGCAAGGCGAAGGCGGAATGGGCCAGCTGGGTCATCGACGCCCTGGACCGCCGGGCGCGCGCGTCGGGCGCTAGCTGAAGTGGGTGCTGGGCCGGGCCAGCTGCACGCCGTCGACGGTGATGTCGACCTTCTCGTTGTAGAACGCGACCAGATTGGCGATCGGCGCCACCGCGGGCAGCGGCGTCTCATAGGTCCAGGCGAGATCGGGCACTAGAGCGTCGGCGACGCGCACCGACCAGTACCCCGACGTGACTCCCTTGTAGGGGCACAGCGTCTGCGTGGTCGACCGCTCGAGGTGTTCGAAAGCCACATCGGTGCGGTCGATGTAGTAGCGCGTGGGCAGCCCGGTTTCGAACAGCAGCACCGGAGTGTGGGTGTCGGCCAACACCACACCGTCGAGCGCGACCGTGACGTGGCGATGGGACCGCAGCGCGTCCACCCGCGCATACGGATTGCGCGGATGTCCGTATATCGGCTCGTCCTCCTCGAACCAGCTCAGCGTGTCCCAGCGAAACCGCACGAGTCCGGCGAAGGGGCCGTCGTCGAATACCCGGGCCGACGGGAGACTTTCGCGCAGAACATCGGCGCGGACATCCGACAGCGGAATGTAGTACTGCGGGTAGTACGGCACCTCCCACACGTATCGCGCAGCGATCGTGTCGAAGACCAACTGGGTGCCAAGGAAGCCGCGAACTCGCCGCGGCGAAGGTTCGACGCGACCGCGATCCGCCGCTGTCTGGGGGTAGTCCGGCGTCGGCTGTAAGTTCATCTCGGTGCCCTTCCCTCGCGTTCGGGATCGGTCGCGGTTCCTCCAGTCTGCACACGGGCCGACATCGGCCACGTCGTCAGCTCGGTATCCGCTTCCCGCAACGGCATTCGGCCGACTGTGATGGTCCAATCCCAATCCCGTTTCGTAACGTCTTTTTGATCTTGATTTTCACGAATTTCGGGCTCCCCCTCCGGTAGCGTTATGACCGCTTTGCATGCCCCCGCCCTTGACAGGAAGACTTCGATGACACAACCACCGCCCCCGCAAGCGGCGCCGAGCTCACACCTGGTGCTGGGCATCCTGACGACACTGTTCTGCTGTCTTCCGCTCGGCGTCGTCTCGATAGTCAAGGCGGCACAGGTCAACGGCCTCTGGGCGCAGGGCCGCTACGCCGAAGCGCAAGCGTCTTCGGCCGCCGCCAAGAAGTGGGCGATCTGGAGCGTGGTCGCCACCGTCCTGCTGTACATCGTGATCGGCATCCTGATCGCCACCGGCGTCATCGCCGCGGACTTCGACACATCGACAACGACGGAATACTGATTTCCACACAGCTCCAGCGCAGCATCCCCGGCCGCCTCGGCGACCCACTTCTCGTGGGAGCCCTGGCGGCCGGTGCGTGTGCGGTGGTCTGGATCGGGGACCCGACCACGCCGGGCGGTTTCCTGCCCGTGTGCCCGACGAAAGCCCTTCTGGGCATTGACTGCCCGGGGTGCGGCACACTTCGGATGATCTACTCGCTACTGCACTTCGACTTCCTGGCCGCGCTGCGGTTCAACGCACTCGCCGTCGTCGCAGTGGCATTGCTGCTCGTCGCCTACGCCGTATGGGCGTACGGCCGCGTCGTCGGGCGAAAGATCTCGGGCTGGCAGCATCACCGCTGGGCGGCGACGGTGACGATGGTCGTGGTCACGCTGTGGTTCGTGGTGCGCAATCTGCCGTTCGAGCCGTTCACAGCGTTGCGCGTGTGACCACCGAAATCTATTGATTCAGAGCATGATCGGTGCTTCGGATCGCTAGCGCAGTCGGAATCAGCCCGACCGTGGCGAGGTAGAGGTTGTCGGTTCCCCACACGCGGCCGAAACCGTCGGCCACCGAATTCCCGTCGTCGACCTCGCCCATGCGGCATGTACCCATCACGTGCGCGAACCCGAGATCCATCCACCGCGGCTCCACCCGTGCGCCGTCGGCGAGTTCGATTTGTGCGCATTTCGGAGCGGTGAGCGCTCCCGAACGCACACAAATCGCCTGGGCGGCCACCGCACAGATCGGACCACTGCCGACGACGACCACGTCCGGACGCATCACCGAATTCGCTCCATGCGGTCCTCCCGGCATCGCAGTTGGCGAAACCAGACGCCCCAGTCGTATAAGGGTGGCGAACGGACGCTCGTCGGGCAATATGTCAGTCGTGCCAGGACTATTGGAGAACAAGGTCGTCATCGTCGCCGGGCTCGGCGGCATCGGGAACGGTCTGGCACGTCGGTATTTCGACGAGGGTGCCCGGCTGGTCGTCGGCGACCTCGACAACGACACGGTGTCGCGCGTCGTCGCCGAGGTCGACCCGTCGGGACAGCGGTTGGTCGGCGTCTCGCTCGACGGCGCCGATGAAGAGTCGGTCAGCTCGATCGTCCGGCTGGCGGTCGACACGTTCGGGCGGCTCGACGGTATGCACGTCAACTTCACCAACGCCGCCGACGCGTATCTGCCCGGTGGAGTCGTCGAGCTCCCGCTGGAGGCCTTCGACGAGGTGATGCGCGTGAACACGCGAGGCTTCGTGATCTGCGCCAAACACGCGATCCCGCCGATGATCGAGGCGGGCGGCGGCTCGATCGTGTTCACCGCTTCCATCGACGCCTACAACGGCGCCTCGACCCGCGTCTCCTACGCGATGAGCAAGGCGGCCGAACTCGCGTTGATGCGCCATATCGCCCGCCGCTACGGCCCGAAGGGCATCCGCGCCAATGCCATTGCCCCAGGCCTTATTTGGCACTACAAGTTCGACGACCAGTGGATGCCCGAGGGCGTCGTCGAGCAGACGCGTGCCCGTCAGATGCTCAAGTCCCGCTTCGGGAATCCGAACGACGTCGCGGCATTGGGTGCGCTGCTGCTCTCCGACGACGGCAGCTTCATCACCGCGCAGACGATCAGCGTCGACGGTGGGGTGACGTTCCGGCCGTAGTCCAGCTCAGCGGTAGTAGTTCTCGTTGCCGGTGGGGTAGCCACCGCCGGTCGTCGTGACGTGCACGTGGTCGTAGTGGCCGTAGCCGCCGGCTCGTTGACCCCCGTTGGGCGTGTAATAGACACCGCGCCAGATGGCGTCCTGCAGGCTGAACCGCGCCGCATTGCGCAACACGTAGTCGACGATCTCGTTGCCGAGCGCGATGCCCTCGGCGCTACCGGGGTTGGGAATCATCACGTCGAGCGCCAGGCCGTTGGGATGCCAACGCAGCGCGTCCGGGCGAACACCGCCGATGCTGCGAATCTCGGGAAAGGCCTCGGTGATGGCACGCGACGCCAGGATGGTCTTGACCTGAAGGCCGCGTTCGGGCGCGAGCCCGACTGGAAGTGTGCGATCGACGGTGCGGTACCGCGACGCCGCGATGATGGTGTCGGGACTACCGGAGCTCAGCGAGACCTGGCCGACCAGCGGGGCAGGGAATTGCGCTATGGGCCCCGTAGCCACGATCGCCACGTCTCGCGGCGCGGCTTGTTCCGCTGGTCCGTCCGCCGCAATCTTGGCTGGCTGACCGTCTCCTCCTACCGCGAACCACAGGGCGGCGGGGCCGAGGATCGAAGCCAGCACAAACGGCGACGTCCGTCGCGTTTTGGGTTTTGAGTGCCGACCCACGCAGAGCACCATAACCGCAAATAGGTACAAACACAGCAACGAGCCGACCTGCGACGATGTTTCCGCAGGTCACAGGACGAGATAATTTTGTTACCAGTCCGTTATCGGCGGCGAGCGGTCTGGCCGCGCGCGGATACGTAGACAATCGACTCGTGGCAGAGCCGACCATCCAGTTTCGCCGCCTCGCCGAACAGATCGCCGACGAGCTTCGGCGCCGGATTCTTCGCGGTGAGCTGGCCGACGGCAGCATCCTGCCCAAGGAGGACGAGCTGCTGCTCGAGTTCCCGGTGAGCAAGCCGTCGCTGCGCGAGGCGATGCGCATCCTTGAGGCGGAGGGACTGCTCCGCGTCCGCCGCGGCAAGCTCGGCGGGGCCGTGGTGCGCAGGCCCAACGCCGCCAACGTCGCCTACACGGTCGGGCTGGTGCTGGGGTCGCAGGAGGTGGGCCTCTCCGACGTCGGCAACGCCCTGCTCCAGGTCGAGCCCGCGTGCGCCGGTTTGTGCGCCCAGCGCGCCGACCGCAAGCGCGCTGTGGTTCCGCAGCTGCGACGGCTGCACGCCGAGGCCGTCGAGGCGGTCGGGGACCTGCTGCTGGTGACCTCGGCGAGCAGGCGGTTCCACGAGTCCCTGGTCTCCCTCTGCGGGAACCAGACCATGATCATCCTGGCCGGGGCGCTCGAGATGCTGTGGTCGGCGCACGAGACCAGCTGGTCGAGCCGGGTGACGGACGGCAGCATCGTTCCGCTCGAGGAGCGGGTCGCCGTGCTCGAGGACCACCTGCAGGTGATCGACGCGATCGACGAAGGGGATGCGCGGCGGGCGTACGACCTGGCGGCCGCGCATCTCGTCGACGCCCAGCACTATCCCGGGTCGTCGGGCGTCGTCGACCCCGCCTCGCTGCGCAACTGGGCGCACAGCCCGCCGGAAACCGATCGTTGACCGCGATCCTCATTTTCATATGATTTGGTGATGGACGACGCCGGGGTCGCCGTGACGAGCGCCGAAGCGGCGCAATACCGCGCCGCGGGCTGGTGGTCCGACGTCACGCTGTCCGACTGCGTGCACCGCAATGCGGTATCGACCCCGGACAAGCCGGCCTACATCGACTTCACCCTTGACTCGGCCGACCATCAGCTGCGCTGGGCCGAATTCGACCGCGCCGCCACCAATCTGGCGTGCGATCTGCGCGGCCTCGGTGTCCAACGGGGAGATCGGGTCGCGCTGTGGCACAAGGACAGCGCGGCCATTCACGTCGCGCTGGTGGCCATCGAGCGATGTGGCGCCGCCGCCGTGGGTCTGGGCGCCCGTGCCGGCGTGCGCGAGGTCGAGCAGATCCTGCGCGCGACCCAGCCCGCCCTGCTGGTCACCGACCCCGAACGCCACGGACAGGCGGCGGAGGCCTCCGGCGCCTCGCTTCCGGTGGCGGTGCTGGGCACCGAACTCACCGTCGACACGGGGCCACGGCATTCGGACATCGGCCTGTCGCCGACCGGGTCCGACGACGTGTTTCTCGTCAACTCCACGTCGGGCACCACGGGTACGCCGAAATGTGTTGTGCACACCCAGAATCGGTGGCATTACTTCCACCTCAAGGCGGTCGCCAACGGGAAGCTCACGACGGACGACGTCTTTCTGCCCGTCATACCGACGCCCTTCGGCTTCGGGATCTGGACCTCGCACACCACCCCCATCCACCTCGGTGCGACCACCGTGCGCATCGCGCGTTTCGATCCGGCCGCGACGTGCGCGGCAATCGAACGGCACCGTGCGACGGTGTTGTGTTGCGTCAGTACACAATTGGCGATGATCCTCGCGGACCCGGCATCGCGTGACCACGACCTGAGCAGCCTGCGGGTCGTGTTCACCGGCGGTGAGCCGCTGCCCTACACGCAGGCGGCCCGCTTCGAGGAACTGACCGGCGTCACCATCCTGCAGTTCTACGGTTCCAACGAGACCGGCATGTTGAGCGCCACCACTCTCGAGGACTCCCTGGAACGCAGGCTGCGCACCGCGGGGCGGATCGTGCCCGAGATGCAGGTCCGGTTGTTCGACGGTGACCGCGACGTCACCGACTCCGGACGCGGCCAGCCCGCGTGTCGAGGGCCTGCGCTGTCGCTCGGCTATCTCGGTGGCACCGACCATGACAAGCTGTTCACCAAGGACGGCTGGATGCGGATGGGCGACATCTGCGAGCTGGACGAGGACGGCTATCTGACGCTGACCGGCAGGACATCGGACTTCATCCTGCGCGGCGGGAAGAACATCAGCGCGGTGCAGGTCGAGGAAGCCGTGGCGACACATCCCGCAGTTGCCGTGGCCGCGGCGGTGGCGATGCCCGACCCCGTCTTCGGTGAGCGGGTCTGCGTTTACGTCGAACTCCGACAGGGCGGCACACTCGATCTGCCGATGCTCGTCGACCATCTACTGGCTCAGGGTGTTTCCAAGGAATTGCTGCCGGAGCGGCTCGAAGTGCTCGACGAACTACCGCGCTCATCCGGCGGCAAAGTCGCCAAAGGTCAACTTCGCGAACGGATTCGGGAGGGATCATGACCACAGAAGAGGCGCGACGAGGCGGTCTGGACGTGTGGGCGCCGTCGAAGACGCCGCCAATCGGTGCCGACCTCACCGACGAGCAACTGATGGCGATCGCGTTCCGTCACCTCGCCGACATCGGCTTCTCGGAGAACATGGCCGGACACATCACCTGGCAGCCCGACGGGCAGTCCGACATGTTCGTCAACCCGTGGGGGCTGTGGTGGCAGGAGTTGACCGCATCCGACATCTGCGTGGTCGACGAGGACGCCCACGTGGTCCGCGGCCGCTGGGACGTCACACCCGCGATTCACCTGCACACCGAACTGCACCGCATCCGGCCCGACGCACGCGTGGTCATCCACAACCATCCCTACTACGTCAGCCTCGTCGCGGCGCTCGCCGCACTGCCCGAGCTCGTCCATCAGACCGGATCGCTGTTCCTCGACGACATGTATCTTGTCGAGAACTACGACGGTGAGATCGATGCACCTTGGCGCGCACGAGAACTGGCGCAACAGATCGGGTCAGCCAACCTCATCGTCCTCGCGAATCACGGCGTCATCGCCACCGGACGCAACCTGGCCGAGGCCGTCTATCGGGCGGTGTCGATCGAACGGGTCTGTCGGCTCGCCTACGACGTGATGCTGACCGGACGGACGCCGTCGAAGATGAGCCGCGGCGACATGGTCGGCATGCAGCAGTCGCTGATCGAACGCGCCGCCGACGTGTACTGGGCCGGCGCCGCCCGCATGACCATCAAGGCACACCCCGACGTCCTGAGCTAGTGGCCCACCCGACAACGAGAATCGAGGATTGCCAATGACTTCCATCGATGACATGGCGGCGAATCTCAACTTCACCACGGCGAAGACGGGCGCCGACCGCACCGTGACGTTCCTACCCGAACCCGAACGCGCCGAACGCAGATACACCGTGATCTCGGTCGACGATCACATCGTCGAACCGCCGGACACCTTCGAAGGCCGTGTGCCCGCCAAGTTCGCCGACCGTGCGCCCCGGGTGGTCGATACCGATGACGGCGGCCAGACCTGGATGTACGACGGCCATTCGCTGCCCAACGTCGGCTTCAACGCCGTCGTCGGCCGGCCCGTGTCCGAGTACGGGTTCGAACCCGCCCGTTTCGACGAAATGCGCCGCGGCGCATGGGATATCCATGAACGCGTCAGGGACATGGATCTCAACGGCGTATACGCCTCGCTGAACTTCCCGTCATTTTTGCCCGGCTTCGCCGGCCAGCGCCTCCAGCAGGTGACCAACGACCGCGACCTGGCGATGGCCTCGGTTCGGGCGTGGAACGACTGGCATATCGAGGCGTGGGCGGGTGCCTACCCCGACCGGATCATCCCGTGCCAACTGCCGTGGCTGCTGGATCCCGAGGTGGGCGCGAAGATGATCTACGAGAACGCCGAGCGCGGCTTCCACGCCGTGTCGTTCTCCGAGAACCCGGCGATGCTCGGGCTCCCCACGATCCACTCCGGCTACTGGGAGCCGTTCGTGGCCGCCTGCGCGGACACCGGCACCGTGGTGAACCTGCACATCGGCTCGTCGGGTACGTCACCGTCCACCACGGCGGACGCCCCGCCCGACGTGCAGGGTGTGCTGTTCTTCGCTTATGCCATCTCCGCGGCCGTCGACTGGCTCTACACCGGGGTGTGCACCCGGCACCCAGACCTCAAGATCTGCCTCTCCGAGGGTGGTATCGGGTGGGTGGCGGGCCTGCTCGACCGCCTCGACCACATGCTCAGCTACCACGAGATGTACGGGACGTGGAAGGCTCTCGGTGAAAAGCTCACGCCCGCCGAGGTTTTCAAGCGGAACTTCTGGTTCTGCGCGGTGGAGGATCAGTCGTCGTTCATCCAGCACGAGCGGATCGGCGCGGACAACATCCTGCTCGAGGCCGATTACCCGCACTGTGACTCCACCTGGCCGCACACTCAGCAGACGATCCACGAGCAGATCAGCGGACTTCCCGACGATGTCATCAGGAAAGTGACGTGGGAGAACGCGGCGCGGCTCTATCAGCATCCGGTGCCCGTCGCCGTCCAGGAGGATCCCAACGCCTACTGACCGCCTAGCGGTACCCTCACTACCGAGTCAGTGCCAGATCGGGGCCCAGATCGGGGGTAGCCATGGACCGCGTGCTCGGCGTCTCGATGACGTCCCAAGCCGTGCGGTGGGTGCTCGTCGAGGGCACCACAGGTGAGGGCGCCACCATCGAACGCGGCACCTTCGACGTGGCCCAGGCAGGCGACCAGGACGAACTCCTCAATGCGCTGTTTACCGACGAGCCCGACTCGCGGTTGCACGCCATCGGGCTGACCTGGACCAACGAGGCGGAGGGCGCGGCGTCTGAGCTGCTGGAGGCCCTCACCGCACGTCACTACGACAACGTGATCGCGGTCTCCGAACTCGAGGCGGGCGACGTCCTGGCGTCAGGCATCGCAGGCATCGCGGACTACCAGGACATCGCCGTCTGCATCGTCGAACCCGACTGCGCGGTCGTCGCCACCGTCGACTCCACCGGATCCAGCGTCGACCGCCTGAGCCGGCCCTCCGACGGTTCCGACGTGGTGGAGCTGCCCAGTTCGGTGATGGCGATGCTGGAGCTCGACGACTGGCGTCCCGATGCGATCTTCGTCGTCGGTTCCGCCGACGACCTCGACCTGATCACGACCACCCTCGAAGGGGTGACCGACGCCCCCGTCTTCTCGGCCGCCGAGGCCGAGCTGGCGCTGGCCCGAGGTGCGGCACTGGCCTCCGCTCGCGCGGTGACGGGCCTGGAGACCTCCGGAGCTCACCTGCCGTCGCGAGTCCGGGCGTTGACGGCGGTGGTCGCCGCCGCCGCGGTGACGCTGGTCGTGTCGCTGGCGGCCGCGCTGAGCCAAATCCTCACCCCCGACCAGGTCACCGCGCAGCCGCAGGCCGCCGACGCCGATCCGACGGCCGAGGCTCCGCCACCGAGTACGCAGGCCGCGACGAAGGCGTCGAAGCTGACGGCGTCGCTGCAGGCGGCCCGGCCGGTCGTGGCACAGACCATCGCGGTGGCCATTCCCGCGGCGCCGGAGCCGCCAGCGGCCCCCGCCTACGAGCCGCCTGCCTTCGAACCCCCCGCATATGCGCCGCCCGCCCCGCCCGCACCGGTCTACGTACCGCCCGCGCCACCGCCGGCGTACGTACCACCTGTGGCTCCCAAGCCGCGGCTGCGCGATCGGATCATCGAACGCATTCCGATCATCAACCGGTTCCACGAACCGCAGTACCAGTACCCCAACTAGTCCGGCCTAGGGCACAGTAGGCGGCTGGAACGGGTTGTTCGGCACCTGAATCGGAATCGGCACCGGCACGAACGGCACCGTGAGGTAGCTCGTCGTCATGGTGGGCGTCGTCGTGGTGGTGGTCGTGGTCGTCGACGGCGACGTAGTGGTCGTGGTCGTCGTAGTCGTAGTGGTTGTCGTTGTAGTGGTTGTCGTCGTCGTTGTGGTCGGCGGTGTGGTGGTCGTCGGTTGGGTGGTGGTCACGTACGTCGTGACCGGCTCTTCGACGGTGGGCGGAGGGGGCGCCTCGTGGGTGACGGTGACGGTTTCCGGGGGTGGCGGCGCGACCGACACCGGCGGTTCGGCCGTGGGCGGCGGTGGTTCGACACTGGGCGGGGACGCCTGGACACTCGGCGGTTGCGCCGGGGTGGGGGTGCTGGGCGGAACCGGTTGTTTCGTACTGTCAGTAGCGCTGGTCAACGCAATCGCCACTCCGCCGACGGCGACCAACGCGACCGCAGCGGCGAGCCCGAACACCAGCTGGGGCAACCGCTGCCAGGTCCGGGGCTCCTTCACCGGCCCGGTCGTGGGCAGGTACTGGACCGGTTGCCGCATCGAAATCGCTTCGGCCTCATATGGATTCGCGCCGGTGTACGGGAGGGGCTCATCGGCGGCGGTGTCGTCCTGCGACCACGCCAGCGCAGTGCCCGTCTGCGTCGGCGGCGCATCGACGGCCGGCGCCGCGCTGGTGGCGGCCTCGGCAGCTGCGGGAGCGATCCCGGTTTGCGCCTCGGCCGCCGAGCCGTACGCGGCGAACAGCGCAGCACCCGCCGCGGCGTCGAGACCCGGCTGAGGTGTGAGCACGATGGGTGCGGGGTGTTGCGAAAGGCGTTGGGTTATTGAGGGAATGCCCGCACCGCCACCAACGACAACCACGGCAGCGATATCGGCCCAGCCGATTCTGTTGCGTTCCAACGTATCTTGCAGCGCGGCGAGTACACCGTCGAGCGGTGCCGAGATCAGCGACTCCAACTCAGTTCGCGTCACCGCCACCGTCGACCGGTGGCCGGGTAGTTCGGCGGTCACTTCGGTGGCCGATTCTGTGGACAGTCGCTCCTTCGCGGTGCGGCATTCCTCTCGCAGCTGCGCCAGCGACCCCACCGCCGCGGTGGCGGCCGGATCGATACCGCCCGTCGCCGCGATGCCGTTGACGATGTGGGCCAGCAGCGCCTGGTCGATCTGATCACCGGAGAACTCGGTGTACCGGGTGGTCTCGTCGATCGGCTCGAACGATCTCCCGGCGTCCGCCAGGGTGATACTCGTCCCGCTGCCGCCGAAATCCAGGAGCGCGATCACACCCTGGGACGGCAGCCCCGGGTTGGTCTGCAGGGCCGTGAGCGACGCGACCGCATCGCTCACCAACCGTGCCGGCATACCGTTGGGAACCAGGGTCGGATCGCTGCGCAGCGCGGTGCGCAGGCTGCGCTGGGTCGCCATGCCCCAGTGGGCGGGCACCGCGATCGCGATCTCGGACGCCGGCTCCGCGCCGCTCTCATCGACGATGTTGCCCAACGCCTCGACCAGGAGCCGGTCGGCCTGATGCGGCGAACCGTCCGGCGCGATCAACGGAACCGGGTCGCCGACGCGCTCGACAAAGCCGTCCAAGACGGAACCGTCGGCGAAGGTCACCACCGAACGGCGTATCACGGGTTGATTGCCGACTCGCGCTGCGACCAAGTTCGTCGTCCCGATCGACAACCCCAACGGGTCGCTCATAACGGACCACACCCTAGCGGTCCGACCTGCTGATACTCGTTAGACACTCCGTGCCAACGGCGTTCCACCATCACGGTTTTGGGCCGCTGCGAACAGCGCAGAATCCGCTAGGAATTCGCTGTGACGAAGACGTCCCCCCACGACCACCCGGAATCTCGGTGCGCCGCGGTAGCCGGTGTGCTGCAATGGCGGCCATGGGTGACATCGACGACATCAAGCAAGTCAAGTACCGCTACCTTCGCGCGCTCGACACCAAGGACTGGGACGAGTTCGCCGACACGCTCACCGAGGATGTGGTGGGCCGATACGGCGAATCGATCGGTGAGGAGCACCACTTCACCAATCGCGATGAGCTGGTCGGCTTCATGCGCACCTCGCTCGGCCCGGAGATCATCACCGAGCATCGCGTCACCCACCCGGAGATCACCGTGGACGGCGATGAGGCGAAGGCGACCTGGTATCTGCAGGACCGTGTGATCGCACCGGATTTCAATTTCATGCTGATCGGTGCGGGCTTCTACCACGATCGGTACCGGCGCACCGCCAACGGCTGGCGCATCAGCGAGACCGGTTACGACCGAACCTACGACGCGTCGATGTCCACCGAGAATCTCAACTTCAAGGTGAAAGCGGGTCGGGCGATCAAACTTTGAGATTCACTTCGAGATCGCGATGAGTGCGCCCGGCTGAAGCCACCGCATGATCTCGACGAGCTTGGCGTCGTCGATGGCGACGCACCCCGCGGTCGGTCCGCCGTCGGTGGCGTGCAGGAAGAAGGCGCCGCCGTTGCCGGGGATGCGGGCCTTGTTGACGCCCATCACGACCGCGTGCACGTACTGCGGGATGTCGAGATTCTCGGTGCCGCTGGCCGGGTCGGTGTTGAACGGACACTGCGACTTCTCGCACACCTGCATGGTGTTGTAGGTCGGGCTCTTCATATCGCCGTCCCACCAGTGATTGGGGCCGACCTGCACATAGGGCAGACCACCGCCGGGGTTGGGTGCCGTCCCGAATGCGAAGTCGAGAGTGAACACGCCCATCGGCGTCTTCATCTGGCCGTCATGGGTCTCCGGGGCCATGCCCGCGGCCCCGATGAACGCGGGAATACCTACCGCGACGGGGTGCCAGCCGGTGGCGTTGCGTTGATAGACATCCATCTTGGCGTTCGAACCGCCCACGCCCACAACCGATATGACCTGGGTGGCATTGCCGACGGAATGCGCGAACCACGGCGTCACCTGGGCCACGCTGACAGGTGCCGCGCCGAGCGACATCAGTGCCACACAAAGCAGGACAAGGAGCCGGCGCACCCGTACATGCTAGGTCGTGGCCGGGCCCCCATTGAGGAGGCCACGCGGCGTCACGCACGGTCCGTCGGCATCGGGTAGGCCATGGCCACCAAACGGTAACGGCGGCCATCGGGATCGGTTTCGTCGTGATACCGCGCTGCGAGCGTCGCCAACTCCTTTGCGAACTCGGCCCGGTCCTCGGGTGAACGGAAGCGAATCGTCCTGTCGATCGACAGAGTCACCGGTCGGTTGTTCTTCGAACGCGCCGCACTCCACATTTCGCCGACCTCGCGTACGGCACGCGCCGACAGCGCGATGAGATAGCTCGCCGACAGGCGGCCCTCGCAGCGGCTCGGATCGGTGGCCACCCGCCCGAGGGCGCTCGGGGACACCACGTAGGAGGCCGCCGTCGCAACGAGGAGGCGCTCCTTGAGCCCACCCCATCGGCGCTCGCCCACGCCCATAACCAGGTGATGGTCTTCGAGTGCACGCAGGTGGTAGTTGACCTTCTGCCGGGAGATCCCCAGGCGCGACGCGAGGGCGGCCGCCGAAGCCGGTTCGGTCAGTTCGGCGAGCAGTCGGTTGCGGATCGGATCGAGGACACTGACCGCCGCGGCCGGATCGGTGATCACCTCGACGTCGAGCATGAGGTGATCGTGTCCCTTGACAAAATAATTTGTCAATGCAGTGGGAAGATTAAGCGGCATGGCCATCCTGCCCATTCGTCGGCATCGCGGTATCCGCCAGATCGGAGAGGGCCTCGGGACGCTCGACCGCGAGGTGTTCGACGCCATCGCCGACTCACCGAGTCCCCTGCTCGATGCCGTCATGCCGCGGCTGACCCGCGCTGCCGACCATTCGAAGCTGTGGTTCGCCATCGCCGCTGGGTTGGCGGCGTTCGGCGGCCCGTCGGCGCGGCGCGGCACGATGCGCGGCCTGGTCAGTCTGGGAGTGACCAGCCTGCTCACCAACCAGGTGGCCAAGCGGATATGGAAGCGACCACGACCCAACCGCTTCTCGGTGCCGTTGGCCCGGCAGACCCGGCGGACGCCCACCTCGAACTCGCTGCCGTCGGGTCATTCCGCGAGCGGGGCCGCCTTCGCCGTCGGCGTCGGGTTGGAGAGTCCCCCGCTGGGGTTGGGCCTGGCGCTGTTGGCGGGTCTGGTCGGGATGTCGCGCATCGCCACCGGGGCGCACTATCCGGGCGACGTGCTCGCGGGATTCGGCATCGGTGCCGGCGTCGCCGTGCTCAGCTCACGGATCGTCCCGCCGGTGGTGCCGACGCGGTTGCCGACCGCCGACCCACTGGTCGTCGACGCGCCGGAACGCCACGACGGTGCCGGTGTGATCCTCGTCGTCAACCCGGCGTCCGGGGGCGGGACAGGGGCCGATGTCATCGAACAGGTACGAGAGGCGTTGCCGCACACCGAGATTGTGGAACTGGATGAGGGTGACGACGTCGAGAAGGTGTTACGCACGGCCGCCGAGAAAGCTGAGGTGCTGGCGGTCGGCGGCGGCGACGGGACGGTGGCATGCGCGGCGGGTATCGCCGTCGAGGCGGGCGTCCCGCTGGCGGTCTTCCCGGGCGGCACGTTCAACCACTTCGCCAAGGACATCGGCTGCGAGACGGTGGCGAAGACGATCGAGTCGATCAAGAAGGGCGACGTGTCGTGTGTCGATATCGCGTGCCTCAACGAAACCAACATGGTGATCAACACCGCGAGCATCGGCGCCTACCCGATGTTCGTCCAGACGCGGGAGAAGTTGGAGCACAAGATCGGTAAGCCGCTGGCGGGCATCTACGCGATGTTCCACACGCTGCGCCACGGCGAACCGGTGCGCATCCGCTACGACAACAAGTCGCTGCAGACGTCATTGTTCTTCCTCGGCAATTCCGTTTATCTGCCTTCGGGATTCGCGCCGTCGCGGCGGGACCGGATGGATGACGGCCTGCTGGACGTCCGGATTCTCGAGACGGGTCGCCGGATGGCCCGGATGCGGATCCTGGTGGCGCTGGCATTGGGAAGGTTGACGCGCAGCCCGCTGTACCACGAGATGCGCGTTCCGGAGTTCTCGTTCACCGCCCTCGACGGCCCGACGATGCTGGCTCACGACGGTGAGCTCGGGGACGAGGTCACCGAAGCCACGTTCAGCGTGCAGTATCGAGCGCTTGCGGTGTATCGGCCGCTGCCGTGACCGGGGGCCGCGGCGGCAGGATCAGTAGGCAGCACACGAAAAAGGCGTAACCCAAAGCCCATCCGGCGATGACGTCGGAGGGATGGTGCACGTTGAGCACGACGCGACCGATCCCGATGAAGACGACGATCAACGCGCCCAGAGCGACCAGCCACCCCCTCAGCGGCGGCCGGACGAAGGGCCAGATGATCGTCATCAACGCGAGCACGGCGACCAGCACGCCGAGCGCGTGCCCTGACGGAAACGACATCGACTGCGCGTGCACCAGCGCCGTCGCGGGCCTGGGTCGGCCGACGATGTACTTCGCGAGCTCGATCAGCGGTCCCGACAACCCCGCGGTGAGCGCCAGGAACCCGGCCAGCCGCAGATTGCGGCGCCACAACGCCACCACGACTATGACGAGTCCGACCAGTCGGAAGGCGGCCGGTCCCAGCACGGTGCAGAAGACGTCCCAGCCGGTAACCCAACCTGGATGTATGACGCCGTAGTCATGCGCGAGGTCCAGCGCCGCCGAGTCCATGGCGGTCAACCACTTCCACTGCGACACATAGGCGATCCACATCAACACATAGACACCGAGTGCCGCCACCGCGGTCCCGATGAGCCAACGTGTCCTGGATGCCATATGAATAGCTCTACCAGCCGTCGCCGCTGACCGTCAGGGTGACTGAGCTTGCCACCGAAGTTCCACCCTCGACACCCGCCACAGCTGGGCTACATTGCCTGTATGGCGGTGTTCCTGCGCAAGCTCCTGCGCATCGGCGGGCTGCCCGACGAACTGCGCACCGACGTCGAGGCCGAAGGCATCATCTACCTCGCCGAGTACGTGCCCGTGACGCGGCGGTTCAGCGGCAGGATCCCGGGCAAGCGCGCACACGGCAACGTGGCGAGCTACGTGGGTTCGTTGGTGCTGACCAATCAACGGGTACTCGCCACCCTGTCGACGGTGCCCAAGCTGGCCGGTCGCACCATCGATCAACGTTGGGACGCAGAGCAATCCGGCGCGGCGACGGCCGATTTGGCTGAAAGCGGCCTGCACATCGAGGTCAATATCAATGCCGTGGACACTCGATTCGATGGTCAGCTCTCATTGCAGTACAAGACGGCGATTCCGTCCGAGGTGCTGACGCGCGTCCCGCGACGGTCGCTTGCCTTCGATGTCCCGCCCGAGTATGTGTTCCGCGCGGTCGGAGTGCCCTACGACCCATAAGGGCCGCGATACGCATACTTCTACCTCGAGCGGGTATCGTCGGCCCGAAACCGCAGCTCAACCCGGTCCGTGGAAGAACCGCCCACTCGGGATATGTTGCTTGCGATGAGTCAAAAGGTTGCGGGATGTGCACCGTGCCTGTTCCGTGGTTCGACGATGCGGAAGGACCCTGAGTGACAGAACCGAGACGAGACAACCTGCTCATCGTGCACTGGCACGACCTCGGCCGGTATCTCGGCGTATACGGACACGACGACGTCTCCAGCCCGCGGCTCGACCAGCTTGCCGCCGAGGGCATCCTGTTCACCCATGCACACGCCACCGCACCGCTGTGCTCGCCGTCGCGCGGCTCTCTGTTCACGGGGCGATACCCGCAGAGCAACGGCCTGGTGGGGTTGGCGCACCACGGCTGGGAGTACCGGGCAGGCACCCGCACCCTCCCCCACCTGCTGTCCGAATCCGGCTGGTACACCGCACTATTCGGGATGCAGCACGAGACGTCTTATCCGCCGAAGCTGGGGTTCGACGAGTTCGACGTGTCGAACTCCTATTGCGAATACGTCGTCGAACAGGCCACGGGGTGGCTGACCGATCCGCCGTCGCAGCCGTTCCTGCTCACCGCCGGATTCTTCGAGACCCACCGTCCGTATCCGCGCGAACGCTACGAACCCGCCGACGCCTTCGGTGTGACGGTCCCCGACTACCTGCCCGACACCCCCGACATCCGGCAGGACCTCGCCGAGTTCTACGGCGCCATCTCGGTCGCCGACGCCGCCGTCGGCCGACTGCTGGACACCCTCGCGCAGACCGGGCTCGACCGCACCACCTGGGTGGTCTTCATGACCGATCACGGGCCGGCGTTGCCCCGCGCGAAGTCCACGCTCTATGACGCAGGCACGGGGATCGCGATGATCGTGCGCCCGCCGCGGGCCCTGTCGACCGCGCCGCGTGTCTACGACGAGCTGTTCAGCGGGGTGGACCTGGTGCCCACGCTGCTCGACCTTCTCGGTGTCGACATCCCCGCGGACGTCGAGGGCATCTCGCACGCCGACAACCTGCGTGGTGCGCAGACCGTGCCGGCTCGCACCGAGGTCTACACCATGAAGACGTACCACGACTCGTTCGACCCGATCCGCGCCGTGCGCACCAAGGAATACAGCTACATCGAGAACTACGCCGCACGGCCACTTCTCGACCTGCCCTGGGACATCGCCGAAAGCGCGCCGGGTCAGGTTGTTGCGCCACTCGCCCAGGCGCTCCGTCCCGAACGCGAACTCTACGACCTCACCGAGGACCCCACCGAGTCCCGCAACCTGCTCGCCTCAGAGACCTCCGACAAGGCTGAGGCCATCGCCAAGGACCTCGCCCTGCTGCTCCACGACTGGCGGCAGCAGACGAACGACGTCATCCCGTCGGACTTCGCAGGCACTCGGATCGCGGAGCGCTACACCGAAACTTATTTGCGTATTCACGGGCTTTCACTCACCAGCCGCTCGGCCATCGCGTCCGAACGTGGCATCGAGGACGCGCCGATTTCCGGACAATAGTTTTCGTCACGGTGATTGTTATGGCCTGGTGTGCCAGGCATTTTGAAGGCAGTTAGGCTCACGCGCATGCCAGCCCATCCGACTGCCTATCTCGTGCTCGCGTCGCAACGAAGCGGCAGCACGCTGTTGGTCGAATCGCTGCGGGCGACCGGTGTGGCGGGTGAGCCGCAGGAGTTCTTTCAGTACCTTCCGACCACCAGTCAGTCGCCCCAGCCGCGGCAGTGGTTCGAGGGCGTCGAGGACGAGTCGATCCTGCGACTGCTCGATCCGCTGGACGAAGGCAAGCCGGATCTCGCACCCCCGGAGATCTGGCGGGACTACATCCGGACGGTCGGCCGCACCCCCAACGGAGTCTGGGGCGGCAAGCTGATGTGGAACCAGACCCCGCTGCTGTTGCAGCGGGCCGCGGGACTGCCGGACCGGTCGGGTGAGGGCCTGCTGTCCGCGATCCGCGACGTCATCGGCAGCGATCCGGTTCTCATCCACGTCTACCGCCCAGACGTTGTCTCCCAGGCAGTTTCGTTCTGGCGGGCGGTGCAGACCCGGGTCTGGCGTGGGCGGCCCGACCCGACTCGCGACTCGCGTGCCGAATATCACGCAGGTGCCATCGCGCACGTGATCAAGATGCTGCGCGCACAGGAGGAGGGCTGGCGCAACTGGTTCGCCGAGGAGAACGTCAAGCCGATGGAGATCTCCTATCCGGTGTTGTGGCGCAACCTCACTCAGATCGTCGGCGACACACTCGACGCGATCGGGCAGGACCGACGATTGGCGCCCGCACCCGTGCTGGAACGCCAGGCCGATCAGCGCTCCGACGAATGGGTGGACCGGTACCGCGCTGACGCGGAGCGCGAGGGCCTGCCGACATGACGCTCGACACGCTGCATGTCGACGAGCTACGGATACTCGAGGCCGAGGCGGTGCACATCATCCGCGAGGTCGTCGCGGAACTCGAGCGCCCGGTGCTGCTCTTCTCGGCGGGCAAGGACTCGATTGTGCTGCTGCGGTTGGCGGAGAAGGCGTTTCGGCCCAGTCCGCTGCCCTTCCCGGTCATGCACGTCGACACCGGGCACAACTTCGACGAGGTCATCGAGTTCAGGGACCGTCGCGTCACGGGTGCCGGTCACAAGCTGATCGTCGCGTCGGTGCAGGAGTCCATCGACAGCGGCCGGGTGCCCGATCCAGGTCCCGGCGCGTCCAGGAACCGGCAGCAGACCCGAACGCTGCTGGATGCGCTGGAGGCGGGCGGCTTCGACGCGGCGTTCGGCGGTGCCCGCCGCGATGAGGAGCGGGCCAGGGCCAAGGAGCGGATCCTGAGCTTTCGCGACGAGTTCGGGCAGTGGGATCCACGTGCGCAACGACCGGAGCCGTGGTCGCTCTACAACGGCCGGATCAAGAAGGGCGAACAGGTCCGGGTGTTCCCCCTCAGCAACTGGACTGAGCTGGACGTGTGGCGCTACATCGAGCTGGAATCGCTTGAGCTGCCTTCGATCTACTTCGCTCACCAGCGTGAGGTGTTCGAGCGTGACGGAATTCTGTTGGCGGTGTCGGAGTATGCCCAGCCCGCCGACGGTGAGACCGCGTCGACGGAGTGGGTGCGCTATCGCACCGTAGGCGACCTGACCATCACCGGCGCCGTGCGATCGCGGGCGACGGACATCGCGGGCGTCATCGCCGAGATCTCCGCGGCCACGGTGTCCGAGCGCGGCGAGACGCGTGCCGACGACCGCACCTCCGCCGCCGCCATGGAGGACCGCAAGCGCGAGGGCTACTTCTGATGGGGCGCGCGACGCGACGGGAGACCGCATGACCCGCCAGCTCCTGAGGATCACCACCGCCGGATCGGTAGACGATGGCAAGAGCACGCTGATCGGCCGGCTCCTGCACGACACCGACAGTCTTCCCCGATCATCTCGAGGCGGTGACCGACGAGGAGGGTGTGGCGGACCTGGCGGCACTGTCCGACGGGTTGCGCGCCGAACGCGAGCAGGGCATCACGATCGACGTGGCGTATCGCTTCTTCTCCACCGATGCGCGCAGCTACATCCTCGCCGACACGCCTGGACACGAGCGGTATACCCGCAACATGTTCACCGGCGCCTCGAACGCGCACGCCGCGATCCTTCTCGTGGACGCCCGCGCCGGCGTGCTGAGGCAGACGAACCGGCATGCCCGGATCGCGAAGCTGTTGGGCATCAAGCATTTCGTCGCGGCGGTCAACAAGATCGACCTGGTCAACTTCGACGAGGGCCGGTTCGACGAAGTCGTCGGCCAGATTCGGCAAATCGCCGCGCGTCTGGGTGAAATAGACATCACGGTCATCCCCATCGCAGCCAAGCACGGTGACAACGTCGTGCACCGCTCCGAACGCACGCCCTGGTACGACGGACCGACGCTGCTGGAATACCTCGAGGGCATCGAACTCTCCGCACCGCAGCCGGAGCCGGAGAAACTGCGGTTGCCCGTCCAGTGGGTGTCACGGCCCACCCCGGAACAGCGCAGGCGCTACACCGGCCGGCTCTCCGCCGGTACGCTGAAGGTCGGCGATGCAGTCGTCAGCCTGCCTGCGGGCACCCGTTCGACGGTCACCCTCGTCGACACCCTCGATGAGGAGCGCACGACCGCCGTCGCACCGTTGTCGGTGTCGATCGAGCTGGCCGACGACATCGACGTCGGTCGTGGCGACGTGTTCGTCAGCGGTGCCGAGGGCGCCTCTCTCCCTGTGCTCGCACGTGAGCTCGACGCGACGGTGTGCTGGTTCCTGGACAGCCCGTTGCGCGCAGGTGACCGGCTCGCTCTCAAGCAGGGCACCCGCACGGTGCGCGCCACTGTGCAGGCCCTGCATTCACGACTGGACCCGGAAACGCTCGACGAACTCGACAACCCGGTCGAGCTGGTACTCAACGACATCGGCGAGGTCACGCTGCGTACGAGTTCGGTCGTCGTGGCCGACTCCTACACCGACAACCGCGACAGCGGTGCATTCATCCTGATCGACGAGACCACCAATGAGACCGTCGGCGCAGGCACCATCATCGAACCGCGAGAAGTCAAGCCGGGTGTGCAGACCCGCAACGACATCCGTTGGCATCCTTCGTCGTTGGACCGTGGCCACCGCTGGAAGGCCACCGGTCAGCGGGGCGCCACCATCTGGTTCACGGGTCTGCCTGCGTCAGGCAAATCGACGATCGCGGTCGCGGTGGAGCGGGCGTTGGTCGAGGCCGGCGACGTGGCCTACCTTCTCGACGGTGACAACATCCGGCACGGGCTGTCGGATGACCTCGGATTCTCACCGGGCGATCGTGCCGAGAACATCCGCCGCGTCGGTCACCTCACCCGGCTTTTCGCCGATGCGGGCGTGGTGGCATTGGCATCGCTGGTGTCACCGTTGAAGTCGGACCGCGAGATCGCTCGTGCGCTCAACGACGCCGCGAAGCTTCCCTTCATCGAGGTGTATGTGGCGACGCCGGTCGAGGAGTGCGCCAAACGCGACCGGGGCTCTATGCGCGAGCCCGCGCCGGTGAACTGAAGGGACTCACCGGATTCGACGCACCGTACGAGGCGCCGGAATCCCCCGATCTCGTGTTGGACACGACAGGCGCCGACATCGACGGGCTGGTCAAGCAGGTCGTCGACCTGTTGAACCGCAAACGCGAACTCTAACCCACCTGGGCGACAACGAATATCCTGCGGAACGGAAAGAACGTCGTGCCGTCCGGTCGCACCGGATAGTCCTGGTCGAGCATCGGGATCAGCTCGTCTCGAAACTGTTGCCACTGCTCGTCGTTCAGTCGGCTCCGCACCGGTCGCAGCGCGGTCCCGCTGATCCAGCCCAGCACCGGATTCTCGCCGGTGAGCGCGTGGATGTACGTCGTCTCCCACGCGTCGACTCGGCACCCGGCGTCTGCGAGCAGCGCCGCGTAGCCGACCGGGGAATCGACCTGACCTTCACGGAACGGGAAGTCCCGCAACGGCTCTGCCCACCGTTCCTGACGAGCCAGGGTGCGCACCGCTTCGTGCGACGGGGCATCGAAGTTTCCGGGAACCTGCATCGCGATCCACGATCCCGACGAGAGCTGGCCTGCCCATCGGACCAGGAGATCGGCGTGTCCGGGCACCCACTGCAGTACGGCATTGGTCACCACGACGTCGGTGTCGGGCCGCGGTTCCCAGGTCCGCACATCGCCGACCTGAGCGTCGACACCCCGCTCGCGCGCCGCCTCCACCATTTCCGGGGAGCTGTCCCAGGCCTCGATGACCGCGTCCGGCCAGCGTTGCGCAAGAGTGCGGGTGAGATTGCCCGGACCGCATCCAAGATCGACGACGCGCCGCGGCGATTGGGCCCCTATCCGCGATAACAGGTCGTAGAACGGTCTCCCCCGGTGGTCGGCGAACGTCAGATAGACATCGGGATTCCACATTCCGTCAGTCTGACACTCGGCGCGACTACCATGCGGATGTGACCAGTTCGGACACCACTCCGGTCGATCCGCCCATCCCCGTTCCCGATGTTCCCGGAGCCGACGCGACCGCGCGCGGCCTACCTCGTCGCATCGATCTGACGGTTTGCCAGCGGCTGATCGTGGACGCCTCGGCGGCGGCCGATATCGCCCTGCGCACCGCGATCTCCTCGCTGATCGCGGCGACAATGGTCCCGACACTGGTCGGCGGGCTGCGCGGCAGCCGGGCACGCGCCGAACAAGATCAACTCCGGTTCTACGCCGATCTGGCCGCCGCGAAGGATCCCGCGCTGTCGTTTCCGGCTCCGACGTCCGTGCCTCGGGTCGCGTCGCGTACCGCGAACCCGATCGCCGAGTGGATCGCCAAGGGCAACGTGCAGAACATCCGGTTCGACAGCAGCTTCGAGGCCGTCAACCCGGCGCTACGTGAGCAGTGCCGGGGCTTCACCCGCAACAACGTGGTGCACGCCCAGCACTGGCGGCACGACGACGGTCCGCATCCGACGCTCTGTGTGATCCACGGCTTCATGGGCTCGCCGTATCTGTTCAATGGCTTGTTCTTCTCCTGCCGTGGTTCTACCGCTCCGGATACGACGTGCTGCTGTACACGATGCCGTTCCACGGCAGCCGCGCCGAAAAGGGTTCGCCGTTCAGCGGTTACGGCTTCTTCGCACACGGTTTCTCCGGCTTCGCCGAAGCGATGGCGCAGGCCGTGCACGATTTCCGCTCGATCATCGACTATCTGGAGTTCACCGGGGTCGACCGGATCGCGCTGACCGGAATGTCGTTGGGCGGATACACCTCGGCGCTGATCGCCAGCGTCGACGACCGGATCCAGGCGGTGATTCCGAACGTCCCCGTCGTCACACCCGACCAGACCGTCGACGAGTGGTTCCCGGCCAACAAGGTCGTCGAGTTGCGAAGTCGGCTGTCACACACCGATTCCGAGCTCACCAAAGCGGCGACGCTGTACTCCTCGCCGCTGAACTACCAGCCGCTGGTGCCCAAGGACCGACGGTTGATCATCACCGGCCTCGGCGACCGGCTCGCTCCTCCGGAGCAAGCCGAAATGCTGTGGGAGCACTGGGATCGCTGCGCGTTCCACTGGTTCCCGGGCAACCACATCCTGCATGTCAGCCAGCCCGACTATCTACGCAGGATGACCCGCTTCATGCGCGACTTCATGTTCGACTGACGAGCGCCCACCGACCGGCCAGCCGCCCGGCTCCAAAAGGCCAGGCGGTAGCGGGACGCCCGGGATGGCCAGCCGGTCCGTCGATCGAGGCGCCAGCGCGCTGAGCAACGGCCGCTGTATGCCTCGCTGAGGCACGAGTCCGGCCACCGGTACCCGCGCACCGCCTCGGCCGTCCGGAACGCACAGAGCGCGTACTTCTGGATGTGCTGAGGTGCCGCTGGTCGACTGCCGACCACGTTTCGGTCGGCTGCGTCCATACTTCGGCGAGCCGCCCGCGCAGCCCGTCGTCGATGGGAATCGCGTACGCCGAGAGATATCCGCTGTCCCCGCGCATCCCCCGCCACGTCTCGCGGTCGCCGTCGGCAAGTAGCTTCGGGGCATCGTCGACGAGGACATTTCGCGAAGATGGTCGGCGAGCCGACGACCGACGATCTCGGCGGTGTCCAGTAGAGAGTTCAGCCGACCGGGCACGCAGCGCGGTCAGGTTGCCGACAGCATTGAGCGTCAGGCTGATCCACGTCCCACTGGCACTGCCGTCATCGAGGTTGGTCACGCGAACCTTCTCACACCGGACACCGAAGCGTTCCACGTAACCGGCCACCATCGGCAGCGACAACCCGACGCCAGCCGGATCGTCGATGCGCAGAACGACGGTGACGGAGCCGGATGGCTGCACTTCGCGCTTGGAATGATTGCGGCGAAACACCGACAGCCGTCGCGCGATCATGGTCGTCACAAACAGCCCACGCCACCAAGCGAATACGATCACGATAACGGCGATCGCGATGCCGAGGATCCACCAGTCGAGGTCGGACTGCCACGGGTAGGCCAGCGCGGCAAGAACGACGGCTACGAATGCCAACGCCAATCGGATGGTCACGATGCCTCCGTCTTTCGTCTGTGGGTCGCGACCGCCGCCGTGATGGCAGCGATCAAAGCCAGCACACCCGTGCCGATGAACGCGATCGTGCGCGGCGTGTGATCCGGCGGTGTTGGTTGCGGTGGCGCCGCGATCGGTTTGGGTTCCGGATCACCGCCGGCGTCGCTCGCGGCGCTGACGTCCCACGTCAACGACGCCACCGGGTCGACAAGGCCGGCGCCGGTCAGGTTGGACGGTGCGCGGGCGGATCCCTGCGCACCGGCCGTCAGCCGGTCGACCACCTCCGCGGCCGTCAGCTCCGGGAATCGGCTGCGCACCAACGCCGCGACGCCGGAGACGTACGCCGCAGCGAAACTCGCGCTGTTGAGCGGGAAGAGGTCCCCTGCGTCGGGCAACGCGTTCGCGAGGCCCCGCCGTCGGCGTTGCCGACCGAGGTGATGTTCTCGCCCGGCGCAGCGATACCGACCCAGGGCCCGGCCGCCGTGAACGCGGACGGTCCGCCAAGGAATTGAGAGCCGACCGACCGACAGCACGTACGGCTGCCACCACGACGGGATCGAAATGTCTCACCCCCGCCCAGTTGCGTGGATCATCGGGTCGGCTCGGGTCCGACAGCGGATTCGACGGGCATGCCGAGCCCGGGTTCAGGCCCGTCTGGTTGTTTCCGGCCGCCGCGATGATGACGGCGTCCTTCTGCACGGCCGCGTATCGCAGGGCCGCGCCGAGCTCGGTCTGGTCGACGGCCTTGTTGGCGGGCAGGCAGGTCACCGCCGAGATGTTGATGATGCGGGCGCCGAGGTCGACCGCGCGAACGATCGCCCTGGCGAGGGTCGCGACATCGAGCGCGACGCGCGCGGTCGACTGATCCGCTCCCGGGGTGCGGGGCCCGAACCGCGCCGACGTCGAACGGATCGACAGGATCCGTGCGCCCGGTGCGACACCGGAGAAGCCGTCCGCGCCAGGCTGTCCGGCGATCAGGCCGGCGACCAGCGTGCCGTGTCCGTCGCAGTCCGAGAGTCCGTCCGTTGCCTCGACAGAAGTCACCGCCCGGGTCGACGTTCGGCAGGCGGGTCCCGCCGCACACCGGTGTCGATCACCGCAACGAGTTGACCGTCACCACGGCTGTACCGCCACGCGGCCGCGAGGTTGAGCATGGCCTGGTTCGGTTCGTCCGCACCCGTTTCGGTTCCGGGCAGCACACCGGTCACGACGCAGGGACTGCGTTGCGTCATCGGCTGGACGGGTCCGGCGGCTCCCGACGGCGGCACCGCCGCGGGGTCCACCTGTGGCGGTGTGATCGCCCCTGCCGGGGCAACTCATCGCCGCAACGACCAGCGGCACCGCGAAGAACGTCCGCAGTTTCGCGTGCCTCACCGATGCCTCATCGATTC